>JASGKY010000040.1:0-12947 GCA_049840435.1 Verrucomicrobiota bacterium | reverse complement strand
TCTGGTGGAACGTGATGCATTGGAGGCCTAACGACCCAAGCTCAGCGACCCCGCACCGCGAGGCCGGTGAGCGGACCAAAGGTTGTCGAACAACCCGAGGGCGGAGCGCGGGGTTCGCTGCAGCGCATGGTTAGACTCCAGTGTCGATTTCATCCAAGCAACTCCTCTACGTCCTTCACACACTGAGCGTCAGAACCAAAGTGACGCAGGTAAAGCTCTCGCGCTCTCGTGAGAATGGCACGGGCCTCATCTCGCAGTCCAGCCGGTATCAAACAAGTGGCGGCCATATTATGCAAGTAAGTCGCAAGCTCGGCTGAGTCGGGTGCAGGACTAGCCGCCACAAGCTCAGCCCCACGACGCCAAAACGAAACGGCAGCGGAAAACTGCGCCGTCTCAACGTAGAAAAGAGCTAGCTGACTGACCGCCTGCTCAATCGCCAATCTGTCCGTGCTTCGCTGCGCCGTCTGAAGTGCGTCCAACAAATCTTGTTCCTTTGTCGCGTTCAGCATAGGCGTGTCGAAGGAGTCTAACTAATTAATTATATGGAAAGTTTTCCATGATATTGGATATTAGCCCCCAAACATGGAATCAAAGTGTTCCGGTGTTTCCTAAGTTCACGGCGACACTATGGTGACGAGCGGTTGAGGTCAACGGGAAAAGCTGGGGATCGGGGTGGCTTTCACTGGGAAGCACTTAAGACCGCTAAAAACTGATTCCGCCGGGCTTGACCTGGATTCCGCCGGCCTTGGGAGGTATTCCGTTTCCCCATAACGCGCCCCCGACTGCTCCAGTCGCGCTTCCGATTGCCTTGAGCGTTACTCGGGTGGCTCGGGCGGGTATTCCGGTCCGACCAATCGTAACACCGATTGCTCCAACCGTGACACCGATCGGCCTGATCGGAATACCGTTTCCTCCAATCGGTGTTCCGTTTGCCCCAGTCGTTACACCGATCACGCATTCCGGTGTTCCCATTGCTCGTGTCGTTACACCGATTGCTCGTGTCGTTAGACCGATTGCTCGCGTCGTTAGACCGATTGCTCGCGTCGTTAGACCGATTGCTCGTTTCGTTAGACCGATTGCTCGTTTCGTTAGACCGATTGCTCGTTTCGTTAGACCGATTGCTCGTTTCGTTAGACCGATTGCTCGTTTCGTTAGACCGATTGCTCGTTTCGTTAGACCGATTGCTCGTTTCGTTAGACCGATTGCTCGTTTCGTTAGACCGATTGCTCGTTTCGTTAGACCGATTGCTCGTTTCGTTAGACCGATTGCTCGTTTCGTTAGACCGATTACGACAATCGGTCTACCGATTACTCGCGTCGGAGTTGGCATGGGCCTGCGTATGGGGGCGGGAAGTATCCCACAACGCTACACTTTCGTGTCTAACTGTATCGGTTTGGTTCAAAATGAGGGGTTTGCGGCGAAAATGGGGTAGTCCAATTAGGCAAGAGGGTTTCTCGTCTGGTCAACCCGGGGCGCGAGGTCCCGATCATGAGAATTCCGCCCGCTTTATGGGCGGGGACGGCGCAAACGCACCGTCCCTACCGGGAGCGGGTTGGGGGGTGGGGGGTGAATTGGGAATTGGTTGTCGTTCCTAGAAAAGGTTTGGCCTCCTCACGTGGACGCCTACGTTCGGAATAGTCGAGCGGTGTACAGAGTGATGCACGCTACTCTCTGTTTTGGTTTCCGACCGACTAGCTGCCGTCACTGCGTTTCTGCCACCCGATCAAACTGCCGGGCAGCGAGGGCTTGAGCCGCTGAGTTCCGCAACGAACCGCCCGGCAGACTGTTCACCCAGTTCGCGGTCGCTTGCACATCCGCCCGCCCCCACAGCCCAACGAGATTTTCCACTGCGGCATCACGCAGCGGTGCGTCCGGAAATTGTGCTACCCATGCGGCAGCATCCGCTGGCGCGGTTTGCGTCCAGCGTTGGGTGATAGCAACGGCAGCCCGGTCTTGCGCGGTCGCCGGGCGCGAGACTGCCGGCAACCAAGTTCGCAGCAGCCGGGGCATCGGCTGAGGAGGCTGCCACGGCAAGGGTCGCCAGCATTTCTTCCCGCAGCCCGGCGTCCGCAATCTTCTCCGCCCACTTCGCGGCAGCCGAGAAATTATCGGCAGCCCACTGGCTGACGGCAAAAGTCAGAAGTGCATTGCGCTCGGGCGTCGCAGGTAGTTGCACAGCGAGTTCGAGGGCAAGCAGCGGCTCTGTGCGGGCCGCTTCATACGCGATGGCAGCGATGGCGGCCGGTCGGCTCGCGCCCTCGGGCAAATGGTTTGACCACTCAGTTGCGCCCGCTAAATCCGAATCCGCCCACGCCACGGCGACCTGTTCAAACAAAGCATTGCGTTGATCGCCTTCAGGAAATTGCCCGGCCCACTTGGCGGCGGCGGCAGGATCATTTTCGGCCCAGCGGCGGAGAAGCTGCTTGCGCGTCTCCCCAGAAGCCCGGTCGGTTTTGCCATCAAGCGCATCAAGGGCCGCCGGCAGTTCCGCCAAGATCACATTCGCTACGAACTGTTCGATTTCGTCGGCAGAAAAATCGTCGGTCGCGGATGTTTCCAGCGACGCGGCAACGGGGAGTTCCCGCGCTTGAACCCGCAACGGTCGAGCGGAAAACAGACTGCGAGGATCAGCCGCATCCCGGCCCGCAGTGACGGTGGTGAGTTTGAACTGAGGAAGTTTGAACTGGATGGCTTGCCTGCTTTCCAGCGACAGCCACACCAGCGAAATAATTACCCCGCAAACAAACAATTTCTTCACAACGTCTCCGAGAAATTCTCGTTATGGCACCACCACGCTGCTCGCGAACGTGGCGTCGCCCAGCACACTCGTGCTGCCCGAAGCCACCACGAAGCCAACATAAACGTTCGCCGCCATCGAGATGCTGCGACTGTTGACCTTGGTCCACGTCACGCCATCGGCGGATTTGTAACCGGTGATGGTGCTGCCCGACCGCACAAGGCGCACCCAGGTATTGGGCACGGCGGCAACGGTGGCCGTCGTGGTCGAAGTATTGCCGCTGGTGCTGGTGCGCCGTTGCCAGCGGAACTTGAGGTCTTGCGACAAGCCCATGTAGGCATAGCGCGAACCGGCGGTCAGCGTCTCGCGAATCATCACGCCAAAGCTGCCATTCGTGCTGCTGGTCGGCAGCGCGGTCAGTTGCGCTTTGATTTCGCCGTCGGCGCTGAGCGTCTGGTAAACAAACCGGAAGCTGTCCGCCGTGCCGGCAATCTTACCCGCGCCGCGCACGGAATAAATTCCGCCCGCCCCACTGGCACTACCGGTCAAGCCGACTGCGCCGAGGTCCGACGTTTGCCACGGCGCTGGCAAGCCATTCACGCTGATGTTAGCCGTCGTGGAATCCACGGTGCTGCTCGAATCATAAACGGCGCGCGCCAGCAAGGCATAGGTGCCCGCACTCACGTTTGTCCACGTGAAACCGTACGGAGCAGATGTGTCTTCGCCCAACAAGGCGCTGCCGTTAAAAAATTGTACTTTGGTGATCGTGCGACCATTGGGAGTAACGCTCGCGGCGATAGCGACAGTCGCGGGACTGCCGTAGCTGGAATTATTGGTCGGCGACGTCAACACGATGGCCGGTAGTGGATTGGTGACGCTGATGCTTGCCGCGGTCGAAGCGAGTGTGCTGCCGGAATCATACACCAGCCGAGCACTCACGCTATAGCTGCCTGCCGTCACACCACTCCAAGCAAAGCTGTACGGTGCGGTGGTCGCTTCACCCAAAAGCGCACTGCCGTTGTAGAATTGAACCTTGGTAATCGTGTGTCCATTCGCAGTGACATTCGCAGCACAATTAATTGAAGCAGGAGCGACATAGCTTGCCCCACTGGTCGGCGCAGCCAGAGCAATGACCGGCAACGGATTGGTGACGGTGACATTTGCGGCTGCCGTTGCCACTGTGCTGCCCGAGTCATAAACGACTTGGGCACTCACGTTGTATGTCCCCGCCGCCACGCTGCTCCAATTCAAACTGTAGGGCGCGGTCGCATCTTCACCCAGCAAGGTGCTGCCGTTGTAAAATTGAACTTTGGTGATTGTGTGTCCATTCGCAATAACGCTCGCGGCACAATTGATGGAAGCAGGAGCTTGATAATTCGCGTTGGCCAACGGCGCATCCAAGCTGATCTGCGGCAGCACGACCGGCACTTGATACGAAGCTTCGTTTGACGGCAGACTTTCGACTCCGGCGGAGTCCCGTGCGGTCACGGCGAGATAGTAGGTCTGCCCCGCCTGCAATCCCGAGACCGTGGCGGAAGTCTGATTACCCACATTCGTCGCAACAGAATAAACGCCGCTAGCTGTGCCATAACGCACGACGTAGCCGGCGACCCCCGGACTGGAACTGGCATTCCAAGCCAATGAAACGGACTGGGCCTGAAGCGCGGTCAAATGAGCAGAGCTGACGAACAACCCGACCACCACCTTGAACAACAAACGACTTTTAATCACGGTACGAAATACGGCTAACCAAGTTTCCCCAACAACCCCCACCTCCTTATTCTGCATCAACGATGATGAAGCAGAGCGATTCAGCTCTAAGCACGGCCTCTGCCAACCGGAAAATTTTGCCGGTGAGAAGACGTCGCTTCGGCGCGCTAAACAAATTCATCCGCCCCGTGACCACACGGTAAGTCATGACGGCAGCACAGTTACGAAGCCCCCCCGGGGAGCGCTGGCTTCAGGGAGAAAATTTCGCGGGCCCGCAATCCCCGGGGAAGCCCCGGAGAAAATTTTGTTCGAACACTGGAGCCCGGATGTTCAACAACTCAACGTCGCGGCTCTCTGCGTTTCTAAATCGGGAATAACCTTAGCTACCTGCCGCCCAGAGTTTCGCCATTACAGTGGTCGCGGTCAGGCCGTGAACTTTCACCACTTTATGCCGGGCGGTGTGACCACGGATCAACTCTACTTTACCACGAGAGCAATCCAACTTATCCGCCAACAGCCGGAGCAAGGCTTCGTTGGCCGCCGCATCCACGGGCGGGGCGGTGACTTTGACGCGGAGTTCGGGACCGGCAGTGGCACTGATCTCATTCTTCGAGGCACGCGGCTGCACTTTAATGGCAATCGTTACGCCATCGGACTGCCCCGTCAAAAAGGCCGGCAAGGAGGAAGCGGATTGCGTAGCAGGGGGAGGCGAACCACCCGACCGGGACGACGAACTGAGATTTTTCCTGCCGTGCATTTCCGGAGAGTTTTGCCAGAATGCGCACACAAATGAATGCAAAAGTAATTTTGCTTCCGCTGATGTTGCTCGTGGGGTTCACGGGCTGTGCGCGCTTTCGTTATCATGATCCCCCGCCCTACGCCCGCACTGCTCCAGTGGTATTGCCGGAATCCAACGTGCGCCTGACCTCAGAGCAATTGTTGCAAGCCGCCGCCGCGCAACCCATCGCCCCGTTTGGCACAGCGGAGTGGCAGGATTTGTTCGATGGCAAATCGTTCGGGGACTGGCGCGAGACGAAATTCGATCAAGGTGGCAGCGCCGGGATAACGAATGGGTTGCTGGTGCTGCGCCGCGGCCAGCCGTTCGTGGGTGTGAATTACACGAAGGAAATCCCGAAAGTGAATTACGAAGTCGTGCTGGAAGCGCTGCGTGTGGAGGGCGGGGATTTCTTTTGCGGCCTCACTTTTCCGGTGAACGACTCTTGGTGCAGTTTGATCATTGGCGGTTGGGGCGGCGGCATCGTCGGGTTATCGAATGTGGATGGCGGCGACGCCTCAGAAAATGAGACGACGAAATACATCAGCTTTGAGACCGGGCGCTGGTATCGCATCCGACTGCGCGTGACTGAACAGCGGATTGAGGCTTGGATTGAACAGAAGAAAGTCGTGGATCTGATCACAACAGGCCGCAAGCTTGAAGTGCGCTTCGGCGAAATCATGTTGTCGCGACCGTTCGGACTCGCGGCATGGGAAACAAGCGCCGCATTTCGCGCCATCAAGATCCGTCCGGTGAGCGAGCCCGCGGATGCGCCTCAGTATTGAACCAAAAAACAGCACCGCCACCGGGAGAATTCTTCCGGCGGCGGCAGTTGATTGTTAATAATAACGGAGCAGGACCTACAACTTGTAGAATTGCTCCCAGTCCTTCCGAGGCGGCGGTCCGGCCAGCAATTCGTTACCGGCTTTGCTATTGGTGAATTGTCGCGTGGTCCGATCAAACAGCAGTCGGGTGTTGAGCTGCTGCGCAATGATGCCCAGCGTCATCGCCTGACATAGTGGCCCGGCGACCGCGAAATTAGAGCGGCATTTTTCCTGACCTTTGCACGCCCGCAGGAAGTTTGCGAAGTGATTGGACGGACTCTTGCACCTCCGGCAACCGCGAGGCCAGATCTTTCGCCTTCGATTCCGGGATGATTTTCAGCGTCGTGCCATGCGACCCCCCCTTGAATGTCAGACCTTCACCATAAATCACCTTCCCCGGCGGCTTCTTCTTCGTGTCAATCGTTCCTGTGGAAGGTGGCGGAATGTCCCCGGCCACGACGGCTTCGCCGAAATTGTCTGGCAGCGGCGGGACATTGTTTTGGCCGTCATACCAAGTAATCTCGACGGGAGGCATCGCGCCGCGCGCTGGAAACTTGAAGACGAGTGTCGAGGCTTGCGGAAAGATAAACCGGCTGTGACCTTCGAGCCGCACGGGGTCCACTTCGGTCGGGAGACCGAGGTCGAGGAACTCGTGCGCAGTATCAATGATGTGCGCCCCCCAATCCCCGAGGGCACCATTGCCGAAATCAAACCACGAACGCCATTCACCGTTGGTGTAACCCGCGTTGTAAGCATGATGTTTCGCCGTCGCCAACCAGACGTCCCAATCGAGTGTTTCTGGGATGGGCTGCTCCGGGAGAAAACCCGCATACGATTTGCCGTGCCAACGGCGCGGGTTGTTCATGAACGCGGTGATCTTGGTGACATTCTTAATGATGCCTGCTTCGGTCCAAGCTTTGAACTGGAAGAAATTCGCATCGGAGTGCCCTTGATTGCCCATTTGCGCGGCGACCTTGTATTTCTTCTCGGCGGCCATCAGCAAGTCCACCTGCCGAAACGTGTGCGCGAGCGGTTTTTCCACATAGACATGCTTGCCCAGCGACATCGCCAACATGGCGATGGGGAAATGTGAAAAATCCG
Source organism: Verrucomicrobiota bacterium (assembly GCA_049840435.1). Classification (GTDB taxonomy): domain Bacteria; phylum Verrucomicrobiota; class Verrucomicrobiia; order Limisphaerales; family JADLHS01; genus JADLHS01. Next base: position 5,800 of record JASGKY010000040.1, on the reverse strand, counting down.
GCGTGCCGATGCACACGGCGTCGATCTCCTTGCCCATTTTGTCGAACATCTTCCGAAAATCCTGAAAGCGTGGCGCGTCGGGAAAAGTTTTGAGGATGGCCTGGGTTTGTTTCGCGCCCATGTCCACGTCGCATAACGCTACAATGTTGGCAAGGCCGGTGGCGTGGAGCGCCGTGATGATTTCCCCGCCGCGATTGCCGATCCCAATACAGGCGAGATTGACCTTCTCGCTCGAGGGGACGGATTGCGCGAACAACAGATTCGGACCGACCAGAGAATAAGCACCGGCAGCCAGCGCGCCTTTGAGGAAGGAGCGCCGCGGCATTCCGGCGAGAGATGTCTTTTTGCTTGGTTGCGATTTCATAAATGTGATGCGATTGGAAAATTATTTATCCACCAGCACCCGGAGCTTGAGATTGCGGAAGGAAACGGCGTTGCCGTGGTCCTGAAGGAGAATATGTCCATCGGCCCACTCACCGAAGCCGGGGATGTTTTTATATTTGCTCAAGGCAACAGCTTCGCGAAAGGCGGCATTACCCCGCTCGTAAGCGAGCACCTTTTGGCCGTTTAACCAATGTTCGACGTGCTTGCCTTGCACCAAGATTCGGGCGGTATTCCACTCCCCGATCGGGTTGGGTTGCTTAGAGGCTGCCGCCGTTATCAGGTCGTAAAGCGATGAGATGGTGCGGTTGCCATCGCGCCCCAGTTTGGCGTCGGGATGCCGGACATCGTCCAGGATTTGATATTCCAGCCCGATGGCTGAACCAGTAGGTCCTTTTTGCCCCTGTGCCGGTGATGGGATCAAGATTCGGCTGGCAGAAATACTTGATGCCGCTGTTTGCGCCCGGTGTGATCTTGAAGTCCAGCACGAGTTCAAATTGGGAGAAACGTTCGCGCGTAACGATGTCACCACCGGCGGCAGACTCGGCCCCACCCGAAGCGAGAACACTGAGAACGCCATCTTTGATCTCCCACCCTTTGGCCGGGAAAGTCTCAGCCTTCGCGCTGCGCCACCCAGTGGTGGTCTTGCCGTCCCAGAGCAAGCGCCAGCCCGCCGCCTGTTCTTCCGCCGTTAGCGTATTGTTGGGCGGCGTCAGATCGGTGAGCTTCAGATTCCGCCAGCGCACCTGGGTGCCGTTCTTGTCAGCGTCCTGGGCAATGCCGTGGACTTGCAACGCAATGAAGCCCCGGGCCGTAACAGAATCCTTGAGGTTGGCGCAGGGCGTGCCGTTGAGCCAAGTTTGGATGGAATCGCCACGCGCTTCGACCCGGATTTTATTCCAATCGTTGGCTTTGAAAATGCGCAGCCCTTGTTCACTGAACTTTTTGGCCTCGGCGCTTTGTTCGCCGCCGCTCGGGAAGAGCCACCCGCGCCGCGATTCATCATAGACGCCACCGCTCCACATGCGTTTGCGCGGGACGTCGGGATCAATCTCGATCTGATAACCATGGACACGCTGGGCTGGAATCTTAATCACCTTGCCCTCCCAAACAAACTCGGTCGCCTGATCATAGGCCAAGCTGCGGATCTGCACGCCGGAGTTCAACCGGGAATCCACTTTGAATTCATATTCAAGGATGAAGTCGCCGTAGGTTTGTTCCGTGCACAGAAAAGAATTGGGGGTGTTGGTCACGGAAGTGCCGACGATTTCATTGCCTTCAATCGTGTACGTGGCCTTGCCGCCCCGCTGGGTCCAGCCGGTAAAGTCTTTCCCATTGAACAAGTCCACTGGCGCAGCCGCGGCGGCCAAGGTGGATACGGCAAGGGAAGACAAGAGCAAAGCGGTCATTTGTTTCATGCGCATATCAAAAAGCAGACGTAATTTCGGGAAATCAATTCAGCGTCATCATCCAGACAATCCGGCGCGGGCCAAGACAAATTCTCGGTTTAATCGCCCAGATTGCCGGCTCCTAACAAGGTGACTTAGCCGGCATTATCATTTGGGCAGCGCTCAACCGATCCGAAACATAGGTCCAAAGTCTGACGACGCACATTTGTGTTGTTGACCTAGCGAACCGAACGGGAAACGATGCCGCATGAACTCCAACGCTTCTTTGGCACCACCCGGCGGGATTTTCTCAAACAGACCAGCACCATCGCGGCAGCCTCCGCCTTGGCGGGCCTGGCCCTGCCCCACGTCCACGCGGCAGAAAATAACACGATCCAGCTCGCCTTGGTCGGATGCGGGGGGCGCGGCACGGGCGCGGCTGTGGATGCGTTAAGCGTAAAAATGTCCCCCATGAAATTGGTGGCCATGGCCGATGTCTTCGAGACGCAATTGGGTCGTAGCTTCAATTCCATCAAACAAGCATTCCCCTCCGACGTAGATGTGCCCAAGGAACGGCAATTCGTGGGTTTCGATGGTTACAAGCATGCGATGGATGCCTTGCGCCCGGGCGATATTGTCATCCTCACCACTCCACCGGCGTTTCGCTGGGTGCACTTCGGTTACGCGATCGCCAAGGGGTTGAATGTGTTCATGGAAAAACCCGTAACGGTGGATGGCCCGACGAGCAAGCGGATGTTCACGCTGGCGGAGGCTGCGACCGCCAAGAATCTCAAGGTCGGCGTTGGTCTGATGTCGCGCCATAACCGCGCGATGCAAGAATTACACAAGCGCATCCAAGATGGTGAAATCGGCGACCTCATCTCCATGCGCGGCTATCGGATGCAAGGACCAGTCGCCTTTTTTGCATCCACCCCCAAACCCCCAGGCATCAGTGAGCTGCACTATCAAATCCAACGTTTCCATAGCTTCATCTGGGCGAGCGGTGGCTGTTTCAGCGATTTCAACATCCACATCATCGACCATGTTTGCTGGATGAAAAACGCGTGGCCGATCCGGGCCGAAGCTTTGGCGCCCGGCATTTCCGCCAAAGCCCAGATGGCACTCCCTACATCGACCAAAACCTCGATGTGTATGCCGTGGAATATACCTTCGCTGATGGGAGCAAGTTCAACTTCGATGGGCGTTGCATGACGGGTTGTCAGGATATGTATTCCAGCGCCGTCCACGGGAGCAAAGGCATGGCCGTCGTTTCCAAATACGGCGACTGCGGTTTGCCGTCGAGCACTTACCAAGGTCAGTTGGCACGTCGCTCTAATCAAATTTGGGAATCCAAAGTCAGCCCGGAGGAGCAAAATCCGTATCGCAACGAATGGCGGGACCTGCTCGATGCCATTCAACATGACAAACCTGTACAACGAAGCGAAGCATGGCATTGAAGCGAGTCTCGTAACTTCAATGGGCCGCATGGCCGCACATACCGGGCAAATGGTGAGCTACGAGGACATGTTGGATTGCGAACATGAGTCTGTGCCGGGCTTGGATCAAATAACAACTGACTCCCCCGCCCCGTTGCAATTGCTTGCCAACGGCAAATATCCTGTGCCGCAACCAGGCGTCACTGTAAAACGGGAGTATTAATCGCACAGACCGTCAAACCTCAGTGAGTTTAAACGGAGCTGATTAGGCCGGTATGGTTTCGGTTAATCCAACCATAAGGCTGGCGCAAATATTACTTCTGCCGCTGGACTCCAGCAGCGCGAGGACTAAGTTGTCTCGGAAACCCTGACTTGCCGCACAACCGCGCGCGACGAGCCTCGGCGGGCTTCCAACTTGGAGATGCGCTTATGAATACTCTCGCTGACGTAGGCAAATGCCAGACGGTTCTCGACTTGGAACTCCGCCCGGTAACAACGGCCAAAACAAATCCTGAAGCCACAAGCTTGCGCGCCATCACGATTTCGCGTCAGGCAGGTTGCGGAGCTGCCGAGGTGGCGAAACGACTGGCACACCGACTCCAACGCCGATCCCCCGCCGCGCCGTGGACGGTGTTTGATCGCAACCTAATCGAACAGGTGCTCAAGGATCACAACCTGCCCACCCATTTCAGCAAACATCTGCCGGAGGATCGCGTCTTCGAAATTCAAGATGTGATTGATGAACTGTTCGGCGTGCATCCGCCGACGTGGACGATCGTGGAATATACAAAGGAGACGATCTTGCGCCTGGCCCAGCTCGGGCACGTAATCCTCATCGGTCGCGGCGCTCACTTGATTACCGCCAGTATGCCGGGCGTATTTCACGTGCGCTTGATCGCCTCCCTGGCGGACCGCTTGGAACACGCGCAACACAGTTACGAGATGACGTTGAATGAAGCGCGGGAGTTTATTGCTCGCGAGGATAAGGGCCGGGCCCGCTACTTGAAGAAATATTTTGCGGTAGAGGCCGACGATCCGCTTAACTACAGCCTCACCATCAACACGAGCCGGGTTTCCTACGACGCCGCGGCCGACTTGATCTATGCCGCTGCAACTGGATAGCGCGTTAAGGCAGGATAAGTTTGCCGCGTTTGCGGTTGCGTCGCCGGGCTCGCCTGCTACCGTGCGGGCGAGGCAATTATGAACCGACATCCGTTGATGTACCAAATCAACACCCGTTGCTGGCTTCAGGACTTATCCGCGCAACTCAAGCAACCTGTTACGCTCGCCTCAGGACCCGGACTCGGAATTTCAAGCCTGGCAACAGGCTGGCTTCACCCACATCTGGCTCATGGGCGTGTGGACAACTGGCCCCCAAGCGCGCCAGATTGCCATGGCCCATCCCGATCTACGTCGCGAGTACCGATAAGGTCCTGCCCGGCTGGACGGAGGCCGATGTCGCCGGCTCGCCCTATTCCATCGCTGATTATCCGTGCCCAAAACTTTGGGCGGCGACGAGGAGCTTAAAAAATTTCGCGCCAAACTCAACCACCTCGGACTGAAACTTGTATTGGACTTCGTGCCGAATCATTTGGGCTTGGATCACGCATGGGTGCGGGAACAACCGGAGATGTTTGTGTTGAGTCCGAATTCCGTCTCGGGAACGTTCGAGGTGAAAACCAAAAACGGCCCACGCTTTATCGCCAACGGCAAGGACCCCTACTTCGCACCGTGGACCGATGTGGCTCAACTCGAGTATCGCCGCGCCAGTACCCGGGCCGCACTGGTAAAACTGCTCCAAGGAATCGCCACCAAATGCGACGGTGTCCGCTGCGACATGGCGATGTTGATGTTGAATGACGTCTTCGCCAAGACTTGGGCGCACCTGCCCAGCAGCGAAGCCACGCCTACGGAGGAATTCTGGCCCGCCGCCATCCAGGCCGTGAAAACCGCCCAGCCTAGTTTCATTTTCATGGCGGAAGTGTATTGGGGCTTGGAGGGAAAGTTGCAATCGCTCGGCTTCGATTACACTTACGACAAGGCACTCTACGACGACCTCATCATCTGGCGGCACGCGGGCGAGGCCCAACGCAAACTGCTCACGCATCCGACTGACTACGTGACCCGGAGCGTTCATTTCCTCGAGAACCACGACGAACCGCGCGTGGCGGAAAAATTATCGCCCGCCGAAAACCGCGCGGCGGCCCTGGCCATCCTCGGCTTGCCGGGCATGCGCTTCCTTCACGAAGGCCAACTCACCGGCGCGAAGATTAAAGTGCCCGTCCAACTCGGGCGACGGCCCGTCGAACCGGTGCAACCAGAGATCAAAGCCACTTACGACGCCCTGCTCGCGATGCTGAAACAATCGCACCTTGGCCAAGGCATCGGACAAATTCTTCCACCCCGCGCCGCTTGGGAAGGCAACGGATCGCATCACAACTTCATCACCGTGCTCTGGCCTGGAAAACACAGCTTCGATGTCGCGGTCGTCAATTTGTCTGCGCAGCGCAGCCAATGTTACGTCTCGCTGAACGTTCCGGACCTCGCGGAGCGGCACTGGACGATGCGCGATCTTCTCGGCAGTGAACGCTACGA
>JASGKY010000039.1:0-23395 GCA_049840435.1 Verrucomicrobiota bacterium | reverse complement strand
ACGTATTGCTAAGGTTAATAGGGAAACACGATAGAATCCGAACAGCACCTAAGCCGTCATCTACAGCAATTCCGTCAATGGCCTGGTCTATTACATCGGCGTGAAGTCGGAGGACTATCAAGCCGCCGAGTATGAGTTGTGGGCGATCTTCAGTCTGTTGCCGTTGGGGCAGGAAGATGAGAACGGTTTCATCCGCGCTTATCCTTTCAGCCCAGGCGATGGTTCTATTCCCAGCGGGCCAAGCGATCTGCCCGGCGTGGCCAAATGGCGTGCGTTTGGGTTCGGCGGTGGGAATGTGCGCCGGGTGGTCATCACTAATAGCATCACGCATCAGCGCCTTGACGACATCATCAGCAGCGTGGTGAGTCCATCCAGCAAGGCCGTCACGTTGAACAACCATAAGCGCCTGACGACTCCGACGGCACCCGGGCCTTATAATTTCCTCTACGAAGACAATGATGAAGGCGATTTCCTAGTTGCCATCCATCCCGATGGGCCGGGGGACCCTCTATGATTACGTGGGCCAGAAACGCGACGGCGAATGGAAGTTCTTCTTTGTGGATGACGTGCTTTCCGCCACTGGTCGGGTGGATACCTTGCGTATCAAGCTGGAGAAGCAATGCGAAGACGAGTGCAACATGACCAATACCGTCGCTGCCCAGAGCTGGCGCTACTTCGCCAAGAACGTGCCGGTGGAAGCCACCAATATGACCGTGCAGGTGGAGATCATCACTCCCAACACTCCGCTGCCGTTGGAGCTTTATATCCGTAAGGACAAGTTCCCCACCCGCACGGCCTATGATTTCAAGAAAACCATCAACCCGCCCAGAGACAGTTTGACGATTGATAAATTCCAGTTGCCGCCGCTGTCAGCGGGACGCTATTTCATCGGCGTTTTCAATCCGAATGCTTCCAGTCAGACTTTTTTCGTTACGATCACCGTGGAAACGGGGCCGCCGCCGACCCCGAATCACCTTTAATCCTAGCAGCGGCAACCAGCCGGTGTTGGACGATGCCGTCACCAATTACACGACCACCGTCACGGATCACATGCCGATCGCGCGGGTGGACGTCGGGTTGCGCGTGGATCATCCGCGCGTCTCGGATCTGGCGGTGACGCTCATCAGCCCCAACGGCACACGGGTATTGCTGGTGGAGAATCGCGGCGGCACGACCACCAACGGCCTCGGCAGTTCGCTGACGGTGACGAACTTTACGCCGGTATCACCGAATGGCAGCGCGTTGCCCCAGACCAATATCGTGGATACCGGTTCAACGGTTGGCTCAGCTACGGTCAATTACAACTTCTACGAAGCGGCAGATCGGATGACGATTTACTATGATGGGGCGACCGTGCCGATTTATGATACGGGTTTGATCAACGGCAGTGGCCGTTTCACCATTAACTATGGCCCGGGCAGCTCGACGTTGCTGGAGATCCGCATGAATGAAGTGACAACCACGAATTCTTCTGCATGGGATTACACCATCAGCTCTTACAATACGGCCAACAGCTATCTCGTCTTCACCGACAATACGAATCTGACCACCACGCCGATCAAGTTTGCGTTGCCGCCCTATGCGGGGTTGGGCGGGACAAATTATTTGCTGAGTGATTTTGAGTTGCCCACGGTGGCGCAGGATTATGTTGGACCAACAGTTGGAGTTCCTGACGGCTGGAGTGTGATCAACTCGAACACGGTGACTGTTGTGACCAATCCTCCCGCCAACACCTTTAGCAACTCGCTGGCGCTTCGTTCTGGTGTGATCAGTCGGGATATCGCAACGACGCCAGGCCGTTCATATCGGGTGGGGTATGTGTACCGCAAAGTGCCGAACTTGAACGGCATGATCAGTTGGTGGCGTGCCGACAACAATGCAGTTGATAGCATTGATGGAAATCATGGCACACTTGCCGGCAACGCGGGGTACGCTGCTGGACTGGTCTAACGAAACCTTCGTGTTTGATGGTGATCGTGATGGGGTGAATGTTGGTTTGGGGACCAATCTGTGGTTACAGAACTTTAGTTTCGAATGTTGGGTTAAGCGGACCAGCGCAACCACACCTTCTGCTAACGGTAATCAGAATGGCACTTTGTTTGCCGTTGGGACTGGTGGCGGGGGATACAATATTTACATCAAACCCAATTCCGCCCTCGCCTTCGGGAAGTCTCAGGTATCTGAAATAACCTCTGCTGCGCAAGTGACGGGGACCGGCTGGCACATGTGGCGGTGACCCGGCAGGGAACGGCCGTCATATTTTATGTGGATGGGGTGGCATACCCGGCCACACCCTACAATGAGACGCCCTTTACGTTTACCGCAATTGGCATGATTGGAGTCTTGCTTAATCCTTCCGGTATCGTGGATAACTCATTATACGGCATGATTGATGAGCCTGCGGTCTAACGGCACCATTCTGTCGGCCGACCAAGTCAGACAGATTTATGCCGCCGGGGCCGCCGGAAAATGCGGCGCAATGTATCCGCCGACCGTCTGCGGTGGATTACCCGGAGCGCGAATCTATGTTCCTGGGGCGGTCACGAACGCGTTTCTCGGTGACTACCAATTGGCAAACGGGTGGTTTGGTCTTCACCGCTGCGGGCAATAGCACGACATTGAATCTGAGTTCGGTCGCTACCAACGTACAGTCTGGCGTTTTGGTGGACACCTTTACCGTCACCGAGATGGTCGGCCCGCGGTACGTCCTGCCCGAGGAATCGCTCAGTGCGTTTGAGGGTGAGTATGCGGACGGCACGTGGCGGTTGGAGATTCTCGATACCCGCACCGGTGCGACCAACAACGTCTCGTTGCTGGATTGGCAATTGCAGTTTGTCTATCAGACTAACACCGCGCCGCCGCGTGTTTTGACCCCGGGCACGCCGGTGGATGTCACGCTGCCAGCGGGGCAGATCATTTACTTCGTCGTGGACGCGCCGTCGTTTGCGCGTTTTGCCACGAACGTGCTCTACAACGCCAGCGCCAATGTTGGTTTCTATTTTAATCAGAACATCCCGCCTGGTTATAGTGCGACAAATATAGGGGATGTGCCATTTGCCGCGCTGCCAGGCGCCCAGAATCGGACCGTAGTTTTGAGCACGACCAATACCGCTCCGCCGACTTATCCCCTAACCGACTTCATTCCTGGTCAGCGTTATTACCTCGCAGTGGAGAATGCCAACGCGGCGAATGTCACCTTCACCGTCTATGTGGACTTCGATCTGAGAGTCTTCCCGCCGGTGGTGGATCTCACAAACGGTGTGCCCGAGTGTAAGATAAACGCGACGCCGCTCTCGTTGGATTATTACCACTTCACGGTGTCTTCCAACTCGGTGCGCGCCCAGTTCGAGCTCAGCAAGCTCACGGGCGACATGACGCTGATTCTGCGGCGCGGCCTGCCGCCGTCGTTCAATTCATTCGATTACCTCAGCGCGACCCCTTCCACCAACGACGAAGTCATCACCGTCTTTGACTTCAGCCAGCCGGTGAAGCTGACGCCGGGCGATTGGTATTTTGCCGCTGCCAATCTGTCCACAGGCGCGGTGGAGTATTGTGCCACGGCGTGGGAGTGGCCGGCTTACGGCACCAATATCGTGATCACGAATGTCTTCCTGGGCACGAATAGTTTTTGTCTGAGCTGGACCTCGCTGCCGGGCGTTCGGTATGTGGTGGAGGGGATCACCAATATCGTCAGCACCAACTGGGTGACTGTGTCGCCCACGGTGATTGCGGCTGGTCCGGTCACGACGTATTGTGTGCCGCTGCCGTCGCCGTATCAGTTCTTCCGCGTCCGCGAGGGACAGGCGCAAACCACGTATGTGCCGCCGCCGTACATCATTCGCATCGTCAAACAATTCAATGGCATTGAGATCACTTGGAGTGGTCCGCCTGGCCAGCAATACCGGGTGGAATGGTCGCCCACACTCGTGCCAACGAACTGGCAGCCGTTTGCCGGTACCGTCACTTCCATTACCGGCATCTATGGGTATCTGGATGATGGTTCGCAGACCGGTGGCTTTGGGGTGACGCGCTACTACCGGCTCGTGCTGTTACCGTGATGAGGTACGCTGGTTCTTGCGCTGAATCCGTCGATTGATGCCGAGTGGCGGGTCACGGATGTGCTCTGGGAGGAAAAGAACAATGTTCAATCAGAGCGCCGCTGGGCGGGCGGGAAGGGGATTAATGTCGCGCGCTGGCTCAAGCATCTCGGCGGCAACCCCCAATTGCTCCTGCCGCTTGGTGGTCAGCCGGGTGAAGAGCTCGCCGGTTATCTGCGCGGCGAAAAAATCTCCGCTCAAGTCGTTGCGCTCCGGGAAACCACGCGCGTCAATGTCATCGTCACCACGGAGGCGGGGCGGCAGATACGTCTTAATCCGCTCGGACCAAAACTGACGGTGACCGAGTGGCGCAACTTTCTGCGGGCCTTTCAGGCTGGATTGAAACGCGCCAACTTGCTGGTGCTGTCCGGGAGTCTGCCGCGGGGGCTTTCGGTGGACGTTTATGCCCGGCTTATTCGACTCGCGCATCGCGTTGGCGTGCGGGTGTTGTTGGATTGTGATGGCGCGCCTTTCAAAGCCGCCGTCACCGCGCGTCCTTTTCTGGTCAAACCCAATGAGCATGAATTGGCGTTGTGGTGGGGACGCCGGTTGGGCTCTGAATCACGGATTGTCGCGGCGGCGCGTGCCTTGTCGCGGCAAACCGGCGGATGGGTAATTGTCTCGCGTGGCGGCGATCGCAGTTTGTTGGTCAATGTTACGGAAGATTTTCAATTGTTCGCTGCCCCCCCAAAACTGAAGCCGCGAAATACGGTTGGGGCCGGGGATGCCATGCTTGCTGCGGTGGCGCGTCAAATTCAACTTGGCGCCGCGCCCGAAGCCTGGTTGCTGCAAGGATTGACGATCGGCTCGCAGGCGACGCAAATGCGCGCCGGTGATTTGCCGGAAAAAATATAGGAGAGGCTTTCGTCTGTGAGGTGATTCGCGAGGCAGCGTAATCAACCCTGTTTCAACCCTGATATTGAGACTAAGCTGTCGCTTTGAGTTGCTCGGGCGGGAGTGCTGCCGTTGTCGCTGCTGTGTTCCCGGTTCCGGCGAAGGCCAGATAAATGAACGCTAGTGGAGCGGTGGGGAGAATCAACAGGAGGGCGGTGCCAAAACCTTTTCCGCGGGCGCCCGCAATCCGGAACGACCATTTGATGTGTCCCCAGATGTTGAGAGGCGGCACCATCATGCCGAGCACCCACCATGGCGACATGTTGGCCGCACGAAGCAACGGCACAAGCTGTACCACCGGAATCCACATTAGGATGCCCGCCGGACGACCTACCTTCTGGCAGATCATCGCACCACAAAAGCAAAAACAAAAATAGCCTGCGGCGACGACGCCCAAAGCCACCCCGATGATCTTGGCATTCAGCTCCAAGGGGGGAGTGCCGGCTGGGGTGTATTTGCTCCAAGCTTCCTCAATCTTCGTGGCTGGAATTGCATCTACTAAGGCTCGTGCTTTGGCGGTGACGGCCAAGGTGCCCAGTTCCATTTTTGGTTTGGGGGCGACAAAACCAAGTTTTTCCTGCACTGCGGCTGGTAGCTCGGCAACCTTCAGGCTCGTCAATCCAGCCGCGTGTTGGATGACAATATAGTCCTTGGACTTGGTGGTGACCGTTACATTTGAATACACGCCTGTCTTGGTTTCAACCAAGGCGAAGGTTTCATCCGCTGCCGCCCCGACGCGGGGGAATAGCAGCAGGGCCAGCCAGATTCCGATAAGCAGGCTTGGTGTTGGGCTTTGGCGCTGATTCATTTGAGTTGGATTGACGATACAAGCCGCCGGAACGAACTACTCGTGACCGGCCTCACTACACTTGCACACGCCGTGCCAGCGCCCGGATAGCCCGTAACCATGCATCTGGGCGGAGCCAAAATCTGTATTTTATCTGTGTTCCATCTGTGGCTAAGCTGTTCCTGTGATTGCTTTGCTTGATTACGGTTCGGGCAACCTGCGCAGTGTCCATAAGGCGTTGCTCAAGGTCGGGGCGGACGTGCAGATCGTGCAACGCCCGGAAGGGATGCGTGGCGCGGCGGCCATCGTGTTGCCCGGCGTCTGGTGCCTTCGACGACTGCATCAATGCTCTCCGCAAACAGGAGCTGCTCGAAGCCTCGCGCGATTTCATCAAGACGGGAAAACCTTTCCTCGGCATTTGTGTCGGCTATCAGGCTTTGTTCGAGCGCAGTGAGGAGTTCAACAGTTGTGCAGCAGGCCTCGGCGTGTTTGAGGGCAGTGTGGTGCGGTTCGCTGAAAAGCCCGGCCTGAAGATTCCACAGATCGCTTGGAATCAGATCGAGATCACGCGCATGGATTGTCCGCTCTATCGCGATGTGGCCAACGGCAGCTACGTATATTTCGTGCACAGCTTTTATCCGCAACCAATGGATGCGAGCATCATCGCGACGCGAACGGATTACGGTGGGAGCTTTGTGTCGTCCATCTGGAAGGACAACGTGTATGCCACGCAATTTCATCCGGAGAAAAGCCAGAAAGTGGGATTGCAGTTGCTGAAGAATTTCGTCGCACTGGCGAAGTGATTTTCAAAACTTGGCAATTCGCGTTCCTTTGCTACGTTGAGCCGCAGTTGTCTGAACCATTAACCTAGAAAATAATTATGCCCCACGAATTACCCAATCTGCCCTACGACAAAGCCGCGCTCGAACCGCACATCGACGCGCTCACCATGGAAATCCACCACGGCCGCCATCACAAGGCCTACGTGGACAACTTGAACAAAGCCATCGCTGGCAATGCTGCGCTCGAAGCCAAGTCGCTCGAACAAATCATCAAGGACCTCGCCTCTGTGCCTGACGCCATTCGTGGCCCGGTGCGTAACAACGGCGGCGGTCACTGGAATCACAGTTTTTTCTGGAAGCTCATGGCTCCGAATGCGGGCGGCGCTCCTTCCGGCAAACTCGCTGACGACATCAAAGCCGCGTTCGGCAGCTTCGATGATTTCAAGGCGAAGTTTGAAGCCGCGGGCATCGGTCGCTTTGGTAGCGGCTGGGCCTGGCTCGTTTCCAACGGCGGCAAACTCGAAATCGTCTCCACCGCCAACCAAGATAATCCACTCATGGGCAAAGCTGTCGCAGGTTGCGAAGGCACTCCGTTGCTCGGTGTGGACGTGTGGGAACATGCCTACTACCTCAAATACCAAAACAAGCGCGCCGACTACCTCAAGGCGTTCTGGAGCGTGGTGAATTGGAATGCCGTTGCTGCCAATTATTGAGCCTCTGCTTCAATAGCTTTTTGCAAACGCGCTGATGGAAACGTCAGCGCGTTTTTGTTTTGCCAGTTTTCCACCGTGATTTAGGCTCGCCGTGCATGACCATCATAGACAACGAAGTCGTCGAACTTCAGACGCCCACCGGCCCAATGCGCACACATGTTTTCCGACCGCAGGCCGCCGGATGTTATCCCGGCATCGTGATGTACTCCGAAATCTTTCAAGTCACCGGTCCGATTCGCCGCACGGCTGCGTTGCTCGCCGGGCATGGCTATGTCGTCGCTGTGCCAGAAGTCTGGCATGAGTTTGAACCCGCCGGCTGCGTTCTGGCTTATGATCAAGCCGGTGCGGACCGCGGCAATGCGCTCAAGCTGGAGAAGGAATTGCGCGGCATTGATGGCGATGCGCGGGTGACGCTGGATTTCCTCAAGTTGCATCCGAACTGTACTGGCAAACTGGGGGTGCTGGGTATCTGTCTCGGCGGTCATCTGAGTTTTCGTGCCGCTGCCAAGAATGCCGACGTGCGCGCGGCAGTTTGCTACTACGCTACAGACATCCACAAAAGCTCACTGAGCAAAACTGGCGACGACACGCTCGTCTGCGCCAAGGACATCAAAGCCGAACTATTGTTGTTCTGGGGGAAGCAAGACCCGCACGTGCCGCTCGAAGGGCGGAAGAAGATTTACAATGCCCTTTGCGAACTGAATGTGAATTTCACCTGGCACGAATTCAACGGCCAGCACGCGTTCATCCGCGACGAAGGTCATCGTTACGACCCGGTGCTCGCGCTGCAATGCTATCAGATGGCGCTGGAGCTATTTCATCGCCGGCTTGGGGAAGGAGATTTTCCTGCTGCTTCTGGTGGTCCGGCGGAGTCCAAACACTGACAGAGCGCCAGTCTCCTGACCTGACGCGGTGGCGTTGGGTTTCCGCACGCAGCGTAATATTTCAGCCGTTAAGTTCCTTCGACAAAGTCTCGAGCCGCTTACGTTCGTTTGCTGACAGACTGTGCATCCCGCGCTTGGCGACCTTGTCCAACAGTTCATCAACTTCCGCCATCTTTTCGTTGCGCCGCCGATTGGATTCATAACGTTGCGCGCGATCACTCCCCAACGGCACGTCGTGCGTTCCGGAACGGTGTCCAAACAATGCCAGCGGATCACGGATCAACAGGAACAAGATGATCAGCGACAGGATTAAGACCGTCGCAAACAATCCCGGTGCGGCTTGAATCAGTTGTGGATACATCGCCGTCGCAACGAGCAAGCCGACGATGGCGCCACCCAAGTGCGCGTCGTGCCCGATGTTGTCCGCCCGGCGGCGATGCGCCCAGTATGAGCCAACTAAAAAAATGACCGCATAAATGATGGTGGGAATCCCGACTGGAATCGGGAACATCATGATCGAACTTCCTGGCAGGAGGAAGATGGAGGCGAAGATCACGCCGCATACGCCGCCGGATGCGCCGAGCGCGCTGTAATCTTCCTTTCGATGGATGATCAGTGAAAGCAATGAACCGCCGAAGATGGCCGCGAGATAAATGGCCAGCAACGGCAGTGGCCCATAGCGAGCCTCGATATTTTCAGCGAAGCTGTAAAAGCTGAAGGCATTAAACGCAAAATGAATCCAGTCCGCGTGGATCAATCCCGCGGTTAGCATCCGGTCGTATTGCTTGTGTCGAAGGATTTCAAAGGGTTTGAACATCAATCGTTCTTGCAAGCGCTGGCGGCGAAACGCCAGAAAGGTGATTGCTCCGGTGATGACCAGAACCGCTGTCGTAACAGGAGAAATGTTCATGATGAAAAGTTGTGGTCACAGAGTGCCAAAGCCAATTGGGGCGGCAAGTGTCGCGTTAAACGGTGGGCATTTGCGTCTGATGTGATGGCGGTAAAAGCTTTGTGCGGTTGCCTGACTTCATTCACGGCGGTCATTTCGGAACACACACGGATGGGCATATCAGAAATGCGTCATTTGCATAATGTGCGCCTTTGCGCCAATTCCGGCACTTGTTGCTGCCTGCTCAAGTGCTGGCATCGCCCCTGCTAAATTTCATTTCGAAGGATTCGTAACCAAGGACCTTCTTTCCCGAAATGAAACGACTGGAAGCTGCATTTATTCGTCGGAGCGTTGCCGTTTTTCTTCGCCTGACGACGCGCAAAACGCAGGCTGTTGTAACCCCCAATCGAGTCGCCTTCACTTTGATTGAGTTGCTCGTGGTCATCGCAATCATTGCGATTCTGGCCTCGATGCTGTTGCCGGCACTGAGCAAAGCAAAGGTGAAGGCGCAAGGCATCAGTTGCATGAGTAACACCAAGCAGTTGCTGGTGGCGTGGTCATTGTATGCGGGCGATAATCAGGATGTCTTGGTGCCCAACTACGGTGGGGCTATGACTGGGGGGTGGGTGGAGGGCGTAATGACGTGGAATTATTCTGCGGATAACACCAATCAGAGCAAAATTCTTAATGCCAAACTTGGGTCGTACACGCGGAATATTGGGATATACCATTGCCCAGCAGACGCCAGCAAGGGATTGAGCCAGTCGCAAAACCGGGTGCGCAGCGTGGCGATGAATGTCTTTGTTGGCAACACCGGGGGGGGCAATTGGAACGGATACAGACTCTTTGCGAAGATGAGTGATATCCGCATGCCCACGGAGATTTTTGTTTTCCTCGACGAACATCCGGACAGCATCAACGACGGTTTTTACGCCTATTGCACTGGAGACGGTCCGCCAGAAGTTTCTCAATGGAGCGATCTGCCGGCTTCGTATCACAACGGCGCCGGTGGGCTTTCCTTTGCCGACGGGCACTCGGAAATCAAGCGGTGGCTTGATTCAGCCACTAAGCGGCCCATCACAAGAACGGACATCACCGCGCCTATTTCAACGCAGGGCAAAACCAATGATATCGGCTGGATGCTGTTACGTAGCACGCATAAGGCTTGAATCTGAACTCCGCGATTATGTTCAGGGTTGATCTTCTCGCGACGCTCCCGATTACCAAGGTCAGTGAAATCTAAACGTTCCCGAAACCCAAAACTCAACATGCAAAAAATCCTCCTCTCGGGTGCTGCGGCCGTCTTGTTGGCGGCCAACGCTGCCGCCGATTATTCCAATACTGTCATGTCGTTTAGCCCACTGGGCTATTGGCAATTAAACGAAACCATCGCTGCGCCCGCCGATATGGCGACGAACAGCGGCACGCTGGGCGCTTCTGGGCACGGGTATTATGTCAGCGGCGCAACGCACCCTGGGAGCGGCGCGTTGGCCGTAGGCACAAGCCAGGCAGTTACGTTTCCCGACCTGGCTGGCAACCGCGTTGTCGTGCCGTACAAACCTGCGCTGGCAACGACGGCCCCATTCTCAGTTGAGTTTTGGGCGAATCCCGCCAACACGTCCGGTGGGGATGGTGCGACGATGTGTGTCGCGTCGCTGACGCAATTTGGCAACCCGCCGGGAGCTGGAGATGGCACGCGCAAAGGATGGCTCTTTTATCAGAACGGCGGGACGGGTTGGATTTTCCGCACGTATGGCACGGGGAACACGGCCTTTAATGCGACCGCGAACACTGGAGTTACGCCGGGCAATTGGTACCACATTGTTGGCGTGTATGATGGCACAAGCACAATAATCTATGTGAACGGCCAGATGATTGCGAGCACGCCGGCCACTTCGTTTGTGCCCGCAGATACCAATGCTGCGCCATTATCCGTGGGCGCTCGCGGTTACGGTTCGCTTGGTTTCTTCCGTTACAACGGCAGTGTGGATGAAATGGTGTATTACACCAATGTTCTCAGCGCGGGGGAGATCTTATCACACTATCAAAACGGCACCAACACCGCGCCAGCAACGCCGTATGCGACGTTGATTCAAGCCAAGTCGCCCGCCGTCTATTTACGATTTGAGGAGCCTTCGTATAGTGCGCCTGATCCAAGCACTTATCCGGTTGCAGTCAATAAAGGCAGTCTGATACTGGACGCAGATGGTCACTATCTTCCTGGCAGCATGCCGGGATCTGCCGGTGTGACTTACACTGGAGTTGCGACGCCCAATTACGCGACGAGCTTTGGGCCGGAGCGTGGTGGTTGGGTGGATGTGGGCACTTCTGAATCACTCAACTTCACAGGACCTTTCACTATTTCGACATGGTTCAAAACGGCGCCAACGGATACGCGGTTTCAATCGTTCATCGGCAAGGGGGACAGTTCCTGGCGGGCAGGCATCGATAGTGATGGCAAGGCGCGCTTCGCGTTTGGTTCAAATTCCGACGCTACAGGGACAGCGAATTTGAACGATGGCAAATGGCATCAACTTGTTGGGGTTTATGACGGCGCAAATCTGTTGCTTTACATTGATGGCGTCTTGGACGTGACCCAACCCGCGCCCAATGCTGTTTCTGGGAATGCTAATTCAGCCTTGATCGGCACGGTGCCTGATTACGGTGATGGTCGCGTCTTTAAAGGCAGCATGGACGAAGTTCGCAGTGTTTGGTGCCGGCATTATCGGCTGTGCAGATTCAGCAGCTCTTTCTTTCTGCCAATGTTCCGCCGCGCATCCTCCAACAACCGCCCAGTGCGCTTAGTGCGAGCGAAGGTGCTAGCATAACCATCACTGCAGTCGGTTATGGTTCGCCGGACGCTGGCGTATCAGTGGCTTAAGAATGGCACGAATCTCGTCGGAAGACTTCCACCAATCTTGCCATGAGCAATTTGCAGATCAGCGATAGTGGCAGTTATGCCCTGGTTGTGACGAACAGTTACGGTGCGGTAACCAGCTCGGTTGCGGGTACTGACGGTTCAAGCTGGACCGCCCATTTTGGTTGCCAATCCGCAACCTGCGAGTCGATACACCGGGATGATTGCGTACATTCTCAGTTGCAAGCTGGCGGTAGCGCGCCACTCGCTTACCAGTGGCTTTTCAACGGTGCAAATCTGACCGGCCAAACCACAACGAATTTGACGCTTTCAAACCTGCAATTGTCGCAAGCCGGCAATTACAGTTGCCGTATCACCAACGCGCAAGGTGTTGTCACCAGCTCCGTCGCCGCGCTTACGGTAATTGCCGCTCCGGTCAACCCGTATCCAGTGGCAGTTCTTGCGGATGCGCCGATGGCATACTGGCGATTGGGTGAAGCGATCGGTAGTGTCGCCTACGATTATGTGGGCGGCATCAATGGTTATTACACTAATGCCGCGCTAGGTCAGGCAGGCTACGCGTTCACGGATACTAACACCGCGGTGAAGCTCGGTCCGACGGCGCCCAGTTTGGTGGGCGGAATCGCCGCGATTGATTTCGCTACGAATAATTCTGGAGTCACTTCTTTCACCTTGGAAGCGTGGGTCAAAGCTGGACCACAATCCAGCGACTCCTGTGTGATTACCAAGGGCACTGGCGCAGGGGGAGAACAATTCAATCTCGACTTCGGCGCGGGGGGGAACTTCCGTTTCTTTGTCCGTAATGCCGGTGGTGGGGCGGCACTGTGTAACAGTTCCGTTGCTCCGGACGGGACATGGAAGCACATCGTGGCGGTCTGTGATGGTTCGGCCGGTTTGTTGCAACTCTACATCGATGGTACCATGATCGCCCAAAACACCATCAGCGGGGGAATCAAATCCTCTGCGCAGCCCATGACCATTGGAGCCCGGCAGTCCGGCACTGGGGCATTCGACTTCCAGTTGGACGGTGTGGTGGACGATGTGGCGGTTTACAATTATGCATTGGATGCTGGGAAGGTTGCTACCCACTACACTGCGCGATACGCCGCCAACTCGCTCCCGGTTATCGGCGTCCAGCCGGTCTCTCAGACGAACTATGTTTCGCTCGCGGCAAACTTCAGTGTGGAAGCCGGTGGGCCGGACATCTTGACCTACCAATGGCAGTTCAACGGCAGTGATATTTCCGGCGCGAACTTGGCGACATTGTCCGTTTCACCACTGGAGGCGGCAAGCGTGGGCAATTACCGTGTGATTGTGGCCAATAGCTTTGGTTCTGTGACTAGCGCAGTCGCCACATTGACCCTGTTGCAACCGCCGACCAGTTTGAATCTGGCGTCAGAGCTCGTGTTGCATCTGCCGTTCGATGGTAACTTGAACGACATCTCGGGCCGTAACAATCACGGCACTAACGTAGGAAGCACAACGATCGTGCCAGGCATTGTGGGAAGCGGAGCGCTGCACTACTTCACTGATACTGGTTCTTCGAGCTTTAACTATGTTTCCCTCGGTCAACGCACGGACTTGAGCTTCAGTTCTAACGTCAATTTTACCGTGGCGTATTGGGTCAAGTTGCCGCCGGGTTACTCTGGTGGAGATTTGCCCTTCTTCTGTAATGCTGCTGGCTCGGCATTTAGTCCGGGGTATACCTTCGCGCCCTCGTATAATCAAGGCGGTTGGTCTTGGACGTTGAACGGGACTGGAATTTACGGTGCTTCAGCCTCCATCAACGACGGCAACTGGCATCATCTGGTCCATACGTTTGATCGGGCCGGACGGGGCATCACCTACCTGAACGGGGTGCAAGTGGATTCCCGCTCAATTACAGCGGTGGGGTCGATTGATCAGGCGGCTCGCACCTGTATTGGCCAGGACCCGAATGGAACTTATGGCGAATCCGGCGAAGCTGACATTGATGATATCGGCGTCTGGCGCAAAGTGCTCACACCTCTGGAGGCGGCGAGCATTTACATGGCGGCGGTAAGCAACGGTGTTAGTTTTGCCACCGCCCCCGCACCGGCTGTAACGCTTAACATCCAGTCGGTGGGGGCACAGATGCAGCTCACTTGGACCGGGGGCGGAACCTTGCAAGCCTCCGGCGAAGCTACTGGTACCTACACCAACGTGCCGAGCGCGAGTTCGCCATACCTGACTTCGCCAACTGGCACAAAGCGGTTCTTCCGCGTGCTGGTGCAATAAGCTGTATCCGGAAACTGTTGTAACATCAACGCGACCGGGGAGTTCGTCTCCCCGGTCGTTTGGTTTCGATTCAGAGCGCCAGACGAAGCTGGCTGATCTGCGCATCCACGAGCCCGCTGACGCCCAGTCCCAGCAGGCGCAGCGGACGATTCACCAATTTTTCGCGGCCTAATAGCCAGCAGCCGAGGCGATAAATTTCGTTCGCATCAGTGAGTGGCTCTTCCATGGAAATCTGGCGGGTGAGTGAGGTGAAATCGCCGTAGCGCACCTTCACTTGCACTGTGCGCGCGGCGAGGCGGCGTTTGGTCAGGCTCTTGGCGATGTCTTCGGCCTGTTCTTTCAAGCACGCGCGCAGGGTGGGGCGGTCGTCGGTGTCGCGGAGGAAGGTGTTCTCGCTGCTGATGCTTTTGACTTCGTCGCCTAAATCGAGTGGGCGATCGTCTTCACCGAAGGCAAAGCGTTTCAACTCCGGTCCCCATGAGCCCACCAGCGCCCGCAGGTCACCGCGGTAATTTTGCAAGTCACCCACGGTGCGGATGCCGACGCGGTGCAGGTGTTCCTCCGTGACTTTGCCGATGCCGTGCAATGAGCGCACGGGCAGCGGCTGGAGGAACTTCACTTTCTCGGAATCACGGATGAGCGTGAGTCCATCCGGCTTCTGAAAATCGCTCGCCAGCTTGGCGAGTAGTTTGTTTGGCGCGATGCCGATGGTGGCGGTGAGTTGCTGGCGCTGGCAGATCGCAGCCTTGATTTCCCGGGCAAGGGGTAAAGCAAGTTCCAGACAAGCATCGGCGGTGTCGGTTTGATGTTGGGCCGAAACATCCACGTAGGCTTCGTCCACTGAGACTTGCTGGATCAACTCACCAGCCAACTCTTCAACGATGGCCATGATCTCACGCGATTCGGCGCGATAGGCCTCCATGCGGGGGCGGAGGAAAACTCCCTTGGGACAAAGCCGCCCTGCGGTCATGCTTGGCATGGCTGATTTCACGCCGAACTTACGTGCCTCATAACTTGCCGCACACACCACGCCGCGTTGCGTGGGTGGTGAGCCGACGATGACAGGCTTGCCCTTCAGCGCGGGATTGTCGCGCTGCTCCACGGAAGCGTAGAACGCGTCCATGTCGAGATGGAAGATGACTCGAAACACTGCGTCACAAAACAAAACGCCGCGCTGGTTGTCCAGCGCGGCGTGATGATTTAAGTCGAATTACGCCTTCGCGACCAACTGGCGCAGCACGTAGGGGAGAATTCCACCGTGCTGGTAATAATCGATTTCGATCGGCGTATCAATGCGGCAGCTGACGCTGATGTTTTCCACGCTGCCGTCTTTGCGCGTGATCTTGAGCGTCAGGTCTTGCTGCGGCTTGATGTTTTCGTCGAGGCCGACGATATCATAGGTCTCGCTGCCGTCGAGCTTGAGGGTTTGCGCGGTTGTGCCATCCTTAAATTGCAACGGCAGCACGCCCATGCCGACGAGGTTGCTGCGATGGATGCGTTCGAAGCTTTGTGCCACGACAACTTTCACGCCGAGCAAGTTCGTGCCTTTCGCGGCCCAATCACGGCTTGAGCCCGTGCCGTATTCCTGACCTGCGAGGACGATGAGCGGCGTGTTGGTCTTCTTGTATTCCATCGCGGCATCGTAGATGGAAATCTTCTCCGGCTGGGCGGCTTCCTTGGTGAGGAATACGGTGTCACCGCCTTCCTGACCGCCGAGCATCAGGTTCTTGATGCGAACATTCGCGAACGTGCCGCGCGTCATGATGCGGTCGTTGCCGCGCCGTGAACCGTAGCTGTTGAAGTCGGTAGGCTGAACGCCATTCTCGATGAGGAATTTGCCAGCTGGCGAACTCTTCTTGATCGAGCCGGCGGGCGAAATGTGGTCGGTCGTGACGCTGTCGCCGAAAATCGCCAGCGCACGCGCACCGTTGATCGGCTTGATGCTACCCGCGGTGAGCGCGAAGTTCTCGAAGAACGGCGGCTCTTGGATGTAAGTGGATTGGCGATCCCACTCGTAAACGTCACCGGTGCTGGACGGGATTTCATTCCACTTTGGATTCTGCGCGGCGAAATCCTTGTAGAGCTTGCGGAAGACTTCCGGCTTGAGAGCGGATTCCATCGCGTCGCGGATTTCCTGCAAGGTCGGCCAGATGTCGGCGAGATAAACGGGTTCGCCGGAGAAGTCATTGCCGAGCGGTTCGCAGCTCAGGTCAATGTCCACGCGGCCCGCGAGCGCGAACGCAACGACAAGCGGCGGCGACATGAGGAAGTTGGCCTTGATGTTCTGGTGGACACGCGCCTCGAAGTTGCGATTGCCGGAGAGCACGCTCGCAGCGACGAAATCGTTCTTCACGACGGCGTCCTCGATGTTCGCGTCGAGCGGGCCGGAGTTGCCAATGCAAGTCGTGCAACCGTAGCCGACGAGATTGAACTTCAGCTTGTTGAGATATTTCTGAAGGTTTGTCTTCTTGAGGTAATCGCTGACGACGCGGGAGCCAGGAGCAAGCGACGCCTTCACGGCAGGATTCACGCTCAGACCTTTTTCCACGGCTTTCTTCGCGAGCAAGCCGGCGGCGAGCATCACGCTCGGATTCGAAGTGTTCGTGCAGCTCGTGATCGCGGCGATGAGCACCGAGCCCGTGCCGATCTTGGCTTTTTTCTTGGCGGTGGTTTCAATCTTCACCGACTTCACTGCGTCCTGACGCTTTTTGCCAAAACCGTTTTCGGTGACGGGCCGTTGTAGCGCGCCGAAGAATTCACGGCGGAGGTTCGGCAGTTCAATGCGATCCTGCGGACGCTTCGGACCGGCGACGCTGGGTTTGACCGTTGCGAGATCGAGTTCAACCACTTGCGAGTATTCGATATCGCCGAGGTTCGGAATGCCCCAGAGACCTTGAGCGCGATAGTAATTTTCGTAGAGCTTGCAATCGCCGTTGGTGCGACCGGTGGCGCGGAGATAATTCACGCATTCGTCATCAATCGGGAAGAAGCCCATGGTCGCGCCGTATTCCGGCGCCATGTTGGCGATGGTCGCGCGATCCACGACCGGCAATGCCTTCGCGCCCGGGCCGAAGAACTCGACGAACTTACCGACAACCTTCGTTTTGCGCATGAGTTGCGTGACGGTGAGCGCGAGATCGGTGGCGGTGACGCCTTCTTTGAGCGCACCGGTGAGATGCACGCCCACGACGTCCGGCGTGAGGAAGTAAACCGGTTGACCCAACATGCCCGCTTCTGCTTCGATGCCGCCGACGCCCCAGCCGACGATGCCGATGCCGTTGATCATTGTGGTGTGCGAGTCCGTGCCGACGAGTGTGTCAGGATAATAAACGCCGTTCGCGCTCAGTACGCCCTTGGCGAGATATTCGAGATTCACCTGATGCACGATACCGATGCCCGGCGGGACGACCTTGAAGGTGTCGAACGCCTGCATGCCCCACTTGAGAAATTGATAGCGCTCGCGGTTACGGGTGAATTCAAGGTCGAGATTGCGCTCCATCGAATCCGTGCCGCCCGAGAAATCCACCTGCACCGAGTGATCCACGACGAGGTCCACGGGCACAAGCGGTTCGATGATCTTAGGATTTTTGCCGAGCTTGGCGACGGCGCTGCGCATAGCGGCGAGGTCCACTAACAGCGGCACGCCCGTGAAATCCTGCAACACGATGCGCGCAACGACAAAGGGAATTTCCTCCGTGCGCGTCTCGGTGGGTTTCCAGTTGGCGAGCGCGCGGACGGCGGCCTCGCTCACGCGTTTGCCATCGCAATTGCGGAGGACGGATTCCAACACGAGGCGGATAGAGACGGGGAGTTTGGAAATCGGACCGACGCCGGCTTTTTCCAGCGCGGGCAGCGAGTAATAGCTGCCTTCCTTGCCAGTGCCGAGGTCAAAGCTTCTGAGAGTCTGTGAATCAAACGGGTTCGGGTTGCTCATAAAATTGGTCAGGCCGGATTCCGGCGCAAATTTAAGCTGAAACTGTGAAGATTGCGGGCGCGGCAGTCAAGTTCGGGAAACGCGGATTCCGGTTGTCCGGCGCATGATTTCCAGTTTTCAATTTCATCCCGCTGCGGCAACATCCCGGCGTGGCCATTTCCCCGGGGCAACTTCTCCAGCCGCTGAAGCAATATTTTGGCTTCGGCTCGTTCCGTCCGTTGCAGGAGGAAATCATCTGCGACTTGCTCAATGGCAAAGATGTTTTTGCCGTGCTGCCGACCGGTGGTGGCAAATCGTTGTGTTTTCAGCTTCCGGCGCTCGTGCGGCCCGGGCTGACGGTGGTGGTGTCGCCGCTGATCGCACTGATGAAAGACCAGGTGGACGCCTTGCAGGCGGCGGGCGTGGCGGCAACCTTTCTTAACTCCTCGCTCGGGGCGGGGGAATCCAAGCCACGGCTACGCGGGTTACATAATGGTGAGTTCAAACTGCTCTACGTCGCGCCGGAGCGCTTGCTACTGGCGGGTTTCCTTGAGGACTTGAAGAAATGGAACGTCTCGGCGTTTGCGATTGATGAGGCCCATTGCGTCAGTGAATGGGGACACGACTTCCGGCCCGAGTATCGCCAGCTATCCTCGTTGCGGGAAAAATTTCCCGGCGTGCCGTTCATGGCGCTCACAGCAACTGCCACCGAGCGGGTGCGAGCGGACATCGTCGAGCAATTGCACTTGCACAACCCACGCTGTTACGTGGCGAGCTTCAATCGCCCGAACCTGACGTATCGCGTCTCGGGTAAGTCGGGTTCGTATGAGCAGATTTTGAGTTTCATCCGCGCGCGGAAAGGGGAGGCGGGGATCATTTACGGCCAGTCGCGCAAGACGGCGGAACAACTGGCCGACAAACTCACCGCCGACGGTATCAAGTCCGCGCCGTATCACGCCGGGCTTTCGGCAGAGGAACGGTCCCGGAATCAAGAGGCGTTCCTGCGCGATGGGGTGCAGGTTGTTTGTGCCACGATTGCGTTTGGCATGGGTATCAACAAGCCGAACGTTCGTTTCGTCATCCATTACGATCTGCCGAAGAATATCGAGGGCTATTATCAGGAGACAGGCCGGGCCGGCCGCGATGGATTGCCGGGCGAATGTTTGTTGCTGTTCAGCCCCGGCGATCGCGTGAAACAGATGCGGTTCATCGACGAGAAGCCCAATCCGGAAGAACGCAACATCGCCCGCGCACAGCTGGAGCAGATGATCCACTATGCCGAGATCGCTACCTGTCGGCGGGAGTCATTGCTGGGATACTTTGGGGAGAAAACCGAGGGGTCAGATTGCGGCGGATGCGACAACTGTCTTTCCCCGCGCGCAACGTGGGATGGCACGGTGGCGGCGCAGAAATTTCTCTCCTGTGTCTATCGCATTCGGGAGAAGAGCAGGTTTGGCGTGGGGATGAATCACATTGTCGAAGTGCTTACGGGCGCGGACACGGACAAGATCCGTAAGTTTGGCCATCAGGATCTGTCCACCTACAACATCGGCGGCGAACACACGCGGGCCGAGTGGGCGACCATCGGTCGCGAGCTCATCCGGCTTGGGTTGCTGTTTCAGAACACAGAGAAGTTCAGCGTTGTGGAAATCACTGACGAAGGCATGGCTGTGCTCAAGTTGCGGCGTAAGGTCACGCTGACGAAACCCGTCGCTGCGTCCGAGCCCGCCAAGGAGAAACATCGCGCCGGGGAAATCGCGTGTGACGAAGCATTGTTCGAGAAACTTCGTGCGTTACGCAAACAGCTCGCCGACGAGCGGAGTGTGCCGTCTTACATCATTTTCTCCGACGTTTCGTTGCGACAGATGGCGCGGCTTTATCCAACGAGCGACAAGGATTTCGCGCGGATCAGTGGTGTGGGTGAAAAGAAGCTGCGCGAGTTCGGTGCGACGTTCATGGCGGAGGTCGCGGCACATTTGCAAACAAATGCGCGCCAGATTTTCGCGGACGATTCGTTCACGGCTCCAGCCGCCCTGCCACCACCGCAACGCTCCAAACTCACGGACACGGTGCGGGAGACGTTGCATTTCTTTCGGCAGGGGAAATCAGTGGCGGACATCGCACGTATTCGAGGCTTCAAGGACAGCACCATTTACACGCACCTCGAAGAAGCAATTCGAGTTGGTGAAACAGTGAATCTGAATTCATTGCTCGATACGCAAGCACAGCATGATATTGGCGCAGCGTTCACCCGCTTTGGCTTTGGAAATCTCATGGGCGCAGCGGAGTCGTTGGGTGGTCGTTACAATCACGGCCAGTTGCGCATCTACCGTGCAGCGAAGCAGATGAATCGGTGAATCCCCTCGTGCATTGACAAAGCCGACCCTTCGCGAGAAGCTCCTTTCGTTACGCAGCCTAAGCTGCCTGGCCTTCCTGCCAGTCAGCGCGGGGGAACCAATTCCTGAGCGTGAGTTCGGGATGGGGCGCAGGTCGGGGCAAACCCTCGGCCAGGTCACTTTCAAGACCCAGCCCGTCAGCTAACCTCGTCGGCCCTTGGAAGGGCGATCCTCTGGATTTCGCGTGTGCGAAATCACCATGGTCTCCCCAATGAAACGAGTTGTGCCTGCGCACGGCGATAAACCGTCGCGCCGACGCAACCACATCGGAGTTGGGTTATGACAACGCTGAAACTTGGTTCAGTCTTCGGAGAAATTAATCTTGGTATTCACATCGCTTGGTATTGGTGGCTGCTGGCATTTGGAATCCTGGTGCTGCTTTCCAGCTTGGTGCTCATTCGTGAGAGACAGGTCGGTATTGTGGTGAAACGATTCTCGTCAAAGTCACTCGCGCCGGGGCGACTCATCGCGCTCGCGGGCGAGGCGGGTTTGCAGGCCGAGACACTCGCGCCCGGGCTGCATTTCGGTTACTGGCCGTGGCAATATCGCATCATCAAAGTGCCCGTGACCGTCGTGCCCCAAGGTGAAATTGCCCTCGTGCTCGCGGCGGACGGCGATGCCATTCCGAGCGAACGCATCCTGGCGAAGGTTGTCGAGTGCGATAATTTTCAGGACGCACGCAAGTTCCTCACGAGCGGCGGCGAAAAAGGGCGTCAGCTGGGCATCCTTACTGCCGGCGCGTATCGCATCAATACCGCGCAATTTACAATCATCACTTCGGCGACGGCGCATGAACACGGCATGATCCCGGAGCAATTGTTGTTGCAACGCATCGAGCCGGACATGGTTGGCATCGTCACGACACTCGATGGTCAGCCCATCGAAGCGGGTGAAATCGCCGGGCCAACCATCGCGACGCACGACAACTTCCAGAACGCACAAGCGTTTCTCGACGGCGGCGGGCGACGTGGGTTGCAGGAGCAAATTTTACTGTCGGGCACATGGAACTTGAATCCGTGGTTCGCACAAGTGGAACAAGTGCCGATGGTGCAGATTCCCATCGGCTACGTTGGTGTCGTGATCTCGTTCGTCGGCAAGGCGCACGAAGACGTGAGCGGCGCTGACTTCAAACACGGCGATCTCGTCAATACTGGCCACAAAGGCGTCTGGGTCACGCCGCTTTATCCGGGCAAGCATCCCGCTAACACGCGCGTGATGAAAGTCGAGCTCGTGCCCACGACGAACATCGTTCTCAACTGGGCGAACCGCACCGAGGCGCATAATTACGACTCGAAATTGCAGTCCATCACCGTGCGCTCAAAGGACGGCTTCGCGTTCAACCTGGACGTATCGCAGATCATCCACGTCGGCGCGCTGGATGCGCCGAAGGTGATTTCTCGCGTTGGCTCGATGCAAAATCTGGTGGACCACGTCTTGCAGCCGATTGTCGGAAATTATTTCCGTAACTCGGCGCAGGATTTTACGGTGCTCGACTTCCTCGGTGCGCGTAGTCATCGACAAACCGACGCTGCGGAGCACATCCGTGCCGCGATCGGCGCTTATGACGTGCAGGCGATTGACACGCTCATCGGCGACATCAATCCCCCGGCGGAACTGATGTTGACGCAGACCGATCGCAAGATCGCCGAGGAGCAGCGCAAAACCTACGAGACGCAGCGTGCCGCGCAGGAGCAACGCCAGCAGTTGGTGCGGCAAACGTCACTCGCGGACATCCAGCAACAGGTTGTCGGGGCGGAACAAGGCGTGAACATCGCCGAGTTGAAAGCCAACGCGAGCGTGAAGCACGCGACCGGTGAAGCAGAGGCTACGCGCCTACGTGCGCTTGGCGAGGCTGAAGCCATTCGCGCTACCGGCGATGCCAAAGCTCAGGCGTATCGCGCGGGTGTCGAGTCCATCGGTGTACAGGGTTACACCGTCATGCAACTCATGCAGATCATCGGCGAGCGGAACGTTCGCATCGTGCCAGACGTCGCCGTGACCGGCCAAGCCGCCGGCAATGGCCTCGTGGATGGACTCCTTGGCGTCATGTTGAAGGAACAAACCAAGAAAGCTGCCTGACGATCCTCTCTTGAAATCTGGAGCGGCGGTTGAATGCCGCCGCTCCGCAACTCTTTCATGGCATGAATACTCTCAAAAATCTTTTTATCGGCCGGGCGCGGGATTTGTCCGATCGCAGCCTGTTCCACAAAATCTCCCTCATTGCCGTGCTGGCTTGGGTGGGGCTGGGTGCGGATGGATTGTCGTCGTCGTGTTATGGGCCGGAGGAAACGTTCAAGGCACTGGGAGCGCATGCTGGGTTGAGTGTGTTTGTGGCGTTCGCTTGTGTGGCAACCATCGTGGTCATCTGCGCGAGCTATCGGCAGATCATCGAATTGTTTCCGTCGGGTGGCGGCGGATATCTCGTCGCGAGCAAACTACTCTCGCCGGCGGCGGGGGTGGTGTCGGGTTCGGCGCTGCTGGTGGATTATGTGCTCACAATCACCATTTCGGTGGCGAGTGGGGCAGATGCTTTGTTTTCCGTGCTTCCTGCGGCGTGGCAACCGTGGAAGCTGGCGTTCGGGTGCGTGGGAATTGCGGTGCTGACATTGCTGAATCTGCGCGGCGTGCGCGAGTCAGTAATGTTGTTCGTGCCAGTGTTCTTTCTTTTTGTCGGCACGCACGCAGCGGCGATTCTTGTGGCCATTTTCAGTCACGCGGGAGATTTGCCTGCCGTTGCAGGTCAGACCGCGGCACAAGTCAGCAGCACGCACGCGGAACTGGGTTGGTTCGGGATGCTGGCGCTGATGCTCAAGGCTTACAGCATGGGCGCGGGCACTTACACGGGCATCGAAGCGGTGAGTAACGGCCTGCCGATCTTGCGCGAGCCGCGTGTGCAGACCGGCAAA
>JASGKY010000038.1:0-192497 GCA_049840435.1 Verrucomicrobiota bacterium | reverse complement strand
AAGGTTAATAGGGAAACACGATAGAATCCGAACAGCACCTCCCGTCCGCGCGGTGCCGTTCCACTACCCCCCGTCCTGCCGGATCAAACCCGGGACGGGGGTCACGGCCTGGCTCTCGCCCTCGATCACGTGTCCAATGGTCATCATCGGTGCGCCCTGCAGGGTGATGCGGACGGTGAGGCCGTGATGTTGCGTGCTGGTATCTGCCGCTGCCGCCCACCTGTCTGGCATCCGTGCAGCCAGCCACTGAGCAGCCGCCTTGGGATCTGGCATCACCTGCTCTTCGATGGTGACGATCTGTCCCTGCGACACGGTCTCTCGCCATCGCTTGCCGCCGATAGCGGCCCGGTACAGCGCGGCCTGGACGGCGATGTCGTGGTCGATGGTGGGCTCGCCCGTGAGCGGGGGCGCGTCGGCCTGGTCAGCTTGAGTCAGCGGCTGCAGTTCCACGCGCATGAGTGTAGGCGGCTGTCACTGGCTCGGCAACCGCATCCCATCTGGCATTGCCCAGTGTGCGGCCGTCGTCGGTCACGACACGCAGCAGGCGCACGCTAGGTCCAAACGTTTCACGCATCATTCGCGCCCAGGTTAGGAGGTCTGGCGGGATGTCGGTTGCGTTCACAACTACCTCCAAATTGTAGTGTTACCTGGTGCTTAGACTCAGGTAACACTCAGGTAACACTCTAAGCGTGTGATTCAACTCGTAAATACACTACTGTAACCTGTGTAACCTGTGTTACTTAACAAGAGAAACAGCCCTACCCCCGCGCACAAGAGGCCTTTTACGAAGTGCCATTTTTCAGGTAACAGGCCCCTACTCAGGTAACAACGCCCTAAAATTCAATGCCTTCATCAGTTACTGGAAGCTCTATTTGTTTCTTATCTGCAACAGTAATGCTTGCATCGACAGACAATCGCCACCGCTTGATGAGCTTGCCTTCAGTCCTTGTGGCCTTGTTTTCGTAGCCGCTTTTCTTGAGTACTGAGGCGATGCGTCGTGAGACGCGTTGATCGACCATATCGATGGAGATATCGAGACAGACGGTGGCGATTTCGTTGATCTCGACGATCTCCCGGCCCTTGAGCCATGCCCTGATAGGGTTTGTCCAAGGATCTTCCTGCTGGCGCGCCGCCTGCTCCTGGAGCGTTTCTGTTTCAGGCATGACCCACCAGTCAGCCCCAGCCGAAACCCGCTCAGAACTGCTTACGTTGGCTCCTACGCGCTTGTAGAGGGCAACGGCCTCCGCAAAGAGCTGATCACGGTTGGCTTTGAGATAATCCAGATCGATTTCGGCGCACTCGATGGGGATGAACCGCCGTCCTCCAGTGGGGTCATCGAGCCAGTCATTGCTGTTGGCGGTTCCGGCGAATACGCAGTGACGTGGATGGTTGGCGGATCGTCGGCCATATTTGGACCGGAATTTGTCATTGCGCAGCGTGATGAAAGCCTTGACGTGCTCGATGTCGCGCCCCCTGAAGCCTGACATGTCAGGGATTTCCGCGAGCCATGCGCCCTCCATGTCATGCAGGAACTCGATGCCGCCGAAGTCACGGGGCAGCTCGACGTAGAACTCACCTCCCAGAACACCCAGCGAACTGGATTTTTTCAACCCTTGCTTGCCTTCCAAGATCAGCATGGTGTCCAACTGGCAGCCTGGCTGCATCGCCCGGGCAATCAGACCCACCAAGAAGCAGCGACCGGCACTGTCGTTGTAGGTGCTGCGTGGCGTCCCATAGACATCGCTGATAAACGCCTCCACTCTGGGGGTCCCGTCCCATTCGAGGCCTTCCAGCCATTCCAGCAGTGGATTGTGCTGACGGTTCTGCAGGAATACCTCCAATCCCTGCTGCACTGCCGTAATGGTCAGCTTGCCCCAGCAGAGCTGGCGCTGCAGGTAGGCCAGCAGTACCACATCATCCGAATCCTTCCACTCTCGCCATTGCCCCGCCTCGCATTTCCAATCTGTCATCGGCCGATTGCGAAAACTGTCCTGCCACAGGCCGCCATCGCGGAATTGCGGAATGTTGTCGAGCACCTTGAGCACGTTGTCCGCATTGGAGAACGGCTTGCCCTTGTCATCTACCGTCAGATCGTATTCGTGATACAGCGCCGAGGCTTTTTGCTGGACATCCGTAAGAGCCACGATAGGCCGCGTCCTGATAGGCGTAACGCCAGCCCCCTTGCTCATGGATGCACCATGACGCGGGAATAAACGAAATTGAGCGATTCATCGCGCTTGCATAGCGCTAGGAAATCATCGTGCGTATGCACTTGCCCCCAGCCACGAACAGGCGGCCCTTTGTAGAGGTGTCTTATATCCAGTAACTTGTCGTTCCCGATGTCCACTAAGAGGATGCCGACATGCTGGTAAAACCAGTTGGGAGAATGAATCCAACGAAAACTGAAGAAAAACGGGCTTGGGTGGTTGTCATTGAACTCCTTCAAGCCTTTCGTGAGGTAAAGCCTTTCTTCTTTGAAGGCTTCGCGGCCATCGACCACCCAAGCTATTGCGCCTGGCTTGGTTCCCTCGGTTCTACGCTTCAGCGTCTCGGAATCCAATCCTTTGCTCTGAAACTCCACCAGATCGCCCTTGGGCAGCATCACATCAGCACGGCCGTTGGTGTATTTGACCTCCAGCCAGTCGAGCGGGAATTTCAGCTGCCAGCCCATGTGCCATTCAGTCTTGGGCTGGTATTCGCAGTTGGGTGGGCTGGTGGCGTGCGCCCAGTGATGGATCTTGATTTCGCCGCATTTGGCGATGAGAGTGCCGGCGCAGTCGGGACAGTTTGAATCGCCCTCGTAGTCTTTGCTGGCGGATTCTCGACGATGATTCAGGATCATGAATGGATCTCCGTAATTGCCTATCTGGCGGCAACCCGGACACCAACCACGACCGATAGGGCGGCCGGAGATCCATGCGGAGGGGCCTATCGTAATTGGCATCCGAGCGCCTGACCCCGGTGATCAAGCCGAGGCTATCTCAACATTAACACAATTACGGTAGCGGCTGTTAGTTCCCCTTTTTGCCCTCATTTACCGTGACGCCTCTCCAGTCACGCACCGCTGGGCTTTCTTGTCTTGAGCGATTTCCCATTCCTCTCGGACTACCGCAAATCTCAAACTAACGCTTTCGCGCCAACTCCGCAAACACCTCCCTCCTCGCCTCCAACAGCGCCTCAGCTCCCAACGTCCCATGCGCGATCAGATCAAGCCTCTCGCACTCGCGCAGGTACAGGAGTTTCCACAGCGCAGGGCTGACGTTGAGCATTCGCAGCTTGGCATTTGCGGAGGCGAGGGCGAGAGGGTCAGTCATTCGTCATCTTCTATATCGGTTTGCGCGGGCCTGGAAGGAATCGTTTCGACGACCACTCGACCAATCATGCTCACCAGATCGTCCTGAGTTGCAATCGCAGCGCTCATCACGATCTGGCTGCGCTTGAAGGCGAGCGCGCCTGCCGCAGTGTGGGCTTTCACCAATGACTCACGACC
Organism: Verrucomicrobiota bacterium; assembly: GCA_049840435.1. Classification (GTDB taxonomy): domain Bacteria; phylum Verrucomicrobiota; class Verrucomicrobiia; order Limisphaerales; family JADLHS01; genus JADLHS01. The sequence continues at coordinate 189,007 of JASGKY010000038.1, read as the reverse complement.
ATCCGCGTCCTGTACTACGTAAATCTTCAATGCCATCTTGTCTCTCCTGTTATGAATGACCTCTTAATAACTTCTGACACCAACCTGCGCGATGCGGGAAATGAGTGGCGCCGCAAAGGCAAGTATTGCGCTTCGATTCGCGCCCGGATTGCCGATATTTGTCGATGCGCCAAACCGTCGAGCCACACCAACATTTCAGCGTGCGGCTGCGTTTCTTGGGATGCACTGTCGCCACATGGCGTGCCTCGCAATGGCTGCAACGCAGCCGATATCTCATCTCGCATACCCTCCAAACCACCTCGCATTAGCCACACGCCCACGCCACTCCAGCGCCTCAGGCGTCGCAACCTTCACCACCTTGACGACAGCCTTGCGCTTCTTTCGCAGCCGCTTGCCGTAGCCCCTGTATGTGGTGATGCCATTGGCCTTGGCAACCTTCCAGACGGTGGATTTTGAAGTGTGCACCGCCTCGGCTACCAGATGCAGACTCATGCCCGTGCCCAGTAGCTCGATGATCTTCGCCACTCGCGGCCCGGTCTTAAGGAACCCCGTCGCGCTATATGGCATGGGAACAGCTCTTGATGACCAGCACTGCGCCGATCCAGATCAGCGCCAGTGCAATCACCGTGCCCCTGACCCATCTCGGCGAGCGACTGTACAGGCCGCCGAATCGGTGCCGCGCGGGGATGTTTTCATCGTCATGGGGAATCTGCATCATGCCAAACGCTCCTGGCTGCCTCTAACGCAGCCGCTGGTGTGGTGACTCGGGGGACGCCTGTTTTCTTGAGGAATTCGATCTGCGTCTTTTGCCGCTTATCGATCTTGAAGCCGTTGCGCTTGTTGGATGGCGTCTTGGCTTCCAGGAACTTGAACACGCCCGGTTCCCAATACGCCTTGCGAATGGCTAAATCGGTTTTGAAGTCGCGGTAAACCTCATAACCTGCTGCTTCAAGGGCGCGCACAATGGCCGGCTCTGCGGTGTCGCGCTTGGCGTCATAGCGCTTGTTAGCGGGCACCATCGATCCCCACTACTGCTTTGTGCCCACAGACAGGACAAAAATTCACCTGCGAGCAATATTCCCCATTGCTTATCCATAGGGTTCCGTCGGTTAGTGACCACACGCTGTCGTATGCGCGCCCATACCCCTGACTTGGAGGGTCTATTTCATGCGCGTGCCCAGCTTTATCGAGAATCGATTCGCTCATTTCCGCCTCCCATTCAACTTAGTGCCGGTGATTCTCTCAAATGCATCCCCCGCCAACTCCACCCCCTTCCCATTGACGCCAGGCCCGACGATGCGCGTGGACCCCTGTAGTGCAATCACGTCGCGCAAGTACGCCTTCAGCCCAATCGTCTGCGCTGCCATCGCCAGCGTCTCGTTGGGGATGTTTAGGCTGGTGCCTAGTTGGTCGAGGGTGGAGATCACTTGATGCGCCCCATCACAAAGAACATCTCAATGAATGCCAGCAATCCAAGAATCGCGCTCATGCAAATGGCAAACATTCGATCTGGGGCCTTTGTTCTGACTATGTCCGCAAACCACATTCCAGAGGTGAATGCGAGCACAAAGATGGAAAAAACGACGCCTTTCATCACCGCTGCCCCTCCGGCGATATCTCAGCAATCCATTTTTCGACAATCTCGACATAGTCGCTGCGCTCGCTATCCGCGCCCCATATCCGCAAGCCTGCGACCGGGTAAGGCATACGCCTCGCCAACGCATCGAGGCGATTCAGCAGGGAGTCAATTTGGCCTTCGGTGGCGATCACAGAGACCCCTCCGGCACCAGCCCCAGCTTGAGGTACTTCTTGAACTGCGCCTTGGTGATGATCTTCTGCGCCTGCAACTCATCAGCAACCGCGATGAACAGTTCTTGGTACTTCTGCAAGTGCTCATCCACGTATCCGCGCAGCATCTCGGCGATTTTCAACTCCTCCGCGTCAGCGTTGAGGATCTCATTGACCGCTGCTACGTGCTTATCCCGCAGCGTGTGATCGACCTGTGATACATCGCCGCGAGGGTCAGCGCTGTAATCGACGGTTGATGCACCAGGGATTGTGGCTACTTCCGTCTCATCCAGAAGCCCCAAACCTACATGTGCCAAAACCGTCCTCCGCAGACTCTTGGTAGATGCCTTCATCAGAGCATTTGCGAGCGCATCGCCCTTAAGCCCTTCGATTGGGACTGCGCCGGTGTTATCGGAGAACCGGCCATCGGGAGACTTGACGCGAGTATGGACGATGTAAATACCGTCCATCTTTTCGCGGCTGATGATCTCGGCTGACAGGTTGTGAATCTTCATCAGCTGCTGGGCACAAGTAGCGTTCGCATATAGTGTGGTCCGTCCTTGCAGCTTGAGGATAGAGAACGGTGTTGCCGCAGGGTCCAATCCTGCCTGCTCGCACCGGTAAACGTAGAAGCTGGCCTGTTGCGCCGCAGTCAACCCTCCCAAGTCGCCAGCCAGCACGAGCTTCCCGATGATTTCCGGGGACAAAGGTTCAGATGCTTTGACAACTGCGTTCATACGTGTTTCCACCATTTCCCTTTCATGATTAGCCAGATATTTTGATAGCTGACGCCATACTCATCCGCAAAGGCTTTTGCGATTCCATGCTTGGTCTTTTCCCCACCTGGACCTTTTGGGAGATGCGGCCATCGGCTGCGTATCTCAAGAATTTGTTTGCCGGTAAGTTTCATGCCGGCACGCCCACGCATTACCTTGTCGTTCACATTGTCCGCATGAGTGCCACTTACTAAGTGGGCCGGATTGCAACACGGCGGGTTATCGCATTTATGTCGCACAATAACCGGGTCGAAACAATGTTCTGAGCCAAGAAGCGCAAGCCGATGTGTCATGGCGTTGCCCTCCTTGCCTCGATATCCAATAATTCCATAACCATACCGTCTAGCGCCCCGCCACTCCCAGCAGTCATCAGGGCCTTTGATGTCCACCCTGCGCCACAGTCGCTCCATGACTGGGGTGAATGGCCTGCTCACCGCTGCACATCCGCCAACAGTTTTTCCATCGTTCCATAGCTTGGCCGGTATGTGCCGCGCGCTATATATTGAAGGGTTCTGCGGGCTATCCCGGTGCGTTCCGCCACCTTTGTAGGCCCGTCGGCCTCAATGTGGGCCTTGATGCGTTCCAGGTCACTTTTGGGTTTTGCCATTACTAATTGAAACACAGTTCCGTGATGGCGCGCAAGAAATATCGCGCGAAGGGTCTTGCACGATGGAATCGGACGTGCCTATACTCCTCCCACGCCGGCTGTACCGGCGGGAGGATTCTCAAATGGAAGCCGTCATCAGCTCGCTCGATACCACCGCCAATATCCGCCAGCACTTGGAAATCGAGTCCGAGATTTCCCTGGAGCAGGCCCGTGAAATCCCGCTCGCGGACATGAATGAGGCCGAGCTGATGGTGGTGATACTGCATGACCCGGGCCTATCGGAGCGTCGTGCGGCACTGCGGCAGTTGAAGATGTCAATTCTTCAGGATGCCGAGGTGAGGATCTGCGAAGTGCTGTGGATGGCGCGGAAATGAGCCTGCGCGATCCAGATTGGCTCCCCAACCAGCCGAACCCATGGGACGCGGAAGAAGGCGGCGATTGCTCGGTATGCGGGGGCAGTGGCGACGATCCCGACGTGATGGAAGCGCGTGGCATTCGCGTGGACTGCCCGCACTGCAACGGCACCGGCGACGAGCCTATCAACGAACGTGACCCGCACGATGGGTGCGAGCCGGGGGAGGAGCTGTGAGCAAGTGGACGCCTAGGCCGTGGTCAGTCTATGACGACCATTACACAATGCAGGATGGCGTGGAGATCCGCCGCCTTGAGATCGTCGCTCTCGGAAAAACCGTGGCTAAAATATATACCAGCGTTCCGGAGCAGGATACGCCAAACGCCCGCCTAATCGCCGCCGCGCCTGACCTGTACGAGGCGCTGCTGGAGGTAAGCATTCTGGCGAATTCACCGGATGGCGCGAAGATGGCAATGGATCGCGCATTGACGCACATTGCTGAAATCGCGTCTGCCGCACTGGCAAAGGCGGGCGCGTGAACGACCCCGAACTGACCAACGCCCTGTGCGGCCTCGCTATCGCCGTCCTCATCGTGGCGATATCACTGGGCGTGATGGCGTACCGTCGCACTAGGCCGATGGCGACGTGGAAGCGCAGGGGGTTCAGGGACTACGGGGATGCGCCGATGGAGGATGGCAGAGACAGCATCGGCAACTTCAAGCGGATACATCGGTTTTAATTCAAGGGAGAAATGTATGTCAGTTGTAGAACTCAAGCCTGTTCAGCAGTGGTCCGTTGACCGTGAGATGACGAAGTCCACTGCTCCTGATATTAACCAGTTGCTTCTTGCTGCCAATGCAGAGCCTGAGAAGGAGCGGTATGCCTGCGCCGGAGACTATGCAGACTCCGTGCATGCATTGCGCCAGAAGGGCTTTACATGGAAGGAAGTAACCGCCTGGATGGAATCCAAGGGCGCGAACTTTAGCCAGCAGGCCATTGTCGCCGGCTATCGCACGCGATATGCGCCGTGAGCACCAAGATTCCACGACGGGACAAGAAAGAGCACATCTTGCGCCGCCGCGAGATCAAGGAGCGCAATGTGGCGCGCGAGGCGCGGAAAGAAACTGGCAGAGCATTGCCGAGGCTCACCCCATGACGAACGCGGGAAGCATTGAGCGCATTGCCGCAGAGGGGGCTTTGGAAAAGCTCAAGGAGTTTGCCGCAATGCAGCTCTTCCAGGCTCGCCAACACCTGGAGCTGGCTAGAAGGGACAACTTCAAGGATTTCGCAGAGGAAACCGCGAAGGCTCGTGAAGCGCTTTGCATGGCAGAAGATGTTTTCGCTGCCATATGCGCGCGAGGTGGCCTATGACGAAAGGGAGAAAGCCTTTTTGGTTTCGCTGGCTCTGCGCTCTGCGCGGTCATGCAGGCATCGCTTGGGAAGGCGCAGCAACGAGCGGCACGCGCTATACCTGCAAGAAGTGCGGCGGCACTGGGAGGCTCTAATGAAGCCCATGTACAAGGATTTGGTCCGCCTGTCCCGATGCTCCTGCTGCGTGAGTCGCTTCAGTAAGCATCGCAGTGGCACCAGCAAGACCGGCAACAGCGCGGCCCGTCAAAAGGCCAAGCGCGACATGCGGAGGGAGTTCTGATGACTCACGAATTCATGCGCCATGCCGACAGGGTGAAGGATGAAATTGCCCGTCAGGCGCGTGGTATGTCACAAGATCAATACGCGGAGTTCCTGAAGGAACTGGTGCGCCAAGTCAGCATTATGGCGTCCTATGCCAGCGGCAATGATGGCGCACCCTCCCTCAAGGCTGTGTCATGAGCACCGCCCCCGATATCAGCGTGGCAGAAGTGGGCCGCATTGCGGCCGGCTTGGACGCGCAAGCCGCGCAAGTGGCAGAAATACTTGCACCTGTTCCGGCGGAGTTGCTTCAGCAGGATTGGTACAAGGCATTCGAGCGAGACGAGCAGCTATACAACGATGCTCGCGCCACTCTTCGTGCCCTGCGAGACGCCCTGACCGCCTCCGGTGACGCTCTGCGTCAGGCGGCCAAATACCTGCAGCAGTGCCGCGTGGCATTCGTCAATCAGATTCACAGCCCTTCCGCTCATGACCGCTACGCCGACATTGCCGAGCGTGGAATCGAAGCGATTGAGGCAGTCCTCGCCAAGGAGACGACGAAGTGAGCGGCTACAATACCGAGGACTACGAACATGAGATCGCGACGCTGAAGGCCGCGCTCGCCGCCAGGGATGCCGAACTGGCCGAAGCGCAGCAGACGGTACGCAATGTGGTCGCTGATCTCGGGGCAGCGAATGCCAAGCTGACCGCCAGCGAGAAGGATGCGGCGAGGTGGCGTCATGCCCGCCAGTTCCTGTCCATCGAGGATATCGAGGGATGGCAGGAAGAAGGATGGTTCGGCCACCAGCCCAACGAGGATGAATCTATGCGCGCCGATGAGGCCATCGACAACGCCATGAAGGAGTTCGGCAATGAGTGAGCAGCGGACTGCAAAAGGGCAGAGCCTGCCGACGGTGACTGGCGAGGTTGCGCGCTGCGTGACGCTTCGGATGGCGGGCCTGCAATACAAGCAGATTGCCGAGCAGATCGGTTGCACCGTGCCGCGCATCCGCTACCTGCTGCACAAGGCCGTCAGTGAAGGCGTAGCGACTCCGGAGGCCGTCCGTTACACCCCGAAGAAGAGCCGCCCTACCCCGGCGGCCACCTATGAGGCTCGATGGGTGGAGCGCGTCCTGCGAAGCATGAAGGTATCGGATGGCGGTTGCTGGGTTTGGCAGGGCCTGCTGACCGAGGGCGGGTATGCGTCCACGTCCTACAAGGGCAAGACGAAATCTGCACACCGGATCATGTACCAGCTCGCCACGGGCCAGAATCTGACCAGCAAGCAGCTCGTATGCCATCGCTGTGATGTACGGGCCTGTGTCAATCCGGGTCATCTGTTCATCGGCAGCAACGAGGACAATAGCGTTGACCATGCCGAAAAGGGCCGGCACCACGAAACCCGCAAAACGCACTGCATCCGTGGACATGAGCTGAGCGGGGACAACATCTACACCAGGAATGGGCAGCGGCATTGCAAAGCCTGCTGCCGCCGCAGGCATCGGATCAAAGCCGGCTGGCCGGAGGATCGAGCGAACGATATGGCGCTGGTTGCTCCGGGCTACAGCCACAAGGGAGAGTCACGATGACGAACCATACTCCGAGTTCTACAGACCCGGTGTCGCTTTCACTGACACCGGAGCAGTTAGCTGATTTCATGTACACGGCTGCCGTACAGGCCCGTGATACGTCGCTACTGCGCCTTGGAGGAAAACCCATCGGGACCGCGCTCAATGAGCTGGCTGAGTTTCTAGCTGGTGAGCTGATCAAGAAACACCAGTCACCGCACGAACCAGAGACGGGCTTCATAGCCCGCCTGCGCGCTGCGATCAATCACGAATTGCCGCGCAGCCACAAAGGGTTCCGCAGCCAGTACGATCAAGACGCTGTTATGCGCGCCCTGGATCGCGCCTTCGCAAGCGTGCCGATGCCAGGCGATGACGGCCCCGGCGAGGAAGATGGACCGTGGGCGGAGGGTTGGGAACAGCGACGCTCCCCCGAACCATGCCGTATCCCACCTGCCGGCTGGCGCTGCATTCGCGCAGCGGGTCATGAAGGGCCGTGCGCTGCGGTGGAGGTGCTCACAGAGGAGTGGTGCCTGAGCATGGCGGCCCGCGAGGATGGCAGATCTATTGCCGCCGGCTCACCGGGCGAACCAGACGGCGAACTTTCGCAATTGCGTCGCATTGACAAAGCGGCCAGAAATTACATTTGCGCCGTCGAGAGTCACGGAGTCGTTAAAGCACGGCCTGCACTGCGATTTCTTGAGCAGGCTTTATTCGATGGTTCACCGCCAACGAAGAGGGATGGAGCATGAGGACGCAGAAGTTCTGGAAAGGACGTGCAACGGTCGAAATCATCCCTGGATCTCACATTGAGACAGCTGCGCAGGATGCAATCGACCTCGCCAAGCTGATTGATGGCCCGGTTCATTTCGAGTTCAACGGCGTGATGCTGTCCGTGAAGCCCGACAGCACCGTGGCGGACATTTCCAAGCGATTCGACTACGGGCTGCAATACGAAAAGCTGGCGTCATCCCTGAACGGGAGGGCTGGCGAGTGAGCGAGGCGCAGCGCTGGATACCTGCATTACGCATCAGCATGGCCATGTGCGCCGCCGTACCTTGCGCCATCTCCGTGGAGGACTGCGTCTACAACATGCAGCTGGCAGAACGTTGCGGCGAAGCTGATATCGCCATGCGCGCAGAAGAGTTCACGGACTCCACAGTGTCGCCGAACTGGTTCCTGATCTATGCCATGGCTCCGGAGGTGATCCGGCATCAGCGTGCCGCGCGGTTCCAACTGAGCTACAAGCTCGACGGCATCGACCGGGCCAAGCGCGAGCGCACCAGCGACGCATGGGAACAGAAGAACAAGGTTCAGCGGGCGGTGCTGCGCAGCCGGTATCGCACCGACGAATGGCGAAAGATGGACAACGAGCGGCGGCGCGCCAAGCGTGCCCTGAGCAGGTCGGAGAAGCATTCAACAACGAGGAGTTAGAACATGGCGAAGTTTACGAAAAAGCCGGTGACCATTGAGGCCATCACCTTCAACGAACTGGTTGCTCATGGCATCCAGAACGGGGGGAACATGGTTCGCGGCATGCCGTGGTCGTTCGAGTACGCCGGCCACCACATCACGCATGAGAATGACGACTGCTACTTGATCCCGACTCTGGAAGGGACCATGAAGTTCAATCGTGGCGACATGCTGATTACGGGCGTGAAGGGTGAAATATACCCGTGCAAGGCGGATATCTTCGAGGCGACCTATGTGCCAGCAACCGTCTAGTGAGGGGGATGTCGGAAATGGCCGTTAACGTCTGGATCGTCGAAGGGCGCAATCGCTATGTTGGTCCGTGGCGGCCGCTTGGAGTTGTGTTCGACAAGAACTCTGATGCCGTCAGGGACTGTACTGCACGCAACGAGCTGGCAGAGAACGCCGAGTATCGCGTGCGCAAGTACGCACGATGCAAGCGTCTCTCGGGTAGCGGACGGGATGAACATGGCTAAGCAGACCTACAGCGAGCGATTGCGTCATCACCTTGGCGGCTCATGGACCTACGACCGCGTAATGTGCCGCTGGGTCGACGGAGCACGCTATGTGGCCACTGAGGGGGTCGGATGCGACGAGCTTGGGGAATACCTGCGTGGCCGCTCCTATGTAATGTACGACCACGACGGGAAAGCCACAGACGTTAACGCCATCATGCGCGGCTGGATTCCGCCAAAGTGCCCCCTCCAAGGAGCGGAGAAGTGATTTTTCTGAAGGCAGCGCGGTGCGCGGTGCAAATCGGTCATGGGATCGCCTGGAGACTATCCAGTGTAGGAAGGTTCGATTCCTTCGCATGGGGTTCGATCCCCCGGCCGCGCTGCCTTCCCCAACCTGGAGACTCGAAGCATGGCTGACGATTTCCGCTTCAAGAAGCTTGGCGACACGAAACAGTACGCTAGAGCACCTACGATCTATTTCAGCTCGGAAGATGGCGATAAGTTGGTTGTGGACGCCGTGCTGGTTTCTGCTGCGCAGATTGACCACCTGATTCGTGTGCTACAAGCGAACCGAGCAATATTCTCCAGCAGCGCCGATCGTGTGAGGGATCGCTAGATGCTTCTCCCTGAGCTGGCCCGGGACGGATTGATTCATGCTGGAAAACGAGGCATTTTGAAGGCCCTACCCACTGAGGCCCAACACAAAATGTTCACCGTTTCCGACATGCTTGACCGGTTCGTTCCCGAGCACTTCCCGAAGCTGGCACGGCGCACCCAGATCGACGGCCTGCGCCACGTCGAAATCCTCAAGGAGCAGTTCGGCCACATCGAGGCCAGCGAACTGAAGCCGAAGCAGATCGGCCAGTGGATGAACGGCGGCCCGGCCAGGGGAAAGATACAGCGCGGCAAGATCGTGAGCGTTCTGGCCACTGCCTATCGCTATGCGGTCGGTGAATGGTTCGTTGTGGACAGCAACCCGACCCGTGACCTGCGGATGCCGAAGGGAAAGCGACGCACGCGATACGTGACGGATGCAGAGTTTCAGGCGGTGCGCGCCATCTGCAAGCCGCGCCTACAGGCCGCGATGGATCTCGCGCTCATCACGGGCCAGCGGCAGGGCGACATCCTGAAGATGAAGTGGTCGGACATCGATGTGAACCGTCGCTTGATCCACATGAAGCAGGGAAAGACCGGGAAGAAGTTTGCTATCCATGTGACGGAAGCGCTCGAGGAAGTGCTGGTTCGCTGCAAGCGCATGGAACCGATGCATCCCCGTCAGTACGTCCTGCGGAACAAATTCGGCAACAAGTATTCAAGTGAGGGGTTTCGCGCACTTTGGCAGCGTTTCATCAAGAAGGCGCTGCAACTTGGAGCCATCAAAGAGAAGTTTACGTTTCACGACATCCGGGCGAAGTGTGCCAGCGATCACGCCGACATCAATAAGGCCGGTGATCTTCTGGGCCACCAATCCGTGGTGATGACGAAAGCCGTCTATGACCGCAGCGAGCGCGTCGTGGAGCCCCTGAAGTGATGCAGACGCACAAGCGCCCCGTGTACGAATACGCGGTTCTGGGAGCCATTGAGAGCCCGGTGCTGTGCGGGTTCGATAGCGTGGCGGTGGACCCAGATCTGCTGCCACTGGACATGCTGCGCAATCTGCTGCGCATCGCTCCGCAGGAACCAGGCATCTATTTCCTGTGGCGCTGGTCGCAGCTGGTCTACATCGGCTCCACCATGACCGATCTAGACGCGCGCACCTACTTCCATCACGCGGCATTTCGAAGGGGGCGGATGGGGGAGTATTACCCTCACACGCACTACACCTGCATGCCCCGCAAGATCCGAGGTCTGCGCGATCTTGAGTATCGGTACATCCGGGCTTATCGCCCGCCGTACAACAGCATGCACGATGACCCGGGATTCGACAGAAGGGTTCCGGTCACGCGCGATGATGTCTCTTATACGCCCAGGGATGAACATGGGATGCCTTAACTCTGAAGGTCAGTTCAATCACTGGTTCGGGAATATCCATTTCTCCGGACCGTGCAACCGATCCTGCTACTTCTGCATCGGGCAGCACATGATGGCGCTCGACTCCTTCAACAGCTTGAAAGCTTGGCCGCTCGACGGGCTGAGTGAATTCATGCTCCGCTGCAAGATGCGCGGAGTCAGAGAGGTCAATCTGACCGGCACCAATACTGATCCTTCCCTATTCCAGCGGCAGAGAGAATTGCTCTCGATCCTTCACGACCAGGAATTTCGCGTTGGCATCCGCACTAACGGCGCGGTCCGTGACATTCCATACTACGACTATGCCTCGCTGTCGGTGACATCACTTGATCCGGACCTTTACCGAAAGACGATGGGCCAAGGCTCGCCGCCTAACATTGAATGGTGGCTTGAGCGCTACGGACTAGGACTGAAGATCAATATCGTTCTGTGTCCTGAAACGGTTCCTGATGACCTGTATGCCACGATCACAAGATTGGCGCGCATGGGCATCGGCAGGATCAATCTGCGGGAGCCTTACGGGCAGCCGCATATCGGCGATCCGTTTTCCGATATGAAGGCCGATGGTTCCGTGAAGGGAATGCCGGTCTATGTGATCGACGGATGCGGCGTGTGCTATTGGGACGTTCACTACTGCGAGGTTGAGTCGGTCAATCTGTACGCCAGTGGCCGCGTATCTGAAACCTATCCAATCACCAAAGGTCACGCGGATGACGGCATCGTACGAGGACAAGAGCACTTCCTGAAAGCGGGCCGGGTACGTAAGCAGTGGCTCACCCCTGATGGGGAGCGGCAGGCATGAGCTACAAAGTTGCCATTCGCGATAACGACACCGATGAAATCCGCCTATATGAAATGGAAGGCTGCGATTGGGAAGATGGCTCACTCTTTTTCTGGACAGACGGCAACTTTGGATGCGACTGCAACCGCAGAGACTTATTTCTACGTGCAGCCGGAATTGAGCCAGACGATGAGTCGCCGTGCGGAAACGTCGCCTACAGTGCTCTCTACGCAGAACTTCCTGATGGCTCAAAGGTGCCCATAGATATGGAGGGCACAATACAGTGATCCACTGGACCCTCCTCCTGCCTGCTATAGTCGTTTCATCCATCGCTGGTTTTTATATTGGAGTTTTCTATGCGCGCAAAGCACCTCAGTCTGATCGTGGCATCCCTGTTTGCAACCCCGCTGATGGCAACTACCCCGCCATCACAATCACAGGACCCGTCGTCAAGCGCCTCTTCTGCTTCGAGTGCGGCGAGTCGTTCGGAATCCACGAGCAATGCCAGTGCGGATTCTCACTCCGCCAGCAGCAGCTATCAGACCGCCAATAACGCGCTGACCTCAAGCGGCAATAGCTCGCTGACCACGGGCAATATCGCTGGCGGCGCTGCGAACAATGCCGGGAATGCCCAGTCTGTCAGCTTCGACTACCCGCGCATGGCCCCCTCGACCGCGCAGGGATCGCTGGCTATCGCAGCCTGTGGCGCAGGCGGCAATGCAGGCGGCTCCAATACCCACGGCAGCGCGTTCCTGGGGCTGGCATGGACGCCCGAGGACTGCAAGCTGCTACTGGCCGCACAAGCCTATCAGGCCATCGGTATGCCCGATGCTGCGTGCGAGATGGTCAACGGCATCTCATCGGTACAGAAGCGCTGGAAGGCCCTTGGCGTACCGGCTCCGAAGTGCGAGGTGAAGCCTGCACCGGTTGTGGTGCCGCCCGCGCCGACGCAGATCACGATTCAGCCGGCGACATCGAATGCTGCTACGCGCGAGGAAGTCAGTGAAGTGGTGGATAGGGCGTTTAAGCGGGCGGTGGGAAAGTGAGCGGCTATCTGGATGTGGCGGATTTGATGGATGAACTAGCACAACGGCAAGCCGCTGTTCAGAACCTTGGATCTGCCGATGATTGCAAAGAGGCAGCGAAGCTTCTAAGGCAGGCCGAAGATGCCCAGCGAGTGCTGGATAGACTGTACGCCTTTGCTGACGTTAATCGATCAAACGTGGGACAGGCGGGAAGTCTGCGGATGCCGGGGACGAATCTAGTCGCGCTAAAGGTCATCGAGGAAATCAGTCAGCATTTAGCTGCCCCTTGATCACTGATATCAAAGCATCTAGTTGGTCTGCGTTCTGCTTGGACTCGACGATGACTCCCGCAGTAGCTCGGTCAATTCGTTCAGCGATTGTCGCCTCGCCGGCTGTAGCAGCGATGACGGAATCTGTAGCTCGCGCTGAGGTGCAGGAACGTATTTCACCTCTGGCGCGTTGCAGCATCCCGAAATAACCATCCCGCTCCCCAGCAGCAGCCACCAGCTTTTGCGTGTAGTCATTGACGATCACCTCGTTAGCTGCCAGTGCAGCCTGTTCCTTTTGCCGCGATGCCGCAATCGCCTCAGCGCTGGCCTTGTCACGGGCGGCAGTGTCGGCTGTCCACTGGATCTTAATCCTAGCCTCACCCCGCGCCTCTGCGGCCGAGATCGCCGCCCGGTACTGGTGTAGTAGCCACCCCCCTATGGCGAGCGCTAATAAGGCTATGCCTATCCATTTTCGGAATCTCCACGCTAGCGCGAGCATGGGGATGCTCTCCACCATCGACCGCAGGCCCATACCCACATGGTCGATATCTTCTCGCGCTTGCGCCGCTTGGCTGCCATCAGTTCACGGTGACATTCGACGGCGGATTCGGCGGAGCGTTGGTCGTGACGCAGATATCGGGCGAGGTAGCCGCGCCGACCAGGCCTCCCGTATCCGTCACGTAGACGTTGTGGCAGGTCGTACCGAACACTCGCGGCGTGGTCGTTGTTTGCGCGAGGGTCGTGAACGGGCCATTGACCACCTTCAGCGTATACGCGCCCGCCCCAACCTTGTACGCGACCGTGTAACTCGCGATCTGCGACAGTGGCAGGGCGGAGTTGTCGGCGCGTTGAGTCGGCAGCGTCAGCGTCACGGTATAGGCAGGCGTCTGCGACTCCACAGGGTGATACAGGCCAATCGAGGCCAGCAGCGCCAGAACTGCACCCGTGACCCATGCGCGGGCTTTCTTGAACGCAGTCTTGATACTCATGGCGTCTTTCCTTTTTCAGCGAGAGAAACAGTCGATTTGATGCGCAGCAGCACGATCACCAATGCGATAGCCTGCATCAGTTTTGACTCCAGCGCATCGGGAATGTAGGGCGCAATGGACTTGAAATTGTCTTGCACCATTGGCAGCACCAGCGGCGCGGCAGCCAGCACAGCGGCAAACCACACAGTCAGCGACTTCCATGCGCCCTTGAGGGTGTTTTTGATATGTTCCCAGTTCATTTCTGCAACCTCTCGCTTTGTAGACGTTCGACAATCTTTCGCGTGAACTCCAGTTCATCGCGCTCATCTGCACTGAGCTTCGCCTTGGAGTTCAGGAACGCAATCTTCTGCCGGTATATCTCAATCTTGAGCTCGCTCTCCGTCTGCTTGATCTGCTTCACCGTGTCGCTCTTGGACTCCGCAGCCTCTACCGTGTGGTAGTAGCGGGCGTCGATAAAGAACGCGGTGCCTATCAGGATGGTCAGCGCAGAGACGATGCCGCTTAGGGTTTTTAGGTTCACGACATGATCTCCTTTGTCCGTGGATGCTCGAAATGCGGCCAGTCCTGTATTGACTTCCATCGACTACCCGACACCATTCCGGCATCCTCAAAGCACTTCCTGAGCCTCTGCCACAGCTCCAGATCGTCAGTTTCATCGTCGGCAGGGTTCTCGTCCATGCCATTACCCGACAGGCCCCATACGGGCTTCCCATTGCGGCAGGGGACGATATCTACCGCAAGGGAAGCCGGCTTCTGGCCTAGGACATAGTTATGCGCGGACTGGCCGCCTTTGGCATTGGTCACGACCTTCCCAGGCTTTGTACGGCCTGACGCATACAGATCGTTCTGCTCCCACGATGAGCGATAGGTGCAGGTCACGATGTAGTCGATAGCAGAAGCCGTACAGGAAGCCAAAGCCTTGCGCACCATCGCTTCCACGTCGGGGTGCAAGTCAGATAGTGCGCGGGAGGCCACTAGCCAAACCTCGCCACAATCGCATCGGCGGCCTTCTGTAGCTGCTTCTGCGTGCGCTTGATCGACTTGGGATCGGCGAATTCTGGCGGATCGTACTCAATCGTGACGCGAACGCGGGGCTGGATTCCGCGACCGCCCTCATCCGGGTCTGGAGGCGGAGGGCTAATCACAATGATGCTGGACATAACTATCTCCTTTTCAGCGACTCAATATCTACACTTTGGATGGCATTTTGGTCTTGCGCCACCCGCGCCTCACGCTCGGCAATCTGAGACCGCACGGAACCCGGCGCCGCTGCTGCCTGAGCCGTCTTTTCCATTAATTGGGGGAGAATGATGGCCATCGACAAAACAGCCCCTAGAGCCACCAATGAAAGCGCAATAGCCAGTCCTCCGCCCTGTACGGTCAGGGTAAGGTTGTTCTGATTTGACCCATCTCTGGCTAGTGGAGCCTCATTGTATGGATCATCGTACACGGCGAGCCTCCAGCGTTACGACGCGGCCGTTAAGGTCCCTGATCTCCTGATCGTGCGCGGCAAGGTGGGTGTCCTGCTCAACGTCCTTCTGCTTGTCGTAAGCGTGTGTGGCGACTAAAGCAGTGATGGTGTCTTTCATCTGGGCCTGGTTATCCAGTGACCGCCACTGCAAGGACACCATGACAAACCACAACGCGCCACCCAATGCTCCTGCAACCCAAAGGGTCAGGGGAGTAATGCGTAGACCGTCTTGATTATTGCTACCCATCACTTTTTGACCCCTATAGCCGCCACATCGAGACTTACCGCAACTTGCGCGGAAACCTGTGCTGCCAGCGCTGCAATATCCGTATCCACCTCAGTGAGCTGCTGCGCAATGGAGTCCCGCGCCAACACCAGCTCAGCCCGGCGGATCGCCAAGCGCTGCTGTTCAGCCTTCAAGGCTGCCGCGCGTTCTGCCAGCTTTTCAGCCAGGAACTCTGAGATATCTTGATTCTTCATGTGTGGGTGTACCGCAGCACGTTGCCCGTAGAGGTCAGCACGATGTTGGTGCCGCCGGAATCCGTCGCAATCTCCAGCGTGAACGTGACCGACGCATTGCCGGCCGTGGACGACTTGGTGGAGCTGATGCCGCTGGAGAGTGAAGTGAACGAGGAAGCCCCGTTGGTCGTGAAGGTGCCAGATGTCGCGGTCAGGCGGCAATAGAAAAGGCTGCCAATGCCGGAAGTGGTGGACGAGTACCAGTTGAGACTACCCGTCGCCGTACCGTCGTTGTTCGTGGCCGAATAGGTGATCGCCCCGTCATTGCCGACGTTGAACTGGGCCACAGCAGACACGCCGGGAGAACTGTCGGCGAACACGTTCCAGGTAGAGAACGGGTTCACGATGCCGCCAGTTCCCGCCAGCAGTAGTTGCTGTGGCGCGCTCATGACAAACCAGATCCAGAGATCATCCACTCGGTGCTGGTGACCTTGATTGCAGTGGCAATGCCATACGCCGCCAGCGTTCGGGTGCCTGTCGTCCCGGTAACCGCCAACGTCAGGGTGTCAGTTGTGATCGCAATGCTCACTGCATTGGTGGTATCGCGGTTCACAAAGGTCACGCTGGTGCCAATGGGGAAGGCTACCGAACCATTCGCCGGAATCGTGTAGGTATCGCCAGCACCCGCACCGGCTGCGTGGTAGATGTGCTTACCTGCATCGGCCAGCACCAGCGTGTAATTGGCCGTCTGCGCGTTCTGTGGGATGTTGAGATATCCGACGTTGAACCCGCCCGTGCCTGCCGCATCTGCGATGGTGGCGCTGTGGGTGCCGGAGACGCCGGATACCGCCAATGCGACGCCAGAGGATGGGGCGACATTGGTAATGTTGCCGGCGGTCGAGACGGCCAGATATGCCGTGCCGCCCGCCATGATCTGCGTGGCGTGCGATGACGTAGAGCCAATACGGAACGTGGTGCCGGTGAAGGTTACGGTGCCGGTGACGGTGCCATCGGTCATCGATATCGGAACGCCGGCCGCGACAGAGGTTAGGCCAAAGGTAGTACCACTGCTGGGCGCATTGGCCGTGACGTTGCCATTCGTGCCAATCTGGAACGGAATCGCACCGCGCGTAATGTCACGGATACCGAATGTATTGTCCGACGAGCCGTCAGGATTGTTGCCGACAGCCCACTGCTTAGCCGTACCACCTGTACGCACAAAGGAAATGGCTACACGCCCGGTACTCGCGCCGCCAGTGCTGGTTACCTCCAGTGGCCAGTTACCGCTGAAGTCGCCAGCAACCTGCAATCCGATTTGGCCAGCAAGACCGTTGATTGTTACGGCTGTGCCGGCAGTTGGAGCGGCAAATGAATGATTGCCCGTGCTGTTCACGCTCCAGCGCAGGGTGGAATTGCTGGCAAGCGCTGGCGTATTGGCGGCGGAAAGGTACAGGCCGTTGGTGGGAACCGTCGCGCCTGACGGGATCAGCGCCGTGCCGGTTACCGTGGAAGTTGCCGCAACCGTACCAGTCACCGCCACGGCACCAGCAGCGAAGGTCGCTACCAGGGTGGTGTTAGCGGCGATGGCGGGGGTATTTGCTGAGGGCAGATATAGGCCGTTCGTAGGTACAACGGACGACGATGGAATGATCGCAGCCGATGTCAAGTTGCCGGTAGTTGTGATTGCAACCGTCCACGACAAGGGCGAAGAAGGCTTTCCCTGATTGTCGCGGGTAATGCAATTATTCAGCGCCGTCGCAATATCCTGATCATGCGTATCATGACGCGATGAAAGGATCTTGATCGATGCATTCTTGTCGTCCGTCCAGCCGGTCGGCCCGTAATAACGGGCGTATGTTCCATTTCCATCCCAGCCCATGGCAATCCCCTACAAAATCCCGCCCGGTTCCACCAGGTAGGTAGTCGAATACCAATCCGCTCCAGTCGTCGAGGACTGCAAGCGGATGCGTGAGGCCAGGACGTACCCATTCCCATGGGCGCTATACCAGCCGGTTTGCGAAATGCTCTCATCTCCCCATGAGGTCGTGTCCCAGTCGGATGTATCCCATGGAGATGATGCCGAAGTGCCTGCGATCTGGAAGGCGCTTAGTCCAATAGTCTTGTAATCGAATCCGACACCGAACGATCCAGAAAGCGCGGCACCCGTAGTTGCGAAGTTGAATCGCACTGCCGTCGCACGCTTGGCGCGCCTACGATCACCCAAGTACGTCCATGCTGTCTGCGCATCCGCGTCAATGGCCGTGCCATTATCGGATGTCGCCGTAGGGTCAAACTTGAGCACCGTTCCGGCCGTCGTACCGTAGTACGCGGCATCGTTGTAAAGGCCCCACACCGTTGCATTCAGGCCCTTAAAGCGACACCACGCCTTAGTCTCCGTATTCATCACATGCTGATAGAACACCGTTGTGGATGTAGGTACGTTCACAATCAGCATGTTCTGCGACGGGTAGTGCAGCACCTGCCAACCATTATTGGCCGAGTACATCGACGTAGCGCTGAGCGCCGCGCCACGAATTTTGCTCGATATGCTCGATGCTTGGTCGTTGTATTGGCCACCCTTGACCATGCTGCTAATCGGCACATAGCCTGCTTTCGTCACCAGCAGCAGTTCAGAACCAATCTTCTTGATCGCCTCTTTGGCGATTGGCGCACCGATGTTGTAGCGTCCCACGAGTGCCCAATCTGTCGCACTCGAAGGGTCAGATCCTGAGTACACCAGCACATCGCCGCTCGACAGAACAAATACAGCATAGTCCCCGAGACCGCTGCCGGCATCGTGCGACCACGTACCCATGGCGAGCATGTTGCCGCCAGTGCCCTGCACGCGACCCATTGGAAATTTGGTCAGCACGCCGCCTAATGAATTGGTCGCCGAATACCAATAATCCTGTGTGCGGCTATCCCAGAAATAGGATCGGCTTTTGTGGATGTGGATACCGTTCAGCGTCGAAGTGGTCAGCCCTGTGCCGCTGATCGTCATGGCCGAGACGGCCGTGCCGTTGTACTGCTGCGGGGCATCGGTGCCATTCACCAGCCCCATGCGAGCGCCGCCACTGGAATCGTCGAACTGTGCCGTTTGCCAGTTATCCGCGCCGTAGCCGCTGGCAAGAGAAACCCCTGCCCCGGTCGAGCTGATGTCCCAAATGTTGCCGTTTGCACCAGCGATGAACTTGCGGCTACTGCCAGCCAGAAACTCCGCCAGCATCTTGACGCCGCCGCCTAGCGTATTGGCATACGCCGATGAACCGAAGCGCACCGATACCTTGCCGAAACTTGGGAACCAGTTATCGAGTACCGTGGCATCGGTGGGGTCCATATCGTCAAACCCATCGCGCGCATTCCAGCCGCCAACAGGGGCCGTGACGGCGACGGGGACAGCTTTTTGCCCCCGGTTGATCTTGGGTTGACGCAGGGCAAGCATTAGCTATAACCCGTAATCGGAACCGTTGGCATAGGCGGCCATGGGGTGCGCACACCAGCCATATTCATCGAATTGGACGGCGTGTTGCGACCGATGATCTTGTCAATTTCGCGCTCGGCCTCGGCCTTTTCCTCTGCATAGGCCAACCCCTTGCGCGCCAGGAACCGCCATGTCAGGTCAAGCTCAATGGCGTATTCATCGAAGATGCTGGTTTGCGAGTCAGCGGTATAGCTGGTGTATGTCGTGACGCCATCCGTCACCCATTTGTTGGAGACGTACTCGATCACCATACTGACCGTGCTAGACGGAGTAGGATCGATATAGAGCCGTCCCAGTTTCACCCGAAACCGACTGCGCGGAGAGGCTGCCGCAAGACCCGACTTATAGATCTGCCACATCTGCGGCGATAGCGAGCCCCGGATATTCCAGTAGTTCGTGCGATCCCAAGCCGTATCATTGATGAACCAGCCATAATCCGATGGCAGCGCATAGCTCGCCGTGCTCGCTACGGTTGAAAATGCATATTCTGTTTGCAATTCTGACCACGGCTTGCGCGCCAATGTCATGCCCGCTCGATTAGCCAGCCGCAGAAGAATAACAGCGGTATCGTCAGTATTTCCGACGATGGTGCTGGGGACTGCGAAACCGGCATTGCCGGCAACGGCCTGACATACGCTTAAAAGTGTCATTTGGCCTTCTTTTCCAACTCCGCAATGCGAGCCAGAAGTGATGCGACCTGTCCAGCATCCTTGATCTTGGCCAAATACTCCTTTGCCCGCAGACGATTTTCGCGAGCACCGGCACCCAGCAGTTGCAGGTTGCCGTCAGAGACTTGCGCCAGATCTTCCAGTGTAAATACGTTCATGGCGTGATAGTGCGGCACCAGCTCAGAATCAGAATCGAAAAGCTCGCTCAGCGCAGTGCCTTTCTTGCTCTGATCTTCGCCACGCTCGAACTGCTGCCAGGAAAACGGAAAGCGCTTCTTGTCGCCTTCCTGAATGGGGCGATGCACAATTGACTTGTCATTGCCCTTCACCACGATCTTGATGAATGGACGACGCTCTTTGATTTCCTTGCCAGCCTGCTGAGACAGGAACGGCATGACTTCCTCTTTCATGTAGAAAGTCGCCGTCACGCCTTCATCATCATCCGCCGGCACATACTGACGCAGGAATGACGCTTGCGAACCGCTATTCGATCCAAACGCTTCCGGGTTAAAGCCTTCCATTTAGTTGCTTCCTTCGACTGGTGTTTCCACGACAATAGGAGCGGGTTCGGCCACAGCGGTTGCTGCGTCGAATTCATCTTTGCTGCATTCCTTCACGAATGCGGTTGAAACGTTGTCCGTGTCAGGATGGTAGTAACTCGTTTCACAGAGATACCTTTCACCTTCCTGCCAGAACTTCTTGCGCTCAATAGCCATGCGACCTCCTTAAAATGGCCGGGTGTGAAGTCCCCGGCCGTGATGGTCAAGTTATCTGGCCCTGACCGAAGTACTGGTTACCGCTCACCAGACTGAAGTTCGTCCGGGTGAACGTTACCGTTACCGTGCCATCAGCAGTCGCCGCCGCACTCATGATGAGCGTTGCAGCGGAGCCTGCCGACGTGTTGCTACCGTTAGGGCTGTTATTCACGCCAGCCGCTACGGTCGTGCCACCAGGGATGCCGGTACCGCTGATCGGACAGCCGACAAACACCGCATCCAGATTCGGCACGATCAAAACGGTTGAGCCGTTTCGAGTCGTGCAGGTCTTGGTGAATGTTGAGCCGTTGGCTACAAGAATTTTGCAGCCACCCAGAATCTGGGTGCCCGCAACAGCCGCAGAGCCAATCTGACCGGTTGCCTTGCGGAAGGCATTGCCCGTCGCTGCCGTACCATTGTTCGCTGCTACAGCGGTACCGGAGATCTGATACCAGCCATAGAGCGATGCCACGGTGGGTGCCAGCGCAAAGGCAATAGGCGATGCATCATTGGCCGTTGCCGCATCCAGCGTCGTGACACCCGTAAACGGGTTATACGTCACCGATGAACCGGCCACAGTCGAAGCAACGCCCTGCAGATAAATGAACTGACCTGCACCCAGAATTGGATCGAAGCCGTTCACTACCGTACCAAATGGCAGGTTCTGCACCGTATCGGTTTCCATCAACCGCTGCGGGAGATTTTTGACGTCTGTAGGAATCCACATGACTAAGTCCTCCCTTAGTTGTTGTTCAACACGCCCTGGAGGGACGCATTGGTGGTAACCAGCTGCCCAGCCCACAGAATGAGCTGAATGAAAGCATCCTGGTTATAGGCCCGCTCATCCGGCAGCGGGGTGAAGTTGCGCTTCGGCGCATAGCAGAACTGCATGTAGTCCGTGTTCAGCGCGTACACATGCGAGGACGGAATGCCCGTCGAATCCTCGTAATAGAACGGCTGACCCGCAAAGTCCAGCGACTTGAAGCCGGCGCCCTGCTTGGACGATGAGTTGTCCGTGATGCGCTGAATTGCTTGCAGCGAGTTCCAGTAGAACTTGTACGTATTCTTGTCTGCGATGTAGACGTTTGGCTTGTCAGTGCCGCGCGTGCAACGCAGAGTCAGTTCGTCCAAGTAAGCCTGGATGTTCGTTGCGGACATGACCGCACCGCCATCGGTGTTGGCACGATAGAACTGATTGCGCCAGAATGGGAAGTTGGCGCGATTGATGCCGCCGACCGTGCCCGTATTAGGCGAATCAGCCACCAGCAGCTGCAGGCCGCCGATGATCTTGCCAGAAAAACCAGTTCCATCCGACCAGCAGCCGAACGTAATCTGATTCTTCATCGTCTTCTGCGCGTTTTTGATGCGCGCATCGAACAGGTCAATGATTTGTTCTTTGCCGGTGTTCTGGACATCAATTTCCAGGCCCGACGCAGAAACAATGCCAGCGCCCTGCGCGTAGTTGTACTCCGCTGCGGTTACAACATCACTGGGCGAAATGTCCAGAATGTCATAGCCGGAATACCACTGGAAGCGACCTTCCGAGTATTCCAATTCACGAACGATGGTGCGGCCTGTGACAGACTTCCAAGCACCCTTGTCCTTGAGGGTGAACAGAAGTGCATTGCCCTTCGAGACATTATCAGCAGTCTCGCCGGAACGATTGCGCAGCGTCGTCGTGATAATTTCCGAAAGATTCGGACTTGCCACGATGAATCTCCTTCAATGCGATTACTGGCCCCATCCGGCAAAGCCGGATTCCAGATCCTCGCGTAGCGATTTAGGTTTGGTCGCCCCATTCGCTTCACTGCTCGTTCCGACAGCCGCCCGCTTCGCCTTGTCGATCTTGGCCTTGTTCTCTGCTTCCGCTTTAGCCTGTGCAGCCTGCTTTGCAGCAAGCTGCGACTTTTCAAAGGTCTTGTCATTCATGCGCACCGCTTTCGCGTATGCGATATCAAGATCCTTTTCGCCGGATTTGAGCAGCCGCAGCACATCCTCAGCGACTTCATCCAGGTAAGGATGAAGCAGATTACCGGATGCGTCCTTGGCTTCTGCAAAAGCGGTGACACGGGATAGATTACGCTGCGCTTCTTCACGCGCAGTGGCTTCCTGCATGGCCTGAAGCTGACTTTTTACGCCAGCCACTTCCTTCAAGATCGGGGCAACAGCGGGATCGACTTCGGCGCTTTGCGATGCAGCGCTCAGGTCAACCCCATATTCACGCGCCAACCATCGAAGCGTATCCGCCGGGTTTTGGGCCAAGTTCTTGTAGGTATTGGCCCAGGACTGGAGCAACTGCTGGCGGTTTGCACCGCGCATTCCCAGTTCCTGATCATACGGCTTCAAAAGCGCATCGAGTGGGTCATAGTCGCGTTTCAGTCTCGCAAGCTCTTGGGCCTTTCCGTCGATTCCACGGCTGAATTCCGTCTCGCGTTCCAGCCACCTTTTTTGAAGGTCGCGGGATGCTTTCGGGAACAGCTGCTTGTCAACTTCCGACCAGTGCTTCGGGACTTCCAGTGCCGGCTCTGCCGATTGCTCGGGAGTTTCGACTGGGGCTGCTTTCTCAGGGGCGGCCGTTTCCGTGCCCGCATTGAAGGCGGTAGATAGCTCATCTCTCAAACTGGTTGACGTTTCCGTGCCAGTGTCAGTGTCAGACATTCACAGTTTCCTCGGGTGCGTGTTTCAATTGCTCAAGGGACTCGGTCACTTCGCGCTGTTTCGCAGCATCGGCCTCCGGGTCATCCGGCGGCGGCGCGTAACTGGCATCGTTTCCGACTTCCGCATAATTGAACTCGCGCAAAAAATCGTTATGTTCACTTCGCGTTGCAATATAGCGCCGATCCCCGCCAATTGCACGATATCCGGTGAACATCGGGGAAATATGGTAGCTCGACGATATCTGCCGGATCATGGCTTTATCGCAGCATCTGGGCGCGCGATTGCGGTTCGCGACGGTCCGAACGGCGTCTTTTAGTTTCGTGCATACTGGACACCTGTACTCGTAGATCATGGAGGGTGTATGGCCTTTGTGCTCGGAATGATCTCTATGGCGATTTTCAGTTGGCTTGTGAGAGACCGGGAGAAGTCCTAGCAAGCGCCTCCGCCACAGCAGCACGCTTCTGCTCCGGCGTCATCAAAACCATTGCGTCCTGCGCCCATTCAGAAGTCAGCGCCTTCCTAAGTCCGGCATTCATACCGGTCTGCCCAAGCCTGAGCGCGAGTAATCCAGCGCCGTACTTCAGGAAGTTTGGATTATGCATGAGGGCCGTACCCAATCCACCGGCCACCGCTCCCATTCCAGCGGCCTTGTCAGCCATCGACAAAGACAACGGGGCGGTGTTGAAAGCCTTCGGAACAGCCTGAGCCGTCCTGCCAGCAGCTTCTACCGCGCCGCTCTGCGGCGCTCCTTTTCCGAATTCACGCGCCAAGCCAGAATTCTTCAGCTCTCCAGTTGACTCGACCAGGTTCCGCTCGACGTCGGACGCCTTGGCAATCATCTGTCTAGCCTTGACGTAGTTTTCGTACAGCTGCGGATTGTCGGACTGCTTCAAAGCACCGGCCAGCACGTTCTCTGCGTTAGTCGCTTCGGATTGCGCAGCACGGGCCATGTCCAGTTTTTCAGACGTGGCGTTGCGTGAGTAATCCTTGTAGAACTTCTTGACGTTCTCTCGGGCTTTTCTGATTACATCAATCAGTGTCTTGTACTCGCCGCCAAGATTCTCTATCGGTGCATAGCCGCTTTCCCACGCATGTGAGGTAACAGCACCGATAGTCTCTGGGTTGATCTCAGTGCCTGCGGGCAGCCCAAGCTCTTCCGCAATGTTGGCGGCTGTCTTGGCTTTGTTCAGTGGCGTAACAGCAGCATTGACCGCCTTTGTACCGACTACCTTTTCGACCAATCGCGCGATTGGTCCAGCGTTGGGGATAGAAGAAGGCGGCAGTTTGTAGCCTGCTTCACGCGCAATATTGGCGGTCTGTTGCATAGCGCTCGTAGCAGCAGGAACTGCTCGGACAACTGGCGCACCTGGAATTTTCGCACCAACCGCGAAGCCTGCTCCGATGTTCGTGACTTTCCCAAGCATGTTCTGCGGGGGAGCAATGGCCGTGTCACTCGCTTGCTGAAAGCTTGCGCCCAGCGACGGGTCATTTCTGCCAGTCATGCGGTTTATAACTTCGGTGGTGAAGTCGGCCGGCATCAGAACCAGATGTCCAATGCTGTCATTGGCACCCTTGTACGCTTGCTTGCCAACTGTAGCGAGGCCAGTCTTGAGATTTCTCCCAGCCTCGGCAACGTCGTTTTTTGACAGCGACCAATCCCATTTGAGCGGGTTCCAGGAAAGCGGCCGACCAACCTCGTTTTTGGCGAGAGGTGCGCTGTTCAGCGTGAAGCCTTCCGGTAGCGGCGGAACAGTCATTTGCGACTTGTCCAACGAAAAACCAGCCGGTAGCGGCGGCAGATCCATTACTTATCCACCCACTGCCCATTGCGCAGGTAGAGCTTCTTTCCGCCCGGACCAGTAGCCGTTGGGACGTCATTCTGTGCGGGCACACTCGGCTGCTTCGTTATCGGCTCATCGCCTACGACATCGAACGGCTTCGCTTCCATCGCTTCGGCGTATTGGGAGTAATTGCCGCGAGCCAGCCTGTACTGCGTGCCCAGCGCCTCGACCTGCCCACGCATGGCTTCCGTGATGTCAGCCCGCGTCTTAGGATCTAGCGCGCCCTGTCCGCTCATCTGGCTCTTTGCAGCGTTGACCATCTTCTGAAGCCACGGCTGCGCGTCTTTGGAAAGCTCAAGCTCTCCCTCACGCACCACGCTGGTAGGGTCGAAAATCTTGCCCAGCGCATAGACCACCGACAAGTCACCCGCGCGAGTGTTCGGTGCAGTCATGGCGCGTTCGTACTGCGGCAGGACAAGGCGATAGTTCTGTACAGCAGGCAGCGCGTCGAACTCCTTACGAAGTTGGATCACCTGTGCCCTGTCCTTACGTTCATTCGCAGGACCAGCTGAGGCAGCACGCATGGCGGCCAACGCGCGCAGCGTCTCATTATGCTGCCGATCACTTTCTGCCTTGGCCTCGATCTGCTGTTTGGCTAGCGCTGCGGCTTGAGTCGCGCGCTCTTGCGCTGCCTCTCTTGCGGCGTCAATCGACATTTGCCGATCTTCTTTGCGGTTTGCGGCGTTCTCGGCTCGCGCTTTCTCGTTTTCAAGCGACTGAAAATCCATTTGCGCGGTTTGCTTGAGACCTTGCCGCGACCACGGATTGGAGAGCGCATCAGCGATAGCTTGCCTCGGACCGCCGGGAATTTCGTCAATCTGACCACCACCAGCAGCCAGCGGAACCGCAGGAGAAGCTTCTTGCGCGCGCGTGGTGTTGTAATCCGCCTGCGCTTGATCCGCGAGCGCACCCGTCTGCTTTTCCAGATCAGCGCCCTGCGTCATGGCCTGTTTGCCAGCCTTACCGGCGGCATAGGCTTGTATCAATTTCGCAACACCTTCCAACGGTGAATGGCGATAGCGGTCATTGCCCCACGACAACGGTTCAGTTGCCGCCTGCTGCGCCATCTGCTGTGCAACCTGCTGGCGGCGCGCGATGATCTGCTGCTGATAGGCGGCTTCTTCAGGGGTCATGCGGCCTCCGCAAGTGCCTTGGCAATGACCTTACGATAGTCCACTGCCTTGTAGCCACTCGGGGTATCCGTCACGGCATCCGGTTGGGTCTGCTCGATCTCCTGTGCGATCACGCCCCGGAAGCGTTCCGGATCGCCCTTGTAGGAGTATTCGTACACGCCCTCCCCGCCGGGCAATTCACCTACCTGCTCAATATCCTCTTTCAGTCGCTCATCGCTGAATAGAGAGGTATTTCCCAGCAATCCAGCACCCGCACCGAAAATTCCGCCCATCAACGAATTCAGGCCCTGATTCTTTAGTTGAGCATTCGTGAGATTGGCTTGGTTCTTCTGCTGATAAGCCCCAGATACATCCAGGGGCGACGCACCGCCACTGCCGCCATTGTTGATCGGGTTAAGCTGCTGTCCGCCCAGAGCGGCCGCCAGTTCGTTGTATTGCTGTTGGCGCTGCGATAGTGCTTCCTGATTCTGCTGCTGGCGCGCCTGTAATCCAGCATTCGCATTCAATCCAAAGGAACGGGCCATCTCATCGGCGTTGATGCCATAGGTTTGCGCGCCCTCGCCCACATTCTGCTGGCGCTGCGACAGGGCCAACTGATTGCCCATGGTCGTCGCATCGAGTGCCGCATTGGTCAGCGCGGAATTCTGGTTCTGCGATTGATTGCGCACCGCCTCGTTATAGGCATCCGATCCAATCGGAATGCCCTGATTCGCCAGCTTCTGTTCCAGATCTTTGTTCTGGCGGTCGAACTGGGGCTGTAGCAGATTGACGGTTTTCTGATACTGGGCCTGCGCGACTTCCGGAGTGGCCTGAGAATAATCGAAAGGCTGCGACTGTCCGGCATAGGTGCCCGCGCCGCTATAGCTCGATGGGCCTTTGTAGGTACCGCCATAACTGAATGGCGTGTCCTGAAAGCCTGAAATCTTGTCGCCGGCACCATTCAGGAGCGATTCTGCAATCTGATTATGCAGATCGTACTGGCGCTGTTCGGACGGGTTAAGCTGAATAGTCTGTGTATAGTTCTGCCCGTACTGCGGCGTCCCCTTGGAATCATAGCCAATGATCTGGCGATCCCCCTGGGTCCATGTCTGGCTGCCAAAGGGGGAACTGATGTTGTAGCGATTGGCAGCTGCTTCGGCATTAGTCTGCACCGCCGGGTCAGGAACGGGGACGGAACCGCCTTTGCCGTGGACCCATTGCCTCCAGCCACCATCCAGCGCATTGAATCTAAACATGTAGCCGGCACTCCTGGCGCAGTAACCCGTATATTAGTTCATCTTCATCCCCGCATCCTAATCGCTTTTTCCCCTCCAGTCTAAAGCCCCAGCGCTCTATCAACCGGCGGGAAAGCGCATTGCTTTCCGCAACGGAAACGGTGATCCTATTTAGCCCGGCGGTGACATAGGGATAGCGGAATACCTCCCGTACTACCGCCCGCGGCACCCGACCATCGAGCGCCACATGCATGGCGCATTCGTGGGGGGTGAAGCTATCGAATACGACAGCGCCCACCAATACCCCATCCTGTTCATACCCCATCGCCACCCATTGCCCCATCCACGCGTCGATGCGGGGTTTCACGATCCGATCCCGCAGCCAGTCAGAAACTCGTTCTCGTTCCAGCGTGATCATGTGATCATCATCAGCAGTATGGCGATGGCTTCTTCATCGGAGCGTGCCTGCTCCATCTTGGCCTGAATCTGCTTCAGGTTCGATTCCATCGCCGCGAGCTTTTCAACCTGCTCTTTCGGCAATGCATCGGCGAGCGTTACTGCCTTGGCAGGCTCCAGTTTGTTGATCAGCAGCTGGATTTCGCGCTCGACCGGCGTCAGTTTGATCCGCTTGCGTTTCTTCTCCGGTTCGCGGAATCCGATGGTTTCCGACATCGTGCCGCGACCAGCGGCTGGATTTCCCCACGGCCCGCCAGGCAGTGAAGTATCAGGCGGTATTGGAGCGCTCGGGCTAAACGTGCTGGGCGTCCAAAGCACCGTGTAATTGATGTTCAGATCCGGCTGCGGCGGCGTCTGGAACTGAGGCACCGTGAAGCCGGTAATCGGCGGCGTCAGTGTCGTCGTCCAGACATTAGGCTGAATCTGCGTCGGATCAGCCTGCGGGATCGAATAGACGTAGCTGCCCAGAACACCCTGCGCTGTGGGGGCATTCCAGAACTTCGCCTGCAGTTGAGTGGGATCGGCCTGCGGAGCGCTCAGAACGAACGGTAGTCCGTTATACGAAACAGCAGGCGCAGCGGCGGCACTGGACCATATCTGCGGGGCAATCTGAGTCGGATTAGGCTGCGGCGCCGTCTGCACCATCGACAGCGGGCGATAGCTGACGACCGGGGCGGCGGCTGCGCTCGGCCAGATATTCGGCTGAATCTGCGTCGGGTCTTTCTGCGGAACCGACAGAAGGAAGTTGCCCAGCAACCCCGTCGTACCCGCCGTCACCGATTCCCATATCGCAGACTGCTGGGTGAGATCGACCTGCGGAGCGCTTTGTACCCTCGCGCCAAGCTGCGTCGATACCGCTACCTGGCTGGTCGCCGCTCGGAAGAACTGCGGCGTCCTGATCGTCAGATCATCCTGCGCACCGGATTCGACGCAGAGAACAATGTCTCCCTGAGCTGCTGGCGTAGGTTCCCAATACTGGCTTTGAACCTGCGTTGGATCGGCTTGCGGCGCCGTTTTTACCCATCGCGCAATGGGATTCGGTGCGGCAGCCGGAGGCGTCCTTACAGACCCCCAGACACTCGATACGTTCACCGGCTGAATCATCTCGACACATTTCGTGCGGTCACGGCCGAGCGAGCCTTTCTGCATGGCATGGGCGGCGGCTGTCAAAGTCCGGTTGCGGCATATGCGGAAATTGCCGGAGACAAAATCAAGATGCGGGCGGTTTCCTTCCGCGATGGTCCGGCCAAACGCACTGAAGGCCAGCGTCCGGTGAACGAGGCTGCGGCGTTGGGAGAAGAAATCGCCGCCGCCCTACGCTGAATCGAGCCGGCCGTATTTTCTGATTTCCGGCCAGACCCAGGCGACACCGAGCACTACGAGGATGGTGCCAATTCCACCGACGACCACAGAAACTACCGCTCCGGTCGCAATGGTTTTCCCGATGGCCGGCCCGAACCAATGCGCGACTGTGCCGGATTCAAATTCGCCGAGTTCATTGGAAGTGCCGATGAAGAGATTGTTGACGGCCGAAACGCGTCCGCGCTTTTCGTTTGGCGTCAAGAGTTGCACCAGCGTGTGACGCACGACGACGCTGACGTTGTCCGCCGCGCCGCACGTGAACAGCATCAGAAAGGAGAACCAGAACCAGCGGGAGCATCCGAAAGCAATTGTGGCCACGCCAAAGACCGTGACCGCCCATAGCAGTGCCCGGCCGGCCTTTTGCATCGGTGGTCGGTGCGCGATTACGAAAGCGCAGAGAATGGCACCGAGCGGCAAGGCTGCCTGCAATAAGCCCAACCCCCAAGGACCGACGAACAGAATGTCTTTGGCATAGATCGGCAACAACGCCGTGGCACCGCCCAGCAGGACCGCAAACATATCCAGCGTGATGATGCCGAGAATGATGCGGTTCGTGAATACGAAGTTGAATCCGGTGAGCAAGGTTTTGAGCGTCATTTCCTGCCGGGTCGTCGGGGTGTGATGCTGCCGTAGCTTGCCGATGAGAAAGCTGGCCAGCAGTGCAGCACCCGCATTGATCGCATAAACATACGCGGCGTGGTTGGTGAGGTGGAGCAACCCTCCGGCTAGCGCTGGACCGACAATGGAGGAGAACTGAAAAATCGAACTGCTCCACGTCACGGCGCGGGAAAGATCTTTGCGTTCCACCAGTTGCGGGAGAAAGGATGCGCTGGCAGCGCCCAGAAAAGTTCGGGCGATTCCCGTGATGACGAGACACGCGTAAATCAGGGAGATTGGGGCGGTGGTCGCGGAAATGACCGTGAGTCCGATGTTCGCCGCCGCGATAATCACGGTCATAGCCACGATGATCCGTTGTCGATTGTAGCTGTCGGCAACATGCCCAGCGGGCAAGGTGCATAGGATCATGGGCAATACCTGGGTCAAACCTACAAATCCCAAGGCTAGGGCAGAATGAGTGCGTTCGTAGAGTTCCCAACCCAAGGCGGTTGCGAACATCTGCTGGCCAACAATGGCGCACAGTCGTCCAATCAGATAAAGCCGAAAGTCGCGATTTCGAAGCAAAGCGTAAGGATCGTGGTCTCCGCTTTTATGCGCTGAAGTGCTTGAATCTGGCATTGTTGCCATAATTTAAGGACACGTTAGTGCGAAACAACTCTGCGTCCAGCTTTGATGGTTCGGGCGGATCGCTTTGAGGGGGATTCAGAACGGTTCATTTTATGTAGCTAGCTGATTCACGTCGGATTTTGTGCCATGCATTTACGTGTTTTTACGGAGCTTGGAGGCCAGGGAAACCCTTGGAAATAAAGGTGATTTTAATCAAAACAGAACGAACAAATTCTTGACAGAACCTGAGGAGAAGTTGAGAATGCGGCCAAGCTAGTTCACCCAGGGCTCATTCGTTGAAAGGTTTTTTTATGAAGTTTGATCGTTGTTTTAAGGGGCAGACGCGAGTTTTAGCGGCGTCGGTTTTTCTGTTTGCGGGAGTGCTGTCAACCCAGCTGGCAAGTGCGTGGACGTACAATTTGACCAACGGAAACTCGTCGGCAACTGTTCAGGCTGATACGCCCTACGGAATGAGTGATTGGACGGTGGACGGGCAAACTCAGTTGTTTCGTCAATGGTTTTGGTATCGCAAGGGAAGCACCGGCCCGGAGAAGCCGTTGAATAATTTGACGCTAACTTCAGCGACATTGGTATCCCCCAGCATCCTAAATACAGTTTATCAAAGCGGTAGTATTTTTAGCATTGAGGTCACCTATTCGCTGCTTGGTGGAGCGATCGGTAGCAGCAGTTCTGCCATCGGAGAGCAAATCAAGATTAACAATTTGACCAGTAATCCGCTCGACTTCCATTTTTTCCAATACGTGGATTTTGACTTAGGCGGTGGCTATCTCGGTGACACCGTAACCTTGGAAAAAAATGCCCAAGGGCTGTTTGATAAAGCTTACCAGACCAAAGGGAATGCTTTTTTTGCTGATGAGGTCGTGAGTCCTGCGGCCAATCATGGTGAGGTTGGTTTGTCTGAGTCAACGCTCATCAAGCTCATGGATTCAAGTCCGACGACTTTGAATGATAGCGTTGGTCCGGTGACTGGTGATGCAATCTGGGGTTTTCAATGGGATGTTGTGATTCCTGCTTACCAATCTTTCAGCATCGCTATCAACAAGAGCGTGTATATCGCGCCTCCAGTCCCTGAGCCATCCAGCATCGCACTTTTGGCTGTTGGTTTGGCTGCCCTAGGATTTGCCCGCCGTCGTGTTGGCTCTGGCAACTGACGCGTCACAGATTGCAAGTTTCGGTAGCTGATTCAGAATACTTGCATTGGTGGTGAAGGCAGACGGGCTATTTTTAAAGCATGTCGTTTTACCTTCACAGGTGTATTGTCGTCGCTGCCATATTTTGGGGTGGTGATGGCTTGCTGGCAAACGCGGGTTGTGCAAATATTAGCACACTAACTTCATTTTCTGGTTCGACCGGAACTGGGAACAAGGGAGCAAAACCCTATGCGGGCGTTCTGGTTGGGAATGATGGGTTTCTTTATGGTACTACCCATCAAGGAGGGGTAAACGGTTTTCCCGTTGGCTATGGTACCATTTTCAAGGTTTCGTTCGAAGGGGTTAGCACAACACTATTTTCATTCAACGGTGCAAATGGTGCCCAGCCATATGCAGGTTTGTCTTTTGGTGGCGATGGCCAACTTTATGGCACGACATTAGTGGGCGGGGCTAGCAACCTTGGAACGCTGTTTCGAATCAATACCAATGGTATGCTGACGACATTGTTGTCGTTTGCTGGGGACAATGGCGCTAAGCCATCCGGACGGCTTAAATTGGCAGCTGACTGTGCTTTTTATGGAACGACGCAACAAGGGGGCTCAAATAACTTGGGCACGATCTTCCGTCTGACGACCAATGGTGAGTTCAGTTCGCTGTTTTCTTTTGGCGGAACAAACGGCTCAACCCCGTTCGGAGAAGTTACTGTGGGGGCGGACGGTCATTTGTACGGGACAACTCTCACCGGAGGTGCTTCAAATTTGGGAACAATTTTCAGATTTACAACAAACAGTGTATTTACACCACTGTGTTCCTTTGTTGGGACAAACGGTGCATCCCCTCGCGGCGGACTTGCTTTAGATCCTAGTGGTATGCTTTATGGAACTACGTTCGATGGGGGGGCAAACAACGCAGGTACAATATTCAGGATCACCACTAATGGCGCTTTGACGACACTGCGTTCTTTAGACGGGGGCAAGGATGGCGCCAATCCTTCGGCAACATTGTTGCTGGGGTTGGATGGAACTTACTACGGAACCACCATTTTGGGTGGGAGCGAGCAGGTACGTCCCGCGTGGGACGGTCTTTCAATTTACTACAAACGGCGCATTTGCAGTGTTGGTTTCGTTCGGTGTTGATACAAACGGCGCTTCTCCTTACGGCGGGTTGGCGCAAGATACGGCGGGGAACTTGTATGGGACCACTTTTGATCAAGGTGGTGGGCTAAAAGGTACCGTTTTTCGGTTGAATTCTGCGGCTTCCAAGCTCCGTTCTGTTTTGACTGCCGCAGGGTTTGAGATTCACTGGGACGCGTGGCTTGAAAGG
This sequence comes from Verrucomicrobiota bacterium, assembly GCA_049840435.1. GTDB lineage: Bacteria > Verrucomicrobiota > Verrucomicrobiia > Limisphaerales > JADLHS01 > JADLHS01. Next base: position 156,074 of record JASGKY010000038.1, on the reverse strand, counting down.
ACCTATCAAGTGGATTACAAAACCAATGCGGTCCAGAGCCTGTGGACTGATTTTACAGGTCCGATTCTTGCCACCAATGGTTTGATGAAGATTCAGGATTCAGTGCAAACGGCCGGGCGGTTCTATCGATTGCGACAAATCATTCACTGAACCCAGATTCGATTCGGCCGCAATAATTTGCAAAATAAAAACCGGCGTGACTTTGGTCACGCCGGTTGCCTTTTCGGATTGATGGCCGAACTGAATTACTTCTTGGTTTTCTTGCCAGGGAGCGGAACGGTTGCGATCGTTTGCAGAATCCGGCTCGCAATTTTGTAAGGGTCACCTTGAGAGTTCGGACGACGATCTTCAAGGTAGCCCTTATAGTCGTTGTTCACGAAGCTGTGCGGGACGCGGATGGATGCACCCCGATTCGCGACCCCGTAGTTGAATTTATCAATGGACTGCGTTTCGTGCAGACCGGTCAAGCGGAGATGATTGTCAGGGCCGTACACCGCAATGTGTTCGTTCTTGTATTTGTCGAACGCGGCCATGAGGGCTTCGAAGTATTCCTTGCCGCCGGTTTCGCGCATAAAAGCGGTGGAGAAGTTGGAGTGCATGCCGGAACCGTTCCAGTCCACATCTTTGCCGAGAGGCTTGCAATGCCAGTTCACGTCCACGCCATATTTTTCGCAGAGGCGCATAAGGAGATAGCGGGCGACCCACATCTGGTCGGCAGCACTCTTCGAGCCTTTACCGAAGATCTGGAATTCCCACTGACCTTTCGCGACTTCGGCATTGATGCCTTCATGATTGATGCCGGCATCCAAGCAGAGATCGAGATGCTCTTCCACAATCTGGCGAGCGATGCTGCCAACCGCGTCGTAGCCGACGCCGGTGTAGTAGAGACCTTGCGGATAGGGGAAGCCAACTTCCGGGAAACCGAGGGGCTTACCGTTCTTATAGAGGAAGTATTCCTGCTCGAAACCAAACCACGCGCCGGGATCGTCGAGGATGGAAGCACGGCTGTTGCTCGGATGCGGGGTCTTGCCGTCCGGCATCATGACTTCGCACATGACGAGCACGCCGTTCTTGCGGGTGGTGTCAGGGTAGACCGCCACGGGCTTGAGCATGCAATCCGAGGTGCGACCTTCCGCTTGGCGGGTCGAGCTACCATCGAAGCCCCACATCGGAAGTTCTTCGAGCTTTGGGAAAGCCTTAAATTCTTTGATCTGCGTTTTACCGCGGAGGTTGGCGACGGGTTCGTAACCGTCCAGCCAGAGGTATTCTAATTTGTATTTGGCCATGTGCGTGGTCGTTGTTTGTTCGTGTGTGTGTGAATTCGGTTTGGTGGATCAGCCGGGACACAACGCCCAGAGCCAATCTACGGTGCGGCATTTCAGCAGGCGCGATGCCGCATCGCAAGAATTTTGCTGAACCATTTTCATGAATGCATTTCAACCCAACACCAACAGGGGTTTCATTCTCTCTGAATATATTTTTATCTGCGGCAGCACCGCCAGCAGCAATCATTCTTGCTGTTGAAATTTATCCGCGGTGGATAAAAGGCGGCCTTTCTTCTTGGATGATGCTTTCCTCGTCTCCGAGGTTGCGCCATAGTGGGCGCGTGCCGGGTTGTTACCGTTCTACGCGATGCTAAAAGTAAAAGACACGCTTCGAGCTACAGTGAACCTGACTTTTGATGGTCGGGTCATTAAAGCCTACCATGGCCCTGATGCACACCAGCGTTTCGAGCGAGAAGTCAAAATTTTGCGCCACTTGGAAGCCCGCGCCTGTCCCTTCGTTCCGCGTTTGCTTGAAGCCGATGCCGAGAAAGTCCGTATCATCACCACCAATTGCGGTGCACGCGTGCAACACCTCGACGAAAAACGCACCAAAGAACTCTTCGCTGAACTGGAGCCTTATGGCGTCCGTCACGATGATCCGGACATGCGCAATGTTACCTATCGCCAACAGGATGGTCGCTTTTGCCTCATAGATTTTGAGTTCGCCACCCTGTTGCCGGACGCCGAAAAATCCTCTCCGACATGACGAATCTACCTCAAGCCGAAGCGACGGCTTCATCGCTCCATTGGTTCGGCTGGACCGATCGCGGCAAAGTCCGCAAAAACAACGAAGACTCCTTTCTCGGCCTCAAATTTGACGCCCGCGAAGTCCAACGCCTCGGCAAGTTTGGCGCGGCTTCGCTCTCCCATTCCGATTTTGCCTTTGCTGTCAGCGATGGTATGGGGGGCGCTCTTGCTGGCGAATACGCCAGCAATATCGCAGTCGAGAAAATCACCACACTGCTCCCGCGCTCTTTTGGTCAACGTGCCGCTGGGCTTGATGCTGGCTTTGAAGATGTGCTCACCGAGCTTTACAGTCAGGTCCATCGTGCCTTGTCGTATCTCGGTCAAAGCTATGAAGAGTGTCATGGCATGGAGACCACGCTCAGCCTTTGTTGGTTCACGCCTGGCTGGATGTATTTCGGGCACATTGGAGACAGCCGTATTTATTATCTTTCGCAACGCACTGGGACCATCAAGCAGATCAGTCATGACGATACCTATGTCGGCTGGATGTTTCGCAATGGCCAGATCAATGAACGGGAAGCGCGAACCCATCCCCGGCGCAATGTCCTCCAGAAATCCCTCGGGGGTAGTAATCAATTTGTCGAGCCGCAAGTCGGGGCTGTTGGTTATGAACCCGGCGACATGTTTCTTCTTTGCTCCGATGGATTGACCGAAGGGCTTTACAACCATCACATGCTTGATGTCTTGCGGGCTACAGATGTTGCTGCTTTTGATCAAAACCCGGCTCGACAGCTTGTCCTCGAAGCTGTGAAGAACGATGGCCGTGATAACACCACCGCCCTTGTCATTAAGGCGGTTTGAACCAGCTTAACAAGTGTGATTGCTGATCGCGGCGAAGCCTTAAAAGTATCGCGCCGCTGAGAATACTTCCCAGCGGCGCGAGTGAGTAACAACCGATTAGGATTGATTAACGGCTCTCGTGATAGCCTTCTTCGCCATGTTCGGCAAGGTCCAGGCCCACAGTTTCGGTTTCCTCGCTCGGACGCAGACCCACGACAGCCTTCACAATGAAGGCGATGATGGCTGTGGCGACCGTTGACCAGACGATGGTCAGTAACACAGCTTTGAATTGGTTGCCGAGCAGGCCTGCCTTGAGGCCGCCAACTACGCTGTTGGCGTCGCTGCTGGCGAGCACCCCGGTGAGGATTGCACCGAGGGTTCTGCCGACCCCGTGCACCCCGAACGTATCCAAGGCGTCGTCATAACCCAACCAAGCCTTGAGCTTCCAGCAGGCGAGGAACGGGACGATACCCGCAAGGATGCCGATAATCATCGCGCCATTCGCTGTAACGAAACCTGCTGCCGGAGTGATCACTACCAAGCCTGCAACGATACCGGAGCAGAAACCCAGGATGCTGGGCTTGCCCTTGATCAACCATTCCGTCATCGCCCATACGAAGCCTGCCGTGGCGGCTGCCAGCGTGGTGGTGGTGAAGGCGTTGGCGGCAATGCCGTCGGCCCCGAGCGCGCTACCAGCGTTGAAACCATACCAGCCAACCCAGAGCATGCCGGTGCCAACCATACAAAGCACCATGCTGTGCGGGGGCATCGGCTGTTTCGGGAAACCGAGGCGCGGCTTGAGAATCAAGCAGAGAATCAGCGCCGACCAACCGGAGGTCATGTGCACTACCGTGCCACCAGCAAAGTCAATCGCCTTGATGGTCGCATTCGGATTAAGCGGGCCGCACATCAAACCGTCAGTGGCCCAAACCATGTGCGCGAATGGGAAGTAAACCGCAAACATCCAGATGGCGACGAAGAGCAGCACGGCTGAGAACTTCATGCGTTCTGCGATCGCACCGATAATGAGCGCCGGGGTGATGATGGCGAACGTGAGCTGGAAGATGGCCCAGACGTTGTTAGAGATCCAGTGATAGCCCTGACCGGTCTCACCACCCACGACGCCTTTGAACAGGGCGAATTGTTTGAGGTTGCCGATGAGTGAAGAGCCAGACGAGCCGCTACCGAAGGCAAGGCTGTAACCGCACAGCCACCAGAGGATGGTGACCAAGCCAGCGATGCCCATACATTGCGCCATTACGGAGAGCACGTTCTTTTTGCGAACGAGGCCGCCGTAGAACAACGCGAGGCCGGGCAGGGTCATGAACAACACCAGCGCGCTGGAGGTCATCTGCCAGGCATTGTGACCCGGACCCGGACCAGCGATCTTAGACGGCGCATTGGTCGAACCGTTACGAGCGCCGTTGTTGACGTAAGCTTCCAAGTCTTCGAGGCGTTCTGTGATGCTGCGTTCCGGGGCGGGTGCTGTATCAGCAGCGCGCACTGCGACCGTGGTGCCAAAAACCGTCGTGGCAATCAAAGCGATGGTTAAGAGGAATCGTTTCATGTTTGGTAGAATCAAAAGGGTTATCTAGGTTTCGGTGTCTTAAACCGCCGCATCACCTTTCTCGTCGGTGCGGATGCGGACGGCGTTCTCCACATTGGAAACGAACACCTTGCCGTCGCCGATCTTGCCGGTCTTGGCGGCCTTCACGATAGTGGCCACCGCAGCGTCCACCTGTTTGTCCGTGAGGACGAGTTCGAGTTTGATCTTGGGGAGGAAGTCCACGGTGTATTCGCTGCCGCGATAGATTTCCGTGTGACCCTTTTGCCGGCCGAAGCCTTTGACTTCGGTGACGGTCATGCCTTCAATGCCGATTTCGCCGAGGGCGTCTTTGACCTCCTCAAGCTTGAAGGGTTTGATAATGGCTTCGATTTTCTTCATTCAGTTGTGCGTTAGGTTTGGTTCAGGCGCAACTTCCGACCCGCGCGCCTGCACATTATTGTTTCCCAACGGACGGGCCGCCGTTGGACTGGTCAGGCGCTCTTAGCAGTGGCAATGCCACTAACCGTGAATGGAATTCATCGTTGTGTGGAAGGGCTTGATTTACGGGCGGAAAATAATTTTTTCGCGGTAAAGATTGGCAGTATGCGGAAATCAAAACTACTGACGCGATTTGCGCACTTGGTTTCAAACTCCTCAGCTTTTTGCCCGGGAAAAATGGGTTTTGGGAAAAAGAAACGGCGGTGAGCGCAACCAAACACTCACCGCCGTCATTGCCAACCACCCATTTACCAACGCATTTGTTGAGGCTTTCTCTCAGAGTTGCCTCCGGGAGACCATGAGCGACCAACCAATCGCCGCCCCAACACTTGGGTAAATTAGCACCGCCAGTGCCAGAGGCGAAAACATGACTATGTAGGGATGGGTAGACCAGCGACGGCAAACGTTGGGGAAAAAGAAAATGGTCGGAGCGACAGGATTCGAACCTGCGACGTCTTGCTCCCAAAGCAAGTGCTCTAGCCAGGCTGAGCTACGCTCCGACGGGGCGCATATCATTGCAGGAATTTTTCGCATCGCAATGACTATTTGCCATCGGGCTTTCTGCTCGACGCTTTTCGTGACTGGGCTAAACTTACCTTGTTATGTCAACTCACGCGCCTGCCGCGCCGCAAAAGATCAACCTCCGCCGCCCGGACATCATGGAAGCGGTCCAAGCCAAGGTGTTGTCGCATTACCGCAGTGAATTGGTGGAGCAAATCCGCGCCAATGGTGGGGTGCTGACGTCCGGCGAACTCACGGTGAAGCTCGCGAAGGAGTTTGGGTTCTGTTACGGCGTGGAACGGGCCATTGACCTCGCCTACGCGGCCAAAAAATATTTTTCCGATGTTTCGCCCAAGACCCCCATTTATCTGCTCGGTGAAATCATCCACAACCCCGATGTGAATGATCAGATTCGCAACATGGGGATTCAGATCATTTCGCCCAAGCCGAATGAGGAAGAACTTGGCAAGATGCAGGCGGGCGATGCGGTTATCATTCCAGCCTTTGGAACAGAAGTGGCCACGCGCAAAAAAATTGAGGCCAAAGGCTGCGTCATCGTGGACACCACGTGCGGCGATGTGATGAGCGTCTGGAAGCGCGTGCGGCAATATTCCAAGGAAAGCGTCACCAGCATCATCCATGGCAAGGCCAAGCACGAGGAAACCAAAGCCACTACCTCGCAAGCACGGGCCTACGGCAGCGGCCATTATCTCGTCGTGTATAACCTCGCGGAGACGGACTACGTCTGCGACTACATCTTGAACGGGGGGGATAAACAGGCATTCCTCGAAAAATTTAAAGGCGCATATTCGCAGGGCTTCGATCCTGATCTGCATTTGCAAGCCGTCGGGGTGGCGAATCAAACGACCATGCTGCGTGGCGAAACCGAAGAGGTGCAGCGTCGCTTCAAGGCCGCCATGCTCAAGAAACACGGCGAGGTCAACGTCGCCAATCATTTCCGTTTCTTCGACACCATCTGCGGCGCGACGCAAGATCGGCAGGACGCGTTGGAGAAGATGTTGCGCGAACCGATGAACTTTCTACTCGTGGTAGGTGGTTATAATTCTTCAAATACCTCCCATCTGGCAGAAATGGGCGAGGCGGTCTTGCCAACGTATTTCATCAAGAATGCCACCAAGATGATTTCTGCCGAACGCATCTCGCATTACGACCAGCACAAAAAGAAAGAGGTTGAGTCGAAGGATTGGTTGCCAACCGGCAAGCTCACTGTCGGCATCACCGCAGGCGCGAGTTGTCCGAACAATCTCATCGAAGATACGATCAAGCGCTTGTTTGAACTGCGCGGCATTCCGGTCCCGATGCCAACCATCAATTGATCGGGACAAAGGGTTCATTTCATGCCGCGCACCCGTCAGGAGTTGGAACAGCTCGAACACCAGACTCTCGCGCCTTATGCGCAGATGAGCGGGGAGTCGCGGGGACGAGTTTACAAAGAAACCCCATCGCCGTGGCGCACGGAGTATCAGCGCGACCGCGACCGCGTCATTCACTCGCGCGCTTTCCGGCGGCTTGAATACAAGACGCAGGTTTTCCTCAACGGCACTGGCGATCACCTCCGCACCCGGCTCACGCATACGATGGAAGTTGCTGCCATTGCGCGCGGTATTGCGCGCGCGCTTCGGCTCAATGAGGATCTCACGGAAACAATCGCCCTCGCGCACGATCTCGGGCATTCGCCCTTCGGCCACCGCGGCGAACACGTATTGGATCGGTTGATGAAAGGCCATGGGGGATTTGAACATAATCGCCAGAGCCTGCGCGTTGTCGAGGAGTTGGAGCAGAAGTACTCACGTTTCCCGGGCCTAAATCTGAGCTGGGAAGTCCGCGAAGGATTAGTGAAGCATTTCACCGCCTACGACCATCCGAGCAAGCGCAAGGGGTTCGACGCCAAAAATTCCTCACTGGAAGCTCAGGTCGCCAATCTTGCTGATGAAATCACCTATTACAGCCACGACCTCGATGACGGACTTGATGCGCGTTTGTTGTCGGAAGAGGAGTTGAGCCGCAATGTTACCGTCTGGCGGGACGCGGCGCGAAAGGTCAAGAAAGAGCAGGGCGATATGCCGGACGAAGGTCGCCGCTATGCCATTATCCGCGAAATGATTGACGGCCAAGTGCGTGATGTGGTGGAGACGACGGAAAAGCTCATAGCTGCTGCGGGAGTGCAAAGTGCCGATGACGTTCGCCTGCATCGGACCGCGCTGGTCCAATACAGTGCAGCGCGTCGGAAGCTGAATCAGGAGATGCGGAAGTATCTCTATCGGAATTTATATTTCAGCAAACAGGTGGATGAGGCGAATACCCGCGCGGTGCGCATTCTGGCCGAAGTTTTCAATTTCTACCTGAAGCATCCCAAAGAAATTGGCGAGCAATCCCAACGCCGAATCCGGCGCGAAGGCTTACACCGGGCCGTATGCGATTATGTCGCTGGGATGACGGATCGTTATATCTTGCACGAACACCAGCGGCACTTTGGACTGGGGTATTTGTCGGCGGCTTCTTGAGCGGCTGGTTGGCCCCGCGCCGGGCAGGGACATGAACATGCCGGTCTGAGCGGGCTGGAGGAGAACCTTCCGGCTGGACGCCGCCGCTGATTTCAGCATCACTGACTCCGCGCACTGGCAGGATGTTGCTGTTTTCAAACCTATGACCATTTCCGCCTGGTTCACTATCGCGTTGGCGATTCCAGTTTTGTTGTTGGGAGAATTTTTTGTCCGACACATCAAGGTGCTGGCGCGATTCAATATTCCTGCGCCGGTGGTCGGTGGCTTGTTGTTCGCCTTGATTCTGCTGGGCGGGAATTTAACCGGCTGGTTTGCGGCCAAATTCCAAACCAACGTTGCCGCGCCATGGTGGACCTGGCTGGTGAGCACGGAGTTGGAATGGACCAAGTCTCCTTCCAAGAACGTGAATCTGCCGTTCCTAGTGGCATTCTTCACCTGCATCGGACTGAATGCCAGTTGGTCGCTTGTAAAGAAGGGTAGCGGTTTTGCGCTCGTGTTTCTGGCGATTTCCGCTGTGCTGGCCGTATTCCAAAATGTCGTTGGCGTGCTGCTGGCAAAAATGATGAACGAGCCGCCGTTGCTTGGATTGGTTTGTGGTAGCCTGACGTTGACTGGAGGCGTCGGCACGGCGCTGGGCTTTGCATCGGAGCTGGAGAAGGCAGGCATGAACAACGCCGCGGTAGTGAGCGTCGCCGCTGCGACATTTGGCTTGGTCGCGGGCGGCTTGGTCGGCGGGCCACTCGGTGGCTGGTTGATTCAAACGCACAAACTTAAATCCGAGGCCGCCGCTGCCGTGCATCTGGAGTCAGGACAGACGGGTGAATCGGGAATAGTTCAAGACTTTCGCGCGCTGGCGGGTTATGGGAAAAAATTCTGGCTGCACCTGCTGGTGCTGCTGGTTTGCATCAAGGCGGGCGCATGGCTCGGCTATCTGATCCAAAGCGTCGGCATTACTTTCCCGGTTTACATGGGCGCGATGATTCTGGGGCTGGTCGTGCGCAACGTAGCCGATGCCTGTGGCGGTCGTTGGATTAAACCTGAGATCGTGGATACGTTGGGCTCGGTCACGCTGGGGATTTTTCTCGCCATCGCTATGATGAGTTTAAACCTGATTGATCTGGCCAACACCGCTGTGCCGATGCTCGTCATTCTCGTCGTGCAGATCATTGTGATGGGATTGTTTGCGTTGTTCGTCACCTTTCCGATTCTGGGGCGTAGCTTTGATGCGGCTGTCATGGTTGCCGGGCAGTGCGGCTTTGGTCTCGGCGCCACGCCCAACGCCGTGGCGAACATGAAAACCTTGGTCGAGCGATTTGGCCCGTCGCCACGGGCGTTTCTCATCGTGCCCATCGTCGGCGGCTTCCTGATTGATTTCCTGAACGCCCTAAACATCACTGTCTTTCTGAACCTGTTCAAATGATTAACTTTTCTGCGTCATCTGAGTTTTATTACCCTGGTTGCATGCGTGTTCCTGCCGTGTTCGCTTGTTGCGCAGACCAATGTCCCCACGCATGGCATGGTGTCTTCCGCACATCCGCTGGCGACCGAAGCTGGCCTCGATGTTCTCAAATCAGGAGGCAATGCGATTGATGCGGCCATCGCCGTTGGGTTCACGCTCGGTGTCGTGGACACGCATAACTCCGGCATTGGCGGCGGTTGCTTCCTGCTTATCCGGCTCGCGAACGGAAAAATCGTGGCGATTGATGGCCGCGAAATGGCCCCGTCCGCAGCCACGCGCGACATGTTCCTGCGTGACGGCAAAGGCAACACTGAACTTAGCCAGACCGGCCCGCTGGCCAGCGGCGTCCCGGGTGAAGTGGCGGCTTTTGATTACGCGGTGAGGCATCACGGTAACAAGAAGCTCAAGGACTTGATTCTTCCGGCTGCGGACATTGCGGAGAAAGGTTTTGCCATCAGTGCGGGCTATGCGGGCCGGTTGGAATCCGTTGCGAGCGACCTCGCCAAGTTTGAAGCGTCACGCGCCATTTTTTTGCCGGGCGGCAAAGCGCCCGCCGCGGGTGACATTCTGAAGCAACCCGATCTTGCCAAGACCTATCGGGCCATTGCCGCACGGGGAAGCGATTGGTTTTATCGCGGCGAGTTTGCGACGGCGACGGAGAAGTGGATGAAAGCCAATGGCGGTATCATGACCGCCGCCGACTTCGCCAAGTATCGTATCGTTTTGCGCAAGCCGGTGCGTACTACTTATCGTGGGCGGGAGATTGTTTCCTTTGCGCCGCCGAGTTCGGGAGGTGTTCATGTTGTGCAGATGTTGAACATTCTGGAAAATTTCGACGTGAAATCGCTTGATGAGGTGACGCGCTGGCACGCCATCGCCGAGACGATGAAGCTCGCTTTTGCCGACCGTGCATATTGGCTCGGTGATCCCGATTACGCCAACGTGCCGCGTGGGCTGGTGTCCAAGAAATACGCAACCACGCTGGCCAGACGCATTGATCTCAAACGCGCCAGTGAGGTGAAGGAGTCACGGCTTGCCGCCTGCGTTGGGAGCGCGAACTTGTTTGAGAAGCACACCACGCACTGGTCGGTGGCGGATGCAGAGGGGAACTGGGTTGCTTGTACCGCCACGATAAACACCAGTTACGGCTCGAAGGTTGTGATCCCCGGCAACGGGCGTAGTGTCGAACAATGAGATGGACGATTTCTCGGTGCAGCCGGGGGTAGCGAATCACTTTGGTTTGATCGGCGCGGAAGCCAACGCGGTTGCGCCGGGCAAACGCCCGCTTTCCAGCATGAGCCCGACGTTGGTGTTGCAAAACGGTAAGCCTATCATCGCCATCGGCGCGGCGGGTGGGCCGAAGATCATTTCGGCCGTGCTCGTGCAACTAGTCGCGATGCTGGACCTCGGGATGACGCCGCAGGAAGTCATCGCGCTGCCACGTATTCATCAGCAATGGTCGCCGGATGAGTTGATGGTGGAAAAAACGTTGCCCGCAAATGCCAAAACTGCGCTCGGGCAACGCGGTCACGTGGTGAAGGAACTCAATGCTTTGTCCGTGGCCCACACTGTGGCGCGCAGTGCTGACGGAAAATCATTCGTCGGCGCGGCTGACCCCCGCGCGGGCGGCCAGGCGGAAGGATGGTAGCGTTAGGGCGGTGCTGCCTGCCTCGCTATTGGGATTTCAGCCCTCGTAATGGAGGACGCGTCACGTAAGGCTTGAACCCTCCGGCTGCCCCCGGCAGATTGCCCGCTCATGATGTGCCGGCTTGCTCTCGCGACGCTGGCCATGCTCCTCGGGGCGTGGCCGGGGCAGGCAGCGTCGTTGCGGGTGCGCATCCGCGACACGGATTATGTGCGCGTGACCGAGTGGGCGAGATTGCAGGGCTTGCAGGCGCGCTGGCTTAAGCGCGATGAGTCGTTCTTGCTGACGAACAAGACGGTGCAGTTGCAGTTTACGGTGGATTCCCGGGAGGCGCGCTTCAACGGCTTGCAACTCTGGCTGCTGCATCCGCTGGCGACGCGGGATGGCGAAACCTACATTTCACAACTCGATGTCGAAGCGACGTTCCGGCCGTTCCTGTCCGTGCCGAAATACGACCCCGGGAAAAAGGTCGTCACGATCTGCCTCGATGCCGGACATGGCGGCAAAGACCCGGGCAATCAGGCGAGCGGGAAACAGGAGAAAGATCTGACGCTGCGGCTCGCGGCCGAGTTGCGGGACGAACTGAGGAAAATGGGATTCAAGGTTGTGTTCTCGCGGACGGAGGATCGTTATATCGAATTGTCGGATCGCCCGGCGCTGGCGCGGAAGTATGGCGCGGATTTGTTCGTGAGCCTGCATTTCAACGGCACGGGGGGCGACCGTTCCGCCGCGCAAGGTTCGGAAGTGTATGCGATGACTCCGGCAGGCGCGGCTTCCACAAATGCGCGCGGCGAAGGCGCGGGTTCGCGCGCTTATGCCGGGAATTGTAATGATGGCCGGAATCTCCTGCTTGCGGGGTTGGTGCAGCGGTCTTTGGTGCGGACGCTGGGCGCAACGGATCGCGGCGTGCGCCGCGCGCGGTTCGAGGTGTTGCGGGAGGCGACAATGCCGGCGGTGCTGATCGAGGCGGGGTTTTTGTCGCATCCCACGGAGGGGAAGAAGATTTTCACCGCCGCGTATCGGAAGAAGATGGCGCAGGCGATCGCCGAGGGGATTAAGAGTTACAAGCAGGCCGTGGAGCGATGAAGGATTTGCGCCGGGCGGTTGTTTGGACTAACTCTTCACGCCAAGGCAAGCAACCAACTGAAACATGAGCATTGTCACCAAAACCGGCGATAAAGGGAGCACGGCCCTGATGTATGGCCGGCGGGTCAGCAAATGCCATCCGCGGGTGGAGGCCTACGGTTGTGTGGATGAATTAAACACCGCACTCGGTCTAGCCCGAGCTTCGGCGCAACATGACTTTGTTCAGGCAAACCTGCTCATGATCCAGAAAGATCTGGTTACGGTCATGGGCGAACTGGCGACGGCGGTGGAGGATTTGCCGCGGTATGTGAAGGATGGTTACGCACTCGTCACGTCGCAACTGACGCACAAACTCGACGCCCTAGTCAAAGAGATCGAGGCGCAGAGCATTTCCTTCAAAGGGTGGGCGACGCCGGGCGCGTGCTTGAACTCGGCGACGCTGGATGTGGCGCGCACGGTCTGCCGGCGCGCGGAGCGGCGGGTGTGTGCGTTACAGGAAGCCGATCAGTTGCAGAATTCCGAGATCATCATCTATCTCAACCGGCTGGCCGATTTACTGTGGTTGATGGCGCGCTGGGTGGAAACGCACGGTGCCGCAGAGGTCATTGTCACAACTTGAGCCGGTGGAGAATGACTTCTGTGACATAGGCTCTAGGCTAACAACCATTCTTCGCGGCGCTAATCCTAGCCGCAAACTACCTGCTATGCTGGCGAGTTTTAGTGGCATCGCCAAATAATCGCCAGATCGCTTACGCCGTCCGAAGGGGGGCGGACCGGAATTGGTTATTTTTATTTACGAGGCACGTATCCGGCTACTAAGGTTCGTTCGGAAGTTGTTAGTTGTTCAAAACATCGGAACCAATTTATGGCAACCAAAGCTACCTCGCAGACTGAAATCAACGAACTCGTCGCCGGCCTTCACAAGATGGCCCGCAATCTCTGGTGGACCTGGGACCAGGAAGCCCAGGAACTTTTCCAGGATCTCTCGCCGCGCAGTTGGACGAATCTTTACCACAATGCCGTCGCGATCATGCGCGAGGTTTCCGATTACGAATTACACGTCCGGTTGCAGGACAAGGAATTTGCCGCGCATGTCCGCAATGTGCTGCGCGATTTTGAGAGTTATATCAACGAGAAGGACACTTGGGGCCGCAAGTTCGCCCCGGCGTTGCACAAGAATCCCGTCGCCTATTTCTCCGCGGAGTTCGGCTTTCACGAAACGCTCCCCATCGCAGCGGGCGGTCTCGGCATTCTCGCCGGTGATCACACCAAATCCGCCAGCGATCTGGATCTCGGCTTTGTCGGCATCAGTCTGTTCTACCGCGAAGGTTATTTCCAGCAGGCGGTGGATCATAACAACTGGCAGACGGAATTTTATTCCCGGCTCGACCCGAAGAACATTCCAGTCGAACCCGTGCTGGATGCCAAAGGTGAACCGATCGTCATCACGGTGCGCATCGCCATGTCCGATGTAAAGTTGCTCGCGTGGCGGGTGAATGTCGGGCGCGTCCCGGTTTATCTCCTCGACGCCAACCATCCGCAGAACGAACAACATTTTCGTGACCTCACCAAGCGCGTGTATGGCGGCGACAGCACCACTCGCATCATGCAGGAAATCATCCTCGGCGTCGGCGGCGTGCGGTTGCTCCGCGCGCTCGGCATCGCGCCTTCGACCTTCCACATGAACGAAGGTCACGCCGCATTCCTCACGCTGGAAATCATCCGCGAGAAGATGGCGGCGGGCGCGAAGTTTGACGACGCGCTCAAGGCCTCGGCGAAGGAATGTATCTTCACCACGCACACGCCGGTGGAGGCCGGGCACGACCGGTTCAACGGCGAATTGATGGCCTACGCCGCGCACAATCTCGGCGAGCAGCTCAAGTTGAATCACGACCAGCTCATGGCGCTCGGGCGCGTCAAAGCCGATGACCGCCACGAGCCGTTCTGCATGACGGTGCTGGCGCTTAAGGTTTCCCGCGCGGCGAATGCCGTCAGTGAATTGCATGGCCAGGTCAGCCGCGAGATGTGGCAGATCATGTATCCCGGCACGCCGGTCGAGAAAGTTCCGATCGGGCACATTACCAACGGCGTTCACGTCGCGGGCTGGATGAAGGGCACGGTCCGCAAATTCTGGCGGCAACGGCTGACCATTGCGGCCAACGCCGGCGGGCAGGGCAGCGATACCACGCGGTTCTGGAAGACGAAATCCGGTCACGATTGGGCGCGCGAAATCAACTCGCAGGAGTTCTGGTCCAAGATGCTTGATCCTGAATTTGTCAGCGACGAGGAATTGTGGGCGCTGCGTTACAAGCTGCGCCGCGAGTTGATCGAGTTCTCCCGCCGCCGGCTCTTGCTTCAGGCGCAACGCGTCACGCATGAGGACTTCATCGCTTTCGATCAGTTGCTCAATCCCGACGCGCTCACCATCGGCTTCGCGCGCCGTTTCGCGACCTACAAGCGCGCCCCGCTGATTTTTGAGCAGTTCGATAACATTGTGAAGCTGACCCGCGACACGAAACGTCCGGTGCAATTCATCTTTGCGGGCAAGGCGCATCCGCGCGACGACGCGGGTAAGGCGTTCATCCAAAAAATCATTCACCTGAGCAAGTTCAGCGATCTGAAGGGCCACCTCGTATTCGTTGAGAACTACGACGTCCATGTCGCGCGCCAGATGGTGTCGGGTTGCGACATCTGGTTGAACAACCCGCGCCGTCCGCTCGAAGCTTCCGGTACCAGCGGCATGAAGGCCGGTTGCCAGGGCTGTTTGAACCTCAGCATCCTCGACGGTTGGTGGCGCGAAGGCTTCGATGGCACGAACGGTTTCGGTATCGGCGACGACTCGCATTCGCCCGACGTGAATGAGCAGGATCGCGTGGACAGCGCGAACCTCTACAAGGCGTTGACCGAGGAAGTCATCCCGACCTTCTACGACCGCGATGCCAACGGTGTCCCGCGGAAATGGATTCAAAAAATCCGCCGCGCCATGGCCACGCTCGTCGTGCAGTTCAGCACCGACCGCATGGTGAAGGATTACGCCCAGAAGTATTACGCGCCGAAGTGATCGAAGTTTTCGAGCAACGTGGTGTGTGGATGAAGATTCGCACACCACGTTCTTTTTTTGTCGAGGCGGATAAGCGCCAACATTCAAACTCCAAGCTCCAGAGAACCTTCAAGTTCCAAGAAGTTGTAGCGCACTTCGGTCATTGGGGTTTGAAACTTCTCTGGTGCTTGGATGTTGGCTTTTGGATGTTTTGCATTTAGTTCCGCGCAATGCCCTGCTACACTGATTTCGTGCCGACTGACATCAAATCCTTGACGCGCGAGGAACTGGAAGCCCAGTTCACCGCGTGGGAACAGCCCATCTACCGCGTCAAGCAACTGATGGACTGGCTCTATGTCCATCGCGTCACGGATTGGGAGGCGATGAGCAACCTGCCCAAGGTGCTGCGCGACAAACTCCGACACGAATACTCCCTCGGCACGCTGGAACTCATCCGCAAGCAAGGTTCACGTGACACCACCCAAAAATTCCTCTGGCGGCTCGCAGACCATTCGCTCATCGAAAGTGTGTTGATCCCGGCGAATCCCTCGCTTTACGGCGAAGGCAGTGACCGTCACACGCTCTGCGTCTCTACTCAGGTTGGTTGTGCGTATGGCTGCCGCTTTTGCGCGAGCGGTCTGGATGGCTGGAAGCGCAACTTGTTGCCGCACGAAATCGTCGAACAGGTGATGGGGGTGGAACGCTGGAGCGCCGCGCAGGCAAAAGCTGAAAGTCCAAAGTCTGAAGTCGTGCCTGAAGAAGCTTCCGCCGCCCCGCGCACTTCTTCCTTCACCCCTCGGAATCCCGGCAACGGTTTTCCCGGGCCGCGTGTTGTGGACAACGTTGTCATCATGGGGATGGGCGAGCCGATGGCCAATTACGACAACCTCCTCAAGGCCTTGCGCCTGCTCAACGCCGGCTGGGGGGGGCGCATCGGCGCACGGAAGATCACCGTCTCCACCAGCGGCCTCGCGCCACAGATCCGCAAGCTTGCCGATGAGCCGGAGCAATTCTCTCTCGCCATCTCGCTGCACGGCGCGACCGACGAGGTTCGCGACAAGATCATGCCGGTGAATCGCAAGTATCCACTCAAGGAACTTACCGCGGCGCTGGACTACTACCAATCCAAGCGGGGGCGCATCGTTACCTTTGAATACATCCTCATTGCCGGTGTGAACGACAATCTTGATCAGGTTAAGCCGCTCGCTGCGCTGGCCCGCCGGCTCAATGCTAAGGTGAATCTGATTCCCTATAACACTGTGGAAGGTCTGCCGTGGGTGCGCCCCGAGGATGACGTCTGCGAACAATTCGCCGCAGCGTTACGGGCGCAAAAAATCGTCAGCACTTTGCGCCGCGAAAAAGGCCATGACATTGACGCTGCCTGCGGGCAATTACGTTTGAAGACCGAGCGCGAGTTGGCAGGCTTAGCTTAAGTTTATCCCGGGGTCGCTCGGTAAAGATGCACTTGGAGATGCTGCCATTGCGCGGCGCGTTGGAAGCGAAAGCCCAGCTTGGTCAACGTCTGCACCGACCGCATATTCTCAGGCTCGACGAACGCCAGCACTTCCGGCCAGCCGAGCGTTCCAAAACAGTGTTTCAACACCGCGCCCCCCGCTTCCCGCGCATAACCTTTGCCCCAAAACTCGGGGCGATACCGGAAGCCCAGCTCTCGCACCGGCACGTTTTCCACCACGGTCAGCTCCACGCCGCAATAACCGATCAGTTCACCTGAATCGGCCGCTACGACCGCCCACTTACCAAAACCATGAGTTGTGTAGCTGGTGATGAAATTCCTCAAACGTTCGTGAGTCTGTTGTTGGTTGAGCGGGCCTGTGCCCGAGAATTCCATCACACGTGGGCACGATAGTAAGGTATGCAGTGAGACGAAGTCCGTTGCTATAAATTCCCGCAACAACAGTCGCGAAGTGCAGAGGTTGAAAGGTGTTGGCTGTTTGTGACTCAATGTTTGCGCAATTTTTAATCGCTCCAGTTCACTGATTTTCAACAGGCAAAACCTGGGAATCACAGAGAATTGGTTCTGCCAATCATTGTGTAACTCATCGTCTGTGGCGCAACCCATTTAGTTTTCTACGATACGCCCATCATCATTGCGATCTTGATGTGAAGGGGGCTTGAGCGCAGAGCTCGCGAGCAAAAGTTTTATTTAGCGTGTTGGCTGATGTTGGTGCTGTGATGCAGGAAAAGGTTGGGTCGAGATGTCTGTACCTCCAGGGACAGATCAGAATTATTTTAAACTAACCAAGAAGTGTTGATGAGATCATTCAAAGCGGGTTGGGGGGTAACGAGGAAGGAGTTTCAAGCCCCTGATCACGCTGATTTGATGGGAATGACCTTGAGGCTGTTTTTAAGTGCCGCACTCATGTTATTGAGCGCTGGAATTGTTGTGGCGGCGGATTTGACGCCCAGTGCCTTGAAGCAGATGAGCGTCGAGGACCTGATGGACATCGAGGTGATCTCGGTTTCCAAACGTCCGGAAAAATTTTCCGAAGTGGCATCGCCGCTTCAAGTCATCACCGGGGAGGACATCCGTCGTTCCGGGGCTTCGAGCATCCCGGAAGCGTTGCGGCTGGCGGACAATCTGCAAGTGGCGCAAAAGGGTTCTCATGGTTGGGCCATCAGCGCGCGGGGATTCAACACGGATTCTGCCAACAAACTTCTGGTCATGATGGATGGCCGCAGCGTTTATACGCCGCTTTTTTCCGGAGTCTTCTGGGACGTGCAGGATTATCTGCTGGAGGACATTGACCGGATCGAAGTCGTCAGCGGGCCGGGCGGCACACTCTGGGGGGCGAATGCTGTAAATGGCGTGATCAATATCATCAGCAAGAGCGCAAAAGATACCCAGGGCACTTACGCCGAAGCTGGCGGTGGCACGGAATTGCGTAATTTTGTCGGTGGACGGTTTGGTGGAGTCTTGGCGTCGAATGTTTACCTTCGCGTTTATGGCAAATACTTCGAGCGAGACGATGCGGTTTTTCCCAACGGAAATGATGCAATGGATTCCTGGCGGATGGGACGGGGTGGGTTCCGGATGGATGCGCTTCCTGACGAGGTGAACACTTATACTCTGCAGGGAGATTTTTACGGTGGAACGGAAGATTTAGCTACGGGCGGCGATTCGGACGTAGCCGGGGGCAACCTGCTGGGCCGCTGGCAGCATGTCTTTTCGGAAGACTCCGACATGAGCTTGCAGGCGTATTACGATCGTACCCACATTAATAATGACGTTCCTGCGAATGCTTTTGCGTCGGCCGGCAATTTAGTGGATGACCTTGATACGTTTGATGTGGATTTCCAGCATCGGTTCGGGCTGGGTGAATACAATCAGATCATCTGGGGGCTGGGTTATCGTTTCACGCATGACGAAGTGGAAAACGCCCCGGCACTGGCGTTTTTCCCGACCACGTTGGATCAACATTTGTTCAGCGGCTTTGTGCAGGATGAAATCATGCTGGTCCGCGACCGGTTGAAATTCACGCTGGGCACCAAACTGGAACACAACGACTACACCGGGTTTGAATATGAACCCGGGGTCAGGCTGGCTTGGACGCCCACCGCAAAGCAAACCGTTTGGGCGGCAGTTTCTCGGGCCATCCGCGCACCGTCGCGAGTGGATCGCGACATCCGGCTGCCCACTCCGGCCTTTTCGCCCGTGGTGGATAATCTTTTGATTGGTGGGGCAAATTTTGAATCCGAAAAATTGATCGCTTATGAATTGGGGCATCGGATGCAAATGGGCGAGAAGGCGTCTTCCTCGCTTTCACTCTTCTTCAATGACTACGACGACATCCGCAGCACCAGTTTGAGTCCGCCTGATCCGGTCTTTGGCCTGCCATTTCCGCTTTATTATGCGAACAATCTCAAAGGGCATACATACGGGGCGGAGTTAAGCATTCATTACCAGCTTTTGTCTTGGTGGCGGTTGCAAGGCGGCTACACCTATCTCGAAGAAGACATCCGCGTCAAACCGGGGCAGGCGGATTTTAACAACGCCTACAATGAGACCGCTGATCCGCAGCATCAATTCTCTCTACGCTCGATCGTAGATGTGGCTAAGGACGTGGAATTCGATGCGCGCCTGCGTTGGGTAGACGCATTCCTTTTCAATAACAATGGTGCGCCCGATCGTGTCCCCAGTTATTTTGAATTGGATGTTCGGCTGGCTTGGCACGTCACCAAGAATCTGGAGCTGTCAGTGGTGGGACAGAACCTCTTGCACGATCAACATCTCGAATACGTCATCGCCAGTCCCAATCCGCGTGAGGAAATCCAACGGAGCATTTATGGAAAGGTGACGTATCGTTGGTAGCGAAGTTATTTGGGCAATGAAATCTGGCATCGCTATAGACATGCGTCGCGCGTTGATTGGAGGGTTGCAATTCATCCTCCGATTGGCGGTGGTGGTGATGGCATTTGTTTCATTGAACGCTGCGGCCCAAGCCAACACAGGCCAGGAGTATCAGATCAAGGCCGCCTTCCTATTCAACTTCGCGCAATACGTGCAATGGCCGAGCAATTCATTCCCTGAAACTAAGACCCCGCTTGTGATTGGAATTGTCGGCGTTGATCCGTTCGGTGCGATGTTGGATGACTTGGTGCGTGGCGAAAATGTGAATGGCCACCCGTTGGTAGTGCAACGCTATCGGCGCGTCGAAGAGATTAAAGCGTGTCACATTTTGTTTAGCGGGGAATCCGAACGGAAGCGCTTGGAAGAGATATTTGGCCAGACCAAAGGCCGGAGCGTTTTAACGGTAGGTGAAGCGGAAACATTTATCCGGCAGGGGGGCATGGTTCGGTTCTATACCGAGAGCGGAAAGATTCGTTTCGAAATCAATGTTGAAGCTACCAAACAATCCAATCTGGAAGTGAGTTCGCGGCTGCTCCGGCTGGCGCGAGTCGCTTCACCCAACAAGCCATGATCAAGCCACTCGACAATCTGCCGATTCAAAGGAAGCTGATGGCGGCCTTGATGCTGGTCTGCGGGGTGGTGTTACTGGTGACCGGCACGGCGTTCGTGACCTATGAGGTGCTGGCGCTTCGCAAAGGGATGATCCGGGGCTACACGACCCGGGTGGAAATTATCGCGGCCAATTCCAGCGCGGCGCTGGACTTCCGGGATGAAGCTGATGCCACCAAGGTTTTGTCTGCACTGAGAAGTGACATCCATACGGTCGAAGCCGGTATTTATGATGCCGATAACCGGCTTTTTGCAACGTATCCCACCAATGCGGACCTAGCTGGTTTTCCCAAGCATCCGCCCGCAGAGGGGCATCGTTTCGAGTCCGATCATCTGGTGGCTTTCACTTCGGTCAAGCAAGGCGCACGGACTCTGGGTACGGTATACATCAAGGCGGATTTGGAAGCTTTGTCCGAACGTTATCGCGCGTTCGCTGTGTTGACTGCTGTGATTCTTCTCGGCTCATGCTTGGTTGCCTTCCTTATTGCAAGAGTTCTAAGAAAGCAGATCGCCCGACCCATTCTGGCGCTGACTGAAACGGCCAAGGCGATCTCCGAGCGAAACGACTATTCCGTTCGTGCGCCCAAAGAAAGCGACGACGAACTGGGTTGGTTAACTGATGCCTTTAATCAAATGCTCGCCCAAATCCATTCGCAAAACCAAGCCTTGCGTGATGGCGCAGAACGCGTGCGCGCCGTCATCAATTCTGCCTTGAGCGCGGTCGTGGTGATTGACTCCGATGGCCTCATCGTAGATTGGAACAAGCGAGCTGAGCAGATGTTTGGGTGGTCGCATGCCGAGGCGATCGGACGGGATTTGGGAGAAACCATCATCCCGCATCGCCACCGGGAGGCGCATCGCCGTGGTATGAAACATTTTCTCGGCACCGGCGAAGGCCCGGCGTTGGGAC
Organism: Verrucomicrobiota bacterium; assembly: GCA_049840435.1. Classification (GTDB taxonomy): domain Bacteria; phylum Verrucomicrobiota; class Verrucomicrobiia; order Limisphaerales; family JADLHS01; genus JADLHS01. The sequence continues at coordinate 135,034 of JASGKY010000038.1, read as the reverse complement.
GGCTCATTGAGCTTAGCGCATTGCGACGGGATGGCGCTGAGTTTCCGGTTGAGCTTTCCATCAGTCCGGTGAACAACGATGGTGTGCTGACGTTCTGTGGTTTCATCACCGACATCACGGAACGCAAGAAATCCGAGGCCGAAATCCGCAATCTGAACGCGACCTTGGAACAACGCGTCAACGAGCGCACCGCCCAATTGGAGCAGGTAAATAAGGAACTTGAGGCGTTTTCCTACTCCGTTTCACATGACCTGCGTGCGCCCTTGCGGCATATCACCGGGTTCACCGAAATGCTGCAACAGAATAACAAGGCCCGGCTTGATGAAGCCGGCCAACGTTATCTCGGGATTATTTCCAAGTCCGCCCACCAGATGGGCGTTTTAATTGATGACCTGCTCGTGTTCTCCCGCATGGGCCGCGCGGAACTGCGTCAGGGCGAGGTGGACATGCGCGAGTTAGTGGATGAAGTCCGACGCGACATGGCCGCGGATCTTGGCGGACGCAAAATCTCCTGGGACATCGGTTCGCTGCCAAAATTGCAAGGCGACCGGGCGATGCTCAAGCAGGTCTGGGTAAATCTGATTTCCAACGCCGTGAAATATACCCGCGAGCGCATTGAAGCCATGATCAAGATCACCAGCCGTAAGAATGAGCAGGGGATGTGGGAGTTCTCTGTCGCCGACAACGGCGCCGGCTTCGACATGCAATACGTTGGGAAACTCTTTGGGGTGTTCCAACGTCTGCATATGGCTGAGGAGTTTGAAGGCACGGGCATCGGCCTCGCCAACGTGCAACGCATCATCGTTCGCCACGGCGGCCGGGTCTGGGCCGAGGGACAAGTGGACGTCGGCGCCACTTTCCGTTTCACCTTGCCCGACAAAGGAGAGAATGAATCATGAATACATTGCGCCCCATTCTGCTGGTCGAGGACAATCTGAATGATGTTGAACTGACCATTGCCGCCCTGAAGAACAACCACGTGGCGAACGAAATCGTAGTCGCGCGCCACGGCGGCGAAGCCTTGGACTATCTCTATCGCCGGGGCAAGTTCGCCGACCGCGCCTTGATTTCACCCGTAGCCGTTTTTCTTGATTTGAAGATGCCGAAGGTGGACGGCATGGAAGTCTTGCGCACTGTCAAGGCGGATGCAGCCTTGAGAACCATTCCCATCGTCATGCTGACCTCTTCGCGGGAGGAAGTGGACTTGGTCAAGAGCTATCAACTAGGGGTCAACGCCTATGTGGTTAAACCCGTCGGCTTTGAACAGTTTACCGATGCTATCCGGCAATTGGGCATTTTTTGGGCGTTACTTAATGAGCCGCCACCACAGTGAAATTGCTTTTTGATTGTGTCCAATCCGCGAAGCTTTTGAACCGCTGGTTGCGGTAACCGTGTTTTCAGGTGTTGAGCATCCGTACGCTTACTTGCAAAGTCCTCTACAAGCATTGTGCCGGCAAGGCGTCGCGTTTGGTGGAAAGGCTTGAGAGTGTGATTGCGACGTTTTGTCCGAGTCTGACTCAAGGCTGCGCTTCGAGGCGGAAGAAATTCGGCGCGCCGTTGGTCCGGGGCGGCAGCGTCTGGTTGGCGGTATAACCCGCAGTGCGAATCCAATCGGTGTACGGCGTCCATGTCACGAGGTTTGTGCTACCGAGGACACGATAGCCGTGACCGGGTGCGCTGGGCCAATCGAGCCGGATCTGTTGGCTGGACAGCACGGTGGCGGTCACTTTGAAAATCCCAGCGACGGCGCTCGCGGGCGGCGTGGCTTCCACGCGGAAGAATTTCACCGCGCCATTTGTCGTGGTGGCGAAGGTGTAAGTTGTGTTCGTTCCGGTGGCGGCAAAGGTGCTGGAGGCGGGCAACCAAGTCGTGGTGTTGTTGCTCGCGTGAACGCGATAGGTGTGGTTGGCCACGGACGGCCAAGCGAGTCTGATGAGATTGTTCGTCAGCCGTTGCGCGGTGAGGCGGAACGGCGGCGGTGGATTTACCGGATCAGTGCCAGCGATGAATTCCGCCCAATCGCTGAGGCCATCTTGATCAGTGTCGGTGGCCTGAGTGCGGGTGGAGTCGAGCGCCCCGAACTTTTCAGTTTCGTAAGCGTCGGGCAGGCCGTTGGTGTTGGTGTCAGTGAAGGTGTAGTTGCCGGTGAAAGTGAGAGTTTGCCCGGCGGCGAGGTTGCTGGTCTGGTTTGCTGGCGTGGTGAAGTAGGGCACAGCGCCATATTGGAGGTTGTATGCGCCAGCGGCGGCATTGGTGATGACGGTGCGACGGCCAGTGCCCGTATGGGTGCTGACACCGGACAGCGTGAAGCTGGATTGCCAGAGATTGTTCAAAATAATGAGCGTGCCGGTGGTTGGATTGACGGCGGTGATGCTCACATCATCCACAAGCCAACCGGTGCGTGGCAGACTGTCGAGTGAGAACAGAAAATAATGCCACGCGATATAAACGATCTTGCCGGCGTGCGGCGTGAGATCAATTTGGACTTGTTCCCAATCGACGATGTCATCAGAGAAAACGCCTAGCGAAATCGGCTCCAACGCGTTATCGGTGAGCAATAGAACTTCCCCTGCATGCATGATGTCGTATTCGGAAGGGGACGTGAAGTCGTAGGCGTGCCAGAACCGGAGCGTGACGGTGCTGCCATTGGTGAGCTGGATCGCGGGGCTGATGAGATAACTTTCGATGGCGCTGGCATAATCGCCGCTGAGGTTGCTGCCCCAGGCGTTGGTGGGCGAATGCGCGGGAGGGGAGAGAATGCCGGGCACGCCAAGTTCCCAGCCGCGTTCGGAATCCTCGACGGTGTACACTGTCCAGTTCGTGCTCGTGCCTTCCATATTATCCGTCCATGGTGGCTGGCGCGGTTGCAACGTGGTGAAGGTGTAGAGGTCGCCACCGTTGTCATCTACGGTCAGGTTGCCAGCGCGATCTTTGGTGACGATACGGAAGTAATAGGTGCGCGCGGGCTGCAACTGGGGCAGCGAGACGGCATGCGAATACGTTGGCGTGGCATCCAGCGCGGAGCGTCCCAGCAGAATGGATTCACCGAACTCCACTTGCGAGTCGGCCAGTTCATCCGTTTCCCAAGCCACAATCGCATCCACGTAGCCCGCTTCGACCGTGACGTCGGTGACGTCGGGCGGCGTGTTTTCGACCGGCGCGCTCGCGGTGCGAGTGAGATTAGCGGAGACGTCGAAATAGGAGGCGTTAATTAAATTTCCTGGCACCGCACGAAGTTCCACCGGACTTCCACCTGTGAGCGCCGGGACGATGGCAAATGTGCCACGAAACACGCCGCGACGAAGGGTTTCTTGCAAGGTCAGGCTTGCCGGAGTCGTCTGCGTGGTGCTTGTGAGGTTGATGTTAATTTGCCCCACGCCTTCGAGGTCTGAGTCAGCAACTTCCACCGTAGCCTGACTGGGCGAGGCATAGGCGCTTTGATTGAAAGTTACGTTGCCGCGTCCGTTCAGGCCGGGCGCGAGGAATTGTAGCGCTCGACCAAGGAACGTGGTGCGTTCGGCCACCGGCATTGCATCGAAGGGGAACGAGAGAAAGATGTTGCGCCCCGGGCTGTCCACGCCAATACGCGGGAAACTTAGTCCGGTAAATTCACTGGTGTCTGGATCAGTCAGGATTCCTTCCGCGCCGGGGCCGGGCGTGATGGTGTCGGAGTAATTTAGCTCAATAATTCCGAAGTAGAGATAGTCACTATAATCAAGGTCGGTTGCGATGCCGTTGCCAATCGCATCGTTGGGCACACCCTCCACGGCAGTTTGAGAGACGTCTTCCGTAAAGTCGGAGACATGCAGCACTTCTTTGACAAACGGCGAAGTCAGCCCGAGGCGCGAGATTAATTCCATCGAAGCGATAAATAGCGCGCCGCCGGAGTCGAGATAACTGCGGAGCGCGGATTGTTGCGCCGTGGTCAGGCCGGTTGGGGTTGAGGTGCTGAATTCAGCAATGCGCCACAGCACGACGCGATACGCCCGCAAATCGGCTGCAGTGGGCGAGCCTTGTGTTTCCACATTCCACACATCGTAGCCCACGGCGAGAGTATTCAGGATGTCGGTGTAGTTTTCAATGGGAGGCGGCGGATCAATCAGGTCGGCGAAATAGGCGTCCACCACAAGAATTGGCGGGGCGAAAGGCACGACGTATTTAAACAGTTGGCCGGCGTTGTTATTCGTGGTGCGATTGCTGGCTTCATCAATACACACCAGCGCGAAGTAATTCGTCTGCCCGGAGACCTGTCCGTCAGCGATGGCTATATGGTTGGTTTGCAGTAGCGAGTTTGTTTGAATCAATCCGAGCGATGCATTGGTGCCATAAAGCAACAGGCTGCGCGCCGGTTCGTCCGTGCGCCAATGTACCTGAGTCTTGCCGAAACGATTCGTCGTGAATAGGCCACTGATAGCGGGCGGGAGGAGATCAGCTTGGGCGGTGAACAGGCGTTGGGCTGGTGGCGCGGCATCCTGATAGACCGCGGTGATGGTATTGCTGTGTTGAATCTGTAAAACGCCATCAGTGACTGCTGTTCCTGTTGCCGTGGCAACAGTGCCGGTGAACGAGCCAGTCGTTCCACTGGCGAGGAGCGTGATAATTTCACCGTTCGGTTCCGCCGTGCTGCGCAAAGTAATTGTCACAGTTGGCTGACCAGCGAGGTTGTAATCCACCAGGCGAAGATTGATAGTGGCGGGCGCGGTATAGACGCGGCGATCAAACGTCACGATGCCCGTGCCCGGTGGCGCAAAGCGCCCGGAGACGACGAGCGCAAAATCCTGATCCACTGCGGCGCTGTCGCGACGGGCGTCCATTGGCAAGTTGTGAGCGCGAATGCGAACGAGGTATTCACCTGCAACCGGAGCGGTGAGGTGGACGGCTTCGACGTTGTTGATGCGGTCAAAGTCGGGCGCGTCGGCAATGGATTCACCAGCGTTGAACTGGTTGCCGCGATACACGTGGCCGTCTGGCGCAACCACTTCGAGGTCGAGATCGTTGACCAATGCGGGTACGGTGAGCGGCGTACCGGGCACATCGGTATAGGTCAACGTGATCTTCAGCGGTTCATTGGCGTTGGCGATGAGGATGCGTTGCTCGAACACCTGGTCGTTCGTTAGGAGAACGGTTTGATCTACAAACAGGTAGTCCTTTGTTGTGCCAATCAAGTTGGTCAGATCTACACGCCCCCAACCTTCGTCGTTGTTCGGCACCGGATTGGCCTCCTGCGGGAAGCCGACGTCAATGGGTTCGCCATCCTCGTCCACACCGGTGGAGCCGAGAGCGGTTTCGTTCATGTCCGTGGCGGAATTGACAAGCGCCGCTTTGACCAACGCCGGCGAGGGTGTCGCGTTCGTGTGCGTTTGTCGCCAAAACTGCACGAACACCGCCGCTGCACCGGAGACATGCGGTCCGGCTTGGCTGGTGCCGCCTTGATACATATAGTTCGCGGAAATTTCGCCCCACGCGTTGTTGTCGTCGGCATAGATGGAACGCAGCGAGGCGATCCAAGTTCCCGGTGCGGTCACGTCGGGTTTGATGCGACCGTCTTCGCACGGGCCGCGGCTGGAAAAATCCGCCATCGCATCCGGGCCATCGCCGTACACGAGCAGATCGGGGCGATCATTCTGCGCCGCGCCCGTGGCGATGACATTCTTCGCTACAGCGGGGCTGCCGATGGTTTGTTCACCTGGGCCAGCGTTGCCGGCGGAGAATTCCAGAATGTAAGGCTGGTCGCCCGCTGCGAACGCATCGCTCACTGCATCGCGGACGAGGGCGTCAAATTCCATCGCGCTCAGATCGTAACGACCTTGCGTGTCGTCGCCCCAACTGTTCGAGCCGATGTCGGCCCCTGCGAGTTTGGCATCGCGTGTGAGCCTTTCAAAACTGGCGTTGGTATAGGTGTAGCCGCCGGCGCCATCGAAAAGGCGTTGTCCGATGAGATTCGCACCGGGCGCAATGCCAAGGCCGTAAAGGAAGCCATTGTCGTCTACCTCGCCCGTGGCGCCGTTGCCAGCAATGATTCCCGCGCAATGCGTTCCGTGACTGTGTTCATCCGCGGCGTCATCCAGCGCACCATACGCAAACAGGGCGGTAACACGTCCGGCGATGTCTGGGTGCATGGAATTGGTATCGCCGCTGTCGAGTCCGCTATCCGCTACCGCCACGGTGACGCCAGCACCGGTATAACCAAGTTGATGCACACTGGCCAATGTGCCGGCTTCGCCGTCGTCACCCGCGACGATCTTGGTGGCGATTTCGTCGCGTAACTTCATTTGCGGTGCGGGTTCAATCCAAAGCACGGCGCGTGATTCGGCAAGTTGTTGAAGTTTCGCCGCCGGAATGCCGCCGCGTAGGATCGTGCCTTGGCGGAGTTCCGTCTGGCCGGTGATGTGGGTGAATTGATTCCGGGCCGTTGCAGCTTCATTGGCCAAAGGCCGCGGCGCGAGCAAAACACTTACTGCCAAATCACCGGTGAGTTTGCTTTGGGGCGTGGAGCGGTTAGTCAGCTTGGCGTGAATCTTGTGTTCCGGCTGCAACGAGCCAACCCAGTGGATAAACGATTTGGTGCGAAGTTGCGCCAGCGAGACATTGCTGACATCGGCGATGAAGGCGTCATCAGGGACGTAACTGAGCAGGTCAACGCCGAGTTTGGTTAACTCCTCTCGTTGCGCGGATGTTGGTGCGCTTTCAAATTGAATGACAAACAGACCATTCAACGAACTTGCCGTAGCGGACAGCGCTTGAGTCGTTTTAGTGGTGCTGCTGGAGGCGGAAGTGGTGGTGATCTGTTCGTTGCGGAGGCGGATGGTTTTCTGCGCGGCGGCTGCGGTGGTAAGGCCGAGCGCGCAGACCAACAGGCTGCTGATACAACGCGCAAACACTGGGAACATCACGGTGTTGACCGTAACCGAGGGAAGCCGGAATTACAAGGTGAGGGTTGCCTTGTTTCTTAATCTGACTGTGGGGGCTGCGATTAGACCCGAACTCATAAATTCCGTGGCTCTTGTAGCGGCGGTCTGTGACCGCTGATTTCCCTATTTCACAGCGACTGACGGGTGCATAGAGCGCCGCTACATTTATGAGATGGTTCTAAGCTTAAGAACATTATTATGATTAAGTTTTAGGGTTACAGCTCTAGCGTCTTGCGGGCACGGAGGAAGTGCAGCCAGCATTGCGTTACTGGGCGCTTGTAAATCTTCTCCAAAGCGCAGGCATAAGTGGTCAACTGCGGTGCATATTGTTTCACTTTGTCAACCAAGCCGGTTTCGTCCACAGCATCGGTCTTGAAGTCGAGTAGCCAGATTTCCTCTGGCAAAATCACCGCGAGATCCACCTGGCCTTGCACGACGACAAAATCATCTGTTGTTAGACTAGGATTGAGTTTTAAGGCTGGAAGCGTTTTAGCGTCGGCTGAACTCAAGCGCGCGGTAAACTCCATTTCGCGGTTGATGGCTGCGGGGGAAATTTTGCGCAGCGCCGCGCCGACCTTGGATTGCCAGAACGCTTCCAGATCGGAGATGTTCAGGGCTTGGAACTGCGCTTCGGTCAAAATTCCAGCTTCGAACAACCCTTGGGCTTCGTTGCGTAAATCCAGTCCGGTTGCTGTGCGAGCGATGTCCACGTGCTGCTGAAAGGTGTGATGTGCGATACCGATTTCGGCGGCGGACAATTTGCTGGCGGCTTTGGTTTCAGGCTTCGCGGCCAGAATCGTCGAACTGAAGCGAAAGAGCGGCTTCGCTTCGTCATCCGTTTCGTCGGCGAGGCGTTTGCGCAACGCCGTGACGGAAGTCTTTGCCGTCTCAGAGGTCGCGGTGACGTGTGCGTACGTCCAGGTCAGTCGCGTCTTCAAATCTGCAAGCTCGCTTGGTGAGGGAATGGCGAGTGCGCTGTTGATCTCGTTGGATGGAAGTTAGGGTGCCGTTGCGGGCTGAAAACACACGTCATTGTCGGCGATAATCTGCCAGGTCAGCAGCCGGTTTGCGCCGTGTTGATCGTCGGACCAATCTGCGTCGGCGGTCGCGAGCGGCAGCCAGAGTTGCAACCACTCCAGATGACAGCGGGCGTTGAGGACTGATTTAGTTTCGAGCGCGGTTTCAGGAGTACCTGACCAACGGGCTTCGGAAGCAAGTTTGTTGCTCGTGCCGACGATCAGCAGTGTGTCGCGGGCACGGGTCATGGCGACGTAGAGCAGGCGCAGTTCTTCGCCGCGCAGTTCGCGTCGTTCGTTCAAGCGCGCGAGCCGATGCGGCAGACTGGGATAACTTTGGTCCGCACCGGGCGGAGTAATTTTCGGACACAAGCCGAGTTGCTCATCCAAAAGGATCGCGCCGCCGAGGTCTTGCTCGTTGAATCGCGTGCCGAGGCAGGCCAGCGCGACGACCGGAAATTCCAATCCTTTGCTGCGATGTACGCTCAGCAGGCGCACAGCATCAGCGGAAGGCGTGGTGGCGGGTTCAAGATCCAGTTCCTCGTCCTCCTGCGTGCGGACGAAACGCAGGAAGCGATACAATCCTTGGCGTTGATAGGGATCGAACTGGCGCGCGAGATCGAGCAGGCGACGGACATTCGCGACGCGTTCCGCACCGCGCGGACCCGCGCGCAGGAGCGGTTCGTAATGCGTGTCGTGCAGCGCGGTTTCGAGCGTTTGCGAAAGCGAGGTCTGCCGGGCAAGTTCCCTCCAGCGGTGGAACTGTTCGAGAAACACCGCCACCTTTGCACGCAGTTCGGAGGAAACATCCTTGGCGTTGGGCACGCGCACCAATGCGGGCCAGAGCAGGTCGCGTCGTTCGGCCAGGCGCACGGCGACGAGTTCGTCCATCGTTAAGCCGACCAGCGGCGAACGCAGCACTGCGGCGAGCGGGATGTCTTGCAGTGGGTTGTCCAGCAGGCGCAGCAAGTTTAGCACATCGGAAACTTCGAGGCTGGTGAAAAAGCCATCGCGCGCAGCGTTAAGTGGAATGCCGGCGCGACTAAACTCTTTGGCAAACGCTTCGGCGCGACCGGAAGGCGAACGTAGCAGCACGGCCATGTCGCTCCACTTCACTGCGCGCAATTGACTGGTCTCCTTGTCCCAGATTTGATGTTGCGTGTCGTGCAACGCGCGGAAGCGATGAGCGATCAAGCGGGCTTCGCGCTCGACTGCTAGTAGATCGGTGGGAGCGTTGGCAGCGCTGGCGTCTTCTTCTTCGGTAGCATCGGTGCTGGCATCCGGATCGGATTTGGCAATGAGATGAAACTCGACGCGGGGTGCATGGTTGGCGAGCGGCGTACGCTGTTCCGGTGCGCCGAACTTCAGTGGCTCGTAACTGACGCCGCCGATGTCGGGTCTCATCAGAGAGGCGAAGAGCGTATTGACAAAATCCAAGATCGCTTGGCGGCTGCGGAAGTTTTCGGTGAGCGAGAGAGCGAGGCCGGGCTCGTTTGCCGACTCCCTCGCCCCGTCCAAGCGGGGAGGGGGTTGGAGCGGAGTTGATAATTTGCGAGGCTCAACTGGAAACAATTGTGCCTCCTCACCCCGGTTCTCTCCTCCCTTGGGGGAGGCGAGGGAGGATGATTCGCGCGTCCGCCAACTCGCTTCGTAACCCTGAAAGATGTGTGGGTTCGCCAGGCGGAACCGGTAGATGCTTTGTTTCACGTCGCCGACGAGGAAACGGTTTCCCGCATCACCGCTGCGACTCAATGTGGTGAGGATGGCATCTTGAGCGGCGTTGATGTCCTGATACTCATCCACAAAAAGGTTGGCGAGACGTGTGCGCCATTCGGCGGTAGTGGTTTCATCGCGCAGCAGGCGGAGCGCGCATTGTTCGAGGTCGGTGAAATCCACGCCGCCGAATTCACGTTTGCGGGTGGCAAAATCGGTGGCGAAGTCGCGCACTAAACTCAGCAATGCGAGCATTGAAGCGCGTGCCCAATTCCAATCCTGCGCGAGCGGGTCGTTACCTTCGGTCGGGGCGAGCGAGCCGAGGAATGCGGCTTCTTCGAAGAAGGATTTGAGCGGATCGCGGAATTTCCCCTTCGTGCCGCGCGGCCAGTTTTCAGCGATGTCGGCGGCAGCGATGGCGTGAATGGCTGTGGTGGCGGCGGCGAAATCCGGTTGTGCAGGCAAGGCTTGCAAAGCATCGGATGAAAGCTTTAGCGCGGTGGTTTGACCGTGCGCCTCGCTGAGTCGGACGCCCCATGTGTCGCGCAGTTGGCCGACGGCGAGTGCGAAGTGTTGTCGCCAGGCGTGAGGTTCAGTCTCGCTAAAGCGCCGGGCTTGTTCGTCGAGCCACGCAGCCGGATCTGGCAAGGATTGCGAGAAAGCGTGGAGTTTGAGGACTAGTTTACGGATTGCATCATCGCTGCCACGACCGACGGAGCGGATCAGTTCGCGCACGGCGGCAGAGACTTCGGTTGTGCTCGTGTAATGACGCTCGAACAGTTCGTCGAGCGCGGCGCGTTGTAGTGGGCGGGTTTGCGTCTCGTCAAGAATGCTGAACTGCGGGTCGAGTTCGAGTTCGTGGAAATGTTCGCGGGCCAGTTGTAGGCAGAAGCTGTGCAGGGTGCAGATGTACGCGGTGTCGAGCAGCGCGAGTTGTTGTGCGAGCCATTCGTCGTCAGGCTGCGTTGTCTGACGTTTGAGCAGTTCCGCGCGCAGTCGTCCGCGCATTTCGGCGGCGGCAGCCTCGGTGAACGTCACCATAAGGATGTTCTCGACGGAGACACGTTTTTCGAGAATGAGTCGCAAGCAGCGCGCGATGAGCGTGTGCGTCTTGCCCGTGCCGGCTCCAGCCACGACGAGCAAGTTGCCCGTGCCGTGGATGGCGGCTGATTGTTGAGGCGTAAAGTTACTCATTCCTCTTTCGCGGGTTTCTGGAGGACGCGGAATGGTTGTGTCCAGGGATCAAACCGACACACGGGCCGGAAATCGCAATAGTCGCACGCGGTGTGCTGGCCGAGGCGATAGGGGGAAACTTGCGCTTGCCCGGTGAAGATGCGCGTGCCGTAGTCGCGCAGGTGGCCTTCCACTTTTTCCCGGAGCGAGCTGAACGCTGCGGCGGGTAAAGCTTCGTTGCCGCGTTTGGCAAAGTCGCCGCTCTTCAGCTTGGCGTATTTGAACTGGTCGCCTTTGGGGACGTTGCGGTTGTCGAAGCGCGCAAGCTCTTCCGCGAGGAAACGCCCACTGTGCTGATACGCCGCGCGACGCGCATCTTCGTCCACGGCGAGAATCTCGGCGCGATCGGAACTGGTCTTGATCGCTCCGCCGTTAAGCGGCACGTAGAAAACTCCGGCGGGGGTGAGCGATTTGACGCCAAGGAGTTGTTCAGGATCTCGCAGCTGGTTCAACACGCCGAGGTAGGACAGAAGCTGCAACTCCAAACCGTGATAGAGTTTGGTCTCATCAAGTTTGCGGACGCGGGATTTGTAATCCATCACGACAGCGAGTGCGGTGCCGTCCTTGCGTTTGAGCAAATCCACACGGTCAATGCGCCCGCCGAGTTTTAGGGCACGCCCGTCGCCTAGCTCGAAACGCCACGTGGGCAACGCGCCTTCGCTGTCGTTGAAGGCGATTTCGCAGGCGGTGGGATCAAAGTTGTATTGCGGCATCCAGGCGATGAGCGCGGTGATGAGCTGCTGCAGTCGTTCGATAAGCAACTCGCCGGTGAAGCGTGCCGCGCCGTCGCGCTGGAACTTGCCGTTCTCGTAGGTCGGCAATTTCTCGCGGGCAATGGCGGCGATGAGGTTTGCGGCTTCGGTCGGAGCGAGATCACGCCAGCGGCGGCCCGAGGCGATGATGCGTTTGTGAAACTCCTCCAGCACGTCGTGGTGGAAGCTGCCTTTGTCGCGGTCGTCAAATTGAAACTCTTTTCGCTCTTGCAGGCGAAGGCCACTCGCGGCGAAAAACTTGAATGGACACGCGGCGAAATCTTCGAGCCGGCTGACAGAGGATTTCAGTTCGCGGGTGAACAGTCGTTCAATCGCGTCGGGGCTCAAGCGGCTGGTAGTGGCGACCTGGACTTGTTCCCATTTCTGGACGAGTGGCTGGAGGGTGGGGAGGTCGAGGAGTTCAGCGGCTGAATCAAAGCCCCTCACCCCAGCCCTCTCTCCGCTTGGGCGGGGCGAGGGAGAAGATTGCGGCGCGATTTCCAGCGAGCGCAGCAACGGCGCGGCCAGTTCGGAGACGTGTTCGCTTTCCCACCAATTTTCAGAAATGTTGAAAGCTTGTTCCGCGACGCCGGTGATGCGTTTTAGATGGTCGAAGAACGGCGAGGGATTCAGCGGTTGATCTTTTGCATCGCGGAGGGCGCGCGTGACGACAAGTCGCTGGCTGCTGCGGGTGACAGCAATGTAGCCGAAGTAGCGTTCGTGGCCGAGGCGCTGGCGTTGCGTCGGGCCGAGATAGATATCCTGTTTTTCGAGGCTCGTGCGGTCGGTGTCGGTGAGCAGGCAGCCGGGCGTGGGCGGCGCGGGGAACACGCCCTCGTTCAGGCCTAGGATGCAGGCGAGCTTGATCTCGGGGTTGCGCGAGCGATCGATCGCGCCGATGAGCACTTGATCCAGTGCGGGAGGCACGACGCCGACTGTGAGGTTCGCGAGCCCAGCTTCGATGATCGGTAGCCAATCACGGAGCGGCAACGCTTCGGTGGCGAAGGCGCGGGCGAGATTGTCGAGCCACGCAGCCATTTGTGTGAGGACGGTCGTGTGAATTGCCGATTGCGGATTGGCGATGGCCGATTGGATGTCAGTGTTCGCCCACGCGGCTAAGGTTTGTTCAATTTCGAGGGTGCGCCAGAAATCCCGCAATGTTGCGCTGAGGGTTTTGCCGCTGATGGGCGCGCCGGTGACTTTGGACAAGTCGAGAAAGGGCGGCAGCAGTTTTTTTCTTAGCAATTCAACGTGCGCGGCAAGGGATTCATTGTCCGGGATGGCAACAGGTTCGTGCCAGGTCTTGCCTTCCCAGCCGCGGGCGAGCGCAAGGTTTTCCAGCCAATCAATCTCCGTCTCGCCAACTGGAACGAGCCCGGTTTTGAGCGCGCCGAACCAATCGTCGTGCCGCCAGTTGAACGCGATGGTGCGGAGGGCGAAGCGCGTCAATTCGGCGAGTGGGTGGTGCGCGACGGACTCGCGCGCATCCATGAAGAACGGGATATCGTAGCGGCGGAAGGTGCGTTCGAGCGCGGCTTGATGGGTGTCGAGCGCCCGCATGATGACGGCGCATTCGCGGTAGCGGCCGCCGGCGTGGACGTGGCGCAGAATTTCGCGCGCGGCGCAGACGACTTCAGCCTCCGCGTTGGCACAGGCGACGAGTTGGATGGTCGTGCCGGCTTCGCCTTGGCCGGACGTAGCTAGCGGGCGCGACCAGTTTTGTTCGAGTTGGCGTAATGGTTCGCTCTTGGCAAAGCGGCCATGCCCCAACTTGCTCGGGAGTGTTTCGATGGAAATCTGAATATCATCCAGCGCTGCGAGACGCGTGTGGCAATGGCGAAAAGTGCTGGCGACCACGGACCAAGTGGAAAGCCACGAGGGCTGCGTGGTGGGCTCGCTCTCAAGGCAGAAGGCCAGCGTAACTGCGCCGCAATGCGGGACGAGGGCTGCGAGCAATTCCATTTCCTGCGGCGTCATTTCTGCAAAGCCGTCGAGCCAGAGTTTTTGCACGAAGACGTCAGCGGGACGGAGCTTGCCTTCGTTGTTCAGCGCGGCGGCGGCAACGTCGAGGAGATTTTCAGCATCCTGAAGATCGTCGGTTTTTAGCCAGTCTGCGTAGGCCCGACGAAGCAGGGCAAGGTCGTGGAGTTTGTCGCGCAAGGAAGATGGTGCTGCAGAATCGCGGGATAGGGTTTCGAGCTTGGCGGCGGAGAGTTGGTGGCGCTGGAATTCGCGGAGCAACAGGCTGAGTTGTTGCGCGAATCCGGTGAGGCGGGCCGAGGCGCGAAAGACCTTCAACTCGCTTTGCCTCTGCATGAGCAAGGCGCGCAGCACCATGACGCGGCCTTCTTCGTTAAGCATTTCGTGCGTGGCGATGCCGAGGTTGTTCAGGGCAAAAGTGGCGAGGCGTTCAAACGACAGGATGTGCAGCCGGGTGTAGCCGTGCAGATCGGGCTCGGCGAGCAATTGGCGTTCGAGTTGAAATGTGGCTTGTTTCGGCGCAAGTAACAGGAGCGGTGGACCATCGGGTGACGCGATTAATTCACGGCGGATTTCCGCGAGGCAGCGAAAAGTCTTGCCGCTGCCGGCGGGGCCGAGGAGAAAGTGCGTGTCCACCGTCACAGGGTTGAACGAAGGTGCGGCAAGGCGAAAGAAATTATTTGTTAAGTCGAAATGTTTTTGCCCGATAAGCCAAGAGTAGTGAAAATCCGGTTTAAATTCTGTCCCAAGCCAGCCGCGTGCCAAGTTCAGCCTTGTGTCATGCGGTTTCGTGGTTAGAATCAGGTCTCGATTATGGCGCAAGGCTTACATCTGTCGCAGCGGTTGACGCAATCCCTGGTTTTGGCTTCCCCAACTCCAGCAGAGTTTGGCGTTGCTACAAGCCCCAACGCTAGAATTAAAGGCATTGGTGGAAGCAGAACTGCAGCAGAATCCCGTACTGGAAGAGATGGAGCTGGCGGCGGCAGAACCCGACATGGCCGATCGGAATGTAGAGGGAGACAGTCCGGCAGAAGCTTCCGATCCGGCTGAACCCCCAGCGGAATTGAACGGCGAAGCCCCGGATCATGCTGAGGGCGGGGACGGTGGCGAAGCGGTTGATGATTTTCAGGCTGAGTTTGAGAAGCTCGTGCAACTCGATCAAGACTGGCGCGACCATTTTTCCCAGACAAACACGCCCACGCGATCTTCTGCTGAAGATGAGGAGAAGCGGCAGTTCATGTTCGATTCGCTCGTCGCGGCAACGTCGTTGGCGGAGAGTTTGTTGGAGCAGGTGCGGGATTCCGCGTTGCCGACGGTGGATGTGCCCATTGCGGAAATTATCATCGGGAACATTGACGATTACGGGTATCTGAAGGCGTCGGTCGAGGAAGTGGCCGCCATTGCGAATGTCTCGGGTGAGAAGATTTTGGAAGTGTTGAAGGTCATCCAAACGTTTGAGCCCGCGGGCGTCGGCGCGCGTGATTTGCGCGAGTGCCTGATGATTCAGCTGGAGCGCGAGAAGCAGACGGAGTCGTTGGAATACGAGATCGTGCGCGATTACATGGATGCCCTCGGCAAACGGCGCATTCCGGAAATTGCGCGGGGCACGGGCGCGACGGTTGAAGAAGTCCAAGAATCACTGGCGTCTATTGCACGGCTTGAGCCGCGCCCGGGGCGGGCGTTCCTTTCTGCGGTGGATCAGTTTGTTCTCCCGGAAGTGTTCGTGAAACGCAGCGGCGGCGATTTTGTCGTCAGCACCAACAACGAGCACATTCCGCATCTCCGCATTAGCAACGTCTACAAAGACCTGATGGCGCAAGGGGAAAATAGCGCGGAAGTGAAGAATTATATCCGCGAAAAGATCCGCGCCGGGAAATTTCTCATCAAGAGTCTGCACCAGCGCCAGAGCACCATCGGCAACATCGCGCGCGAGATTGTCAAACGACAGCGCGAGTTCATGGATAAAGGTGTGGCGCATCTCAAGCCGCTTACGATGGTTCAGGTCGCCGAAGTGGTCGGTGTGCATGAAACCACCGTCAGCCGTGCCGTCTCCGGCAAATACATGGAGACCCCGCAGGGTGTGTTCGAGATGAAGTATTTCTTCACTGCCGGTCTGCAAACGGACACCGGCGCGAATGTGTCCAACACCAGCGTGAAGGACATGATTGCTGAAATCTTCAAAGCCGAAGACCCGAGCAAGCCGTTGTCTGATCAAGAGGTCGTGAAGATGCTCAAGGACAAAGGCATTGTCATCGCGCGTCGCACGGTGGCGAAATATCGGATGGAACTCAACATTCTGCCTTCCAATCTGCGCAAGGTGTATTGAACGCTTTGGGGCGCGCCGGGGAATTCTTTTCATTGTCTCGCCCTTGTTGAGCAAGCAGATTGTCGCCGCGTCCGGTGAAAACCCTGCACAAATATCTGTTGCGACAAGTCATCGCCACTCTGGTGATGACGGTGTTGGTCTTCACGTTTGTCCTCGTAGTCGGAAATGTGATGCGCGAGGTCTTGACCATGTTGGTTAGTGGGCAGGCATCCCTCGGCATCGTCGCCAAGGCCGTTGGGTTGCTGTTACCTTACGTGTTGGCCTACGCGTTGCCGATGGGGATGTTGACGGCAGTGCTGCTCGTCTTTGGACGGTTTAGCGCGGATCTGGAATTGACCGCCGCCCGAGCTGGCGGTGTTAGTCTGCTGTCGCTTGCCGGACCGTTGTTGCTGCTTAGCCTCGGGTTGTGTGGATTGAGCGCTTGGGCGAACTTGGAGCTCGCCCCGAGCTCTCGAGCCGCGTTCAAACAATTGATTTTCAAATTCACCAAGGATTTTTCCGTCGCACAGATTCCGGAAGGGCGATACATCACCGATGTTCCGGGATACCTCATCTATATTAACAAGAATCGAGGTGGGAATTTGGAAGGCGTGCTGGTTTACAATTTGGGCAAAGGGACAAACCAACTGATGAGTTGGGTTGCGCCCCGCGGCAGCATCGAGTTGGAGACGAGCGGGACGAATCAGATCGCGGTGTTCAAATTATACAACGCCCGCGGTGTCGGTTTTCAAGGTGATCAAGCAACAACCACTTCACTTGAGCTGTTTCAGCTCACCTATGACTTGGCGAATTATAATCGTGTCGGTCGGACTCAGGTCGGCAACATGAGTTTTACCCAATTGCGGGCCGAAATAGCGGCGGTGCGCGAGCGGGTCCTGGGTGATTCCAAAGATGTGCCTGATTCCGAGCGTGGCCGATTCATTGAGACCCAACTCGCCAAACTTACCAGTCCAATGCGTGTGGAAATGCACCGTCAGTTGGCGTTTTCCTTCGCCTGCTTCGGGTTTGCCTTGATTGGCATTCCACTCGGTATCCGAGTGCAGCGGCGGGAGACTAACATCGGTTTCGCTACTGCAATCGTGCTTGTCGCGGTTTACTACGGTTTGATCATGCTCGGGTTGTCGCTGGAAAATCACCCCGAATGGTATCCGCATTTGCTCCTGTGGTTACCCAATCTGTTGTTTCAAGCCATCGGAGGGATATTGTTGTGGCGGGCGAACCGCGGGTTCTAGGCGAAGCAGAACACCCAGCTTCCAACGCATACTGGTGGGGGTCAGTTCTTCCGCCGATGCAGTTTGTGCATCGCCGCCTGATCCACCGGTTTGATGAGCATCTCGTCAATATTCACATGCGGTGGACGGCTCGCTACCCAGACGAGAATCTCTGCGACGTCTTCGCCAACCAGCGGCTGAGTGCCTTCGTAGAGTTTTTGCTCCCGCGCCGCATCGCCTTTGAAGCGCACCATCGCGAACTCGGTCCGGGCCAGCCCAGGATCAATTGAACTCACACGGATGCCTGTGCCGTTCAATTCCAGCCGCAACACCTGCGTGACCTTGAGTTCGCCCGCCTTGGCGGCGCAATAAGCTGAACCACCTTCGTAAGCGACGTGCGCCGCATACGAGCCGATGTTGAGAATGCTCGCTCCAGCATGATGCGGCATCAGCGGCAACGCAGCGCGCGTCATCCGCAACACGCCGAGCACATTGGTCTGGAGCATAGTTTCCCAATCCTCGTCCTTGCCTTCAGCGATGGTGTCGAGTCCATGGGCGCCGCCCGCATTGTTGATCAACACGTGCAAGCCGCCGACGCCGGAGGATTGGGCCTCAATCTTCTTCTTCGCCCACGCGACAAATTTTTCTACGCTGGCGGTCTGGCTGACATCCAAGGCGTGGACCAACGCCTCACTCGCCCCCGCCTTGCGCGCTTCGGCGGCGACTTGTTCCAGTCGTTCCACCCGCCGCGCGCCCAGCAATAGCTTCGCGCCTTCCGCGCCAAACGCTCTGGCGGCCGCCGCGCCGAAGCCGCTGGATGCGCCGGTAATCAAAACCCACTTGTCCTTGAGTCGCGATGACATGCTTACACCAATAGCGCAGTTGTCAGGGAACGGTAAGAATATTTCTGCGGATTGGCAGCAAGCGACACTTTTACGATTGCCGAAACCGGTTTGCCTCCCCAAATTTCCGCCGCGCTGAATCATGCTCACGACGCTCCGCATCAAAAACCTCGCTCTCGTCAGCGACCTGACGCTGGAACTCCAGCCTGGGTGTAACGTCATCACCGGCGAAACGGGCGCGGGCAAATCTGTCATCCTCGGCGCGCTCAATCTCGTGCTCGGCCAGCGCGCTGACCGTTCGCTCATCCGCAGCGGCAGCGATTCCTGCTCGGTGGAAGCTTTGTTTGACACCGCCAAACTCCGCGTGCCGCTGAAAAGCTTTCTCGATGAGAATGGCCTGGAGCCATGCGAGGACGGGCAACTCGTCTTGAAGCGCACGTTCACCTCGGCGGGAACGAATCGCCAGTTCGTCAATGGTTCGGCTACGACACTGAGCACGCTGGCGGAACTCGGCGAATGGCTAGTGGACATGCATGGCCCGCACGATCATCAATCGCTCCTACATCCCGCCAAGCAACTCGCCATTCTCGATGCATTCGGTGGGCTGGAATCGTTGCGCACGGATTTCGCTGCGCTTGTCAGTCAACGGACCAAGCTGGAGGAGGAAAAGTCGGGGCTCATCGTGGATGAGAAGACTTACGCACAGCAGTTGGATCTGCTGCGTTTTCAAGTGCAGGAGATCGAAGCCGCGCGTTTGCAGCCGGACGAGGAGGAGGCATTGACTCAGGAGCATAATCGCACCAGCAATGCCGCGCGTTTGCTTCAGTTGAGTCAGGCGGCGCTCGATGTCTTGAGTGAGAGTGAGAATTCATTGCTCACTCAGGCGGGGGTCATTGGCCGGGCCTTGCAGGAGCTGCAACGAGTAGATGCGGGCGCGAACACCTTGATGGAATTGCACGAGCAGGGTGTAAGCACGCTGCGCGACTTGCAGACGGAGCTTTCCCGCTACGCGGACAAAGTGGACGTTGATCCCGCACGCCTCGCCGAACTGGACGAGCGCTTGAATCTCATCCACTCACTCAAGCGCAAATACGGTACGAACCTTGCCGAAGTCATCGCGTTCGGTGCGGAGGCGAAACAGAAGTTGCAGGCGTTGGAATCTCGTGATGCAGAACTGGTCCGGCTGAACGCGGCGTTGACTAAACTGGATGCTGATTTGAAGAAGTTGGGCAACAAACTCACTGCCGAGCGTAAGAAAATCATTCCGCAACTTGCCAAAGCCGCGATGAAACAACTCGCCGATTTAGGATTCAAGCAGAGCAAGTTTGATATTGCGCAGTTTGCCGCTGAACTTTCCGCATCAGGTTTGGATGCGATTGAATTCCAATTCTGCCCCAACGTCGGTGAGCCGCTGAAGGCGTTGCGGGCAATAGCGTCGTCCGGGGAAATGGCGCGGGTGATGTTGGCGCTGAAGACCGTGTTGGCGGCCCAGGATGAAATCCCCGTGCTGGTCTTCGACGAAGTGGATGCCAACGTCGGCGGCGAAACGGCGAATGCGGTGGGCGAGAAGATGAAGCAGATTGCCGCCAAGCGACAGGTCTTCTGCATCACGCATCTGCCGCAAGTGGCTGCTCCTGCCGACGCGCATTACGTGGTGACCAAGCAGGTGAAGGACGGGCGGACGACTTCCGAGATCACCTTGCTGGACAAGAAATCCCGAGTCACCGAGCTCGCCCGGATGCTCGGAGGGCAAAGCGACGCGGCGCGGAAGCATGCAGAGGCGCTGTTGCGGTGATTGAAAAAACGACTGATCTATTTGGCGAATCGCAGGTAAAAAACCGACACGCTGTTGGAGGGGTAAAACAGATATTCGCTGACTTCGTAAGAGACGGCGGCGACATCGTGAGAGGTAGATTTTGTGTCTTCGATGTACGTTACGTGGGTTGTGTTTGTTTTCGGTCGAGACTCCCGGAGAAAAACTTGATAAGGAGGAGTGAGCGGAATATCGAGGCGAGCATAATGCCAAAATCTTTCCTTCCAGTGCTTGTAGTCGAATTTATCCTCGTAAACATGAAATCCACCGCCTTCGATTAATTTGTTCAGATCGCCCGGCTGGATTTCGAACCAAATTCCAATTCTTACGCCTTCCGAAAAATTCATTTGGCCGCCGCCATGAGCGATGATTTTGGCCGAGGGTGGAAGAGGTGTTGCCACAAACCTTTCAAATACCGGTTGTGCCGCTGTGTTGCGGTAGGCTCCGATGACGATGCCGCACATGAGCGTTGCAATAGGCAGATTGAGAACAAGCGTTTCAAACAATGGTTTCAAAGGGCAAAGTCGCCGGATTCTTTTTCTGACAAACCACTGTAATGCAAAATGGAAGCCGGCGAGTGGCGTGGAGACAAAATGGCCCCAAAACACATCCCGCAGTCCAACGA
The DNA here is from genome assembly GCA_049840435.1 of Verrucomicrobiota bacterium. GTDB lineage: Bacteria > Verrucomicrobiota > Verrucomicrobiia > Limisphaerales > JADLHS01 > JADLHS01. Next base: position 114,612 of record JASGKY010000038.1, on the reverse strand, counting down.
ATTTCAGGAATGCTGGAATAGCCAATGGCAGTGGACCAACTCACCCCAATGTAAATCAGTAATATGCCGATGAGATACAGCCACCACTGTGCTTTGCCGGCGGAAGCGCTTGGGTTGTTCATACTGCGGAGCGCAAGCTAGCACTGAGCGTCACTCGCTTTGCTTCTCAGCTTTCGCTGGCTGTGGGCGTTTCAAAGCTGGTTTTGGCTTCTTTGCATCCAAGAGAGTATCAACACTCACACGACCACCTTCGCCAGCGGTAAAGATGCGGCGTTGGCCTTTGTGATCAAAGATGATTACCAGCGCCTTGTTCCAGCCGGGCGTCGGATCAGCGTGCAACCACTCGGGACGGGCGAAGAATTCGACGCCGGGCTGGCGCAGCAGATCGTTGACGCGATAGGTCACATCAACAAAATGCGTTCCAGAACCATAGACCGCCGAGATCACCAGCAGATTGGCATTCGGTAAATCCCCGGCGACCGGGGGATGACGGTTTGAATCGGAGGTTGGATGATTGGTCGCACAGCCCGCAATGAGTGCGAGGCCACAGGCGAGTCCAAGCAAGTAGGTTTTATTCATGCAGTTTCTGGAGTTTAACGCCATCAATACGCATAAGTTCCGGCTTCGGCAATCCAAGCCTGTGACCAAGCATCATTTCGGCCCGCGGCCGGGGAAGGTCAGTTCGGCGATGCCGCTTTTGTCGAGTTCGCCCAGGCCGGTGGCGACCATGCGGTCGTATTGGGCTTTGGTGGCGGTGGCGAGCGGGAGGTTCAAACCTTGTTTCTGTGCGAGTGCCAGGGCGATGCCGCTGTCCTTCGCGGCGTGTGCAGCTGAGAAGAAGCAGGAGTGCTCGCGATTGATCATGTCGTCGCCGTCGGTGACGATGACGCGGCTGTGCGCGCCGGTCTGCGAGAAGACTTCCATCACCACTTTCGGATCGAGCCCGAGCGCGGTGGCGAGGCCGAGTCCTTCAGCGAGTCCGGCGGTGTTGATGTTCATGACCATGTTGACGAGCGCTTTGACCTGCGCCGCCGTGCCAGCCGGGCCGATGTAGCGGAGGAGTTTGCCGTCGTCGCTCAGGGTTTTGAGCAGCGGTTGGAGGCGATCAAAGACGCTGCGTTGGCCACCGCACATGAGGAAGAGCGTGCCGTTGCGCGCCTGGGTGATACTGGAAGCCATGCAGGCTTCGAGCGCGGAAGCGCCGACGCGTGAGGTTGCAGCTTCAATTTCCACGTGAACTTCCGGGCTGAGGGTAGCGCAGTTGATGAAGGTTTTGCCTTTCGCGCCGACGAGCAGGCTGTCGCCGGACGCGGCGAAAACTTTTCGTTGCGCGGCATCATCGGTGACAACGGTGAAGATGATGTCCGCAGCGGCGGTGACTTCCGCAAGAGTGGTGCAGGCTTTGGCGCCGAGTTCCGTGGCGAGGGCTTGGGCGCTGGGGGCGTGGACGTCGTAAACGGCGGTGATTCGGTAGTTCAGGTCTTTGAGGCGGCGGGCCATGTTGGCGCCCATGCGACCGACTCCGACAAAGGCGATGGTTTCGTTCATGAAATTAAGTTGTGCTGACACATTGGTTGTGTCAGGCGGCGAAGAAGGGGTTGTGTTGTTGTTCCTCGCCGACGGTGGTGAGTGGGCCGTGGCCGGGACACAGGATGGTAACGGCGGGCAGGCTCATGATTTCGGAGCGATTGGTGCAGAGCGCGTCGGCGTAGGAAACCGCGCCGCCGCCCATCGAACCGGCGAACACGGCGTCACCAACGATGGCGACGGGATGTTCGAGGCCATCTACGACGTAGGTGATGCCGCCTTCAGCGTGTCCCCAAGTGAGACGGGTTTCGATGGAGAGGCCGCCGAGGGGGAAGGTGCGCCCGGCTTCAAATGGTTTCGCGGCGGCGAGTTTGGGTTCACGGTCGCCGACGAAACATTCCGCTTTTGTTTCACTGAGGACTTTTTCCAGGTCGGCGATGTGGTCGGTGTGCGTGTGGGTGATGAACAGATATTTGAGCGTGAGCTTTTCCTTGGCGATGAAATCCAACGCAGGGCGAGCATCGGCGCCGGTGTCGAACAGTGCGGCTTCACGCGTGGTGTGATCCCAGACGACGTAGGCATTGACGGTCATGTCAAAGAACGGCGTGTTGAACTGCGCGAGACCGTCGCAGGTGATGGGTTGCGGCTGCCAGGATTTTTTTGCGGCAGCGATGAGGGCGCGGGCGTTGAGATTCAGCGCGGGCGCGAGTTTGGCCAACACGGTTTCGTCTGCGAGACCATCTTTAACTTTGGTGATTAACTCGGCGGGTAGGCGAGTCTTCGTGGCGAGTTGAACATCGGTCAAGTTAAGGCCGCGTTGGGCTTTGCCGAGGATGTCGGTGAAATTGTCTTCGAGCGGAATCATACGCGGGGATTACTTGTCGTTGGCTTCCAACGTGACGAGCACCGGGCGATGATCGGAGGCTTGACCCCAGTTCGGCACGACGGGGATGAAGCTCTGGTCTTTTACCCACTCCTTGGCCATGCCGGGACTGAGCAGGATGTAATCAATGCGCGAGTAGGAATCTTCCACGCCGTAGTAATGAGTCCACGTTTCGTTGCGCGGCGAGTAGCGTGGGTTGGCGGGATTAGGGAGGTTGTCGCCATTGTTTTGTTCGGCGGGGCGGGTGTCCACGAGTTTGTTCTTTCCGGTGCCGACGACTTCCTTGATGGCTTTGGTATTGTAGGTGTCGTTGAGATCGCCGAGGACAACTATGTTGGCGTCGGGCTTGGTGGCGAGATGTTTGTCCACGATGGCGCGGAGGAGTTTGGCTTCTTCGAGGCGGAGTTCAGCTTCGTCGGCATCGGCGATGGCGCGTCGGGATTTTAAATGCGCGCCGAGGAGGGTGAATTGGTAGTTGTCATTCACCTTGATATCTACTTCGCTGAAGCCGCGACTGACTTGAAAGCGCTTGCCGTTGAGCAGGAAGTTTTCGTTGGTGTGAGAACGGCTCGCCACGATGGGAAACTTGCTCAGCACGCAGACATGGATGTTGGTGTCGAAGCCTTTCACGTGTTCGTAGTGCGGGAAATCGAGGCCGTCCTTTTTGAGCGAGTCGCGCAGTTCGAGGAAGGCGCTCAAGCTGCCCATTTCCTCGAAAGCGATGACGTCGGGTTTCATGGCGAGGATGACTTCGCGGACCTTGGCCTTGGCGGCTTCCGATTTGACGTTCTTGCGCGTCTCGGTGGGCTTGTCGAGGTAGTTTTCGACATTGTACGCGGCGAGGCGAAAGGTTTCGGCCTGAGCAACGACCGACAGGAGAATCGCCGTGGCAGTGGCGATGACGTATTTCAATTTTATCATGGCGAGGTGATAAACAGCCTGAGCCATCAAGTCAAAGGGCAAGTTCAGCATAAATATGGTCAAAGCCGCGGTGAAAGAGCCAAGTGCTGGCTGGAATTGCTTTTTGCAAAACCATGCGGGCTTGCTAATCTGAAGCATGAGTCGAATCAGCGGAACCAAACTCGTGAAGCGCGCCAAGCTCACAGACAAACAGAGCGAGCGTGACCATCGCCAATTGCGGATTGATAAGGTGGGCGTGCGCGGGCTGCGTTTTCCCATCCAAGTGCGTGACAAGGCGCATGCGGTGCAGAATACCGTGGCGACGATCGGGTTATTTGTTGATTTGCCGAAGGAGTTCAAGGGGACGCACATGAGCCGTTTTGTGGAGGTGCTCAATGCACACGGCGAGGTGATTCACGTGGAGAACATCCGGGAGATTTTGAGCGAGTTGCAGGAGAAGTTGAAGGCGGCGACGTCGCATCTGGAGATGGAGTTTCCCTATTTCATGTCGAAGAAAGCGCCGGCGTCGGGCAAGGAGAGTTTGATGGATTACACCGCCCGGTTCGATGCGTCAGCGAACAAGGGGGAGATTGATTTTGTGCTGACGGTAAAAGCGAACGTGACTACGTTGTGCCCGTGCTCGAAGGCGATTGCGAAATACGGCGCGCACAATCAGCGTGGCGAAGTAACGGTGCAGGTGCGGTTCAAGAAGCCGATCTGGATCGAGGATTTGATTGCGATCATGGAAAGCTCGGCGAGTTCAGAGTTGTATGCGTTGCTCAAGCGTGAGGACGAAAAGGCGGTGACGGAGCGCGCGTATGAGAATCCGGTGTTCGTGGAGGACCTGGTGCGCAACGTGGCGCTGAAGCTCAACGCGCATCCGGATGTGACGTGGTACAAGGTGGAGGCGGAGAATCAGGAGAGCATCCATAATCACAATGCGTACGCGTGCATTGAAAAGGGATAGGCAAAGCCGAAACTCATAAACTCAGAAAGGGTACTGGCGTTGAAAGCTAGGCGTTGTGGGTGATTGCTGATGGCGAATGAGTTTAGGGTGTGGTTTTCGTGATCCGTTTTTTGAGTTCAGGCTTCGTTCTTGTTTTCGTTTCAAGGTGAGGGCAGGGTGAGGGCGTGATTTCCAATGGTTGCCACTCGTTTTTCCGCGTTGCTTTGCGCGCGCGGGGCGCCATTGCGGCGGCAGGTTTGCTTCTTTTTCTATTTCAGCTTCCAGCATTGGCCAGTGATGCTGGGGATTATCTCATTGATGTGACCACGGGCGGGGAGAAGGGCGTGCGCAGTAGTTCCGTGACGGCTATCACGCAGACTTCCGACGGCTATCTCTGGGTGGGAACTTACGATGGGTTGGCGCGTTTTGACGGCGAACGTTCCGTGTTGTTTGATCCGGTGAGCACGCCGGAATTGCGAACTGCGCGGATGCGCCGGCTCTATTCCATGCCGGATGGCACGCTCTGGATTTGCGGGCATGATGGCTCAATCACGTCGTATCGCGATGGCAAGTTTACCTTGGAATGGCTGGGCGAAGGTGTGGCTGATGCCGGGGTGACGCTGATTTCCACGCGCTCGAACCGGCTCATGTTCATGCTGCGCACGGGCGAGTTCATCCGATTGCGACCGGAGGCGGTCGGGACGAATCGCTGGGAAACCTTGCGTTCGCCGGGCGCGAGCGCGGCGCATAATGTCGCAGAAGATGCGGCGGGAGATTTATGGTGTTGCGGGCGGGATCAAAAGATGTATCGCCTGCGCGGCTCGACGTTTGAAGCCATGCCGGGCAATGGCGGTTTGGCGGGAACGGACGTCAACGCACTGACGGCGGATGCGCAGGGACGCATCTGGGCAGCAACGGAGCGGGAGTTTGCGGTGTGGAATGGCAGCCGGTTCGAAACGATGACGCCGACGAACGGCGAGCCGACGCTGAATGTGTCGTTCATCCGGGTGCTGCCGGGCGGAGACATCTGGACGATTGCGAATGGGCGCGTCCGCAAATCGCGGGGGCGTGAGTGGACGTTTGAAATCGAGAAAGCGCGAGATTTGTTTACTGGCTGGCGGGATCGTACCGGACTGCATGAGGACACCAAGCACGGCGTCTGGCTTTACGACTACGGGCGTGGCTTGTTTCACGTGCGCACGGACGGGCGAGTAAGGCAGTTGACGGAGGAGGAAAATTTCCCCGGCGAACGCGTGGACTCATTCCATGAAGATCGTGAGGGCAACATCTGGGTGGGGGTGGATCGTGGTGGTTTGGTGCGCATCCGGGAGAAACGATTCAGTGTGCTGACGCCAGGAGCGAGCACGGCGGCGAAGACGACGGTCAGCGTGGCGGAAGATGACGCGGGCGCGATTTGGATCGGAACGTTTGGCGGCGGCTTGCATCGCTGGTTTGGCAATGAGTGGCAGGCGTTTTCATTGCATGGCGGGGCGCGGCGGGGGTTTGTGTTTAGCGTGTATCCCGATCGCAGTGGCAAACTCTGGACGAGCGCGGGCGATGAGGATTTGCATTTCGTCACCGAGGGACGTTTCACGCCGTTTACGCCGGAAGTGCATAGCGTGAAAGTGTTGTTGCAGGCACGCGATGGACGCTTGTGGTTGGGGCGAAAGAGCGGCTTGGGTGTCGTCACGGGGAATCAGTTCCGGCAATTTTATCCCGACGCAGGCGTGGCACGGACGGAGGTGCGCGCGTTGGCGGAGGCGGCGGATGGCGCGATCTGGGTGGGGGCAGGCGACGGGACCTTGACGCGGGTGGCGACGAATGGGGTGCAAAACTTTCGCACACAAGATGTGGGGAGCAATCAACCGATCTGGTCGCTGCTGGCGGATGCGAATGGCGTGGTGTGGGCAGGGACGTTTCGCGGCGGGTTGTTGCGGTTTCAGGATGGCAAGTTCACGCGCTATACGACCAAGGATGGTTTTCCAGATGATGTCATCTGCCAGATTTTGGATGATGGCGCGGGGCGGCTGTGGATGGGATCGAAGCAAGGAATTTTTCACGTGGACAAGACGGAGTTGGCGGAGTTTGCCCAAGGTCGGCGCGATACCATCAACTGTACAGGCCTATGGACGCTATGATGGATTGCCGTCGCTGGAATGCTCGGAAGGTTATCAGCCGGCGTGTTGGCGGACGCGAGATGGGCGATTGCTGTTTGCGACCTTGAAGGGCGTGGTGTCGGTGCGCCCTGACGAGGTGAGTGTGAATGCGTTGCCGCCGCCAATCTTGATCGAGAGTGCGATGATTGATGGCGTGGAAACAAAACCGGAGCGAACCGTGGAGAAGCATCCGTCACAACATGGCACTGCGCTATTGCGACTGGTGGTACCGCCGGGAAAACAACAGGTGCGGATTCAATTTACCGGGCTAAGTTTCGTGTCGCCGGATCGGGTGCGGTTCAAATACAAGCTGGAGGGACTGGACCGTGAATGGAGCGAAGCGAGTAACCAGCGGTTTGTGCAATATAATTTGCTGCCGGGGGAGTATCGGTTTGTCGTCAAGGCGTGCAACAATGACGGCGTGTGGAACGAGGGCGGCGCGGCGATGCTGGTCGTGGTGCAGCCGCACTTTTACGAGCGTTGGGAGGCGAAGCTGTTTGCGACGGCGGTGGGTTTAGGTTTTGTTGTGCTTGCGGTGCGCCGGATTTATGTGCGGCGGTACCGACGCAAACTGGAACAGGTGGAGCGGCAACGCGCCATCGAACGCGATCGGGCGCGTATTGCGAAGGACATTCATGACGATCTTGGCGCGGGGTTGACGCACATTGCGCTGTTGAGCGAGCTGGCGCGCCGCGACACGCCGCAGCAGTTGCCGAATCATGTGGGGCAGATTTCTGAGATGGCGCGCGAGTTGACGCGGAGCATGGATGAAATCGTCTGGGCGATTGATCCGCACAACGACACGCTCGACAGCCTAGTGTCGTATGTGACCAAGTTCGCACAGGATTACCTCAGTGTGGCGAACATCCGGTGTCGTCTCGATGTGCCGGCGGAATTGCCGCCTTACGCGTTGCCGGCAGAGGTTCGCCACAATCTGTTTCTCACGATCAAGGAAGCCTTGAACAATGTGGTAAAGCACGCCCGGGCGACGGAGGCTTGGCTGCGAGTTGAGGTGCGGCCGACGGCGTTCAGCATTGTCATCGAGGATAACGGGCGCGGGTTGGAAGCTGCTAAAGAGGAAGGGGGGGGCGCGCGTTTGTTGCAGCCAGACCGTATTCTCTCTGGCCACGGCTTAGAGAACATGAGGCGGCGGTTGAGTGCCATCGGTGGGCGGTGTATTATTGTCAGTGCCAAGAGCGCCGGCACGCGGGTGGAGTTGAGCGTCGAACTTGGAATTATCCGCTCACCAGAACTGGTGACTGGCAGGAGCGAGCCAATGGGTTGAAGCTTATGAAAAGTCAAAAGATGGTCCGAACAATCCCAGAGGATGGAGGAGTAAGAATCCGCGTCGCAATCGTGGAAGATAACGCGCGCCTGCGCGGTAGCCTAGGCAAGCTCATCGAATTGTCTCCTGGATTTGAGTGCGTGAGCGAATACGTCAGTGGCGAGGAGGCCTTGGCGGCCTTGCCCAAACTCAAACCCAACGTGGTGTTGATGGACATCAATCTTCCGGGCATGAATGGAGTCGAGTGTGTGCGGCAGCTCAAACCGTTATTGCCTGACACGCAAGTGATGATGCTGACGGTGTACGAAAACACCGAGCTGATCTTTCAGGCCCTGTCAGCCGGGGCGACCGGGTATCTGCTCAAGCAAACCCCTCCAGCAGAACTGCTCGATGCAGTACGCGAGGTGTTCAATGGCGGGTCGCCGATGACAGGGCACATCGCCCGCAAAGTAGTAGCCTCTTTTCAGCAAGCTGGAAACTCCTCCAAAGAGTTTGAAAATCTCACCCCGCGCGAGAAGGAAGTGCTGGAGCTGCTGGCCAAGGGGTTTCTCTACAAGGAAATCGCGGAAGCCATGAGTATCAGTTACGACACCGTCCACACGCACATCCGGAAGATCTACGAAAAACTGCACGTGCGCTCGCGCACCGAGGCCGTCGCCAAACACCTAGGTCGAGCTGCGTTGCCAGGGGCGATGACTCCGGTGACGCGTTGACCGGTTGTAATTCGGCGACGGCAAAGTTCTCTCCTGCGCTTCCAAGCAGCGTACCGTTAAAGTTTCGCCTCTGTCTCTTTCATTTTTTCCCAACTAAAGCGATATCCTTCCCCTGATTTGCTGCGCCTGGGGTTGTACTGGGGATGTTTTGTCATCACCAGTTGTCACCAGTACCTGGCGATGGGAAGCATCAGTTGGGTATGCAATGCTGAGCTTGTCCCAATGATGAGCCAAAATATGCAATCTGCATCAGGCGATGTTGCGCGCCTGAAGGATTTTCACCCCGTTGTGCCAAGGTCTATGCATCGTTGACGCTTGTTTCTCTTCCGAAAGTTTCCGACTCCAACCCAAGTAAAACCAAGTCATGAAAACCAAAACCACCCCACCCCTCCGAAAATTAACTCGGCGACTGGCTGCTTTGCTGGCCGTCGCCGCTGTTCCGTCCGCGTTTGCGGCGAATCAAACGTGGACCAATAATCCAGTAAGCACTCAGTGGACGAATATCAATAACTGGGTAGCCAAAGCTGTTCCGGGCGGGCTCAACATCACTGCAAACAACGTCAATAATGACGTCATCACGATTAACTCGCCTTTGGTGGGCGGGATCGGTGGCGAGAGCAACCCCATTTTAACGGATGATGCGACTACCATCGGCACGGCGTTTCCCCGCAGCCGCAATATTGGCGGGATTACCTTCGACACGCCGAACGTGGGGGCTTATGTGATCAAGCCCGGCAATCCAGTGGTCAATATCACGGATACAAATTTTGTCATGACAGGGGTGCTGTTTGTCTCCCATAACGGATCCATTCAAATGACCGCAGGGGTGACTAACAGTCAGAAGATACTTGGGCCTGTGAATGTGCGGTTGCCCGCCAGTACCGCGGGCATTTACAACCTCATCAATAACTCGACCAATGCGGCTACGCTGTATATCGAGAGCATGACCAACAACAGCGCCAACACTCGCGGTACGGAATTCCGGTTGGATGGCAGTAACACCGGAACGAACACCGTTGGCGCGCTCTCGGCGGGCACGACCACTACTGGGGCTAATGGCTTGACCAAGCAGGGTGCCGGCACTTGGATTCTCTCTGGTCCGAATGATTTCCGGGCGGGAACGGTGATCAGCATCCGGGACGTACCTTGATCGTGAAAGATCCGCTCGCCTTCAGTATTGCCAATACCGCCACCGTGACCAACACGGGGGTGTTGCAGATCAATGGCGTCACCTTGAATCAAGTTTCGATGAATTTGCATAAAGGGAGTACCATGCGCATGAATGGCACGGCCAGTGTCAATGGTGTGGCGGTGGGCGCTCATGCGGCTACCACGGCGACTTTAGCAACCACCAGTGCCAGCGACGTGTTCACAGTCGGCACGGGATTGGTGCTCAGCTCGGTGGTTTCCGGCGGTGCAGCGGATACCGTCTTGACGACAACAGGGCCTGGCACGGTGGTGCTCGGTGTGCCAAATACCTATGTTGGCAACTGGTCCTTTAATGCAGCCACAAATCAGCTCCTCAACTTGTCGTTGGCCAATTCCCGCAATGTCAACGTGGCGGCGGGCGCAATTCTGGATGTTTCTCCTTTGGGTGGTTCGTATGCCTTGGAGAGTGTGAGTTTCAGCGCCAACGGCACTGGCGTCGGAGTAGGAACGACGGCTGCAACGATCAACGCAGGAGTCGGCGGCAGCTTCGCCTTTGTGCGAAGCCGATCACGCTTTCCTTTGCCCCGACTGCATTCACCGGAGATACCACACATCCCGCGTTGTATATCGCGGCAGGGTCAATTTCGTTGAGTGGTAACTTTTTTACGATCAACAACACCTCCGGCACGCCGCTGGGGGTTGGCACATATCGCCTGATTCAGCAGGCCAGCGGCAGCGTTTCCGTCTCGGGCGGACCGTTTGCAGTTGTGATCGGCGCTGGGCTGGCCGCGGGCACCATTGGGGACATCCAAGTCAGCGGTGGGAATGTGAATCTCGTCGTTTCCTCGCATGTGTCTGCCAACCTGAGTTGGCAGGGCGGCAATCCGGACAACGTCTGGGATAGCCTCAGCACGGCCAACTGGAACAATGGCGTCGGTTTCGCCCAGTTCGGCAGCGGTGATTCTGTTACGTTCAATGCTACTGGCTCTGCCAATCCGATCGTCAATCTGACCGGGACTATGCTTCCTAGCAGTGTGCGGGTGGATACTGCCGCAAATGATTACACGTTCACCGGCGTTGGGCAGATTGCTGGCCCGACGGCGTTGACCAAAGTTAGTGCTGGGGTGCTCACGCTCCAAACTGCCAATGCTTATCTGGGCGGAACGACCATCAGCAATGGCACCGTGCGGGTTGGTGTGGCTGAAGCGATTCCCAGCGTTGGCTCTGGCAACGTTGCAATTTATGGCTCGAGCACACTTGATTTGAATGGTTTCAACAACACGGTCAACGGTCTGTCCGGCAATGGTTCAGTGGACGTCGCCGCTGGAGGAAACTCGATCCTGACCGTTGGTAATAACGACAGCAGTGGTTCATTCTCTGGGGTGCTGAAAAATACTTCTGGCACGTTGGCGCTCGTGAAATTGGGGACTGGTTCACAAACGTTGAGTGCCGCGAACACGCTGGCCGGCGGTGTTACACTCTCGGCTGGGACATTGGTCGCCGCCAATCCGAATGCTTTGGGTACGAACATCACCACGGTGAATGGTGGCACGCTCAATGTTCCAAATGACCTCTTTATCGGCGGTCTGGCCGGCGGTGGCGGTACAGTGGCCAACAATACGACTGCGACCACCAATACCATTGTCATCAACGGCGGGGCCGAAACCACCTTTACCGGTAGCATCGTGAATGGTTCGGGTGGCGGCGGCTTGGCGGTGAAGCTTCTCAGTGGCAGCCTCATCTTTGCTGCCAACAATACTTACTCGGGGGGCACGATTGTGGGCGGCGGCGCAACGTTCCGGATCGGGAATGCGCCCGCGGCTGTTGGCGGGCCCCTCATTGCCAGCAATACGGCTCACCTTTACTTGTCCGGTGGCAGCGCCAATCCGGGAACGCCCACTTCGGTGACTACGGTGGACGGCGCGAAGGTCATCTTCAACTCGATTGCGGAAGGCAATATCTGGGCTGGTCAATTCAACGGTGGCTCAACGGCGACCAATCGTTTCATTGGGCCGGTTTCGGCAAGCGGTGCCCTGAGCTTCTCTAACTTCCTCGGCGTCGTGGAATTTGCCAACACCAACTCCAACTCGAACTTCCGTTTCTTCAATGGTACCGGTATCAGTGGGGGGGAGAATACCTTGTTTGTGTTTGAGCGTTGCAACGTGCATACGCGCGATTCGCAGACGGTTCGCTTGGGGGCCATCGCCGGCGGCAGTTCCATCGCTGGTATTGGTGATCAAGCCGGGACTGTCAGTTGGGAAATTGGTGCAAAAAATCTGTCCGCCAACTTCCATGGCTACATCTCGGGCGTCAACAACAGCCTCGTCAAGGTCGGCAGCGGCAACTTGACTCTGGACGGAGTCGGTTACTCCACGAATACCGTGACTCTGCCGGATCCGTTCGAACCGACCAACATCGTCAGCTACACCTTGTCCTCCAAGTTGATCAACTATTCAGGGACCACGACTGTCAGCAACGGTGTGTTAAAAGTTATCGCCCCGAACAACCTGACCAACTCCGCTGCCATCACTCTCGCTGGGGGCACGCTGGATGCCACGCAAATTGGTTATGCTCAGAACCAGACGACGTTGGATTATAACAACGAGGAACAGGTAACCAATACGCTGATCGTCACCACGGCGACCGTGCAAATCTACACCAACCAAGCGCTCAACGGTTTCGGCAGCATCTTGGGCAGTGTCAATGCGAACCAGTATTCCACCGTGAACGTCGGTCTTGCGGGCAATGTGGGTACGCTGGCGGTTTCTGGTAGCGTGGCCTTGAATGGCACTGTGAACATGGAACTCAACCGCAGCAATCTCGCGCAGAACTGCGACCGGCTCACCGCCGCAAGCTTCTCGGGGGCGGGCGCGGTTTTGAACGTGACGAATGTCGGTCCCACGCTTCTGAGTGGCACGACGTTCCAGTTGTTCAACGGCCCTATCTCGGCCTTCACCACGGTGAATCTGCCGGCGACGGATGCAAGTGGTCAGATTGCCTATACTTGGCAGAACAACCTTACTGTGAACGGCAGCATCACGCTGGTATCGGGCTTGAACCCGAACCCAGCGCCGCTCTCGTCCACGCTTACGGGTAGCACCCTGAACCTGAACTGGCCACTGGATCACCTCGGCTGGACCTTGCAGGTGCAGACTAACACGTTAGCGGTGGGTATTTCGACCAACTGGACCGCAGTGGCTGGTTCAACTGCCACTAATCAGGTCTTCGTGCCGGTGGTGCCGGGCAACCCGTCGGTGTTCTATCGGTTGACCTTGCCGCTGCCATAATGGCAATGGCGATCTTACAGAACCGGGGCGTCCGGATGGACGCCCCGGTTTTCTTTAAACTGAACAGCTTTGCACGTGATTTTTGTTTCCAAGCCCAACTTGTTCTCAATGGGATTGCTGCCTAGATCAGGCTGCCCGCATCCCCATTACTGGCGATAGTTTCCACCGTTTTTTTGCGATAATTTAATAGAATCAAGCTACCAACCACTAAGCCGCGCTGTTGCGTAGCTGCCCAACATCCGACTGCGAATTGTCAAATATGAATACCAACCCAAAAAAGCCCCACCTGGCTGGCGGAAGCCGTCGCGCTTTCACCCTGATCGAATTGCTCGTTGTAATCGCGATCATTGCAATTCTGGCCGCCATGCTTTTGCCGGCTTTGGCCAAGGCCAAAGAGAAGGCGCAACGAACCGAGTGCGTCAACAATATGCGTCAATGGGGCTTGGGCTATACGCTGTATGCCGAGGACTACGATGGGAAATTTCCAACGACTAAAGCGGGTAGCAATCCCATCAATGAAATCAAGGGCGGCTACTATACATACTGGATGTACTTCAATAGTGTTGCGGCTGTACGAAATTGCCCCAGCAGTTCGAATTTCTTGGCGTTAACAGTTGGGGGGGCTGGGGCTGTTGTATCCGCAAAAGTTGATCGGTAACGGGAAGGTGGCTTTTTGTCCGGCATTAGTCTCCAAGGGATCATCCAAAGGGTCGCAGTATTATGAAAAGCGCGGGTTGCTGACAGCATCGGAGAATCCTCCGGACAGCCTAAACGCCGGCAGTGTTCGTACTAGTTACATCAATAATCCGTGGACCGTAGATCCTTTCTCCCTCAACGGCTCGTTGACTCAAGCGCAAAGAGATCAGCGGCTCATGCAGAAGTCTAGCCAGATTCCCAAGCGTAAGTTGTTCGGCATGGATTTTATTGATAGCTCCTCTTGGCAGTCTGACGGTGATGTGAATATCGCAAGCACGGACTTCGCCCACAGTCGGAGCAAAGGCTGGAATGTTATGTTCACAGACATCAGTGTTGAATTCAAAAAGGTGAGCCCAAAAGTTAAAACGGTCTTTAATTCAAAGCCGGGAGCGTTTCAAACTCAGTACGACATCGAAGGAATCTGCCTGCTGGCGCGAGACGTGTTTGAGTGATTGGTTTGCGTATTTTTGGAGCAAGCCATCGCGAGCCGCTCGCGATGGCTTTCGTCTAAAATCACCCTTCATTGCCTAAAGATTGTAACCTCCATACACTCTTGTTTCGTTTGAAATATAGCTTCTCAATTCGATGGACGGCGGTATGTCTCCGTGCAGTTGCCGGCTTCTGTTTTGTTTTGGGATTCCACCAATTGGTGTGGGGTGAAAACTCGTCCACGCTTTCACCTGAGGGCTGGCCGGTCATCACCCGGGAGCAACGTCCCTGGGCCTATTGGTGGTGGATGGGCAGTGCGGTGGACAAGACAAATCTCACTCGCGAACTCACCCGCTATCGCGTGGCGGGTTATGGCGGTGTGCACATCATCCCCATCTACGGCGCGAAGGGCTGGGAGTCGAGTTACATCCGGTATCTTTCACCACAATGGATGGAGATGTTGGATCACACCGTCCGCGAAGCGCAGCGGCTCGATCTTGGCGTGGATATGACCACAGGTACGGGCTGGTGTTTCGGAGGCGGTCCGTATGTCGGAGAGCGGGAAGGCAACGCTACCGTTGTAGTCAAAACCTTCGACTTGTTGCCTGGGGCAAAACTTACCGAAAAGTTTGAACCGAAAGTTACACAGGCGCTGGTAGCTTATCCCAAAAAAGGTTCGCCTGTTGAATTGACTGGGCGCATTGCCGCGGACGGTACGGTGAACTGGACTGCCCCGGCAGGGGAATGGAAGGTTTATGCGATTTCGCAAAAACTCTCGCCACAAAAAGTGAAACGCCCGGTGCCGGGTGGCGAAGGGCCAATGCTTAATCTTATTTCCCGCGAGGCGATGCCGGTTTTCTTGCGCGGTTTTACCGAGGCGTTTGATGACTATCATGGGCTGAGGCCGCGTGCGCAGTATCATGATTCCTACGAGTATAAATCTGAGTGGTCGCCTGACTTCTTCAAACAATTCGCGCAACGCCGCGGCTACAAGCTGCAGACGGAACTTCCAGCTTTGTTCTGCGAAACCAACGAACACGCCGCCCGGGTGCTGGCTGATTATCGCGAAACAGTCTCCGACATCATGGTCGAAGATACATTGCCGCAATGGGGGAAATGGTCACATCGTCGGGGCTTTATCACGCGTAATGAGGCACATGGTTCGCCGGGCAACCTGCTGGATCTCTACGCACTGGCGGATATTCCCGAGACGGAGATGTTCCGGCTGGATCGTAACAAACTCATTTCCAAGTTCGCCTCTTCCGCAGCGCATGTGGCGGGCCGCAAATTTGTGGCGGCGGAAACCGGTACGTGGCTCAAGGAACATTTCACCGAGACGTTGGCTGACATGAAGTATCTGGTGGACGATCTTTTTATCTCCGGCGTGAACCACGTCTTTTATCACGGCACGTGTTATTCGCCGGACGAAGCCGGCTGGCCGGGCTGGGTGTTCTATGCCAGCTTCGAGATGAATCCGCGCAATGCCATCTGGCGCGATGCGCGGGCGCTCAACGATTACGTCGCGCGCTGCCAATCAATGTTGCAATCTGACCAGCCCGCCAACGACATTTTACTCTACTGGCCTATCCACGATTATTGGCAACAGGCTGGGGCAGAACCGTTGCTGCCGCATCTGACGGTGCATGCGCGAGCCTGGTTTGAATCGCGCGCCATTGGGCATACGGCTGAGCAACTCTGGCAACGTGGCTACGCGTTTGATTACGTGTCCGATCGCCAGCTGGCGACCGCAAAAGTTTCAGGTCATCAAATCAAAGTTCCCGGCGGTAACTATCGGGTTGTGATTGTGCCACCGTGCGATTTCATGCCGCTGCCGACGCTGGAAAAGCTCGTCGCACTCGCGAAGTCTGGGGCGACGGTGATTTTTCCTGGCGGTCTGCCGAAGGATGTTCCGGGCTTGGGAGATTTAGAGAAGCGCCGGCACCGGTTTCAGGCGTTGTTGAAAGAGGCGACAGTGAGCCAGCTTGGCAAAGGTCGTTTCCTGTTCGGAGAACTAGAGGCAGAACTGGCGCGAGCCGGAGTGAGCCGCGAGTCTTTGGTGGACCAAGAGGGATTGTTTTACCTCCGCCGTTCATTTGACGGAGGGAGAAACTATTTCATCGCCAATCGCAGTGAGAAACCGGTGAACAGTTGGGTTCCGTTGGCGACCGCTGCCCGATCCGCCGTCCTGTTGGATGCGATGAACGGACAATCCGGGGCGGCCGCCCTGCGAAGTTCGGCAACAGATGCGTCGCAAGCCGAAGTCTATCTCCAACTTCAGCCGGGTGAATCGGTCTTCGTCCGTGTCTCCGAAGCACCAGCGGCTTCCGTTGCCAACTGGCCTTACTGGCAGACCGTAAATTCCAGCACGTTCGTGCAGGGCGAATGGCGGGGGGAATTTATTTCGGGCGGACCGACGCAGCCCCCGTCATTTGTCAGTCTGATGCCGATCTCATGGACAAAATTGGGAAGCGAAATGGAAAATTTCGTCGGCACAGCGCGTTACAGCGTTTCATTTGACGCGCCAAATGCGGCTGGAAAGCTGACATGGCTTGGGTTGGGAAAAGTTAATCAAAGTGCCCGCGTCAAATTGAACGGGAAGGATTACGGCACGCTGATCCTGCCGCCGTTCCGGGTGTTGGTGGACAACCTTCGCCCCACTGGCAATCAGCTCGAGGTGGAAGTGACCAGCACCTCGGCCAATGCCATCCGTTATTACGATCGCGAGGGGGTGGTGTGGAAGAAGTTCCATGACATCAATTTTGTGAATCAGGACTACAAGCCGTTCAACGCGGCAAACTGGCCCGTGACTGAGTGTGGCTTGCTTGGTCCGGTGACTTTGACGGTGGTGCGACCGTTGCACCCGGCGGAAGGGGTGAAATGAAGCGGGCAAAGATTCTTTTTAATGCACTGAGGCGTGGCGGGGCAATCGCTCCGCTCCTCGGTCTGGCGTTGTTTCTTGTTTCCAGTCAGACCAGCAGTGCGGGGGCGCGCGTGGTCATTTCTAAGCATGGCGCGGTGGGCGATGGGCAGAGGCTCAACACGGTGGCGATTCAGGCCGCCATTGATCAGTGCGCCGCGAATGGCGGCGGTGACATTGTTGTTCCGAAGGGGACGTTTGTCACCGGGGCAATTTTCCTTAAGCAAGGTGTCAATCTTGTGGTTGAGAAGGGTGCCATCTTGAAAGGATCGTCGAACACTAATGATTACCCGTGGATCAACACACGCATCGCCGGACTAGAGATGCGTTGGCCGGCTGCGTTGGTCAATGCCGAAGGGGTGGCGGGTTTAAAGATCACCGGTGCTGGTATGATTGATGGTTCAGGTGAGCGTTGGTGGCGTGAATATTGGGAGGCGCGAAACAGCGCGCCGAATCGTGCTGATCCACATTTTAAGATTCCGCGGCCCCGGCTGGTGCACCTCATGAACGCTACCAATGTGTTGGTGCAAGGCGTGACCTTGAAGAATTCGGCCTTTTGGAATCTCCAACTCACCTATTGCGAAGGTGCGGAAGTTCGAGACGTGACGATTCGTGCTCCGATCGCGCCGGTCCGGGCCGCGAGTTCGGATGGGATTGATGTGGATTCTTCGCGCAATGTATTGATCACGGGTTGCGACATCGAGTGCGCCGACGACGCGATTTGCCTCAAGTCCGGTCGCGATGCAGATGGCTTGCGCGTGAACCGCCCCACGGAGAACGTGGTCATCAAGGATTGCCGGGTCGGCAACGCGGCGGGTTTGGTCGTTGTCGGCAGCGAAACTTCCGGCGGTATTCGCAATGTGAAGGTGATGAACTGTCGTGCCGATGAAGGGTGCGAGGAAATCGTCCGTTTTAAGACTAAGATCGGTCGCGGCGGTGTCGTGGAAAACATATTGTATGAAAACATCACCGCCGTGGGGACGGCGCGGGTGTTCAGTTTCAACATGAATGCCTTCAGCACAATGTGGGTGCCGGAGGGGTTTGATAAGCCGGTGTCGCCGGAGCAGGGAATGCCGGTCTTTCGGAATATCGTCGTGCGTAATCTGACAGCGAAGGATGCGGAATCGGCGGGGCGCATCGCGGGGCTCGCGGAGACCCCGCTCCAGAATCTGCGTTTGGAAAACGTGAACATCGAAGCGCGAAAGGGTTTCGTGATCGAAAATACCGTTGGGTTGCAGTTCGAGAGCGTAAAGTTGAACGGCAAACCGATCCAGGCTTCCAGTTTTCAGACCGCGAGCAAGACCACGCTGCCGTGAACTAATTGGATGTAATCCCGAGAGCAACTTGGATTGCAATTAGAGTTTGGAGAGTATCGCCAGCTTTAGTGCAGTTTTTAAGGTGGGCTCACCCTTTTGGGTTAGCTGGTTTTTATTGTCAGCCTGAGTGCGGGTGAACACCATATCCGCATCATTCGTCCGATAAACCCAGATGTCACTCATGCTCCAGATCATTGTCCGTCACCGTGTCGCGTTGCTGCTGGGAATCTTTCTGCTGTTCGCCGTTTTGTTTCCAATCATTGCTGCAGCACAAACCAATTCCCGGCCGGCGCTGTTTTTGATCGGCGATTCTACCGTGCGCAACGGTAGCGGCAAAGGAGCGGATTCGATGTGGGGCTGGGGTAGTCTCGTGGATGAACATTTTGATACGCAGAAAATCAGCGTGATGAATCGCGCCATCGGCGGACGCAGCAGCCGGACTTTTCTCACGGAGGGGCGCTGGGACGATGTGATGAAAGAGATCAAGCCTGGCGATTTCGTGATGATGCAGTTTGGTCACAACGATGGTGGTGGGTTGACTGGTAATCGCGGTCGCGGTTCGCTCAAAGGCAACGGCGAGGAAACGCAGACCATCACTAACACCGTGGGAAAAATGGAGGCGGTTCATACGTATGGCTGGTACCTGCGGCAATACATCGCGGGCGCGAAAGAGAAGGGCGCGACGTCCATTGTTGTCGCTCAAATCCCGCGCAATATCTGGAAGGATGGTAAGGTCGGACGGGAAGCTAACGGCTACGGCAAGTTTGCGAAAGAAGCGGCGGTGCAGGGCGGGGCGGCGTTTCTAGATTTGAACGAACTCGTTGCGACGCGTTATGAGCAGATCGGTGAGCCGACCGTGCGCGAGATGTTCTTCAAGCCCACGGATCACACCCACACGACACTCGCGGGGGCGAAGTTGAATGCGGCGATGGTGGCTGAAGGTGTGCGCAGTCTGAAAGATTCCAAGCTCGCCGCGTATTTACTGCCAACGAATGAAGCGCCATCAAAACAGGATTTCCTCACGTGGGCCGCGCGTCCGCCGATGGGGTGGAACAGTTGGGATTGTTTTGCAACGACTGTGACGGAAGCACAGACCAAGGCCAACACGGATGTCATGGCCGACAAGCTCAAGGCGCATGGCTGGCAATACATCGTCGTGGATATCCAGTGGTATGAGCCGAACGCGAACAGTTTTAGCTACCGGCAAAATGCCAAAGTGGTACTGGATGAATTCGGTCGACTCTGGCCGGCGGCGAATCGTTTTCCCTCGGCGGCGAATGGCCTCGGTTTCAAGGCGCTCTCCGATTATGTGCATGGCAAAGGGTTGAAGTTTGGCATCCATCTCATGCGCGGCATTCCCCGGCAGGCGGTGCGCGAGAACACTTTGGTCAAAGGTACGAATGTCCGCGCCCGCGACATTGCCAACACCAACAGCATCTGCGAATGGAATCCCGACATGTATGGCGTGGACATGACCAAGCCCGGCGCGCAGGCGTATTACGATTCTGTGTTTGAACTCATCGCGTCATGGGGCGTGGACTATGTGAAGGTGGACGATTTGAGCCGCCCCTATCATGCGAACGAAAAAGAAGTCGAGGCCATCCGCAAGGCGATTGATCGCACGGGTCGTCCGATGGTGTTGAGCCTTTCACCTGGCGAAACCGCGCTCACCGCCGCCGAGCATGTGCAGCAACACGCCAACCTCTGGCGCATCAGCGACGATTTCTGGGACAACTGGCCGGCGTTGCATGAGCAGTTCGAGCGGTTGCGGAAGTGGAATCCCTCGCGCGGACCGGGCCATTGGCCGGATGCGGACATGCTGCCGCTGGGAGTGCTGGAGATGGGTAAGCGCAAGACGCACTTCACGCCGGACGAGCAATACACGTTGATGACGCTGTGGAGCATCGTGCGGTCGCCGCTAATGCACGGTGGCGACATGACAAAGATGGATGACTTCACGTTATCATTGCTGACGAACGACGAAGTGCTGGCGGTGAACCAGACCAGCAGCGGCAACCGCGAGTTTTATCATCGCGGTGATCTGGTTGCGTGGGTGGCGGACGTGGCGAACTCGAAGGACAAATACGTCGCGTTGTTCAACGCGCCCGGACCGGCGAAGTTGAATGAATCAAAAGCCGTTTATGCCAGCCCGCTCATTACGCGCCGGACGGCTGGGCAGGGAATCAAGGTGGATGTGGATATTGCCGGAGCGAAGAAGTTGTTTCTGGTCGTCACTGACGGCGACGGGGATGGCTTTGGCGATCACGCAGATTGGATTGAGCCCCGCGTAGTGTGTTCTGGTCGGGAACTAAAACTCACAGCGCAGCAGTGGACCAAGGCGAGCACGGGTTGGGGCGGGTTGAAAGTCGGTGAGAGTGCCGGGGGCAAGCCCGTCAGCGTGGGCGGCAAGATTTACGCGGACGCCCTCGGCGTACATGCCCAGTCTGTCATTGAGTATGATTTGCCCGAGGGGGCGACGCGCTTTGAGGCGTTTGGCGCGTTGGACGATGCTGCTATCGGCCACGCGCGCGGCGCAACAGTCAAGTTCATGATCTTCACCAATCCACCACTCCCCGAAATCAAGTCGCAGCCTGTGCCGGTGAAACTCGCGGACTTGGGCTTCAGTGGCAAAGCGAAGGTGCGCGATCTGTGGCAGCAACGCGACTTGGGCGATTTTGAAACGGAATTCGCGCCGGAACTCGCCGTGCATGGCGCGGGGTTGTATCGGGTCTCGGGCAAGCCGGCGAATCAAACCGCCGAACTCGCACCCGCCGCCCCGCCGGATTTGGATACGGCGTATCTGTTCACCTATTTCACCGGCAATGGCGAGGATGGTTTGCATCTCGCGTGGAGCAAGGACGGCTACAAATGGGACGCGCTCAAGGGGGGCAAGAGTTTGCTGACACCGATGGTCGGGGAATCGAAACTCATGCGGGATCCGTGCGTGGTGCGTGGGCCGGACGGGACCTTTCACATGGTTTGGACGACAGCGTGGTGGGGCAAGACCATCGGCTACACGTCGTCAAAGGATTTGATCAACTGGTCCGAGCAGCAAGCCTTGCCCGTGATGGCTCATGAACCGGCGGCGAAGAATTGCTGGGCACCAGAAATTGTCTGGGATGCGAAGCGCAGCGAGTTCCTGATCTTCTGGGCGACTACGATCACAAACCAGTTCCTCGATACGGCCAACAGCGGGGACAACAACCATCGCATGTATGCCACGACGACGAAGGATTTCAAAACCTTTACACCGACGAAGCTTTTCTACGATCCGGGCTTCAACGTGATCGACGCGACGATCCTGCCGGCATTTGGACGTTTCAATCTCATCATCAAGGACGAGCGGAAGACGCCGGTGAAGAAGCATCTGCGCATCGCCTCGAGCGACGACATCGGCGGGCCTGTACACGGATTTGCAACCGCCGTTCACGCGCGATTGGGTGGAAGGGCCGACGGCATTACAGATCGGCGACGAGTTTCTGGTCTATTACGACGGCTACACCGCCAAGCGTTACGAGGGGAAACGCTCCAAAGACCTGAAGAACTGGGAGGATGTGACTGACAAACTTGCGTTTCCAAAAGATGCGCGGCACGGGACGACGATGGCCGTCCCGATGGAATTCGTGACGCAGTTGCGCGCGGCACTTGGGGAGAAATAGGCTGCATCGAAAGGTATCATATGAAATCCAATTCCATCACAGTAGCGGTGAGCGAATCGGCCCGACCTGGTTGGTGGCTGAACAAGCTCATGCTCGCAGTGGGGCTGTTGGCAGCGCCGACGGTTCAGGCTTGGACGTATGTTTTGACCAATGCGGGTTCAACTGCGGTTATTCAACCGGATGCGTCGATTGGGATGAGTGATTGGGCGGTAAAGGCGCAACCGCAGTCAAATCAGCAATTGTTTTACTATCGTTCCGATGCGGTCCTGGTGCGGGGACTGGTGGCGATGGTGACGCCCAAGAAGCAGGTTTACCTTGGTTGGCGTTTGCTGGGAGCCGATCCGGCCAATGTGGCGTTCAACCTCTATCGCTCCTCGGATCGCAGGCCGCTGGAAAAGCTGAACGCCGAGCCGTTGCGCGTTTCAACCGACTTCGTGGACCAGACAGCTTCGCTGGCCAAGAGCAATTACTGGTTGCTCAAGACCGTTGTGAATGGTGTGGAAACCGGCGCCGTGAACTCGACTGCCTTGCCGGCGAAATCCAAACCACTGCCGTATCAGTCCATCGCATTGAAGAGTAATTATGTTTTCAGCAAGGTCGGCATCGCAGACTTGGACGGTGACGGCAAATTGGATTTTGTCATCAAACAACCGCAGCAGGTCACTGATCCCGGCGTGTGGAAGCCGAGTGTGGAGTCGTTCAAGATCGAAGCGTATCGGCACGACGGCGTTTTGCTGTGGCGGCGCGATCTGGGCGTTAACATCGAGCAGGGTGTGTGGTGGTCGCCGATGATTGTCGCGGACTTTGACGGTGACGGAAAAGCAGAGGTGGCGCTCAAGACCGCGCCGCTCGACGTGGATTATCGCAACAAGGTCGGGCGCGTGTTGACTGGGCCGGAATGGCTGTCTGTGTTGGATGGTTTGACCGGACAGGAGATCGCGCGCGTGGATTGGCCGGCGCGGGGTGACATCGCGGATTGGGGCGACAAGGTGGGCAACCGGGCGTCGCGGCATTTGATCGGCATGGCAAAGTTGGATGGCAAACGCACCAGCCTGCTCGCCTTGCGTGGCACTTACACCAAGATGTTGGTGGACGCTTACAATCTCGCTGGCGGGAAACTGGAGAAGGTCTGGAGCTGGAACGGCGACGATGAGACGCCCAAGGTTCGCGGGCAAGGCATGCACGGCATGCACGCCGCCGATGTGGATGGCGACGGGCGCGAGGAGGTCATCCTGGGCGCAGCGGTGATTGATGACAACGGCAAGGCGCTCTGGAATCTCCAGATGGGCCATCCTGATGTGTGTTACGTGACCGATGTGATTCCTGGCAATCCGGGGCTGGAGATCGCTTACGGTTTCGAGACGGCTCAGGAAAAGAACGGTTTTTGCGTGGCGGATGCGAAGACGGGGAAAATTCTCTGGGGTTGCGACCACATGACGACGCATATCCACAGTCAGGGACTGCTGGCGGATATTGATCCGAAGAATCCAGGAATGGAATTTTACGGCGGCGAGAAGTTCCTCAAGGACCGCTGGCTTTACAGCGCCACGGACGGAAAGCTTTTGTCGCGCGAAGATTTTGGCTCGCTCGCGCCGAATCCGGTTTATTGGGACGACAGTTACGTGAAGCCGTATTTGACTAAGGACGGCGACATCATGAAATATCATGGCGCGAAGCTTGGCAAGATCGAGGGCAAGGTCATCGCAATCGCGGACATCCTGGGTGATTGGCGGGAGGAGATCATCACGAGCGTGTCAGGCGAGTTGCGCATTTATACGACGACGATTCCGGCCACACGCCGCCACGTCTGGCTGATGGAAGACCCGATCTATCGCAATGACGTTTCACTCGTCGCGATGGGTTATCTTTATCCGCCGCAACTGACGAAGCCGATGACGGCAGAAACGAACCCCTAGGGAGAGTTTACCCACGAATGGAAACAAGGAAGCACGAATGGATTGGCCGGATGGTAAGCCCTGTCTGGCTGCTGGTGATTCTCGCTTTGTTGAATTTTGTCGCCAGCGCCAGAGCCCAGCGGGAGCGGGTTTTGTTCGACGACGGCTGGCGGTTTGCGAAAGGCGATCCGGAAAATATCGGCGGCAGCTTGAGCTATACGAATTTGAAGCCTTGGATTCTTCCATCGGGCAACGCATTTCGTGCGACCAATTCTTTCCTGCGACCAATTGACGAACCGCCGCCGGTTTCGTTCGCGCAGTTGGATTTCAATGACAGTTCCTGCGCTAGCTCAACCTGCCGCATGACTGGGGTATTGAAGGTCCGTTCCAGCAGGAATACCCCGGCGAGACCGGCAAGCTGCCATGGTGGGGGGTGGCGTGGTATCGAAAGCATTTCAGTTTGCCAACGAGTGATGCGGGCAAACGCATCGCGCTCGAAGTGGATGGTGCAATGGCTTATGCGAGTGTTTGGCTGAACGGCCGACTGGTCGGCGGCTGGCCGTATGGTTACGCGTCGTGGCAGCTGGACCTGACGCCGTTCGTGAAGATTGGCGACGAGAATGTGCTTGCGATCCGCTTGGACAATCCCAAGGACTCCTCACGCTGGTATCCGGGTGGTGGCATCTATCGCAATGTCTGGTTGACGAAAACGCCGCCGGTGCATGTCGGTCAATGGGGCGTGCAAATCATCACTTCGGATGTCTCGCAGAACGCCGCGACCATCGCGATCAATGTGGATGCCCGGAATGATTCCGAGCAGGAATCGCGCGTTGATCTGAAGTGCTACCTGCACGAACTCACAGCGGCTGGCGGCCTCGGTCGGCCCGTCGCGGCCATCACGCGGAAGGAGCAGACCATCCCCGGCGGCGGTGCGAAGCTGGCGATTCCCGGCATTGCCGTTCCGAAGCCGAAGCTTTGGAGCATCGCCACACCAAACCGCGACGTACTCATCACGACGCTGGAACAGAACGGCAAGGTGGTGGATCGCGTCGAGACGCCATTTGGTTTCCGCACGATCCAATTCACCGCCGACAACGGTTTTCTCTTGAACGGCAAACGCGTGCCGATTCGCGGCGTCTGCAACCACCACGACCTTGGCGCGCTAGGCGCAGCGTTCAATACGCGGGCGGCGGAGCGGCAATTGGAGATCTTGAAGGAGATGGGCTGCAACGCGATTCGCACCGCGCACAATCCGCCGGCGCCGGAGTTGCTCGAACTTTGTGATCGCATGGGTTTCGTCGTCATGGTGGAGGCGTTCGATTGCTGGAAAGGCCGGAAGAAACCGAATGATTACCACCTGTTGTTTGCCGACTGGAGCGAAGCAGACCTGCGGTCGCTCGTGCGGCATTATCGCAATCATCCTTCCGTGATTCTGTGGAGCACTGGCAATGAGATGCCCGACCAACGAAACGCCCAAGGCGTGGAACTTTCCAAAAAGCTGACCGCCGTTGTGCATGCCGAAGATCCGACACGCCCGGTGACCGCCGGTTGCAATCACGACATCGCCGGGTTCAACGGGTTTGCCACCACCGTGGATGTGTTCGGCTACAACTACAAACCGCACCTCTACGCGAAGTTTCGCGCCACGAATTCGCTCGTCCCGCTCTACGGCAGCGAGACGGCGTCCACGGTCAGCACGCGCGGCGAATACTTTTTCCCCGTGAGCGAGGATAAACTGCAAGGGCTCGCGGATTTTCAGGTGAGCAGTTATGACCTGTACGCGCCGCGTTGGGCGATGACGCCTGAGACGGAGTTTCGCGGACAGGATACGAACGGCTATCTTGCCGGAGAGTTCGTCTGGACCGGCTTCGACTATCTGGGCGAGCCGACGCGGTACAACTCCGATCTGAGCAACCTGAACAACTATTCCAATGCCGAAGACAAGGCGCGCGCAGAAAAGGAGCTGGCCGAGATGGGCAAGATCCGCACGCCGTCGCGCAGCAGCTACTTTGGCATCGTGGACCTGGCGGGTTTCAAGAAGGATCGGTTCTATCTCTATCAGTCGCGCTGGCGGTCGGAGTTGCGGATGGCGCACATCCTCCCGCACTGGAACTGGCTAGGGCGCGAAGGTGAAGTGACGCCGGTTCACGTTTACACCAGCGGCGACGAGGCGGAGTTGTTCCTCAACGGCAAATCCCTCGGACGAAAGAAAAAAGCCACGCTCGACTATCGTTTGCGCTGGGACGACGTGGAATACGCCCCGGGCGAACTTAAGGTTGTTGCTTACAAGAACGGCAAGAAGTGGGCAGCCGACGTGGTGAGAACCACTGGCCTGGCGGCGAAACTCACGCTGACGTCAGATCGCGCGATGATTGCGGCGGACGGAAAGGATCTGTCGTTCGTCACCGTGACGGTGGCGGACAAGAAAGGTCAACTCGTGCCGCGGTCGAAGAACCAGCTCAAGTTCGTGATCGAAGGTCCGGGGGAAATCATTGCTACGGACAACGGCGACCCGACGAGCTTTGAATCGTTTCAAGCGCCGGAGCGGAAGGCATTCAATGGATTGGCGCTCGTGATCGTGCGTGCCAAAGCAGGCGAAAGCGGCAAGATTAAACTTACGGCCACGGCGGAAGGCTTGGCAAATGACAGCGTAACGATTCGGGCGAAGTGACCGACGTCCCAGAATATGCAAAAGACGATTCAATGGCTGGCGGTGCTGTCTTTGCCGCTGGCTGGTTTGGCGGATGCGGAGCAGGGGCGATATAAATTGAGTTTTGGTAACGATCAGGCCCGCCCTGGTTGGATACAGATGTCTCCGACCAATCAGTATTCGGTGGAGAGCGGCTTCGGTTTTGAAAATCCTGTCCACCTTACTGGCGGGAAAGATTTCATTTCCGGCGATCAGCCGTTTTCCTTCTCGGCGGGGTTGCGGGAGGGAAATTATTCGGTCGCGGTCACGCTGGGCGGAACGGCATCGTCAGAACTGACGATCAAAGCCGAGGCGCGGCGACTCATGCTAGAGCGCGTGACAATCGCGCCCGGTGGAACTGTAACGCGGACCTTCACCGTGAATGTGCGTCGCCCGGAATTTGCTTCCAGCGGGCGGGTAAAGTTGAAGAAGCGCGAATTGGAGACGGAGATGATCACGTGGGATGACAAACTCACGCTGGAGTTTCTTGGCAATCATCCGGCCCTGCGCGCGCTGGAAATCACGCCGACAAACGTGCCGACCATTTTTCTCACCGGCGATTCCACTGTGTGCGATCAGCCGCGTGAGCCATGGAACAGTTGGGGGCAGATGTTGCCGCGCTTCTTCGGGTCGGGCATCGCGGTGGCGAACTACGCGCAGTCCGGCGAGTCCATCAAGAGCTCCCTCGGGGCGAAACGCTTCGATAAGGTGTTCAGCGTGATGAAGACGAACGACTGGTTGCTGGTGCAGTTCGGCCACAACGATATGAAGGATAAAGCCACGAACGCGCTGGCGACCTACAAGTCGAATTTGAAGAAGATTGTGCAGCAGGCCCGGGAGCGTGGCGCGACTCCGGTGTTGGTGACTTCGATGGAGCGCAAGGCTGGTGTTGAGCGCGACACGCTGGCGGGTTATCCACAGACGGTGCGCGATGTGTCTAAAGAAGACGGCGTGGCGTTGATTGATCTGCATGCGACGAGCAAGGTTTTCTATCGTGCGCTCGGCCCGAATCTTGATAAGGCATTTCAGGATGGAACGCATCATAACAACTACGGCAGTTATGAGCTGGCGCGGTGCGTGGTGGAGGGTATCCGGCAGAACGTGCCGGCACTAGCGAAGTTCCTCGCTGCTGATGTGGAAATTTTTGATCCCGCGCATCCGGATGCATCCGATCGATTCGCGATGCCGGCTAGTCCAGCTGTTGATTCAAACAAACCTGATGGAGATTGATGCGATGATAGAGTGGAATACCAACATCCCAACCTTGTTCCGGGCCATCTCTGTGGCAGCAGTAATTGTCTGCTTCAGTTGGATTCAGGAAGTGGCAATGGCTGTCAGCCCTCTTGCTTGGAATTGCGATAGCGATTGGCGCTTTTCAAGGGTGGATATAGCGGGCGCGGAAAAAATTGGTTTCGACGATTCGAGTTGGCGCAAAGTGGAGGTGCCGCACGATTGGAGCATTGAAGAACCCTTTGCCAAAACGAACAAGACCGGCGGCGCTGGCGCCTGGGCGGCGCATGGGGTAGGATGGTATCGAAAGCATTTCACCATCGATCCATTTTTTAAGGACATGCGGGTGTGGGTGAACTTCGACGGTGTGATGCAAAACAGCGAGGTGTGGGTCAATGGGGTGTCGCTGGGCAAACGTCCGAACGGTTATGTGAGCTTCGGCTACGATCTGACGCCGCACGTGAAATTTGGCGACACGGCGACAAATGTGATTGCGGTGCGGACCGACGCTTCGGCGCAGCCGGCATCGCGGTGGTATTCGGGAGCAGGAATATATCGGCACGTAAACATGTGTTTTAGCGAGTTGGTTCATTTTGAGCCAGACGCCATCTTCATAACTACTCCGGATGTGCGAACCAACGAGGCAACGGTTCGAGTAATGGCTCGGGTAAAAAACGATGCAACGATTTCTCAGGAGATTGAGGTAGAGGCGGAGATGCAAAGCCCTCCTTGGTCAGCGCAGAACGGCGTTTACGCTGGCAGCGGGAAATCGCCGAAGATTTCCTTGGCAGCGGGCAAAACAATAGACGTTGCCATGGAGGTGAAAATTGTTGGAACGCCGCGACTTTGGACCTTGGGGCAACCGGAGCTTTACCGCGCCCGAGTCCTTTTGCGAGCAGGCAATCGGGGTATCGGGGAGGAGCGTATCAAGTTTGGGATTCGCCAGGCCGAGTTCAAGGCTGACTCTGGCTTTTGGTTGAACGGAAAAAATCTAAAGTTGAAAGGCGTTTGCCTGCACCACGATGGCAGTGCGTTCGGAGCGGCGGTGCCGTTGAGTGTGTGGGAGCGGCGGTTGACCAACCTGCGCGAACTGGGCGTGAATGCCATCCGCACGGCGCACAATCCGGTCGCACCGGAGTTTCTCGATTTGTGCGATCGCATGGGTTTTCTGGTGATGGACGAGTTCTTCGATTGCTGGACTGTAGGCAAGAATCCGCAGGACTATCATCTCTACTTTGAGGAATGGTCGAAGCGCGATGCGGCGGACACCATCCGGCGCGACCGCAACCATCCGAGCGTCATCCTTTACAGCATCGGCAATGAGATTCATGACACGCCCAAGCCGAAGATCGCTATCCCGATTGCGCGCGGTTTGGTGGAAGTCTGCCATGAGAACGATCCGACGCGTCCGGTGACCCAGGCGCTGTTCCGTCCGAATGTGAGCGGTGATTACACCAATGGCCTCGCGGACTTGCTGGATGTGTTGGGCACAAACTATCGCGACAACGAATTGCTCGCGGCGCAACGCGACAAGCCGGAACGCAAAATCGTCGGCACGGAGCAACGGCATGACCGGCAGACGTGGCTGTGGCTGCGCGATAATCTATCGCACTCGGGGCAGTTTCTTTGGACGGGCGTGGATTATCTCGGAGAGACCAAGACGTGGCCGCGCATCGGTCATCCCTCGGGTTTGCTGGATCGCACCGCCGGCATCAAGCCGATGGCGTTCGAGCGGCAGAGTTGGTGGAGCACCAAGCCGATGGTGCGCATGGCGCGGCGCGTGGCGGCAGATGATGTGTTGCTGGAAGATCCTGGCTATGGAGGCGAAGAACGACACACCCAGGTGCAGTTCGCGGATTGGACGCCGCGCAAGTCTGAGCCGCATGACGAGAACGTGGAGGTGTTCTCCAATTGCGACGAAGTGGAACTGTTCCTGAATGGCAAATCGCTGGGGGTGAAACCCATCAACAAGGACGCATCGCCGCGAGTGTGGAAGGTCGCCTACGAGCCAGGAACATTGCGAGCGGTGGCGCGCAATACTGGAAGTGGGGTTGCTTCCGATGAATTGCGCACGGCGGGACCGCCGAGTAAGATTGTGCTCACTACGCATCGCTCCAGTCTCCGTCCGGTCTGGGACGAGGTCGCGTTTGTGACGGCCACTGTGGTGGACGAGAAGGGCGTCGTGCTGCCGCGCGCGAATGACGTGATTTCATTTCAAGTCAACGGGCCGGGGGTGATCGCAGTGGTGGATAGCGCGGATAACGCGAGCATCGAGCCGTTTCAGGCGAAGCAGCGGCGCGCGTATCAGGGGCGCTGCGAAGCAGCGGTGAGGGCGACAGGGGCAGGAGAAGACATTATCGTGATGGCGACAGCGGCTGGCCTGGGTGAAACAAAAATTTCCATCGAGACAAAAGCAAATGACTAAGGTTGTGGTGAAACAGTTGGTCCTGGCCGTAGTGTGGCTTCTGGCAGTGTGGACCACCTACGCGGGCGACGAGCTGGTCATCTGGCATCAACAGTCAGCCAAGAATTGGAATGAAGCCACACCCATCGGCAACGGGCGGTTGGGGGCGATGATCTTCGGGGGAGTGAACTCGGAACGGATTCAGCTCAATGAGGATTCTTTGTGGTCGGGCGCGCCGGAGGACGCGGATAATCCCGCCGCGTTGGAGGCATTGCCGCAGATCCGGCAACTCTTGTTCGAAGGCAAATACGCGGAGGCGCAAAAGCTCGCAAATCGGACGTTGATTTGCCGTGGCCGTGGTTCGGGGCAGGGGCGCGGTGGCAAGATTCCTTACGGCAGCTATGAAATGCTTGGGGATTTGAAGCTGCTGTTTGAGCACGGCACGAATGCGCCGGTGAATTATCGCCGGGCGCTCGATTTGAACACGGCCACTGCCACGGTGAGCTATGAAGTGGGCGGCGTGAAGTTCGAGCGGGAAATGTTTTCCAGCGCACCGGACCAGGTGCTAGTGGTGCGTTTAAAGGCAAGCAAGCGCGGGGCGCTGAATCTGCGCGTGGCGTTGTCGCGGTCTGAGGCGGCGACGGTCCAGACCTGGGGCAACGAACAATTGTGGATGCGGGGGCAGTTGTGGGATGGCGTCACGAATGCCGGGATGAAATTTGCGGCACGCGTAGCCGTGTTGACGGAGCCGGGCAAGGTCCGGGCGGCGGGCAATGCCTTGAGCGTCGAGAATGCAACGGCAGTGACGCTGCTGCTTACGGCGGCTACTGATTACCGGATGCAATTACCAGACTGGCGTGCTGGTGATCCCGACAAAATGACCGCCGAGCAATTGAACGCCGCCATGATGAAGCCGTATCGCCGGGTGCGGGATGCGCATGTGACGGATTATCAAAAGCTCTTCAAGCGCGTAAGTTTTAAGCTGCCGGGAGAGGAGGATGCGGAGGATCTGCCGACGGATGCCCGGTTAGCGGCGGTGAAGGAAGGCGCGTTCGACCCGGGCTTGATCGAGCTGTATTTCCAGTTCGGCCGTTACCTCATGATTTCCAGTTCGCGCCTGGGGGATATGCCGGCGAACCTGCAAGGCTTGTGGGCGGACACAGTGCAGCCGCCGTGGAGCGCGGATTATCATGCGAACATCAATCTCCAGATGATCTACTGGCCGGTGGAGACCGCAAATCTCGTCGAGTGCTTCGAGCCGCTGGATCGCTACATTAAATTCCTCACCGGGCTGGGCGCGAAGACGGCGAAGGTGCATTACAACGCGCGGGGTTGGACGGTCCACACGCTGGCGAATGCATGGGGCTTCACGGCGCCGGGGGAATCGCCGTCGTGGGGATTGTCGCCCTCGGCGGGGGCGTGGTTGTCGCAGCATTTGTGGGAACACTTCGCGTTCTCGCGGGACACCAATTATCTCCAACGTGTGTTGCCGATTCTGCGTGCGTCGGCGGAGTTCAGCTTGGACTGGCTTGTGGAAGATCCCAAGACCGGCAAACTCGTTGCTGGGCCAGCGACGTCGCCGGAAAACAAGTTTAAGACGGCGGATGGGCAAACTGCAGCGTTATGCATGGGGCCGACCATGGAACAGGAAATTATCTGGGATTGTTTTAATAACTATCTAGAGGCAACTCGAACGCTTGGCTTAAACGAACCAACTGTCTTTGACATCGAGAAAGCCTTGCCACGCTTGGCTGGACCGCGCATCGGTGGCGATGGGCGGTTGATGGAATGGAATGAGGAATTTGAAGAGCCCGAGCCCGGGCATCGGCATGTGTCACATCTGTTCGCACTGCATCCGGGGCGGCAGATTTCGCGGATGCTGACGCCGGACCTTGCGGCTGGGGCGCGCAAAACGTTGGAGAAGCGTCTGGCCAGTGGCGGCGGGCATACCGGCTGGAGTCGGGCGTGGATGATTTGCTTCTGGGCGCGGCTGGGCGATGGCGTGGCGGCAGGCGAGAATATTCAGGCGTTGTTGGCGAAGTCCACTCTGCCAAACTTGTTCGATACACATCCACCGTTCCAGATTGATGGCAACTTTGGCGGCGTGGCGGGTGTCTGCGAAATGCTGGTGCAAAGTCACACAGGCGAGATTGAATTGCTCCCCGCATTGCCGACGACGTGGCCGGATGGTTCGGTTAAGGGCTTGCGTGCTCGCGGCGGTTACGAGGTGGATGTGGCTTGGAAAAATGGAAAACTGGTTTCCGCCACGATTCGTAACGTGAACGGCGCGAATGTCTGCCGGGTGCGCTTAGGCGACAAGGCGGTGGATGCCGAGTTCGGAAAACGCAAAACCGTCGCGATCAATGCAAATCTCAAGGTCAAGTAAATGGGCGGCTGTTTTCGGTTTGCAGCTTTGTAGTTGGTTCAGTGCTGCCGCTGCCGAGCAGGTTCACCCGATTGACCGTCAGGCCCTTGTCAGCCGCCACAACCCCGTCATCCGCAAGCTCGACGTGGATGCGCCGCTCACGGTGGGCAACGGCGGTTTCGCGTTCGGCGCGGATATCACCGGATTGCAGACGTTCGCGGAGCATTATCATCGCTGGGGTGTGCCAGTGGAAACGGAGTCGCGTTGGTGTTGGGTGAGCGATACCAACGTCAACAACTACACGCTGGCGGATGCGCGTCGGGATTTTACCAATGCCGATGGTCGCGTGCTGGCGTATCCGACAAAGTCATCGTCCCCGGCGGGTGATTGGTTGCGGAAGAATCCGCGCATCCAGCCGCTCGGGCAGATCAGCCTCGATTACGTGAAGGCGGATGGCTCCGCGATCGCGCCGGATGATATCAAGAAACCCGAGCAGACGCTGGATTTGTGGCGGGGCGTCATCACGAGCAAGTTTGAAATTGAGGGCAAGCCGGTGCTGGTGACGACGGTTTGTCACCCGCAGCATGACTTGATCGCGGTGCGGATCGAATCAGAACTCATCGCGAGCGGGAAGCTTGGCGCAAAGTTGGCATTTCCGCGCGGATACGACACGGCGGTCAAAAACACGCCTGGGTTGGATTGGTCAAAACCAGAAACGCACGAAACCAGGGTGATTGGATCGGGGCCTGGATGGGCGTGGTTGCGACGCAGCGTTTTGGAGACGCATTATGAAGTCATCGTGGATCGGAATCCGGGTGTGCAATTCACGAATGTCGCACCGCACCAGTTCCGGCTGGCACAAACTTTTGGGAACGCGCTGGAGTTCACGGTCAGCTTTTATCCCGGGCCGGGGCTGCCTTCGATGTGGCCATCGGTGGATTTGACCTTGAAAGCCAGCGCGAAGCAGTGGGCGAAATTCTGGCGCGAAGGTGCGGCGGTAGATTTTTCCGGCAGCACCGACCCGCGCGCGAAACGCATCGAGGAGCGGGTGATTTTGTCACGTTACCTCATGGCGGCACAGATGGCGGGCGAGGTGCCGCCGCAGGAAACGGGGCTGACGTGCGCGACGTGGTATGGCAAGCATCACACCGAGATGATCTGGTGGCACACGGCGCACTTCGCGTTGTGGGGCAACGACGAGTTGCTCGCTAAAAATCTGGAGTGGTATGAAAAGCAGCTTCCGATCGCGCAAGAACTGGCGAAGAGCCGGGGGTTGCGTGGCGCGCGTTGGGCGAAGATGATCGGGCCGGTGATGCGCGAAAGTCCCGGGGGCAATCCGCTCATCGTGTGGAATCAACCGCACCTGATCCATCTGTGCGAGCTGCTCTATCGCAATCATCCGACGCCGGAGACTTTGGAACGCTACCGGACGCTGGTTTCGGAAACCGCCGAGTGCCTGGCTTCGATGGTTCACTTTGACGAGGCGAAGAAGATTTATGTGCTGGGGCCGCCGCTGTGGATCGCGCAGGAGATTTACGATCAGGGAACGAGTCAGAATCCGTCGTTTGAATTGGCGTATTGGCAATGGGCTTTGGAGACGGCACAGAAGTGGCGCGAGCGGCTCGGCAAACCACGGGATGCGAAATGGGATCATGTCATCCAGCATCTCGCGCCCGTGCCGCAGAAGGATGGCAAGTATGTCGCACTCGGCTCGAACCCGGACACATGGGACAACATTGATAGCCGTCACGATCATCCAACGATGCTCGCGCCGCTGGGCATTCTGCCGGGCACGGGCGTGGAGCGCCCGACGATGGAGCGCACCCTCGACGCCGTGCTGACCACGTGGGATTGGGAAACAAAAATCTGGGGCTGGGATTATCCGATGATCGCGATGACGGCGGCGCGACTGGGTCGTCCGGAGACGGCGGTAGAAATTCTTCTGCGCGAAGGGCCGAACAACAAGTATCTGCCGAACGGCCATTGCCCGCAGCGCAGCGACGAGGCGATGGCGAAGAATCCCAAGCCCGGCGCGCGGAAGCGGGAGATTGCCGTTTATCTGCCAGCGAACGGCGCCTTCCTCTCCGCCGTGGCGATGATGGCGGCAGGTTGGGATGGCAATACGAACCACGCGCCCGGTTTTCCGAAGGATGGGAAGTGGCAGGTTCGCGCTGAAGGCCTGCACCCTTTGCCTTGATCAGTTTCTTTCGAGGGTCACGCTCATCAGGCCGATGACGACTTCATTGGCGAGGGCGCGGGTGGTCAGGGATTTCAATTCCTTCGCCGGATTCAACTGCAAATTCAACACGGTGGCCGCGCCGCCCGGGATCTTTTCGCCGCGACCTTTGAAGGTTTCAGCGTCGAGAATTCGCACGCGTCCGGTTTTCAAATCCACACGGGGCGGAATCGCTTCGGGACGACGGAACGCGAAGTCGTCGATGAAGTAATCCTGGTCAATCGGCCACCACGTCGTCGGATTGTGCAGCGCGAGGCGTTCGGTCGAGCCGTCGGTGTAGCTCACGATTACTTCGCCGTTGTCAAAGCGACTTTGCATGTGACTGGTCGAGCCGGCCATGAGGAGATAGGCGTGTCTGGCTTTGCCGACCAGCGGTACGGTGGCTTCAGTCGGATAATTCGTCCATTGCGAGGTGAAGAGGATGTTGGGTGCAGCAGTTTCTGTGGGCGTGGCGAAGGAGACGCCGTTGGGCAGCGGAAAATTGCCACGATTGGTGGCAGCCGCGGCACGCAGGCCGGAGTCATCCACCGCGAAGTGGTCGAACGGATGACACCAACTGCCGATACCTTGTTTGGGCGTAGCGAGCGAGGCGAACGGCGAGCGCGGGACGCGATACTCGTTGCTGAAGATCTGCGAGACGCGGGCGTTGAAGTGGGTGCTTAGGTCAATGGTTTCTAGCTTCGTGGGGGAAATCTTTTTATTCCAATCAAATGAAGTCGCCTTGGCGTTGGCGAACTTGCGTTCGTTCACCGCGACCGATTGCTGCGGCTGTGTCCGTCGGTGGCCGCTCCAGGTGATGACGATTTCGTGTTTGACTGCAGCAGGCAATTTGATTTCAACGCGAGGCTGTCCGGCGCTGCTGGCATCCAATCGCCACGAGATTGGTTCGCCGTCAGCGGTCGCCCCGGCGAAGGTTTCGTGACTGGCGGCGGGTTGGAGGCGCAGAGTCATTGGCTTGCTGAATTTTTGTTCCACGATAAAAACTTCATTCTGGCCATCGCGGCGGAAGGAGAAGTTCAGGTCGGGATGCTCAATGCTGGCGTGCTCCCATTCCGCCGGGAAGCCGGGGCGGATCGTGAGTTCTCCCGCGAGAGCGTCAGGTTTCATTCCAAACAATCCTTCGATGAGCGCGCGGGAGGTCGCGCCGATGCCATCGGCGAAATCACGCTGCGACTCGCGGCGATAGGTGTCGAAGTAAGTACACATGCCGACGTTGCCAGGGCAAAGGCCGAGGAACATGCTGTCGAGCGCCGCGCCTTTGAAGAGCGGGAACGCGCCATCGGGTCGGTTCGCCTGCCAGTAGGCGAGCGCGGTGTGCATGGCTTCGGCCATGACAACGTTGTTGA
The DNA here is from genome assembly GCA_049840435.1 of Verrucomicrobiota bacterium. Classification (GTDB taxonomy): domain Bacteria; phylum Verrucomicrobiota; class Verrucomicrobiia; order Limisphaerales; family JADLHS01; genus JADLHS01. Next base: position 78,584 of record JASGKY010000038.1, on the reverse strand, counting down.
TGGACCAGGCGTACGGCATCCAGCAGGAAGTGGGCAGGGTGAAGTTGCCGGACGGCACGCTGGCGCCGCGCATGGGGATGCGGGTGAATTGCGAGTCGAGCCCGCCGGTCATGCGCCAGGCTTCGCCGGGCGTGGGGACTTCGGAATCGATTGTGTGATAATAGGTCCACAACGCGGCGCTGGGATGAACGCGTTGCAGGCCGAGGTAATCCTTGTATTCAGCGAACCAGCCTTCCTTTGGCAACCACAGTTCGCGTCGCATGGCTCTGGCGATCAACTCGGCTTCTTGCTCGTAGGGCTTCGGATCTTTCCCGATCAACACAGCGACGCGCGCGGCCATCTTGTTGTGATAGAAATTATAGGCGGAGCCATGCGTTGTGCCGCCGCCATTGTAGCCGAGGTCGTCGCTGGCCCAGATGGCAGCGTAAGCTTCGTAGAGCGGCAGTTTGTCCGGGCCGAACTCGCGACGGAACAGACGCCGTTCCCAGGCGAAGTGCCGTTCCAGCATCGGCCACATCTCCCGCGCGAAATCCAGATCGCCTGTCCAGAGCAGGTGGCGAAAGAAGGCATCCACGGCGACGAGGTTCATGTCGTAGTGATTGCTGGTAAGGTTGCCATTGCTATGCAGTGCCTTTTCGTTCCGGGAGAGATTTGTGTCTTCGTCGGCGGGCGGAGTGGTTTCGGGAATCGGTTTAAGGTTTTGCTGAGCGGCGAATCCGGCGAGATGCTGCCGGGTACGCACGTGCCAGCCGAGGGCGTCACCAGAATACGGCCCGCGCCAGCCGAGCAGGCGATTGCGCCAAGCGACTGCGCCATGCATGAAGGAAGTTTGTTTCGCGTCCCAGACGGCATCCGCAGCGACATTCAGCGCTGCGGCAGCAGCATTGATGAAGGAATCGGGGGTTTCCACGATGACGCGGTCAGCCACGGCGCGGCGATCTTCCTCCGCTTGCGCGAACAAGGCTGGCAGTTTTGCTGAGGTGATGGGCGGTGAGTTGGTCTCTACCTGTTGCAGCGCGAGGAAGACCGGTTCGTTGTGCCCGAGCCGGGCCGAGCCAACCAGGAGGGGTAGGGCGACGGTATCATTTGTATCGGCAAGCAACGTAGTGAGATTGGTCCAGTAGTTCGCGTTGGCGAGCCGTTGCATCGTCACAGCAGAACTGACGCCCGTGATGACGGCAGACTTGCCTTGAAGCGTGAAGCCGTTCGTCGTGAGCGTGAATTTATCGTCGCGACATTGCTCGGGGCGGAGTTGAAAGAACTGGCTGACGGGTTCGCGTTCGCAACCGATGTCGCCGTTGCGGCGTCCGCGCATGCCATTGGCTCCGCCGAACGCCCAGACGAGTTCGCTCTGCGCCAGCCACGCGCTGTTCATCTCGACGCGGGCGATCAATCCTTTGGCGCGCTTCAACGGCAGGATGGTGATTTTGATTTCCCGCGGACCGATGATGGCGGGGTCGCGGATCTCATAAAGCATCGCGCCGGGGCGGTAGCGCGCGACGACAGTCTGCATCTCGTGCAGCCATTTCGTGCCAGCGGCAGTCTGGATGCCGAAGCGCAGGTTGCCGCCGCGCCCGGGCAGATAGAGGCAAAACTCAGGTTCGTCGCCGGCGTCCACGCGGAAAGCGGTGTTGGCACTGTAAAGCGGGCGATTGAAAAACTCGCTGCCGTTGGTGATGACAAAATCGCGACCCTCGGGGAAATGGCGCAACGAACGATCAATGTTGCTTTCAAGAAAGACACCGGTCTGATTGCGTTCCTGTTCCGGCGGCGGGACAAATTCAGCGCTGCGCGCGGGCGTGATTCCGACACCGAGCAGAACGAGCACTAAGACCCACAGCCGGTTCATGGGGTGGGTTCGTTGAGTTCCAGGCGCACGACATCATACATCACGCCCTGCGACCAGGTATTCGCGTGGGATTTGAGTTTGATGACGTTGACGCCGCCCTTAAGCAGCGCCGCGTCGAAGCTCAACGGCTTTTCAATCCAGAACGCCCGGATGCCATCGCGCTGCATGGCGCTGGTGGAGGGGAGTGTGCCGGTATCGCCGATGGATTTGTCGTTCACAAACACCTCGACGTTGCAATTGGCGTGTGTGCCGCAGAAGGCGAGGCGGAGGGTGGCCTTGCCCCGTGGATTTTGAGAGAGGCCGAACTTGATGGACCACGTGCTCGACTGCACTTCGCGGCCGGCGCTGCGGACGAATTGCGCCATCTGTTCGGCGGCATCATCGTCTTCTCCGACCATGCTGAGATTCTGTGACAGGATGCGCGGGGGTTGGACGTAGTTCCAATCCTTGCTCCAGTCGCTGCGGCCGACGATGTAATTCACGTCGTTGGGAAATTCCTTCGTGTAATTGAAGTAGAGTCCCCATTGCCAGTAATGATCGCCATGGCGGAACTCGCGCGCGGTGCGGTCGGGCACGCCGATCTGCCAGAGTGTGCGACCATAACGTTGCGGTTGCCAGGTGAGTGTGCCAAGAGATTTGCTCTCGCCCTCGCCGATGGTGATGTTGTTGGCGGCGAATTCTCCGATGACTCCGTCGGCGATGGCGTGCAGGGTGTAGTTGCCTGGGCGCACGTTGGGGATGGTGAACTTGCCATTGGTGCTGGCGTTGATCCAGAACTGGTAATGCTTTGCGTCGCGTTGCCAATCCACTTCGGGTGGGAAGCCGCCGCGAAAATTGTTTGTTCCGGCGGCGGAAAAATTGGTGAAGCCGCCAGCGGGGGCGTTGGTGCGTCGAGCGAGGCCTCCGACCCGGGGCGGAATATAATCCGGCGCCGTAAGGCCGACCCAGAGGTTGCTGACTTTGAGTGCGGGATCGATCGGGTCGCGCACAACGATCTGACCGCTGACGGTGCTGCGTTGAGATTCCCGCGGATAGTTTGGATCGGAAACCCAGCTATACGGCCACGTGCCGGCTTCAGTGCGGGCGCGGTCGAGGGCATCGCGCCACATGGCTTCGTGCGTTACCCCGGTGTTGCAGTAAATTGCAAACGGCCCGATGACTTTCGTCCAGTTCTCATTTTCACCGACCGCCAGCGAACTGCCACCGTAATGACTGCCGAGCCACATGTTCAAGAGCGTGGGCGTGCCGCCAGGGTTCACGTCGAGGTGCCCGGTGAGTTCGGCTTTGGTCGGGCCGCCGGCCATGTATTCGAAGCTTGGGTTGATGAACCAGAAACCGAGGTTGTGCTTCGTGCTCGACCAGCCGTAGGCGGGAATATCGTAGATAAGTGCGGAGTAATCATATTTATGTTCGGCATGGCCTTTGTGAATGCCGGTGGTCATGCGCCGCGCTTCCTTGAGATTCAGTGGCGCACCTGCATCCCAATCCGCGCCGGTGGGCATCTGGCGGCGACGATCTTTATCAATCGTCATGTAGTCGAACACGGTGGGATTTAGCTTTACAGCATAGCGCGCTTCGCCGACGCCGAAGGCAGGATAATCGGGTTTGTGCGACCAGATGAGATACGTGTAAACCCAACTCTCGCCACGCCCCAGCGAATAGCGCACGTCGACATCGAGCGGAGAATTGGTCGTGCCGGGAGCGTTGTGGAAATTGCAGGAAACTTCCACGCGCTCGCCGTTGTTATCCTTGGGGTCAATGCGGACAACGGCAGTTTGCTGGCTGCCGCCGCGCGCCCGCCCGACACTGGACCAATAGCCCCCGAGCGCGCCGCCGCTGCTATCTTGGGCGAGAAGTTCCTGGCCTTGATACTTGATCGAGAAAATCTCGCCCGTGTCCTTCTCGATGCGGACGTTGAGGATGCCGTTGTCGAGAAAGAAGGTGCGGTCAGTCTCGCGCAATGTGACTGGAGCGGCAGTTTCGGCGGAATGGGCCATGATGCTGCTGCCAAGCAGTGCGACTACAAACGGCAATAATTGTCGGCTCAAACTGGTTTGCTTCATGGAACGGATAACGGACGAACGCCGGCGTGGATTGTTTAATCCACTCAATTGCCGCGGGTGAATCTAGTGCGGCAGAACGGACTGGATTGTTTCTGGCGTCAGTGCGACAGGCAAGGGGAAAGCTTTGTTGGCGCAGTCAAATTCTGAGGAGACACAGCGGGGATTCTACAGCTGCTTCTTGACGATGTATGGCGGCAAGATAGGCTGTCCGACTTCTGCTGCGGCTTAGGCCGGGTAGAAGTGAACCAATGTCCGAACAGAAGCATTCTCATTACGATCAGGCGAAACGGGCCGAACTGGCAGCTCAGTTGCGCGCGGCTGCAGAGTTGTTGGAAAAAGCGGCCGCGGATCGCGCCATTCTCGGCGAACTGTCACAAGAGGAGCGGGCGCGTTTGCTCAAGGCTGCCGGCGACGTATATTGTCCGGATGTGCGGGCGCGCCGGCGGTTAGTAAAGGAAACTTCCAAGCAACGCAAAAAAGAAAAACTCCATCGGGACCAGTCGGTCTTGAATGAAACCGGTATCCGCACGCTCCGGGCGAAGCCAGTGTTCACGACCCCGAATCTCCCTCCTCCGCCAGACTTAGAACCGCAGGAGGTGCAAGGTGACGTTGAATTTCGCGAAGTGATCGAGCCGCAGAACTGTTATATCTGCAAAAAAAATTATACCACGATCCATCACTTCTACGATCAACTGTGTCCGCAGTGTGCGGAATTGAATTTTCGCAAGCGCACAGAATTGGCAGACCTGCGGGGGCGGGTGGCTTTGCTCACGGGCGGGCGGGTGAAGATTGGTTATCAGGCGGGGATCAAATTGCTCCGGGCTGGCGCGCAACTCATAGTCACCACCCGCTTCCCTCGGGATTCGGCGTTGCGCTACGCGCAAGAGCCGGATTTCAAGGATTGGGGGCAGCGGCTCGAAATTTTTGGTCTGGATCTGCGGCACACGCCGAGCGTCGAGGCGTTCTGCCAGCACATGATGCGCAAGTATGCGCGTCTGGATTTCATTATCAACAACGCCTGCCAGACAGTGCGGCGACCGCCGGATTTTTATTCGCACATGATGGAGCGCGAGAATGGGGCGCTGCATGATTTGCCAGAAGACGCGCGGAAACTGCTCGGCGCGTATGAAGGTTTGCGTGGTTATCACATGTTGCCTGAAGCCGATGCTGCGTTGGTGCAGAAACGGATGTCGGAGGTCGCTGGGCTGACGCACGCGGCGGAATTGTCGCAGGTGCCATTGTTGCCAGAGGAACTCGCGGCGCAGCAGGCGCTGTTTCCGCAGGGTAAGCTTGACCAGGATTTGCAACAGGTGGATCTGCGCGAGCACAACTCTTGGCGGATGCGCATGCATGAAGTTCCGGCAGTCGAGTTGCTCGAAGTGCAACTTGTCAACGCAGTCGCGCCCTTCATTCTTAACGCGCGGCTCAAGCCCCTCATGTTACGTGTGCCCGGACGCGACAAACACATTGTCAACGTCTCTGCGGTCGAAGGGCAGTTTTATCGGAAGTTCAAGACCACGCGCCATCCGCATACAAACATGGCAAAGGCTGCTTTGAATATGATGACGCGGACGGCGGCGGCCGATTATCATGCGGACGGCATCCACATGAACGCCGTGGATACGGGCTGGGTGACGGATGAAGACCCGGTCCACATTGCAACACGCAAAGTGAAGGAACATCGCTTTCATCCGCCATTGGACATTGTGGATGGTGCTGCGCGGATTGTCGACCCGGTCATTGCGGGAATTAATACTGGCGAGCACCTTTGGGGAAAATTCCTGAAGGACTATGTGCCGACGGACTGGTGAGACAGAGGCATAACTGATTTAGCAGAAAAGCAGCGGACTTCGATTGCTCGAAGTCCGCTTTCTCTCCCCAATAACCCAACACGTCCGCAGGAAATTTCAGTTTAACATTGTGCCGATGTTGTTGTTCCGCCTGCACCGCCGTTGTTCATCTGTTGTACTAAACTTTAGCTGAAGCCGTTTGCGTCTGTATATGTGGACGATTACTCATTCTGGCTGCGGTAATTACGGGATAGAAGTTAGGATCAGATGTGATCGCAACGGGGGGCGGCTTGGCTCTGGTGGCTAGGCTTTCGATGGTTGGGAAAAAACTTCCTACCGGATAGTGGGTATATCCAGATAGCTAGGTGGCTGATAAAAACAAGCAATTGTTGGCAGCGGGATTGAGTCTTTTCAAGCAAGTAGCGACTTGTCTTTGCTACCCCATCGTTGTTGTGTTTATGCAGAACCAACCCTTTAACCGCGCGAGTCAGCCAGTCCAAGTCCAAACATCGTGGTCGGGAACTCACGGTGCTAAGGCGGCCATCGTCATGTCGCCCCGGGACGGAGAGAATTACCTGTTACCGGTTTCGGCGACATCGCCCGTTGCGGAGGCCAGCAAGCCGGTTGGAACGGTCATTCTGCTCGGCCAGAAGCCAAACCTTGCGGAACATTTGCGTCAGGCTTTGGCAGCATCAAATATTCTGACCCAACAGTATTTCACCGAACACACGTTTTTGGCCGATACGATACCAGCCGGACCAACGTGTCTGGTGATTGCGCAGGATGATTCGGGCTTGGAGGCTTTGAGTATCTACGAACAGTTGCGGGCCAAAGGTTGGCGGCTTCCGACTATCGTGCTGATCAGCAATCCCGAGATTCGTATGGTGGTGCAGCTCATGCGTGCAGGGGCAGAGGATGTATTGCTGAATTCTTGCGAGACAGAGGCGCTGCTTCAATCAATCAACAGCGCATTGAATCAATCTCGGAAGGGCTTACAGCGCCGATTGCGTGGCGATGACATGCAACGCCGCTTGGAGCAGCTTACGCCGCGCGAGGTGGAGGTTGTGAAGCTTGTCCTCGCTGGGATGCTTAATAAAGAAATCGCCGAAAAGCTGCATCTCGCGTTGGTTACTGTGAAGGTGCATCGCGGTAGCGCAATGCGAAAGCTTGGAGCGCGCAGTGCGGCGGAATTGGCCCGGTTGACTCTGGCGACGGATGGATTGCATCCGGTGGATTTCACCGACCAATGGGTGGCATTGCCACAGGCTTTGAGTTCCTTGCCTGCAGATTGAAAAGGATGTGTCGCGTAACGTACTTCTCGGGACTGGCGATCTTACCTAAATTCGCCTTCCTTTTCTGTCACAACCGAGGAAGGAAGAGATGCAGGCTTGAATCTCACCTGATGCCGAGCAATTCCACCTCAAACACCAGTGTGGCATTTGGCGGAATTGCGCCCGGATAACCGTCGCGACCGTAGCCCAGTTCTGGTGGAATTGTGAGTTTCACTTTATCGCCAACTTTCATCTGTGCCACGCCCAAGTCCCAACCGGCAATGACCATGCCTGCGCCAAGCACGAACTCGAACGGTTCGTCCCGGTCCACCGAGCTATCAAATTTCCCGCCATTGGTAAACCAGCCAGTGTAATGCACACTCACCGTGTCGCCCTTCTTCGGCGTGTCGCCATTGCTGCTGACAAGTTTTTCGATCTGCAATTCAGGTTTTGCCATGTCAAATTGTCACTAGGATGGTTAAGGGCGTCAATCAATCAACTGAATCAACTGCAGTCTGGTCCCAGCAATTCAACTTGTTGGCTAAAAGGTAAATGTCACGCATTTGCGACATGAAATTTCTGAATCTCATGCTTGCGGTAATATAAACAGCGGGCAATTTGGAGAGCATAAGATAGGAGCAACAATAAATCGCTACAGATGAAAAACAAACTCCACATTTTGCACTTGGAGGACAACCAATACGATTCTGAATTGATTGCGCATGTGTTGACCAAATTCGGTGTGGCGGCCGATATCAAGGTTGCCCGGGACCGAGATGAGTTTCTTCAGGCTATCGCGCATCTCAAGTTTGATGTTGTCTTATCCGATAATAGCTTACCCGGCTACGCTGGCACGCAGGCTCTGCGGATGGTTCAGGAAAAACGCCCGGGTTTGCCGTTTATCTTTGTGTCCGGTTTTGCCAATCGCGAGGAGGCTCTGAACAAAAAGCGGGCTTCCGGGGCGACCGATTGCATTAGCAAGTCGGAATTGGATTTGCTTGCTCCTGCTATTATGCGTGCGTTTCAAGATCGGGAATCGGATACGGCACAATTTTCCGCGGATGCTTCCACTGCTTACGTGCGCGGAATGGAGCGCCTAGTCGGTGTAGTGCAGGAGCTTTCACTCGCCCGGGACTTGCCCCGCATCATGACCATTGTGCGTCACGCGGCGCGGGAATTGACTGGTGCGGATGGGGCCACATTCGTTCTACGCGAGGGTGATAAATGTCATTACGCTGATGAGGAGGCGATTGCCCCCCTGTGGAAAGGCAAACGGTTTCCCATGGACATCTGTATCAGCGGCTGGGCCATGTTGAACCGGCAGGCAGCCGTGATTGAAGATATTTATGCCGATGCCCGCATTCCGGCAGATGCGTATCGTCCCACGTTTGTGAAAAGCCTGGCGATGGTGCCAATCCGTACGGTTGATCCCATTGGTGCGATTGGAACGTATTGGGCCACAGAAAGACGCCCCCGGTCGCATGAAGTGAAACTACTCCAAGCCTTGGCCGACAGCACATCTATCGCAATGGAAAACGTGCAGCTTTACCATGGTCTGGAGCAAAAGGTGGCTGATCGAACGGCTCGCTTGCGAATGTTGAACGACGAATTGGAAACTTTTTCCTATTCGGTTTCACACGACCTGCGGGCGCCGCTGCGGCACATCAATGCTTACGTGGATCTGATGCGAGATGACAAGGAAAGCACTTTAAGTGCGGCCAACGTAAGGCATCTGTCAGTGATTTCGACGGCGGCTGGTCGGATGGAAACTTTGATCAGGGATCTGCTGGAGTTCGCGCGGATGGGGCGGGCAGAATTCCACCGTTCCCGAGTTGGTATGGGGCAACTGGTCAAGGAAGTGGTTGCCGAACTCCAGCCGGAGACCAAAGGACGATCTATCATTTGGGATATCGGCGAATTGCCAGAGGTCAACGGAGATCGCGCCATGTTGAAGCAGGTCTGGGCAAATCTGATTTCCAACGCAGTCAAATACACTCGCAAACGGGCGCAGGCCGAGATCAGGATTGGTGGCGTGGCCGGTGATGACGAAGATGTTTTTTTTGTGCAGGACAACGGAGCAGGATTCGATATGCGGTATGCCGACAAATTGTTTGGCACGTTCCACCGCATGCATCGGGCGGAAGAATTTGAAGGCACGGGCATCGGCCTCGCCAACGTCCGAAGGATTGTTGGCCGTCACGAGGGCCGCACCTGGGCCAAAGCCGAAGTGGATCAAGGCGCCACCTTCTATTTCACTTTGCCGAAGAAGAAGTAGCAGCAGAGCAGCTTGAATGTGGGCCTGATGCCGGTGAACCGAATGTTCGCCGGCTTATTTTTTGGCTAATTTCATCGGCTTGAACATTTTTTAAAAAGTTCCGACCCAATTCCACCTCTTACGCGTTACACCTGATGAACCGATTGGCATGATTGCCTGTCGGATCAGCTGAACCGCTGTGAAAATCATCATCTTAAGGTGCACATGGGCCGTTTGCTGACATCGCTGTTTACAATCAGCGACGAGCAGTTGATGTGGCGTGTGAAGCTACAAGACGATGCTCTGGCGTTCACCAAACTCGTCCGCCGCTGGGAACTCCCCATCCGTCGGCTCTGTCTGCGAATGACGGGCGATGCCCATCGGGCGGAGGATTTGACGCAGATGGCTTTTACCCGGGTGTTCACGCGGCGTGCTGACTGGGAGCCAGTGGGGAAATTTTCCACGTTCCTGTGGCGCGTCGCGTTGAATCTCTGTCATGACGAAGCACGTCAGCAGCAACGTCGGCGTGAGTTTTCCTTGGACGCCTTGGAGGACGCGGACGGAGGCGGGGAAACGCGCTTCGTAGCGGACGAACCTGCGCCCGATGCGCACGCCGAGACGCAGGAACGCGGGGAGCAGGTGCGCCGGGCGCTGGCGGAGTTGTTGCCGCAATATCGAGAAGTGGTTGTGCTGCGGCATTACGAAGGGCTGAAGTTCCGCGAAATCGGCGAGGTCCTAGGTATCCCGGAGGGCACGGTGAAATCGCGCATGGCCGAGGCTTTAGGGCAATTGAACCGGCGGTTGAATCACTTGAACGAGGAGAATGTATGCAATCACAAGAATCATCATCACGCAGTGCAACAACGCTGAATCATCCCAACCAAGAGGAATGGACGGCTTACCTCTATGACGAGGTTACAGCCGAGCGCAAAGAAGAGCTGTTCCAACATCTGGCCAATTGTTCGCCCTGCGGACGGCAATTGAATGAATGGCGCGCGAGCATAAAAGCCTTGGATGATTGGAAGGTGACGGCGCTATGTCGAAAGCCGGTCGCCTGGCCGCCGGCGGTGCTATTGCGCTGGGCGGTGGCGGCGGCGCTGGTGCTCTGTGTGGGCTTTGCTGTTGGACGAATCAGTTCGCAACATGGCCGGGAAGTCGCGGAATTGAAAGCGACCGTGGCACAACTCATGGAGTACAACAACAAGACGCCAGTCACGATACTTGATGCGTCCGTGCGCGCCGAATTGATCCGACTGCTCACCGATTACTCGAAGCTGAACGAGGAACGGCGCACCGAGGATCGGCGGGTGGTCGGGCTGGCGCTGCGTGAGATGGAATTGCGGCTCGGCAAACTGCGCACCGAACTGGAAACCGTGGCGCTCAATACCGAAACCGGCTTTCAGCAGACCAAGGAAGGGCTCACGACTCTCGCCTCGTATGCCGTCGCCGATCATGGCGAGGCAACTGATTTAAATGGGGCCAAAACAAAAAATTAACTCCTAGCGAATATCATATGAAAAACACAAAATTATTTACCATAGCAATCGCCGTTGTCAGTACCACTCTGGCGTTGGCGCAAGAAACCGATGTTATCCGCGAGCGTGTCCCGGTGCCCCTGCCGGAGGACGTGCTGATCGATCCCGGGTTTGGGGGGCAGCCAATGCCGTTGATTGCGGCGGATCGTCGAACGGAGACTGCCAAAGCCCAAGTTGGCGCGCGTAAGACCATGACACTAGCTCAAGCCGGTGGTGGCGCGTTTGGTGCGGTGAGCGGTGAGGCCGGCGATGATGTTTTTGTCGCTTCTCCATTTGCCGTTCCGTCGTCTCGTTCGCCGCGTGCCTTAGTTATCCCCAAGGACGCGGGCGATCCCAAGAGTTTTGCAGAGGTGGAAGAAGACCTGGGGGTGATGGCGCATATTCTTAGCAAGGCGCTCAATAGCGATGACAAAGCTGCGCGGGCGATGGGCATTGCAGTTTTTGGCCGGGCCTCCGTTGCCGGGGCGTCCCCGCAAAATCTTTACATCGAGGGGCACGGAGCGATTTTCCTGTTGAACGTGAGCATTCCATTGCAGCCGCCTCCGAATAAAGACTTGAACCTCGAGGCGAAAGAGCAACCCAGCAATGAATGGGAAGAGGCCAAACGGGAGATGTCCAGACCCGGAGGTAAAGGGCAGGGCGGCGCAGACCCGTTCATGGCTTTCGAGGAACGTTTTGGCGGTGAACCTTGGAATGTGAAATTGCCGGTAGCCGAATACGACGCAGACAAGGTGGAAAAGTTGAAAGCCGACGTGATCACCGCACTCAAGAATGCGGCCAATATCCGGCGCTTGAAATCCGATGAAACAGTAACCGTCGTCGTCTCCAGTGGTGAAGCGGGTGTGCTGACCAAATCGTTCAAGAGTGCCGGTGGCAAACCAGGCACTACCAAAACAGAACGAGTCGTTATCGCGAAGTCCTCGTCCGGAGAACAACGCCGGGTGGATAGTCCGGCCAAGCTGATCTTCCGGGTGAAGAAAGCCGATGCCGAGGCATTTCAAACTGGGAAACTCGACTTTGACGCTTTCCGCAAGAAGGTCGCGGTGCTGAGTATTTGAATCGCAATTATGGATGAGTTCCTCGTGCGGAGCGAGGAACTCATCGCCTCCTGTAACGGGCTTGAAGTCCTTGCTTCATTCGGAACGGCTAGCGTAACCTTCGGGTATGAAGCCACTCTGCCTCGCTGCTAGCCTTGCTTTGCTTGCCACGTTTCCAGCGCTTGCCGACTCCCAAAAATTGCCCGGCGTCAGCGCGGCGATGCAGGAGATGATCGCCAAAAATGAAATCGCCGGGGCGATCACGGTGGTCGTTGCGAAGGATAAGACAGTTCATTTTGAAGCCACGGGCTTCGCCAACGTCGCCGACAAGAAACCCATATCACCTGACGCTTTGTTCTGGATCGCTTCCATGACCAAGCCTGTCACCGGTGTCGCACTGCTGATGTTGCAGGACGAAGGCAAACTCAACGTCGCTGATCCCGTCGCAAAATATCTGCCCGAGTTTGCCCATCTGAAAACACCCTCCGGCAAACCGGCCAATCTCACCATCACACAGATCCTCACGCACACCTCGGGCCTCGGTGAAGCCGGCGGTGATGGCAACACCAACGCGGCGCGACAGGCCAAAACTCTCGCCGATCTCGTCCCGCTCTGGCTTGCCGCGCCGATGCAATACGAGCCCGGCGCGAAATGGCAATATTGCCAGAGCGGCATCAACGCCGGCGCGCGCATCGTCGAAGTCGTCAGCGGCATGAGCTTCGATGCGTTTCTGCAAAAGCGCCTGTTTGATCCGCTCGGCATGACGAATACCACGTTCTATCCCACGGCCGAGCAACGCGCGCGTTTGGTCACGGCCTATGCGAAGAATAAAGACACCGGAGCCCTCGACGCCGTTCCGCCGCGTCCCGACTTCGGCCCGCGCGACCGTCCGCCGCAAGGCAATGGAGGCCTCTTTTCCACCGCGCCCGACTACGCTCGCTTCTGCCAGATGCTGCTCAATGGCGGTTCACTTGATGGCAAACGTTACCTCAGCGCCGAGGCGCTGAAATTCCTCGCTACCCCGCAGACCGGCAACATGCCCACTGGCTTTTTCCAAAACGACACTTGGGGCAATCGTGGCACAAACTACGGTTGGGGCATCGGCAGCTGTGTGTTGCGGGCGCCGCACGAAGGCGTAGCGGAAATGCTGTCGCCCGGCAGTTACGGCCACGGCGGCGCATGGGGCACACAGGCGTGGATTGATCCCGCCAAAGGCGTGGCTTACGTGCTGATGGTGCAACGCGCCAACTTTCCCAATAGCGATGCAAGCGACGTCCGTCATGAATTCCAGAAAGCGGCGGCGACCGCGTTAGCGAATAAGAAAAGCAACCGGTGAGTTCAATTAAGGGCGATGTTTTAATCCCTGGCCGGGCTTGGCGCTGGTGTGTTCGCTGTTAGCGATGACGGGGATGCCGTTCACTAAAACATACGGGATGCCGGTGGCGTAGTGGTGCGGGTCGTTGAAGGCGGCGGGGTCGTTGACTTTTGCGGGGTCGAAGACGGTGATGTCAGCCCAGAAACCTTCTTTGAGCAGGCCGCGGTCTTTCAGGCGAAAGGTGTTGGCGGGTAAACTGGTCATCTTGCGGATGGCGTCTTCGAGGCGGAGGACTTTTAATTCGCGCACGTAACGTCCCAGGACGCGGGCGTTGTTGCCGTAGCCGCGTGGGTGAGGAACGCTTTTGCCGAACTCGCGTAATCCGCTGTCGCAGGCGATCATGGTGTTGGGGTGCTGCATGAATTTCTGGAGGTCTTCTTCGTTCATGCCGTGGAAGACGCCGCTGGCGCTGCCGTTCTTCTCGATTTCCAGGATCATCTCGATCTGGTCGCCGAGCGAGTCGTTGCCGCGAACTTTCTTGGTGGCTTCAACGATGTTGAGGCCGTTCAGGGAAGGGTCGTGGCGGTAGGAAGCGATGACGGCGTAGGCGTAATCTTTGCGCCCGCGCGCATCGAGCTTCTGTTTCATGCGCATGACGAGGCCGGCTTTCTCTTCGGGATTCTCGAGGAGCGAATTGAAGTTGGTTTTGCCGCCATCGAAGGCGTCGTCGGGGATGAGTTGGCGCATCGTGGTGGAAGAAGCGGTGTAGGCGTATTGATCTTCGGTGATATCGAGGCCTTCGGCGCGGGCGGCATCGAGGTAAGCGAGGACTTTGTCGGCTTGTCCCCACGGATTTCTCGCCGCTGAGCTTGATGTGGGAGACTTCGGCACGGACTTTGGCTTCGCGGGCGACGCGGAAGACTTCGTCGAGAGCGGAGAAGATCTGGGTGTCTTCGTGGCGCATGTGGCTGGCGTAAATGCCGTCGTAGGGCGCGATGACTTTGGCGAGTTCGACGACTTCGTCGGGCTTGGAAAATGTGCCGGGGAGATAAATGAGGCCGGTGGAGAGGCCGACGGCGCCGTCTTTCATGGCTTGTTCGACGTAGCCTTTCATTTTGGCGAGTTCTTCAGTCGTGGGTGGGCGATCGAAGCTGCCGCCCATGGCTTTCTCGCGGACGGTATTGTGGCCGATGAGCGTGCAGACGTTGGGCGAGATGCCATTGGTGGCGACGGCATCGAAGAATTTCGCGACGTTCAGGGCCGAGCCACCGCAGTTGCCGACGACGAGAGTAGTGACGCCCATGCGGAGGAAGTTTTCGGCGCGTCGCTCAAAAGGTTTGGAGTCGGCATCGCCGACTTCATCGGCGTGAGTGTGGACGTCAATGAAGCCCGGCGCGACGATGAGGCCTGTGGCGTCGATCTCCTTGTTTGCTGTGCCGGTAACCTTGCCGATTTGGACGATGCGGCCGTCTTTGATGGCGACGTCGGCGAAGAAAGCGGGGTTGCCAGAGCCATCCACGACGCGGCCATGGCGGATGATGGTATCGAATTGCGCTGCGGACGCGTTGGCGACGAGCCCGAGGAAAAGCAAACCGGCTAGGATACGGTCCATAGGGGAGTTATAGCGAGACAACTGAAGGAGCAAAGCGTTTCTAATGGATTTTTTATGTGTATTGCCTCGGCGGTCGTCCGGAATCAGGTTTGACTCATCTCATCACGGAACCTAAATTAACAACGCATGTTGGCCGTTGCGTCAAAAGTCCCGACCGCACAACCCGCAGTGGGGACGCGAGTCGAACCATCAATCGCTTGGAGACAAATCGTAGAGCCCGTCGAGCCCTTTCTTGACGCGGTTTCCCGTCGTCTGGCCGAGCAAGTGAATGCTTTTGACCCAGCATTAGCTCAATACGCGGAATACGCCCTGACGGGTAATGGTAAGCAACTGCGCCCCACGCTGGTAGCTCTGGCGGCGAACTCTTTCACCAAGATCAATGATTCTCACGTCACCGTCGCAGCCATCATCGAGATGGTGCATCTGGCAACATTGGTCCACGACGATGTGATGGACGAGGCCCAACTGCGACGCGGTAAGCTGACCGTCGCGGCAAACTGGGGCAACGAGATTGCGGTATTATTTGGTGACTGCCTGTTCGCCCATGCACTCAAAATGGCGGCGAGCTTTCCAACCCCGGAGATTTGTCGGGCGGTCGCGTCGGCGACGAACACGGTTTGCTCGGGGGAGATCTTGCAGACGCGGCATCGTCGGAACTTCGAGTTATCGCTCAAGGAATACTTCCGCGTGCTGGAGATGAAGACGGCGGAGCTGTTTGGCTTGTCGTGCGATATGGCGGCCTTCCTCGGCAACGCGACGCCCGCGCAGCGGACGGCATTGCGGGAGTTCGGAATGGCGTTCGGCACGGCGTACCAGATTTATGACGACTGCGTGGATTTGTTCGGCACGGAGAAGGATGCTGGCAAGTCGCTCGGAACGGACCTGGCTAATGGCAAGTTGACGTATCCAATCTTGCTGGTGTGGGAACGGGCCAACCAAGAAGACCGGGCCAAGCTCGAAGCTTTGATAGCCAACTGGCAACCCGGGGCGTTTGCGGAGGTGCATCCGTTGTTGACGCGGTATCAGGCGTTGCGGCCCACGGTGGATTTGATTGAACGCTATCTGGGGCAGGCCCGTCAAAGCCTGCGGTCGTTGCCAGAGTCGGTTGGACGCGCGGGTTTGCTGGGCGTGACAGATTTTCTGGCGCAGCAAACGGCCGCGTTGTCAGAATGATTGCAATACCCTTGAACATGACCGAATCGGCACCGGACCCAGGGGCGCGTCCAGCGGGAAAACCGGGGACCACCTCTGCCATATCCTCCACTCGCGCTGAGGAGGAATCCATTATTCAGCGCGCCCAGAAGGGCGATTTGGCTGCCTATGACGAATTAATCCGGCGCTATCAAGAGCGGATTTACGCCACGGTTTATCATATGACGTCCAACCATGAGGACGCCAATGACCTGACTCAGGAAGCTTTTATCAAGGCTTATCACGCCCTGAAATCCTTCAAAGGTGGATCAAGTTTTTATACTTGGGTCTATCGGATAGCAGTCAACAAGACGATCAATTTCCTCAAGCAACGGAAACATCGTTCCTCCATGAGTCTGAACGATCTGGACTTCAATGCGGAAAATGACCCCGATCTGGTGGCGCTGATTTCTGATAAAACGCCGCGGCGCGATGCGGCTTTGTCCGAATTGCAAAAAAAATTGAACGAGGCCATGCAGAAGCTGTCAGATCAACACCGGCTCGTGGTGGCGTTGCATGATGTTCAAGGGTTGGCCCACGAGGAAATCGCTGAAATCATGGATTGCAACGTGGGGACGGTACGGTCGCGGTTGTTTTATGCGCGCCAGCAGTTACAGGGGTATCTGGCGGATTATTTGAAGTGACGAGCCGGGCGAGTGCAAGTTGATAACTAGTCGTTGATGTATGAGCGAAAACCAGAATCAGGATTTTGAGAAGTTGCAGCAACTGCTTAAGCTCAAGCGCTACGAGCAGCCTCATCCGCGCTATTTCAAGGATCTTTCTGGTCAAGTGACTGCTCGGCTGCGGGCGGGCGAAACCGCGCGGTTGGATAATTTCGAGGAAGCCATGACCCAAGCGCCATGGCTGCAACGGCTGTGGGCGGCGATCGAGCGGCGGCCGGCACTTTCAGGTTTGGTCTCAGCGGGCATGTGTGGATTGTTGTTGGTTGGAGGCTTTTTGGCAGGTAAACCGTCGTTCCAGCCCGGCTTGGCTGCGAATGAGCTGGGAAAAAAACAATCTGACGTAACCAACCAATCCTTGCTGGCCACCACGGCGGCGGGCACAGCTACTTTCTCGAGCAGCACCAATCCGACTGCGATGATGCCAAGGTCGTCACTATTCGATCTGACCCCTAATATTCAGACGGCGCCCACGTCTGGACGACAGATTGCTCCATGAGGTGATTTGATTTTGAAACGAAAAAGGCGCGAGGTTAGCTCGCGCCTCTTCTTTTTTAGATTTCAGTTAACTGGGATTGATCAATCTTCTTTGACGAATGCCAGCGGAATCGTGTCGCCGGACAGAATAAGGTGGGTGCCTTCGAACTTGGCGGCGCGTTTGTCCGTGCCCCCTTCCAGATTGAACAGGTAGGCCTCTTGGCCATCAGTTTCCCACGTGCCCTTGTAAGTTTTCAGCTCTGGCATTTGCCCGGGTTGAAGCTGCGCTTTGGTGTCGGGAATGTTTTTGACCGCAACCATCTTGTCTGGTGCGGCGACGATGGCACATTTGCCGTAACGTTCCCGGAGTGCGGTTCGGAGCCGGGCGGCTTCCGCGCCAATGACCGTTGGCTTTTGACGCCGATAAGCGAGGACTGAGCTGTTGGCATCAAAGCGCCAGCGACCGAGGAGTCTGCCGCCTTCATGTTTATCGTATTTAGCCGACTTGCCGGTATCGAGGAACGTGTTCAGGTCTGCCAGATCCGGCTGGACGGTGGCCCAGATATCCTTGAGCAATTCCGGATTGGCGAACACGGCTTTGGCGGAGGATTGCTCCAAGGCTTCATTGATGGATGCCCCTTTGAGTCGCATTTCCGCAAAAGCAGCGTCTTGTCCAAGCGTTTGGAATTCCGCTTTTTCACCCAGTGTCAGGAAGCCCGGATAGCGCAGCAGCCGGGCTTCAAGCATTGGATTGCAATAAAGTTTTCCAGCCAGATCGGCCGTGTCATAAAAGGCAGGTTTCAACGGGTCAATCGCTTTGCCGACGCGGTTCATGCCGGTGCTTTGGAGGTCACGGCCCAGCGCATTGAGCAGGCGCATGCTTTTCGGATCAGTGTCGGAGGAAGCCATCTGCACGGTCCAGTAGCTGAACGCGTGGATGACAAAAGCTAGGAGCACCAAGTAAGCGACGCCATTGAGCAAGCCGACGCAGACGCCGAGGCGGGTGTTCAAGCGTTCCCAGAGCGCGAGCCGCAGGTCGCCCGCTTTGTATTTGTAATAAACGTCTACTTTCTGATGCACGAAGAATGCAGCGGTATACACTATCCCCATCACGAGCACGAATCCGAGGAAGGGCGGCAGCACCCAGCGCCAAACGGGATTGATCACGCCCAATGCACCCAAGATCGGGCCGAAGATTTTTCCAATCAATGCTGCCAGCATTACGGCGAAGAACACCCCCAAGAAGGCGATGCCGGCGCGGATCGCGCCTTGTTGATAGCCCGCGAGCGCAAAACCGCCCAGCAGCAAGAGTGTCAGCAACCAGATTGTCATTAGGCAAAGTTAGAAATGGCCGCAACAAATAGCACGCGAAAATTTCCGCGCTGGATTTGCCTTTGGCCCAGCGGGGCGCGTTGTTTAGGCTGGAGGGCGTGAGCAAGAAGAGCGGCAAAATCGCCGAACGCATCGCGGCTTTCCAAGGCGGCGGTCTGGACGCGCATTATCTGGGCTATTTCGATTGCTTCAACCAGCAGCAGTTCTATGAAGCCCACGATGTGCTTGAAGAACTCTGGTTGGCGGATAAGCACGGGCCGGCCGGGAATTTTTACAAGGGGCTTATCCAGCTGGCAGGTGCATACGTTCATCTCCAGAAGGAACGGTTGCGTCCCTCGGCTGCGCTGTTCAAGCTCGCCCGGACCAACTTGAGCCAATATCCCTCCGTTCAGGAGCACCTTGATCTCCGCGAAGTCCTAGGGTTGATCGAAGTGTGGCTGGGCTGGTTGGAAGCCGAAGACTTTACCCGAAACCCGTTGCATGAACATCCAGCACCGGTATTGAAGCTGAGGCCCTGACAGCGGGGTTGCTACCTCAAAGCAATCGCTTTAAGCTTGCTTTACTCCCGGCGCATCATCAAACCCGCGCTGGTCAGAAACGCGGCCTATGGAAATCAAAATCCAGTGCGATTGTGGTCAGAAGTTCAAGTTTGATGTCGAGCCGGTGCATGGCCAAATGCCGTTCAGTGTGAATTGCCCGGTCTGTGGTGTCGATGGCACGGCGCGCGCCAATGTCCTCTTGCAACAACTGTTGCCCCCGACGCCGATCCCCGCACCAAGCGCACCTCCACCACCGCCTGCGCCCGCGCCGATGCGGCCTTCAGGTTTAAGTATCAGTCGCCCCCATACGCCGCCTTCGGTTGCTCCCGTTCTAACCCCCGCCGAGGCGGAAGATTCGGAAGCGGAAGACAGCTCGTCAGGCAGTGTGCGGGAGGTCAAGGTCGGGTGGAAGACCTGGCTCATCATCGCATTTTTTGTCTTGTGGGGGATCGTGGCTTCGATTGATAAAATTTCCCAGAAAGTCACTGCCGTTGCTAATTTGATCACATGGGTAAAGGAACTCACCGGGCACGGGGATAATAAAGCGGCTGACGAGACTTCGACTTCACTGGCGAAAATCACCAACGTGCTGCCCGATGACGATGGCACGATGGTGCTGGTCAAATCGTCGGATGTTGCGGGGGTGACGCAGGCATGCGTGGAGTTTTATGGCGAGCGCAACAAACAAAAACTTTTCATTCTCGCGACAACGAATGCGACAATCGAAGGAAACTTCATGGCGCATGCGACCGACAACGGCTATGTGGTTATAGACGGCTCGATCTTTTGGGAAGACAAGGACGTCGCAAACCTCACCACGTTGGCGGAATTTATTTCCAAAAAACTGGCGACGACTTCCATTGCGGCACTGATCGGTGATGATGCAGAGACGGGCGTGGTGGCGATTTACGAGAGTGGCGAAAGAAAGTTTCGTTGTGATCGAAGCATTCGCATTGGGGCGGGCGAGTTAATCGAAGATGTGAAGTTGGAAGGCCAGCCTTGGGCTGCGGGGCTTGGCTTCAAGCCTGGTGAGGAGGGCTGGAAAGGTTTCACAATGTATGATGCTGACGCGCTCACGCAGCAGCTTGGTTTCAAACCAACCCAAGCGGAGCCGAAGGAGTGGATCGTTCTGGCCACGACGCCAATCAAACCGTGAACGAAAGTTGAGGCGCGGACGGCGTATTGCAAATCTTGGCGCAGCAAAACAATTTTCGCTCACTGTTTGGCAAGGGATGATTTTCCGTAATCAATTCCATCCCGGATACTTTTCCGCGGATGAAGACGCCGCACTTTAAAACTCTCGACGCCAACGAAGCCGTAGCTGACATCGCCTACAAACTTAGCGAAGTCATTGCCATTTACCCGATTACTCCTTCTTCGCCGATGGGCGAATGGGCGGACCAGTGGGCTGCCAGCGGTTACAAGAATCTCTGGGACACGATTCCTTCGGTGGTGGAGATGCAAAGCGAAGGCGGGGCCGCCGGCGCGATTCACGGCGCGTTGCAAACCGGGTCGCTGGCTACCACGTTCACGGCTTCGCAGGGGCTGCTGTTGATGATCCCAAACATGTATAAGATCGCCGGTGAATTGACGCCGACGGTGTTTCACATCGCGGCTCGGGCGCTGGCGATGCAGGGGTTGTCCATCTTTGGTGACCACGGCGATGTGATGGCCGCGCGGCAAACCGGTTGGGCCATGTTGTGTTCGAACTCAGTTCAAGAGGCGCACGATCTCGCCCTCATCGCGCATGCCGCGACGCTGGAGTCGCGCATCCCGTTCCTGCATTTCTTTGATGGCTTTCGGACGTCGCATGAAGTTGGGAAGATCGAGATGCTCGACAAGGAAGTCATCCGCGCGATGATCAACGAGGATCGCGTGGTGGAGCATCGCTTGCGCGGGCTGTCGCCGGATCGGCCGGTGTTGCGGGGCACGGCGCAAAATCCCGACGTGTATTTCCAAGGGCGCGAGACAGTAAATCCGTTCTATGACAAGTGTGCCGACATCGTGGAGCAGGCGATGGTCAAGTTCGGCGAACTCACGGGTGCCGCTATCATCTTTATGAGTATCACGGCGCGCCGGATGCGGAGTTCGTTACCGTGCTGATGGGCTCGGGTTGCGAAGCGGTTCACGAGACGGTGGATTATCTGAATGCGAGAGGCGGGAAGAAGGGGGTCTTGAAAGTGCGCCTCTATCGCCCCTTGGATGTCAAACGCCTGATCGCCGCATTGCCGGCAACGACGAAAGCCATCGCTGTATTGGATCGCACCAAGGAGCCGGGCGCGGGGGGGACCCGCTCTATCTCGACGTGCTCAATGCCTTTGCCGAAGCCTCCTCTGTCTCCTCCGTAACCGGTCAGCCGAAGTTTGAACGCCCGCCACGTATCGTCGGCGGGCGTTATGGTTTAGGTTCAAAAGAATTCACGCCCGCAATGGTCAAGGCGGTGTTCGAGAATCTCAAGATTGCCAAGCCGAAGAATCATTTCACCATCGGCATCAAGGATGACGTCACCCATACGAGCTTGGATTACGATGAGACGTTTTCCATTGAACCAGCGGAAGTCGTGCGGGCGTTGTTTTATGGATTGGGCGCGGACGGGACCGTCGGCGCGAACAAGGAATCCATCAAGATCATTGGCGAGAACACGAGCAATTTTGCTCAGGGCTATTTCGTTTATGACTCGAAGAAATCCGGTGCGATCACGATTTCGCACCTGCGCTTCGGGCCGAAATACATCCGTTCCACGTATCTCATCTCGCAAGCGAATTTCGTGGCGTGTCATCAGCCGGTGTTCCTCGAACGCATGAATGTGGCTGAATGTCTGGTGTCCGGTGGCACCTTGTTGCTCAACTCGCCGCACAAGCCTGAGGACGTCTGGAAGTCTCTGCCGATTGAAACCCAACGCGACATCGTCGCCAAGAAGGCAAAGGTTTACACCATCAACGCGTTGTCTGTGGCCCGGGCGGCGGGGATGGGGCCGTGCATCAACACCGTGATGCAGACCTGTTTCTTCAGCGTGTCGGGCGTGTTGCCCAAGGAGGAGGCGATCAAGGCGATCAAGGACTCCATCAAGAAAGCCTACGGCAAGAAGGGCGAAGAAATCGTGAAGATGAACATCGCCGCGGTGGACACCACCTTGGCGAATCTCTTCGAGCTTAAGGTGCCGGAAACCGCGGATGGGGCGCTGACGATTCGGCCGGCGATCCCGGCGCAAGCGCCCGCATTTGTGCGCAATGTGCTCGGGCCGATTGCGTCGGGCTGTGGCGATCGGTTGCCCGTCAGCGCGATGCCTTGTGATGGCACATTTCCGACAGCGACCGCGAAATGGGAGAAGCGCAATCTGGCCACGGAAGTGCCTGTTTGGGACCCGAACGTCTGTATCCAATGCGGCAAGTGTGTCTTCGTATGTCCGCACGCGACGATCCGTAGCAAGGTGTTCGATCCTTCTCACAATCATGCCCCCGAGACGTTCAAGTCTGCGCCAGCTCGGTTGCCCGAGTGGAAAGGCAAAAAGTTCTCCATCCAAGTGGCGGTTGAGGATTGCACGGGTTGTGGGGTGTGCGTGGATGTCTGCCCGGCGCGCAACAAGTCCGAGGCAAAACTCAAAGCGATCAATATGCGTCCGCAAGCACCATTGCGCGACGCGGAGGTAAAAAACTGGGATTACTTCCTCAACATCCCCGAACTGGATCGTCGCACGGTTTCCACCGACAACTTGCGGGGTATGCAGGCGCTCGAACCGTTGTTTGAATTCTCCGGCGCGTGCGCGGGGTGTGGTGAGACGCCCTATATCAAGTTGCTCACGCAATTGTTTGGCGACCGTATGGTTGTGGCCAACGCCACGGGCTGCTCCTCGATTTACGGCGGCAATCTGCCAACTACGCCGTACACGCAAAACAAGGACGGGCGCGGGCCGGCTTGGTGCAATTCACTCTTCGAGGACAATGCTGAATTTGGGCTCGGTTTCCGCGTGAGTCTGGACAAGCAACGCGAGTTTGCCAGCGAACTGTTGCGTAAGCTCGCTCCAAACGTCGGTAGTGATCTGGTTGAAGCCATCGTGCTCGCCGACCAGAAAGACGAAGCCGGCATCTACGATCAGCGCGAACGTATTGTTGAATTGAAAAAGCGGCTTAACAGCATTGGATCGCCTGAAGCCAAGCGGTTGCTCACGGTCGCCGACATGCTCGTGCGCAAGAGCGTCTGGATTATCGGCGGCGACGGTTGGGGTTACGACATCGGCTACGGCGGGCTGGATCACGTGCTGGCCAGCGGGCGCAACGTGAAGGTGCTGTTGCTCGACACGGAAGTGTATTCCAACACTGGCGGCCAGGCTTCGAAATCCACTCCTCGGGGCGCGGTTGCAAAGTTTGCCGCCAGCGGCAAGCCGGCGGCGAAGAAAGACCTCGGCCTCATCGCGATGACTTACGGCAACATCTATGTTGGTTGCGTCGCGATGGGCGCGAAGGACGAGCATACACTCAAGACCTTCCTGGAAGCGGAGGCTTACGACGGTCCGGCAATCATCATCGCGTATTCGCATTGCATCGCGCACGGCATCAACATGGCCACCGGCTTGCAAAACCAGAAAGCCGCGGTCAACTCCGGCCACTGGCTGTTATATCGCTATAACCCGGAGCGTGCCACGAAGGGCGAGAATCCTCTGCAGCTCGATTCGCAATCGCCACGCATCAAGCTGGGCGAGTATCGGGCGCTGGAGAACCGGTTCAAGATGCTCGACAAGAGTCATCCTGAACACGCGAAGGCGTTGTTGGCACAGGCGCAGGAAGAAGTGAATCTGCGCTGGAAGCTGTATCAACATCTGGCGGCGCGAGATTTGAAACCGACCGCCACAGAGGTTACGGCGGGCGCGAGCAAACCAGCCGCCACGGTGGAAAACTGAGCCAAGGAACTAATCATTATGAATCTCAGCACAACCTATCTCGGTTTGAAACTTCGTTCCCCGCTCGTGCCGTCGGCGGCGCAGCCGCTCACGGAGAACGTGGATAACTTCAAACGCATGGAAGACGCGGGGGCGGCAGCCGTCGTGATGCACTCGTTGTTTGAGGAGCAGCTTTCGCTGGAACGGCGGGAATTGTTCGAGAGCCTGACGCAGGGTACCGAGAGCTTCGCCGAGGCGTTGACGTATTTTCCGGAACCATCCGAGTTTCACGTCGGGCCGGAGGTGTATCTGGAGAACATCCAGAAGGCGAAGGCTGCGGTGCAAATTCCCATTATTGCCAGCTTGAACGGCTCCACTCCGGGCGGCTGGGTGGAATACGCGCAAAAGATCGAGAAAGCTGGCGCGGATGCCATCGAACTGAACATCTATTGGATTCCCACCGATCCGTCGCTTAGCTCCATCCGTATCGAGGACACCTATGTGGAAATCCTGCGGTCGGTAAAACAGCAGGTGAACATTCCGGTCGCGGTGAAACTTAGTCCGTTTTTCACGAACTTTGCCAACATGGCGCGCCGCCTCGAAGCGGCGGGCGCGGACGGATTGACGCTGTTCAACCGCTTTTATCAGCCGGACATGGATCTCGAGTCGCTCGAAGTGACCCCGAACATTTTGTTAAGCACGCCGATGGCGATGCGCGTGCCCTTGCGTTGGATTGCGATCCTGCGCGATCAAGTCGGGCTCAGTCTGGCGGCGACCAGTGGGATTCACCGCGCCACCGATGCGATCAAGATGCTCATGGCCGGGGCGGATGTGACGATGATGTGCTCGGCATTGCTGCGGCACGGCGTGAAGCACATTGCCACAGTGGAGAATGAAATTCGCGCTTGGATGGACGAACACGACTACGAATCGGTGGAGCAACTGCAAGGCAGCATGAGCCAGAAGAACTGCCCCGATCCGGCGGCGTTCGAGCGGGCGCAATACATGCGGGCGGTTTCCAGCTATCGCGCTTGAGACCGGTTCAAGGGTTGCGACAGCGTCGGCTTGCTTCCGACGCCAGACAACCTTACTCTGCGCACATTCGGTGCGGAACAAACAGGATTCCGAATCCATGACCAAAGAATATCTATCGCCAGCGGCAGTGCAGTTTCGCAGCTTTAGACTTTGGCGTTGAAACCATACATTTATTTCATGCTCGGCGCAGGCATCATCAAAGGCATGGCGGAGACGGCGAGGAATTTCCTCGGCAGCTACGTCAGTGCTGAGCGTTTGACCACGGTACAATACCCGGAGGAAACGATTCCCCAGATCGAGAACGCCCGGCAGTTTCCTTTCCTCGTCTATGATGGCGACGACTGGCAAAAAGGCCTGCGCTGCGTCTCCTGCCAGATTTGCGAGAAGGAATGCCCGCCCAAGTGCATCTACATCGTCAAGAGCAAGGACAAGAAGCCGGACTACAAGGGGCAGGCGCAGTTTTATCCGGCGACGTTCGACATTGACCTCTCCGTCTGCATGAGTTGCGGCATCTGCGCCGAGGTCTGTCCGTTTGAATCCATCAAGATGGACACGGATTACAAATGGAGCCGGACCAACCGCTTCAGCGACCTGCTGGTGCATAAGGAACAACTCGCCAAATCCAACGATCATTACCGCACCATCCATCCGACGGACGCCGCCGCGTCTGATGCCGTGCTGGCGGCAGAAATCGCGAAGGCACAAGCCAAGGCCAAGGCCGACGCTGAGGCAAAGGCCAAGGCTGCTGCTGAATCCAAAGCCAAAGCGGCGACGGCAACTCAATCAACCGCAGCACCGGCCACCGTCTGATGCCTGATCTCGACCAAATCTTCGTAAATCTCAAACACTGGCTGCTCGGCCAGTTGCAGGGCGTTGTGCCGGAGAATTGGTTGCCGATCGTTTCCATCCTGTTATCTCTGATCCCGATCCTGGCGGTGTTTCCGGCCTTGTTTGCGATCATGACCATCATGGAGCGCAAAGGGTTGGGGCGAATCCAAAACCGTTACGGTCCGAATCGTGTCGGGCCTTTCGGTTTTTTGCAGCCGGCGGCTGATGGCATCAAGGCGTTGATTAAAGAGGACGTCGTCCCACGCGCCGCCGACAAAGTCGTACACTTGCTCGCCCCGGTGATTTTGGTGGTGACTGCGTTTACGGTTTACGCGGTGTTGCCGATTGGCCGGAACATGGTCGTGCTCGATCTCGATGCGGGACTGCTGTTCTTCTTCGCGGTTGGGGCTGCGTCGGAACTCGCGGTCTTCATGGCGGGTTGGTCGAGCCGCAACAAGTATGCGCTTCTCGGCGCGATGCGCGCCGTGGCGCAGATGGTCAGTTACGAAATCCCGCTCATTCTGGCGACGGTTTCCGTGGTGATGATCACTGGCACACTTTCGCTCACCAAGATTGTGCTGGCGCAGGGCACACACTTCGGATTTTTGCCGGACTGGTTTATTTTTACCCCGTGGGGCTTTGTCGGCTTCGTGCTGTTCCTGATCGCTGCCAACGCTGAAGCCAACCGTTCGCCATTCGATCTGCCCGAAGGCGAATCAGAAATCATCGCGGGTTACTTCATCGAATACTCCGGCTTTAAGTTCGCGTTGTTCTTCCTCGCCGAATACCTGAGCTTGTTCGCCATCAGTGGGCTGGGCATCACGCTGTTCTTGGGCGGCTGGAATGCGCCCTTCGCCGCGCTGGATTTTATTCCGTCGTGGGGCTGGTTCTTCCTCAAACTACTGGCGCTGATGTGCCTGTTCATTTGGACGCGGGGCACGCTGCCGCGGATGCGCCAGGATCAACTCATGAATTTTGCGTGGAAATTTATGATCCCGATGGTGCTCATCAATTTGGTCGCCGCCGCGCTCTGGCATTTCACTGGCCCGGGCTTCACGCGCTGGCTGACGAGTGGCGCGCTTCTGGTTACCGCCTATTTATTCTTGGGCAAGCCCCAGTTTGAACGCAAAGACATCGGGCAAACGCACCTATCGCTTTGCGGACTGACATGACGTTTTCCTTTGCCATCATCGCCATCTTGATTATCGCCGCAGCCACGGCAGCGATGACCCTGCGCAATCTCGTGCACAGCGCCTTGGCGGTAGCCATGGCCTTTGCCGGGCTCGCCGCCGCCTATCTGCAACTCGACGCCCAGTTCGTGGGCCTCACCCAAATTCTCGTCTATGTCGGCGCCGTGGCGATCTTGATCGTATTTGCCGTGTTGCTCACCCGAGGTGGGGAAGCGCCGGAAAAATCCGTCTTCTCCGCATCCTGGTTTTGGGGCGCGGCGATCGCCATGTCAGTGTTCACGCTCCTGGCCTGTGCCATCAATCATAGCTTTGCCAGCAAGCGCGCGTTGCCGCCCTCGTCGTCCGCCACCGTGGAACAGATCGGCCAGGACTTGATGACAAAATTTGTTTTGCCGCTCGAAGTGCTCGGGCTTTTGTTGACGGCAGCGCTGATCGGCGCGGTGATTATCGCGATGAGGGAGGAAAAGAAATGACGCCACTCGCCAGCTATCTGCTCCTCAGCGCGTTTCTCTTCGCCATCGGCTTGGCGGGGGCATTGACGCGGCGGAACGCCATCATCGTCCTGATCGGCATTGAGTTGATGTTGAACGCCGCGAACCTGAACTTCATCGCCTTCTGGCGCTACGGCGCGAATCCCGAAGCGCTCACCGGAATCATGTTTGTTATCTTTGCGATCGCGGTTGCCGCGGCCGAAGCCGCCGTCGGCCTCGCGCTGATTATTGCGATCTATCGGCATTACAAGACCACGAATGTGGATGAAGTGAATTCTTTGAAGGGCTGAAATGGAAGTTTGGATTGTCAAAAACCTCTGGCTGATTCCTGCGCTGCCGTTGCTGGCGGCAGGGGTGAGCGCCTTGCTGCCGCAGCGGTTTCGCAAAGCCTCCGCTTCGCTGGCCATCGTTTCGATGATCGGTGCGTTCTTGCTGTCGCTGTGCGCTTTTGCTCATGCGATCCACCACAACGGTCATGAAAGTGCGAAAGAGTTTTTCAATTTCGCCTGGCTGCAATTCGCGGCGGGCGAGGCCGGGGTGCTTAAACTCGGTTGGGTGCTCGATCCGTTGACGGCGGTGATGCTCGTGATGGTCACGTTCGTTGGCACGTTGATCTTCATCTACAGCATCGGCTACATGGCGCACGACGAGAGCTTCACGCGCTTCTTCACGTTCTTGTCGCTGTTCGCGGCGGCGATGTTGGGCATCGTCATTGCCAACAATCTGCTCATGCTCTTCATGAGTTGGGAATTGGTCGGCCTCGCGTCGTATCTGCTGATCGGCTTCTGGTATCACAAACCCAGCGCTGCGGCGGCGGCGAAGAAGGCTTTCATCACCACGCGCATCGGCGACGTGTTTTTCTTCCTCGGCATCATGTGGCTGTATCACGAGACCGGCACGCTGCTGTTCTATGACAACGGCGCGGGCTGCTTGGAAACAACCGCGCTCACTAAGATGATCATGCAGACTACGGTCGCTGGTCTCGCGGTTTCGACCTTGATTGGAATTCTGATCTTTATTGGTGCGATGGGTAAGTCCGGGCAGTTTCCGCTGCATGTCTGGTTGCCGGATGCGATGGAAGGCCCGACGCCAGTCAGCGCGCTCATCCACGCCGCGACAATGGTGGCGGCGGGCGTGTTCCTTGTGGCGCGAACTTATCCGATATTTGAATCAACATGGCAGGGACTAATGGGGGACAGCGCGTTGCCGCCCGTTTCGGTTGCCCTGCAAGTTGTAACTTGGATCGGTGCCATCACCGCCGTGTTTGCCGCGTCTATTGCCGTCGCGCAAAACGACATCAAACGCATCCTTGCATACTCAACCTGTTCGCAACTTGGTTTCATGATGATGGGGCTTGGCACAGGCGGCGTGGCAGTGGGAATGTTCCATCTCATCACGCACGCCTTTTTCAAGGCGCTACTGTTCATCGGGGCCGGCTCGGTGATTCACGGCTGCCATCACGAGCAGGATATCCGGAAGATGGGCGGGATTCGCAATTACATGCCGGTGACGTTTTTGACCTATGCCGTCGGCATGATGGCGCTGGCGGGCGTGCCGTTGTTCTTCTCCGGGTTCTGGAGCAAGGACGCCATCCTGCACGCGGCGCATGGTTGGTCCGTGTCGCACCTTCCGTTTTGTCTTGGCGTGGCGGGCGCGTTACTGACGGCGTTTTACATGACGCGACAGATGGCGTTGGTGTTCTGGGGCAACTATCGCAGTCACGTGTCGCATGATACCCAGCACATCAGAACCCCTGAGCTGGTGGCATTGAAGAGCGAACACGAGCCGCACGAGAGTCCGCGCTCGATGACTGTGCCGCTCGTCATTCTCGCAGTGTGCGCCATCGGGCTCGGTGCGATCGGCACCCCAGCATGGCCGTGGTTTCAGGAATTCCTTGGTTCGCACCACGAGGAAGGTTTCACCCGCGAAGTTGTCCAGATCATGATGGTTTCGGGGCTCGTCGTTTTGGTGGGTGGCGGTTTGGGAATCGGGCTTTATGGTTTCGTGCAACGCAAGCGCGCGGATGAACCAGATGTGCTGGAGAAGATGCCGCTCGGCATCCACACGTGGCTGGCGCGGAAATACGGCATTGATGAGCTATACGAAATGACCGTCATCCGCTTCAACGCATGGGCGGCAAAGGCGTGCGCGTTTCTGGATGAATGGATTTGGGGTGGGGCAGTGAAACTGGTTTCCTTGGTAACATTGGCCTTTGCCTGGGTGAATCGGGCGATTGACGAATTCGTTATCAACCTTGGCTTTGACCAGAGTTGTGAACGGGTGTCGAAGGGCGGTTCGTTGTTGTCGCGATTGCAGGATGGGCACGTGCAAAATTATCTTCGCGTCATCGGCGTCGCGCTGGTGGTGCTGGTGTTGTTCCTAATCTGGGGAGGTGGCAAGTGAACGGGTTGGCCATCCTCACGCTTCTTACGCTGTTGCCAATTGTTGGCGGCATCATTGTCGTCGGATTACAGGATAAGCAAATGGTGCGACGCATGGCGCTTGGATTCAGTTTCCTTTCCTTGGCGTTGGCGTTCGGATTATGGCGATCGTTTGATGCGTCGAGCGGCGCGCTGCAGTTTGTTGAGCGCGCTGATTGGATTCCGGCCCTCGGCGTGCAGTATTTCGTCGGCGTGGATGGGCTGAGCCTGCTGATGGTGTTGCTGGCGAGCATCATTACGCCGATGGCGTTACTGGTTTCGGACCGCATCACGGATCGTGTGCAACTCTACCACGGACTGGTTCTATTCCTGCAGGCGGGACTCATCGGCACGTTTACGGCGTTGAACTTTTTCCATTGGTTCATCTTTTGGGAACTGAGCCTGATTCCGGCTTTCTTCCTCGTCCGGCTCTGGGGCGGGATGAATCGCGGCCCGGCGGCGACGCAATTCTTCGTCTATACGATGGTCGGTAGCGTGGCAATGCTGTTGGCGTTCCTTGCCATCTTTCTCGCGACCGGCAAAATGGATTTCATCGAACTGGCTGCGATGGGCAAAGACAGTTCGCTTGCCACCGCACTCTCCGCAAAGCTTGGTTGGTATGATTTGAACACGAAGCCGCTCGCATTGATCATTTTTGGTGGCGTGCTATTGGGCTTCGCGGTGAAAGTGCCGTTGCTGCCGTTTCACACGTGGTTGCCTGCGACGTATTCCGAAGCGCCGTCGCCGGTGACGATGCTGCTCACGGGCGTGATGTCGAAGATGGGCGTGTATGGTTTCCTGCGCATCCTGCTGCCGATCTTTCCGCAACAGATCAACTGGGTGCTGACGCCGTTGCTGTGGCTGGCGGTCATCACGATTGTATTCTCGGCGTGCGCCGCGTTCGCGCAGCGCGACTTGAAGCGCATCCTGGCGTATTCGTCCATCAACCATCTTGGCTACTGTTTGCTGGCCGTGTTCGCGGTGGCGAAGTTCACGAACGCACCCGAGTTCGCTACGGAGAAAGCTGCAGCGCTCAACGGCGTATTCCTCCAGATGTTCAATCACGGCCTCACAGCGGCAACGCTGTTTATGTTTGTGAGCTTCATCGAGCAACGCACGGGTGGCATTCGCGGGCTGAACGACTTTGGCGGACTGCGAAAGACCATTCCCGTTTTCTGTGGGCTCATGGGCATTGCGCTGTTCTCGTCGCTGGGGCTGCCGGGCTTGAATGGTTTCGTTGGTGAATTCTTGATTTTTAAGGGGGTGTTCCCGCTGACGCCGTGGGCGGCGGTGTTATCGGTGATCGGGATTCTGGTCACGGCGATTTTCCTGCTGACGATCATCCAACGCGTCTTTGCCGGGCCGCTGAATGAAAAGTGGGCAAAGCTGCCCGACCTGACATTGCGCGAGCGCGTGCTGGTGGGTGTGCCCATCGCGCTGATGTTCGTGCTCGGCCTCTACCCGCGCCTCGTGTTGGACGTGATTAATTCGACCGCGGTGCGGATGGTGGAGCAACTGAAGTTTTAGTTCTGATGTCCCAAGATAAACAAAGCCTATTGCGAAGACATTCACAGTTGAAACTGTGGGGGATGATCGTGGTTGTGTGCGTGGTGGTTTTTGGCGCGTCGTTGTGGTTTTCAACTCCTCGCGAGCCGCATTTTGAAGGGAAGGCGCTTTCAACTTGGTTGGCGAAACTGAATACTGGACGGTTTGACGTGGTTGATCTCAATCCTGTGCTGGATAGCGAAGCTGCCAGCGCTGTTAAGAGTATAGGTGAACCTGCTGTGCCGTTTTTGATTGCCCGCTTGAAGTCTGCTCTGAAGGCAGAACGAACCTTCTACAGTCTTCAAGATTGGCCGACGAAGCTCCTGTTTAAGTTCATGGAAGCCAAGTTGGAGAAGCGAATGGAATTGGGAAACCAAGCGGTGTTGGGCTTTCTTGCCTTGGGAGAGCGTGGCAAAAGCGCGATGCCACAGCTTGAGGCCATGATTCATGGCAATGAGGTAAGCGTGCGTTCTGTTTTCCAGGCATTGGCTGCGAATCCAGGCTCACTAAGCATTTTTAGCAATGCGCTTCAAAGCGATAATCGCTGGTGGCGAAGTTATGCTTTGCAAGCAGTCAGGCATCTCGGTCCTTCAAATGTCATGCTGGTGCCGCAGATAATCGCAACGCTCGACGATCCAAATTGGGAGCGGATTTCTCCTTTTGCGGTGAGGGCATTGGGAAGAATTGGACAGCCTTCAGAACTAATTGAGCCAGCACTGCGTCGTTCGCTTCTGAGTACCAAACGATTCTTTGGCAGCAAACGCAGCGTTTGGGTTCATGTTGATGGGGAGTCAGGGACGCGGCGCCATACCAGAAATAGAAAAACGGATGGTAACCCAGGATGGGAAGGTCAATGTCTCTGCAGTCTTATCTTTGATTGTACTTTCTACAAACGATCAGCAACTATTGCTATCAATGGAGAAGGCTAGGCCACTTCGCATTCCAAATGAGTACGATGAGTTGATAAAACCTCCGCAAGAGGTTTTAACACGGGTTCGCAACTTGTGGACGAACTGTAATGCGCAAGAGCGTTACACCATGATTGCCGAAATCAGGGGCTTGATACCGGTGACTCGAACGAATTGATCATGTTAGCCTGGACCGTTTACATTTCATTTTTGGGCGTGCTGGTGCTGATGCTCCTGCCGAAGGGCAACGCGTCGGCGGCGCGCAAGGTTGCCATGACCACGGCGGTGGCGGGATTGCTGGTCGCACTGGCGGGCTTTTTCGATTTTGAGAAGGGGCAAATTCTTACGATCGCCAAAGCGCCGTGGATTCCGTCACTGGGGCTGGAATATCACCTCGCGGCAGATGGCATCAGCCTGACGCTCGTGTTGCTCACGGGGTTGGCGGCGGTGGGCGGGATTCTTTTTTCTTGGAACATCGAACATCGGGCGAAGGAGTTCTTTGCGTTTTATCTCGCCCTCATCGGTGGCGTGTATGGCGTGTTCCTGAGCTTTGATCTGTTCCTGCTATTTGTGTTCTACGAAATCGCCATCGTGCCGAAGTATTTTATCATCGCGATCTGGGGTTCGACCCGGAAGGAATACGGCGCGATGAAGCTGGCGCTGTATTCGTTCATTGGCAGCGCGATGGTGCTGATCGGCTTGATCGCGGCGTATGTGGTGTCCGGCGGGCACACGATGAACTTGCTGGAACTGGCGAAGTATCCGTTTCCGCACAGCTTTCAGATGTGGGCGTTCCCATTGGTGTTCGTGGGTTTCGCAATTCTTGCTGGTATGTGGCCGTTTCACACGTGGGCGCCAACCGGTCACGTGGCCGCGCCGACGGCTGCTTCGATGCTGCTGGCGGGTGTCGTAATGAAATTGGGCGCTTACGGCTGCCTGCGCGTGGCGATGACGTTGTTCCCGGAAGGATTGGAACATTGGAAGATGTGGATCGCGGCGCTGGCAGTCATTGGCATCGTGTATGGCGCGCTGGTGGCACTGGTGCAGAAGGATTTCAAATTCGTCATCGGCTATTCGAGCGTGAGTCACATGGGCTTCGTGATGCTCGGCTTGGTGACGTTGAACACCATCGGGCTGAGCGGTGCGGTGTTGCAGATGTTCTCGCACGGCATCATCGCGGGACTGCTGTTTGCGGTGGTGGGACGGATGGTTTATGAACGCACGCACACACGCGAACTCGCCACGCTGGAGGGAATGAATCTGGTGAAGGCGATGCCGTTCGCGGCAGTGACGTTTGTGATCGCGGGTTGCGCCTCGATGGGGCTGCCGGGTTTCAGCGGATTCATCGCGGAGCTGCAGGTGATTGTTGGCGCGTGGCAGGCGTTCCCGACGCTAGCGGTGATTACGGGTATCGGGATCGTGATTGGCGTGGCCTATACACTGCGCGCGATGCAGAAAGCGTTCTTCGGAGAACAGGAGCATGGAACATCAGCTTCGCACGATGATGAGGAACACGCCGGGTCGGAGACCGGCGCTCCGATTTCAATCCCGGAGCGCCTCGGGGCGGTGCTGCTGATCGCCGTCTCGCTGGTGGTGGGATTGTATCCACGGATTCTTTTGGATGTGATCATTCCGAGTTTTAATTCGCCTTTGTTTGATTGGGTGAAGAAGGGAGGCGTGCAATGAGCTACGCTGAGTTGCTCAAGCTGGCAGTGCCGGAAACTATCGTCGTGCTCACGGCGCTGGCGGTGTTGGCGATTGATCTGACTTCGATGCGCGGGCTGGAAACGCGGATGCGGCTGCTGGTCGGCGGCCTGGTTGCGATTGCAGGATCTACGGCTGCGATGGTCTGGATGCTGATCAATCCGCAGCATGCGGACGCATTGCACGGGATGCTGGTGGTGAGCCCACTGACTCAAATCGTGAAGATATGCCTGCTCGGGCTGACGATCGGCACGGTGCTGGTATCGTTGGAGGCAAAGTTCACGCCGCACGCCGGCGAATATCTGGCGCTGATTTTACTGGCGACGGTAGGGATGATGTTTCTGGTGAGTGCGGAAGACGTGCTGATGATTTTTATCGCGCTCGAATTGACGAGCCTGTCGCTCTACATCCTGACGGCGTTCAACAAGCGGAACATCAAATCGGCGGAAGCGGCGCTGAAATACTTTCTGTTCGGCGGCATGGCGGCGGCGTTCATGTTGTTTGGACTGAGTTTGATTTACGGGTTGTCCGGTTCAACCAATCTGCACGCGATTGCGGCCGCGCTGGCGGGCAAGGGGCTTGATCCGTTGCTGGTAGTGGCCATTGTGATGACGGTGATCGGCTTTGGCTTCAAGGTGGCGGCGGTGCCGTTTCATCTGTGGGCGCCGGATGCCTATGAAGGCGCACCGTCACAAAGCGCCGCGTTCATCGCTTCCGGCTCGAAGCTCGCGAGCTTTTTCATCTTCGCCAAGATCATGATGATCGGTTTTGCGGGGGTGGAAGGCAGTGGGGCGTTCCGGGATTTTGCGCGGGGCTGGACGCCGGTCATTGCGTTGCTGGCTGCACTCTCGATGGTGCTGGGGAATCTGGTCGCGCTCGCACAAAGCAGTGTGAAACGGCTGCTGGCTTACTCAGCGATTGCGCACGCCGGTTATATGTTGCTCGGTGTGTTGGCGCATGATGAGCAGGCGATCGCTTCCGTGGTTTATTACGCGACGACCTATGGGCTGGCGACGATTGGAGCGTTTGGCGTGGTGGCGTTGGTCGAGGACGGCGCCGGAGATGACAAGCTGTCGAGCTTTATCGGTTTCAGCAAGCGAGCCCCGCTGGCGGCATTTGCGATGATGATATTCCTGTTGTCGCTGGCAGGCATTCCGCCGCTGGCGGGATTCTTCGGAAAGTTCTATCTGTTTGCGGCGGCGTTGAAGACTGGAGCGCCGAATCTCGGGCTGCTTTGGTTGGTGATTCTGGCGGTGGCGATGAGTGCGGTATCCTTCTACTACTACCTCAAGGTGCTGAAGCAGATTTATGTGGTTGTGGCGGATAAACCGAACAAGGCCAAGATCGCCGAGGCTTCCTTGCTGCCACAAGTAGTGCTTTTGGTGCTAGCCATCGTTGTGATCGTGCTGGGGTGCTTCCCCAATATATTGGTCGGTGCGGTGCAAAATTTGTCCAGCGCAGGGCACTGATCCGGAGCGCAGGGTTTCTAACGGCGCCGCTGAGAAAAGCCAAAAGCTGCCAGACTTCCAAGCAGCAAAACTGTCGCACTGGGTTCGGGAACGCTATCCGTGCGTCCGCTGAAGACAACATTATCCACGCTGAACGTGCCGCCCGTGCCTTCGGCATTCCAACCGTAAAACCGGAACGTCACCGGGGCAGTAAGGCCGATGAACGGCGTCCCCAAGGTTACCAAGCTGCCATTCTGCGCCGTGGTCACGGAATCTAGCAGCACGCGAAATTCATTGCCCGGTCCGACACCGAGGTTGGCGTTGGCGGTGCTGATACTGGCGGCGAGATTGGCGGCATAGCCATCCAGACTGGAACGCACCGCATAGCTGCGGATGCCCGTCCCGGAGCGTTGGACGGTGAACGCAATGGAATCGAGTTGCAGTTGCACCAAGCTTAATGGCGTGACTGCGACCTCGAAGTAGGCAGTTGGCGTGAGGCTGCCGGTGAATTGCGTGAAATCATCACTGGCATTGACGCCTCCAAGTGGTTGTGACGTGAAGGAGAAACGCACGGTGGCATTAGGGTTGGCTGACATGCCGGTGGAACTAAATGAACCAAATGTGACGCCGACGACACTTGGTGGCGGCGTGGGATCGGTCGTTCCGGAACTGGTGTTCACTTGGGCGAAATCATACGTGGCGGTGAAGGATTGAGCCACAGCCGAGGTGAGTGTCAGGGCGTTACCCAACGCAAATAGTCGCAAAGTAGTCCAACGGACGAGTTTCATGATCAGTTTTAAAGTCTGAAGCCAACGAACTGCCGGGGAGTAAACTCGATTGCTCGCCGACGTCAATGTTTCTTCCGGGACAAATGCAAAGATTGCGATCCGTTGGAACTGTCCGGGGCATAAAAGTAACGGCAATGTGACTTATCACTCGATCCAATCTTTAAAGAAAGGGCTTGGGCAGATGCGGTTTTGCTTCTGGTGCAAACCTTGTGTTAACCGGCTAGGCTGGATTGAGTTTGACAAGCCTGGTGGAGCCTGTTTTAACAGTTCAAACCGAACACGGGGCAACTTCTACGGGATTCAGTATGTGAGTTAGGGCCCGCTGATAATCCTGCGCAAGCGGCCGATCAGAAATTCATCATGAAAACCATTTTCGGAACTGCCATCAGATTTACTCTCATGGGGCTACTTTGTCTGATCGCCAGACAGACTCCAGCCATCTTGCCGCCCACACATGAAGAGCTGCCTAACTTGGATCGCCGGTCAACGGGGGGCACAACCGAAGTCAAAGGCGAAGCTGTCGCGGCATTGGCGACCCTGAAGACGCAGACGCCGGAGGTTCGGGTTGTTGCAAACGAGCGGCCACATGCGAAATGGATTCGAGACGCCCGCGGATTTCTTACCGGTCCAGACGGACAAGGGCGGAGCGTGGCCGCGCAAACTGTGGCGACCTTTGCGACTAATGTGGCGCACCTGCCGACCAAGGCGTTCGTGCGGGAACACGCCACGTTGTTTGGTTTTGGTCCCGAAGCGCTGGAACAGGCCCGTGTGAAGCGGGAGTTTGTGACGCCGCACAATGGGTTGACCACGGTGGTGTGGGAGCAGGAACTAGAAGGCATTTCAATTTATGAAGCCGTCTTCACTTCCCATACGACAAAACGCGGAGAGCTGGTCAGCGTGGCCTCTCAGTTTGTTCCGACTCCGGCCCTGCATGCTGGGGACAAAGCACGGAGCTTGGTGGCTACGCGGCAAATCCCGACGGTCACCGCGGCTCAAGCCATTGGGCTGGCGGTCCGGAATCTTGGCGAAACATTGCAGGATGAGAACGTAAAACCAATCGACGAGACGACGTTCACGGCTGAGCAGAAACAGCGTTTTACCGCGCCGCCGTTGGCCGAGCCGGCGGAAACCCGTTTAATATGGTTGCCGCTTACGGAGGACACGCTGCGGTTATGCTGGGATGTGCAACTGACCAGCCGGGCGCGGGGCGAAATGTACCGGCTGCTTGTGGATGTGGACGATGGCGAGGTGCTCATCCGCCATCGGTTAACGGAGTACATCAGCGACGCCAGCTATCGGGTTTATCTCAGCGACAGTCCCGCGCCGTTTTCACCGAGTTGTTCCACGCCTTGCACCACGCAACCACCGGAACTGGCGTCCGTGTTGCTCACGTTGAGTGCGGTGGACACAAATGCGTCGCCCAGCGGGTGGATTGATGATGGGGGCAACGAGACCCGGGGCAACAACGTGGACGCCCATACGGATCAAGATGCCAATAATTCTCCCGACCTGCCGCGGCCGCAGGGATCGCCTTTTCGCACCTTTGATTTCACCGCCAACCTAACCCAGGCGCCGAGCACCTATCCCAACGCGGCGGTGACGGATCTGTTCTACTGGTGCAACTGGATGCATGATAAATTGTATGCCTTGGGATTCACGGAGGCGGCGGGGAATTTTCAGAATGACAATTTCGGCCGGGGTGGACTGGGTAACGATGCGTTGCAGGCAGACGCTCAAGATGGCAGCGGGACGGACAACGCCAACATGTCCACGCCTTCAGACGGTAGTGCGCCCCGGATGCAGATGTATGTGTTTACCGGGTCGACACCGGATCGGGATGGCGATTTCGATCATGAGATCGTGCTGCATGAATACACGCATGGGCTGAGCAATCGCCGGGTCGGTGGGGGCGTGGGATTAAGCGCGTTGCAATCTCGGGGCATGGGCGAGGGCTGGTCGGACTGGTACGGGCTGACGTTGCTAAGTGAAGCCGGAGATGACGTGCATGGCGTTTATGCTGCTGGCGCTTATGCGACCTATCAATTCGGCGGGTTGACGCAGAATTATTACTACGGCATCCGCCGCTATCCCTATTGCACGGATTTGACCAAGAATCCCCTGACGTTCCGGGACATTGATCCGGTTCAGGCCAGCGCTCATGCGGGTGTGCCGCGCAGCCCGATTATCGGCAGCACGGCGGATGAAGTGCACAATCAGGGCGAAGTCTGGTGTGCGACGTTGTGGGAGGCGCGCGCCAATTTGATCACGAAATACGGTCACGCGGTCGGCAACCAGATGATTCTTCAGTTGGTTACCGACGGTATGAATCTCTCGCCGGCCAATCCAAATTTTCTGCAAGCTCGCGACGCCATTCTCCAAGCTGATGTGGTGAATCATGGCGGGGCAAATTTGCCCGAACTCTGGTCGGCTTTTGCAAAGCGCGGGATGGGGTTCAGCGCCACGTCGCCGGCCAGTTCCACGACGGTTGGATTGGTGGAGGCGTTCGATGTGCCGGATGATCTGTCTATTCTCCCCACCTTGGCGGCGATGGCAGCCGGGCCCGTGGGCGGTCCGTTCAGTCCGAACCCGGTTTCATTTGGGCTCACGAATACGGGCAATGCTAGCTTGAGCTGGTCTTTGAGCTATACGTCAGCTTGGCTGAGCGTGACGCCGACCAGTGGCGTGTTGATGCCGGGTGGGCCTGCTAACACTGTGCTAGCGACGATTGGTGCGGCTGCCAACAGCCTGCCGCTCGGCACCCACACCGTCACACTCTGGTTTTCCAATCAGAACACCAGCTTTGTGCAAGCCCGCACGGTTTCCTTGAATGTAGTGGGGCGGACCATGTCCGATGATTTCGATCCAAGCTTGGATGCCTCGCAGTGGTCGGCCTTTGGTGGCACGGTTGGCAGCACGGTGATCGCGAATAATAACGGGGGGGCGGTATCGGCTCCCAATTCGCTCTGGTTCGGCGATTCCGGCAATCGGTTTGCCCGGACGATTCCCATTGATACTACTGGTGGCGGCGGGCTCGGATTTTCGATCCGGCTGGCCAATGGCAGTTCTTCGCCTTGGGAAATGGCGGACGCCTTGCCCGACGAAGGTGTCGTGCTTGAGGCCTCTACGAATGCCGGCGTCTCGTGGGTGATTCTTGGCAGCTATGACACCACAGCTTATTACAACTGGACGGCGGTGACATCGGCTATTCCGGTGAACGCGCGTGGCCCGGCAACCATGTTTCAGTGGCGGCAAAAAAGTCACAGCGGCTCCGGCTACGACCACTGGGCGATTGACAGTGTTTCCATTGATGCCACTCCGGCCACAATTTTGCGACTTACCATTCCGTCTTTGGCCACGGAGGGGGATGGAACAGTCGGCGGGCTGGTAACGGCGCTTCCGGCACCAACCACCAACTTGACAGTCCTCCTGACTTCGAGTGATCCAACTGAAATGACCACGCCTGCAACGGTAACCGTTCTCGCCGGACAGACGAACGCTGCGTTTAACCTGACCATTGTAAATGATATGGAACTTGATGGGGGGCAGGCGGTCTCGTTGCATGCCACCGCCAGCGGCTATGCCAGCGCGGATGCTGCCATCACTGTGTTGGATAACGAAACCGCGACACTTTCGGTGTCTGCACCCGCGAGTTTGACGGAAGGTAGCGGCACGATGTTGGTTGGAAGCGTGAGTGTAAGCCCGACGCCGACGGCGAACATCCAAGTCAGCCTCAGCGCGAGTGATCCGACCGAACTGCTGGTCTCGCCTTACGCCACTATTGCCGCTGGACAAACTTCAGCTGGATTCACTGTGACCGTGGTTGATGACAAACAGATAGATGGTCCGCAACCGGTGACCATCACCGCTTCCGTCACCAATTGGACTACAGGCTTTACCAATGTGATCGTGCAGGATAACGAACCAACCAATCTAGTGGTCTTGTTGCCAGCCTCAGCCCGCGAAGGCAATGGTGTCTTAGCCGGGGCCGGGCAGGTGCGGATTGCTGGCACATTGACAACCAATCTTCCAGTTTCGCTTTCGTCCTTGGACGCGACGGAATTGGTTGTGCCGTCAGTGGTCACAATTCTCGCCGGACAGACCAATGCCCTCTTCAATTTGACCATCGTTGATGATACTGACATTGACAGTGCTCAGATCGTGACAGTGGTTGCTAGTGCGGCTGGTTTTTCTACTGGCTCGACCAACCTGATGATTACGGATGATGAATCGCCACTCGAGCCGTTTAGCCCCGCTCCACCGCATTTGGCGACCAATGTGATTCAGACCGTCGATCTCGCGTGGCAATCCGGCGCCGTCCTTGGCGAGACCATCACAAACGATGTTTATTTCGGTACCACGCCTACACCAGGCGCGGCGGAGTTGATTGGGAGCACTACGAGTACGACCTGGGCCTTGCCGTTGCTGATGCCGCAAACCACTTACTATTGGCGGATTGTCGCCCGTAAGGCTGGCGTCACACCAGGACCGGTGTGGCAGTTTACCACGCGTGGAGTGGATCATTTCACTTGGGACGCCGTGAGCTCGCCGCAATATGTCAATGAACCGATTGCGATGAAGCTCACCGCCAAGGATGCCTTTGAGACGACGGTCAGCAACTTCATCGGGTCGGTCAATTTTACGAGTTCGAGCAGTGGTGGAACGGCGACAAATACACTCTTGACCACGCAGACGCCTGATTATTCGGGCACGGGCAACTACACGCTGGGCTACGCGTTCACGCCGGCGACCAATCTGACGGTTACACATGTTCGCTCGGTTGCGGGGGTGAAAGTCTCGATTTGGAGCAATGCCGGCACCTTGTTGGCGAGTCAAAACGTCAGTGGTACGCAAGGCATCTGGACTGAAACGCCACTTGTCACACCTTTGGTGCTGCTGGCGGGGAACACGTACCGGGTTTCGTTCTACGTGAATGGCGGCACATACTATTACAGTACGAGCCGGCCCACCACCTTTCCATATGGCTCCATCGTAAATGGGTATTATTACGCCAATGGGGATACGTTTCCGGATACTTTTTACAACAGTGATACGAGTATTTTTCTGTGTGATCTGCGCTACACCGTAAATGCTGCTCTTGCAGTTCCGATTCAACCCGTCAGTTCTGGGCCGTTCAGCAACGGGGCTTGGGTTGGAGCGGTGACGGTTGCGGCGCCGACAACAAATCTGGTGCTCCGCGCCGATGATGGCAGCGGACATGTCGGAGTAAGCAATCCATTTGCGGTGGAATTGCGAAATGATCTTGCGGTGGGAGTGCAAGAATCTCCCGACCCGGTCAGCCTTGGCGGTAATGTGACGTATGCGATCAGCGTGACCAACATCGGCCCGCTGGCGGCGACCGGGGTAGTGGTGACGAATGCACTTTCACCCGGAGTGTCGTTTGTCTCCGCGACAGTCTCACAAGGTTCGGTCCAGGTCTTTGGGAAAACGGTGGTTTGCAATCTACTAAATATGGGCGGCAACACGGCGGCGACGTTGTCCATAGTGGCCACCGCCACGAATCTTGGCACGTTGACCAATCTGACTACAGTGACGCGATTGGAGGCGGACGCCTATTCGCTGAATAATTCAAACCGTACCCTTACGTCCGTGCAAGTGCCGGTAATCCGGATCAATGACGTGACGCTGTTCGAAGGAAATGCTGGCACTGCCAACGCGGTGTTTACGGTGTCGGTGACGCCTGCACCCGCCGCGGCCGTGACTGTGAATTTTGCCACCGCCAACGGTTCGGCCATTTCCCCGACAGATTTTATCGCGACGAATGGGGTGTTGAGTTTTGCGATTGGCGAAACGAACCAAAGTTTCGTGGTCCGAACAGTTGGCGACGCGGCCTATGAGTTGGAAGAAAGCTTTACGGTGAATCTTTCTGGAGCGGTGAATGCTACGCTGGCGGACAGCCAAGGCATCGGGACAATTCGCAATGATGACGCCATGCCGACGATTTCGATCGGCGACGTGATTTTGGTCGAAGGAAATAGCGGTACGACCAATGCCGCATTTGCGGTTACTTTGTCGGCCGCCAGCGGGTTGGCGACCACGGTCAATTATTATACAGAGAATGGCAACGCCATCAGTGGCAGCGATTATACGGGTCTGAGTGGTTCCTTGACGATTCCCGCCGGTGTTGTCAGTTCTAATATCGTCATTAGCGTCAGTGGTGATTTGCAAATCGAGGGGGATGAAGTCTTCTATCTGGATTTGTCCGGCGCTGGAAACGCGACGTTGCTGAAACGCGAAGGGTTCGGTTTCATCATGAATGATGATGGCCTGCCCGGTGATGTTGATCGGTTTGTTTGGAGTCCCATTGCCAGTCCGCAGTATGTGAACCATCCGTTTGAGGTCACGCTTACCGCGTTGGATGCCTTCAATAATCCGGCGGTGAATTTTAATGGCCCAGCCTTTTTGAGCGCCGCTACTGGCGAAGGCGGTACAAATATCTTGGGGACTGACACTGTGACGTACAGCTTCCCGTTCTACACGGGATACGCGACTGAAAGAACCCAGGTGATTTATCCGGCAGGCGAACTGGGCGGGGCGGGGCGAATCGTGGCGCTTGCACTGGACGTGGCCAGCCTTCCCGGGATTGAACTTAACAGCTGGACCATCCGCATCAAGCACACGACGCTGACGAATTACTCGAGTTATCTCTGGGAATCCACTGATTGGACGACGGTTCAGCAAACCAATCTGAATCTCACAACCACTGGCTGGGCCGTCTTCTATCTCGCGACCCCGTTTGACTACGATGGCACGAACAGTCTCATGCTTGATTTCAGTTTCAATAATTCCATTACGTATGGCTCCGGTGCAGTCCGTTGCTCGGCCCGAAGCGCGGCCCGCACTCTGTATTACTACACCAGCAGTTTTGGAAATCCGCTGACTTGGACTGGCAGCTCGCCGTCTCCTTATGCGACTTCCTACACACCGAATCTCCAGTTGATTCGTGCGCCAGGTCAGATCATTCCGTTGTCATCCGTGCTGACGGGCGTATTTACCAATGGCGTTTGGAGCGGGAGTTTGACTGCGCTGGAAGTTGCCACCAATGTTTTGCTTCGCGCCTCTGATGCCAACGGACATGTCGGTAGCAGCGGAGCGTTTGCGGTGGGCTGGTATGATGATGTTGGCTTGGCCGTCACCGACAGCTCAGATCCTGTGGCAGTCGGAGCGAATTTGACTTACATGATTGCTGTTACAAACTCCGGCCCTTCGGCGGCGGCGGGGATTGTTGTAAGCAATACACTTCCTTTCGGGGCGACGCTGCTGTCTGCCACGGCCAGTCAAGGTTCAGTCAGCACCAATGGCCAGCTGGTCGTGGGCAATCTTGGCAGCATTGCCGCTGGCGCTCAGGCCAGCATGAACATCATCGTCACCCCGGTGGCTATTGGTGTTCTCACCAATATCGCGACGGTGTCTCGGTCTGGCCCGGATAATTATGCCGGTAACAATGTGGCAACGAATACCACGCTGGTGGTGATGCCCGTGCTTTCCATCAATGACACAAGCGTTACGGAATATGCCGGCGGTGACACCAATCTGGAGTTCACCGTGAGTCTGTCCGTTGCCAGTGCGCAAGTCGTGACAGTCAATTTTGCAACCGTCAACGGCACGGCAAGCGCCGGGGCCGATTATGCGAGTACCAATGGAACATTAAATTTTGCCCCCGGCCAGACGAATCAATCTGTTTTCGTCCGGGTGCTGGATGATGGGCTGGCCGAGCCGAACGAAACTTTTTCCTTGGTACTCTCCGCGCCAGTCAATGCTGAGCTCGGAAAATCCAATGGCGTGGGTATCATCTTCGATAACGAAGGCCCGCCCGAATTCAAAATCACCGCGTTGCTGACCAACAATAGCAAGGTAGTGGATCACGATGTACTGACGGGTGATGATCGCGGCGGCATCGCGATTTCTACCAGTCAGGCTTTTGTCACTGGTGACAGCGGAACTGCACGGTTCGCGGCAGCGGGGCTTACCGGAGGTGTCAGCGTGGGGCTGGTGCGGGATAGTCTTTGCACGGACCTGCGAACCGAGACGGTTTACTTGTTGGGTAATGGTTCCACCCCCCTGACCTCTGCAGGAGGCACGGTGACCACCTTGATCGAGCTTAATCCCAGCACAGGGACGCCGAGCGGCGTGGTGGTGACGCTATCGCAGTCTTTCACCCTATCCTCCGGGAGTTCCGGGACCGGTATCTTTTCCGGTTACGGCAGAATCGTGATTCATAATGGCACGACTGTATATGATATTTATCTCCCGACTGGGACGGTAACTGCTCGGGGGGCGATGACACGACCGGCATGGTACAGTTCTGAAAGCTGGGCGATCTGGGGGGTGACCGAGTA
The DNA here is from genome assembly GCA_049840435.1 of Verrucomicrobiota bacterium. Taxonomy (GTDB): domain Bacteria; phylum Verrucomicrobiota; class Verrucomicrobiia; order Limisphaerales; family JADLHS01; genus JADLHS01. Next base: position 34,049 of record JASGKY010000038.1, on the reverse strand, counting down.
TTTTGAGGGGACGCTGTATTTGACCTACCGCGAATCTGGAACACAACGGATCGTGCGTGCCCGGGTGCCGGATGGGGCGGTTACAGCCGTCGCAACTTTCACGAGTCTTTCTGACATGGCGTCCTTCGTAGTGTCGCCGTCACGTAATCGATGGTACTTTCATTATGAAGGCAGCGGTCAGTTTGGAGGCTCGTCCGAGACGCTGGGTTATGCCGATGCCCAGTTCAGCTTTATTAGCAGTAATCCTCCCGTCATCGCGTCCCAGCCTGTGAGCCAATTGGTGGCACTGGATGGAACCGCGATGTTTGGGGTGACCGCCACCGGGAGCACTCCCCTCGTTTACCAGTGGCGGAAAGGGGGGACTAATCTAGTGGACGGTGGACGCATTTCCGGAGCGCGCACCAATCAACTGACGATTCTCAATGTGACGACCAACGACATGGGGCTTTACAGTGTGGCCGTTTCCAATCTCTGGGGGGCAACCGTCAGTTCGAATGCCACGCTGACAGTGGATATTCCTTTGCCGCCCGCAGCGCCATTTGATCCAGTTCCGACCAATTTTGCTTCCCGGGTTTCGGTTCATACGCAACTGGCTTGGAATGATTCAAGCAACAGTGTAACGACTTCGGCTTCCGCACCGGTCTGGCTGGTGGTTGGGCCGACGAGTTCGGTTATCGCCGCCGCTGCTACCACCGTCGGAGCCACAGTGCTCTCCGGTAGTAATTTTACCAGCGCTGTGTTCAGCGGGGTGGATCTCTTGATATTCCGGAGCGCCTCTTCAGGATATTTTTCTCCGGATGCGGCGACGCGAACCAAAGTCTCTGATTTTGTGGCGGCGGGTGGTGGGCTCTACGTGGAGCTGGGGGGCGGATATCCGTCGTTGGATTATAGCTGGGTGCCGACGCCAGGAGTCGTGAGCACTGCGGGTAATACACCTTACAGCGATTCCATCGGGATTGCCGACGCGACGCATCCTATCGCCACCGGAGTCACCGACGCTTCGTTGGACAACTGGAGCTATTCTTCGCACGGTGATTTTACCAGTAATGGCGGGCTGTCGGTGGTTTTTGTGAACGACAGCACAACGCGACCGGTGTTACTCGCTGGCTCGTTTGGTTCTGGGCGGGTGGTTTACAGTAATCTGGATCCGAGTGTGGGGCATGGCACTGGATCGTATGCGAGCGAGTTGCAGGTTTTCAGTAATGCTTGCGCTTTTGCTACGACAGGCATTGCTGGTGGGGTTTGGTTTAATGTTTACTTCGGGACGAATGCTGCGGCGTTGCCATTACTGGCCAGTAATCTGACGCAGAGCACCTGCAGTCCCGGCTTGTTGGCCTTTGACACGACATATTATTGGCAGGTCGTGGCGACCAATTTGATCGGCAGTGTCACTGGGGCGGTCTGGCAATTCACGACTGCGTTGGATGAGGTGCATTTTGCCTCGGCGAGCAGCAGCTTGGCCGAGAGTGGCGGTGCGGCCACGATCACCGTAACGCGGGAGAATTCAGCCCACAGTTTAAGTGTGCAGTATGCCACCGCCAACGGTACGGCCACTGCCGGGGTTGATTACACTGCGGTCGCGGGCACGCTGCAATTCCCTGTCGGGGTGTTGAGCACCAACTTCCAAGTCCCCATCATAAATGATGCTGTGGGCGAGGGAGGGGAAACGGTTCTGTTGTCATTAAGCCTGACAGTCTCCAATGTCCTGCTGACGGCCCCATCCAATGCAGTGTTGACCATCGTAGATGATGATGCCGTCACCGTTAGTTTGTTCGCCGATCCGACTTATGTGGATACCGGCAGCAGCACTTCGGGTGAAGTCACGAATTTGACGGCAGCGTTGTTTGCCAAGGGGTGTCAGGTTCAATCGTTCACGGGGATCACGCCCGCCACGTTCTCCAATGCACTGCTGAGTGCGAAGCTGCTTGTGATTCCCGAATTGGAAATCGGCGATCTCGCTCCGGCTTTGTCGGTGGCAGCGAAGGGGATCATTTCCAATTTCGTTTCCGGCGGCGGGAACTTGATCATCTGCGGTCAGTCTGGAAGTCGCGATGAGAATTTCGTCAATCAGGTGTTCGGGTATGGCGTTAGCACCGCTGCCTCGAGTAGTTCTTCGCTGCGCTCTGGGGCGGCTGTTGGTACGGCGTTTGACGGCGGTCCGGCGACACTGCCGGAGAATAGTGGGACCTACGAATGGCTCCGATCCAGTCTTCCGGCGGGGAGTTTAAGTATCTATCAGGATAGTGGAGCACTTTATACGACCGTTGCTATGATTCCGCGGGGCAGCGGCAAGATCGTGTTCCTCGCCTATGATTGGTTCGACGCGGTGCCGCGGGGCACTCAAGATGGCGGCTGGGACGAAGTCTTGCGGCGAGCCCTGTTGGAAGTCTTGTCAATCAATGCCAGCAATCCGCCAGTGATTGTTACGCAACCGCAGTCCCTGACGGTTACCGTTGGCGGTTCCGCCACTTTCAATGTGCTTGCCGGCGGCGGTACACCATTGCGGTATCAATGGCAAAAGGGCAACGCCATTATCACCGGGGCCACCAACAGCAGTTATACGTTGAGTGCCGTGCAATATTCCAATGCCGGGAATTATTCCGTTGTGATCAGTAACGCCTATGGATTTACGAACAGCGCCGCCGCCGCATTGACTGTGTTGCCGTACAGTTCCAATGTCTCCTTCTACGCGTTCGATACTGGCTGGTATGATGCCAGCGGCAGACACGATGCGGCCAACGAGAACTATATCTGCGGCGACGCCTCGGATTCGACGGATGCGCCGTATCGAAACTGGTTTGCCTTCAATGTTCCGGCTTTGCCTGGACCGGTGGTGGCCGCGCAATTGCGGATCAAAACTTACAGCATCGTTACTGCTACCGGGAGCGAGACGTTCCAACTCCATCATGTGAGCACTGCGGTACCGACGTTGGTGGCCGGCGGGACCGGGTTGGTTTCCATCTTCAATGATCTGGCCGATGGCGTTGTTTATGGCAGCCGGAGTTTTTCCACGAGTGAGGCGGATCAGTTCATCACCATGAATCTGAATGCTGCCTTCATCACCAATCTGGTGCAGGCAGCCGGGCAGCCGTTTGCCATCGGCGGAGCAATAACCAGCTTGGATACCACGCCTTTTAATGATGAGGCGATTTTGGGGGGTCGTTCGGCGTAACGAATAACGTGCAATTGCTCCTGACGTTGGGATTCAATCAAGCCCAACTAAAACTCCTAACTCCCGAGTTCAACGCAGGGCGGGTGCGCCTGTTTATCAGCACGGTGGATGGCAGTCCGATCATGCCTGACCGCGCTTCCAATGTTTGGGTTTATGCCTCCACCAATGTCATGCTGCCTTTGAGCAATTGGACCGCGCTGGCGATTGCGCCGGTGTTGACCAACGGTCTGTTGATGGTGGATGGCATCAATCCAACCAACCCGCCCGCGCTGTTTTTCCGGGCGATTGAAGGATCTTGGAATGTTCGTCCGTTGCGTCTGCATCTGCCGCAGACCAGTGGAAACAACCTCATTCTCCGCGCCAGCGCCGGGGATGGTTCGCCACTGACGCCAATTCGTGCCGCAAAAATCCATTTCTATTCCAGCACTAACGTCACTTTGCCGTTCAATGCTTGGCAGCCAGTCGCTGGCCTGCCTGTCTTGAGTAATGGCGTGCTGCAGGTTAGTGGGATGGCGTTGACCAATGTGCCCACGCTCTATTTTCGAGCCGAGGAGTCGCCGTAATCCAGCCGGAGTCCAAGTAGGCTATATTCCTCTGACGGCAGCCTGGCTGTTATGGCAACTTCGTCAACGGATTGACGAGCGGCTGCCGCTGCGGCACATACTTCCTCATGCAGATCGAATCTTTGCCCCGCTTTCCCTTGGCACAGTTGCCGACGCCGGTCGCCAGTCTCGAACGACTCACGCGTGAACTTGGGGGACCGAGGTTGCTCATCAAGCGCGATGATCAAACCGGACTGGCCTTGGGCGGCAACAAAACCCGGAAGCTGGAGTTTCTCGTTGGGCAGGCGCTGGCGCAAGGCGCTGACACGTTGGTGACCTTGGGCGCCGCGCAGTCGAATCATTGCCGTCAGACTGCGGCGGCGGCGGCGCAAGCTGGATTGAAGTGTGAATTGATTCTTAACGGCAAGCAGCCAGAAATGCTGAACGGCAATCTATTACTCAATGAATTGTTGGGAGCCCAGTCACATTGGATTGAGCGATCGCAGCGGGCGGTAAAGTTGAAGGCTTTGGATGAGGAACTGCGCGCAGCGGGGCGAAAGCCGTATTTGATTCCGGTGGGAGGCTCGAATGGTGTTGGTGCAGTAGGCTATGTCGTGGCGATGTTCGAGCTGCTGGAACAATTGCGAGCGCGGCAGCAGCGTGTCGATCACATTGTGTTTGGTTCTAGTTCAGGCGGGACGCAGGCCGGGCTGGTGCTTGGCGCGCGCTTGGCAGGTTTTGCTGGTAGTGTGACGGGATTATCTATCGACAAGAACGACCCGGAACATTTCGAGTATGAAATAGAAGTGGCCCAGATGGCGAATGCGTGCGCGGAGTATCTCGGAGCGGCGGTTCGTTTGACCCAGGCGGACATCCATGTGGTCTATGGCTACAAAGGAGAGGGGTATGGAATCGTGGGTGAACTGGAACGGGCCGCGATCCGGTTGCTGGCGCGCACGGAGGGAATCATTCTCGATCCTGTTTATGCCGGACGCGCTTTTGGAGCGCTGGTGGATTTGATCCGCACCGGGAAATTTCACCCAAGCGAAACGGTTTTGTTTTGGCACACAGGTGGTGCACCAGCGTTGTTTGCTTACGCGCGTGAACTGCTTTGAACAGGGTCAGATGCGCCTGGGACTTGGTTTCTTCACCAAAACCTTCAAATTTACTCAAGTCTTTCGCAGGGAGAAGCAGCTCGGGTTTGGGCAATTTGCGGGTTTAAAGCGATGGGCTCATGGCTGGGATATTTCCAACAAATCATATTCTTCTTTGTTTCGGATTGGACGGAAAGTTGGTTAAATACAAAATCACATGAGACGACGTTGGATTCGGATTCGGCATCGGTTGGAGTGGCTGGGAATAGGCTTGTTGGCCAATTTCTTGCCGTTGCTACCGCGTCGTGCCGTCGTGGGGACGGCTAACATTTTAAGCACCGTCGTGTTTCGATTCGATGCGCGCGGGCGGGCAGTCACGCTGGCCAACATTGAAGCAGCCTTTGGGACCCGATACTACTCCTGAGCAGCGACTGAAGATTGCGCGTGGGGTCTACCGGAAATTTGCCCGGACCATGTTCGACCTCTTTTGGGCAAAGGGATTGACGCCGAAAAATTATCGCCGGTACCATCAAGATCGAGAACGCTCATATCCTCCATGAAATACGGCAGCGTGGCGAAAGCGCGGTGATGGTCTGCATCCATCATGGCAATTTTGAGTGGCGAGACCTGGCAGTCGGTTTTGAAGGAACGCCAGTCACGATCGTCACCGAACGGTTTAAGAATCCCAGCGTGAGTGAGTTTTTCAAGTGCTGTCGCGAGACGTCCGGGCATCGCATCATCGGGCAGGAATCGTCCATGATCCGTCTCTTGAAACATGTCCGGCGCGGCGGGGTGGCGGGTATGCTGGCGGATTTAAACCTGCGACCCCACGAGGCGGCCACGATTATTGATACCTTTGGGATGAAAATGTGCGTCACGTTCTTGCATTCCGTCCTAGCCCAACGCGGACCGGCCAAATTGGTGCAACAGAGGGCATTTCATTGCCGGATGGTACGTGCCGCGTGGTGATTCATCCGCCTTTGGTGATTGCCCCGGATGCGACTGTCCAGCAGATTGCGCAGCAGTGCTGGGATTTTTTTGAACCGACAATCCGCGCCAATCCCCAAGACTGGCTCTGGGCTTACCGTCATTGGCGCTACAAGCCGAGTAACGCGTCGCAGCGCTATCCTTATTACGCCGCGCCGTGCAAGGAATTCGATCGCTTGCTGAATAGTGTTGAGACTCCGAAAGTCATGCCGCAAGCAGCCTAAGAAGGCAGCTCTTGCGGCGGGGTTATTCCAGGCCAAGAATTCGTTTTCCCTCCGCAGTGATCATTGAGTGATGCCACGGCGGATACCCAGACGACTTCTACGTTCGCATCTTCGACGCCTTCAAGATTCAGCAGCTTAACCTGCGCATCGCCAGCGATGGCCGGGCCCATACCGCAACCAGGCGCGGTCAAAGTCATCTTCACATCCACGCGCGAACCACCGCTTGCGACTGGCGAAAGTTTCATGTCATACACAAGGCCAAGGTCCACAATGTTGACAGGGATTTCTGGGTCAAAGCAGGTACCGCAAGGTTTGCCAGATCAAATCTTCGTTCACCGGGCCAGTGGTGGCGGTGGTGGTAGCTTTCTCCACTTCGAATCCCAGCGCATCGGCGTCCTGCGGTGCGACGCGGAACAATCCGCCCGGTGCTTGAATCGTGTAGCTGCCGCCGAGGGTCTGTGTGATATGGACTTCCGTGCCGGAGGCGATGGTGTCCGCGCTGCCAGCGGGGATGCGGATGACGGGACAATCACGTTTCAAGATGACAGGTAGGGGCGAATTCATAATTCAGGTCAAAAGCCGGATGGCCAATTCAGCGTAGTGTAAGTCCGTTTCGAGGCAAGAATCTCTTTGAAATTCATGCGAATTACCTGCAACATCCACGCCCCATTACTGTATAAACTTACAGTATCGGCAGATAAATGAAACGCACGCATCATTGCAACGAACTGCGCCCGGCGCACATCGGACAGACTGTCACTTTGAACGGCTGGGTTCACTCCCGCCGCGACCTCGGCGGCCTCATCTTCATTGATATCCGCGATCGTGAAGGCCGCACCCAGACCGTGTTCGATCCGTCTGACCTGACGAAGGAAGTCTTCGAGCAAGCCGCCGCGCTCCGTGCCGAATGCGTCGTCAGCCTCACGGGCAAGGTGCGTCAACGTCCTGCGGGCACGAACAACACCAAGATTCCCACCGGCGAAGTCGAGGTCGGTATCACTGCGCTCGAGGTGCTGAACATGGCCGATGTGCTGCCGTTCCAGATTGATGATCCGGAAGCCGCCGCGAAAGTCGCCGAAGACACGCGCCTGCAATATCGCTATCTCGACCTGCGCCGCCCCGAAATGGCGCGCAATCTCCGCGTGCGTTCCAAGGTCGCCATCGCCACGCGCAGTTACATGGACGAGCAGGGCTTCCTCGAAGTCGAGACGCCCACGCTGTTCAAGTCCACGCCTGAAGGCGCGCGCGAATTTCTGGTCCCGAACCGCCGCGAAGCCGGCACGTTCTACGCGCTGCCGCAATCGCCGCAACAGTTCAAACAGATTCTCATGGTCAGCGGCGTTGAGCGTTACTTCCAGCTCGCGCGTTGCTATCGCGACGAAGATTTGCGTGCCGACCGGCAGCCCGAGTTCACGCAGGTGGACATCGAGATGAGCTTCATTGACCGCGAAGACATCTACGCGCTCATCGAAGGCTTGCTGAAGAAGGTTTGGAAGACCGCGCTGAACATTGATGTGCCCACGCCGTTCAAGCGCATCAGTTTCGAGGAAGCGTTGAACCGTTGGGGCATTGATAAACCCGACACGCGCTTCGGCATGGAACTCGTGGACTTCAGCGAAGAATTCAAAGGCTCGAAGTTCGGCGTGTTCGGCAAATGCATCGAAGCCGGCGGCGTGGTGAAAGCCATCAACGCCAAAGGCCTCGCCGGCGCGACGCAAGGCCAGATCGAAACGATGACCGAATACGCCAAGAGCTTTGGCGCGAAAGGTCTCGCATTCATCAAGGTTGAGAACGGCGAATGGAAATCGCCCATCGTGAAGTTCTTCAGCGACGCCGAAAAAACCGCGCTGACGAGCAAGCTGCAAATCCAGGAAGGCGATTTGATTCTCTTCGCCGCTGACCAATGGCTCAACGCCTGCGAAATCCTTGGCAAGATTCGTCTCTATTGCGCCGATGTATTGAAGTCGCAGGGCAAGCTGACGATTGATCCGCTGCAATTCAACTTCCTCTGGGTCGTGGAATTTCCGTTGCTTGGTTTCGACCGCGAGAACAACCGCTGGTATTCCAGCCATCATCCGTTCACCGCGCCGGTGCAGGAAGACATTCCGCTGCTCAAGACCGACCCCAAGAAAGTTCGCGGCCAGCACTACGACATCGTCGTCAACGGCGTGGAACTTGGTGGTGGCTCGATCCGTATTCATCAGCCCGACGTGCAGAAAACCATCTTCGAGGAACTGCTCGCGATTCCTCCGGAAGAAACGAAGCTGCGTTTCGGCTACATGCTCGAAGCGTTCCGCTACGGTGCCCCGCCGCACGGTGGCATCGCGCTCGGCTTCGACCGCCTCATTGCGATTCTCTGCGGCACACCGAGCATCCGCGACGTCATCGCCTTCCCGAAGACCGCAAAGGGCACGGACCTGATGACGAGTTCGCCTTCCACCGTTTCGCCGAAGCAGCTGCGCGAGCTGTACATTGACGTGAAGGTGAAGAAGCCGGAAGCGCCTGCGTCGCCGAAGGTGTAATGAGAGAATGATTGTTTTAAAGCCGCAGGAATTTATTCCTGCGGCTTTATGCTTGCCTCGGTGGGCGGCTTTAACAAAGCAAGCGACCGTTTCAACATTTCAACTCGACGCTCTTGGGTCTGTTGGTAGCGGTCCAATTGTCCGGCTTGCGATGGGGGAAGAACGCCACTAAGCAGTTCCAGTATGCGACTCAATTGATTGGTCCGCTGTTCCAGATTTCGGAAGGTTTCTTCATAAGAGTTTTGGGGCGGGCTTAATAAGTTTGTGCCGATGTCTCTTACCGCCAGTTCATAGAGCATCGGGTAGATTTTGTCCTGCTGTTCGGTGGTGAGGTTGAAAGTATTTTGCAAATCAGCCAATTCGACGGTGGCCCGGGTTCGACCGCGGGCCACCGAGAGCTCGCTTTGATGGTCTGCATAGGCGGCTTGTTGATCTGAAGCAAGTAGTGAGACGATCTGAGGTTCGATGCCTAGCATGGCATCGCGCTTTTCCCTCCGTTCCATAGTAGAGAGCACTTTCGCGCCGGGAGAACCGCTAACGTATAATTCATATTTCAGTTCGACGCGTTTCATCATCAGGTCGCGGATCGTTGCTTCTTGTTCTGGGGAAAGTTTAAGTCGCTCCTTTAAGCTGACTAGTTGACTCTGTGCCTCTGCTTCCCATTCCTTTCTCTGCATGGCGATGCCGCTGGTGACGAAACGCTCGAAATCTTGTGAGCTGGAACTGGTTTGGGTGGGGTGGTTGGTTTGTCTCTGTTTCGCCGCGCTCACCAGGTTTTGCAGGCGTTCAATCTCGCTGCGAAGCCGGGTTAATTCAGCAGCTTGATCGTCCGCAAGTGAAGCGGCCAGCGCGTCGGAAGAAGTCACTTGCTGTTGCTGGAGCGCTTGGATTTGTTCACGCAGTTGTGCAGCTTGGCGGGCTTCGTAGATTCCCGCTCCGGCCAGTACCGGCGATAGTGGCGGTGACGATGGCTTTCTGAAGTGCAGTCATGGCGATGGCTTTCGTGGCGGTGACAGTTGCAGTGGTGGCGAGGGTTGTTCCAGTCAGAGCGGCGGCCGTGGTAATGGCGACGGCCAAACCAACCGGCGCAGCTTGCACGGCGTTGGCGGAAATGATGACGGCGAGTCCGCTTGTGCCGACGGTGACGCCGCGTTTGGCAAAGAATTCGCGCAAGCGTTCCACGGCGCGGCTGACACGTTTTTGCGCGGCATCGTCGCTGATGCCGAGAGTTGCACCGACGGTGCGGAGGTCGTGGTTCTTGAAATAGCGGAGGAGCAGGGCGTCGCGGTCGGGGGCATCGAGTTCCGCCATGGCGTCGTCGAGGGCGGGGCGGAGCTGCTCCCAGTCGGGGGCGGGTTCAGGAGCGGGATGAACTTGGTCCATGGCCTGCCTTTCGCGTCGGGTGCGGCGGATTTGGGTGCGATTCAGGTCGCGCGCGGCGAACCGCGTGCCGCGATACAACCAGCCAACGAGGGAGGCTTCAGGACTCGGCTTGAAACTGACTTCCCGGGCTTTGCGAGCAAGGTCGGTGAAGACGCTTTGGGTGACATCGCAGGCAAGGTCGGGTGAGTTGACCTGACGCAACGCGGCGGAATATACAAGGTCGGTGTGACGCGTGACGATTTCGGCAAAGGCGGTTTCCGTGCCGAGTTCGGCATAAGCGCGGAGCAGTTGGGCATCGGACTGGTCGTGCATCTCACCCATTAAACAGCCGCCGCCCGGAAAATCCGACAAACATTTTTAACCGCGGATGGACACGGATGAGGAAGGGGACTTGACGCTAATTACGCGAATGAACGCCAACTCAGGAAAATCCGCGGCAATTAGTGAAATTCGTGTAAAAGCTCTTATCCGTGTCCATCAGCGTTCATCCGTGGTTGAATCCGTCTGGTTTCGGCGGCGGGGTGTTCGTAAGCTGCGCGCGTCATGTATCGCGTCAAAGTCGGTTGCCAACTTAGCTACGCCACATCGGCAGTCACGCCGGCGGTGTTCATTGTGCAGCCGCCGCCACATACGCGGCACATGTTGGCGAGCGAGGAATTGCAACTCGTTACGGCTACTGCGGCAGATGATTTCCTCGACGCCTATGGTAACCGCTGCAAACGCATTCTCCTTTCGCCGGGTGACAATGTCATCCGCTACGACGCTACGGTGACGGTGTCGCCGGAACTGGATGCGGTGCGACCCAATGCCCGGCAGATTCCGCCCCAGGAATTACCTCCATATCTGCTGCGCTACACTTTACCCAGCCGCTATGCCGAAACAGATGAGTTGTTGAACTTCGCTTGGGAGAACTTCGGTAAAGTGCCCGCCGGTTGGGAGCGCGCCAAGGCGATTTGCGATTGGGTTCACAAGCACATCGAATACAAACTCGGGTCGAGCTTCCCGGATTGGTCGGCGGCGGACACGATTTTGCGACGGAAAGGCGTGTGCCGCGACATGGCGCATGTGGTCATCGCGTTGTGCCGGGCATTCAACATGCCGGCGCGGTATTCCGTGGCGTATCTGCCGGATATCGAAGTGCCGGAGGATGATTTGCCGATGGATTTTCACGCATATGCTGAAGTGTGGCTCGAAGGTGGCTGGCAGGTGTTTGATCCTCATGACAACGTCCAGCGCAAGGGCCGGATCTTTATCGCGAGCGGACTGGATGCGACGGACACGGCGTTCGCGACGATCTATGGGGCAGCCCGGCTGACAAAGTTTCAAGTGTGGGCCGACCCAGTGGATGAACGAGGTGAGAAATTGAAGCTGTCGTTACCGAAGAAGGATGCGGTGACGCCCAATGTGGTGCAGTTGCAGCTCGAGCCTGTGCCTGAGCTGAAACGGACGGAGGGAATGGGGTGAATCACCAATGGACACGAATTCACAAGCAGCGGGAAATAGGCGGAGCAGCTTGCAAAGGAGACCGCGCATGATCTGGGTTTTGCTCACGGTATTTTGCGGCTATGCGTTACTGGTGTTATCGGGATGCGCATGGCAGCGGAATTTGCTTTATCATCCCTCGCGCTATTCACTCGCGGAGGAAAAGTCATTCGCCAATGAACGAGGCTTTGTAGCGTGGACAAATCCAGCGGGCGAAGTTATCGGCTGGAAACTCGCGGCGCGTGGCGTTTCCACCGGCAGCGTGCTTGTGGTGCATGGTAATGGCGGCAGTGCGTTGAATCGGGATTATTTTGCGCGCCCTATTCATGAGGCGACGGCGATGGATGTGATCGTCTTGGAATATCCTGGCTACGGTGCGCGTGCCGGCAAACCCAGCCAGACGAGTTGGTTGGCGGCAGGCGAAGAAGCCTTTGCGCTCCTGCCGAAGGGCCAGCCAATCCACCTCGTTAGCGAATCGCTTGGCACAGGCGTGGCCGCGCATTTGGCGAGACTGCACCCGAAAGACATCGCGGGCATGGCGATGTTTGTGCCGTATGACAGTCTGCCGTCGCTGGCGCAGAGCAAGATGCCGCTGTTGCTGCCGTATTTCTTCCTCGTGGATCGCTACCAACCAGCTGCGTGGCTGAAAGATTATCGTGGCCCAATCACGTTTGTTGTCGCGGAACTCGATGAAATTATTCCACCAAGATTTGGTCGCCAGCTGTACCATTCCTATGCCGGGCCAAAACAGTTGCAGGTCATCGCGGGCGCAAGCCATAACGAGGCTGCGGAGCAATCGCCCGGGTGGTGGCGGGAGTTGTTTAGCTTCGGGCAAACAAACGTCAATTGATAGTCTTATCCCCAAAGCCACAAGGATTCTCTTTGTATCCAAAGTCTGAATAGCAGGTATTAAAAGTTGTTTTACTTGGAGAACATGCAGAACGGTTAAGGAATGGCATTGATCTTCACTTGCCACAGGAGTGAGGGGAGTGATAAAACAGGGCGGATTCAAGATTCTGGGCATGAAAACTTCGTTGAGGGCGTTTTTAATTATTCTTCTATCGCTTTACTCGTGTGGAGCTTGGGCCGCGACATTGTATGTGGATTTAGCCAGCGGCAATCCTACGCCGCCCTACATAAGTTGGAGCACCGCCGCCACGAACATCCAAGAGGCGATTGATGCTGCGACGGATGGGGATCTGGTTTTGGTGACCAACGGCGTGTATGCGGCTGGCGGCAAGGTGATGTTTGGTGATCTGACGAATCGCGTGACTTTGGACAAAGCCATCACCGTGCAGAGTGTCAACGGGCCATGGTTCACAACCATTCGCGGGGCGGGGGCGACCAACGGATCGACTGCTGTCCGCTGTGCGTGGTTGACCAATGGAGCGACGTTGCATGGTTTCACGTTGACGGCGGGGGCGACGCGTACCAGCGGGGATTTGACCAATCTTCTTACCGGCGGCGGCGCGCTGCTATATACCAACGCGCTGCTGCGGAATTGTCTCGTGATTTCCAACGTCGCGCAAATTTATGGGGGTGGGGTGTCGGGTGGAGTGATTGTCAATTCTGCCATCCTTGGTAATCGTTCTGTGAACTCTGGGAGCGGTGCGGCTTACGCAACGTTATTAAATTGTACAGGTGGTCAACAACTGGCAGAGCACTGCGACGTATCAGAGCAGTCACACCAATACGATCATCTATTATAACAACTCGGGAAATTTTACGGGTGTCGCTTTGGCCTACTCGTGTTCCCAATCTGGGCCGATTGGGTTGGGCAACATTTTCACCGCGCCGCAATTGCATGCCGATGCCATCCATCTTCAATCAATCTCACCTTGCCGTGGCGCGGGAACGAATCTTGGTTTGGCCTCGGACATTGACGGGCAGGCGCGGAGCAATCCGCCGGACATCGGTTGTGACCAGTGGAATGCCAGTCCGGTTATTTTGACGCAGCCCCAATTGCAGCTGACCAACAATCCGATCGGGTTCAAAGTGACGGTTGAAGCCGCCGGACAGGAGCCATTGGTGCATTCTTGGTGGCACAACGGAATGTTGATTTCTGACAACGGGCATTTTAGTTCCACCCAGACCGCGAACTTGCAAGCGGCGGGTGTTAACGAAGCCGACGCTGGTAATTATTTTGTCGTCGTTAGCAATTCCTTTGGCGCAGTAACCAGTGCGGTGGCGCAATTGGTGTTCCGGTTTGTAAACGTTTCCAATTCTGCGCCAGCCGCGCCCTTCACAACTTGGGGCACGGCAGCGACCACAATTCAAGATGCGATTGATGCTGCAGCTGCGGGCGAGGTCATTCTAGTCACCAATGGAGTCTATCGTGCGGGAGGCCGGGTGATGCAGGCGGATCTGACCAATCGGGTGGCGCTCAACAAGGCGGTCGTTTTGCAAAGCGTCAATGGGTCGGAAGCGACCATTATCGAGGGGCAATGGAATCCAGTCGTCACGAATGGTCCAGCCGCCGTGCGCGGTGTCTGGATGACAAACGGGGCCGCGCTGAATGGCTTTGCCATTCGCGGCGGAGCGACCCGCGTGGGGACTTCACAGATTGATGGCGGAGGGATTTGGGCTAGTTCAACAAATGCGCTGGTTTACAACTCAGTCGTTGTGTCGAATACGGCCTTTGGCCAAGGCGGCGGTGCTTTTCGGGTTGCTCTGGTGAATTGTATGTTGGTCGGAAATCGTGCGATAGGTTCAGGAACGCCCGGAGCGGGGACTGGCTTGGGGGGACAGGGTGGTGGAGCGGCTGGAAGCAATTTAAGAAACTGCACGGTACAGGGGGAATTATGCTGATCAATCAAACGGCGGTGGGGTTAATGATAGCAGTTTGATCAATTGTGCTTTGGTTGAAAACTCTTCTTATATGCATGGCGGGGCAGCTTATGGCGGGCGGTTGGTGAATTGTACTGTAACCCGGAACACTTCTGGTGGGTATGGGGGCTATGGTGCTGCCGTCAACAGTGCCACGCTGACTAACTGTGTTGTTTGGGAAAACTTTTCGCGAGGGAATTACGCTACAAATTATTATGGTTCAACGCTCGCATATTGTGTGAGCCTACCGCTGGCTGCCGGGGTGGGAAATCTTGCGCTTGATCCACAAATTCTCAGCGACGGCGTGCATGTAGCGGAAACATCACCAGCACGCGCTGCTGGCCTTGCTGTGAGTGTTGGCGCGGATATTGACGGTGAGCCATGGGGTAATCCGCCCTCCATCGGTTGTGACGAATGGACGCCCGTGCCACGGATTGTCGTGAGCCCGACCAACACCATCGCCTATGTCAGTCGGCGGATGACTTGGAGCATGCCCATTGCCGGGCAGCCGCCTTTTGCCATTCGCTGGTTCAAGAATGGGCAACTGATTTCTGAGGATGACCATTACTCGCAAAGCGGGACGCCGGTGCTAGTGGTCAACAAGTTTGGGCCGGAACACAGCGGGCAGTATTTCGTTGTGGCTAGCAATGCCTTTGGGATGGCCACCAGTAAAGTTGCCCAAGTGGTGATCCATTGCGTGGATTTAGCGGCGGTCAATCCCGTTCCGCCGTACAACGCGTGGGTCACGGCGGCGAACACCATCCAGGATGCGGTGGATGTCGCGCAGGTTGGGGACATTGTGTTGGTGACCAACGGGGTTTATGCCTCTGGCGGGCGCAATATTAACGGTCTTGCGACTCGGGTCGTCATTGATGCGCCCATCACGGTGATGAGTGTGAATGGATACAAAGCCACCGCCATTCAAGGTCAGTGGGACGCGGCCACGAATGGTCCCAGCGCAGTGCGATGCGTTTATATGAATAACGGGGCTGTGTTGACGGGGTTTACCATCAAAAACGGAGCTACTTTGGCGACTGGCGACCTTTTAACCAGCCAATCTGGAGGAGGGATTGGTTCAGCAAGCATCTACTCTGGAGCCACTGCCATGAATTGCTTGCTAACCAACAACGCCGCCAATTCATATGGCGGTGGAGCATGTTCGTTAAAACTTGAGAATTGTCTTATTGTGGGCAATTACGCTAGGAGCCAGGGTGGGGGAGTGATCAATGGAGATTTGGTCAATTGTACGGTTGCCTTCAACTCGGTGGGGGTGACTGGACAAGGCGGGGGCGTGTCTGGTTGGACGCAAACCACTAAACTCCGGAATAGCATCGTGTGGGGAAACCACAGCGGGTTTCCCACATATGATAACTACACGCCATTTTGGACTGACTTCGCCTTTTCAGCCTCTGCTCCTCTGCCTACAGGTGCGAGCAATAGATTGGCAGACATGTCCTTTGTTGATTCGGATTTTCACATCCCAACTTTGTGCGCATATCGAGAGGCGGGAAGTTCCGTTTACGCCTCTGGCGAAGACATGGACGGCGAGCTATGGGCCAATCCGCCTTCGATGGGCGCTGATGAAGTGGTTGAAGCCAATCTTACCGGCCCGCTCTCGCTCTCAATTTATGCCCGCGAGACCAACACCTTTCCCAACTCATTCTGGCACCAACTGTCCATCTCGGATTCCATTATCGGACGAGTGTCCCGGATTGATTGGAATTATGGCGATGGGGTGATCGTGACCAACCAAGGTTTTTTGGGATTTCATTGGTGGACCAATCCCGGAAGCTACACGGTTACGAGCACGGCCTACAATTTGGATCACCCCAATGGCGTATCTGCCAGCGTGGTTATTCAGGTACTGCCCTTGAATCCACCGGCGTTGCAACTCGGCGGGCTTAACAGTAACGGGTTCAGCTTCTCCTTCGAGGCGCAGACGAACGCATATTATACCGTTCAATACGCTACCAATCTGGCCGCCCCAATTACGTGGCAGGCACTCAAGACCGTCTATTTCAGTCCTGGCGGGCCAACGTTGGTCATCGACCCTGCGTGGACAAACGCAGCGCGGTTCTATCGGGTTTTGGCGTGGTGATCAAATGTTAGCACGTCCTGGGGGGCTTTTAAGCAAAACTCGGCACGCCGATATCGGTCATGAGCACCAAGCCCGGTTGCACTTTCAAGATGCGCGGGGCGGCGTTGACGAGCGAGGCGACGGTCGCGCCATCGCCAGCGACGCCGGTGGTGATGATGTTGTTGATAGTCGGTTCGCCGACGATTTGCACGGAGTCGTGCGGGTTCGGCGCCTCGAGGTACATCTTGATGTCGAGGGTGATCTTCACTGCGCCCTTGATGCGACCCACGGCGAGTTGATGGATGCCGCAGCATTGGCCCTTTTTCACGGTGACGTGCGGGGTTTTGATGTCTTGCTGGGCGACCATCGCTTTGCCGGTCTCGATGAGTTCATCCAATTTCCAACCCAGCGCATGGGCGATGAGGGCGGCGGATTCTTTCAAGCCGGCGTGACCGGCGGTGCCGGCTTTGAAACGCGCTTCAAACTCGGCGGGTGCCCAGCCGCTGCCGATCTTGCGTTGCAACGGGCCGCGGCGTGTGGTGGCGTCCACGACGCGTTGCACGTGGACGGCTTGCACATCGCGGCAAACGCCGGTGAGGCAGACGGGCAGCACGTCCATGACGAAACCGGGATTTACGCCCGTGCCCATGACGCGAGCGCCACCAGCTTTGCATGCGGCGTCGAGTTGCGCAGCGAGCTTGGGCTCGCGCAGGGCAGGGTAGAGCAACTCTTCGCAGGACGAGACAACGCTGATGCCCTGACGCGCCATCGGCTCAATCTGCGCGAAGGCGGCGCTGACCTTGGAGACGGCGGTGTGAAAGATGACGTCGGGCTTGGCGACCTTGAGCAGTTCATCCAGGGAACGATAGACCTTGGCGCGACCGACTTTGGCGTCGCCAGTGATCTTGGCGAGCGGTTTGCCGATCTTGGCGGGGTCAATGTCAATGCCGCCGACGATCTGTGCCCACGGTTTGGTGGCGGTGAGCTTCAGGGTTTCGATGCCGATGGGGCCGAGGCCGAATTGTGCGATCTTGATTTTTTGCATTTTAATTAGGGAATAAAAATTTCGGCCGACGGCCAAAGGGAAACCCCTCGCCCAAGCTTGGCGGCTTGAGGAGGGGTTTCTGGTTTGCGGTGATTGATCATCAGTGACTGCGACGGCCATGTGCTACAGCCGGGAGATCAGCAGCTCGCGCTGGAACACGAGTTCCTTGGGCAGGTGCGAGTAGAGCTTGATAAAGAGCTCGTCTTGCATGACCAGTTCGCGATGCCATTCGGCCTCGTCAATCTTCTGCACCTCGGCAAATTTCTCGGGCGTGATTTCGCCTTCCAATCCCTTCATGTCGAGGTCTTGATATTCCGGCACCCAGCCGATGGAGGTTTCGATGGCGTGCGCGCCCATCTGGCAGCGTTGCACGATCCATTTCAACACGCGCATGTTCTCGCCGTAACCGGGCCAGAGGAACTTGCCGTGCTCGTTCTTGCGAAACCAATTCACGTGGAAGATCCGAGGCAGATGCTTGACGTGCCGGCGCATTTCCAACCAGTGAGAGAAGTAATCTCCCATGTTGTAGCCGCAGAACGGCAGCATGGCCATCGGATCGCGACGGACCTGGCCGAGCGTGCCAGCGGCGGCCGCAGTCATTTCCGAACCGACAGTGGCCCCAAGATACACTCCGTGCACCCAGTTGAACGCTTGGAAGATCAGCGGCATGGTCGTAGCGCGGCGGCCACCGAAAATCATCGCGCTGATTTTGACGCCGGCAGGATTTTCCCAATCGGGGTCAATGATCGGGCAGTTCTTGGCCGGTGCGGTGAAGCGGCTGTTCGGGTGGCTGGTCGGGTGATGCTTGCCGTCTGCATCTTTTGATTCGGGCGTCCAATCTTTGCCTTTCCAATCAATCAAATGGGCGGGCGGCGTCTTGGTCATGCCTTCCCACCACACATCGCCATCGTCGGTGAGCGCGACGTTGGTGAAGATCGTATCGCGTTTGATGGAGTCCATCGCCATCGGGTTGCTGCTGTAAGAGGTGCCGGGCGCGACGCCGAAGAAACCCGCTTCCGGATTGATGGCGTGCAGGTGACCGTCCTTGCCGGGTTTGATCCAGGCAATATCGTCGCCGATGCAAGTGACTTCCCAGCCTTGCTCCTTGAGATGTTGCGGCGGAATGAGCATGGCAAAGTTCGTCTTGCCGCACGCGCTCGGAAAAGCGGCGGAGACGTAGGTCTTTTTGCCGGACGGATCTTTCACGCCCAGGATCAACATGTGTTCTGCCATCCAGCCCTCGTCGCGGGCCATGGCCGAGGCGATGCGGAGCGCGAAGCATTTTTTGCCGAGCAGCGCGTTGCCACCGTAGCCAGAGCCGAAACTCATGATGAGCCGGTCTTCCGGGAAATGCGTGATGTAAGTGTTCTCGGGATTGCACGGCCACGCCACATCCTTGGCCCCTGCGGCGAGCGGCATCCCGACGGAGTGCAGGCACTTCACGAAGTCGCCGGTCTTGTCAATCTGCTCATACACGGTCGCGCCCATGCGGGTCATGATGCGCATGTTGGCCACGACGTAGGGACTGTCGGACAATTCAATACCGTATTGCGCAATGGGCGACCCGATCGGGCCCATGCTGAAGGGAATGACGTACATCGTGCGGCCCTTCATGCAACCGCTGAACAAGCCGTTCAACTTGGTCTTCATGACCGCGGGCGCTTCCCAATTGTTGGTGGGGCCGGCGTCCTTGGGTGATTTGGAGCAGATGAACGTGCGCTGTTCGACGCGTGCCACGTCGCGGGGGTCGCTGCGGACCAGCAAAGAGTTTGGGCGGAGGTCGGGATTAAGCCACAGGCCGGCGCCGGATTTCACGATCAGATCGCGCATCAACTTGTCTTCGGCTTCGGAACCGTCACACCAATGAATGTGATCAGGTTGGCACAGGGCGGCCATGTCGCGGACCCAGTCGGTGACAAAGTGGTTGGGGGGGAGATCTTTGTTTTGAGCTTTCATGATGCGCCTAAAAATCCAGACAACCTGTGGCCGGGACAACTCGTCTTTTGCTCAAGGCTAATCATCCCTAAACATCAACAGTCTTGCGAATGTTCATGAGCAGATTTTGCGTCGCTAATCCGGTTGATAACAAGGGGAAAAACGTTTTGCGCGCACACATAAATGTCATAAACACACCTTTCTGCATCGGGTTGATTGGTGCAACATGGTACTTCTTCGCATCACCTTGGATTCCCGACATCCCGCTTGCCATCGCGTTTTACATTTTGCACCGTTTCATTCGTTGCCGCGCTAATTGAAAGGATAACCATGTGGAGCATCATCATCGGGCTGGTCATGATCATCGGGGGCGCTTCGGGAAAGCTGGCTTTGCGGGGCACTAATAGCACTGCTGGCTTGGTTGTGATCGGAGTCGCCTTGCTTGTTTGGGGAATTTTTCAAGTCGTCCGCAGTCGGAATAACGCCTGACGTTAATAGAACCCATCACCTAAATGTAGCGACGTTCAGTGAGCGCCGTGCCGCGTGCGAGTAGGGCTGGAAATCGGCGGTCACAACCGCCGCTACAGAAGCAATGGCATTTATGAGATGGCTTCGAGGCAAAGCAGGGGACTATCGCCCGCGCTCCCCGGGATTTGGGAGATGGACGCGGAGCGGCGGCCCGGGAATTTTGAGCGGGGCTTCTGGGATGCGCCGGTTTAGGACAACGTATCGGCTTCCATGATGGCTGCGAACAGCCTCCGACAATCAGTTTGCTGCCAGCAGCCCCAACTCTTGCCGTAATTCCGCGCTCAGGCTGATGCCCTTTTCCAAAAAGACCACGCCTTCGATGTAACGCAACTGACCGAACCACGACTCCCAGCCGGCTTCGCGCAACTCCTCGTACGAAACCGCGCCGGCGCGACTCGCTAGAAAGCTGAGCAGTTGCGCACACCCATCCTCATCAACGGCCCCCAACTGCCGGGACTCGCGCCAAAGTTTCCAAGCGCCTGTGACCAGTCTGGGGCCGCTCAGGAGAATGTCGGCGATCATATTGGCGGACGCGCCGGGATGCGCGAGGATCGAAGCAAAACTTCCAGACACACCCGTCACCGCTTGCAGTCCCGGAGCGGCAACATAGTTAGCCTCGGCGTAATCGCCCCAATGCCATGGGCTGGTGCGCAGATGTTGAATGAACAGCAACGCCAGAAAACCCCCGCTCACTATCAGCCGCCATTCATGCGTCAGCTTTAGTTTTTTACTGAAGGCCAATTCGGTCACCGCCGAGATCCCCGGAACACCAAACCAGATGATGGCGTAAGTGAACCAGAACGTGAAAAACAGAATCAACAACCCGCCCAGCAATGCCATGAACGCCGTCAGACCGCGTGCCGTTGCCCCCGAGGATTTCTTGCGCTTGAGCCAGAGTTGGAGGGCCGCTTCGTTCATGAATCAATTCGCGGTGGTATTGTTGGTCGGGACGGTCTTTGTCAAAAATTGAACGGCGACACCTTCCATTGTCAATGCCACATCATTATAGCCCATGCCTTTTAATTCATTGCGCCACAAGATCTGGCCGGAGTTCAAATCCAGGCAGAACAAATGCCCGTGAGTGCCCGCAAAAATCCACTGGCCGCGCAGCAGCACCGCCACATCAGTGCAGCTTGATCCCCCAAACAATCCGGGCAACAATTTGGTTCGCCAAAGTTCCCGCCCGGTGCTGGGGTCAATCCGCGACACGTAACCGTTGCTGCCGATGATCAATGGCTCGGTCATGAAAAACCTCAGGTCGCGCTCCGGGCCGGTAATTTTCCTTTGGGCCGGCCGATGAAGAAATACAAAAGTGCTCCGAGGAAATGCACCACCGCGATGGCCACCACCCAGCCGATCTTCTCGCCGTCCGTCAGGCCTTGGTTCTGGATGGCGTGAACCAGCATCCAGATCCAAAAGGCGAACAGCGCCAAGACCAGTGGCATGACCACTCCCGCCAGGATCAGGATGACTTCAAAACCGCCCAACATAGCTGCGAACATAGGTTTCCTTTTGTTAAGCTTTCGGATCAACCACCCCCACGGTGGTTTCAACTTCTTCCGCTTTGAGCACGCCCTTGGCCACCAGCAATCGCACCACGGTCGCCAGATACAGTTTCAGCTCGCGATTTTCCCGCCGCAACAACGCGATACTTTTGTCCTGGTCCACATCCGAACGTTGCGTGCTCATCACCTCATCCTGCATGTCGCGCACGACCCGTTCGAGGTCGCCAATGTCAAGTTGTTGTCCGACGTTGCCAAGTAAGAACATTCTACCCCAGCCCATATCTGCCTTTCTAGTGCGCTGGATTCAGCGCGTATGATTCGAGCAAACCGCACTTTGGACACCGGTAAGTCCGGACTTCTAGGTTGGCTCGATTGTTTGTTTTAAGTCCGGTCCAAAAACCGCTTTCCGGCTCGCCCGCAACCCAAGTCGGCAGATGTTTTACATTGCCGTGGCCCAGATCGAGGACGAAGCCCGTCTCCATTCCGACGCCGCACTTGGAACAGTTTGGTGGCACGTTTTTCCTTAGCGCTTTGCGCTGGTATTCTTGTCTGGCGCATTCTGTAGCGCCGCGATTTGTTGCGAAAAATTCTCAACCGTTACACCGATCAAACCGGTTGCGTGGCGGATCATAAATTATTTGCGGAGCAGGGTGCTGCTCTAAGTAGAGGGGTTGGTTTTCGGTCGCGCAAGCTTGAAACCTGCGGGAGTCGTTCATTCGAAAAAACCAGCGCTCATCACTTCTGATCACAAGAGCATTCAACTGCAATTGCGCTGATGGCGCACCTACAATTCCCCGGCGCGTTTGGAACGCGACCGGGCGAGTGGCCGATGAGTCCGCAGGAAAGTAGAAGCGACGCCCGCGTCGCCGGCGGCGCCAACAGCCTCCCGCCGGAATCATAATCGTGGAAGGGCCGAATTGAAAACGCCAACGGCGTTTCATCGTTCAGCCCAGGGTTGGCGTAGGCCGCGAGCCTACCCTGGGTAACGTGTAGTTTCTCCCCCAACCCTGAAGGGGTTGCAGCATTGGTCAGGCGCGGGACGATGCAACCCCGTTGGGGTTGTTAAATTTGTTTTCGTGTTCCCGGGGGTAGTCGTTCCTCGCCTGACCGGCTCGGACCTCCAACCCCGGGCTGAATGATTTTACCCCGTTGGGGTAACAAAGTGTACGATTAACACTCATCTCATAGATCACTCCCTTGGTAGGGCAAAGCTGCCGCTTTGCTTACTTTTGGGCGGCGCAGCAACGCCGCCCTACCATTATGAGCTGGGTTCCAGGATCAAGATTTAGGCGGGGAAGGCTCTTTCTGTGAGACGCGCTCGGTCACCCTATACTTTGGTAGCGTGTAAATCTTGGATAGGGGGTTGCCTCGCCTTTTGACAAAGCGCAGCCTTGGGATCAGGCCCGAGCGCGGCGGCGGGAGGGCGGAATGATATTTTTGCGGGAACAAAAAGCTTTTGGCGGCCTTGCTCCGGAGTTTTTCAAGGAACAAAAATCTTTCTCCTGGTTGGTTTAAGGCTCAAGCAGGGAAGCAAAAACGTTTTTCAATGCCGCTTAAAGTCCCGGCAAGGTTGCAAAAACGTTTTTCAAGTTTGCGCCAAGGTTTTGCAACCTTGCAAAATGTTTCGGCAAGGTTGCTTGAGAGTTTTTCCGGTGAGAAAAACCGTCGCGCAAACTTGCTTGAAGCCTTTTCCGGTGCGCTTGGCGACGGGGGCTACCACGGATTGTGGAGTGATGGGGTTTACGTTGCGGTGGCCGGTGGCGCGGGAATTTTTGCAGGGCGGGAAAATGTTCCGGCCTAAATCCGGTGGGCGCGGTTGGCAACGCGTTTGCTAAGACAAAAATTACGAACGGATCTAACCGCACCGTCTCGAATGAGACGCAGCCTCTTCGCGGCTTTCCTGCTGTGTTCGGTTGTATCAACGGTCAACCAAAGCCTCACAACGGAAACAAAATAGTATGGTCATCAACTACAGGGTATCACTCGCGTTCGTAAAACTTGCGGACGGAGCATTGGGCGATTTCGCCAACGGCGTGATCGCGGGACTGGGCCTGCCCGCATTCGTGGACGCGCCGGTGAGTCCGGTCGCCCTCGGAACATTGCGGAGCGACTTCATCGCCAAGCTGGCGGCGATGGTCAACGGCGGCAAGCTGGCCACGGCGGAGAAGAACCTGGCGCGGACGGCGTTGCTCGCGGCGTTGCGGGCAGAATGCGAGTTTTGTGCAAACGCTCGCCGGGACGAACCAGCCGTTGCTGTTGTCGTCGGGTTACGATTCCGCCAGTACCGAATCGGACCTCTGCGCCGCTGGCAAAACCCGTGATCATCAACGTGGACAACTTCCAGAGCACGAAGTTGATGTTGTCCGCGGACAGTGATGCGAACGCCAAAGCGCATGAAGTGCGGTATCGGTCGGGCACGAATCCGTATCAGAGCGGGGGCGTGCATACCAAGGCCCGGCGCATGTTGGTGGAGCCGCTGGTCCCGGCACGTGGTATGAACTGCAGACGCGGTCGGTGGGCGGCATACGGGTTACTCCGATTGGAGTGATCCGGTGTCGCACATGGCCACGTAAGTCGGAAGTCCAAGGTCGAAAGCCTGAAGCCGGAAATCGGAGCGGCGTGGTTTGAGAGCGAACCACGCCGTTTTGTATTTGGGGCGGGGGGGTAGTTCATGTTTCACGTTTGACGGGATGGCGTTGTTACTCGTCATCCGATCCGGCGGTCACACAACGCCAAAGGGTTGGTTATTTCAATTGCGTGGAGCGAGCGTGCTTTCTAACCTGCGCGAACCTAGTTTTCAAACATGCCCCGAATCAAAACGGAACTTTTGCAGGAAGGAATGGTGGTCAGCCGGGATGTGACCAACATTGACAACATGTTGCTTATTCCCAACGGCTGCACGCTCAGCGCCCGGCAGATCGGCATCTTGCAGGCTTGGGGAGTTACTGAAATCGAGGTGCAGGCCAGCGGGGCGGGGGACGACACGGATACGCTGGCCAAGCTATCGCCCGAAAAGCTGGAAAAGCTGACCACGGAATTGCGGGCGCAGTTTTGGAAGCCAGATGACGCCGATCCGGTCTTTGTCGAAATCTTCAAGTTGATGCTGAAGCGCAACGCGAGCCGCCCGGCGGCCAAATAACGCTGATGAAACCACCCACCATTGAGGAACTGGTCTTCGCCACGCCTCCGAGTCTCGGTTCATACGGCCCGTTGATTTTGGAAATCGAAGCCGCGCTCCGCTCGCCGCAATGCAGCTTGAGCATGATCGGCGACACGATTGAGAAGGACATCGATCTCACGGCGCGGTTGCTGCGGTTCGCGAACAGTGCGTATTGCGGTTTCTCCACAAAACTCAGCACGGTGACGGAGGCCATCAGTTTGATCGGCATCCAGCAGGTGCAGGATTTGTTGATTCTCGATCTTGGTTTGCAGATTGACGATCTGCGACACCTGAAGGTTGGTGTAGTCGTAGTGGAAGACCGATGTCTGCAGGCGCAGACGATCGCCGAACGCGAGCACCTTGTACCCTGCCTCAATCGACGTGACCTCTTCTGGTTCGTAGGTGTCGCCGCAATTGTAGGGGTTGAAGCCGCCGGCTTTGAAGCCATCCGCCCATTGCAGATAGAGATTGCCGATTCCGGATTCGTACGCGACGCCGAGTTTGCCGGTGGTTGAATCCCAAGATTCTGCAAACGTGCGCGCGTTACATGCGGCCAGACCAACATTGCCAGGCAAACCCGCCAGGCCAGTCGTTTGCAGCATTTCACGCTCGTCGCGGCTTTGACGTACGCCGCCATAGATGCTGAAGCGATCGCTCACATGATAAGTGAGATCGGTGAACAGCGCGGCGGAGGTCGTGTCCATATCCACGAAGCCGATCGTATCGGTGCCAGCGGGCACGATACGGCCGGCGACGTTGACATAGCCCTGCGGATTGGAGGCAAGCCAACGCGTATGGCCGCGCAAATAGAGCGTCTCTTCGTCGTAGAAAACGCCGACTAGCCCCTCTAGGCGATCATCGAACAGGCTGAACGTGAGATCGAATTCCTGTTGCCACGACGCGGTGTTCTCAGTGCGGTCAGAGCGCACCATTTCAATCTCGGTGCTGTCGCCTTCGGCGTTGAAGTTCGAATAATCGACGCGCGTGTAAGACGTAGTGCTGCGCAGTTCGACGTCTGGGTTGATGTCCCAATCCATCGTGACGTTGCCGCCGCGTAGCGAGCGTTCGCCATCGGCTTGTGCGTCGGAATTGCTGTCGCGCGGATCGCTCGGACGCGGCGCGGCAGTTGAGAAAATCGGATTGTTGGCGAGCGCGGTGGCGTTCAGTGGGTTCAACGGCGTGAGTTGGATGCCATTGGTTTCATCGCGGAAATTGAACGATGTGGCGTCAATGCGGAAATTATCGGTCACGTCCAGCCGTGCGCCCAAGCGCGCGCCATAGGCGCCGCGCGTACCGACGTCTGCGCCGAGAAAGAGATTCTCGCCGTAGCCTTCGTCCTGATCCTCGAGCAAACCCGCAAAGCGCAGCGACAGACGATCGTTCACGGGGCCGGAGAGCACACCCTCCACACGCGCGCGGCCATAAGCGCCGTACAAGAAGGACGCGCCGCCTTCGACCTCGCGCGTGGGGCGGTTCGGGGTGAAATTGATTGTGCCGCCAGTTGCGTTGCGGCCGTAGAGCGTGCCCTGCGGACCACGCAGAACTTCCACCGACGCCACATCGAACATGAGGAAGTCGAGTGAGGCGGGTTGCGAGATGTAGGCGCCGTCCAAGTGCAAGGCGACCGAGCCTTCGAGGCCGCCGCTGGTGCTGCCCATGCCGATGCCGCGCATCGACACCCAGCTCACGCCCGAAGCTTGGCCGACGACAAGGTTCGGCGCGGCGGCGGCGAGCGATTCAATGCTGGTCAGTTCGCGTGCGGCCAGATCATCGCCGCTCAGCGCGGTGATGGACGCCGGTGTTTCGATGAGCGCGGTCTCGCGCTTCAACGCGGTCACGACGATTTCGTCATCGCCTGCGTCTTGCGCGAACGCCACACCTTGCGCGCTGATCGCAGCGATCAAAGCGCCAGCCGCCGCTTGGAGCGGACGCACCCCCGAATTCCTAGCCATCTCTTCCTCCCCTGGCGCCTTTGGCGCTCGCGGCCGGCGGGCTGGGCGTTTTTCCGCCCATAGCCTCATGTTTTCCCCGGCACGATTGGACTATAGGCAAATCTTCTTTGCTTTGTCCACGCATAATGATATTTGAATGCCAACAATTATCGTCATGCGCGGACATCTCGCCGTTCGCATGCGCAAAAATACAATCGGAGGGAGAAATCGTGAGCGGTCGTCTGGAGCACCCAAGCCTCTATCAAGCCAGCGATGGCGCACCGCTGTTGGCGGGATGTCGCTGTGCGGCCTGCGGCTATGTCGGCTTTCCGTTTCAGAATTTCGGTTGCGAAAAATGCGGCGCGGCCGATCTGGCGCCCACGCAATTGCGCGCACGCGGCACGCTAGTGTCCTTCGCACAGGTGCACCGCCATGCCGGCAAGGATATCGCAGCACCCTTCGCGATCGGTGAGATCCGCCTCGATGACGGCCCGCTCATTCGCTGCACGCTTGCAAGCAACGCCCAAGCACAACGCATCGGGCAGATCATGGTCGGCGTGCTCGAACACAATCCTGCGAGCGAACCCGATGTGCGCGAACTGCGCTTTGAAGCGGAGCGTACATAATGGCAAACCGCCTCTCAGACTTCCGCCCGGTCTTCGTCGTCGGCATCGGGCTGCACCCGTATCAAAAGTATTCGCCGAAACCCTATGTCGCCCTCGGCGTCGCCGCCATTCGCGAAGCAATTGCCGACGCCGGCGTGGAATGGCCCGAAATTGAGTCAGCGTTTGTCGCAACTGCTTTGCTCGGCATGGCGCCTGGCCGACCCATGCTGCGCCATCTCGGCGCGACTGGCCTGGCGATCACCCATGTTGAAAACGCCTCCGCCTCGGGCTCCACGGCGTTTCGCTTGGCGGCGCTGGAGGTAGCGTCTGGACAAAGCGATCTCAACCTCGCGATCGGCGTCGACAAGCCGGCGATGAAAGAGCTCGGCGCGCGGCAGAACGGTCTCGATACTCTCGAGCGCGAGCGCGTGGCGGCCTACACGCACTTCGCATTGCTCGCCCAGAAATACGCGGACGCGTACGGCGCCGCGCCAGAGGATTTCGCGCGCGTCGCGGTGAAGAACCTCGCGAACGGGGCAAAGAATCCTTACGCCCAACGACGCGAACACAAGAGCCTGGAAGAAATCCTCGGCGCGCCGGCGCTCGCGGGCTTCCTCACGCCGATGCAATCATGCCCGATCGGCGAAGGCGCGGCGGCCACGATCCTCGCGTCCGAAGACGGTATTCGCCGTCTCGGCCTCGATCCGCGCCGCGCCGTGCGCGTGCTTTCTTCCACATTGCGCTCGGAGCGCCTCTACGAAGACAATTCCGGCTTCGACGCAGCGCTCACCGAAGAAACAACGCGACAGACGTTAGCGGAGGCCGGCGTCTCGCCGGGCGCACTCGACATCGTCGAATTGCACGATGCGTTTTCGGTCGAGGAATTGCTTTATGTCGAACGCATGGGACTTTGCGATCCGGGCGATGCACCGCGGCGGCTGAAGGCCGGGCATTTCGACATCGGCGGCGAAGTTGCCGTATCGCCGTCGGGCGGACTCATCGCAATGGGTCACCCGCTCGGGCCGACGGGCCTTGGTCAGATCGTCGAAATCACACGCCAGCTGCGCGGCGAAGCGGAAGGTAGACAACATGCTCGCGCGCGGACCGGCCTTGCGCATATGGTCGGCCTCGGCGCCGTATGCGTGACGCACGTTCTGCAACGCGACGCTTGAGGGGGATGAGATCATGAACGCGCCTTATCCGGGCAGCCCGGAAATGCACGCCGGTTTGCGCCCCGACGCGCTCGCGCTGGTGGATGGCGAAACCGAGATCAGCTTTGCGCGCTGGAACGCAATCGCCGATGTCGTCGCCGCGCGCTTGGGCGAGCTTGGCCTCAAAGCCGGCGATCGCATCGCGGTACGCATGTCGGTGCGGCACGAATGGTTCTTTGTGCATGCGGCCGCGAGCAAGATCGGCGCTTCTATTGTCGGCGTAAATCATCGCCTCTCGCCGCCGGAGACGGCTTTCATCCTGCAGGACAGTAATCCGGCCGCGTTCATTCTCGACGATCCCGCACCGGGGCCGATCATCGATGCCTGGCGCATGGGGCACGCTGGGCCAGTCATCAGCGTAAATCCTGCTGACAACGCGACATCTTTCTCCGCGCTGCTTGTGGGCGACGCCGCGCCGCTTATTGCGCGCATGCCGGCGCAGCTCATTCTTTACACGTCAGGCACGACCGGCCGCCCCAAGGGCGTGTGGCTTCCGCCGCAAACGATCGCCGCACGCGCCAACGCCATGGAATATCGCCAACTCATGGCGGGGATCGTTCCCGCCGACGCGAACTCTCGTTCGCTTGCGTCACTACCATTCCATCACAGCTCCGGCCCGAACACCTCGCTCTTCACGTTGATGGCAGGCGGTGCTGCAATCATGCTGCCGCGCTTCGATGCGGAGAAAGCGCTCCAGCTCATCACCCGCTATCGTATTACGCATATGATGGCAGTGCCGACGATGCTGCATCGCATCCGCGCGCTGCCGCCGGAGGTGGTGGCGCGTTATGATGTCAGCTCGCTCACCTATCTCACCACGGGCGCCGCCGCCGTGCCGCACAGTTTGAAGCTCTGGGCGCTCGATTTCTTCGGCCCGCAATGCCAGCTGTTCGAAGGCTACGGCATGAGCGAGACGATGATGATCTCGTACCTCTATCCGAGCGAACAACGCACCAAGCCTGGCTCAAGCGGCCGCGTGCTGCCTTATGTCGAGCTGAGCATTCGCGACAATGGCGGCGCCGACGCCCTACCCGCGAATGCGATCGGCGAAGTCTGCGTGCGGACGCCGATGACAATAGAGGGCTATCTCAATCGTGCGCCGCTCGGAGACGGTGAGCTTACGCCGGATGGCCTCTTCCGCACCGGCGATGTCGGCTATCTCGATGATGACGGCTATCTCTACATCACCGACCGCTTGAAGGACATGATCATCGCCGGCGGCTCGAACATCTATCCGGCTGAGATCGAATCCGTGCTGGTTGAGCATCCGTCCGTCATCGACGCCGCGGTCATCGGCGTGCCGAGCGATGAATATGGCGAGCAACCACTGGCCTTCTGTGAGGTTCGCCCCGGCGCCAACGCCGCTGCGATTCTCGATTTCTGCAAGGGCCGCCTCGCCACCTACAAGACGCCGCGTGAGGTGATCTTCATCGACGAGCTGCCGCGCAACCCAACGGGCAAGGTCACCAAAAACACGTTGCGCGCACCGTATTGGCAGGGCCGTGAGCGACAAGTTTAACCTCCCCCTTGCATCGACCCGCGACTTTCGGGACGTTGCCGGCATGGCCGAGTATCGCCCCGACACGCTCGATTTGCGCATCATCGACCAATTGCGCGCCGATGGCCGCAAGCCGGCGAAATACATCGCCACGGAACTCGGCGTCGCCGAGGCCACGGTCACGTCGCGCATCCGCACGCTTGGCGAAAACCGTGTCATGCGCGTATTGGCGCAACGCAACATGGGGCGATTGAACGAGCGCATCGTCTGCTTCATCGAAGTGGCTGTGCGCGGGCGCTCGATCGACGAGGTTGCGGAGGATTTGGCGCGGATCGACGCGCTGTCTGGCGTCAACATCAATGTCGGATCGCCGGAATTGATTCTGTACGCGTTCGTTGAGAACAACCTTCAGGTCGTCTCACTCCTCCAGAACGCAATCGGCCAAGTGCCCGGTGTCGACCGCATCGAGGTCCATATCGCGCTCGATATTCGTACCTACCGCTCAGACTACGGCAATCTCGCCTCCGGCGCCGTCGGTCCCGGCGGCGACGATGTGGACGACCGCATCATCGCATTGCTGCAAGAAGACGGCCGTGAGAGCACACGTGAGATCGCCCGCAAGCTCGACATGCCGGCGAGCACCGTGCGCGAGCGCATGAACCGATTGCTGCAAACGAATGCGATCCGCATCGGCGTCATTTGCGATGCGCGAAGCCTTGGTTTCGATCTGGTCGCCTACGCCTTCCTCTCGGTGGAAGCAGCGCACATCGAGAACGCGCTAGGCCATCTCTCGCCCTTGGACGAAATGGGCCAAGTCTGCTCGATCAGCGGGCGCTACAACATCTTCGTGCTGTTCGCCGCGCGCCACATGGCCAACCTCGTCAACATCGTGAAGACGCGTTTGGAAACCGCCCCGGGCCTCATCGAAGTCAATGTGCGCCTTGTGTCGGCCACGGTGAAACACCGGATCGACCTGATCAGCATCGTTTGACCTTAGGTCTCACAGACGGTCGTCGCCCTCAAGCGAGTGACGACGTCAACGCCCAGCGAGCCGACGCGCCATCGCCATGGGGTGCACGCGATACGCCCGGCGCGTCACGGTTCATTTGTAACGCTCAGCGTGCCGTGGCGTTGGCTTAAAGTCGCGCCACAGCGACGCGCGCGCCCCAGAACACGGCGCGTAGAATACCGATGCCGCACAAAATCACGAACGTGACCAGCGGCAATTGCTCCAAGTAGAACGCGGGATCAAACGGGCCGGTGTCAGTCAATATGATCAACAATAGCCCGATGAGACCCGAACACGCGATCCAGAACACGAATGCTTCGTCCATGAACCATACGGCGCTGCGGTTCTTCGCCAACAAAATGAATTGGTAGAGAATGCGGACAAGCGCGAACCCTGCCCACCACCACAGCAGGAAGGCGACGTGGTCGAGTACGGAAGCCTCCGGCATCCTCCCCTGCATGACCGCGCCAAGAACCTGCACCACCAGGAACGCCAACGCGCAGCCGAGCGCCCCCACAAGATAGCGCACGCCACATGCGCGCTATCTTGTGGGATCGTGCGCGTTGGCGTTGCCTGGTGGTGCAGGTTCTTGGCGCGGTCATGCAGGGGAGGATCCGGAGCTCCGACTGTCGACCACGTCGCCTTCCTGCTGTGGTGGTGGGCAGGGTTCGCGCTTGTCCGCATTCTACTCCGATTCATTTTGTTGGCGAAGAACCGCAGCACCAGGTTCATCGACGATTCGTGTTCTGGATCGCGTGTTGGTGTATGTTGGATCATATTAACTGACACCGCATTTTTGATCCCGCGTTCTACTTGGAGCGATTGCCACGTTCGTGATTTTGTGCGGCATCGGTATTCTACGCGCGTGTTCTGGGCGCGCGCGTCGCTGTGGCGCGAGACAGCCGACGCGGCCGCACTCGTCCTACAATGAACCATGTTGGCGGGATTATCACGTGCACCCCATGGCGATCACGCTGGGCGTTGACGTCGTCACTCGCTTGAGCAACAACCGTCTGTGAGACCTAAGGTCAAACGATGCTGATCAGGTCGATCCGGGTAGCTCACCGGTGCACACGTTGAGACTCAATGAGGCCCGGCGGAGTCTGACGAGGTTGGCGCGCGGCGAACAGCACGAAGACATGTTGTAGCGCCCGCTGATCGAGCAGACTTGGCCCGTTTGATGGCCTACATTGATGTGCGCTGCTTCCGCCGAGGAAGGCGTAGGCGACCAGATCAAGGCTTCGCGCATCACACACAACAATGCAGAAGAGCATTGGTTTGGCGGTGCCGGTTCATGCGCTCGCGCACGGTGCTCGCCGGCATGTCCAAGCGATCCACGTGTGCTCTCACGGCCGTCTTCTTGCAGCAATGCGATGATCCATGGCATCGTCGCCGCCGGGACCGACGGCAAGACGGGAGGGCGAGATTCCGTAGTCTGAGCGGTAGGTACGATTGTCGAGCACGATGTGGACTCGGATGCAGTCGACGCCCGGCACCTAGCAGAATTCGCTCTGGAGGAGTGAGACGACCTGAAGCGTATTCTCAACGAACGCGTACCAAGTCATTCCAGCGATACCGACGTCATCTCCGTCGCCAGACAGCATCATGCACACCGCAACCTCGTCGATCGACGCCCCCGCCGACAACAGCCCTCGATGAAGCAGACGATGCGCTCCCCATGTTGCGTTGCGCCATACGCGCGTGGCACGGTTTTCACCAAGACCTACAGAATAGCAACGTGGCCGTTGGCCTCGGCGACACCGTTGGTCGCGATGTATTTCACCACTGCGGCCATCGGCGCGCGATTGGTCGATGATGCGCAAATCGAGCGTGTCGGGCGATCTCGGCCATGCCGGCAACGTCCCGAAAGTCGCGGGTGCAAAGAGAAGTTGACCTATTCAGCATGCCAATACGGTGCGCGCAACGTCTTTGGTGACCTTGCCGGTTGGGGTACGCGGCAGCGTCGATGAAGATCACCTAGCACGGCGTCTTGTAGGTGGCGAGGCGGCCCTTTGCAGAAAATAGAGGTCAGGCGGCGTTGAGGCCGCGGCAAGCCACGGAGAGGTGGGTTGCTCGCCGTATTCATCAGCTCGGCACGCCGAGTGGCCCGCGGCCTGACAGGAATCTCACAGGCACGGATTCGATTCTCAGCCGGATGATGTTCGAGCCGCCGCGTCCTCCTTTCAAGCGGTCGGTGATGTAGAGATAGCCGTCATGGTCGTAGCCGACATGGCCGGTCTGCAGAGGCCATCCGGCGTGAGCTCACGGTCTCCGAGCGGCGCACGTTGATGACCCTCTTGTCATCGGCGTCCGCACGCAGACTTCCGCCGTCGCGTTCAGGGTAGGGCATCAGGCACCATGCTGGCTCAGCTCGACATAAGGCGGCGCGCGGCAGCTGAGCCAGGCTTGGTGCGTTGTTCGCTCGGATAGAGGTACGAGATCATCATCGTCTCGCTCATGCCGTAGCCTTCGAACAGCTAGCATTACAGCCAAGAAATCGAGCGCCCAGACTTCAAACTGTGCGGCGCGCGGCGCCGCCGTGGTGAATAGGTGAGCAAGCTGACGTCGTAACGCACCACCACCTCCGGCGGCGGCGCGCGGATGCGATGCAGCATCGTCGGCACTGCCATCATATGCGTAATACGATAGCAGGTGATGAGCTGGAGCGCTTTCTCCGCGTCGAAGCGCACGTAGTTCAGCACCGCCTGCCATCGGTGAAGAGCGAGGTGTTCGGGCCGGACTGTGATGGAATGGTAGTGACGCAAGCGAACGAGAGTTCGCGTCGGCGGGAACGATCCCCCGCCATGAGTTCGCGAATGTCCATGGCGCGTCTGCAGCAGAAGCCAGCAGCCCGTGCCTGACGTGTAAAGAATGAGCTGCGCCGGCATGCGCGCGATGAGCGGCGCGGCGTGGCCACGCGGAGAAAGATGTCGCGTTGTCAGCAGATGGGCGCTGGACTCCACCACGTGCCCCATGCGCCGCATCGATGATCAGCAGTAGGATGGTCAAATAAGAACGCGGCCGGATTACTGTCCTGCAGGATGAAAGCTGGGCGCGAGGCGCACCAACAATAGAAGCGCCCCGATTCTCGCGGCCGCATGCACAAAGAACCATTCGTGCCGCACCGACATGCGTACCGCGATGCGATCGCCAGGCTTTCGAGCCAAGCTCACCGAGCGCGCGGCGGCGACATCGGCGATTGCGTTCCAGCGCGCAAAGCTGATCTCGGTTTCGCCGTCCGCCACGCGGAGCGCGTCGGGGCGCAAACCGGCGTGCATTTCCGCCTCAGGTGCTGTTCAGACCTATTAACCTT
>JASGKY010000037.1:0-76910 GCA_049840435.1 Verrucomicrobiota bacterium | reverse complement strand
CGTATTGCTAAGGTTAATAGGGAAACACGATAGAATCCGAACAGCACCTACCTCATCGTCATCACCGACGAAATCTACGCGGAACTGACCTACGACACGCCGCACACTAGCATCGTGAGCATTCCCGGTTTGCGCGACCGCACGATTTTCCTGCACGGCTTCTCGAAGGCGTGGGCGATGACGGGCTATCGCCTCGGCTACGCCTGCGGCCCGGCGGAGTTGATCGAAGCGATGATGAAAATCCATCAATACACGATGCTCTGCGCGTCGTCGCTCGCGCAAAAGGCCGCCGTGGAGGCGCTCGCCCGAAAGGCTGATGTGGACACGATGATTGATGAATACCGCCGCCGCCGGAACTTCATCGCGAAATCATTTGCAGACATGGGACTCGAATGTCATCGCCCATTGGGCGCGTTCTACGCGTTCCCGAGCGTCGCCAAGTTCAAGCTGCCGGCAAAGGAATTCGCGCTGAAGTTTCTGCACGAGGAAAAAGTTGCGCTCGTTCCTGGCACGGCGTTCGGTGAATGCGGCGAAGGTTTCGTCCGCTGCGCTTATGCCACCAGCCTCGATAACATCAAGGAAGCAATGGTGCGGCTGAAGCGATTCATCGGAAAACTTTGAGCCGGAAAGGCGGCGCTTTGGTTTTATGACTAAAACCTTTTTCACATTGCTGCTGCTTGGCGTGATGAGCTTGCTGAGCCTTCATGCTGAAGAGAAAACCAACGCAGTCACTACCGTGGTGAAGAATGTTGATGCGAAGGAAGCTGCCAAGCTTGTCGCCGCCGGAAAGGTCACCGTGCTGGATGTCCGCTCGATGGAGGAATTTGCCGAGGGCCACATCGCCGGCGCGACGAACATCAACTTCATGGCGAAGGATTTTGCGGCACAGGTCAGCCAGCTGGATCGCAATAAGACTTACTTGCTGCACTGTGCCAGTGGCGGGCGCTCCAAACGCTGCCTGCCCCAGTTGAAGCAACTAGGCTTCAAGGAAATCATCCATCTCGACGGCGGCATGGGGGCGTGGGAGGACGCTGGAAATCCGGTTGCAAAATAGTCACCACCCCGCCACAGTCGCACTGACTCATGGCGAAACTGATCTTTCTTGGCGACAAGTTCGGCGGGCGCACCTATGAAATCGCAGCGCAACGCACCACCGTCGGTCGCAGCGACACCAACACGCTCACCATCCACGACAATTCCGTCTCCGAGCAGCACTGCGAGATTTACGATAACGGCGCGGACCTGATCATCCGCGACCTCGGCTCACGCAACGGCACAGTCGTGAATGGAAAATTATTGCGCGCCGCCCAAGCGCCCTTGGCACACGG
This sequence comes from Verrucomicrobiota bacterium, assembly GCA_049840435.1. Taxonomy (GTDB): domain Bacteria; phylum Verrucomicrobiota; class Verrucomicrobiia; order Limisphaerales; family JADLHS01; genus JADLHS01. Next base: position 75,582 of record JASGKY010000037.1, on the reverse strand, counting down.
CGAAACCGTCACGTTTGGCTCAGTTGAAGCCCGGCTGGAAATCCCCCACCGCACCGCAATTGGCGGAACAGCCACGGATGTCACAGCCGTTCACCTTCACGCCAAAAAGATTTCCAACCAACCACCGGCGTCGAATCCTTTCACCACCCTCGAATCCGGAACCGCAGCTCCTGCTGATCACACCATGCAATTGCAGCGCCCGGAGTCTGTCGCGCTGACCACAGAAAACCCGTCCCCATCCCCAGCTCCCACACGGCGATCCGACCATACGTGGCTGTACATAGTGGCGGCGGTGGGCGTAGCGATATTGCTCTGGTTAATTTTGCGGTAGCGCTGCGAGCATCAGCTTATACATCCGTACAACCACGCGCGGTTCATTCCCGGGAATTTGCTGGACGCCTTACATACCTGCCCGCAGTGTTAGCCTGACAGCCAAACACGTATCGGGACATGAAAGTATTCCTCCTGCCAGCAGCAGCATTGCTCCTTGGACTCAGCGCCAAGGCGCAACCCGTCTTTGAACCCGCTGGCCCTGCGAGTCGTCGCACCCCCATCGCCATCTCAGAAATCATGTACAAGCCGGCGGATCGTCCCGATGGCCGAAACACCGAGTTCATCGAACTCTACAATTCCAATCCTTGGCCCGAGGATGTGAGCGGATATCGGCTTGCCGGACAGATCGATTACGTCATCCCGGCAGGAACAACGATTTCCAGCCAGGGCTATCTGGTCATCGCCGCCAACCCGACAGATCTGCAGTTCGTCTCTGGGCTTGGTACAGTTTTAGGCCCGTACACCGGCAGCCTCAAAATCAGCGGGGCAGTGCAACTGCTGGACGAGCAAAAGGCACGACTGCTGGAGGTGGATTATGACAACATCGCCCCGTGGCCGATGGGCGCGGATGGTACGGGACATTCCATCGTGTTGGCGCGAGCTTCGTACGGCGAAGGTGATCCACGCGCGTGGGAACGCAGCGAACTGATCGACGGCACACCCGGTGCAGCAGAGGTATTACAGACCAACGCGCTGCGCAATGTCGTCATCAATGAAGTGCTGGCCCACACCGACCTGCCGTTGGTGGACTCCATTGAACTCTACAATCACAGCACCAATGCTGTGTATATCGGCGGCTGCACGTTGAGCGATGACCCGACCACGAATAGAGTACACGATCCCCAACACAACCATTCCAGCGCGCGGGTTTGTGTATTTCACGGAAGCTCAACTCGGCTTCGGCCTCGATGCCGCGGGCGAGATGATTTATTTCAAGAACCCAGCCGGCACGCAGGTATTGGATGCCTTGCATTTTGAAGCGCAGGAAAATGCGGTTTCGTTGGGACGTTATCCCAATGGCGCGAACGACTGGTATCGTTTGAGCACGCGCACGCTCGGAACTAGCAACACCCCACCACGCGTCAGCATGGTTGGCTTCAACGAAATCATGTATCACCCACTCGTTGGCGGCGACGACCGGCAATACATCGAACTCTATAATCGGGGCACAACGAATGTGAATCTCGGGCGTTGGAAACTCGGGGGCGGCATCAGCTACACTTTCCCAACGAACTGCGTGCTGACGCCCAAGAGCTACCTCGTAGTCAGCCGCAACATTGCCAGTCTGCTGACAAATTACGCCCAACTCAACGCCACCAACGCCTATGGCAATTTCAGCGGCAAACTCTCCGGCAGTGGTGAACGCCTCACTCTGACAATGCCGGACGACATCGTCAGTACCAATGGGCTCGGCACGGTGACCACGAACTGGATTGATATCGTGGTGGACGATGTCACTTACGCCACCGGCGGTCGCTGGGGCCGCTGGAGCGATGGCGGCGGCAGCAGCTTGGAATTGATTGATGCGCGCAGCAACAAGCGGCTCGCCGCAAACTGGGCCGACAGCGACGAGACGGCGAAAGCTCCGTGGACCATCATTCAAGCGACCGGCTTACTCGACAATGGTGCGGCAATTTTTCACCGTTGCAACTTGGCTTGCTCGACGCCGGAGAATGCCTGGTGGACGACATTGAGGCCATCAACACCAGCGGCATAAACGGCGCCGGCAACCCTGGCTTTGAGTTCGGCATGAACTCGCTGGCATTCATCGGCAGTCATTCCCGGTCCAGTCTGGAAACGAACTCAGGCTACGCAGGTAGTGTCGCGCTGCGAGTCCGCACCGCGGACAGTGTCGCTACCGGGCCGAACGCAGGACAAATCACCCTGACCAACACTTCATTCAGCGCCGGACAGAATGCGACCTTGCGTTTCAAGGCGCGCTGGCAACGTGGCTGCCCGGAACCGCTGTTGCGTTTCTGGGGCTGTTACCTGGAAGCCACCGGCCCGATGACTGTGCCCGCAAACCTCGGCACACCCGGGCTAGCCAACAGCCAGGCGAAAACCAACATCGGTCCGGCCATTTACGCGGTCCGCCACGATCCAACGGTGCCCGGCTGCCAATCAACCAGTAGTTGTGACCGCGCGCGTCGCCGATCCGGATGTCATTTCATCATTGGTTGTGCGTTACCGGTTTGACCCAACGACCACCACGACAAATCTCATCATGAATGACGCGGGCACGGGCGGCGACGCAGTCGCGTATGACGGTATTTATAGCGCGACCCTGCCAGCGCGCGCCTCGGGAGCGATTGCCTTTCATCTGGTGGCGACGGACACTTTCGGGAGCACAAATCGCTTTCCCGAAGTGGTCGCGGACAATGCTCCGATCCGCGAATGCGTGGTATGGTTTGGCGAACCCACGCCTACGAATCTGTTTGGCACGTACCACTTCTGGCTGACCCAAGCCAACGTGAATCGTTGGACCTCCCTGCCCGCCATGAGCAATGAAGACATTGACGGCACGCTCGTGTACAACAGCCGCGTCATTTACAACATGGGCGGTCGTTACTCGGGCAGCCCATGGCATTCGCCTTCCTACGATGGGCCGGCTGGAAACAAAGCCTGCCACTACGTCTGGTCCATGCCCAAAGATGATCGCCTGCTGGGCTATTCGTCCTTCAACAAAATCCATTGGCCCGGCAACGACATCCAGAACGACACCATCACCAGCGTCCTCAACGATGCAACCCTGCAACGCGAAATCGCCGCAAACACATTCCTGCGGCAGGTGGGTGCTCCGTGGATGAATCGCCGGCTGGTAGCGGTCTATGTCAACGGCACCCGCCGCGGCAAACTCATGGAAGATGCCTGCCGCCCCACCGCTGGCGGTGCCCAGGACGAATATTTTTCCGACGATGCGGAGGGACAGTTCTACAAGCTGCAACGTTGGTATGATGGTTCGAGCACGACGTTGCGCTCGGAATGTGCGCTGGTGCAATAGCACCACCACCAGCGGCGCCTATAAAGCCCGCGCGGTACCGGCCAATTTGGGCGTTGAAGGATTCCCCAGGCTCGCTAAGCAATTTTACCAACGTCTATGCTTTGATCACCGCGGCCAACGCCTACGGCCAGTCCAACTACGAAAGCATCATCGAAAATGTGGTGGATGTGGAGAACTGGATGCGCGTCTCCGCCGCCAACCACGCCGCCGGCAACTGGGACTGCTTCGGCTCTTCCGGCTCCGGCCAAAACGCCGATGCCTGGATCAGTCCGAACCATCGGTGGACATTGTTCACCATTGATCTGGGCATTTGCTTGGACAACAACCTGGCGACGGCCGGATTGTTCGGCTTCGCCGACAACGCCTGGTCGCAGATGGCCGCCAGACCTAAGTATGGCCGGATGTATTATCGCGCGTTGAACGATTTGGCGAACGGCATCATGCAAGCCGGCATAATCAATCCGATGCTCGACGCTAAATACGCTGCGATCACCGCCGCGGGAATCTCCGCCACCGCTCCGACCACCACCAAAAACTGGATCTCCAACCGCCGCACCAGCATCATTTCCACAACCGCCAGCGCCAATTCTACCGCCTTTGCGCTCAACGCCACCACGCTCGCCACAACGACCAATAGTGTGACATTGACCGGCACGGCTCCAGTTGAAGTTGTTTCTATCATGGTCAACGGCGTGAGTTACACTCCGACTTGGACAGCACTCACCGGCTGGAGTCTCACCGTGCCTGTCGGCAGTGGAACATTCAACTGGACGGTCGCAGCGCGCGACCGCAACGGCAATTCCATCGGCAGCAGCTACGTTGTATCTGTGGAAAACACCGGTGTGCCCGCGTCCCCGGTCGGCAACGTGGTCATCAACGAAATCATGTTCAATGCCGCGACACCCGACGGCGAATACATCGAACTGTTTAATCGCTCAACCAATACAACTTTCGACCTTTCGGGTTGGGTGATCAACGGGTTGGATTACACCTTCCCGGCTGGCACCAGTGCTGGCGCCGCAAAAATATCTGGTGCTGGCGAAAAGCAGTGTCGTTTTTGCCGCCACTTACAGTTCGCTCGTCCCCGTGTTTGGCACATTCAACGGAAATCTTCAGTCTGATGGCGAAACGCTGTCGCTGATCCAACCCGGACTCACCCCGGAACAGGACCTCGTCGTGGACCGCATACGCTATGAAACAACTGCCCCCTGGCCCACCACGCCGCTCGCCCAACCCGGCACAGCTCTGCAGTTGCGCGACGCCGCCCAAGACAACAGCCGCGTGGCCAACTGGAGTTATAGCACCGTGACGCGGCAAACTCCCGGCGCCGCTAACTCCGTCATCGCCACGTTGCCGGAATTTCCGTCGTTGTGGCTGAACGAAGTGCAGGCGGAAAACCTCACCGGGCCAGCCGACAATTTCAGCGAACGCGAACCGTGGCTCGAACTCTTCAATTCCGGCACCAGCACGATCAGTTTGAATGGATTTTATCTCGGCACGAACTACGCTAGCCCGACCCAATGGGCTTTTCCTGCCGGCGTAACGATTGCACCCGGCCAGTTCCTCGTCGTGTGGCTCGACGGTCAGACCGCGCAGACCTCCGGTTCAATTTTACACACGAGCTTCCGCCTGAATCCCGCAGGCGGAGCGGTGGCGCTTGCACGAATCGTTTCCGGCAGTCCGCAAATTGTGGATTACCTCAACTACCAGCCGTTGTCCGCCAACCATTCCTACGGCGACTTTCCGGATGGCCAGCCATTCCATCGCGAATCCATGTATTATCCCACGCCGAGCGGAACGAACAATGCCCTCGCTGCCCCCATCGCCGTCAGCATCAATGAATGGATGGCGGAGAACACCGCGTTCCTGCTTGATCCCGCCACCAGCAAATACGACGACTGGTTCGAACTCTACAACACCGCCGCCACCCCCGCAGATCTGAGTGGTTACTACCTGACGGATAATTTCGGCAATCCGTTCCAATACCAGATCCCCGCTGGCTACATCATTTCACCCAACGGCTTCCTCCACGTCTGGGCTGATGACAAAACTTCCGCCAACAGCACCAACGACCCCGCACTACATGTTCCCTTCAAGCTCTCGAAGGACGGCGAAGCCATCGGCCTCTTCGCCCCGGATGGGACGCTGATTGACTTTGTCGCGTTTGGCAGCCAGACGGCGAACATTAGCGAAGGACGTTATCCCGATGCGGGCGGGCTGCGATTGTTCATGCCCAACCCCAGCCCGGCAGCAGCGAATGTCCTACCTCCAGCATCCCAATCACCGACCATCGCCAGCTTCGCCAATCAATTCGACGGCTCATTCCAACTGACGTTCCCCACCGAACTTGGCCACACCTATCGCGTGGAATACAAAGATGCGCTCAGCGATCCGATCTGGTTGCCACTGGGCAACGACAACTTTGCCACCACCACGACCCTGATCATCACGGACACGCCCGGCGTGACTCAACGCTTCTATCGGGTGCGGCGAATCCAATAACGTCGCCGCAACGCGGACCAATAAAAAAGGCCGGAGATCGCTCTCCGGCCTGAAATCTCATACCTGCGACAGCTCAAATCTTCGGCACGGTGAATTCCATCCCGTGCGCTTCGGCAACGGCTTTGTGCGTCACCTTGCCGCCCATCACGTTGATGCCGCCAAGCAAGGCCGGTTGGCGATTGATGGCGTCGCTGAGACTGTTGTCCGCCAGTGTTTCGAGGAAGCGATACGTCACATTGGTCAAGGCCTGCGTCGCCGTGCGAGCATACGCGCCGGGCATGTTGGCGACGCAATAGTGCGTCACGCCTTCCTCGACAAACACCGGATTGTCGTGTGTGGTCGGACGCGACGTCTCCGCGCAGCCGCCCTGGTCAATCGCAATGTCCACCAGCACGCTGCCGGGCCGCATCTTCCGCAGCATCTCGCGATTGATGAGCTTGGGTGCTCTCGCCCCGGGCACGAGCACTGCGCCGATGAGCAGGTCCACATCGGGCAATAGATCCATCAGGTGCGCCTCGCTGGAATACAGCGTGTGCGCCGTGTGCAGCGTGATGTCGAGGAAACGCATCCGCTCCAGGTCCACTTCGAGGATCGTCACGTCCGCGCCGAGACCCTGCGCCATGCGCGCGGCATTGATGCCGGATGCGCCGCCGCCAAGCACGACGACTTTTCCCGGCAACACGCCCGGCACGCCACCAAGCAACACGCCGCTACCGCCAAAATGTTTCGCGAGAAAATAACCACCCACGAGCACGCTCATGCGCCCGGCGATTTCACTCATCGGCTCGAGCAACGGCAGGCGCTTGTTCACCTCGATGGTTTCGTACGCGATGCACGTCGCGCCGGATTTCATCAACGCCTCGGTAAGCGGTTTGCTCGCCGCAAGGTGCAGATACGTGAACAGCAATTGCCCCGGTCGCAGCAGACCGTATTCAGCGGGCAACGGCTCTTTGACCTTGATGATGAGGTCGGCCTGCGCAAACACCGCCTCGTGTTTGTCCACGAGCTTCGCGCCCGCCCGCTCGTATTCGGCATCGGGATAGCCCGCGCCCGCGCCCGCGCCGCGTTCGACGACGACGGTGTGGCCGCGTTTGATGAGTTGATACGCACCGCTCGGCAGCAAGGCCACGCGGTATTCTTGAGTTTTGATTTCTTTTGGTACGCCAATGATCATAAGGGAAAGCTTCGGTTATCGTCTTCGGAGATCGGACTGGTTGGCGCGTTGGTGGGAGCAGAGGCAACTGGTTTTGGTTTCGGGGTTGAAACCAGTTTCACCTGTTCCTTGGTTGAATCGGTGGTTGAAGACGCAGGCGCGGCAGGTTCAGAGAAAGACACCGCCGGGGTTGAACCCACCGCAGCGCTCACAAACATTGGCGCATCCACAGCGGTGATATCGGCAGAAACATTGATGGGCTTGCCCGGCTCCGGCGGAGCGGCCAGTTCCAAGCGAGCCTGCGCGCGACTCACCAAAGTCAGCATGGACACAGAAGCGGCCGCTTGCTCTTCCGCAGCTTGAATGCGCGCAAACTCCCCGAGCACCTCGATCCGCACCGGCTCGTCACGCGTCGCGGGCTCTTGTCCGTGCGTGGCGCGCATCGCCACGAGGATGTGATGGCAATTGATGGTTTCCAGCGGGCGCGCGGGCGAGTAACCGGTTTCCGCGCCGCTGACTTCTACGACCAGATGCGCCGCGAGCAACGTACGCATGACCTGTTGCACCAGCTTGCTGGGAATGCCGAGTTCGACGGATATTTCCTTTACGGTGGCAGGCGCCAGACCGCGTTGAAAACGCTGTCCGATGCACGTCATCAAGCGCAATGCCACAAACTCGCGCCCGCGTTGGTTCACATTTTCGACCAACCGGTCTTGCAGATAAGAGGCGCGATTCTGATAGGCATAGGCCACTTGCGCTCCGAACAATACCGTAAGCCAGATCATGTAAAGGCCAGCCATCAATAGCGGAATAATGAACAAGCTAGCGTACACGGCGTTTGCTCTTACCGCTTGGCCAGCCAGCAACCAACCAAGCTGGTTGTAACCATGCCACGCCAGCCCCGCAAGTGAACCACCGATGAAAGCGGCACCAAAATCCACCTTGGTGTTCGGCACAAGTTTGTAAACCATCGCGAAGGTGAAACAAATGATCAGCAACGGCAGAATACTGGTAAGCAACGGTTCAAAAACGGCACGACGTGCAGCAACTCGCGGGGTTTTTGAAAACTCGGACTATTCATCAATCCCAACGCAAAAATCAACAACACCGGCCCGAAGCCGATCGTGAAGGTATAATTTGTGATGCGCGACCACCAATCGCGTCCCCGCGTCACCCCCCAGATGTCGTTGAACGTCTCTTCCACCCGGGTCAACGTCAGGATGGCCGTGACGATGAGAAAGAACATGCCGGTGAACCCCAACGTGGCGCTGGAACTTTTCTTGGCAAATTCATAGATCATATTCGCCGCCTGTTGGGCCGCGCTCTGTTTCGCCTGCGCTATGCCATCGCGGTTGGCGGAATCCACCTGATTCGTGCCTGCTGGCGAATTGGTCGTGGTTAATTCCAAGGCAACAATCAGCGCAGCGTCCGTTGCATTGGTGGACGCAAGCAACAGTGGGTTGGATTGTTTGGTCCGCAATTTTTCTTCGCCGAACTGAATTTTGTCTAACCCCTCCGTCAAATCAGGCAATTCCATCGGCACCATCCGCTCCTGCTGGTTTGTGCTGGCGGGCGTGGGCGCGATGCGTTCCACCGCTTCTTCGATGAATGCGCGGATCTGGGCTTCACCCTTGGATTCGAGAATGGCGTTGGTCACCCCAATGGCGATGGCCAGCATTGGAATCAACGCCAGCATCGTCGTGTATGAAAGCGCCGAGGCGCGCACGGGGCAGCGATTACGGACGAAGCTGCGACAGACCAACACCCAGAAATGGAAGAAGCGCTCAAACCGCGTCAGATTCGTCTCCAGCGAGAAGATATCTTCTTTGGCGGAAACAAATCGGTCCGACGCAATCTGCGTGAGGCGATGGAACCATTTATTCAACATGTCGCGGTGGGGACGCTAACAAAGCCCCCCGGCAAGTCAATCGGCACGCCCATGTGGGGTCGGGGGACAGCAACTGCCCCCATCAGATCAGGCTTGAGCCTGCTGCTCCAGCCAATCGCACGTCTGTGCTAATACTACCGGCCATTGAAACTTATGCGCCCGCTGCCAGGCGCGGTGGCGGCACGTGTCATAATCAGCAGGATTACTAAGCAAGGCCTGCAATTGCGCTACCAAGGCCTCAGGCGTTTCGTTAGCCACCACCCAGCCAGTCTGCCGATCCACGGTGGAATCCACCAAGCCCGCCACGGGATAAACCACCGCCGGTGTGCCGAGTGCATTGGCCTCAATAACATTGAGCCCCCAGCCTTCGCGAACCGACGTGTGCAACAGCAGATGCGCCTGCATCAGCCGCGCATTCTTCTCGGCTTCCGCCAGCGAACCGGTGAATTCGACGTGTGGGCTCAAGCCGAGTTGCTGCACCTGTGCTTCGAGTTGGGGCCGCACCTCGCCACCGCCGACAATGGTCAGGTGCACTGCGACGTTTTGTTTTACGAGCAGCCCCACAGCGGCCACCACATGATCCACGCGCTTGTTCGGGGCCAAGCGGCACACGGTGATGAGCCGCAGCGGCTGCGAAAGATTCTTCGCCGGCAATTCCGGCAAGGGCGCAGTGTCGCAACCGTTTGGCAGCACTTTCACCGAGCGCACGCCGTGGCGCTCCAGGTCTTTGCGGGTGGAATCCGACGGCGTCCAGAACGGTTGCTTCGCGTAAAAGCGATGCGTCCACCGTTCCTGCCAACGCCCGAACATGCTGACGGGCCAAGGATAAAACGACCCCCAGATCGGCCCGAGCACCTCGTGGATATAGGCGACGCATCTTGTGCCGCACCACCACGGCGCGAACCATGGGATGCCGTGATGTTGATCAATCACCAAATCGAACTTGGGTTGCTGCCGACACCAACGCTTGGCGTGACGAATGGAAGAAAACTTGCCGCCGCCCCGAACAATTTTGATGCCGTCAATCGTCTCGGTTGGTGCGCCGCCAGGGAAATCATACGCGAACCAATAGACCTCATGCCCGCGCTGCACGAGTCCGGCGAGATAGGCTTGCGACACTCGTTCCGCCCCGCCCGCGAGAGGATTCTTCGGGTCGCGCCAGTTCAACATTAAGAAACGCATGGGCGTGGAAAACGGATGATCAGGAGTCGTTGTTCAACCGGCCTGAATCTTTTGGAGCGTCGCAGTCGTGGATTTGTCTGACACCGATGGAATGATGATAATCTTTCCCCCGGCGCGCTCAACAGCACGCCGCTCATCCGGGTCGAGAGTTTCCAGAGTGTAATCGCCACCTTTGACGTAAACATCGGGTTGCGCCTGCTCCAAAAAATGCGTGGCGCGTTTCTCGGTGAACAGACACACGCCGCTCACACTTTGCAATGCCGCCAGCACGGCGAGGCGATCCGCCTCACCATTTACCGGACGTGTCGGGCCCTTCAATTCCCGCACCGCAGCATCGCTGTTGACGCCAACGAGCAGTTCGTCACCCTGATTCCGCGCGGCTTCAAGATAAGTTACGTGCCCGACGTGCAGCAGGTCGAAACAGCCGTTGGTCACCACCAGCTTCCGCCCTTGCTGCCGCAGCTTTTCGCGCCAGGCCGGCAATTCGCTGCCCGTGATGATTTTGTCCCGGAAATTCACGCCCACGATGGTGGCCGAGCCAATTTCCGCTTGGCAATGTTTTTGATTCGGCTGCGAAAAATTCACCGCCCGCCCCCAATCTTCCTCGCGAACCGGTTCTGCCTTGCCTCAGAGCGGCTTCTTCGCCAGCTTTCCCCGCATGTCTGCACCGTTATTTTCGCCGATTCTCGTGACGCGTAGCACCTGCCGCATCTGTGGCAGCAAGGCGCTGACGCCGGTTCTGTCGCTGGGCGACCAATACATCGCCGGCTCCTTCGCCGCGCCCGATGGCAAGCCGCCCGTTGGTCGCCGCATCCCAATGGACCTCGTCCGCTGCGATCCCGCGCTTGACCAGGAAGCCTGCGGATTGGTCCAGCTCCGCCACAGTGTTCCTCCACGTATTCTGTATCGCGCGTATTTCTACCGCTCCGGTATCAACCAGAGCATGCGCGATCACCTTGCCGGCATCGCCAAGTTTGGCGAAGACACCGTGAAACTTTCCGCCGGCGACCTCGTGCTCGACATCGGTTGCAACGACGGCACGTTGCTCAAGTCCTATCAAACCCAGGGCCTGCGCCGCCTCGGCATTGATCCGTCCAACATGGTCGAACACGCCAAAGCCGCCGGCTTGCAGGTCGTGAACGACTTTTTCTCCGCCGCCGCGCTGCGCTCAGTTTATCCGCACGAAAAACCCAAGGTCATCACGTCCATCGCGATGTTCTATGACCTGGAAAACCCGCATGCCTTCGTCGGCGACATCAAGGAATCCCTGCACGAAGACGGCATCTGGGTGTTGGAGCTGAGCTATCTCCCGCTGATGCTCAAGATGAACAGCTTCGATACCATCTGCCACGAGCACTTGGAGTATTATTCGCTCGCGCCGATGGAACGATTGTTCGCCGAACACGATCTCGAAGTCGTAGATGTCACGTTGAACGACTGCAATGGTGGTAGCTTTCGCATCGCCGTCGGACACAAAGGCAAAGTGAAACCAACGCCTGAAGCTATCGAACGCGTGTCGTTACTGCGCTTGGAGGAATTTGAACTCGCGATTGATACCGACGCGCCCTATGCCGCGTTTCGCAAGAACATCGAGAAGATCCGCAAGGACATGCGCGCGTTCCTGATCAAGGCCAAGAAGCAGAAGAAGCTCGTCCACGGTTACGGCGCATCCACCAAGGGTAACACGACGTTGCAATACATCGGCATCACGCCCGACCTCGTCCCCGCCGTCGCCGACCGTAATCCCATCAAGCACGGCAGTTTCACCATCGGTACGAACATCCCGATCATTTCCGAGGAAGAATCGCGCAAGAAGAAGCCGGATTATTACCTCGTTTTGCCGTGGCATTTCATGGACGAATTCAAGAAACGTGAGTCCGACTTCCTGAACCGCGGCGGCAAATTCCTGCTCCCGATGCCGACCGTGCATCTGGTCGGCAAGTAACGCGCCATGAAGCGAGCGGCCATCACCGGCATCGCCGGCCAGGACGGCACTTATCTGGCGCGCTGGCTGTTGCACCAAGGTTACGAGGTGCATGGTCTGTTGCACTTGCCGTTTGATCGCGAGGAAGCACGGTTGCGCCGCCGTTTCCCTGCCGATGCGGTCAAAGCCATCCGCTGGCACACCGGCTCGCTCGAAGATCCGTTCGCGCTGTTGCGCTTTCTAAAAGCTGCGCAGCCGACGGAAATCTATCACTTCGCCGGAGTTACTGATTCGCGGCAGAGTTTTATCATCCCCGAGGAAACCGTCGCCGACATCACGCTGGGCACGCTGCGTTTGCTGGAATCCGCCCGGGAAACCTGCCTGGACGCGCGCATCTTTCTGGCTTCGTCGGCGGAGATTTTTGGTTCACCCAACGAAACACCGCAGAGCGAAACCACCTTGCGCCAGCCCGTGACGCCCTACGGCATCGCGAAAGTCGCGGCGGATCAGTTCGGCCGGTTGCATCGCGAGAAGTATCAGCAATTCGTCAGCATCGGCATCCTCTACAACCACGAGTCGCCGCTGCGCAATCCGAACTACCTCAGCAAGCGCGTCGCGAAGGCCGTCGCCGACATCAAGGCCGGGCGCGCGAAAGAATTGGAGCTGGCCGATCTCAGCGCCGAACGTGATTGGTCGGATGCCCGCGATTTCGTGCGCGGCTTTCACCTCTCGCTCCAGGCGAAGTCGCCGGGTGAATATGTGTTCGCTTCCGGTAAACAGCACAAGGTCGCTGACCTGGTGGAATGCGCGTTTCGCGCGGCAGGCTTGGATTATCGCGACTTCGTCAAAGTCACGAACCGCAACTTGAATTCCCAACAGGTCGTCAACGGCCTGCGCGGTAATCCGGCCAAAGCGGAAACCGAACTTGGCTGGAAGCGCGATTGGACATTGGCCACCACCATTGCCGACATGGTGCAGGCCGAAATCGAGGAACGCCCCGAACTCGAACGCGCCAATCCACTGACCAACGGTTGAAGCCCCAACCTCACTTGGTTTGGAGGCCCGCGAGGAATTTCTGGTCACTCTCAGCCAGGTTGGCGGCCAGTTGATCCGGTTCTGCCTGACCGTTCCACCAGCGGATGATTTCCGGTTTGTATGCGGGCTGACCCTTGGTTTCGCCCCACCACTTTGCCCACGCATTCCAATCACGGCCAAAGTTCTGTCCCGTGATTTGGACCAGCGCCAATTGCGCCCACCAGCGGGTGTTGGTGTTGCCGTGATAAACCAGGTGGATCAACTCCGGCACATCCGCTTTGTTGCCAATCAATCCGATGGCGCGCACGGACATCCAGCGGTCGCGATTGTTTTTGTCCACGCGTTCGTACGCGACGGCGCGAAGCGCGGGCAAACCATTCGTCGCGCGAAGCGCGCCAAGCGTGTTGATGGCTTGATAGTATTCCCGCGACTGCGGACCTTTGAGGGCATCAATGGACTTGGCTTCCAACTCCAAACGCTCCGCGTCCGACCAGCCTTCAAACGTCCGACCGTCGAAGAATCCGCGAAACTGCCGGTCGGTCCAGGGCGAGGACCGCGATTTGATCTTCGTTGAGCAGCTTTTCCCACGCGGCCTGCGGGGTCCGCACGGCGGGCGGAGATTTCAGGCGTTGATACCGTTGCCAGAGCGTTTCCTTCTTGTTTTCAAAGTTGCTCAATGCGGCGTCCGCGGTTGGGCAGCGGTCCTCGCCGAGGTTCTTCCACTCGTTTCCGACCCGGCCAAACACCCGCGCGCTGTCGGGGTGCCGGCCTTTTCCCTCGGGGAACGGCAGGAACGTGATGACGTTCGCCAGATTTTCACGCCAGATTTGCACCGCCACGATTTTGGATTCCGCCAACGCCTGGAGATAAAGCGCCAGGCCTTCGGCATCGCGGTTCGCCTCGGTTTGATACCAGTTCTCCTGCTGTTTGACATCAATAGGCGCAAGACTCAATTGGCTGATCATCGCGGCATCCTTGCGCGCATGGGCACGTTGCCAGGCAGCACCGGCACTTCCGGGGTGGATAAATCATCAGCCACCGGAAAATCGGCGATGGGTTTGTTAATCGTCCTCGCCATGATTTTGTCCGCTGGGAGATCGGCGCCAGGGCTGGAGGCATTTGCCGCCAACATCTTCAACGCCGCCGTGGCGTTGTTGCGGACATTCAAATCGGAATCCTGACTGGCCCTTTCCAACACCGGCTCAGCCCGGGCGTCGCCCAACAATCCCAGCGCGTAGGCCGCGCAGCGCCGCGCATACGCACTCTTGTCACCGATGGTCATGCTCGCTAGCGCCGCGTAACTCGCGGCGACTTTGTTGCCGCCCAATGCCAAGGCCGCCATGCCACGAGTGGTGTCTTCGCGATGGGTTAAAAGTTTTTGCAACCCAGCAGTGGCGGGCGCGATGTCGCGCAAGCCGCCCTGCCACAAGATGTAAATGGCGGCCCGCCGGACCGTGTCTTGGGACGCATCCAGATAGGGCAGCAATCCCGAAACAACTTGTGATTCCGGCACCGCGCGCAAGTCTGCCAGCGCCCGCGTCACCCGCGGATCGCCCTCCGCACATTGTGAAATCGTGAGGACAGATTGAGTGATGATCTCACTCGCGCGGGCGGCCGGAAGTAACGCCGCACTGGCTGTGGTAAACGTCAACAGATATGGCACGGCGGGCCGGCCACTCGCGTCCTTGAAGTTCTTGAATTTGTCGCTGTTCAACCAGATCGCGTAGAACTTTCCGGGCTGCAACTTCACCGGCAACACGCACGTGCGCGTATCACCAAGATAATGCGGCTGGCCCGTCGTCTCGGGATAATTCTCCTCCCCCCAAGTGGACCAAGACCAACTGCCGTCCTGCATGGCCTTGCTGTAGATAACTTTGATTTCGGGGAGCGCGGGATCAACGCCCAGCGCGCCTGCGGCCGGCTGGGTTTGCACCACGACCGGTGGTGCGGAGGCGAGAGAGATTTCATCGGCATAAGTTGGCCAAGCCAGCCCAATCACGAATGCCGCCAGCGAAATCGTGAGATTTGTCTTCATAGGCGGAAGGAGTTGCGGAGGTGATTATTTGCGGGTTTCAAAGACCAGCAGGTAGGGAACGGCTGGGTGTTGGTCCGGATCGCGAAAGCTGTTGAACTGCCCACGATTGATCCAGATCACGTATGTCTTGCCGGGCTCAAGCTTCACCGGCATGACGCAAGTCCGCTTGTCGTCGAGATAATGAATCGGCCCGACGGTCTTGGGGAACGTCTCTTTGGAAATCTGACAGAAAGACCACATCCGGTCGGTGATCATGTCTTTGCTGAAAGTGACCTGGATTTCTTTGAGCGCCGGGTCCACGGCCGTATCCCCGGCTTGAGGCACGGTCTTCACTACAGAGGGCGACTGGGATTTGACGGAAATCTCCGCCGGTGGTTCGGCGGCGCGAGCCGTCAGCAGTGTGGCGGCGAGGACTATGGCAACAATGGGTTTGATTAAGTTATGCATAATGATGTTCCTTTCTTGTCGTTGTGATGCGCGATCACTTGCGCGTTTCAAAAATCAACAGATACGGCACGGCGGGCTGGCCTTCCGCGTCCGTGAAATCTTTGTGGGTATCGCTATTGAGCCAAATGGCGTAAAGCTTGCCGGGCTTGAGCTTCACTGGCAGCACGCAGGTCTTTCCGTCCGGTAGAAACGACGGCGCTCCGGTTGTCTCGGGAAAATACTCCTCGCCCCAGATGGTCCACGCCCAACCACCCTCCCGCATCGGCTTGCTGAAGGTGACCCGCAATTCCGTGAGAACTGAATCTACATCCGCCGCGCCGGATGCAGGAATAGTGCTGACGACTACTGGCGGCGCTAGCTCGGGACGGGAATTTTTGTCGCCTCAATTACTTCTGATTCCAACGCCGCCTTCCTGGCAGCTAGTGCGTAACTTTCCATTTCTGCCTGGCGCGCCCGTAACTCCGCCCGAACTGTATTGGCCTGAAAAGCCTGCCATCCGGTGAACACCCCCACGGTGATGGTAAGGACAGCGAAAAGCGCCAGCGTCGCCAGCGCAATTCCCCTTCCGAGCGAAGTCTTCCAACTGAGCCCACCAAACACCAGCGCCATGACCAATGCCACGCCACCGAAAATCAACGCCATGTCATGCCGCGGCGAAATGACCATCAGTGCCAACGTGCCCAGCGTCCCAACGAGGAACAAGACTAGCGCCAGTTGCGCCAGCCGCGCCTTTGGGGAACGCGACAATGGCGTCGCCGCCACGACCGGGGGACGTTCCGTAGCCGCGATCGTCTCCACGTCCGTCTTCACTTCGCTGGCGTGCTGATAGCGGCGCGCGGGCTCTTTTTCCAAAGCGTGCAGCACCACTTCATCGAGACGCACGTCCACTTGCACCTTCTGCGATGGCACGGAAAATTTTCCCAGCGGTAATTCGCCGGTCAGCATCTCGTAAAACACCACCCCCAGTGAATAGATGTCGGCGCGATGATCCACGGTCGCCGGCTGCTCCACCTGCTCCGGGGCCATGTAATGCGGCGTGCCGATGACTTCCTTCGCACCGGTGAGATTGCGGGCGGGAGTTTCATCACCAAGAATCTTGGCAATGCCAAAGTCCGCGATCTTCACGCGGCCCTGTTTGTCGAGCAGGATGTTTTCCGGTTTGATATCGCGGTGGACGATGCCTTGCTCGTGCGCGAATTGCAGTGCTTCGCAAATCTTCGGCACAATGCTCAGCGCTTCCTCGGGCGAAAGCTTTTTCGTCTGCAACAACTGTCGCAGCGTCAGCCCGTCCACAAATTCCATCAGCAAAAAATGGAAGCCACCCGCGGCGCCGAAATCGTAAACCGCCACAATACTCGGATGGCTCAACCGCGCCAACGCCCGCGCTTCACGCTGAAACCGCTCGGCAAATTCGGTATCCGGGACGCCACTGTCGCGCTTGCGGGAAAGAATTTTCAGCGCAACGAAGCGATCCAATCCCGGCTGACGTGCTTGATAGACTGCGCCCATGCCCCCGCGCCCGAGACACCGGATGATTTCCAGTTGCGGAAAGTACGGTGCGATTTCTGCAATGGCCGGCGCCGGCTGGGGCGGTTTGATTACCACAGTACCATCCGGACCGGATTCACCCGTGTCCGCCGCCCCGGCTTTAATCAAGCATTCAGGACAAATGCCGCCGAGCGCCGTGACGGGCACGGGCTTGCCACAATGCGGACATCTCGTTTCAGTCGCCATACTGTTCCCTCACTCATTACAAAGGAAACGCTGCGCCAAGGTTACAAACTATTCTGCGCCGCTCAGCCACCAGCGAGGATCTTGATCAAATGCCGCAATTCATCCTCCACTTCCGCCGGTGTGTTCACCGTCTCGGCAATCGTCGCGCGCAGAAGCGTGCGATACCGCTGGCGCAACCGATGCACCGTCACTTTCACAGCGGCCTCACTCAAACCAAGTTGTGCGGCCAATTCGGCGTAAGGCGCAGCTTCCCCCGGACCGGCTAGCGTCAGGCGCAACACGGCGAACAACTCCGCCTTGCCCTGCTGCCGATGCTCTTCCTCCAGTTGGCGATAAACCTGTTCCAACAAGGTGATCGCCCAGCGCCGCTCAAAGGCCTGTTCAGGAGTAAAGTTTTGCGCCGGTTGATCGCGCAGCCAGGCTTCGGCCCGGTCACTGTCGAACGAAATGGTTTGGGCAGCGGCGCGCTTTTGCGCCCGCGCTTTATCCCATTCATCCGCGAGAAAATGATTCAAGCTCGCGAGAAGAAAGGAACGAAACCGGCCCTTGTCGGGACTGACAGTAGCCACCGCATTGCGCGCGAGCAGATGGGCAAAGAATCCTTGCGTCAAATCCTGCGCGTCCTCCGGCGAATAGCCCCGGCGCCGCACATACGCGTAAAGCGGATGCCAGTAGATTTGACAGAGTTTCGCCAGTGCATCATGCGCGCGGGCGGTATCGCTGCTCTGCGCTGCAGTGAGCACCACGCTCCAGTGAGTCGTGACGAAGGCAGGAGAATGTCGGGGTTGGGTTTCAGCCATCCCAGCTGGATTAATTGGCGCAGAAGTGGTCACCCAGTCGAGCCTACGCCGATGCGTTCAAAGGGCAAGCCCGGCGCGGCATTCAGGTTGTGAATGCACCGAATAACGCCCGCATCTCCTCATCCACCATCGCCGGGTCGCTCAACGTGTTCGCAATCTCATCGCGTAACAACTGACGGTAACGCTTACGCAAGCGATGCACCGCTACGCGCACCGCGCCCTCTTCCATGCCCAGCGCCTTGGCCACTTCGCTCTGGGCGGTTTCGCTTTTGCCCGCAGCGAGGAAGATTTTAAGCTGCTCAAACAATTTTGTTTTGCCCTCTGCTGCGCACTCAGCCTGCAACTGCTCGATCACCTTGCTCAACAACGCCAGCGCCCACTCGCGATCGAACGCTTGATCCGGGCTCGGTTCATTCTGTGCCGCAACCTGAAACTTCGTATCCGCCGTTTCCCAATCCAGCGAGAGCGCAGCTTCGCCACCGCCGCGTTTTTGCCGGCTGGCGTGCTTCCACTCGTTGATGAGAAAATTTTTCAAGGCTGCGAGCAGGAAGGCCCGGAAGCGCCCGCGCTCCTCGCTCAGACCCGCGAGATAATTCTTCGCCAGAAACCGCGCGAAGAAGGCCTGCACCAGATCCTCCGCGTCCGCCTTCGCATACCCGCGCCGCCGGACATAGGCGTAGAGCGGAAACCAATAGGTGCGACATAATGCCTCCAACGCATGATCCGATTGCGGCGTGTGCCGTTGGCCCGCCGCGAGCACGACGGTCCAATGCGTCGTGACAAAGATGTCGCCCGAATGGGCAGCGCCAGGTGAAGTAGAAGCCGAGGAATTCACCCGTGATTTATTTCAACAACCGACTCACCACTTCGGAAGCGTGCAGACTGGCGGGATGTCCGGATTTAACGACCTTGCCTTCGGTATCCAGCACGTAACACGTCGGCACACCGCGCACGCGGAATACTTTTGAAGGCGTGGACTGCCACCCGCCCTCGCCCGCCCAGACATTGAAAGTGTTCGTCCAACCACGTTTGTTCACGTGATTGATGACCGTTTGCATCTCATCATCAATGCTCAACGGCACAACGACCACGCGATCTTTCCACGCGGGATTCTGCGCCGCATATTTCTGCATCTGGGCCATCGGCTCCTGGCATGGCCCACACCACGTCGCCCAGAAATCCAGAATCACATACTTGCCGCGCAGGTCGGACAGTTTGAGTTTTTCCCGATTATCCAGCCGAACGAATTCGATCTCTGGCTGCCGCGGTCCCCGGCGGCAACGCCCCGTTCTCCGCAACATAATTTTCAAACTCCATCTCCGCCTTGGCCTTGGTTTCGAGAATACCATTCGGCAGCGAGTGCCAGCGTAATTCGCCGCTGAGCCACCAGCGATCGTTGAGGCGCGTTGCGTCTTCCGTCGCGAGCACATATTCGCCCGCTACCGCTGCACCGGACTTGGCTTTGGCTTCCGTTTCCACCACCAGCGCCACCTTTAAGCGCCGCCCCCGCAGGCCATCCACCGATCCACCGGCTCCAGAGGCTGACACATTGGCGAACTCCACCGTTTTGAGGCGGACCTGGGCCGAACTCAAATCAACCCCCACGGCCTCCATGAGCTGAATGATTTTTTGGACCGCACCGAGCTGTTTCTCGTGTTGCGGCTTCCAATAGCTTTCCAATTGCTCGCGCGTCGGTTTACCTCCCGAATTCATTTTTGACATCATTTCCACCGTTGTATCCAAAGACATGAGAGTTGCGGCATCGAATGCTTTCAAGTCCCGCGTCTGGATCAACTGTTGGACCGCCTCTCCCAGTGTCACCAACGCCGGATCATCGGCCAGCTTGAGGCCCTCATATTTGGCTGCCTTGGCCATGAGTTGCAACTCCAGCATCGTCTTCTTATCAGCCACGGTTTCTGGCAAGGATTCCCACAACACACCATTGGAGCAGCGCCAGCCCGGCCCCAGTTTGAGGACGCCACTGAGTCCCACCGTGTAATCGCCTTTGCACCGCACCGATTCGGGCGCGGTGTTAGTAGGTTCAGCACTGATGACGATGCTCAACTTGTCATGATACGGAACCGCCCCGATGCTTTCCGAATATCTGATCGTGCCCTTGGATTTCGGTGACACCGCTTTCGCGGTCAAACGCAATTGTGCGAAATCCACCTTCAATGCTGCCGCCCGGGCCAGCAGTTGTTTCGCGGCGGCTTCCACGTTTCGCTTCTGATAGGTCAGCGAGTTTTGGAATGACGTCCCCAGCGGGTCTTCCCCGGTCGAGGTGAGATCATTGGTGACGATGGTCGCCCGCCAATCCTCCAAGGTCGGCACGACGGCCTTGGTAAACGCAGCCGTGTCGCCGTTTTCTAACAGCCGCACCACCGCTGTGCTGAGGGCGGAAAAATCGTCCTTTGCCTCATCCGGCACATCAGCCGCCACACCACACAGACGGCTGAATCCGGCAACCACCGCGGTAAGCGATACGATTAAAGCCCAGCATCGAATTGATTTCATATTGATCCAGAAAGTTGTTGCGTCATGTATTCCCGTGATTACCGACGCGCCCAAACACCAGCGCGAGAAGAAGTGATCTTCGTGGGAGTAGTAGCGGACTTTGCCAAGCCCGACAATGGCAAAACCGCCGCCTTGCCACGCGCCCAGCCACTCCTGTGGCCATTCACCGCTGATTGGCGTAAATGCGCGCTTCGGTTTCGGTGATGCGACCATCCTTGTTGGTGTCGGCAATCGCTACGGCGTCATTGAAGCGCACGTTCGGTCCAGGCACCACCCGCTCCTCATGCTCGAACACGATTGGCAACGAGACTGTGGTGGTGCTTTCGGAGTAGCGTTTGCCGTTTTGATTGCGACTCAACGTCTCGTAAAACAACCGCGCTGCCGCGTCGCTCTCGAATTCGACTTTGACGCGTTCCACGTCCTGGTAAACGACGGCTTTGTGGGTGATGCAGCCCGCGCCACCACATAACGCGATGGCGACCAGGATTCCTAACCGGCTGGAGGATTTGTTAAACATAGATTTTGGTTTGATTAAAACAGACGCCCGCAAAATTCACTTCGCAAATTCCTTCACTGCCGCATCGCGCCGGGAGAAGGCGGTGATGGATTCGGCCAGTTGCAACGCAGCGGCCCGCTCGCCGCGCCGCATGAATTCCCGCCCGGCGCGCAGCGTGGCGTCGTCGCGCGCCGTGAACGAAGCCATCATACCCAAAGCCCGTTGCGCCAGCTTCAACTCACTGACCTTAGCGGCATCCGCCGCAATACTGGCCAGCACGCCGTCGCGTTCTGTAAACGACATGATGTGTTCCGCCGCCCTAAGCCGCGCCTCCAGATCAATGCTGGGTTCCGGCGGCACAACCGCGTTCAACACCGCCCGCAGCTCGCGCAACCGCCCGACTTGTCTGACGAATTCGACATGCCCATCGGCAAAGCCCACGCACTCGCCGTCCGCGTCCACCGGATTGGCCTCGAACAACACTGGCGTGTTCGCCGCCGCGCCAGCGGTGGTGAAGAGCGCCGGCTTCGGTCGGCAATACTCCAACGCCACCAAAACATCCGCGGTTATCGTCGGCTCCAGTTGTGATTTCAAATCGCTCAGGCGAACTGGCCACTCACCGCGATTTGTTTCCGAATACATCATCGCAGCTAGCAACGTCTGGCGAATGGTGTTCATGCGGTTCACGCGAACAGAATGCTCCGAAGCGACAATGGCGAGGACCGACTGTTGTGGAAGCCACGCCACTAGCGGCAGCAGCCTGAACTTTCTCGAGCATCTCTGGTTGCGAGGTTTGCACGGGTTTGATGAGTGATTTCAAACCGCGCTCTAAGGCCAACGCGTCCTCATCTGTCATCCCCAATGAGATTTCCAGACCGTTGCCCAAGGGTTTTGAAACGAAGAACATTCCAATGACTTCGTTCTGCCAGACCACGGCCAAAGCTTTACCAAGATTTTCAGCGGTCTCCTTTTTGAGCGCCTGGACATCCGCGGGATTCTTTAGTGTTAGGAATAGTTTTTTGTCTTCCCCGCTCCACGCCGTCCATGCGACCGAGTCAATCATTGATGCGTCCACCAGCCAGTTCTTGGAAACCCGAAGCGCTGCCTGAAGATTCGTCTGGATACGCGTGCCGAACGGAATCCTCACCGCCTCCGGCTCCCCGGGGTCAGCGCACCAACGAAGCGTAAAGGCGGGCGCAGCGGTGATAGTTTTTGCGGCGGCGTCAGCCTGCACCAACTTGTAACGAATCTTCACGCCGCGCGGGTTCTGGGTAAAGCCGGTGATTTGCAGGAGGCCGATCCTGCCACTTCCCGTCTTGAACAGAAAGGTATGCATTCCATCGCCGCTGACCGCCGCCCCCACCGACCCTCCTTCGCTCATATAATTCTTTCGGAGCGTCTCCAGCGCCTGAAGATTGGAGATTTGATCCCATTGATCGGCATGGGACTCTTGCGTCATGACGCCATTCATGCCCACAAGTTCGGCACGGTTTGCCTGGGAGTCGTGTTTGATGAGCAATCCCTTCCGGGAGGTTCGAACTTGTCCTTGCGGCGCACCATAAGGATTCGGGGCCGGAATGATCTGACCAGTCTCCGGATCGAACATATCTGTCAACCCGTCTTTATCCATGGGGATTGTCAACTCGATCACTGGATGCAAATCAAACACCGATTGTGCCTGAGGCTGCCCATCAGCGGAAGCGCCGGCCTTGGCTCCTCCGCCAAAATCCTTTACCGCCACCGTCGTCTTGTGCCCGGGCTGAAGCGAGATGTGGCGGAACTCGACCGTTTCATACGGACGCACCTCCCATCGCGCTTCTCGCAAACGATTCAACGGCAGTCGCCACGATTGCCCGCTGCCGCTGGTGGGCTGGAATGTGGCTTCAAAAGTAGCGGTGGATTTGCCGGCCTTGTCGGTTCTGGTGCGGCGCATTTCGGACGGCACATACTCCATTCCGTCCACATCCACCGCAACAAGGCGACCTTCTTGGTCGGCATCATCCACCAGTTGTTGAATGGTCACTTTCAAATCGCCGGTTGGGGTCTCGTCAAAGGACCAACTCTTGCGCGCCGGACCGGAGCCGAACCAATTCATCACGCCGGGCTTCTGGACAATGCTGGTCTGCCAATCCGCAGTAGCAACTTTCAAGAACAGGGTTGCTTCGTTGCCGTGATAAGCGACTTGCTCAAAATACATCGCGCCGAACTCATCCATCGGGAGACGTCGCCCGTTCTGCGTGACAAAATTTACCCCACCTCGCAGGCTGGCGTTCGTGCGATTGGTCGCTGCGCCAGACCGCCGCGGCCAGTTATCGTAATTCGTCGGCCAGTTCATGCGGACCAGAGCGACCACGCCCGGACGATTTTGATCTTTGGCCTCTGGTTCCAGGTCGGCTGAATAATTCGACGGTGATCCATCTGGCTGCCACCACGGCGAGTTGGTGGAAGGGTGAGGTCTCACAGCCAACAGCTCGAGACTGCTGCCAAAAGGCAGTTGCGCCACGAAGGGTGGACTCTCCAATACCCGCTCCGTCACCGGGCTGAAACGGGCTGGGCTTGGTTGCGCCATCTGAGCTTGTCTCATTGGTTTCAATTGCTCCAACCCCAGATAGCTTTTGACCGCCTTGTGTTGAATAAAAATCAACGCCGCCCCCACCACCAAAACGAAGATTGCCTTGTAGATATTGCCGCCGCGGACTGAAAACAGCCGCAATGTCTCCGGCATAAAGTTTTGTTGCCGCGCCCACACCGTCGAACACAAGACGTGGCGCATCATCCGGCCGATCATCGGAATGCTGACCAGAAAAAGCATCGCCCAGATTGCCCCAACGATCCAACCACCCGGCCCGGGAGTTGATCGAATAAACGCGGGCAAGCCAAAAGCCGTCGCGACGATCCAGACGCTGTAAAGCAAAGTGAGCACCGACAGATTATTCCGCTCGGTCTTGGTGAGGTGTGAGCAGATTGCCCCCACTTCCGGGGATTGCAGCGGCGACCAGGTCCACCAGTCTTGCTTTGGAATTCCTGGAGCAGCTTGAGCCTCCGCACCTCGGCTGCTACCAGGTTCGGGCGTTTCCGCAATCGTCTCCACCTGCGTTTTGAGTACGCTAGCTTGTTGGTAACGCCGATCTGGTTTCTGTTCTAACGCGCGCAGCACCACTTCATCCAAACGCACATCAATCTGAACCTTTTTGGAAGGCGGCTCGATTTTTTTGCCGGGCAGTTCGCCGGTGAGCATCTGGTAGAACACCACGCCCAGCGCATAAATGTCCGCGCGATGATCCACTTCCTGCGGACGTTCCTTCTGCTCGGGCGACATGTATTGCGGTGTGCCCATCACCTTGCCCGCGTCAGTAAGGTTTTCTGTAGCGGCAGTCTGTGACTGCCGATTTACCGCACCGGTTTCGTCCTCCCGGCGGTCACAGACCGCCGCTACAATCTTCGCCAATCCGAAATCCGCCACCTTCACGCGACCGCGCCGGTCCAAGAGAATGTTCTCCGGCTTGATGTCGCGATGGACGATGCCTTGATCGTGCGCGAATTGGAGCGCATCGCAAATCTGCGGCACGATGGCGAGCGCTTCGCGCGCCGACACGCGCCTGGCATGCAGCAACTGGCGCAAATTCACTCCGTCCACAAATTCCATCAGGAAGAAGTAGAGTCTGTCCGCTTTGCCAAACTCGTAAAGGGTGACAATGCCGGGATGATTTAACTTCGCCAGCGCCTTGGCTTCGCGGGCAAAACGTTCGGCAAACGCCGGATCATCGCCGATGCCCGGCGGCAGGATTTTCAACGCGACGATGCGGTCCAGTTGTTTTTGCCGTGCCCGATAAACTGCACCCATCCCACCTTTCCCAATGAGCGCCAAGATTTCCAACTGGGGAAAGAGCGGCGCGAGTTCTTCCACCGTTGGCGGCGTAAAAGGTCCTTGTTTCCCCTCGGTGACGAATTCAGTTGCACCACCGGCTTTGAGCAGGCAAGCCGGGCACAATCCCGCCAATGCACCGCCGGGCAGAGGTGTTCCACATTGGGGGCACTTGGATGTAATGATTTCAGTTCGGGGAATCACCGCCGGCTTGGCTGCGGTAGGTGACGGTGGTGGCGGGGAGGTAAAGATCAGGGGCGGAACGCTAGGAGGTAAATTGCTTCGGCGAGTCAAAAACAGCGCCAAAGCCACGATGCCGAAGATAACGGCCGCCATAATGAGAAAGCTCAAGAGAATGAGGATGAGCTCCCATCCACCAAGCATCCCGCCGAACATGGGCCGAAAAGCAATATTCATCACCAGCTTCAGCAACGATTGGCATCAAACGTTACCAACTATTTCTGCTGCGACCCAGACGCTTGCAGAGAAGTGCCCAAAAGAAAAGCCCGCCGAACGGCGGGCTTTTGAAATCGAGGACTAGTTGAGCAGCTTACGCGCGTTCCATGTATTTGCCGGTACGGGTATCAATCTTGATCTTCTCGCCGGTCTTGATGAAGAGCGGGGCTTGCACGGTGATACCAGTTTCAATCGTGACGGCCTTCTGCACGTTGTTGGCGGAGTCACCCCGGATGCCTTCGGGCGCATCGGTCACGGTCAGGACGACGCTCGGCGGGATTTCGACCGTCACGGCTTTGTCATCCACGAAGGTCACAGTCACGCCGCCATTTTCCACGAGGTAATTTTTGGCGTCGCCCACGAGTTCCGGGATGAGGGTGACGGTTTCATAGTTTTCCGGGTCGGTGAAGACGTAGTCGTTGCCGTCCTTGTAACTAAATTCCATCTTCTTGGTCATCATCGGCACCGTCTCGACTTTTTCTGTGGAGCTGAAACGGACATCAGAGGACTTGCCGGTGCGGATGCTGCGCAAGGTGGCTTGAACGAAAGCACGGAGGTTGCCGGGGGTGCGGTGTGTCACCTCAAGGACGACGCTGATGTCGCCGTTGTAATTGATCGCCTGGCCGCGGCGCAGGTCGTTTGCATTGACTGCCATAAATCGTTGTTCTTTTCGGTTGTTTTCAGCCCCGGATGGGGAGCGTGGAGCATAGGCGAGAAGGGGCTGAAAGCAAGCTTGGATTTTGAGATTTCTGGTTGCTTGAATTGACTTGCCCGAGGGTGGCCATTAGCCTGTTTTCAATGCTAGAAGCCATTGAGAAACTCCTCATTTTGCAGGATCGCGATCGTAAAATCCGCCGGCTACAGGCAGAACTAGCTCATATCGAGCCCGAACGGCAGGCGCTCAAGAGCAAAGCTTCTGGGACTCAGTCCAATTTGGACGCGGGCAAACAACGGGTAAAACAGATCGAATCCGACCGGAAACGGCTTGAACTCGACGTGGATGCCAAGCAGCAACTCATTGCCAAGTACGCCAACCAGCAGTTGCAGACTCGCAAAAACGAGGAATACAAGGCTCTCGCCCACGAAATTGAGATGTGCAAAGCCGACATCACGAAGATTGAAGATCAGGAAATCACTTTGATGGAACAGGCAGAAGCGGCGCAAAAAGACGTCGTACGTCTGACCCAAGAGGCTAATGAAGCCAAAAAACACGCCGATAGCCTAGTGACACAATTGGGCGAACGGGAAAAGAATCTGCAGAAGGAACTCGCCGGATTGCAGAGCGATCGCGACCAGCTAGCAGGCGCAGTCGAAGAGGCTGTCCGCGGCCGCTATGAGCGATTGGCCAAGAGCAAGGGCGAGAATGTTCTGGTTGGCATTAACCACGGAGTTTGTGGTGGTTGTCACATGAAGCTGCCAACCCAGACCTTGGTCGCCTGCCAGGCAAATCAGGAATTGGTTACCTGCATCAATTGCGGGCGCATCCTGTATTACACGCGGGACATGGCGCTGGCGGGAGCCGATTGAGACAAACAGGATTTTGACCGCAACACCCCGGCGCGGTAAACTTGAAACGGGATTGAAGATGAGTATTAGCTTTGGCAGTCGCGTTGGTTTCGTCGCGCTCCTCTTGTGGAGCAGCGTGATTGCTATTTGTGCTGAAGAGCCGGCCCGGTCGCGTGTCACCTCCATTATTTTCTGGCCCAAAGTCTGACACTGTCTCCACAAATCTGAACGACCTGCGGCGTTCTTCGGGGGCTCTCGTTGCAGAATTTGGAATCGCACTTGAAGCAATCGTTTCAGGGACTCGATAATTCCCGATCCGAACCCAACTTCCGGGAAACCCGGAAAATGCAACAACAGGCGCCGCCGCAAAATCGGAAAACCTTCAAGGAGCAAATGAATCAACGGGCGGAGGAAATGTTCCTCAATCCCGACGCGAATCAGGAGGATGAATCATTGTATCAGTTGGATAAAATCTCGCTCGACTCCAGCCGATTCAAATCCCGCAATTCCTTGGAACGTTTCGATGAACGCCAGCAAGTCGAACGCGGCGGCTCTGAGAAAATCGAGCAACGATCAACAAACGCTCGCTCGGCGATAAAAACCTGACCCGGCCCGATGAATTCAAGACGGATACCAAGCTCATCAAACTCTTTTCAAGACGGGGCGTTACGGAGAATTGGAATCGAGCGAATCGCTCAGCGCTTTTCCCCGGGCAGCCACCAACGGCAGCGCCATGCGCGAGGTGCGCAGCTTGGGTCGCACCCCGGAAATGTTCAATCGCTCGCTCGATGATCCCATCGTCAAACAACGCACTGCCGCGGATGCCCGCATGCAAGATTTCAAGCGTATCTTGGAAGGACCACGCTACACGCCTCCCGGCGCCACACGAACCCCCTCCCCCGGCCCCGGCAAATTATCGGTCTGAGCGCCTCCGGCAACCCGCCACCGACGACTGCACGCAATGTAGTCACGCCGTAGTTCGACTTCGACCCCGGAATGGTCCACTTTCAAAAAACGACGACGAAGGTTGAAACGAAACCCGATTTCGCCAAGTCTGCCGGCTTGGTGGGCAGCCCCGAAAGATTCCAAGCCTTACCAGAATTTCCCGCTGCCACTGCGGCTTTAGAGTCACCAAGTCCTGTTGCGCCGCCTCCCACTCCGGTAAAGAAAAAAGCTACGACTACCTTCAAACTGCCCAAACGGGGCTTCTGAGGTCCGGCTTACCAGACGCGCAATACCGTTACCGCCTGCCCAGGCAGCAAGCATTGCCCCGCGGCGAGCTCCAACAACCCATCCGCACGGGCCAGCGCTGACAATACGTGCGAAGCCTGCTGCCCCGCCGAAAAAACCTTTCCGCCCTTGTCCCGCCGCACACGCACCCAATGCCGCCGGTCGCCAGAGTTGGTGAATGTCTCCCCCAACACCCCTGAATACGTGGGCAGCGCGGTGCTGGTGACCCCCTGCCAATGCCGCAGCGCCGGATACGCCAACAAAAGAAAAGTCACACTCGCGGAAACCGGATTGCCCGGCAGGCCAAAGAGAAACTTGCTGCCAAGCCGACCGAAGACAAAGGGTTTCCCCGGGCGGATTGCCACGCGCCAAAATTCCAATTGCCCACCCAACACCTCGAAGGCCGCCTTCACAAAATCCAATTCACCAACCGAGACGCCACCCGAAGTCACAACAATATCGCACTCGGCAAAAGCCTGCTCCAAGGCTAAACGCGTGGCCTCCAACGTATCGCGCACCAGCGGATAAGCTTTTGGTCGCGCTCCCGCGCGCGTGAGGAGCGCCGCCAGCATGCCTCGGTTGCTCTCATAGATTTGGCGAGGCGCGCGCGGCTGTCCGGGCTCTTGCAATTCCGAACCCGTGGCAATCAATCCCACCATCGGCTGTCGCCCCACGGCAACTTCCCCGACTCCAATCGCCCCCAACAAACCAATCAAGCCCGGCGAAATTTCTGCACCCGCCTCGGCCAGCACGGTGCCATGGTGCACATCTTCGCCTTGGTAGCGCACATTCTCGCGCGGCTTCACGCTATCAAGCACCAGCACATCATCGCCTTCGCGCCGCGTGTCCTCCTGCATCACCACCGCATCCGCCTCGCGCGGCAACGGCGCGCCAGTGAACACCCGCGCGCATTCACCCGGTGCGAGTTCACCCGCAAATGTTTCCCCGGCGGGGATGCGACCCTGCAGGCGCAGGCGGGCGGGCGCTTCAAGTTTCGCGCCTTGCGCATCAGCGGCGCGCACGGCGTAACCATCCATCGCAGAGTTGTCAAACGGCGGCAAATCGAGCGCAGCAACTACTGGCTCAGCCAGAATCCGCCCCGCGGCGACCGCGAGCGGAATCCGCTCAGATTGCGGCGCAGGCAATGCGGCCAGCACCTGCGCAACGGCTGTTTCCAGATCAAGCACACCCCAGTGTTTTCCAGCGGGACAGTTTTGAAAAGACGGATTCAGCAGAGAAATCGAACATCGCCGGCTCAGTTCGGATCGAAGCAGCACGGAGAAATTACGGCTCCCCTTCGGGTGATCGCCGTGTTAAACGTACAAAAATTGACCGGCGATATTTTCAGCTTTATCCGAAGCAGCCTGCGCCCTGTGCGATGCGGGCTGCTGTTGGTTTTGTGTGTTCTACTCACCGCCACGGCGGCCAGCGCCCGCGAATCCATTTACGTCGTCAAATCCAGCGATACCTTGTCTGGCATTGCCCGGCGGAACGGCTTGTCCGTCGCCGCACTGGCCAGCCGCAACGGCCTCGGCAAAAATCAGAAGCTTCACGTCGGCCAACGACTCACGATTCCCGCCACGACGACAGCCAAATCAGCGACGTGGGCCACCATCCAACTGCCCTCCACCATTCAACAAAGCATTGCCACGGCTCCGGTGAAAGCCGGACGTTGGCGTTACATCGTCATCCATCACGCCGCGGTGGATGAAGGAACGATGCAAGCCTTGGATCGGTATCACCGCGAACAACGCCACATGGAAAACGGCCTCGCGTATCACTTCCTCATCGGCAATGGCAACGGCATGGCCGACGGCGCCATTGGCGTCGGTAATCGTTGGAAGAAACAGCTCGATGGCGGCCATCTGCACAGCGCGACGCAAAACCAGATGGCCCTCGGCATCTGCTTGATCGGGAATTTCGACCAAGATCGGCCAACGGAAAAGCAGATGCAAAGCCTGGAGGCGTTGACCCGCGCGCTGATGAAGCGCTGTCAGCTCTCCGCCAGCGCGGTGAAAACCCATCAGCAGATCAACGTTGTCTCCACGCGTTGCCCGGGAAAATATTTCCCCACCCGCGATTTCTTGAACCGGCTCAAGCAGCCGGCGAAATAACCGCGTTCAGACGTTGAACTTGAACAGCAGCACGTCGCCATCTTTCACGACGTATTCCTTGCCTTCCATGCGGTAGAGCCCCTTCTCGCGCGCAGCGGCCACCGAACCACACTTGATCAAATCGTCGTAAGCCACGGTTTCGGCCTTGATGAAGCCGCGCTCGAAGTCCGAGTGGATCACGCCCGCCGCCTTCGGTGCGGTGTCGCCGGCGTGAATGGTCCACGCGCGCACTTCCTTTTCGCCAGCGGTGAAATACGTGCGCAAGCCGAGCAGATGATACGTCGCGCGGATCAACGCGCCCATCCCGCTCTCGTCCACACCCAGCTCCTTGAGGAACGCCTTGGCTTCCTCCGCCGACAGATCAATCAAATCGCTTTCGATCTGCGCGCTGATGACGACCGCCTCGCACGCTAGATGCGTCTTCACATACTCGCGCACCTTGCAGCACGTACGGATTCTGGTCCGCCGTCGCCAGCTCACCTTCCTTCACGTTGCACGCGAAGATCGTCGCCTTGTCCGTGAGCAGGAAGAACGCTTTGCTGATCACCTTCTCCTCCGGCGTGAGCGTGACCGTCAGCGCGGGCTTGCCGGCGTCGAGCGCGGGTTCAAGCTTCTCGAGCACCGCCTCCTCGGCCAACGCCACCTTGTCGCCGCGCTTCGCGTCCTTGGCCACCTTGTCGAACCGCTTCTTCACCGTCTCCAGATCCGCGAGCACGAGTTCCGTGTTGATGACCTCGATGTCGCGTACCGGATCGACACTGCCCGCCACGTGATGGATATCCGCGTCCTCGAAACACCGCACCACTTGCACGATGGCGTCCACCTCGCGGATGTGCGTGAGGAACTTGTTGCCGAGCCCTTCGCCCTGGCTCGCGCCTTTAACGAGACCCGCGATGTCCACGAACTCGATCGCCGCCGGGATTACCACCGTGGTCTTGGCGATCTTCTGCAACTCGTACATCCGCGCGTCCGGCACGGTGACGATGCCCACGTTCGGGTCGATCGTGCAAAAAGGGATAATTGGCCGCCTCCGCCTTGCGAGTGCGGGTCACGGCGTTGAACAAGGTTGATTTGCCGACATTGGGCAGACCGACGATTCCAGCTCTTAGCATAAAATTAGAAACTCAATGCTAGTGACAGAAACCTCCCAACTCAATTCATTAAAACGCAGCAGGGTTTAAGACCGCGTCACAGCTGATGAGCCCTAAAACCGCTCGGACCTCACTCCGCTGCGGTCTTTGCAGGCGCTGCCCCAGGAACCACTCCGTGTGTTGATCGCCTTGGCGACCGAAGTAAGTGACCCGTTTGCCGCGCAGGAATGCGAAGTAGCCTTGCACGCCGGCTTTCATCGCGCGATGGGTGAAGTCCCGGAACTTCTGGCCGTTCTGCTGGCTATCAAGAATGTTCGCGCGCAAGTCTGCGACTGAAAACTCCGCCGCGACGGGTGGCAGCTCTTCGAAGGTGATCGGTGTGACGACCACGTCTCCAGTCGCGCTGTAAAAAGTCTGTCGCAGTCCGACGTAATCCACGTGGTAATACTCCACGCCAGTCGCGAGCAGTTGGTTGACGACTTCAGGAAATGAGATCGTGCCCGCAAAAGTTTTGCGCGCGGCTTCAGTGATGATTTCGGTGTTCATGATCGTTGATCTGTCACGCTCATGGCGGCCAAATCACTCCTCAAACAACGCCTGCGCGAATTGTTTCGCGTCGAAGGGTTGCAGATCGTCCGCCTGTTCACCGAGGCCGACGAACTTGATGGGCAGACCGAGTTCCTTCTGGATGGCCACGACCATGCCACCTTTGCTTGTGCCGTCGAGTTTGGTCACGATGAGGCCGGTGAGCGGGACGGCTTTGTTGAACTCGCGCGCCTGGTTCAGCGCGTTCATGCCGGTGCTGCCGTCGAGCACCAGCAGCACTTCATGCGGCGCGCCGGCGAGTTGTTTGCCGATGACGCGATGCAACTTGTGCAACTCCTGCATCAGATTGTGCTTCGTGTGCAGGCGTCCCGCAGTGTCAATGAACAGGTAATCCGCCTTGCGCGCCTGCGCGGCAGTCACAGCATCGTGCGCCACGGCTGCTGCGTCCGCCCCGTAATTGCCCGCGACGACTTCGACCTTGAGCCGCTGTCCCCAGAGTTTGAGTTGTTCGATGGCCGCGGCGCGGAAAGTGTCACACGCAGCGAGCAAGACGGTTTTGTTCTGCGACTGGATATAGTTTGCGAGCTTGGCCGACGTCGTAGTCTTACCCGTACCGTTCACACCGACAATAGAGACGACCGTCGGACCGCCCGGCACTTTGATCAAATCCGCCTTGTTGCTCGAAAGGCTCTTCTCAATCTCCGCCCGCGCAATCGCGAGGTAATCCAGTCCCGCCGTGCCTTGTGATTCGTAAGCTTTCTTGACCGCGTCCACGATCTGCGTGGTCATCGCCATGCCGAGGTCGGCAGCGATGAGTGCGTGCTCGATCTCCTCCAGCGACTCGGCCGTCAGCTTCGGTGAGCGCGTGACGATGCGTTTGATTTCGTGAACGAGCTTGGCTCTGAGTTTTCTGGAGGCCAGCTTTAAATTTGGCAAAGAGTCCCATTTGAAATGCGGAATTCGGAGTGCGGAACGCGGAATCTATTTTGCTCGCGTGGATTGTCGCGCAGCCGCGGCAGCTTTCAACTTGTCGAAGTGGTCACGTGCGAGGCGCACCGTGCCGATGAGCGGTTTGCCCTTGCTCATACCATGGCAATCCGAGCCACCGGTGACCAGCAGGCTGTATTTGTTCGCCATGCCGAGATAATGCTGGGACGTCCCCGGCGGATGCTTGGTGTGAAAACATTCAATGCCGTCGAATCCAGCCGCGACGAGATCGGGAATGGATTCGTCCGTCTTGTTCAAACCCGGATGCGCCATTACCGCCAGCCCGCCGGCTTGGTGGATCAATTCAATCGCCTCCAGCGCCGACATCTTGGACTTCGGCACCCACGCGGGCCGGCCCTTCTTCAGAAAACGCTCGAAAGCCTCATCCAACGTACGACATTGGCCATTACGTACGAGCGTGCGGGCCACGTGCGGACGACCAGGCGATTTGCAATTTGCGAGCGCGAAAACGTCTTCGGCCTTCAGCGGCACGCCGAGTGCGTTGATGCGCGCGACCATTTCGCGGATGCGATCCTGGCGCACGACTTGAAACTTGGCGATCTCGCGAAGCAACCGCTCGTTAGCGGGGTCAACAAAGTAGGCGAGGATGTGCAGCTCGTGATCGTTGTGCTCGGACGTCAGCTCCGTGCCGACGACAAACTCGATGCCGACCTTGGCGCACTCCGCGCCTACAGCGGCGCAGCCCTCAACGGTGTCATGGTCCGTCAGCGCAATCGCCCCAAGGTTCTGCTGCTTCGCGCGCGCCACAATTTCCTCCGGCGTGAAGGTGCCATCGGAATAGTGCGAGTGAAGATGCAGATCGGCGTAACTCATTTCACGTTTCGCGCCGGACGGAGGATTTCGCCCCGGACTTTATCGAGGATGCCGTTGACGAATTTGCCGCTGTCTTCAGTGGAAAATTTCTTTGCGATGTCCACCGCCTCATTGATGCTGACCACGGGCGGGATGTCTTCGCGATGCAACATTTCGTAGATGGCAAGCCGAAGGATGTTCCGGTCCACGGGGGCGATGCGGTTGAAGTCGTAGTTCTTGACGTGCTTCTTGATAAGAACATCCACCTCATCGCGATGTTGCAGCGTCCCGCGGATGAGTGGTTCGGAAAACAGCCGCATCTCGGCCTCAGCTGCGGTAGGCGGCGGAAGCTCGACTTTTTCACCCCACGTGGCTTTGTTCGCCTTGTCTTCAGCCAGCGCGGCGGCACGTTGCGACTCCCAGAACTCATTGAGCGCCACGTCGAGATCCTCGCGGGGGTTCAAGTCATGCTGGAACAGAAACTGGACGGCGCGTTCGCGCGATTCACGGCGTTTTCCCATAAACATCATTATGTTGCCGGAGAACACCGTTCCACGAAATGAAAAACTTTACCCATCCCCAACACCAGTTAGCCTCCAGCCATGCTGAATTACATCTGGCTCGGCCTGATGGTCGCGGCGGTATTGATTGGTGCGGCCAATGATACGCTGGATGCCGTCGGTAAAGCAGCCTTCGAACGCGCCGAATACGCCGTGATGAAGCTCGCTTTGCCACTAGCCGGCGTCATGGCCTTGTGGCTAGGGGTCATGCGGTTAGCGGAAAAGGCAGGCCTCATCAACGTCATGGCGCGCGCATTGCGACCCGTGATGCGGAAACTTTTTCCAGACGTCCCACCCGAACATCCCGCAATGGGCTCGATGTTGATGAACATGGCCGCGAACATCCTCGGCCTCTCCAATGCTGCCACGCCGCTCGGCATCCGCGCGATGAAGGATTTGGAAACGCTCAACCCGCGTCCCGGTGTCGCCACAAACGCGATGTGCACTTTCCTCGCGATCAACACCAGTTCTATTCAGCTCATTCCGGCCACCGCCATCGGCGTTCTTGCCGTAGCACACGCCACCAATGCGTTTGCCATCGTCAGTTCTGCTTTGATGGCCACGATCTGCTCGACGATCGCTGGTGTCACAGCGGTGAAGTTGTTGGAAAAACTCCCCGGCTACCGGCTCGCGCCACCAACGGAAGCGGAACTCAAACAAAAGGCCGAAGCTGAGACGGCCAAACCTGCAACCGAAACTGCCGTTGCTACGACCGAGCCGATTGCCCCAATCAACTGGTTCGGTTGGCTGGCGCTGACGGTCTTTGGTGGTGTGTTCGTCTGGGCGTTTGTGCGGATCGGTTTTCCGGAAGCGTTCGGCAAAACCGCTTCCGAAACACTCGCCAAGCAAAATGGTTTCCTGCGCACGATGAACGCCATCTCACTGCTCTCGATTCCCCTGCTGCTTTCGTTCTTCCCGCTCTACGCCGCGTTGCGCCGCGTGAAGGTCTATGAAGAATTCGTCGAAGGCGCAAAGGAAGGTTTTAAGACCTCGATCATGATTATCCCCTATCTCGTCGCCATCCTCGTCGCCATCGGCATGTTCCGTGAAGCAGGCGGTATCGAGATGATTTCCAACGCGCTCAAGCCCGCGCTCAATGCCGTGGGCTTTCCCACGGAGCTTCTGCCGATGTGCTTGGTGCGTCCTCTTAGCGGCAGTGGCACGCTGGGATTGTTCTCTGACATCGTGAAAGAATTTGGCCCGGACAGCCTGCTGGCGCGCACCGCTGGCACGATTTACGGCAGCACGGAGACCACGTTCTACGTCATCGCCGTCTATTTCGGCGCGATCGGTGTCAAACGCACCCGCCACGCCGTTCCGGCTGGCCTCATCGCCGATGCCGTGGGTATGATCGCATCGGTTTATATCTGCTGGTTGATGTTCCGTTGAGCGAAAATTCTTTTCGGATTCCGTCGTTCAGCGGCAGCCTAGGGGTGAAACATGAACGCGCGGCAGTCTGATTTCGAGTGGTTGCAACAGTTCTCCCGGGCGGGAAACCAATCCGCCTTCCGCGATTTGGTCCGGCGGCACATCGACCTCGTGTTCGCCACGGCGTTGCGCAAGGTCGGCGACGCGGGCGGCGCGGAGGAGATTTCCCAAAACGTCTTCGGCGTGCTGGCCAGAAAGGCATGGCAGTTCGCCCCGGACGATTCTCTTCCCGCGTGGCTGCACAAAACCACCCTGCTCGAATCCCAAGCCTGGCAACGCGGCGAGATGCGCCGTCGCCAACGCGAGCAGGCTGCCGCCGAACTGGGCACGACCATGAAAACTCCAGATGAAGAACCGGCTTTTCGCGCGCTCGTTCCCTTGCTGGACGAAGCGCTCCTATCATTACGAGAAAAAGATCGTGAGGCGCTCTTGTTGCGTTACTACGAAAGCCAGTCGTTGAAGGATGTTGGTGCCGCCCTCGGCGTCAACGACGACACCGCACAAAAGCGCGTTCAGTCGGCACTTGAAAAGCTTTCGCAATTCTTCCAACGGCGCGGCTTTAAGACGGCGACCGTGGCCGCGACAACGGCTGCGCTGCAACAGACCGCCGCCTCCGCGACGACGGCGACGGTTTCGCTCGTATTCAACTCCGCGTTACAAGCCGCACCACCGGCACTCGTGGGGTTGGGCGTTTTACTCGCGCGTTTCGCCAGCCTGACGAAAGTGCAGACCGCAGCAGTTTGTCTGGCGATTGCTGCCGGCCCGGTAGCGTGGCAGATCAGTGAACAACGCGAAGCACAGGCTGCACTGGCTCAGGCCAAAACTCAACTCGCCGCCGCACGGAACGAATTCAGCGTCGTGCAAACCGAGGTTCAGCGCCTGAACGAATCCGCGACGCAGTTGGAGGAGTCACTCGCCCGAGACCGCGAAGCCGCCGCGCGCAGCGCTGAAACTGCGCTAAAATTTGTCGCCTGGAAGGAATCGGTGCGTGCCCGATTGTTTGCCACCGATTACACTTGGCCAGACGACTTGCCGTTTGTGCGAATTCCGAAAGCAATTTTGCCCGAACTGGAAGTTTATCGCCCCGTGCTGCTGCCCGGTGAAATTCGGCCGGAAGCGCGGGAGTTGTTGGGGTTAACGCCCAACGAACGTGAGGCCATGGAAACGGCCGTGCAAAAACATTTTGCGGCGGTGGAAGAATTGATCGAATCGCGCAGCGTCGAAACGAATCGCGCACGCTACGCTTATATTCCAAAGGAAGCCCTCGTCACGCAGGTATGGAGCGTACCGCCGCTCGGGAACGATGTAACCGCGCCCGCCAATGCCTTGAAAGAAGCATGGCGATCGACCCTGGGTGAAGAGCGCTGGCCGCTGGTTGAAGCGCAGTTGCAGAATTCCGGCACGCACACGCTGCAAAGAACCTTCAATCTCGATGGGGAATCCAGCGGGCAGGAGTTTGCGGTTTGGCTAATCAACCACGGCGGGGAAATGATGGTGAACTATAGTTGGGGCCGGGAAGGATGTACCACCAGCTCTGGGGGCCGCCCACTAAGTTCGTTTTTCCCAGATGCAACGTCCGATTGGGCGGGCCAATCCAACGAGCAATGGCTGGATGTGCAGGGACTGCCCAACGCCTTCACACGCCCGGCACTCGAGTGGATTCATAATCAGGCGCAACTTCAACGTGAAAAGAAAGGTGACCAATGAAGCGGGCGTTGCTGGCAATTCTGATTCTGAGCGTCGGCACGACGGTCTTCTGCACATTGCGCCATACCACCAGCCTCACCCGCAGCAAACTTGAAACGCAACGGCAGGAGTGGCAGCGCTTGACCCAACAAGTGGCCGGCCTGCGGATTGAGAAACACCATCTCACGGAGCGGTGGAATGAAACGAAGCGGCAATTGGCAACGGAGCCGCCTTTGCCTACGCACATCGAACTTGCAAAAAAAATCCTCGCGGGCACAGCACTGGAAAGCATTTCTGCTGCTGAACGTGAACAGTTGCTGGCGGAACTCGGCTTCAATTGGAACACCACGGGCGATTACCTCATCATCAGCAAAAAGTCGTTGGAAGGGATTTCCTTTCGCAGCATTCAAGGTGACACGCTAACCGACGCAACCCGCGCAGCGCTGACCATTACACCGACGGAGCAGGCAACCTTGGAAACATTAGTGCAACGGCTGGAACATGAGCGCAGTGAGTGGGCAAAGGCGCATGTGCAGCGGGAAGAACCAAGCGGTTTGACGGTCGCTAAATACGTGCTGCCAATGGACGCCACCTTGGCAGAAACGCAGCGGAGCTTTTTTACCAACACCATCCGCTCAACCCTGGGCGAGGTGCGCGGAGATTTATTTCAGCAAAAATCGTGGGGTTGGATGGACGCCATGGGAATGTTAAGCGGTCCGGAGGCCGCCTACGCCAATAAGCCCACCTCGCTGACCGTCAATCGTTACGCAGCCGACCGTGACGATCTCGGCTACACCCTCCAACAAGGCTACAGCATGATGAGTTCGAGTGTTCTGCCGTGGCAGCCATTTCCCGAAGCGTTCCGCGCCATCTTCCCCGGGGGTTGGGAGGAATTGGCGCAGAAGGAAGGTTTTGAACTGCCAAAGGAGTTCAGACAGCGCAAACCGCAGTAAATTAGTTAGCGGACTATGGGCAGTCAGTCACCCCGCCATCTGGCCGCGGGTGACGCCGAGTTGATTGGTCAGCTTGAGTTCGCGCCAGAGTTGGGTGCCGGTGATTTCACCGCGCAACAACTGCCGATACTTCGTGATGGTCTGCGTGACTTCGGCCGGGGTTTCGTTCAGGAACTCGACACGGAAATGACGCACACCCAAAGCGAGCATCCGCTCCACAAATTCCGCCCCCGTCTGCGCTTGGGAATTGAACACCGTGTTGCGACATCCCACGTCCGCTTTGAGTGGATGCAGCGCGCCAACGCGGTCCTTCAAGCGGACATCGTGTTTGTCGCAGGGGCGACCGCAGTCATGGTAATCCTTGCCCTTCGAGAGGAACGCGCAGAAGACGCAGTGCTCCATGTGAAACATCGGCATGTGTTGATGGATCGTGATCTCAAACCATTCGGGCGGCGTGCCGGTGAGCAGCGCGTCAAGCTGCTGCACGTTCAAGTCGTAGCTGGCGGTCACGCGTTCGAGACCAAACTGGTTCTTGAAATAATCCGCCGCGAGATGATTGGCGATGTTGAGCGAGAAATCGCCAACGCGCCGGTCCTTGGCAAAAAAGCTCAGGTGCTCATGGTTGCGGACAAGGTAGCCATCCGCATTGCAGGAACGGACTTGCTCTAGTGTCCATTCCTCGCCCGATTTGAAAATGCGCGGCGGAGCAACGAAGATGGCGGGCCGGGCCGATCCGGGCGGGCCGGGGACTTTGCAACCAAAGGTGGTGTGAAACGTCGTGACCGCTTCGCGATATTTCTTCGGGTCTTCGAAGTCGCAATAGATGGTCTTGATGCCGCACAGCAACGCCGCATCAAGCTGCGTGAGATTGCGGACGAGAACGATCAACTCACTTTCACCACCTCTACTCGGAGAGACCGAGGAGGCCGGACTGGATTCGCTTTGCGGTTCCGTGGTTTTGTGATTGTTAAGTGTCCAGCGCTTCGGCGTTGCGCGTTGTTTCTCCAGCTCGGCCACGACATCGCGACGCAAGCGGTTCAGCTCGCTCACCGGCAGCATCACTTCGCCAACCAACTCGTTCTTCAGTTCACCCAACTTGAACGGCGTGCCACCAAGGCGACCGAGCTGCTCGCGTAAACGTTCCGTTGTGAGCGGTTGTTTCTCCGCCACCACGAGCGCGACGTTAGAATCCAATTTTGCCACATGGCCCTCATCGTCGCGCGCGACGAGTGTGAACGGTTTTCCGACCAAGCCGTGGACCTCCAGATGGAGCGGGCGCTGAAAACGAATCTTGTCACCCTCAAAACTCTGCCGCAAACGCTTGTCGAGTTCGGGGTCGTTCGTCTTCCACAACTTGTCGCCGACGTGGACGCGACGGAAATTTACATCGCCGTGGCCGAAACCCAGCCAGGTTTCCGCGCCGCGCGCCGTGACTTGATACACGCGCCCACCTTCTTCGTCTTCATCGGGTTTACCTGCATCGAACACCACACCATCGCCAGGCTTGAGCGGCGCAACGAGTTTGAGCGCAACCTTATCGTCGGCGACGCGCGCTACTTCGCCGAGAAACACGCCACGCTTTTTTCCGAAGCGCGCATGGACGAGCTTCTGATTATCAATCCCGCCAAACCAGCCAGTGAACAGCCCGCGCGAGAAGGCCATTTCCAAATCGTATTTGGATTCACCGCCAATCTTGCTCGGGATCTCTGTGCCTCTGTGGTTCAACGCCAGCTTATCCAGCGCCGCCCGATAAACCCGGTGATGTTAGCCACGTATTCTGCCGACTTGAGTCGCCCCTCGATCTTCAGCGAGGCCACGCCCGCGCGGACAAGCTCGGGCAAAACTTCCAGCCCAGACAAAATCCTGCGGACTGAGCAAATAACGCTTGTCGCCTAGCGGAACCGGCTTCCCGTCCGAGATCAACTCGTAAGGCATCCGAGACGCTTGCGCACATTCGCCGCGATTGGCGGAGCGTCCTCCGAGCGATTCGCTGGTCAAGCATTGGCCGGAGTAAGCGACGCAGAGCGCGCCGTGGACGAACACCTCGAGCGGCAGCTGGTTCGTCACTTCAACCTGCGCCGACTGAATCTTCTCGATCTCCTTGATCGAACATTCGCGGGCGAGCACGACGAGATTGCAACCCAGCTCCCAGGCAAACGCCACACCCGCCGCACTGGTCACCGTCATCTGCGTCGAGCCATGAATGGGAAAATCGGGCGAGAGTTGGCGGATGAGCCGGCAGATGCCCACGTCCTGCACGATGGCGGCGTCCACCCCTGCCGCAATGATGGCGCGGAGATATTCCTCCGCCTGAGCAAGCTCGTTCTCGAACGTGAGGATATTGAACGTGACGTAACCCTTCACACCGCGGCGATGCAGGAACTCCATCAACTTCGGCAGGTCGCCGATGAAATCGTTCGCCCTCATCCGGGCGTTGAACTTCTCGAGGCCGAAATAGATCGCATCCGCGCCGTTCTCGACGGCGGCTTTGGCGCAATCCCAGTCGCCGGCAGGCGCGAGCAATTCCGGAAGCACGAACTTGGCGTTCGTTTCTGGGCGTATCTCAGTTACAGGCAAATCAGCCACGCCTACAGGTTAACTGGAGTTGTGACGGGAAACAAACCTGTTCGCCGTGATTTAGGAGTAGAAGTAACCCAACTCGCGCAACGAGGAGTAATCCTTGGCCCGCTCTGACGTGGCGCGACCGAGGATGACATGGTCGAGCACCTCGATCTTGAGTAGTTGCCCGGCGCGAATGAGATCGCGGGTGACTTTGATGTCAGCTTCACTCGGCGTGGGATCGCCGCTGGGATGATTGTGCGCGAGGACGATAGCAGAGGCGTTGGCAGAAATGGCGGTGCGGAAAACTTCCCGCGCGTGGACCAGCAAGGTATCCAACGTGCCATTCGTGATTTCTTCTACACGAATCAGACGGCGACGTGTATTGAGCAGGAGGACTTGGAGCGTCTCAACTTCCTTCACAAGATTCTGCGCCCTGCAACAGACGGACAACATTCTCGGGATTGTCGAGCACCGGCGATTCCACCTGAAGTTCCCGCGCCATTTTGTGCGCCAAAGCGAACGCGGCCACGAGCGTCACGGCTTTGTCACGCCCAATACCTTTGGCCTGCCGCAAATCATCCACTGAGGCGAGCGCGAGCGATTGCAGCGAGCCGAACTTAAGCAGCAGATGCTTTCCCACCTCGACGGCATTCATGCCCTTGAGTCCAGTGCGCAGGAGGATGGCGATCAACTCCGCGTTGCTGAGCGCGTCTGCACCTTGGGCAGCAAGCCGCTCACGCGGACGCTCGCTGGCGGGCTGGTCTTTGATTTTCGAGTGTAGTGGACATGGCGGCCCGGCAAGACTGACAGGTCCGCGCGGCAATATCACTTATGCGAAGGTATAGGATTCCAAGGCGAAGCTGCGGGGCAAACAAGCCCCTGCGAAGCTCAGTCTTCCTTGGCCGCCTTACCGCCAGCCATGAACTCCGCAAACTCCGCATGATAATGCTGTGGGATGCGGGCCTTGAACTTCGCGACCTTGGTCAAATACTTCCGCTCCAGCACCTGGCCGACTTTATGCAAGCGCGCGATGAGTGCGGCTTCCTCGTGTGGAATTTTCAGCTCCACCAGTTCGCGCTCAGGCCGGATTTGGGTGCTGATTTCGGCCAGCAATTCATCAATGCCTTTGCCCGTGCGCGCGGAGATGGCGACCGAATTGGGATAAAGCTCATGCAACCGCGTCAACGTACCGGCTTGCTGCAACTGATCCACCTTGTTGAAGACCATCATCGTCGGCTTGTCGCCCGCACCGAGTTCGTTGAGCACGCTATTCACGGCAGCGATCTGATCGTCGGCTTGCGGATGACTCACGTCCACGACGTGCAACAACAGATCGGCTTGTACGACTTCTTCAAGCGTTGCCTTGAACGATTCGACGAGTCCATGCGGCAGCTTCTTGATGAAGCCCACCGTGTCCGTCAGCAAAATGTTTTGGTTCGTCGGTAGGCGCAGGCGGCGCGTCGTCGGGTCAAGAGTGGCGAACAAAATATCCTTGGCCAGCACGCTGGCGCCGGTAAGGCGATTGAGCAACGTGGATTTGCCGGCATTGGTGTAGCCGACGATGGATGCGAGCGGCCATTCGTTCCGCTTGCGCCCAGCCCGCTGGGTTTCGCGCTGTTGCCGCACCGCATCGAGATCGCGAGAGATGCTATCGATGCGTTCATTCACCTTACGGCGGTCGGCTTCGAGCTGCGATTCACCTTCACCGCCGCGCATGCCGATGCCGCCGGATTGCCGGGACAAGTGTCCCCAGAACCGCGTCAACCGCGGCAGCAGATGCTGGAGCTGCGCAAGCTCGATCTGGAGCTTGCCTTCGCGCGTGCGGGCGCGCTGCGAGAAGATGTCGAGAATCAGCGCCGTGCGATCCAGAATCTTGACCTCGAAAATCTTTTCCAGATTGCGCGTCTGCGCCGGCGTGAGTTCATCGTCAAAGATGACGGTGTCCACGGTGTGCTCTTTGCAATACTTAGCAAATTCGTCGGCCTTACCCTTGCCGATGTAGGTGGCGGGATTGGCCGACTCAACCTTTTGCGTGCCTTCACCGACAACTTCACCGCCGGCGGTCTGGGCGAGTTCGGCCAGTTCATCCAGCGACTCACGCAACTGGTGCGTGCTGCCGGATTTCAATTCGACGCCCACGAGGAAGACCCGTTCC
Source organism: Verrucomicrobiota bacterium (assembly GCA_049840435.1). GTDB lineage: Bacteria > Verrucomicrobiota > Verrucomicrobiia > Limisphaerales > JADLHS01 > JADLHS01. Next base: position 32,586 of record JASGKY010000037.1, on the reverse strand, counting down.
GTCCGCGTATCTCTGGTTTGGACTAATGCTTTCAACTACTTAATGCTGTTCGTCGGATGAGGATAGCAGGAAGCGCGGACAGAACAAGACGGCGGTTTGTGCCGGCCAATCGCGCAACAATTGTCCAATAAAACACTCTGGCTTCGGGCGTTGCACTGCGGCACTTTGGCAGCCATTACGACGACTTTGCGCCAACGAACTATGCGATACGCAAACTGCCTTCTGATTCTGGGACTTGCTGCTTTTCTTTTGTCCACCACCAACGCGGCTGAAAAATCTGCTCATATTGATGCCCGCATGATGCGACAGCCGGATGTATCGGCGACACACATCGCGTTCGTTTATGCGGGCGACATCTGGGTCGCACCGAAGACGGGTGGCGAGGCGGTGCGGCTTAGTTCGCCGCGCGGCGAGGAGTCCTTCCCGAAGTTTTCGCCGGACGGTTCGACCATCGCGTTCAGCGGCAATTACGACGGCAACACGGATATCTACACCATGCCGATGACCGGCGGCGTGCCGCAACGTGTCACCCACCACGGCGCGGCGGATCGGGTGATCGATTGGTATCCAGACGGCAAAAACCTGCTCTTCGCGACAACGATGACGAGCTTCAAGGACCGGTTCAGTCAGCTTTACAAGGTTGCCGCGACGGGCGGGTTGCCGGAGAAATTGCCGATGCCATATGGTGAATTTGGCGCGATATCGCCCGACGGAAAAGCCATCGTGTTCAACACCATCAGCGTGGATTTTCGCACGTGGAAGCGATACCGCGGCGGCATGAACCCAGACCTCTGGCTGATGGACCTGACCACGCTCAAAGCGCGGAATATCACGAAGTCGCCCGCTGCTGAATCCGTCCCGATGTGGGCCGGCAACAAGATTTATTTCCTGTCCGACCGCGACGAGAATAAGCGTTTCAATCTCTGGTCGCTCGACCTCGGCAACGACCGGCTCAAACAGGTGACGTTCTTCAAAGAGTTCGACGTGCAATTCCCCAGCCTTGGTCCAAGCGACATCATCTTCGCAAACGCCGGCCGGCTCTATCTGTTCGATCTCAAATCCGAAAAGATGCGCGAGGTGGAAATCTCAGTAACCACCGACCGCTCCACGCTCAAGCCGCGACTGGAAAACGTCTCCAGCCTGATCCAGTGGTCCACGATTTCACCGAGCGGCAAACGCGCGCTCTTCTCGGCACGTGGCGACACCTTCTCCGTGCCTGCAGAATACGGCATCGTACGCAACGAAACCCGTACATCAGGCGTAGCGGAGCGTTATCCGGCGTGGTCACCGGACGGAAAACTCATCGCCTACTTGAGTGATCGTACCGGGCGAATATGAACTCACCGTGCGCGATGCTGACTGGAATGCTGACGGTAGCGCCGAGGAGAAAACACTGACAACGCTCGGCGCGGGCTTTCGCTATCCGCCGCAATGGTCGCCGGACTCGAAGAAGATCCTGTGGATTGATCAAGCAATGAAGATCTGGGTTTACGATTTTGAGACGAAGACGAACCGTTTCATTGACCAGCAAATATGGATGTATCACGGCGAACTGCAGGCCTTCCGGGTAAGTTGGTCCGCCGACAGCCGCTGGATGGCTTACGCGGGCGATATCGACACATCGCAACTAGCGCCATCACGCTTTACGACTTCAAAAACAACACCCGGCATCAGGTCACCTCCGGCTTCTACAACGACGAACAACCCGTCTTTGACCCAGAGGGAAAGTATCTTTATTTCCGCACCGGCCGAAGTTTCAATCCGATCTACAGCGATCTCGACAACTCGTGGATTTACGCAAACACAACACAGCTTGCTGCTGCGCCGCTGCGCAAAGACGTCCCCTCCCCGCTCGCACCCCGCAATGACGAGGAATCTGAAAAGAAAGATGCGGACAAGAAAGAAGACGAGAAGAAGTCCGACGAAAAAAAATCTGACGACCCCAAATCGGAAACCAAGAAGGACAAGAAAGCGAATGGCGACGCTTCGGCCAAGGACACCAAGAAGGAAGCGGACAAAAAAGATGATAAGAAGTCGGACAAAGACAAAAAACCCAAGGCAGTGGAGATTGACCTAGCTGGCTTCGAGGAACGCGCGGTGATTCTACCGACGAAGGCGGGGCGTTACGCGGACTCTAGTCGCGGTGCCCGGCAAGTTGTTGTATCGCTGGCTGCCGCGCACCGGCGCCGATGGCGGTGGCAGTCCGGTGGAATTTTTTGATCTCGAGAAGCGCGAAACCAAGCGCGTGGTGGACGACGCGGATGACATCGAGCTGTCAGCGGACCACAAGAAGCTGCTCACACGAAAAGACAACGCCTATTACATCATTGAGCCGAAGGAAGGTCAGAAGCTCGACAAGAAACTCGCGACAACCGGCTTTGAGGCGATGATCGATCCGGTCGCGGAATGGAAGCAGATCTTCACCGACGCGTGGCGACTCGAACGCGACGTGTTTTACGATCCGAACCTGCATGGCGTGGATTGGAAGCTGATGCGCGAGCGGTACGGCAAGTTGCTGGAAGAGGCCGTGACACGTTGGGATGTAAACTTCGTCATCGGCGAATTGATCGGTGAACTGAACGCCTCGCATACCTATCGCAGCGGCGGTGACGTGGAGAACAGCGCGCAACGCAACGTCGGCTATCTCGGCTGCGACTTCACGCTCACGAACGGCGCGTATCGCATTACGAAGATCATCACCGCCGCGCCGTGGGACAGCGAGGTGCGCTCGCCGCTTGCGCAACCAGGCCTCACCAACGTCAGCGAAGGCGATTATCTATTGGCCATCAACGACGAACTGCTCGACACGACCAAAGACCCGTGGGCAGCGCTCCAAGGCTTGGCGGACAAGCCGGTGTTATTAACCGTGAACGACAAGCCAACGCTCGAAGGGAGCACGCGAGGTGTTGGTGCAAACCATCAACAGCGAAGCGCGCTTGCGCAATCTAGCGTGGATCAATGAAAACCGCCTGCGTGTCGAGAAAGCGAGCGACGGCAAGATCGGTTACGTTTACGTGCCGGACACGGGTCAAGGCGGGCAGAACGAACTGGTGCGCCAGTTCCGCGGGCAGTTCACCAAGCCGGGCCTGATCGTTGACGAACGCTTCAACAGCGGCGGGCAGATTCCCGATCGCTTCGTGGAATTGCTCGAACCGTCCCCGGCGGAATTTCTGGGGCGTGCGCGATGGCAGCGATTGGCCGTGGCCCCCAGTCGGACATTCCGGCGCCAGGCGATGCTCATCAACGGCTGGAGCGGTTCGGGCGGCGATTGCTTCCCGCTATTACTTTAAGCAATCCAAGCTCGGGTCCGCTCATCGGTCAACGCACCTGGGGCGGATTGATTGGCATGACCGGTTCACCGGCGCTGGTAGATGGCGGCAGCGTGACCGTGCCGACGTTCGGCATCTACGACGAGACGGGCTGGATCATCGAAAGCTACGGCGTTGATCCGGACATTGACGTGGTGGATGACCCAGGCGAAATGGCGCGCGGCGGCGATCCGCAACTCGAACGCGCAATCTTCGAGGTCATGAAATCTATCCGGCAAAATCCGCCGCCAAGCATCAAGAAACCGCACTATCCGAACCGGGCGAAATAATTTAAATCGAAAGGCAAATTGACCAACAACTGCGCCGGAAATGGCGCAGTTTCCTTTTAGAGAGGAAGCCCAACAACTGCAGCACCGGGGGCGATCTCAATCCACTGCGCCTTGGCGTGTTTGCGAAACCAGGTCAGCTGCCGCTTGGCGAATTGGCGGGTTTTAATTTTCACAAGCTCGATCGTCTCCAGCAACGAGCGCTCACCGCGCAGATGTTCTACCACTTGCCGATAGCCGATGGCTTGCATGGCGGTTTTATTTTGTTCCAAGCCTTGCTGGAGCAATTGCCGGGTTTCTTCCACCAGACCTGCAGCGAACATCGCATCCACGCGGGCGTTGATGCGAGCGTGGAGATCAGCGGGCTGACGGGCCAGACAAATCACCTGGTGAGGCGAGCGTCCTCGCGAGCCGGCAGCAGGGTTCGGCTCGCCGGAAGTCTCGCCCCACCGGGCGCGCTGAGCAGAGAAGGGCTTTCCGGTCAGGCGGATGACTTCGAGTGCGCGAATGATGCGGCGCGGATCATTGCGGTCAATTTTGGAATATGTAACCGGATCGGCTTGTTCCAATTCGCGGAGCAGCTCGACAAATGAAATTGCTTCCAATTCGGCGCGGAGCTGTTCATCGGCAGGCGGAGCTTCGCCCAAGCCTTCAAGATAGGCTTTGAAATATAAACCGGTGCCGCCGCAGAAAATCGGGGTGCGGCCGCGCGATTGGATTTCCTTCACGGCCTTTTCCGCCAGCACGACGAACTTCGCGGCATCGAAAGCTTCGGTGAGTTCGGCTACGTCAATCAAGTGATGCGGCACGCGAGCGCGCTCGGAGGCGGTGGGTTTGGCTGTTCCGATGTCGAGACCGCGATAGACTTGCATTGAGTCCACCGAAATGATTTCACCGGTGCGTTGCTCGGCCAGTGTCAGTGCGAGGGCGGATTTGCCCACGGCGGTCGGTCCGGCAATGAAAATGGGTTGCTGATTGGCCATCGCCAGCCCTCAGGTTGCGGGTTTAGGACGAGGCGAAAGCAGGCGATACAGCACGATTCCCGTGACCAGAATCGCGCCGCTTAGCAGGTGCGCTGGCGTGAAGCCGCCGTGTAGATGGCCATCAGAATAGTCGCCACGAAAAAATTCTACGGTGGAGCGGGTGACAGCGTAACACATCAGGTAAATGGCAAAAATCTGGCCGTCAAATTTGCGCGACCGGAAGAAAGCGGCGAGACCGAGGTAAAGCGCAAGGTTGAGCGAGGCGTCGTAGAGTTGCGTCGGATGGACCAAATGCCCACCCGTCGAATGATCGGCAGGAAAGCGGATGGCCCAAGGCATTTCACAGGCACGGCCATAGCAACAGCCGTTCATGAGACAGCCGAGGCGGCCGAACATGGAGCCGAGTGCAATGCTGGGGGCAAGGATGTCAGCGAGTTTCCAAACCGAGACACCTTTTAAGCCCGCAAAGATGATCGCGGCAAGTGATGCGCCGATGAGCCCGCCGTAAAACACCAGCCCGCCGCGCTGGATCATGAAAATTTCCCACCAAGGTTTGCCGGCAAATTCGTCGCTCCAATACGTCGCCACGAACATCACGCGCGCGCCAACGATTCCACCAAGGAGCAGCCACGGCACGACGAGATCGGCGATGACTTCGCCCGTCACTCCGATACGCGGCGCGCGGCGTGCGGCGGTCCACATGCCTGCGAGGAACGCAAAGGCAATACAGACACCAAACCAATGAACAGTGATCGGGCCGAATTGAAAGGCAATCGGTTGCACTGGGCGCAAGCTAGCGAGAAACGCGGCGGATGAGAAATTGATTTTGGGTCACCGCGAAGATTTCGGTGTGAGTTTGTGTTGCAGATCCGCGCGCCGCTTCTCCCAATCCCGCCAATCGAACTCCCATTCCGGACCAGTAAGATTCGTTTTGGCGACAGGCCATATTTTCTCAAGGGCCACGAACTCACTCTGCACGAGCTTGAGATCCTTCCATTCGAGGGCGGCTTCCGCGAGGTTGAGCCGGTTTTCCGGGTAATCGCCCGCCAGCTCGACGGCACGGGTCAGATGTTTGCGCCCGAGTTTTGTATCGCCGACACTAATGGGCCAACCGGGTGCATATTGATACAGCAGGCCGAGATTCCGGTCGGGACCGGCGTGGAATATCGTTCGTCCAAACTGCGAGCGCGCTGAAAGGACCTTTCTACCTCCTTCACCATGCTAAAGGCCGAAAGGTTGCGTTTCAGGTCAGCAATGCGCCCGATGTTCATCCCGAGGTAATAGTGGCTGGGAGCGGAGGTCGTATTCAATGCGATGCTCCGCCGGCAGGCGGCAACGCCTTCGGTGTAAATCTTTTCCTTGGCTGACGGCTCACTGAGCATTTTCCCCCACGTAAAGCAAGCACGCCCCAACTGCCACGCGACGATGCTGTTGGTTGGTTCCGCGGCAAAGCGTTGGTGTGCAACCACCAGTTCTAGCTCAGCCCGGGCCACAGCATTGGTCAGGATAGCAGAAGCGGGGGGCTCCGGCGCAGCGAAGACGAATCCGGCCCAGCAACAAAGCAGCGGCAACAGTGTTAAACCGGCGGTATGAATGAGTCTGTTCCACATCGTAAAATTGTCTTTCGCCACCCGGTCGTCGGGTTCTATACTCCCGCCCCAGTGACGACAAAGCGGAAGTTAGTTCAAGCGATGGGATGCGCAATCCTGGCGATTTACACAGCCGGCTGCGGCGGTCTCAACGCCGGCAAGAGCGTTTCCCCGCTGGATTTCATTCTCCCGGGCCTGATCCAGACCCGGCCAGCGCCCGCGACTCCGCCTGGAAATTCGACTAATACTGTTTCCTTGGTTGCCCAAGTCCGTCCCTAAATTTATGCGATTCCCCTTCGCGTTGTCGGCGAAAATCGCCGGTCATATCGTCAAGCACAAGCTCAAGCGGACTCCCAAGTTCGCCATGGTGCTACAGCTTGAACCGCTGCACACCTGCAATCTGACGTGTACCGGTTGTGGTCGTATTCGCGAATACTCCACCAACCTCAAGGACATGGTGCCATTGGAAAAGTGCCTCGCCGTTGCGGCGGAGTGCGAAGCGCCGATGGTCTCCATCTGCGGCGGGGAACCACTGATTTATCCCAAGATCGAGGAACTGGTGGCTGGACTCCGGGAACAAGGCCGCATCATCTACATCTGCACGAACGGCGTGTTCATGCGGAAAAAAATGCGCGACTACATGGCCGCGACCTACTCGCCCGAGATGGAAGCGAAGCTTCAGGAATTACTGAAGGCGGAACTCGTAACAGAAAAGGAAGCCGACCTCATCCGCAAATCCGACGAATCTGCGCGCAAGAAAGTTGTCATCCGCCCGAGCCAGTGGATGTATTGGAATGTTCACGTAGACGGCTTGGAATTCACCCACGATCTCATTGTTGAGCGCGAAGGGGTCTTCAAGGAATGTGTTGCCGCCATCAAGATGGCAAAGATTCTCGGCTACCAGACCGCCACCAACACCACGGTCTATAAAGAAACCGACGTGAAGGAACTGGAGGACATGTTCCAGTTCCTCACCTCTCTGAACGTGGACGGCCACACCATCTCGCCCGGTTACGAATACGACGCCGCCAAGAAGGACATGGTTGCGCGCCTCGGCAAACAGCCCGAGGATTTCTTCCTCACCCGCAAGATGACGCGGCAGAAATTTGCCCGCATCGAGGAATGGGGCAAGAATTTCACCATCTTCGGCACGCCAGTGTATCAGGAATTCCTCGCCGGTAAGCGCGAACTTACCTGCACGGCCTGGGCGATCCCGACCTACAACATCAAAGGTTGGAAAGCGCCCTGCTACCTGATGACCGACGGGCACTACGACGGCTATCAAGAGATGTTGTCCAAGGTGAGCTGGGATAAGTATGGCGTGGTGGACGGCGTTGCCCGCGACCCGCGCTGCGAGAACTGCATGGTTCATTGCGGCTACGATCCCAGTGGCGCGCTCGGCACGAATTATCAGTCCGGCGACAATTGGAAGAATTTCAAATATAACTTCGGCGCGAAGCCCAAGCCGTTCCCGGCGAGCGCAGAGTTGACCAAGCGCGCTTTCAACGGCGTGACCATTGGCAAAGGCCATCTGGCCGAAGCCAAGGCGGCCATCAATTCGCCCCGCGCCGCGATGAACGGCGCCGCAAGCCGCCTTCCAACGCCGCGAAGAAAACCACGCTGACAACGGCTCCTGCGGCAGCGGCGACACCAGCGAACGTGATGCGTTGCTGGCAAAGATCGCCGAGGCGAAAAAGTCGGCCTAACCTCACAACCTCGCAATCTCGGGCGGCCCTTCACAGGACCGCAGGACTGTCTCCTCCCCGCTTTCGGGGATGGGAATCTGGACGATTGGCTAGTTGTTCGGCAACGAAGTTGGTGTAGTCTCGCACGAGACATGAAGCCTATCTCCGTTTTGCCGCCGCGTTGTTTCCCGGCATTATTGGCACTATGCGCCGTCTTCTTAATTTTGCCTCCGGATCAAGCCGCGGCAGCACCGGTCATCATCTCTGAATTTGCCGCCAGCAATTCCAACGGCTTACAAGACGAAGATGGGGATCACTCCGACTGGATCGAACTATTCAATACTTCTGCCAGCACCGTCAATCTGAACGGCTGGTATCTCACCGACAATGCCACCAACCTGACCAAGTGGCGGCTGCCCGCAACCAATCTGCCCCCTAACGGATTCCTCATCGTTTTTGCATCGAGTAAAAATCGCGCGACGCCCGGACTGCCGTTGCACGCCAATTTTGCCTTGAGCGCCGGCGGCGAGTATCTCGCGCTGGTGCAGCCGGACGGAGTCACCATTGCCACCCAATTTGCACCACAATTTCCAGAGCAGTTGACCGACGTCTCGTACGGATTGGGACAGAATCTCCAGGTGACCACCCTGCTAGCCAGCAATGCGCTGGCCCAGCTCTGGGTGGCCACCAACGGCACGCTTGGCACGACTTGGACGGCGACCAACTTCAATGCGACCGCGTGGCAGACGGCAACAAACGGCGTGGGCTACGAAACATTCCTGCCGGGTTTCGCGATCAAGAATATCCGCGCCAGCGTGGGGGTTTGCGACATCAACACTGCGGTGAATGTCCTGGCCACGCCCGGACAACAACTCTCCGTCTTCACGACCAACGCCGCCACCATCAACTATTTCAACACCGGTGGTGAAGGCCATTTCAGCGGCAGCCTCACGTTCCCCGGGCTGACGCTGAACGTGGATCAGGACAATTTTGTGACCGAAGCCATGGGCACGGTGACCATCCCGTCGAGCGGCAACTGGACCTTCGGCGTAAACAGCGATGATGGCTTCCGACTGACCATTGACAGCACCTCGTTTGAATACCCCGTCGGCCGCGGTCCGGCGACTCGCTCCAAACCTTCAATCTCGCCGCTGGCGAACACTCCATCCGATTGGTCTTCTTTGAATGCGCCGGTGGCTCGGAGGTGGAGTTATTTGCCGCTGCGGGCAGTTATTCGAGTCACAACTCAAACTTCCGATTGCTCGGCGATACGGCGAATGGCGGACTGGCGGTGAAATCACTTGGCAGCGGTAGCAGTGGCAACTCGTTACGGCCCTTGATCAGCACCGATGTCCAAACCCAGATGGTCAACCGCGCCAGCTCTACGTATGTCCGACTGCCGTTTAATGTCGCCAATCCTACCGCGCTCAGCACGCTGACGTTGCGGGTAAAATACGATGATGGATTTGTCGCCTATCTCAACGGCACGGCGGTCGCGCGCAAAAACTCCCCCATCACGCCGCTGTGGAATTCAGTGGCCACCAATTCGCAACCGTTAGCGGGCGCGGTGGCCTATGAAAACTTCGACCTGACCAGCCAGTTAAGTCTGCTCAAGACCAATGGCAACGAATCTGGCGTTGCACGGACTCAATGACGCCACCAACAGCACGGATTTTCTGATTCTGGCCGAACTGGTGGAGAACAAAGTGCTTGGCCTCACCAACCAATATTTCGCCGCGCCAACGCCAGGAACGTACAACAGTGAGGGTTCTGTCGCGCAGGTCAGCGATCTGGAGTTCAATCCCAAACGCGGCTGGTATCTCAACACCAACCTCTCGGTCACCATCACTAGCGCGTTGGCGGGGGTGACCATCCGTTACACGACGGATGGCAGCGAACCCTCGGCCACCAATGGCTTGATTTACACCGGACCGGTTACCATCAATCGTCCGCTCGTGCTGCGCGCCATCGGCTCGCGCAATGGTTTCCTGCCCTCCGATGTCGAGACGCACAGCTATCTCCTGCTCGACAAAGTGCAGCAACAGAACATCACCTCGAATTACGTGGGGGCTCTTCTGGTGATTACACATTAAACACCGCCATCACGCAAAACCCACCCTATCGCGACACCTTCACGAATGATTTGTTGAGCCTGCCGACCCTGAGCATCGCCATGTCGCCACGATGAATTGTTCGGCCCGAACGGCATCTGGTCTAACACCTCCGCGGAAGGCGAAGCGTGGGAACGCGCCTGTGCCATCGAATACCCGCGCCCGGATGGCGAGAAAGGATTTCATCTCAACTGCGGCATCCGGCTGCAAGGCGGCTTCAGCCGCTTTAACACGCCCAAGCACGGTCTGCGGTTGTTATTCAAAAGCACCTACGGCCCATCCAAACTGGACTACAATCTCTATCCCGATTCAGCGGTGCAGGAGTTCGACACACTGGTGCTGCATGGCGCCTACAACGATCATTGGATCAATGGCAACCAAGGCACTGTGATGCACCGCGATCAGTGGTGTCGCGACACGCAGAACGCGATGGGCGGCTACGGGCCACATGGCCGCTACGTGCATCTGTATCTCAACGGGATTTATTGGGGCGTGTACAACATTGGTGAAAAAGGCGACGCCTCCTACGCCGCCCACTTCATGGGCGGAGATAAATCCGAATACGACGCGTTGAATTCTGACGAGTTGATTGACGGCACGATTGACGCGTGGAATGCCATGCTGGCGCTGGCGAATACGAGTATCACGACGGACGCCGCTTACACGAACCTAAGCCAATATCTCAACATCCCGAGTTTCATTGACTACATGATGTTGAATTTTTACGCGGCCAATACGGATTGGCCCGGACACAATTGGAACGCCGCCCGCCGCCGCGTCCCGGGCGCGACGTTTCAATTCTTCAGTTGGGATGCCGAGTGGACGTTCGGTTTGTATCTTGGCGGCACGGACGATCGCACCGGAGTTTCCGATGGCTCCCCGGGCAAGCTTTACAACGCACTGCGCGGACACCCGGAATTCCGCCGCGAGTTTGGAGATCGCGTCCAAAAAGCATGCTTCAATGGGGGCGTACTGACTCCAACACCAGCCTTGGCGCGATGGACCGAACGGTTCACCGAATTAGATCGCGCCATGGTCGGAGAAACGGCGCGCTGGGGCAGCTCCCGCGAAGCCTGGCTCAGTTCCGACAATGCCGTGCAAAACTGGTTTACCGCCCGCCACACCGTACTGGTGAACCAACTTCGCAATGCCGGACTTTATCCGTCAATCAACGCGCCAACCCTTACGCCGTTTGGCGGCCTGATTCCCACCGGCGCTGCGCTCACGCTTTCCAACCCCAACGGAGCGGGCACAATTTATTACACACTCGACGGCTCTGATCCGCGGCTCTGGGGCGGCGGATTGAACGCCGCAGCAAAAATCTATTCCTCGCCCATCACCGCGACCAACGCCGGCATCCTTCACGCCCGTATCCTCAATGGTTCGACCTGGAGTGCCTTGGTCGAAGCGCCGTTTTATATCCTCCAAAATTTCAGCGGGCTGGCAGTGACGGAAATCATGTATCACCCACCCGCACTCGGCACGAACGACGGCGACGAGCTGGAGTTTCTGGAACTGAAAAACACCGGCACGAACACCCTCGATCTCGCGGGCCTGCAATTCGATTCCGGCATCACCTTTGCCTTCACCAACGGCACCCAGCTTGCGCCCAATCAATTTGCCGTGCTGGTGCGAAATCCCGCACTGTTTGCGACGCGCTATCCCGGCGTGGCGATCAAGGGCGTTTACACCGGCAAGCTGGACAACGCCGGTGAGAAACTAACACTCGCCCATGTCCTTGGGACGAACATTCTCTCCTTCAGCTACAGCACGACGTCGCCCTGGCCGATCACCCCGGATGGTTATGGCTTCTCGCTAGTGCGCGCGAACTCAGTGAGCGACCCCAGCCTCGCCTTCAGTTGGCGGGCGAGTGCAAATCAACTGGGTTCACCCGGCGCGGACGATCCCGCCGTGAGCCTTCCCGGCGTCGTGATCAATGAAATTTTGACCCACACAGATCTGCCGCAGGTGGATTCCATCGAGCTGTTCAATCCGACCGCTGCACTCGTGAACGTCGGAGGCTGGTTCTTGAGCGACGATCCCAAGCAGCCCAAGAAGTTTCGCATTACAACCGGAACGACGATTCCCGCAAACGGCTTCATCGTTTTCACGGAAACAAACTTCAATGCGATGCCCGGTTCATCAAATAGTTTCCGGCTGAGTTCCTATGGGGAATCGTTGTTCCTGTTCAGCGGCGATAACTCGACGAATCTGACCGGTTACAGCCATAGTCTGGATTATGGCGCAGCCGCCAACGGGGTTTCGTTCGGTCGCCACCTCGTCAGCACCGGGGAGGAATTCTGGCCCGCGCAAGCCGCATTGACACTCGGAGCAACCAATTCCGTCCCCCGCCTCGGCCCTATCGTCATCAACGAAATCCAATATCACGCCCCCGCCGGCTACGATGAGTTTGTGGAACTTTACAATCTCAGCGCCACCAATGTGCCGTTGTATCATGTCGCGTTTCCGACCAACACCTGGAGACTCAACGGGCTTGATTTCAATTTCCCGACCAACTTTTCGCTCGGAGCTGGCAATTACCTTTTGGTCGTTCCGATTGATCCCCCAACCTTCCGCACTAAATACAGCGTGCCGGTCGGCATTACGATTCTTGGTCCTATTCCGGCTCATTGCAGGACAGCGGCGAACGCCTCGGTCTCGAACGCCCGGACAACCCTGACACCAACGGCGTGCCATACATCGTCGTAGATGAAGTCCGTTACAACGACAAAGCTCCGTGGCCATTGAGCCCCGATGGCGACGGCCCTTCTTTGCAACGGCGGTCGCCCGCAACTTATGGCAATGAACCGACGAACTGGTTCGCCTCAGGCATCTCGGCTGGCGTCATGAATTCCACCAACCACGCGCCGACGTGCAGCCTGATTTCCCCGACCAACAACGCGCAATTTGCCCAACCAGCAACCTTGGTGCTGAGCGCCACCGCGTCAGATCCCGATGGCGTGGTGACGCGCGTGGAGTTTTATGACGGCGGGATCAAATTAGGCGAAGCCAGCGGCGCACCGTTTAATTTCACGTGGATCAATGCCTCCGCCGGCCCGCACAATCTTACCGCGCGCGCCCGGGACAATCGGCTGGCCATCACTGAATCCGCTCCGGTCAGCATCACCGTTGTTCCCCCGCCCATCGGCACGGGCACGGGATTGATCGGCAACTACTACAACGAGCTCAATTTTGGCGGCGCCATGCTCCAACGCATCGACCCCCAAATCAATTTTGACTGGGGCTCTGGCTCACCTGACGCGAGCATGGACGCGGACTCGTTCACCGTTCGCTGGATCGGTCAGGTACAGCCGCGCTTCTCGGAGTCTTATACGTTCTACACCGTCTGCGACGACGGCTCACGGCTCTGGGTCAACGATCAGTTGCTGATCAACGATTGGATCAACCACGCGCCAACCGAAAATAGTGGCATCATCGCGTTGCAAGCCGGCCAGCTTTACAAAATCAAGATGGAGTTTTTTGAAGACGGCGGCGGTGCAGTAGCGCAATTGGCGTGGTCCGCCCCGAGCGTCCCGCGGGAATTCATTCCCATGACCCAGCTTTATCCGGTGGTGGATGAAGATGGCGATGGATTGCCCGACGATTGGGAAACTGCTCATGGTCTGAATCCGGTCGTGAACGATGCCGCGCTGGACTCCGATCTTGATGGAATGAGCAACTGGCAGGAATTTCTCGCCGGCACGGACCCGCAGGATTCCCAAAGTGCCTTGCGCCTTAGCCTCACGCAGATGGCGAATGTCCCGACCTTGCAACTGAGTGCTGCCGCCAATCATTCCTATTCCATCCAGTGGCGTACCAATCTGACCAGCGGTTCGTGGTCAAACTTCCTGACGATTCCAGCAGTGACCACCAATCGCACCATGAATCTCCCGGTGAATGTTCCGCAAGCGGCGGCGAACTATTTCCGCGTCGTCACCCCCTCCCCTTGAATTAAACTGACAGTCCGGCTGATCAACTTGCGGTTCGATTAGGATTAAAAACTTTCCACCAACCGCGACTTATAGAAATTAAGTTTCGTTGCTTTCAGGCTAATGAGTGCTTAGCCTCTCCGCCCGTCGCAAGCGATTCATTTGCTGCGCAACCTAACCGTTTCCATGAGCATTGTGTCAGGCATCCTTAAATCGTCACTCGGCAAAAAATATTTGATGGCCGGGTCAGGCGTGTTCCTCCTCTTGTTTGTCATCGGCCATCTGGTCGGCAACCTGCAAGTGTTTGGGCCGCCAGAGCTTATCAACCACTCGCCACTCCTCCCAGAGCAAGCCCGCGATGGTCTGGGGTGCACGGCTTGGCCTGCTGGCCTTGGTCGGCTCGCACATTGCCACGGCGCTAAAATTGACCATCGAAAATAAAGAGGCGCGGCCAGTTGGTTACCACAATCCCGAACCGTTTGGGACAGCATGGCGCTCCCGCTACATGCTCATGAGCGGACTCGTGATTCTCGCCTTCATCGTTTATCACCTCGCGCACTTCACCGTGCGGTTGCCGGGCATCAATGGCGTGGGCGACTTTACCAAACTCAAAACGGTCAATGGATGGCCAGACCGTCCCCGACGTTTACGCGATGATGATCCTCGGCTTCCAAGTCTGGTGGGTATCAGCGTTCTATCTCATCGCGCAAGCGTTGTTGTTCATCCACCTCGGGCACGGCATTTCGAGCGCCTTTCAGTCATTCGGCCTGCGCAATCACGTCTGGTGGCCGCGCATCCAACTGCTCGCCAAGGGTGTCAGCACGGCCATCTTTATCGGTTACGCATTGATCCCGATTTCAATTTACCTGCGCGTCGTCGGCGCGGATTACGCAGAGAAGGTCCGGGCGGAAATCAAGGCTGAAGACCCAGCTGAACCCGCTCCCGCTGCCGCCCACGGAAAGGAGACGCACTAACATGGCTACGCTGAATTCCAACATCCCTGCCGGCCCGCTTTCGCAAAAGTGGGAGTCCTACAAGTTCAACACCAAGCTCATCAACCCGGCGAACAAACGGAAATACAAGGTCATCATCGTCGGCGCAGGCCTCGCGGGTTCGTCCGCCGCCGCCACGCTCGCCGAGTTGGGCTACGAGGTGCACAACTTCGTGTTCCATGATTCTCCCCGGCGCGCACACTCGGTCGCCGCACAGGGCGGCATCAATGCCGCAAAGAATTATCAGAACGACGGCGACTCGGTGCATCGTCTGTTCTACGACACAATCAAAGGCGGCGACTTCCGCGCCCGCGAAGCCAATGTGCATCGCCTTGCTGAAGTCTCGGTCAACATCATCGACCAATGCGCCGCGCAGGGCGTGCCGTTCGCCCGCGAATACGGCGGATTGCTCGACAATCGCTCGTTCGGCGGCGCGCAGGTTTCGCGCACGTTTTACGCGCGTGGCCAGACCGGCCAGCAGTTGTTGCTTGGCGCGTATTCCGCATTGAACAAGATGATCGGCGCGGGGGCGGTGAAGTCTTACACCCACTCTGAAATGCTCGATCTCGTGGTCGTGGATGGCCACGCGAAGGGCATCATCGTCCGCAACCTGCAGACCGGCGAAATCTCCAAGCACAGCGCAGACGCCGTGGTGCTGGCGACCGGTGGTTACGGCAACGTCTATAATCTTTCAACGTACGCTCGCGGCTCGAACGCCACGGCCATCTGGCGCGCATATAAGCGTGGCGCGTGCTTCGCCAATCCGTGTTACACGCAGATTCATCCGACCTGTATCCCGGTCAGTGGCGATTATCAATCCAAGCTTACGTTGATGAGCGAATCGCTCCGCAATGACGGGCGCGTGTGGGTGCCGAAGAAGAAAGAGGACTGCAAGAAGCGCCCGCAGGACATCGCGGAAGACGATCGCGATTACTATCTCGAACGCATGTATTCCGCGTTCGGCAATCTCGCGCCCCGCGACATCGCTTCCCGGGCGGCCAAAACCGTCTGCGACGAAGGCCGTGGTATCGGCGAAACCGGCCTCGGGGTTTATCTGGATTTCTCCGCGGCGATCAATCGGCTTGGCGAAAGCAAGGTCCGCGAGCGTTACGGCAACTTGTTCGCGATGTATCACGAGATCACAAACGAGGACGCTTACAAAACTCCGATGCGCATCTACCCCGCCGTGCACTACACGATGGGCGGCCTCTGGGTGGA
This sequence comes from Verrucomicrobiota bacterium, assembly GCA_049840435.1. Classification (GTDB taxonomy): domain Bacteria; phylum Verrucomicrobiota; class Verrucomicrobiia; order Limisphaerales; family JADLHS01; genus JADLHS01. Next base: position 16,484 of record JASGKY010000037.1, on the reverse strand, counting down.
TTACAACCTGATGAGCAACCTACCAGGCCTGTTCGTGCTGGGTGAAGCGAACTTCTCCGATCACGGCGCGAACCGCCTCGGCGCAAGCGCGCTGATGCAGGGCTTGAGCGATGGTTACTTCGTTCTGCCTGCGACCATCAGCGCCTATCTGGCGTCGCAAAATCCCGGCAAACGTCCAAAGACCGATCACGAAGCGTTCAAGCAAGCTGAAGAAAACGTCCAGAGCATCACCAAGAAATTGCTCGGCAGCAAAGGCAAGCGCACGCCCGCCAGCTTCCACAAAGAACTGGGGAAGATCATGTGGGAACATTGCGGCATGGCGCGCACCAAAGCCAGCCTTGAAGCAGGCATCAAGAAGATCGCCGCGCTCCGCGAGGCTTATTGGCAGGACGTCAAAGTCCTCGGCGAGTCCAGCGAATGGAATCAAAACCTCGAGAACGCCGGACGCGTGGCAGACTTCATCGAGCTCGGGGAGCTGATGTGCCGTGACGCTTTGAACCGTGAGGAAAGCTGTGGCGGCCATTTCCGCGAGGAATATCAATACACCAAGGACGATCCGGAAACGAAGCAAGGGCTCGTGAATCCGGGTGACGTGAAGCGGCGCGACGATGCGTTCGCCTATGTTTCCGCCTGGGAATACGCCGGCGCACCGGACAAAGCCCCGATCTTGAACAAAGAGCCGCTCGTGTATGAGGAAGTTCACATGAGCACCCGCTCCTACAAGTAAGCCGCAACCAAGAACCTATTTCGACGTCATGAAAGTTAAACTCAAAGTCTGGCGGCAGAAGAACCGCAACACGGCCGGGGAGTTCCGGACCTATGAATCTCCGGCGCTCAACGAGAACATGTCGTTCCTCGAGATGCTGGACGTGGTAAACGAGGAGCTCGCGAACAAGGGCGAAGACCCGATTGCGTTCGACCACGATTGCCGCGAAGGTATCTGCGGCACGTGCTCGCTGGTGATCGGCGGCAAGCCGCACGGACCGCACAAAGGCGTGGCCACCTGTCAGACCTACATGCGCAGTTTCCGCGACGGCGACACCATCGTCGTGGAGCCGTTCCGCGCGAAGGCGTTCCCGATCATCAAAGACCTCGTCGTGGATCGCAAAGCGTTCGATCGCATCCAACACGCGGGCGGCTTCATCAGCGTGCGCACCGGGGCGGCGCCGGACGCGAACTCGATTCCCGTCCCGAAGGAAAACGCTGATCTGGCGATGGACGCCGCCCAATGCATCGGTTGCGGCGCCTGTGTGGCGGCGTGCAAAAACGCCAGCGCCATGTTGTTCGTCGCCGCGAAGGTTTCGCACCTCGGTCTGTTGCCTCAGGGCCAACCCGAGCGCTTCAAACGCGTCGAAGCGATGGTGAACCAGATGGATGCGGAAGGTTTCGGCTCTTGCACCGTCACGGGCAGTTGCGAAGCGGTTTGCCCGAAGGAAATCTCGCTCGACTTCATCGCGCGGATGAATCGCGATTACGGCGTTGCCCTACTCAAAGGCGCACCCAAGCCGATATCCGGCGGTGGCGCGGGTTGAGTTGATCCGTTTCCCATAACCGCCATCTGCTCGCAGGTGGCGGTTTTTGCTTTCGGATCCGCCCGCAGCCAAGCCATGTTCTGCATTGAAAAACTGATGTCGCCACCGCAGCCTGTGCCTGTGACTTGCCTTTCCCTCAGCCATGACTGAACCGCGCGATGCCAAGGCCCAGCTGCGCGAACAAATTCGCACGCGGATGAAAAGCCTTACCCCTGCCGCACGACGCAGCGGCGGAGCGGAACTATGCGCCCGGCTACGCGCCCAACGCGTGTGGCAAGAGTCGAATGCCGTCCTGTTATTTGCACCGTTACCCGATGAGCCGGACGTGTGGCCTTTGCTGACCGAAGCCTTAGCAGCGCACAAGCAGGTCGCGCTGCCGAGCTTTATCGCGACCACCAACAACTACATCGCCCGCCGCGTGACCAATCCAGCGCGAGATCTGGTCATCGGCAAGTTCGGCATCCGGGAAGTTGCGGAGCTGTCCCCCGAAATGGAGTTGAACCAACTGGACTTGGTGTTGGCGCCTGGGGTAGCCTTCGACCTGCACGGCAGGAGACTTGGTCGGGGCAAAGGTTTTTATGATCGGTTGCTGGCTGCTGTGCGGGGCACGAAGTGCGGCGTGGCGTTCGACGAACAACTCGTGGATGCCGTACCGGTCGGGCCACTAGACATTCCCTTAAACTGCATCTTGACGCCGACGCGCTGGATCGAGACCTGAACAGCGCGCGGTTCTGAAATGAGTCCGGTCTTGTATATTGCGGGAGCGACGGTCTGTGCCGTCGCGGGGGCGGGCGTCTGCGCGATGATTCTCAATTCCAAGAATCGTCGGCGCGAGGAGGCCCGTCGTCGCGAAGCCGAGGCACAGTTGGAAAAAACCCGTACCGTCGCCCAGCAGGAAACCACGCAGCTTCGCACGCAGCTGGACCAAGCCGCCATCACCCACCGGCAGGAAACCGCCGCACAAGAACAACGGCTGGCCGAACGCGAATCGCTGCTCAACACCCAATTGGCCCGCGTCCTCCAGTCGGAAGGCGATCTGAAACAGCAACGGGAATTGCTGGAACGCAAAAGCGCAGACTTGGACCAAGCACAAATTGATCTGCATCGGTTGACGGAATTGCGCCGGCAGCAATTGGAGAAGATTTCCGGCCTCAACGGTGAGGAGGCCCGGGCGCAATTCCTCAAAGAGGTGGAGCAGGAATCACTCGCCGATGCTGCCAACATTTCCCGCCATATTCTTGAAGATGCCAAGGCACGCGCCGAAGAAAAGGCACGCAAGGTCATCGTCACTGCCATCCAACGTTATGCAGGCAACCAGACGTTTGATAGTTCTTCTGCAACTATCATCCTCGAAAGCCCGGAGTTGAAAGGTCGGATCATTGGTCGCGAAGGCCGTAACATCCGAGCCTTCGAAAACGCCACGGGCGTCACAGTGTTAATTGATGACGAAGCCGGCGCCGTGACGCTTTCCGCCTTCGACCCGGTGCGCCGCGAAATCGCCCGGGAAGCCATGGCGCGGTTGATTCAAGACGGACGCATCCACCCCACGCGCATCGAGGAAGCCGTCACCGCGGTCAAATCCGAGATGGATGAAACCATCATCCGCAAAGGCGAGGAAGCCGCCGCCCGGGCGGGGGTGACATTGCTGAACCCCGAAATCATCCAGGTCCTCGGCAAATTATTCTTCCGCCAAAGCTTCACCCAAAACCTGCTCGACCACTCGGTGGAAGTGGCGCAGTTGATGGCGTTGATGGCCAGCGAGCTTGGCTTGGACACAAACGTCGCGCGCCGCGCCGGACTGCTGCACGACATTGGCAAAGCTTTAAGCCACGAAGTAGAAGGACCGCACGCCATCGTTGGCGCACGACCTCATCAAACGGCACGGAGAAAGCGAAGCCGTGGTCAACGCCGTCGCCTCGCATCACAATGATGTGCCACCCGTCGGCCCTTGGGGCATCTTGGTCAGCGCCGCAGATGCCGTCAGCGCCTCCCGCCCTGGAGCGCGCTCGGAAAGCATGACCACGTATCTAAAACGCGTGGAAGACCTAGAAAAAATTGGTAGCAGTTTCGAAGGGGTGGATAAATGTTTTGCACTGCAGGCAGGCCGGGAATTGCGCGTGTTCGTCACACCGCAAACTGTGAACGACGACCAAGCCTTCGCCCTAGCCCGGAATGTTGCGGCAAAGATTGAAGCGGAACTTCAGTATCCCGGACAGATCCGCGTCACGGTCATCCGCGAAACGCGGTGTGTGGAAGTAGCAAAATAGAGCCTGCGTTGGGCCACTGAAGCATCAGGAGATAGCCTGTAACCATTCGTAGGGGCAAGCACCCGCCAACCGTCAACGCCCTTCCATCATGCCGCTCGGCAGGCCGTTTTCCCAGCCCTTGGGAGAGTTCCAAGGACGAACAGAAAGATTATCCGGCTCGGCGGTGGCACAGCCGGTGAGCAACGCAGCCACCGTTAATAACAGCAGCAAGGCACTGCCGGCTTTCACTTTGGAATTCTGCAAGAGTCTCACGATTCGGGATGCGCTGGAATCACTTGATCCCCTTCGCTCACGTCTGCCAGTTTCCAGCCGGGCATCAGGTTGGCGATGCAACGTCCCTTTTGAACTTCCCGGATAATAACTTTAGCGACCAAGCGACCTTGCCGGCTGACCAGCAATTCACCGTTAAGTTTGGCGCCTTCGTCTTCACCGACATTCAGCACGACAAATTCCCACTTGGGATCAGCCACGAGAATCTTACCACGAATGTCTGCCTTCATGCGGACGATGTGCTCAGGGTCAAGCAATTGAGCGAGTTGCTCAATTTTCTTATCCAACTCCTTCTGGATAATTTTTTTCTCCATCTGGGAAACTTCCAACTGATCCTGGGCTTCTTTAAGCTGCTTGTTCATCGCCAGAATTTCCTGTGGCTTGCGCCCAGTCGCTTCGTAAGCAGCCAAGTTGGCGCGGGCTTCATCGCGCTGCGTAATGGTTTCGGATAACTTCTGGGAAAGCTCAGTGGACTTCTTAACTTGGACTTCCATTTCTGCCACAGCTGCAGCACGTTCCTGTTCGGCTTTGGCCAAGGAATCCTTGGTCTTGGTCAATTCCTTGGTGGTCTTGGCGAGATCGGATTTGGTAGCGGTCAAATCAGCGTCAGTTTTGACATATTTTTGATTCCAGTCATTTCGCTCGGCCACAACTGTATCAATCTTTTCTTTGACCTTGATGAAACTGAGCGCGCCCGCCGCCAGTCCGGCGATGATGGCGATAATGAGACTAATCCGCATCAACATAATAAATCCGTTCGCTTGATTAACAAAACCAGCCTAGTCGGGCCTCGGCGGATTTGTCAATTGCCCGTTTCAGAAAGTTGTCCGCAGCACCCAATCAAACCGCCCAAAATAAAGCATTGACACCAATCGCTAGTTCTGGTTTTATCTGCGCCCCTTTGGGGAAAAATTTATGTACGCAGTCCTAGAAACCGGAAGCAAACAATATCGCGTCAGCGCGGGCGATACCCTTGAAATCGAACGCCTCGAAGTCGAAGCAGGCAAACCTGTCACCTTTGACCGCGTGCTGTTGGTCAACAACGAAGGCAAAGTCACCGTCGGCGCGCCGACCGTAACTGGCGCCACCGTGGTGGCCGACGTGGTAGAACACATCCGGGGCGAAAAAAAGCTCACTTTCAAGATGAAGCGCCGCAAAGGCTATCACAAGACTATCGGCCATCGTCAGGAACTGACCATCGTGAAGGTCAAGTCCATCAATGCCTGATTCTCCCCCCGCAACGATCAACACTCAAATTTTATGGCACATAAGAAAGGTCAAGGCAGCGTAAAGAACGGACGCGACAGCGTCAGTAAACGTCTTGGCGTCAAAGAATACGGCGGCGAATTCGTCCACGCTGGTAGCATTATCGTCCGCCAACGCGGCTCCAAGTTCGTGGCTGGCGCCAACGTCGGCACGGGACGCGACTGGACGCTGTTCGCCCTCAAGGACGGTCACGTGAAGTTCGACAAGAACGGCCGCCGCGTGAATGTCGTGGAAGACCTCGCCAGCACGGCCGCCGCTAAAAACTAAGTGACCCTTGCGATTTTCAGGCGAGGCTTAGCGCCTCGCCTTTTTTATTTCCAAAATCCTACGCTTATTCTTAATCATCATCTTAATCCGGTTACCGCTTAGAGAACTGATTGGGAGCAAAAGCCAATGTTTATTGACGAAATCAAAGTCTTCGCCCGCGCTGGCCACGGTGGCAAAGGTGCGGTCGCTTTCCATCGTGAAGCCTACGTCCCCAAGGGTGGACCGAGCGGAGGCAATGGTGGCCGCGGCGGCAGCGTGATTCTGCAGGCAGACCACGACCTCAACAATCTCATCAACCAGTATTACGTGCCGCGGCTTATCGCGCAGAAGGGCGAAGGCGGCATGGGCAAGGGCATGGACGGCATTGCAGGCAAAGATCTTATCGTCAAAGTCCCCTGTGGCACACTCGTGTGGCGACTGCCTGCTGCCGCCAAGCCCGAGGAGCCGGAAGCTGAAATCGACCCCGAAGAGACCCACGAAGAAAACCCGCTACTAAAATCCAGCACTGGCAAGCGCCCGGTTATTCGAAGTTCGGGTAGTGCATATGCATTCGAATATGATCTCAGTCAGGATGATTCTGGCGATGGTCTAACAAGTGATCCGGTCAAAGGCGAATTGGTTGCCGACCTGACCCAAGATGGCCAACAATTCGTGCTCTGCAAAGGTGGGCGCGGCGGTTTGGGCAATCGGAATTTCGCCACGGCCCGGCGCCAGACCCCGCGCTTTGCGCAACCGGGTGAACCGGGCGAGGAAGGCAATTATCTGTTCGAATTGCGCATGGTCGCTGAAGTCGGGCTGGTGGGTTATCCCAATGCTGGCAAGTCCACGTTGCTTACGGCCATTTCCCGCGCCCGTCCGAAAGTCGCCCCCTATCCATTCACCACCTTGCACCCGCAGCCGGGGATCGTGGAGTATCCCGATTTCAAGCGGCTCACGGTCTGCGACGTGCCCGGCTTGATCGAAGGCGCGCACCAAAACGTCGGACTGGGTCATGCGTTTCTGCGTCACATCAAACGCTGCAAAATTCTCGTCCTGTTGCTCGACATGGCGGGCACAGACAATCGCGCCCCGTGGGATGACTACGCGCAATTGTTGAACGAACTGGAGCTTTACGATCCTGAATTGTTGGAGAAACCGCGTTACGTCGTGGCGAATAAAATGGACGAGCCCGTCGCCGAGGAGAACTTGAAGAAGTTCAAAAAGAAAATTAAGAAGATCCCGGTGCTGCCCATAGCCGCTGGCTTCGATGACGGCATTGATGCGTTCAAAAAGCTGATTCGCGAGGCCGTGGCAGAAGCTTCCGCCTGACGGTCAGGCTCGGATGATGGCTTGCCAGCGCTGCGGGGATGGGCTTGAATTTCACAACATGCAAGCGTGGCTCGAAGAATATAAACGTTTACAAGAAGCGGCCGTCCGCTCCATCCCTCTGGATCAAGCGGAAACCGTGGTCCGGCTGCTGATCAAGGCCCTGAAGGAAGACCGCCAAGTTTTTGTCTTCGGCAACGGCGGCAGCGCGGCCAATTCTTCTCACTTCGCCACCGATCTGGGCAAGGGCGCTTCTGACAAATTGAAGCGTCGCTTTCGCGTCGTCTGCCTCAACGACAGTGTTCCCCTGATGACCGCCATCAGCAATGACTACGCGTACGAAGATGTTTTCTGCGCACAACTCGCCAACCTCGCCCGCCCCGGCGATTTGGTGATGACGATGAGCGTGAGCGGAAATTCTCCTAACTGCGTCAAAGCCTTCGAGTGGGCCAAGGAACACAAAATGGTCACCATCGCTTTAGTCGGCGGCAAACGTGGGCGGTTGGCGGAAATCGCCGATCACGTGTTGGTCACGCCGGACACACATTACGGCCGGGTCGAAGACACACACATGACCACGTGCCATCTGTTGTGCTACGCCTTCATGGAAAATCCGCAACTGGCCAGCGACGCGCACTGAGTTTTCACCTTGTCCACTGCTGTGAATCCTACTTCGAGTCCGTTGCCGGTGGTGACGTTCATCATGCCCGTGTTGAACGCCGGCGGCATTCTGGAGAACTGTCTGCAAAGCATCCGCCGCCAAGATTACCCGCAGGACCGCATCGAAATCCTGCTTGGCGATGCTGGCTCGAAAGACGACACCCGTGAGATCGCCGCCAAGTATGGCGCGCAAGTGTTTCATGATGACGGGCGCAACATCGAGGATGGCAAGAAAGCCGCGCTTCTGCACGCGACGGGCGAATACGTCGTGTTCATTGACGCGGACAACGAGATCACGCATCCCGATTACACACGACGCTCCGTCGAAGCTTTGGCAAAAAATCCGTCGGCCTTTGGCGTCGAGAGTTATTACCTGCCGTCGCCGCGCATGAATTCCTTTTGCGCCTACCTCACCAGCGTCCTGCATATCAGCGATCCGGTCGCGTGGATGATGAGCATCAAGCCGGTATTCGTGAGCGCGGACGGCGAAGTCGAGCGCTGGAAATTTCCCGACGGCAGCCTCGCGTATCCCATCGGCTCGAATGGCTTCATGTTCCGTTTTTCCGAGCTGAAGGTGGCTGATGCGCTGAAGAATTATTCCGACACACACACGTCGGTTCGCGTGGTGCAGACCAGTGGTAAGCGTGAATGGCTGCGCCTGCGCGGTCGTGGAGTCTATCACTATTACGTCGAGACGCTCGGTGCGTTTCTGAAGAAACGCCGTCGCGCGACCTGCCACTTCCTCGACATGCAAAAGGAGCACGGCTTCTCGTGGACCGAACGCAAGCCGCGCATCCCCGGCTGGCTGGCATGCTTTCTCGCCGTCACGGTGATCTGGCCTTGTGTGCAGGCGACGGTCGGCTTGGTTCGCACCGGCAACAAACTCTGGCTTTGGCATCCGCCCACCAGCTTCTTCTCCGCGTTAGGCGTCGTGTGGGGCATCCAGACGCATCTGTTCTCCAAGGACAAGAAGTTGATCCACAAGCTGCAGCCGCGGCAGGAATTGCGGGCCAAGGAGTGAACCCCTTGAAACGCCGCGTCCATTTCATCGCCAACGGAATTTATTGCGACCAGATTTCCGGCGGCGACATCCACTTCTTCGAGATGGTGACGGGTCTGCAGGAGGCGGGCTATGATGTTCATTTTTTCGGCGGTCACGCGCTCAAACGTCAGCTCGAAACCCGCTTCAAGAATTACGGTTTAACCCTGACCGACAGCAGCGCCGCCAAACCGTTGAACATTCATGGGCTGGGCGGCCAACTGAAATTGCTCTGGGACTATCTGCGTCGCTTCCTCGGCACACTGAAAGTGCTGAAGCAAATCGGCCCGAACGATGCCGCCTACGCCGTCAGCGATTACTGGTTCGATGTGTGGCCGGTCGTGTTGAGTCGCGCCAAGCGCAAGATCATGATCTGGCACATGGAAGCTCCGACGCTGGGCCAGGTCATCAAACGCAGCCGCCCCGATGTGCCCGTCAGCCGCCTCAACTCGCTCTACTACTGGGCGAGCCAGAATCTCTCACTGTGTTTCTTCCGCCGCTGTCGCGATAAGCGGATGCTTTACGTGCATCCGCTCATGCACCCGAAGCTGCTCCGCATGGGCTATCGCGCTGAGGGGCTCGACTACATCTCCTTCGGCGTGGACATTCCGCCACTGCCCACACCGCGACTCGCCAAGACTTACGATGTCATCTGGATCGGGCGGGTGCATTTGCAAAAAGGCATTCAAGACCTGCTGGCGACACTGGAATATCTGTCGCAGAAAATTCCGAACTTCCGCGCGATCTTGGTGGGGCGATTGAAAGAAGAGCTTGGCCCAGAAATCGAGCGGCGCGGCTTGTCCCAATGTGTCGAGTTTGCGGGTTTCGTATCTGAGGCCGAAAAATATCGGCTCTTCCAAGCCAGCCAGCTCTTTTTGATGTCGAGCCGGTTTGAAGGTTCGCCTCGCGTGGTGGCCGAAGCATTGGTTTCAGAAGTCCCCGTGGTGGCTTACGACGTGCCGAATTACCGTCCCATCTTCGGTGAATTCATGCGCTACGTTCCTTGTTTCGACGTGCAACAATTCCAGCGCGCCGCCGAGACGACCATCAACGAGATGCGGGACAGGAAAAATTATCTGAGCAGTCTAAAGCTCGCAGAGTTCCGTCAGCAACATTGCTGGGCGGAAACACGCCAGGTTTTCCTGCGCACACTGAACTGAATCGCTCGCGACGCAGGCTCAGTCGTGGACGAAAATGATCTTGCTGCCCTGCGGCTCGAAGCCGAACTGCACTTGCCGGAGTTCCTTCAACGCCCGCACAATCGCCTCATGCCGTTCCGGTGGCGCGTAAAACATCATGAACCCACCGCTGCCCGCACCGAGCAGTTTACCGCCGACCGCACCAGCTTTTCGCGCGCGGTTGTACCAGTCGTCAATTTGTGTCGTGCTGACCCCGGCGGCGAGTTGGCGCTTCAGTTCCCAATTCTCGTGCAGCATCTCGCCGAAAACCGGCGCGTTGTTATGCTGGAGTTCGCTGCGCATCTCGTGCGCGAGCTTCACCATGCGCTGAAGCATCTTTTGTTTGGTTTTCTCGGTGTTAAGCGCCTTGGTCTGATGCTTCAAAATTGCTGAAGCACTGCGAGTGAGGCCGGTGTAGAAGGTCAACGTACCCGCCTGCAATTCCTTCAACGTCTCGCGCCGGCAGATGATGGGGTCAACGGAGACTGAGTCGTCGGGATGGAACTGAATAAAATTGAACCCGCCGAACGCCGCCGCGTATTGATCCTGTTTACCGATGGGTTCGCCGCAGCGCTCGATCTCGATTTCGCAGGCTTCCTTGCCAAGCCGATCAGCGGAGGCAAATTGGCCCTGATAGGCGTATAAAGCTTGGAGCAATCCAACAGTAAACGAACTCGATGAACCCAGCCCGGTGCCCTTGGCCGGGATGTCCGCCATGGACATGATTTCGATGCCGCCTGTGATGCCGAGCTTCTGCATGGCTTCGCGCACGAGCGGATGTTTGATCTTGGCGACGCTGGCCGGTTCTTCCACGCGCGAATAGGCGATGCGAATCCGGTTGTCGAACTTTCGGTTCACGGTCAGATAGATGAATTTATCAATCGCCGTGGAAACCACCGCGCCGCCGAAGCGCCGGTAAAAGGCAGGCAGATCACTGCCGCCCCCGACAAAACTCATCCGCAAAGGTGTTTTAACAACAATCATGACGTCTGGTTAGTTCAGCCTACGGGTTCACGGGTGTCAACGCCGCAATCCCAACAGCAGTTTCACGGCTTCGTGGATGTTCGGCGCAACAGCATCGGCTGTCACAGCGTGTCGCCCGTCTTTTCCGCCGTAACCGGTCTGCACGAGAATAGACTTCAGCCCGGCGTTCTTCGCGGTTTGCACATCGGTGGTCGTATCGCCGATCAGCCACGAAGCAGACAAATCCAGATTCAACTCGGCAGCGGCTTGTTGGATCATGCCGATCTTCGGCTTGCGACAGGCGCAATCAATCTTCAACTCCGGCCGCTCCCCGGGGAAACCTTTCTCGGGATGATGCGGGCAAAAGTAGATGCGATCTACGAACGCGTGTTCGCGCCCCAGCAAGGTTTCCAGTTTGCGATGCTGCGCCTCGACATCGGCTTCGGTCGCCATGCCTTTGGCCACGGCGGGTTGATTCGTTACGACAACAACGCGCAGACCAGCTTGGTTGAGCGCATGAATCGCTTCTGCTGCACCGGGAATCAGTTGGAGCTGGTCCGGGGACGTAATGCCGTGCTTGGTCACTTCTTCGATCAACGTGCCGTCGCGATCCACGAACACCGCAGGCGTCGGTGTCTCGAATGAGCCGCGCTGGATGATGCCCGAGTCGTATTGCGCGCAGACCCAGCGAAAGCGATCGGGCGTGCCGATATCTTTGATGAACTCCGGGCTATTGTAGCCAAGCAGGTTTTCGCCCTTGGCAATCAAGGCCGGGAATAGGTCTTTACCAAAGTCCCAGATGCGCGGCGGCTGGCTTTTCACCAGTGCGGCAAAATCCGTCAGGGCCGACTTATCCACCACGTAGAGCCCGGCGTTGACGAGGTTTTGAAAAAAACGGTTTGGATCGTGCGGCCGATTGTGAAACGCAGTGATGCGATTGGCGGCGTCCACTTCCACGAGATCGGAATCGAGCGGATGATTATTCGGATGCAGGAACAGCGTGGCAGCGGCATGCGCATTCTCATGGGCCTGCCAAAAGCGGCGCAAGTCCACGTTGAGCATCGTGTCGCCATACATCACGAGAAACCGGTCATCCAACGCGGCGAGTTGATCGCACACTGCGCCTGCCGTGCCGAGCGGTTCGCGTTCGATGATGTAATCAAGCTGCACGCCCCATTTGCTGCCGTCGCCAAAGTGATTCTGGATGATGTCCGCACGGTAACAGGCAAAGATGGCGATGCGCGTGAAGCCGTGACGCCGCGCGAGCTCGATCTGATGTTCAAGCAACGGTCGCCCGGCGATGGGAATCATCGGCTTGGGCAGATCGCCCAAAAGTTCACGTAACCGTTTGCCGAGACCACCGGCGAGAATGGCTACTTGGCTGGAAGCAGGCATGGCTTAAATCGCCTTGAGATTTTCCCGCACGGCCAGTTCCACCGCCGCGTCCGAATCCAATTTCGGCGACCAGCCCAACGCCTTGAGTTTGCCGATGGCGTAGCGGAATCTCGGCACATCGCCCACCCAGCCGCGCGAGCCGCCGGTGTAGCGGATGCGGGCTTGCGGCGCGGCGTGTTGCACAACCATCTCCGCGATGCGCCGCACCGTGGTGACGCCTTGCTCGGGCGCGATGTTGAAGAAATTCAACTTCTCCTTCGCTTTGTCGTGGATATACAACATCGCTTGCACGAGCTCACTGACGTGGAGATATGGTTTCTCCTGCGAACCATCTCCCAACACTTCGAGTTCGGCGGGGTTTTGGCGAAGCTTCATGAGGAAATCATAAATCGCCCCATGGGTAGCGCGACTGCCGACGACGTTGGGGAAACGAAAAATCCAGACCTGCTCCAGATAACTTTCCAGCGCAGCAGAAATGGCGACTTCGCTGGCGAGCTTCATTGCGCCATAGTTGGAGATGGGAAACAACGGCCCCATGTCCTCGACGAGCAAGCCCGGTTGCACGCCGTAAATGGCCGAAGTGGAAGCGAAAGCCAGCCGGGGGATTTTGAATTCCCGCATCAGCTTCAGCGTGTTGTAGGTGGTCAAGAAAGTATCGCGCAGGTCCACATCCGGATCGCTCACGCCCGCGCGGATGTCGGAATTGGCCGCCAGATGCCAGACCATCTCAATCGGCGTGGTCTTAGCGGAAAGAAACTTCCGACAGGCGTCTAAGTCATTGAGATCTACTTGATGAAAATGGAATGCCGGGTTGGTCAGCGCGCCAGCGAGATTGTTCTGCCGGCCCAGCTTCATATTGTCCAAGCCGATCACAGTGCAGCCGCGCGCCAGCAGCGCATCCACGAGATGACTGCCGATAAACCCTGCCGCTCCGGTGACGAGACATTTGGTGCTCATGTTCAGGCGTCATGAAACTGGAGATGGCAGGGCAAGTCGAGTTTGGAACGGGTTCTTTCATCATTTACCTCTCTAAATCGTCAGGCTGAAGTGACGCGAATTACACTCGCTCAAAACGAACGGCCTGTTTAGAGTTTGCGTCGCAACTCGCAATCAAGACTGGCTGAAGTCAGCCACTTCGGGCGCGGGTGGGAATTGAGAATATGCATATACCCGTAGTCAGCTACGCCTTTAACCTGGTCAAGACTGGTAACACCAAATTTCTCCTCGCAGAAATCTGGATGCATATCTACAAGCCGCTGCAAGAGTTCAAGTATTGGCTGAAACATCGGGTCTTTGGAAAGTTGCCCGGCGCGCAGGATTTCAAAATTCATTTGCAGACGAACCATCCCGTTGCCTACGAATCACCCGACCACAAGATTCCTTTTGGGACGATGCGGGATAACAGCACGAACAAAAAATTCGTGGAGTTCATGGCGACGCGGATTCAGGGTGAAGCCCGGGAAAAAACGCTCGGTGCGCTGGATTTGGGGTGCTCTGGAGGTCAGCTCGTGTGCGATTTTTCCGAGCGCGGCTGGCTGGCGGTTGGGTTGGAGGGCTCCGATTTTTCCAAAAAGCATGGTCGCGCGAACTGGCCAGCTTTGGGTGGGAAAAATCTGTTTACGTGCGACGTCACCAAGCCGTTCCAGATCAGCACAGATGGTCAACCAGCCAAGTTTCATTTGATCACGATGTGGGAAGTATTGGAGCACATTCCAGAGAAGGATTTGCCCGCTTTGTTTGCCAACATTGACAAGCACCTTCACTCCGGCGGGTATTTTATCGCGACCACGACTTCAGCTCCTGATGTTCATGACGGCGTGGATCTACATCAAACCAAATGGCCTAACGACCAATGGAAACGCTGGCTGGCAGCCAATGTCCCTTCGTTTAGCCATGCGGAATTAGGGCTGCGATTTTACCAATTCGTCCGGCATAACGCCGAAGGGTCATTTCTTACCTTTCGCAAAAAATAAAAACCGTCAGAAGCTAGCTTCTGACGGTTTGGAGAAACGGCGTCTGTGTTATTTACGATTCAGCTTTTGGGCGGCACAGCCAAGGGCGGCGAGTAAAACAATGCTCATCGTGGCTGGCTCGGGAACTTCAACAATCCCGTATAATGTAGTATCGCCGGGCGCGTTGTTCCATTTGCCCACCAGGCTTGGGCCAGCAGTGTTTTCATAAATGTTGCCATGCAGCTCCCAGCTAAAATTGGGTTCGCCCGGGGCCCAGTTCAAATAGGAAACCGACTCGCCGCTGCTCCAGAGCCAAGAACCGTTATTGTCGGCATCGTTCAAGCCCATCCATGGATTCATCGTTGGGTTGGGTAGCAGAAAATTTGTGGTGAGCCAGGCGTTTTCAGCGGCATCATTGATGGTGACCAGATGGCCATTCATACTTTGCGCGAAAGCTTCTGAGGCGCTCCAAGAACCTTGTCCGATCAGATAATAGTTGTGCCCGTTGTAGTAGCGGGGTGATCCGACAGTTGCGACTGCGGCCTGAGAATTGAGACTGACAGATGCGAGCGCTGCGGTAGCAAGAAACGCCTTCCAGATTGTTTTCATAGCGTACTAAGTGTTTTAAGGGTTGCGAGTATTACTGAGTTCGCGACAAATCAAGTTGCCGCGCCCCTGCGACCCTAAAAGGATTTTTATTTCTATCAAGCCAAAACTGACGCCCAATTGAATTGCCCTGTAAGATTGTGAAGATCAGTTTTTCTCACGCGGCACTTTGGTGAAGAAGCGTCGATTGCCAAAGGATTGCCGACGGTAAAAACGCGTGCCGTATTTGATGGCATTCACGACCCGCGCCAACGTCGGGAACATCGGGTTTTTCGCCGTGGTCGCCATTTCTGCTACGTTGGATGCTTGCTCCGTGGTGTTCCACATCACTGTGTAGTCACTTTGTTGGGGCGTTGTCGCAAAGATCGGTTTGATCGCCACCCGCCGAGCTTGGATCATCATCTGGACCGGAGTGAACGTGATCAACTCCACCCGCTCCCGGATCTTTTGCGGGTCAGTCACCTGCCGCCACGCTCCAAAAGGTCCAACACGATGGATAATCATGCGTTCCACCTCGAACCCATTCTCGGCACTGAAGGCGCGGTAAAAGAGTTCAGGACTGAACTGGTAAAATCCATGCCCACACAGATTGTTGGCGCAGGTATGGATGAAGACTCGCCCTCCCTCGCGGCAAAGTTCCATGCAGTTCCGTAGCGCGGTGGGGAAATTGAATACGTGCTCCAAGGTGCCGCCATCACAGACCGCATCAAATTGCTCACGCCATTCTGGCTTAATAGGCTGGTTTAAATCGTGAACGATGCTCGCCCCCTCGTAGTCTGAGTTGTCGAGCATGGAGACCTGCTTTGCCCCTAAAGCCCGGAACAGTGACTCAGCAAAAGCACATTCGGGCTTGGCGGCCTCGAAAACTTCGGCATTGGCCACGTGATGTTTCAGCAATTTCACCATCCGAGCCGGGAATACATTCAAATGCTGCCGTCCCAAAGTAATGGAGCTATCAAACTTGGCGCCGCTCTTCCATGCGGCAACGAGGAGCTGGGCGCTGTTAATATCAATGGCCATGAAATCAGGATTTAGGTTTGGTGCCTTTGACCAACAGGAAATGACCGCGACGAGTGATAAGCCCTTCGAACCATTTGCTCATTTTGTCGGGCAACGGCAAGATGCCAATCGAGCGGGCCTCTGTTTGAAAACCGATCCGCTCAAACAATTCTCGCGCCTGCGGCACAGACAAGGCGCGCACATGCCCGGTTGCGCCCGCAAATGACGGGTCATCCATCGGTAAATCTTCGGGAAACGATTCCCCCGCGTAGAGTGCCAGCGGATTACCCAAATACATGCCACAGCAGTTGACGAGGGTAAATGGCGTGTAGCCGAGCGTCATCGCGCTCCAGTTCAGAAAGCTGCACAAGTTCTCGGAAATAACCACAAACGTCCCGCCCGGTTTTAAGACGCGATACGCCTCAGAGACCAAAGAGGCGAGTGTTATGCAGGTGTTCGATGATATAAGCGGCATGGACGACGTCAAATTCCCCGTCGCCATAGGGCCAACGCCCGTTCAAGTCAACCGACGTCACTTCGATGCCCCGCTGTTCGGCAAGTCGCCGTTGGGTCGGCGCAGCTTCAATCCCGCACAACCTTTCTGGGCGCTGCGCCACCGAGGCCAGGACCTTTGCTCCATCGCCACAGCCGACATCAAGCAGAGATTTCAGAGGGCGTTCGCGGATGATTTGCGTCGCCCAATCATGCGAACGGGCCTGACCTTCAACCCAATAACAGGTGCTGTTCGGATTCTATCGTGTTTCCCTATTAACCTTAGCCAATGC
>JASGKY010000036.1:0-148498 GCA_049840435.1 Verrucomicrobiota bacterium | reverse complement strand
GACCACCCATACCGCCACCAGGCCCGCTGGTTGCGCAAAAGTGGAAGCAGCCAAGCCGAAACTGAGCACCGTAGCGAACAGGGACTGAAGTTTTAGTTTCATAGGAAATATCATTTGGTTTGAGAGGCGAGGATTGGCGAAGCGGCCCCGGGACGCAAACCAAATCCATTGCCACTTTCGGCCCACCCCAGCGCAGATTTTTCTTCAATTTGCGCTCAAAAACCGAACACTCCCGCGCCATGAGCAACCCACGGGTCAGCCTGTTGATCCCCACGCACAACAACGCACGCACGATCGCCGAAACGATTGATTCCTGCACGCGCCAGACGTTCCGCGACATCGAGATCATCATCTATGATGAGCAGAGTAAGGACGCCACGCGCGACATCATCAACGCCGCCGCCGCGCGCGATCCACGCATCAAGGTGATGACCAGCGAGACAAACTCCGGCCCACTCATGGCGTGGCGCAAATTACTCTACGCCGCCAGCGCACCCTATTTCACCTGGGTCTGGTCGGACGACTTGATCATGCCGCGCTACGTTGAGGTGTTACTCGGCGCACTGGAGAAGAATCCCAAGCACCTGCTCGCGGGCTGCAACGCGTATCGCTACTACTACCCGACCGATCCGAACATTCCCGTGCCGCCGGCCAACCTCGACAAGCCAGACCCGAGTTGGGAGCTTTTGAATCAGCTTTACCCGACCGCCACGATCAAAGGCGACACCTACGCGCTAGGAATTTTCGCCAAGGTTTATCCGGTGACACAGATGTGCAATCTCTTCCGCACCGACGCCGTGAAGCAGGTATTCGACAATTACATCAACTTGGACAATCCCTACGGCTTCGATTACTCGCGCATGGCTTACGGGAATGATGTGGCCTTCCTAAGCGAAATGGGCCTCCGCTCCGGCGAACTCGTGCAGGTAGGCGAACCCCTCGTTGTCGCTCGATCCACTCCCACAAGCATGACCGAGCGGCTGATAAAAAAGGATCGCTGGCAATACTGGCTGCAATACACGTGGGCGTTCTATCATGGCTGGTCGAAGTGCCGAAATCTCTCGCCGCGCATGGACAAGCTCATCAGTCTCGCGATGGACCGCGTGAACTTCTGCAACCTACCCTACGGCGCAAAAAACCGGCTTTGGCCGCAGCACGGAAATCCCTTCCGCGCTGCGCGAGCGTTGTGGTTTATCCTGCGCCACGACCGACACTTCAAGAAAGACGCCGGGCCAGAAAGCTTAGAGGCCTATCTGAAAAAAAGCTGCGGCTCATAGAGAGTCCGCAGCCTCGTTGAAATCAATCCTCGGTAGTCGACCAACTTGAATTAACGCTGCAAACGCTTAAAACAGCACTTCGCTACTGCTCCGGCGAGGGCAAGCATTACCGCGGCCTCGGGTTCAGGCACAACCTCGATAACCCCGTGATAAAAAAGGGAGCCGTCGGTCACAAGATTTTGCGCATCGACCCAACTCCCGCTCGGATACCCAGATCCAGGATTCCACATGTGAACCCAATCTTCATTCGGATAGAATCCGCCTCCGTTATTAGGCTCACCCGCAGCCCAGTTTAAATACGAAACTGTCTGACCGCTCGCCCAAACAAATGTTCCCTCAGCCGAAATATCGTTGAGACCTATCCACAAGTAACGGCCTATCCCGCCATACGAGCTAAAGGTATTATAAACCCAAGCGTTTTCGGTGGCATCATTGACCGTTGTAAGATGACCGCCTAATCCAATACCAATTGCTTCTGCTCCGGTCCAATTGGTTGCAACCGTTAGATAGTAATAGTGACCATTTGCGGAATTGCCAATGGGGCCTGTTAGCAATTGAGCGTTAATATTATTAGTTGAGGCGAGGAGCGTAATTCCCAACAAAGCAAAAGCAACCCGAAGCGTCTTCATAACCTTATTCCCGAATGATTTATGTTTTTTGGATTTCGATGTTCGAACTCGAACTGAGTTTCGGCTCGACACAAGAGTTGCTCTCACGAAGACCCAACCTGGTCAAGGAAAATCCCCAAATGTTATCACCTCGTAATAGCTTACAATAAACTTTGAAGCAAAAGACGTCAGCAAGCGACTCTGTTTGGGGGATCAACGATTCGGATTAGACATGTTGACCATCTCCTCGACTAAATAAAGCGGCCGGCGCTTAACTTCACTGTAAGTCCGGCCTAAATACTCTCCTAAAATTCCGATACCAAGACTGTTCAATCCAATTCCTAGGAAAGATAGGACTATCAGAGTTGTCACACCAGGCGGCGGAGCGCCAGTGATAAACAGGATCGTGTATACACTGGCTGCAATCACTGAAATAATAATTAGAAAGCAACCAAGCAGCGTAAACAGGCGCAGAGGCTTTAGGGAAAAACTGGTGATGGCATTAAACACGAAGAAAAGCAAATCCCAAAACGAGTGCCTTACTAACACCCTTTTCCCGAGGCCGGCGCTCATACACAATACTGGTCTGCCGAAATCCCAGCCATGCAATCAAACCGCGCATGTAGCGATTTCGCTCTTCGCATTTTTCAATAGCATCACGCACACGCTTGGAAATGATTCGGAAGTCACCAGTATCGGGTGGAATGGGAACTTCCGCACAATACGTAATCAGGCGATAAGCAATCTTGACTGCGGCATTCCGCCATTTGGCATCGCCAGGCCGTTTGGTGCGCACGCCATAAACCACGTCATAACCTTCCTGCCATTTCGCGATAAGTTTGGGAATCACATCCGGAGGATCTTGCAAATCTGAATACAACACCACCATGGCGTCGCCCTCGGCAAAGTGGTAACCCGCCGTAATCGACATTTCGACGGTAAAATCACGACTGAACCGAAGATATTTCCATCGTTTGTCGCGCTCACAGATTATTTTGACCAACTCGCCGGTCCGATCACCACTGTGATTATCCACCACAATGAACTCAAATCGATAGGGCTCACGGCCAAGCACCTGAAGGACTTCGGCTTCAAGCCGCGGAATATTCGCCTCTTCATTGCGCGCCGGAATAATGATGGAAATAAGGGGATGAGCGTCAGTCATGTTGCCTCGTCATTCAAAGAGGTGAAGTCACCTCCTTTTGTGGATTTAGGCCATTCTGGATACATGGTAGCCATACCGCCCCGGAACGGAAAGAAAGTTAAGCATGGGATTGATACCAATTGATAGTTCGTTTCAATCCCTCCAACAAACTGGTTTTTGGCCTCCAATTAGTTGCCGCCTGCAATTTAGAAATGTCGGCACACAAATTCCTCAATTGTCCACTTGCATCTGGAATTTTCCCGAAACCCAACTCCAAATGAGGATTTATCAAGTCTCGAATGATTTCAGCGATATCTCTTACCTTAACTGATTCTCCCGAACCCAAAACGAAAACACCTTCAGCCTTGGTATCTTGAGCCAAAGAGCAAATTGCTTCAGCTGCATCCAGCACGTACAAATAGTCCCACCCCTGATTCCCAGAGGTCAGCGCTGGGGTTTGCTGCTGTAATAGCTGGGTGATAACAGACGGAATCAGATGGCGGGAATCATCCTTAGGCCCGTACGTCGCCAGCAATCGGACCCAGATAAACCGCATTTGATGCTGACGGCATATTTGTCGGCTCAGATGGCAGGCAGCCAATTTGGCAGCTCCATAAGCTGTCATCGGCCAAGTAGGCATATCCTCAGTCAAAGTTGCCATCTGCGGGCCATACTCAGCTTGAGAACCCAATCCAACCCAACATCGACAGCCAGCTTGGGCTGCAAGTGCCGCCAACTGTAAAGTGCCGGCAAGATTGACCTGAAAGTGAACCAAACCGTCTCGATCAGAAGCTGTAACCCCAGACCAAGCAAGATGGAATACAGCCTCGGGGCAAAACTCATCAAGATTAGCTTTTAGACCTGAAAGGTCAGAAAGATCGCCGTAAAACAGAGATATGCGAGGAAGCAAATCCTTAATCCGCCATAAATCGCTTTCCTTTCGGACCATCCCGACAACTTCATGCCCCTGCTCCAAAAGAACTCGAATCAGGTAATCGCCTAGATGCCCTGATGATCCAGTAACAAGGCAGCGCATAGAACCTCAACCTTGGGCCCAAGTGACTCCAGCTTGGCGTGCCTTGGATGTATAGAAATTAATCTGTTTCCGCGTCAGCTGGCGGAAAGTCGAAGCAGTCGCAGAACTTCGGGTATCACGGTACCAACAGACAGTTTCTTGCGCGGCCTCAACAAAACTCCACGCTGGCGACCAACGCAAAAGTGCGTTGGCCTTGTCAGTCGTAAGCTGCAACAGGTTCGCTTCGTGTACCGCTTTAGGATCGCTGCGATCCGCCCAGCGACCGGGCCAATGCTTTAAAAGCTGCTCTACGAGCTGGGCCACAGTGCGATTTGCATCGTGACCAGGGCCAAAGTTAAACGCCGAACAATAATGATCGGCCGAAAAATCCATGAGGTTAGGCTTCGCCAACACCGCACCGAGCCAGAGATAACCGCTTAACGGCTCCAACACGTGTTGCCACGGGCGCGTGGCGTGTTTGTTCCGCACTGCAATCACTTCCCGCTTCTGCAGGGCGCGGATGCAATCGGGCACGATCCGATCCGCCGCCCAATCGCCCCCACCAATGACGTTGCCAGCGCGGGCACTGGCAATCTTTACAGGATGTTCCTTGAAAAAGGATCGCCGCCAAGCGGCGATGGCAATTTCCGCAGCCGCCTTGCTGGAGCTGTAAGGATCGTAGCCCCCGAGCGGGTCTTCTTCGCGATAGCCATGCACCCACTCTTTGTTCTCGTAACACTTGTCGGTGGTGACACAAACGACAGCGCAGGGCTTTTGCAAATTTCGGGCGGCTTCCAGAAGATGAATCGTGCCCATGACATTCGTGTCATAGGTTTCCACCGGGGTGCGATATGATTCGCGCACGAGTGGCTGGGCCGCGAGATGGAAGATGAAATCAGGCTGCGTCGCCATGACCGCAGCCGACAATGCCTGTGCATCACGCACATCGCCTACAATATGATGAATCCGATCTGCCAACCCGAGTTGATCGAACAAGGAAGGCTGCGTCGGAGGTGGCAGACTGAACCCCGTCACCTTCGCCCCGAGGTTCAATAACCACTCGGTCAGCCAAGCGCCTTTGAAACCGGTGTGACCGGTGATAAAAACCTTTTTCCCGGCATAAACGCCACCGAACACCCGCAGTCCGGCGGAAGACTTGGATTTAGATTTTGCAGCCATCGCGAAGATTACCAGACTTTCCAAGGCGCTTTGCCTTCGTTCCACAGTTTATTGAGATACTGGGATTCTTGATAGGTGTCCATCGGCTGCCAGAAACCTTCATGCCGGTAGGAATGTAACTCACCCTGACCAACCAGACTCTCAATCGGCTCGCGCTCAAACATCACATTTGGATCATCAGGCAGATGCTTAAAGATCCGATGATCACAAATCATAAAACCGCCATTCACATAAGTGAGTTCCATCTGAGGTTTCTCCGCAAATTCGTGAATTGCCCCATCTGGCTCAACCACGAGCGAGCCAAAACGTCCAGCTGGATGCACGGCGGAAATAGTGCAGGTTTTCTTGGAACGTTTGTGCTCTTTGATCGAGGCATTGATGTCAATGTTCGACAGACCATCGCCATAGGTGAACAAGAAGCTTTCCCCTTTGGGAATGTAGCGTTGCACGAGCTTCAAGCGATAGGCGGTCATGGAGTTTTCCCCCGTGTCCGCCAAGGTCACTTGCCAATCCTCCTCATTATGACGGTCGTGGAATTTGATCTGCTGCTTCCGACCCAACGACAACGAAATATCGCAGGTGTTCCACAGATAATTCCGGAAGTAGTCCTTGATCATATCACCCTTGTAACCCAGGCACAGAATGAATTCATTATGCCCGAAGCTGGCGTAATACTTCATGATATGCCAAAGGATTGGCTGATTACCAATCGGCACCATGGGTTTGGGGCGGAACTCTGTTTCTTCGCGCAGACGCGTGCCGCGCCCACCGCATAGTATGACGACTTTCATGTTTGATTAGACTCAACCGGCAGCCCACGCCTCCGCATTGTTTTGCCGGGCTGCTAGCTACCTGATTTGAACGCCGAAAAAGTATTCCACCCTCCCGAAATGGCAATTCCAAAGCTGCCCGCTCACTTGGCTGCGGTGATTTGCAATCCCATTACCACAAACGACCGGGGCACTGGATTGCTCTTAGTCGCCCGCGCCACTTCGCCAAGCAGTTTGAACCGCACCACATTTGAACCCTCCTTGGCATACCCCGTCACTCGGACCGGAATCAATTGGTTCACCGCTAATGTGCCACTCCAGATTTCCTTGCCATTCAACTCGATCACCAGACGATTGGCCATCAAGCCCGCCACCTGACATTGCACGGTCACTGGTTGGCCAGCCGGATAGGCGCTGTCGAATGAAATCGCAGCCGTGTCATTGGCCCAAGACTGCCGGCCATTCGGCCCAGGCACAACCGCGGCCCACCCTCGGAGATAATTCTCAGCCAGTTGCGGCACCGGCGAGGGCAGCACCGGCGAAGCGGACGGCTTGAGGATAACACAAACTTGCTCGTGCAAATCGTCTTCAAAAATGTCGGTTTTGCCAGCGGCCACCAACTGCTTGATCAAGCCGTCAGCGCGATCAGCAAATCCTTTGCGGTTCAGATAAATCGCGCCAAATCCGTAGCGCTCTAGCGTAGCGGCCATTTCGCCGCCGGATAGTTTCTCCACTTCTTTCTGCCAGTCATCACGGGCGCGCCCCTTGTTCGCGCCAAACGAGAAATGCAAAGTCTTAGAAAAGAACCATGGGCGCATTAATTCGTAAGCCTGCAGATTTTGCACCGCCACTGATTCGGGATACGGCATTACCGGCAGCTGAAAAACCATCGCCTTGGGTGGCAGTTTGGCCTCCATCGCCGACGCGAACGCTTTGTCGACTTCGATATTCTTAGCGATGCTCAGGGTTTCTTCCCGCGCCATCTGTTGTGGCAACTGGTCCACCAAACCAACTACCAAAATGCCCGCCGCCACTACGAGTCGCCAGCCTTGGCTCCAGCGCCGACTCAATACCGTCAGCCGCGATACCATGAACAATAACACTAACGCCGAAATAAATATGCTGTAGCGATTCGAGCCGCGGAACAACGGAATCCCTTGGAGCGCTATAAAGCAGTTCAATCCTCCCACAACCGAATACACAAAAACCCAGAACACTTGCGGCGCATAGGCCGGCAACCGCCCCGGCGTCCTCGACCGCCGCGCCAGCCAAAACAACGCCTCGGCAAACATCCATACAAAACCAGCAATGCAGACAATTCCCAGATACGGGGAGAACACCTCGCCTCGCAGCCACGCGTCCCGCATATAAGTGCCGCCAAGATTCGCCATCGCCGCGATCTTGTGTGAAGTCGGCGGGGTAACGAGTTCAATTGGCTTGAGGGCGAACAATTCGGTTTCGTAGTAGCTTCGTCCGAGTGCTGGATAGTTCTTCCCATGCTGCCAGCCGTAGGAGAACGTATCCAAGTTGATCAAGAAGAATCCAATCGCTACGAGCGCCAACGAAACGAACCCGATTTGCAAATTGACCTTCCGTCGCTGAGTAATGAGTTGCACCAGCAAACTCAGGCAGATCATTTGAGCAAACATGTTCAGGTGATAGGGGTTGCTAACGCTCATGAGTGCGGATGTCACCATACATATCCAAAAGCGCTTGTCCCATAACTCAACCCGCCGACTAAATCCCACCAACCACGCCACGAAGATCGCGAATGGGATCGTGTAAGAATAAGTGTGAGTCACATGATGCAACAGGCGGGTAGCGTGTAGGTAAGCAAAGGCAAAAAGCACCGCCCCCACAAATGCCCACTCCCAACGGAATCGACATAGTCGGCAAACTGCATAAAAAGCCAGCGCATTGGAAATGAACGCCAACAATACAGCCAGATTGCAGGCTTGAAATAGACCAACCCACCGCGCAAGCATTCCAACTGAAAAGATCATCCCTTCATCAGCAACTGGCCAATCATTCCAGTTCGCTACATAGGGTGCCCCTAGGCGTTCGACGTCTTTGCGCAGAAAGGGCACGAAATCCCCTTCTTTGGCTGCCTGAATCCAGCCCATCACCATCGGACAGTCCTCGTAATAATCCACCGGCACCTGCCAATGCTTCAGTTCCAAGCGATCCCAATTCCAGCACCAGACCAAGGTCACGGTCAGTATCAACGCGATGGCTCGCAGTATCGTCCACTTGGTCAGCTTCATAGGTTATTGGCGCAGCATTACACCACACCAACTTCTGAAAGTCACAACCAAATCACACCGTTCCACATCGCCCCAGATTCTCCCGCGCGTGACCGAATAAGAGTTTGACACGATTCAGTGGAAATCTATCTTTCCCAACAAAGATTTTATGGCTGAAAACATTCCCAATATCCCCGCCGGTGCCGTTCCGCCAAAAAAGGAAACCGGCAAGGTTCAACCCAAGAAGGAAACTGTCCGTATCAATCTGCCGCCGAAGCCTTCAGCCGCTCCGACCATTAAGTTACCCACATTGCCACCCGGCGGCCCGACCGGCGCAGCCTCTGCCCCCATTGCCCCAGCCGCGCCTGCCTCTGCAGCCCCTGCTCCAGCGGCGCCACGCGCTTCTGCCGCCCCCGTGGCCGCCAAACCCGCCGCCGCCCCTGCTTCAACCGCGCAACGCCCGGCTGCCAGCCGTCCTGCTCCGGCGACCGCTACGGTAAGTGGCTTGGATGTTGGCTTAGCTGTTGCCGCCATGGTCGCTGGATTGGTCGCCGTTGGGGCCGTTGTGTACCTCGCGTTCCTCTACACCATTCCACCCGTGCAATAACCGGTTGGGCCAAGCTTTTACAATCACGATTATTCTTACGTAACCATCATGGCTTCTCCTGCTATCGTCACTTTGTCTGCGGAAAACTTTGAATCAGAAGTGCTCAAGTCCTCCACGCCAGTGCTGGTGGATTTCTGGGCTGAATGGTGTGGTCCATGCAAACAGATCGCCCCCGTTCTAAATGAACTCGCTGGCGAATACACCGGCAAAGCCAAAATCGCCAAACTCAACATCGAAGAAGGCGCGAATCAGCAGCTCGCCATCAATTTCCGCGTGCAATCCATCCCCATGTTTCTCGTGTTCAAAGGCGGCCAAGTAGTCGCCCAGCACGTTGGCATCGCTGGTGGCAAGGCCAAGTTGAAATCATTGCTCGACGGCGCGGCCGCCTGAGTCAGCCGTTCCGATTAATTTTGCCAAGCGCCGGACAAAACTCCGGCGCTTTTGTTTTGTCCAACCAAGGTCGCCCATGTCGCCCAGTGCCATCATCATTACTCCGGGGCAACTCGCCCGGCGCGCGGAGTTGTACCATCAACTCGCCCAACTCACCGCCGCCGGCTTGCCAATCCTGAACTCCTTGGAACAAATTGCCCGCCATCCCCCCTCCCGCGCCTTTCGTGAACCGCTGTACACCATCCGGCAGGAGATCATCGTCGGCAGCACTTTCATTGATGCGGTGAGCCGGAGCGGACACTGGCTGCCACAATTCGATCTGGCCCTGCTCGAAGCCGGAGAACAAAGCGGTCGGCTTGATGCTTGCTTCCGTGTGCTCGCCGACTATTACAGTGATCGTGCCCGAATGGCCCGCCAGATGATCAGCGACCTCGCCTATCCAGTGTTCTTGTTCCACTTCGCAATTTTTATCCTGCCATTTGCGCAGTTCTTCACTTCAGGCGATTGGAAAATGTATCTACTGAAAACCTTTGGCGTGCTCATCCCGTTTTATCTCGGGTTCGCCATCGTGTTGTATTCCGCCCAAAGCAAGCATGGCGAAACTTGGCGCTCCATCATGGAACGTCTGTTGCATCCCATCCCCATCCTTGGCTCCGGACGCCGCGAACTGGCCCTGGCCCGGCTTGCCATGGCGCTCGAGGCCCTGATGAATGCCGGTGTGAACATCATCACCTCTTGGGAATTAGCTGCCAAAGTCAGCGGCTCGCCAGCCTTGCGGCGCACCGTCACCGCCTGGAAGCCCGACGTGCTAGCCGGCCAGACGCCCTCCGAAGCGTTGACCGCTTCCGGTGTTTTCCCCGACTTGTTCGACAATCAATACCACTCTGGCGAGATCAGCGGAAAGCTCGACGAAACCTTGAAACGACTGCGGCAATATTATCAGGACGAAGGCACCCGGAAGATTCAAATCGTCTCGCAATGGGTGCCGCGATTGATCTATCTGATCGTGGCGCTCTTCATCGCCTTCAAGATCGTGAACTTTTACAGCGGCTACTTCCAACAGGTGAATCAGATCATGGGGCTGTAAGCCTAGCTGCCCTCTTCACACCTCGAACCTCACACTTCGCCCCTCGCCTCAGTCCCGCTGCGTCACCAGCACGATCCCCTGTCCCGGCCGCAGCGCGTAGTGAAACGGCTCGGGCAAAAACTCCATCGCATACTCCGGCGATACATCCTTGAGCGGCTTGCCCGCCTGCACGAAGTGCCGGAAGTGATCCGTGGCGAACTCTTGATGCTGATGCAGGTCCTTGTTCATAATCAGCAAAGCCTCGCCCTTCCCCTTTGTCGAAGCCTTCCACATGAGCAGGATGTTCGGGTTATGATACGGCAGCACGTTCACCAAGCTTTCCTCGGTGAACACCGGGAAGCGTTGTTTGATGTCGTTGACCCGGGTGATAAACGGCCGCAAATCCAAGCCATTCGCCTGCCAGTCGTCCGGCTTTGTATGCACGACATGTAACTGCTTTCGCGCGCCAAACTCAAAGCCCATCGGCATCATCACGCCGGCGGAGAACAACGCGGAGAACAGATACCGCTGCTTCACACCGTTAAGATTGCCGTTCAACTCCTCGCACAACCGCAGGGTGTCGTGACTTTCGGCAAAGCTGATAGAAGCTGTTGTTTCCCGGATGAGATTGTATTGTTCGATCAACCACCAGCCGTGCATGTCCCACCATTTGGAGCTGTTGAAGACGTAATCAAACCCCGCCCGCGCCGTCTCGCGGGTTTCATCCGCCGAACAACCCAGCGTCTCCGCCGTGAAACACGCCTGCGGATATTTCGCCTTTGTCTCGCGGATCAGGCGCTGCCAGAAACCGCTCGGAATCATGTACGCCGCGTCGCAGCGAAAACCGTCAAAGCCCAGCGACAGCAGATGCTCCACAATCCGCAGACTATGCCGGAACAATCCCTCCAGATCCTTCGTGTGCCGATGGTCGAATTGCGCCAAGTCCGCCCACACGACGCGCTCCGCCCCGTGCTGACAGGAGGCGTTGGCAATGCGCCCGCCCGGTTCTTTTACGAACCACTCGGGATGCTCCCGCAAGAGCGCCGAGTCATAGGCGCAATGATTGATGACCAGATCGATCATCAACTTCAACCCGCCAGCATGAGCCTTTGCAATCATCACGCGGCATTGCTCATCGGGCGACGCGGCATCACCAGGGTTCAGCACAGCCGGGCTCAACTGGAAATAATCTGCGATGGAATACAGGCTGCCGGAATTGCCAGTGCGCTGGATCGGGTTGATGTAAACCCAGTCAAACTGCATCTCGCGGGCGCGTTCCAGATGCGGTTGCCAGCGATCAAACGAACCCGCCAGCAGCGGAAACAGGTTATAGAGAATCATGGCGCAACACTTCTATTCCTGCGGGTACAACAAAATTCGATCATGCACCACCACCGCGAGGTCGTTCCGTCCGTCTCCCGTGAGATCAGCCACCACTGCCTCGCGCGGCTCAGTCGAATCACTGCTGCGGCCGCGAAAACTTTTTTGCTCGAACACCTGCCAGCGGTCCCCCGGCACGAGCTTGTGTTCTTTATCGAAGATCACAAGATCAACATGGTTCTTGCTCGTCTCGAGGAAGACCAAATCCTTGCGCCCGTCATTATCGAGATCGCCGGAAACCATGTCGTTGAGGAAGCCGTCTTTGATCGGCGTCTCGTAGTCGTCCAGCGTCGTGTATTCCCAGATGTCGCCCGCCAACGGCATCCAGGCAACGGAATTTATTCCGAGAAAAACCACGCTCTTCACCTTGTCCGCGCCCCACGAAACCGATTGCAGGCTGGCAAAATCGGAGCTGGGCAACGACACATTGCGGATCACCTGCCAGACGCCTGCGGCGTCACGCTCGCACAAGGTCAACGCCTTGCGCTCGGCATCTAACAGAAACAGCGCGGGCACGGCATTCGTGCCGCGCGGAATCGCCGTCGCACCAATGAGTCGGGAATTGCTGGCCGCACCGTTGATCTGCTCTTTGACGTAAAACACCCAGCCGGATTTATTGGTCGAACTTTGCGACGCTCCTTCCGGCTGCAACACCACGGCGCGGAGGAAATTCTTCTGTGCCATCAGCAACTCGGCTTTCCCATCCCCATCCACATCCGCCACGCTCAACCACGGTTGCTCCACTGTGCCACCAGGGGGAGCGATATCATATTCCCGGAAGTCCGCATCCTTGTCTTTGATCTGCAACAGCACTTTCACCTTTTCGTAAGGCACGAGCGCGATCAAGTCCGTCAGACCGTCCTGATTCGCGTCATGGAACAACAGCGTCGTGGGGTTGGACTTGAAATCCTCGCTCAATTTTTGTGTCTTCGTCTTGCCGTCCGCCGTCCGCGTCACCAGCACGCGCCGGTCATCATTATTCAACGCCACCACGGCCAATATCGGTTTTGCCCCCGGCGTCAACGCACCAACCGCGAGGGCCAGTGGCTTGCCATCCAACGGAATCAACTCGGGAAATGGCAATCGCTCTTTCTCGTCAAGGCGCGTCACACCCACCTGCCGTTCATCCGCGCTGAGGAGGAAAATCTCCGGCTTGCCATCGCCGTCCCAATCCGCCACAGCAATGTCGCTCACGCCCGCCAACGTTGAAAATGCCCGCGGCGCAGCGAGCGAGCCATCCGCCTTCTGCGCATAATAGGAAAGTTGGCCACGCTCCGGCTCGGCCACCAGCAAGTCCACGCGCCCGTCATTATTCACATCAGCCCAAACCAGCCCCCGCTTGGATTTGTCCGACTTGGCGAGCGGCAACACTTGAAATTGCCCCTGCTTGAATTCGCCCGAGAGGGTTTCCGCCGGCTTGCGAGTGAACTTGGAAATCTGCGCCCGCCCGGTGTCGCGCATGACGGTGGCAAGATATGCCTGCTTGTCGCCTTCAAGATAATCGCCCCAGTAGGAATGAATCGGCGGCAACTTGAAATACAGTTCCGGCCCGAGTTGTCCGCCCTCCTGCTGCAACCGAAAACGGAACGGCGTCGCGCTGTCAAAATTCACGAACAAAAGATCGTTCTTTCCATCCGCATTGATATCGAGCACCTGCACTGAACGCACAGCCCCGGCCAGCGGGATTTTCTCCGGCTCACCGAGCGTATGATCCGCCGCTTGGGTAATGACGTAAAAATGGCTTTCGGAAAGCAACACCAGATCCGTGCGACCATCGCCATTGAGATCACCGGACGTAAGCGCGTTGTAATTCATCTGCCCGTCATCAATCGCCCAACGCTTCGGCGCGCTCCAGCCGTTCGTACCCTGATTGTAAATCACGAGCAGTTCCTTGGGCTCGCCGTAATAGGCAATGTCCGGCTTACCGTCGCCGTTCAAATCGGTTACGACCATCGCTCCAATGCGTTTCTCCGAGGGGATGGAATCAATCCGAAAACGCGCGTCGGGCGGCAACTCGTTAATCTCGCGTTTGGTGAGTGGCTTCCGGCTGGCGACATTGGTCTTGCCGGTCTGATTGTAGAGCAGCGAGAGCTTGGAACGCGCATTGTTGACCAGCACAAGGTCTTTCAAGCCATCACCGTCCAGATCGGCGGCCTGCATCATGCCAATGCCGTTCTCGATGGGAAAAATCTCCGGACCGGTGAAACCAAAGCGATTGGTGGCCAGTTCTCCCTGTGCCGGACTCCAGGTGATTGCAAGCAAGCCGACGGCCGCAACCCAACGACGAAAAGTGATCGTATTCATCAGCCCCCGCAGGCTGCCACCGGCCCGTCGGATTGGCGAGAATTATTCGCCCCACCCGCCCCTCAATTCGCAATCGCCGCGGCCTTGTCCTGCGGCAAAGAGATCCGGACGACTCCGGCGTGACCACCCTGCGGCGGGACAATTTCCAACTTACCGTGGTGTGTCTCAATGATCTTACGCGTGACGGTAAGGCCAAGGCCAAGACCAACATTGCGCGTGGTGTAGAACGGCGCGACCGCCTTCTGCATCGCCTCCACCGTAAACCCAGCGCCGTTGTCCTGCACTTCGATCTGCAAATCGCCCGCAGTTCCCCCGCTTGCATCAGCATCCAGCTTGATGCCTACTTTAGGATCAGCTGGATTCGCCTGCAACGCATTGATCATGACTTCGGTCAACGCATGCTTCAGCGCCGCCCGATCGCCGTTCACAAAGACCGGCTTGCCACCGTTATCATATTTCAAGGCAGCTTTCACCGGCTGATACTTGCGCGCTTCTTGATACGCCTCTTCAATCAAGGGCGTGAGCGGGAAATGCTCCGTCGTCGCCACGCTGTCACGCGCGAGGAAGCGCATCTGGTTAATCAGACGATTGACGCGCTTGACGCCCTCGGCCAACGCAGTGTCGAGTGAGGCGCGAAACTCAGCATCCTTGTACTTCTCGCCGAGCAATTGTTGATGCGTCGACAACGGCACCATGGCATTGCCAACTTCGTGCGCCAGGCGATCCGCCATGGTCTTGATGAGCCGCAGATTCGCCGTCTCCACCTCGAGCCGCTTAAGCTGCTCGCTCTGGGTCTGATCGTCCACAACCAGCAACGCTGACACCGGCAAGGCTGAACCTTGTTTCTGGAACGGCGCCACGGTGACGGTATAAACCGTGCCGGGCGCACCTTCGGGCTCGTACTTGAACGGTGAAATCGCCGAACCGGACCGCAATACTTGATACACTTTCGCGCCCAGCGTCTGCGGTAGATCGGTGAATTCCATTTCCCCGTTCATGCGCGCGTTCTGGTTGAAATATTTCCGCGCCATTTTGTTCGCGTGCAGAATCTTCAAATCGCGACTGACCACCACGCACGCGCTGTTCAGCTCGCGCAGCACATTGGCCATCATCTCGTTGTTATTGGTAAGCTGATCGTGCAGCCAGATGTTGCGTACCGCGAGCCCCACCTGTTCCAGCAGATGGAAAATTAGTTCCAACTCCGGGTTCGTCAGCGCTTCCCCGGTGATCCGGCCATCGAACACCGCCACCCCCAACAGACTCTCGCGATCAAAGATCGGCACAGCCACCTGACCGCCGAGCAGTTCAAATTCCTTTTGCGCTTCCATGTCCGCGCGGATTTCGTCGCCGCCGCGGCGCAGAATCCGCCCAAGCCGGAAGAGTTGTCCGCCCACACCGGAATCAAGCGACAGTTCAAAATGCTGCAATAGCCCGGGCGAGATTCCGATGGCTGCCGCCGCCCGCAACCGCCGCGAATCTTCGGGCGTCACCGGCGTATTGTCGCCGGAATAATTGGGGCGGAGAAAAATCGCCGCGCGATTGAGGCTGACGATTTCACGCAATTGCAGCAAAAACTGGCGCAACATGGCGTCGGCATTCAACGAATGCGTCAGCAGGGAAGAAAAGTTTCGTAAGATGTTCAACGGTTGGCCAACCACCGCCGGGGCTGCGCCCGGGTACTGGGCTGCTGCCGACTTCCACCCGCGGTAGCGCAGGCGTCACAACTGGTGCTGCCACCGCGAACAGGCGCTCCAGCAACGCTGCCAGCGCGCGTGGGCGGACAGGCTTGGACAACACATGCGACGCACCACGCAGATACGCTTCCTCCTCCCACTCGGATTGCTTCGCCCCGGTATAAACGATGATGGGACAGCGGGCATTGCGGCGGCGCAAACGCTCGATCAGCCATATGTTTTGCACGCCGTTGAATTCGATATCAACGATCACACCATGCGCCAGCCCGTGCGCCAGCATCGGGTACGCTTCATCCTGGCCAGTGCGATGAATGATCCGATAACTATCCGGGGTAAGTCCGGCCCGAATGGTATCTGCCATTTCGGGATGGGACGAGAGAACGAGCAGTGTTTTCATCGCGCGAGTACTTCCTTCTGATTTACAAATTCCTTTCGGTCAATCTCCCGGCGATAAAATTGAAAGCGGTCGGCAAGCAACGACACGGAAACCCGGCACCTAGCAGTCGTACGACCCGTGCCCGACCCGCCAAAAACTGCGCCTGACAGATTCACCGCGCCTAGAAAGCCACACGTTCTTCTGCCGGTCAATCTATTCTTGGCTCAAGGTGTTCACTTTGCCCCCGGGATAACTGCGGAATAAACTGTGGATAACTCCCCGGGGTGAAGATTTCAGTTTCAGACTCAAGCCGCGGCCCCAATGTCCGAACCTCAGTCGTTCGAGTTTACAACCAAAGAAGGACCTCAAAAAACCCATATTCCCGATCATAGACATGGCTTTAGTCCCGCCCCTGTCCGGCCTTTAATGAGGATCAGCTGCGAAACACATACGTGTTCGGATGCCAGCTAAGACCACATCGCCGCCATGCAGGAAAAAGAAAAAACCAACTGCTTTCGGGAAAACCTAATACTGTTAACCCTGTGCGGGTGACGCAGCTTTTTTGTTGGCCAGCAAGCGTCAGAGCTTTGTCGCCAATACCGCCTGACTCCGCTCAAATACATCTTTGTGTAGCGAATTGCCGTGCGCATCAATCGTCACCACCGCCGGAAAATCCACGATCTCCAGTTCCCAGATTGCCTCAGGCGCACCGAACTCATCCTTGAAATACACATTGCGAACTTTCTTCACCGCCTCAGCCAACACCTGCGCCGCACCACCAACGCCGTGCAGATAAACACAGCCGTATTCCTTACAAGCCGCCAACGTCTTGTCGCCCATCCCGCCCTTGCCAATAACGCCCCGCAAACCAAAGTCACGGATGACTTGCCATTGATACGGCTCTTCCCGAATGGAAGTCGTCGGACCGGCGGCAGTACATTTCCACGAACCATCCGCCTGCTGCATCATCACTGGACCGCAGTGATAAATAATGCCGTCCTTGAAGCTCACGCCCGGCGGCAACTTTCCGCCCTCATGCAGATATTTATGCACAGCATCACGTCCCGTAAAGACGACACCGGAAATGAGCACCTCATCGCCGACTTTGAGCGCGCGAATTTTGTCTTCAGTGAACGGAAAAGTCAGTTTTGTCATGGCGACCGGATTGTTGAACCAAACGCCCCAAATCGCAATGCCGCTTTTGCTGAGTTTTAATCATCATCCGCCAACGCGTCGTCTCCGGCCAAAGATTGACCCGGATTACACAACTGGCTAGCGTCCGCTCATGCGCCCACGCTTGATCCTACTCCTCGGCAGCCTGCTCTTGGTCAGCCAGCCATTCACCAGCTCCGCAGCGGAGTCCAAACCTTTGCGCGCCCTCCTCGTCACCGGCGGGTGCTGCCACAACTATCCCTTCCAAACCCAACAACTCACCAATGCGATCGCCAAGCTGGCATCCGTAGCATGGACCATCGTCACGGACGGCGGTACAGGCACGCGCGCTGAAATCTCTCTCTACGACAATCCTGACTGGGCCAAAGGCTACGATGTCGTCATCCACAACGAATGTTTCGCCGACACCACCAATCAAGTTTACATCCGCAAAATTACCACCGCCCACAAAGCCGGCGTGCCCGCCGTGGTGATTCATTGCGCGATGCACACTTATCGCTCCGTTGAAATTGATGACTGGCGGGAGTTTCTTGGTGTTACCAGCAAGCGCCATGACCATCAAAGCAAATATCCGGTGAAGCTCGTTAAGCCTGAAAACCCCATCCTGAAAGGCGTCGCCCCAAATTGGATCACGCCCATGGACGAACTTTACATCATTGAAAAAGTCTGGCCAAACACCACGCCGCTAGCCACCTCCGTCAGCGAACGCGACGGCAAAACCTATCCTGTCATTTGGACCAATCAATATGGCAAAGCCCGCGTCTTCGGCACCACTTACGGGCACTCAGATGACATGTGGCGGGACGAAAATTTCCTCGCTTTCGTATCCCGTGGCACTCTTTGGGCCGCTGGAAGATTAGCTGAGTAATTGAGGCTTACCGCAAACGCGAGGAGTCAGAGCCGTCGCGCCAGCGTCTTGGAGTGCGGCAGCCCTCTGCCGCTTTACCACCGCGCGCCCAGCAAAGAAAATCGGCAGCGGACTGCCGCACTCCAAAACCTCGCGGACTTTGAACGGTTGCCTACCCTCCCAACGTCGTCGGATCGGTCACATCGCCCTTATTGAAGTCTACGTAGTGCTCAGTCAAATCCGCCGCATACATCACCGCGCCGGCTTTGCCGAGGTTCAGGTTGATGTGCAGT
Source organism: Verrucomicrobiota bacterium (assembly GCA_049840435.1). GTDB lineage: Bacteria > Verrucomicrobiota > Verrucomicrobiia > Limisphaerales > JADLHS01 > JADLHS01. Next base: position 130,132 of record JASGKY010000036.1, on the reverse strand, counting down.
TCAAATTCCTTCGGTGCGGCGGCAAGACAAAGCTCCTTGAACGTCGCCTTCGTCGGCTGGCCGCGTTTGAGACTCCAGAGCATCTTCTTCGAGTTCGGCGCGCTGTAACCGATGTCTACCTTTTCTTCAACAACCGTCGCAGGCGAATAGCCAATGGCGTCGATAATGCGGCCCCAATTCGGGTCACCGCCGTGCCAACTCGTTTTCACGAGCGCACTGTTCGCTACCGCCCGCGCTGCAGCATCTGCGTCTTGAATCGTTTTCGCTCCGTTCACGCGCACGGTCACCACGCGATGCACGCCTTCGCCATCGCGCACAATCATCTTGGCGAGTTCCAGCGTGACGTGATTGAGCGCGGCTTGAAACGCCTTCAACTCTGCGCTGCCAGGCTTGATCTTGGCATTGGCCGCAAGACCGTTGGCCAACACCAGCACCGTATCATTCGTGCTCATGTCACCATCCACCGTGATGCGATTGAAACTATGCGCCACAGCTTCCTGCAGCGAGACTTGCAACAATTTCGCCTCAATCGCCGCATCTGTGGTGACGAAACAAAGCATCGTCGCGTGCAACCCACCATGCGGCAAAGCCGCCGGCCGCGCGCCCGTCGCCGACATGCCCGGCTGAATCATTCCCGCACCCTTGCAGATGCCGCCGATGCGCACCTTCTTGCCACCGAGCGCGAATTCCACTGCGATCTGCTTCGGTTTCGTGTCGCTGGTCATGATGGCTTCCGCGGCTTCCTCCGCCTGCTTCGGGGCATTGCCGAGAATTTGCAGCGCGTGCAAAATGCCCGACTTCACATTCGCCATCGGCATCGTGACGCCGATGCGCCCCGTGCTGCCGACCAAAACCTCCGCCTCCGGCATATGCAATTCCTTGGCGAGCAGCGCGGTCATTTCGCGCGCGTCCTTCATGCCCTGTTTGCCGGTGCAGGCGTTGGCATTGCCCGAGTTCACCACGATGGCTTGCGCGACACCTTTCTTCACCCGCTCGACGCACACCTTCACCGGCGCGGCGCATACCTGATTGGTCGTGAACATACCTGCGACCGTCGCCGGCACTTCGGACACGATCAGCGCGAGATCACGCTTCTTACCCTTTTGCGAGCCTTTGCCGGTGCCGAGGCGTTTGATGTCACAAAACACGCCGCTGGCGAGAAAGCCTTGCGGTGCGACGATTGAACCTTCGATTAATTTTAGTTTCTGCTTCATGAAAAACCGGCAAGAGATTGCCACCCTGCGGCGCGGCTGCAATGCAAATTCTTCGCAGCTTCGCCGCATTGAAAAACCCGGCTCGCAGCGTTAAGACTCCGAGCCGGGTTGAATTCGCCCCAGTCGCACTCAGCGACAGAAGATCAGCACTAGAATCTGCACTGACACAATGCGTAGCAACATCGTCAGCGGATACACCGTGGCATAAGCAACGGAAGGCGCGTCCGACTTGCTGACCGCATTCGCAAACGCCAACGCCGGCGGATCAGTCATGCTGCCCGCCAACAGACCGCTGATGGCTGTGAAGTTCAATTTCATAAAGGCACGCGCCACGATACCGACAATCAAGATCGGAATGACCGTGATGGCAAATCCACCTCCAAGCCACAGCAGACCTTCGTGCGTAAACACTTTTTCAAAAAAATGTTCGCCCGCCTTCACTCCGACGCACGCCAGGAACAACACAATGCCAAGTTCCCGGAACGCCAGATTCGCATTCGCCGGCATGTACCACACCATCGGCCCAATGCGACCGATGCGGCTCAGAATAATCGCCACGACCAGCGGCCCGCCGGCGATGCCCAATTTGACCGGCACGGGAATGCCCGAGAAGTGAAACGGCACCATGCCGAACAACACTCCAAGCGCAATGCCTAGGAAGATCGGAATGAAGTTGGTTTCATTCAAAGCGTGAACCGAGTTACCCAGCTCTTTGGTCGCCTTGGCGATGGCCTCCTCTTCACCCACGAGCTGCACGGTGTCGCCGAATTGCAACGCCAGTTCCGGCAGCGCCGTCATTTCGATTTCGGTTCGCGACACACGCGTGACGGTTACACTGTAGCGCTCGTCCAACTCCAGTTGATCAATGGTTTTGCCCAACACCGCCTTGTGCGTGACGACCACTTTGCGCGTCACCACGCGCCCCGGCGCCTTGGATAGATTGACATCGCTCTCCACGCCGACGATGACGCGAAACTTATCCAGGTTTTTCTTCGATCCCACGGCAAGAATGATGTCGCCTTGGTGCAAGATCGTCTGGTCGGTGGCGGTTTGCACTTCGGGTGCGCCCAGCCGCTTGATCCGGGAAACCACCACGCTGATTTCTCTCCGCCCCGGAATGTTGCCAATGGCCAGCCCCTCCAGATTGGAATTCTTCACAAGAATGTTCAGGCGTTCCACCGGATCAACACCCTTGCGCTGCTCCTTGCGATACGCCTCCGCTTCTTGTTCCGGATTGATGCGGAAACCAAACCGCAGCAACAGCAGCACGAAGATGATACCAAACACGCCGCCCGGATACGCCACGGCATACGCCAGTGATGGCAAGGTGGCTTTGTCCGCAAACGCCTCACCCAACGACTTGAGCGTCTGCTGCGTCGCCCCGAGCGATGGGGTGTTGGTCGTCGCGCCCGAGAACAATCCCAACGACGCGATCAAATCAATCCCCATGACTTTATTCACGAACACCAACGTGGTCACGATGCCCAGCATCACAACACTGAACGCCAGCACGTTTAATTTCAATCCCTGCTTTCGTAGCGAGGCAAAGAATCCCGGTCCGAGTTGCAGACCGATGGTGAACACAAACAGAATCAACCCAAATTCCCGAACGAATTCGAGAATTTCCTTTTCAATGTGAAAGCCAAAGTGCCCCAGGATGATCCCCGCAAACAAGACCCCCGCGATCCCCAAGCCTACACCGCGCACTTTCACACTCGCAAACAACAGCCCGAGCGCTCCCGTCAACGTCAACACCAACACCGCCCAAGCAACCGGATTCACTTCCGACATTTTCGTTATCCATTCCATAGTTTAAGTTGGCTCAACCGAGCCGCTTAGAGGATAAGTAAACCGTCCGTCGCAACCTCGCCGTTTTTTGCGTTTCTTTCACCGCAAGTAATGTTTATCTGTCTCAGTCAGAAATTTTAATCTCACCCCGCAAGTAATGCACAGCATGTCCACCGATATAGACACGCTCACCCGCAAGTTCACAGAAGAGTTCCCCGCCACGTTGTGACACTTGGCGGGCAAACAATTCGTTCTTTCCCAATCGTTGCGCCCAAAAGGGGATCAGCGTGCAGTGCGCCGAACCTGTTACTGGGTCTTCGTCCACCCCTGCCCCCGGCGCAAAAAAGCGCGACACGAAATCACTGCTTGCTCCTGTCGCTGTCACAATAATGCCGAGACAATCAAGGGGTTTGAGCAGGGCAAAATCTGGGTTCAGCGCCCGCACCTCTTTTTCGCTGCTAAAGATCGCAAGGTAATCCCGGGCTTTGAAAACCTCTTTCGGCCTTGCCCCCAACCCGCGCCACAATGCTTCGGGTGCGGCGGCTGGTGTTGCCGGGCGCGATGGAAAGTTCAGCGTCAACAAATCGGCGTTGCGGGCCACAGTGAGCAACCCACTGCGGGAATGAAAGCGAACCTCTTTACCACTTAGACCGCGCTCGCGGAACAACACTGAGGCAGCAGCAAGCGTGGCGTGACCGCATAAATCCATTTCCACCGTCGGTGTAAACCAGCGCAATTCGAAATCGCTACCATGAGGCACGGTGAAAGCCGTCTCCGCCAAGTTGTTATTCGCCGCGATGTTTTGGAGAACCGCATCTGACAACCAAGTATCCAACGGACAAACGCCCGCCGGATTGCCACCGAATGAATTCGTCGTGAAAGCCGAAACTTCGTAGTAAGGCAGTTTCATTTTCAAAACCCCGGACAATGCCCGGTTTGAATCGGTTTACCCACACGCCGAGCGACGCCCGGCGCTCCGGCTAGACCAGCCCCGCTGTTTCCGGGAAGCCGCACAGAATATTCATGCTCTGCACGGCCTGACCGCTCGCGCCTTTAACCAGATTATCCTCGGCGCTCATCACGATGAGCCGGCCAGTACGTGGATCAAGTCGCCACGCGATTTCGCAAACGTTTGTGCCCACGACATTCTTGGTATCCGGCAACGCCTTGCCTTCCAGCACGCGGACAAATGGCTCATTCGCGTAAGCCTTCGCATAGCACGCCGCGATTTGCTCCCCCAACTTGGCTGCGCCCGCCGCATCTGAGAAATGTTCTGCCGGCGCGAGATACAATGTGGTCAAAATGCCGCGATTCACCGGCATGAGATGTGGCGTAAATTGGATCACCACTTTCGTTCCTGCTGCGAAGGACATTTGCTCTTCGATTTCGGACAAGTGCCGATGCTTTGGCACGCCGTAGGGGCGGACGCTTTCGTTACACTCGCAGAACAAGTAATCAATCTCTGCCTTGCGCCCTGCCCCGCTCACACCACTGTGCGAGTCTGCGATGATCCCGTGTGGCTTGATGAGCCCGGCTTTGAGCAACGGCAGTGTTGGCAGCAAAATGCTCGTCGGATAACAACCCGGCGACGCGATAAGCGACGCCTTCTTGATCTGCTCGCGATAAAACTCCGGCAGACCATAAACCGACTTGGCCAGCAATTCCGGCGCAGGATGATCGTGGGCGTAAAACTCTTTGTAAATGTCTGCGCTCTTGAGCCGGAAGTCGGCGCTGAGATCAATCACGATGCTACCCGCATTCATCAATGGCACGGCATACTCCGCCGCGACCCCATGCGGCAGTGCGAGAAATACGACATCTGCCTGCTTGGCAAGCAACTCGGCGTTCGGTTCAACGAAACGCAGCGATTTGGACTTCGGATGGCTGGCAAATTTGGGAAAAACTTGCGCGAGTGTCTGTCCGGCATTCTGGCGCGAGGTGACAGCGACCAACTCTGCATGCGGATGGTTCAGCAACAGTTTGACGAGTTCTTCGCCGGAGTAACCGGATGCGCCGACAATGGCGACTTTCTTTGAGTTCATATTCACGATGCTCTCTATGCTGCGGATTGTTCACCGGTAGCGGTGGTTTTGTAAATATCAGGTTTGTGCCGCTCCATATGATTCTCCGGTTTGGCGAGCGATTGAAAGCCATGCGGCGCGTAAAGTCCGTGCGCATCACGCGTCACAAGATTGAACCGCCGCAAGCCCTGAAGTTGTGGATGCGCCATAACACATTCAACGAGCCATTTACCCAAGCCCCGACCACGATAGCTCTCCAACACATACACGTCGCACAGATAGGCGAACGTGGCATAATCCGTCACTACGCGCGCCAGGCCGATCTGCGTGTCGCCCTCGAAAAGTCCAAAGCAAAGCGAATGCTTCACCGCACGCTCGATCACTTCTCGCGGAATCTGCTCGGACCAGTAAGCGCGCGTGAGAAAGGCATGGATGACCGTCACGTCCAGCTTGGCCGGATCGGTCGAGACCACGAACTCATTCTGTTTCCATTCAGTGTGCATAAACAAAAAACCCCGCCAGCGATTGCCAGCGGGGTTTGAAAGTTTCCAGTGCGATTAACGCTTGCTGAACTGGAAGCGCTTGCGCGCACCCGGCTGGCCGTACTTCTTACGTTCCTTGGCGCGGGAATCGCGCGTGAGCAAACCTTCGCTCTTGAGCGAGGGACGGAGGTTCACGTCGAATTCGAGCAAGGCCCGTGCGATGCCGTGGCTGACGGCACCCGCCTGACCGTTCGGACCGCCACCCTTGACGTTGATCTTCACGTCCACCTTGTCGGCAGTGCCGGTGACGGAAAGCGGCTGCGACGCCGTGGCGCGCAGGGTTTCCATCGGGAAATAATTGTCGAAGGCGCGGCCGTTGACGGTGATCTTGCCGCTGCCCGTTGCGATGCGGACGCGCGCGATGGAAGTCTTGCGGCGGCCCGTGCCGAGGAATTCAGGAGTCTTGGTAGCCATCTTTAGTCAGAGTTGAAATTAGTTTGCAGCCTTGAGCGCCGTCGGTTTCTGCGCCGCATGATCATGCTTCGGACCTTTAAACACTTTGAGCTTGGTCATGAGCACGCGCCCGAGGCGATTCTTGGGAATCATCCCTTTGACGGCGTGGGTGATGAGATGCTCAGGCTTTTGGGCACGGAGCCGTTCGACCGTCGTATATTTTTCGCCGCCCTTCCAACCGGAATAGGTCATGTATTCCTTGGCAGTTTCCTTTTTGCCGGTCACCTTGACCTTTTCGGCGTTGATGACGACGACAAAGTCGCCTGCATCAAGGTGCGCTGTGTAGGTCGGCTTGTTTTTGCCGCGCAGAATATCGGCGACTTGAACGGCCAGGCGGCCTAGAATAGCGCCTTCGGCATCAATCACGTGCCACTTGCGCTCATCAACATTTACTTTCGGCAAATACGTTTTCATTCGATTTCCAACAAAGGGACGCAGACGTTATCAAACAGGAGCTCGAAGTCAATAGCTCTTTCCGCTGGATTTCAGCCAGTTGAATCCGGCAAGCTGGCTGTCTTAGCGGTCACAGTCCGCGATGAACACCGAAAGTCCATTACCCGGTCTGCCAACCCGCCGCCTGCTGGTGGTGGGAGCGGTCGTTTATGGCTTGGATCAATTGACGAAATACCTTGTGCTGCAATTCCTTGGTCAGGGACAGGAACGGGTGATTGTGGACGGTTTCTTCAAATTCGTGCATTGGGGCAACACCGGAGCGGCTTGGAGTCTGTTCTTCGGGAACAACAAAATGCTGGCAATCGTAGCAGCTGTGGCTTTGGTCGGCCTGTTCCTCGCCCGGAAACATTTTGATACCCGTACGGTGCTGGGCCAGCTCGCCTTCGGCATGATTCTTGGCGGCATCGCTGGCAACCTCACTGATCGCCTGATGCCCACCCGCCAGCATGTGATCGACTTCCTCCGCTTCTACGTCAACACCGCTGAAGGCGAAGTCGGCTTCCCCGCATTCAACATCGCGGACAGCGGCATCTGCGTTGGGGTGGCCTTGATATTCTGGCTGACCTGGCGAACGGAAAAGACAGCCAAACTCGAAGCGAAAACTCCGCCCGCGCCAAACGCGAACTGAAACATCGCGGCCATGACCTCAGCGCAAACGGAAATCCTGACGATTGACCGCTCCTATCCCAACGAGCGTCTCGACGCATTCCTCCGTCAACAATTCCCCGCACTCTCCCGCGGCGCGATCCAACGGCTCATTGAGGAAGGCCATATTACCGTCAACGACCAGCCGACGAAAGCCACGCATACACCACGGGCCGGTGAAGTTGTCCGCATTGAAATCCCCGCGGCCAAACCCGCCGAGGCCAAAGCGGAGGACATCCCACTCGAAATACTTTTCGAAGATAAATCCTTGCTAGTGCTGAACAAACCAGCCGGCATTGTTGTGCATCCTGCGGCCGGCAACGAAGAGCACACCCTCGTTAATGCCCTGCTCCACCATTGCAAAGGTGAACTCAGCGGCATCGGCGGCGTGGCGCGACCCGGCATCGTCCACCGGCTCGATAAGGAAACCAGCGGCTGCCTCGTAGTCGCCAAAAATGATGAAACCCACGTCGCTCTCTCCGCCCAATTCGCCGGGCGCACCGTGGAAAAATTCTATCTCGCCATCGTCTGCGGCCTCCTGCCGCGCGACGAAGGCAACATCCGCGCCGCCATCGCCCGTCATCCCACACACCGTAAACGCATGGCCGTTCACGACGATGACGACGGTCGGCCTGCTCACACCGGCTATCGCGTCATTGAGCGCCTGAACCAAGCCACGCTCGTCGAAGCACATTTGCACACCGGTCGCACGCACCAGATCCGCGTCCACTTCCAACATTTAGGCTTTCCGGTCGCTGGCGACGACACCTACGGCCAGCGCCAAACAAAGAAACTCGCTGAACTCACCCACTACGAAGCCCCACGCGTTTTGCTCCACGCCCACAAGCTGGCATTCACTCATCCTCGGACTGGAAAAAAGGTACGGTTCACCGCCTCGATTCCCGCCGACATGGAAGAAGCGTTGAAATTTTTGCGCGCAAGCTAGACGCGATCCCATCCCAGGTGCAGTAACTCGCACCTTTCAATCTTGCCACAAAACACAGCTTACCTTCGCAGCAGCTAGCACTGCGCCGGCCATGGATGCCACGCTCCGAACAGAGAAAACAGATTCAGCCAAACGAAATGGAGCAGCGGCAACACTCCTCACCGAGAAGGAGAAAGCGACACCTTCCCGGCGCCGGTCACCACTGCTCCAAAAGCAGATGGCGACGAGCATCTCGTCGCCATCTGTGATCATCTGTCGGCGTCTCAACTCAGCCGACCAGCGAGGTTGTCTCGATTTTCCCAGCCATTCAGCAACGTGGAAGCCTCAATCGACTTCTTCCGCAAGTTCTCAAACATTCGCGTGCCCTCATCTGCAACCGCACGCGCCTCATCCCGTTCCTTTTCGGTGCGGACCAACAGCGCCTTGAGCGGCTCCATGCCACCGCGCGCGATCTCCAATTCCGTCGCCCATTCCTTCTGGGCGATCTGATGCGCTTCCGCCTGCGCGGCCAGCTTGGCCACCAAGTGCTGCTCGCGTTGCTGTGCCTCAACAAATTCCAATTCCCGCCGCCGCGCATCCCGATCGCGCTGCGCCTGAATTTCCGCCTGCCGCGCGTCGAACTGCACCTGCAACTGCTGCTCGCGCTGCCGTAATTTCAACTGATAGGATTCTTCCTTCTGCTCGGCTTCTTGGGTGGCGCGGCTTTCCACCGACCGAACCTGAGCCAATGATTGTTCCTCCCATTCCTGCTCGCGCGCCTGCAACTCTGCCGCGGATTGATTTTTCAATTCGGCTTCGCGCGCCGCGGCACGGCTGATCAATTCCTGTTCGCGTTGCTTGAACCGGGTCTGCAACGTCAGTTCCTTCTGTTGCAATTCCTCCTTCAAGCGTGTCTCCGCCTGCCGCTCTTGTGTTTCGAGCTGCCGGCTCAATTCTGCTTCCCGACGACGCAACAATTCCTCAGCCTGGGTCTGCACATCTTTTAACCGGGTCTCCGCCTGCGTTCCCAATTGCAGCTCGCGCTGCTTAAGGCGATTCAACGCCGCTGTCTCGCGCTGCTGCAATTCGCGGTTCCAGTGTGCATCCACTTCGCGGGCGCGTGTCTCCAGCTCGCGTTCCAATTCGGCACGCCGCTCACGAGCGTCTTGTTCGATCTTGGCCTTTTCCTCGGCCAGGCGAGACTCAAAAGCCACCGACAATTCATGTTCCTGCTGTTTCACGCGATGCTCGAAGTCATCCGTGCGCTGGCGCAACGTCTTGTCGAAATCCAACTGCTGGCGTTCGAAGCGGTATTTTTCCTGCCGCGTCACTTTTTCCACTTCCCGCGCGCCATCTTCCTGCGTCTGCGCCAACTGCCGTTCAAACACCTCCGCCTGTTGCTTGGCTTGGAACTCTGCCGCATCCCGCGCGTGCAAAGCTTCCTTCAGGTCATGCGACAGCTTGGCGTTCTTCTCGACCGCCTCCATCTGTGCATCGGCCATCTGGCGACGGGCTTGGAGCACCTGCGCTTTGCATTCCTCGGTCACGGCGAGCAATCTTTTCTGCTGCTCGGCCATCAACGTCGTGCGTTCCGCCTCGGCAACCGCGCGCTGCTCATCCAATTCCTTGCTCAACTGCGACACCCGATCCGCCCACGCGTTTTGACGCATCTGGACCTGCCGCTCCACTTCCGTCTTCTGCAAGTCGCGCAGCGAATCCTTCTCAATGACCGCCCGATTCAACGAGTCCGCCAGTTCGGTGAACTTCGCGACCCATTCGGCTTCCTTAAGTTTCAACTGCTGCTCAAATCCAGTCGTCGCCGACGCGGTCGCTTCCCGCGCCGCCCGCAGTTCAATTTCCTTCCCAGCCAGCGTTTGCTCTGCACTGGCTTTCGCGGTGGCCAACGCTTGATCACGCGTCGCGATCACAGTAGCGGCTTCGCGCGCCATCCGTTCAGCTCGCGCAATCTTCAATCGACCCGCCCGGACAGAAACCGCGTGCAACCGACGCCCCAAGAAGCCCAAGCGATGCTGTGGGCGTTGCTGTTGTTGCGAGTCTGGTTTGAACAATGTGGAAAATCCAACCTCGACCATCAGTGTCGGTAAAAATGCCACGATGAACGCCAGCACTGGATAAACCCAGATGCGCACCATGCTGATCTGATCGGTGAGCGCGTCACCACGTTCCTTGGCCGACGCATTGATGGATAACGGCCGCTCGCCAAACAACAGCCCGCGCACGATTTCCACCGTGGTCGCAATCCGATGCACTTGCGTGCTGCGAATCGCCGCTTCGCGCGCCTCATAGTGTCCCTCAGCGCGCTTGCGCGCGGCGTCCACTTCAGCCCGGATATCATCCACCTTCCCTACCGCCACCCCAAGCGCCTGATCTAATTCTTTTTCCTCAGCAGCCAATTGGGCATTCAACTTTTCCTGCGCCGCCAGCAATTCGGTGCGCCGCTTGTCCGACTCCTCGCGCTTGGCTTGCGAACGCCGATCGAAATCCTGCCGGATGCGTTGCGCGTCAGCAGCAACCAACGCCACGCTCTCACGGCGCTTGTTGTTGACCGCGACCAATTCGGCTTCCTTGGCTTTGATTTGGGCATCCAGATCCGCGACCTGGGTCGGCTTGAGAATCGTGTTCACCTCACGCTCTGGTGGCACGCCCGGATTAACCGGCTCACGCATCAATTGCCGCTTCAGAATATTGGCGCTCTGGTACTCTTCCTTGTCCTTCTCGTAAGCGTTCTTCTTGTTGGTGTAAGCCGCCAGCTTCGTTTTATAGGCATTCTCGATCCGCGCTTCCTCCGCGTTCCATTTGCTCGCTAACCCCACTTCACTTTCCCGGCGGGCACGCAAATCCGCGATGGCCTTGCCCAACTGCGCCGCATCGATGTCAAACTGCCGGGTAATCGCCGCCTGCCGGGCCTCCACGGTGGACAACTCCTTGGTCTGATATTCCGTGAGCGAGATGGCATCGTTGCGCGCCTGATCGTTGCGTTTCAACTCTTCCTCCAACTCAGCCTTGGCCTTGGCCTTCTTGGCGGCAAACTCCGCCAGTTTGGCTTCACGATCAGTCTTCTTGCCTTGAATAGCGTTCAACTGGGCGTTGAGTTGGGAAATCTTGGTTTCCTCCGCTGCGGCCTTTTCCAACCACTCGCTCGCCGGCTTCATCGCCGCCCCCATCTCATACACCGCCATGTCCTTGACCAATTGGAACGTGAGCAGACAGATCAGCGGCAAACCACAGCACAGCATCATTGTCTTCGCCCAGCCCGCGCGCGACGCCGTCCAGATGGCGAGCGGCAACTTGAGCAACTCGACCGCGAGAATCGTCGCGCCGATCGGCCCGATGCCAAAGAACGTGACGCCCATCCCCTGCGGCAGACAGACGGCTTGCTGATATTTCCAGCCGGTCGCCAGGATGACGAACTCCACCACCGTTGCCATGATGAGCAACGGCAGGGTCAGGTACGCGATGTTTTTGCTTTTCAACTGTTGCCACGGTGCGAAGCCTTTGAGGGCAGCGACAATGGAGTTGTGCGGATTGGGTGAGACGGGGGTGTTCATGAATAAATCGGCTTAAAGCAGGTTGCGAGTCAGGGACAAATGAAGTTCAAAGTTGTCCGGCACATACGGCCCAAGGCTGAGCCAATGAATCTGTCTGCAATTTTTGCATCTCCTTGCCCGAAGCTTTGCAGCTTATGTGCCAGCGCCCGGCAGACCTGCAGCCACTAGCAGCTTGCTCAATGTTTACAGGCTGATGCGCCTCCTTTGCAGAATGGCATGTATTAAATCCCCCGGGGCAGGGCCGGGGAAAATTATGTCACAAACTCAGACGAACGGCGGACGACTAATTGGCAGCCGTGACAATTGGAGGCCCGTGCTCCGCCGCATTCTAAATCCCACTGCTTTCGGATGACTCGCGCGCAGCATGTTTATATCGCAACCACCTTTTGCTTTGACAAGCCGCACGGCTCTGAGTCGCATGTCTGCAGACTAATTCCAGTTCTACACATGAAGAAATACAACGTCGGCATCATTGGTTACGGTTGGGTCGCCTCCGCGCACATTCCTGCCATCAACGCATCCCCGCTCGCGCAGGTCACAGCGATTTACTCCTCGCGCCCGCTGGATTCTGCTGAGTTGAGCGCCAAGCACGGCGGTCGCATTACGGCCTACGACAATCTCGACAAGATGCTTGCCGACCCGAACATCCACGCCGTTTCGATCTGCAGCTATCCGAATCAGCACAAAGCGCAGTTCCTCAAAGCCGCCCGCGCCGGCAAACACATCATCATCGAGAAGCCACTCTGTCTGAATCTGAAAGACCTGCGCGAGATGGAAGCCGCGCTCAAGAAAGCCAAGGTGAAAACGTGTGTCTGCTTTGAGTGCCGTTATTCCAGCCAGTTCCTCGCCACCAAATCCGTGCTCGATCAAGGCCTGCTCGGCACGTTGCACTACGGCGAAGTGGATTATTATCATGGCATCGGTCCGTGGTATGGCCAATTCCGCTGGAACACCCGCAAAGACGCCGGCGGCAGTGCCCTGCTCACGGCCGGTTGCCACGCGCTCGATGCCCTGCTCCTCTGCATGGGCAATGACGTCGCCGAAGTCACAAGCTACGACACCAAGTCCAAGAGCAAAATCTTTGCGCCTTACGAATACAAGACCAGCAGCGTGACACTCTTGAAGTTCAAGAACGGCAGCGTAGGCAAATGCGCCGCCATCGTGGATTGTCTCCAGCCGTATTATTTCCACACGCACCTGGTCGGCAGCGAAGGCAGCCTGCTCGACAACAAGTTTCACTCCCAAAAGCTCAAGACGAACAAGAACAAGTGGGGCGAACTCGCGATGAACATGTTGGATTCCGGCGACGTGGCTGATCACCCCTACACCACGCAATTCGCCGCCTTCTTCACCGCGCTGGCTGCCGGCAAAGAAATGCCCCTCACCAGCTTCGCCGAAGCCGCTCGCACCCACGAAATCATGTTCGCCGCCGACAAGTCAGCAACGACGGGCAAGCCGGTGAAGTTGAAATGATCAGCGCGGCGCAGCGGGCTCTGGAGTATACAATTTAAGTATTTGGTCGGGAGCTTTGGTAAACCTTTCAGGAGCGATTTTGCCCAGCGCCATGGCGGCTTCAATTCGGACCAGGAAGTCTAAGTCGTGAAGATTCACTTCAAGCTGAGGCACGGCCGGCAACGCTCCTGCACCGTATTGCGCAAGCGCTCGTGCGGCCTCTACTCGCGTCAAGGGATGACTTGATCTTAATGCTGCGATCAAGACCGGAATCGCGTCTTGAACAGGAGTGCTCATTCGACCGAGCCATTCCACAGCATTCGCCGAAACATTTGCATCCGGGTCTTGTGCTGATTTCAAAAATAATGACGCGACTGCTGGATCATGCCGCTGATGCTGAATAAGCCCCAGCTTGTAAACCGCATCAGCTCGCGCAAAAGAATTGGTGTCTTCGATGATTCCAACCAATTCAGGAATAGTTTGTGGCCCAATTCTCCAGAGCGCTCGAACTGCACGCTCTGCAACCACAACATCGCGGTTGGTCTTTGCAATTTGAGCCAAGGCAGGAATTGCTGACGCTGCGTTCGTATTCAGCAGGTAAAAGACTACATCTATGCAATATCCCAACCGCTCTTGTTCATGAAACGGCCTCAGCAATGCATCATTCAACACCTGTGGAAGAGGCAGTCGCGAGAGCTTCCAGCGGAATGAATTGATTCGGGATTCAGCGGGGTTATAGGAAACCCATCCCAACGCTGTAGGAATACCATTTGTGCCTGTATTGCAAATGGCTTCCTCAGCGTCAGCCACCAAGTTTTCTGGATGACTAAACGCCCTAATCATCGCCCACTCACGAAGCGTTCGCCCTTTATAACTTGGCTGTGAATTCCCCCTATCAGCCAAAGCCACCCAGAGAGCGAGGAGCGCACAACCAAATAACAGTATCCATTTCTTTCGGGCCGTCATGACTGGCAAATGGTGAAGATTTTGCCTGTATGAGCAAGCGGACAGTCGCCTAAACTGCACCAGCAAATTCCAGTTTGGAAACAATTAGGATTTGATTGTGAGCAAAAAATTACGAGCCCCTTTGACCGACCGCCTCGAATTCGAACGCAACCTTTGGTCACGCGAATTCACGCTTGTCGCGGGCGTGGATGAAGCGGGGCGCGGACCGTTGGCCGGGCCAGTCGTGGCGGCGGCGGTCATTCTACAGGCGACGTGGGCGAATGGTGGATTTGACGAGCGATTGGTTGACTTGAATGACTCCAAGCAACTCACCGAGGCACAGCGCGAGAACTTTTTTCAGATCATCACCTCACATCCCGACCTCCGTTACGCCATTGCCATCGTGGATGCGGCGACGATTGATCGCATCAACATCCTCCAAGCCACGCATCGCGCTATGAACGAGGCGCTCGCTCAATTGCAGCCACAGCCGCAGCACGTGCTCGTGGATGGTCGCCCGGTGAAAAGCATGACATTGCCACAAACCGCGTTGGTGAAGGGTGATTCGCGCAGCTATTCCATCGCTGCCGCCAGCGTGCTCGCCAAAGTCACGCGCGACCGCATGATGCTGGAGTTTGATGCGAAGTTTCCCGGTTACGGTTTCGCTGTCCACAAAGGCTACGGCGTGCCGCAACATCTCGCCGCGATTGAAAAGCTCGGCCCGTGCCCAATCCATCGCATGAGCTTCGCCCCACTCAAACAAAAGCAGGCGGAACTGCTCTAATCGCGAGTCACCAGAATCTCGAACACCTGCACCGGACAAAGCGCGGCAGTGTTCTCCTCCCCAAACAGCCGCGCATCAAGTCCCTCAAAACGCGCATCGGCCTGCAACTGCGCGGCCAGCGGCGTCGCCCGGCGCACCACAAAATATCGAGCACGCGACGCAGCAATTTCATCCAACGTCGGCGCGAGTTTGTCGCCATGCCAGGACTGTTGCAACAGGAAGGCAAGATATAGTCCCGTACGCCCCCCCGGCAAATTCGCGCTTCCCGCCAGCGGCCCAGTCAGTTGCGCGGCCCGGAAGCGATCCGCCAATTGCGCCGCGACGCGGCCCGCCGTCGCGGTTCGATCTTGGAACAGCCCGACCTGCATCAAGAGCGGTATGGCCACCAGCAATCCCAAAATCCACATACGACCACGACTGGCCACGCTTTCTGACGGCACCAACCATCGCACCGTGCCCACAAAGAAAATGGGTAAACTCACGTAAAAAAAACGTTGCTCAGTGAAAGTGAAAAAGCAGGGCAGATAAATTGCCGCCACACACACCGGCAACCAGAGAACGTCGCTGAACGGCGAATGCCCGCGCGACCGCAACAGTTGCCGCAACCAGATTCCCGCCAACATCAACGCTGCAGCATTGAGGCTCGTCCACAACACAGCCAGCGTCAGACAATGCTCCGCGAGCACCTTGATCTGATGTCGAGCGTACGACCAGTTTTCCCACGGCACCCAATGGTGATACTCCATTCGCGACGGTTCTTCCCAACTCGTAATGCGCCCCGGCTCAGGCTGGTGAAAGGTTCGCGCAAAGGGATGGTAACGATCCTGGTCCGGCGGGCCGGTCAGTGTATATGTGATGGGAGGCGCAGTCGAAAATGTGAGCTGCCCGTACTTGGCGCTCAACGCCAGCACCCAAGGTGAAGCGATGACCATCATGGCAATCATGCTCGTGCCGCTACTTCGCAGCGCGGCCCGCCAGGAAACCTTACGTTCCCAAATCAAACGTCCGCAATGCACCGCAATCGCCAAAAATCCCAATGGCAGCGCAATGGCTTTGACAAGGTACGCGAGCCCCCAGAATGCCCCGGTCTGCAAGGCCGCTTTGTGACTGGCGAGCCAATCCTCCTGCAACATGCGACTGGCCGCGCAAAGCAATACTGCGGCGAGGAGCAAATCGGGCGTGATGAATTGCACAGACCACCAAGCGCTCGCCAAAGCCGCCAGGATCAGTCCCGGCAACCGCCAACGCTCCGGCAATTGCAGTGCGACAAAAATCTGTTGCGAACTCCAAAGAAAAAACACGGCGGACAACCCCATCACCAACCGAGCCGCCACCAAACCCTCCAGCCCGCACAATTGCCCGGCGGCGATCAACCCACTCAGCAGCGGCCCCCAATAGCCCGAGAGCGCCAGAGCAAACTTACCTTCGGAGAAATACGAAGCGATCCGCAGATAAGCGACGGCGTCCGGATTCAAAGCGTGACGGAAATGCCAGCCCAGGATCGTGAGCAATCCGATTTGCCCTGCGAGCAGGAGGCGGAGCTTGAGGTTGGCACGCATTGCCGCGGGCAGTTCGGAACTCGGCGCGCTACTCACTTGTCGCGGATGTGCTCGAAGACGTTCAGGTAGTGCCCGCCGGGATGATTCCACGAGTAATCGCAGCGCATCCCGTTTTGCATCAGTTCGCGGAAGTGGTTCGGATACGAATACCACATGCCGATGGCGCGGTGCAGCGCGGACTCGATGCCGGCGTGGTTGAAATCGTTGAACGTGTAACCATTCCGCTCACCATACGGCTTCGGCGCATGGTCGGCATCAAATACCGTGTCAGCCAAGCCGCCGGTAGCGCGCACGACGGGCACGGTGCCGTATTTCAAACCGATCATCTGCGTCAGGCCACACGGCTCGAACAAGCTCGGCACAATGATCATTTCCGAACCGGCGTAGATGAGGCGCGACAGGTCTTCATTGAAGCCGATCTCGATGTGGCAATCGGGATTGTCGTTGTAATGACGCTTGAGTTCGTGGAACTGATGCGTGATTCGCGCGTCCGCCGCCGTGCCGAGCAGCACGAACTGGCAGCCGTTGTGCAGACAGTAGTGGATGGCGTGAGTCACCAGCGGCAAACCTTTCTGATGATCGAGCCGCCCGACATAGCAAACAATGGGGCGCAAGACATCGCGCAGCCAGAAACGATTTCGCAGCGCGGCTTTGTTCGCGAATTTGTCGTCCAGCGTGTTGATGCTGTATTTGCGCGGGATGTGATTGTCCGTCTCGGGATTCCACACCTCGTAATCGAGCCCATTGAGAATCCCGCCGAGCTTGCCTTGATGCACATGCAGCGTGTGGCCGAGGCCGTAGCTTTGCGAGGAATGCAGAATCTCCCCGCGATACTGCGGCGAAACTGTCGTAATGAAGTTGGAATAGACGATGCCGCCCTTCATCAGATTGATCGCGCTGTGATTGAAATTGTCCTGCAAGCGGTCTTGATGGAAGAAGTAGGCGTGGCGATTCAAGCCAGTGGCGCGGAGGATGTGTTCCCGCGTCACGCCTTGATGCTGCATGTTGTGCAACGTGAAGCAGACGCGCGGATGCCGCATCCCGAGGTGCTGATAAATCTCGTAGAGCAACACCGGCACGAGGGCGGTTTGCCAGTCGTGACAGTGGATGATGTCGGGATGCTTGTTGCTCTTGAGCATGAACTCCAGCGCCGCGCGACTGAAGAAGGCGAAGCGTTGGTCGTCATCCACCTGACCGTAGAACGCGCGGCGGTTGAAGAAATTGTGATTCCCGTGCGCATCAATGAAGTAGCACTTACGCCCGTGGACGAAGCCGAAGAACACGGTGCAATGGATCGCGCCGCCATACCACGGCACCCACAAATCCTGATACGCGACCTGCAACCCGTAAATCTGGTCGTAGCGCAGGCAATCGTATTTCGGGAGGATGATCTCGACGGAGTTGCCGCGAATTTCCAGTTCGCGGGCGAGGCCGAAGACGACGTCGCCCAGCCCGCCGACTTTGGCGACCGGCGCGCATTCGGATGCGATTTGGATGATGTACATGCGTTGGTTGGCGCGTGACTTCAGGTTGTTTGCATTTTCCCCATCGCCGTGTCGAGCAAATGATACGTCTGCTCCATGCCGTCAAACGAGCGATGCACCCAGCGGCTGCCCCAGTAAAAATTGCAGCTCGTCTCCGCCGTCAGCAGATGATCGTAGGCTTGCACGATGAGCGGGCGGATTTCGTCGGCGTTCGCCAGCTGGTCGGCTTGCGCGTCAAATTTCTTTTTCACCTGCCAGTAGTAATCACTGGCATTCTTGAGTTCGTCCCAGCCCTTCTTTTGCAGGAGCGAACCGGTCCATTGCGTGAAGTCGCCGCCCCAATGATGCTCGGTGTTCCACGCGCCGCGATGCACCTCCACTTCCTCCGTCGGCGGGAAGCGGCGCAGATATTCGCTGATGTGAATGGGCGTGAAACCCAGCGTCCCGGCGCGGTAACGGTCGAGGATCGGTTTGTAGAAAAAGCCCCAGAAGCCGGACTCGACCTGCGAGGTGCGAAACCAGCCGCCGTTCTCGCCGTCGGTCCACGTCGTCACGAGCGCGGGAAAATCGCAGTGCTTGGTGCGCTCATGGATTTCGTTTTGAAACCAGCCGGGGTCGAGGCCGGAGAGTTGCGCGTTGGAAAGATCGCGATCGCGCGGCACGACAATGATTTCCGCACCACCAAACCGCGCGAGATACGGGCGATAGCGCGTTTCCTCCCAGCGCATCTCGCGCTTCGGTTTGAGGTAGATGGAATCCACGAGCACGTATTTGAAGCCGTGCCGCGCGAGCATCGGAATCATCTCCATGCAGAAACCCATCTCCGGCGGCCAGAAACCGTTGAAGTGATCGCGGCCCAGTTGCGAGCGACCGAGGCCTTTCCACCAATCCGTCTGCGCGTCCCAATCGGCGGCGGGCGTCAGCGGATAGACCGGATGATACAGACCGCTGCCGACGTATTCGATGTTCGCGCACCGGAAGCGATGCATGAAGTCGGCGATGTTGACCGTATCGGAAAAGGTTTCACGGATGCCGGGGTCTTCGAGCTGCTTGAGGAGCGTGCCGGAAAAGCTCAGGTGCAAGCGCGCCACGTCCCAATACTGGTCGAGCATCCGCGTGATGCGGTCGTAGCACCAGAGGATTTGCTTGGCTTCCCACGGCTCGATGGAATTGTGGAGCGACACCAGATTGCCGAGCGGCTGGTGCAGGTGCAGTCCGAGCGCGTGGAAGACTTCAGGCATGGTTTGATTTCAAGTCGCAGGCTTGGCGGCGGGCGGTGTTGAAGCAGTCTTTGCCGGCTTTTCTTTTTCTTTGGCAGGCGGCGCAGCCTCTTCCTTTTCCTCCAGCACGGGAGGCACGTACGGTTGCTCCGGCTTGAACGCCATGATGCTCATGGGTGGCAAGGTGAACTCGGCGGAATAAGACTGGTTGTGCAGGTCTTGATCGTCGGCCATCACGCTGCCGTAATTGCCGGTGTTGCTGCCGCCGTAAATTGCGGCGTCCGAGTTCAAGACCTCGAACCATTTGCCCGGACGTGGCAAGCCGATGCGATATTTGGGTCGAGGCACGGGCGTGAGATTCAGGATGACGACGATTTCACTCACACGATCTGGCTCGCGGCGGATGAAGGACATCACGCTGTTGTGATTATCCGAGGCGTCAATCCACTCGAAGCCCGTGTTGTCAAAATCCGCCTGCCACAGCCCCGGCTCGGCGAGATAAAGCTGGTTCAAATCCGCAACAAGTCGCTGCACGCCTTTGTGATACGGCCCGGCGTTGAGCAGATGCCATTCGACTTCGGCATTGGCATTCCACTCGCCGCTCTGCCCAATTTCGCCGCCCATGAAGAGGAGTTTCTTACCGGGGAACAGCCACTGATAACCGAGCAGGAGGCGGAGGTTCGCAAAACGCCGCCAATCATCGCCGGGCATCCGGCGCAGCAACGAGCCTTTGCCGTGGACAACCTCATCGTGCGAGAGCGGCAGGATGAAATTCTCGTGATACTGATACAGCATCGCAAAAGTGAGGTCGTGCTGGTGGTATTTGCGATGCACCGGATCTTTTTTGAAATACTTGAGCGTGTCGTGCATCCAACCCATGTTCCACTTCATCGAGAACCCGAGCCCGCCGACGTAGGGTGGCCGCGTGACTTGCGGCCAAGCCGTGGATTCCTCCGCAATGGTCATCACGCCCGGAAATTCTGTGTGAACGAGATGATTGAACTGCCGGAGAAAATCAATCGCCTCCAGATTTTCCCGCCCGCCGTATTTGTTGGGAATCCATTCGCCGTGCTTGCGCGAGTAATCGAGATATAACATCGAGGCGACGGCATCCACGCGCAGCGCCATCGATGTGATAGCGCTCGCACCAGAACAGCGCGTTCGCGATGAGAAAATTTACAACCTCGTGGCGACCGTAATTGAAGATAAGCGTGCCCCAATCCTGATGCGCGCCCTTGCGCGGGTCTTCGTGTTCGTAAAGGGCGGTGCCGTCGAACTTTGCCAGCGCCCAATCGTCGCGTGGGAAATGTGCAGGCACCCAATCCACAATGACACCGATGCCGGCCTTGTGCAGTTCGTTGACGAGATACTGCAAATCCTCCGGCGTACCGTAGCGACTCGTCGGCGCGAAGAAGCCGGTGACCTGATAACCCCACGACGGATAGAACGCGTGTTCCGCCAGCGGCATAAACTCCACATGCGTAAAGCCCATCTGCTTGAGGTATTCAATCAGCGGTTCCGCCAATTCACGATAGCCAAACGACTCGGCCTTCGCTCTTTTTGCGCCACGAGCCGATGTGCAATTCGTACGATGCTGACGGGGGCTTGCAGCGGATTGGTCTTTTTCCGCTTCTTCGAGCCACGCGTCATCGGTCCACTTGAACTTTTTGTTGTTCCAAACGATGGACGCGTTGTGGGCGGCACTTCCATGAAAAAGCCGCACGGGTCAGTCTTCATGCGAATATGGCCGTGATGATCGCGCACCTCATATTTGTAATGCGCGCCTTCGCCGCACGCCCGGAATAAAAATTTCCCAGACGCCGGACGATCCTAACGAGCGCATCTGATGATAATGCCCGTCCCAATTGTTGAAATCGCCCACGACGCTCACGCGCTGCGCATTCGGCGCCCAGACGGCGAAGCTCGTTCCCGCCACACCATCCATCGTGCGCAACTGCGCGCCGAGCTTGTCGTAAAGCTTGCGATCATCACCCTTGCCGAACAGATATTGATCATCCTCGCTCAACGTCGGCAGGAACGAATACGGATCGCGGACCGTCCGGGTGTTGCCCCTGTCGTCGGTGATGACGAGCTCGTATTTAAAAACCTCGGTGACGGCATCCGTCGCCCCCTCGAACAGACCGGCCTTATGAACGCGATGCAGTTCAATCGCCACCCCAGCAGCCTTCGCGATCGGTTGCAACATCACCTTGCTGGCATTGGGCAACAACGCCCGGGCGACAATGCCGGGTGGGGTTGTGTGCGGATGCAGGCCTAGAACCGAGTGCGGGGAACGATGTTTGAGTTCCGTGAGTTTCCGCAGTTCGTCCGGAGGAAGAATCATGCGAGGACGGTGTAACAAAGCATCGCCCTGTTGCAAAACAAAAAGCCGCCGCCATCCGGAATAATTTTCAAAATCTTGCTTGGTTCGAGGCCGCCGCCCCCAACCATTGAAGCCAAACTTACGAAACAAGCCAGAGAATGCCACCCCGCTTCAGGAACGGAGGAAACCTCAACCCGACAGATTACCGCCACGACATAGCGACATGAATCTTCGCGGCATGTTCGCGAGCATTGCACAACTGGAAACAATATGGGAATGCTCACCATGGTGCTAATGAACAGAAAGACCATTCCATGCGGCAGCAGCAAGCCAAGCAACTACTCATGAAAGGATTCAGCCTAGGTAATCACCAAGCCATCCACAGCGAATTTATCCGTATAAATCCAAATTGGGATTGCAGCCCTGACTGGTACAATTCAATCGTGAGGATGGGAATTACGGTCGCCCGTTAGCTACCCTGCGGCTCAAAATAGCAGGCGCGGTGGCGGCGTGACCATGGAGTGACAAACTTGAAAGTCAGCGGGCAAGATTTAAACACAGTTTTGAAAGCAGCATTGGCATTGCGCACAACCGGCCTCAGCTTGTTGATGGTTTTATGCCTGCTAACATGCCTGACGTCGCCAGCGCGAGCGGCTGTTGTTATTTCTGAATTTCTCGCGGTAAACACAGGCGGTTTGACTGATGAAGACGGGGATTCTTCAGATTGGATCGAAATCCATAATAACGCCACCACCGCGTTAAATCTGGCCGGCTGGCGGCTCACGGATGAAGCAGATAATCTCGATAAATGGGTCTTCCCCTCGACCAACCTGTCCCCTGGCGGCTATTTAGTCGTCTTTGCCAGTGGCAAGAACCGGGCAATTTCGGGAGCCCCTTTGCACACCAGTTTCAGTCTTTCCGCCGAGGGTGAATATCTGGCACTGGTCCAACCGGATGGCCTCACGATCACCTCAGAGTATGCCCCAACGTTTCCAGCACAACGCGCCAACGTCTCCTACGGATTGACCCCAACCAACCTGGCCGTCCAAAAATTTTTCGCCGTCCTCACCCCTGGCACCACAAATTCGACGAGTTTCTTTGCGCAGGCAGCCATCCCACAATTCATGCCGGAGCGCGGCTTTTTCACCACGAATTTCTCCGTGACGCTGACCAGCACTTCGCCCACGGCCGTCATCCGTTACACGTTGAATGGCGATCAGCCCACTGCCACGAGTGGAATCGTTTACACCAATCCCATTGTCATCACCAACACGACTACCCTGGCCGCTGGTTTTGAGACCGATGCCGCCCCAAGCCCGATCATTACCCACACGTACATTTTTGCCGCCCAAGTCGTCCGGCAATCGCCTACTGGCACGGTGCCGAGCGGCTGGCCGACCACTTGGGGCGGAAACGTGGTGGACTATGGGATGGACCCTAACATCGTGAACCATGCCAACTGGGCGACGGCGCTCACCAATAGCCTCTAAAACCATTCCCAGCATCTCTCTCGTCCTGCCGCTGGACGTCCCTCTCCATTCCAGCACGGGCATCTATGCCAATCCCACGATGGACGGCATTGCCTGGGAACGCATGACTTCGGTGGAATTACTCGACCCAGCCGGCGATCCAGCGAAGCAATTTCAAATTAACGGCGGGCTGCGCATTCGTGGGGGTTGGAGCCGCAGCGTGAACAATCCCAAACATTCCTTTCGCCTCATACTCCGGGCGGATTACGGCGCGAACCGCTTGAACTTCCCGCTCTTTGGCCCAACCGGACGCCGCGAGTTCGAAGAAATTCGACCTCCGTTCGCATCAGGACGATTCCTTGTATTTTACCGGCATGTCCGGCAAATTCCGCGCGATCCATTTTCCCGCGATACCCATCTGGCCATGGGCGGGGTTTCCACTCATGGAAATTTTTACCATCTCTATCTCAATGGCCAATATTGGGGTCTTGTTCAACACTCAAGAACGCCCCGAAGCAAGCTTTGGCGCGAGCTATTTCGGCGGCGAACGCCCACAATTACTCGATGTCATCAAGGTGGACCCGGATTCCGGTTATCAGGTTATTCCCACGGACGGGACCCTATAGCCGGCGTGGCAGCGGTTGTGGCAGGCGGCTACCAGTGGTTTTACCACCGCAGCCGTGTACCAGAAAATTCAAGGCAACAACCCCGATGGTACGCCAAACCCGGCTAATGAAAACTTGCTCGATGTGCCCGCCTTGATTGATTACATGTTGGTGATCCTCTACACCGGCAACTTTGACGCCCCCATTTCAGCCACCGGGATATCCATCAACAATTGGTATGGGTTGCGTGATCGCAGTGGCCAGCACGGCGGCTTTCGCTTCGTATTACACGATTCCGAAAACACCCTCTACAATCTCAATGATGACCGGACCGGACCATTCCCAGCCGGGGATCCAGCCCAAGGCAGCTCTTTTGCCCAAAGCAACCCGCAATACCTCTGGCAACAACTTTCGGCGAACGAAGAGTTTCGTGTTCTTGTAGGCGACCACATCCAACGCCACTTCTTCAACACCGGCGTGCTGACGTTCAACGCCATCAGCAATCGCTACCAGGCGCGCCGGCGTAGAGATTGATCGGGCCTGTCGATCACCGAATCTGCCCGTTGGGGCGACGCCAAGCAGGAGCCGGCGTTCAATTATAACAACTGGCGGACGGCGAGCGACGGGTTGATGACCAACTATTTCCCCTATTCCGTGCTGCCATCGTGCTGAATCCAACTCCTGGGCCAACAATCTGTTTCCGCAATTTGAAGTGCCCCAAACCGAAACCAACTCGGCGGCACATTTCAACGGGCTTTGAAGTCACGCTGACGCACACCAATACTGCTGGCGCTATTTATTTCACCACAGACGGTAGCTACCCGCGCCAAACCGGCGACCACCATAACCCCATTGGCACAAAGTTATGAAGCCGCTGTCACCATCACCCAGCCCACCCGCATCCGCACTCGGGTAAGAAACGGTACAGCTTGGAGCGCGCTGACCGATGCCACCTTCACGCCCCCCCAAGATCTGACGAAATTGGTCATCACCGAGGTCATGATGTTACAATCCGCCAGCGCTGAACTCCATAGCCGGCAATGATCTTGGAACTTCCTCGAATTTAAAAATTCACCAACACTCAACCTCTCCGGGCTCACCTTCAGCACTGGAATCACATTCACCTTCTCAAACAACACACTGCTGCCCGCCAATGGGTTTTTGGTGCTGGCACGCAATGCCACTGGTTACTAGACCAAGTATCCGGACATTTCGGTGGCCGCCCACTTACACGGGCCAGTTGGATAACAGCGGTGAAAACCTGAGCTTTGAACTTCCCGTCTGGCGGCATTGTTTTCTCCTTCACCTACGATGACCAAGCGCCTTCGCCAATCACACCCGACTGACAGAGCTTCTCCCACTGTGCAAAACACCCCGGTCTCACCCCAGCCCCGGATAACGGCACCAAGTGGCGAGCAATCACCAACCCGGCGGCACGCCAGGCGTAGTATCATCCCGAGCCAAGCATCCCGCCCATCGTGATCAATGAAGTCCTCACCCACACAGACCTGCCGCAGCGGGATGCGATCGAATTGCAGCATACGCTACGGATGCGACCGTGGATGTAAGCGGCTGGTATCTCACTGACAATGCGACAATGCCGAAGAAGTACCGCATCCCGGCGGAGCAGCAACCCCGGCGGGCGAATTTTTACTTTTTGACGACAGCCAGTTTAACTTCTGGGACGGAAGGCAACACTGCGTTCGCCTTCAGTTCCACGGGCGAAGAGGTTTATCTATTCACCTCCGCAAACACCAACGCGGAACTCACCGGTTACAGCCATGGTTTCGCCTTTGGAGCAGTCTTCAACGGCCGGAGTTTTGGCCGCGCGATAAATAGTGCGGGCGTCGAGTCGTTCCCTCTGCAACGCGCCGTCACGCTCGGAACCACCAATGCCGGGCCGCAGATTGGCCCGATTGTCATAAACGAAATCCATTATCATCCAAGCAGTCCAACCGAGGATGAATTCATCGAATTGCTGAACACCGGCGATACCATCGTCACCGGTTATATCATCCCGATTTCCCCACCAACACCTGGCGTATCGATGGCCTGAGTTACGTTTTCCCACCAAATCTCCAACTCTACCCCGCCGAAATGCTCTTGGTTGTCGCCATTCGATCTGAATTGCTCCGCGCGAAGTACAACGTGCCGGCACACACACAAGATCCTCGGTCCGTATTCTGGGCGCGCTTAATAACGCGGGGGAATCGCTCACGTTGGCTGCCCCCGATAATCCCAACGCCGGAGTCACCCCTTACGTGGCCGTCGAAGTGGTCGGATACAAAACGACGAATATCGCCCTGGCCGACCGCAGCCGACGGCAGTGGCCCGTCGTTGCAGCGACTCTCAGCCCGGCAATTCAGCAGCGAGCCCACTAACTGGACCGCCGCAGCCATAACCCCGGGCCGGTTCGCTCCGACCGCGGATAGTGATGGCGACGGTTTGCCGGACGAATGGGAACGCGACAACGGCACAGATTGGACGACGCCAGATGCCAACAGTGATCCAGATCAGGATGGCATGACGAACCGAGAAGAATATTGGGCCGGCACCAGCCCGTTGGATGCGACCAGTGCGTTGCGATTACAGATTTTTGCCACTCCGACCGGGACCAATTGCTGGTTGGAGCTGGAAGCGATTGCGGGACACTCATACAGCGTACTGTTTTGCGATGCCACCAACATGACCGAGTGGCTGAAGTTCACGGACATTACTGCAGACACAACCAACCGGACCGTGCAAATTCCAATTACGGCCCCGCTCTGGATGCCCGCTTCTTTAAAGCCATTACTCCCGCCCAGCCGTAACGATTGCTTCACCCCACCGGAATAATCCGCGTCAACTGGGCCGATAGCATCTCGACCGCTCCCTCAGACCAGACCACGAAATGGGCGCGAGACATTTTCTCAACCACGGGCAATTGCGCAGCGAGGCGTTGCTGGATTTGATCGCCTGACCAACCGCGGGCGGCGAGACGTTGCTGTTGCGTGGCCGCAGCGCAAGCCAGACAGATAATGGCATCAAACTCCGCCTCAACTTTTGTTTCAAACAAGAGCGGGATGACCACCACCGCCACCGAGCGCCCCTCGGCACGCCAAGCCTGAAGCTGTTCCCGCCAGAGTCGAGTGATACGGGGATGCGTGATGGCTTCGAGCTTCTCGCGCGCAACGGGGTCAGCGAAGACAATTTTGGCGAGCGCATCACGACGCAGCTCGCCGGAAGCATCTTGCAACTCAGAGCCGAACGTCTGGCAGATTTCAACAAGCGCTGGCTGCCCCGGCTGCACCACCTGCCGGGCAAGGTCGTCCGTATCAATGACGGCAAGGCCGCGGGATCGCAACAATTGCGCCGCCGTGGATTTTCCCATACCGATGCCACCGGTCAGACCGAAGGTTTTCACTGGGAAACTTTTCGCCGCATGCTCGGCAGCAAACCTGCCATCATCAAGGAACCGGCGTCGCCGCCCGATAGAACCGGATGCTGTTAGTCGGGCTTCCGGGATCGAGCACATGGCCTGAACCATTTACGGTCACGAGCGTGGCCAAAGTCTGCCAGTTCACCAGGTTGGTCGAAATTTGAATGTTATAAAGCTGATTGGTTTGCCCCTGCACATCCAAGAACACTTGGCCATCCGTCTGCCGCCGGGCCGTCAGTCTGGCTGGCGTGGAAGCATTCACCGGCATGACGACGGGCAAATTGACGTTGTCAATCAGGACCGCATCCAGCCCCGTGTTATTGTTCGCATCCTTGCTGTAACGCCACTCAAAAGTATGCGTCCCAGCCGTGATCGGGAAAGCAAAACTGGTCCAAGCCAGCTCGCCAGACCATTGTTGCTGCAAGACACCATCCACGTAGAAGGCAAAGACATCCCACGTCGGCTCGGAACTAACCCGCAAGTCAAAGCTGCCCAGCCCAGCCCGGAAATTCCGGCTCAGGAACAATGAACTGGACTGACTGGCCCCAATGGCGCCAGAGCGAGCCGCAAATGAACCAGCGGCGACGTTGGTGCTTTGCACGAGCCACGGCAGGTTGCCGCCTGTCGTCCAACCCAACCCGGTGAAATTACCCGATTCAAAGCCGTCGGTGTGAGGAATGGCGATGAATTGCGCCGCGATAGAACGATCTTTACTCATCACGATATTGATCGGATTGGCGAGTGAAACCACATCGCCGCTCCAGCTATCGAAGCTGTATCCGGTCGCTGGCTGCGCGAGCAATTGCACCGTTGCCCCCGCCAGTACATCCATCGTACCCGGAAGCACTACCCCGCCAATGTTTGTTGCGATTGTCAGCCGGTATACCGTTCCTGGAGTCAGTAAGTATTGCAGATAAGCGACGCCGCCCGCCGCATCAAAGCCATCCACGGCGATGCGATAGACCTGATTGGAACGAACTGCCACCGCCAAAGCACTGCTGCCCCCCGAACCATTGGCGGCATCGTCGTTGGCGGCAACCAGCGTCAACGTGTTCATACTGCTCCCGGTATAAACCGCCAGCAGTGTATCGAAGGTCGAATTAGTGGTAGAAAGGACCAGCTGTCCATCAGCGGGAGGTTGATAAGTCCACCAAGCCGATTTGCCGCCGGCATTGCCGGCATGCACCGGCTCGTTAAGCTCCTTAGTGGCCTGCAGCGTATTGACCGAACTAACGCCCGAGTTCCCCGTAAGCGCGATAGCATTTACAAAGAAGTCATTAGGCGGATCCAACGGACGATATGTCACGGTCAGAGTTATAGCCGAAGACTGGTTGCCAGCCCCGTCCTTGACGCTGACGCTAATCTGATTGACCCCTTGAAACAAGCCAACGGTTTGAGACCAATTCGTGCTGATCAAAGAAGCCACGGAAGAAGCCTTGTCGCCATTTGCAATCACCCCCGCCCCGACATCAATTTGGCTGACCCGAATACTGACTTGTTGCAAGCCAGAGGGGTTCGGATCGGGATCAATCGCGGTACCACCACCAACGTCACACGATTGGTGGTGACCGTCAGCCCGCTGACTGGTGAAGCAACCGTCACACTCGGGGCTGTGGTATCGGGCGTCCCTCCCGGCACAATCGCCAAGCGAATGGTCCCGGTGCTGTTATCATCATAACTGGCTACAGCGATCCGATATGCCACCCCCGCCTTGGCAGCAAATATGACGTAGGCCTGCTGACGGCTTCCCACATCGTTAGTGGCTACCACCGTTTGCAATCCGGCCAAAGTATTGTTGGTGTAAACGGCCACAACCGTGTCCGCCTGACTGCCTGCCGTATCCACCAACACCGAGCCGTTGGCGGTCGGCGTGTAAGTCCACCACAAGGAGGCCACGGTGGATTGCACTCCAGCGTGAATCGGCTCGCCACTTTCAATGGTGGCCGTGTCGTTCAAAGTAATGTAATTGCTGCCGGCGGCCGGCACTTTGATGGCATTGGTAAAGAAGTCATTCGGCGGTGGAGGAACGATGGCATACGTAATCAGATTAGTGGCAGAATCTTTACCTGGAGCAGTGATCACCAAGGTCAAGGTAACATTCGTCGATAAATTAGGGACCACAAATTTACCCGTGTAATTGGCGTCGTTAGCAACCAAATCGGGCAACTGCCCGTTGTTGGCAAAGCTGAGGGTGCCGCCAGTGCTCAAACTCGCCGTCACCGTAGCGTTCGTCACCGCCTTGCCATCCGTGACCCGGACAAAAATGCTGTTGGTAGTGTTCCCGATCAAAGCCGCCCCCGTTGCCGGCGTAATGCGGACTTCTAAAATTCCATCCGTCGGGCCTGTGATCACATAATCCGGAACATCATAGGCTTCAGTAACACCGGTAGTCGTGTCCGAAGTTGGTGCTGAAGCGCTGAATCCCATACCGCGTTTGGCAAACCCATACCAAAGTTCCGCCAAGTTATCGCCGCCGGTCAGAACTTCATCGGCAAGTAAGATTCCGTCCCGGGCCTCGATAAACGTGGCATTTTCTGGAGCGAGCTTCAGGCCATCGGTAACCAATTGCAGCATGGTCTGATTGCCCGCCACCGCCCCGAGCTTATCAATCAAATTGGCCCGCACCTCCCACAAGGTCATGCACCATACTTCCCCCTGATTGTGAACCTCCTCAGCCTGACTGCCGCCAAAAATCGGGCTGATCGGCACCCCCGGATGCGTGGACGCCTTCGTGGGATCAATATCTTTGAACGTGAGTGGATTCTTACTCAAATCGGTGCAGTAAGGATAGCGCCGAATGCCAAAGTAATAGTTGGCATCCAGACCAAAAAATTGATAGGTCAGGTAACCACCCGTCGCATAAACGGCGTGCGGATCATCGGTCGCCTCACTCAACAGGCTTAGAGCGTAAAAATCTGACCACCCCTCCCCCATGCCTGCAGTCTGCAACTCACTGATTCCAGCGCCGCCGCCAAGCAAACGATTGCTGATTCCGTGACCGTATTCGTGGACCATCACTTCAGCATCCAAGCTACCATCCCGATCAGGAGTTGATTCGCTAAAAATATACATCTGCATCCGTCCCGGCATCCCATCCGGAGGTGTGGCAAAATTGGCATTGTTAAATCCGCCCCCATCCTGACCATCGGCGGACACGGCATCATTTCCCGCCCCACCTCGATTAAAATTGGTCGTCTGGAAATTCCCAAACGCTTCGGTGAACCCAAAATCATACATCCGGTCATGGACGAAATTGTTCCAATAGAAAAGATTTACCACGGATGCGTTGCCATACGTCCCGGGCGATTGCGCCAAATCGAGAGGAAAATCAAAAACACGATTAGGACTGCCCTGCGGACGCGGCATATCAGGCAAGTCGTCATCGTTCCGATCCAGATGGGCGTCTACGTTATTACCCACCGTTTGATTGCCGCCATCATTGATCCAGCCATTTGGCGAAGCGGTGTTATTCAAGGCCGTCAGCGTGACCGAGGTTCGCGACACCACAGGCGGCTGGAAATTAGAAGGCGTATTCAGGCCGGGCGAAAACGGCGAGGGACTGTCACTGGTATAAACATTGAATGTCGCCGGGGTAGCATAAGCCGTCAGACAACGCCGCAACAGGACGTTGCCATTCTGGGCATTGACCAGGGTCAGGTACATCTCCGGGCGCGCTTTGCTGGTTAAAATCACCTGCCAGCACAATTGCAGGGAGTCATCTTGCAACGGCAGCCAGACCAATTGCGCGTAGGTCTCACCGTTCAACCGAGGAGACAGAAAACTCTGCTTCTGCTCCGCCCCAGCAGGGGACATTTCTTGGGTCAATTGAATCAAGGCGTTCGTTTCCCCAAGATCCAGAGCGGCCCGACGCGTGGCGGCAGTCGCGTTGAGTGGGGGATTGCTCACCAGTGAAGCCCGCCCGGGCACAAGCGAAGCGGAGTGGGATAGATCGGAGACAAATCGCGACGAAACAGAAACCAACTCCTCATTCTTCGTCAGATGGCTGACAAACAAAGCGCCATAAACGGGGATGTCATCCTGCCGTTGCTGCCAGATGACCGTCCGCATGCCATTGCGGGCAGTAATCGCGTCCACTTTGACCTGAGCGGCATTGAGAGGTAAGGCATCGTGACCAAAGACCGCAGCGTGCTCGTTGGCGAAAGCCTTGACCACTCGATAGGGATCACTGAGGGGTAAGGCATTCAAACCCGCAGCACTCAATCCTTTTCCGTTGCCGCCCACGCCGGTCAGGAAACCGCGCTGCGCGGCCAGAAACCGTGCCCCCCCCGTCCGGGTGTCAGGCTGGAAGCGAACGCCACTGACCTGCGTGCTCAGCAACGCCGCCGATGCCGTGGCGGTCTGCAAGCGCACTGCCGCAGTCGTGTTGGTGAAGGACTTCCGGCTGTCCAAGTTGGGCAGCACTGAATGCGGCGGAGCCACCGCAGCAGTAACAAGGTTTGTGGTCGCCATCGCTGTGGCGATGCCAGTGATTACTGACAAGCGAATCTTCATGAATCGTTATGAGCTTCTGCCGAAAATCCCAAATTCCGGCAGCGAATCGGTTTCAAAACAAAAGCCGTCCGCTTTGTAACTAGGGTCCGTTTGGATTGTAACTGACACGATAGTACCGCTGCTGGCCAGCGACCGCATTCGTGTCAATGACCGACCAAGGTACCATGACGGATGCCGTGTTGGTCGTCATTAAAAGCGTGGTCCACAAGGATGAGGACAATGTGGTCCGATAATCAACCCGATACACGGTATTCGGGGCGGCATTCCAAGTCAGCACAAACCCAGCAGGGTTATTACTCCGAGTGGAAGAGGTGATTCTCACGCCATCGAAGGGCGAAGCGTCGTAGTAATTAGGCACTCCATCGGAATCCGAATCAATCACGGTGCTGTCGCGAAGCGCGCGATTCACTTTAATGGTCTGATTGCCGTTGATCACGACATCCACGGAACTGTTGGCCCCGGCATATTGGGAAACCCAGCGCAACCGTCCGCCGAATTGATTTTCCAAATACTGCTCCGGCGAGATGCCGCCCGATGGCGTAAAGCTGAGCTTGGCGGCGGCGTAATAGATCGTGAGGTTCGGATCCACCAACAATTGTTCGGTGATATCGGACAATTGGGACAAATCCAACAAATCAACATACAACCCGTTGGCCGCCCCAGTGCCAATGAACTCAAAGGCGGTCCCGAAGCCATTCGGTGATAGGACCAACCGCCCCAAGGCAACATTGTTGGAAAATCCAGCCGTGGTCGCTCCGCGATCAGCTCCGGCCCAATAGTGACTGACCAAGCCGAAATTAGGGGCAATCGTCCGAACTGTTGTCCCCAACAAATCTCCGGTCGCGGGCTTCGCGCTGAGCATCAATCCATCACCACAAACGAGCGTATTGCTGGAAGTTGGACCATTATCGAGCAACGCGTTGGCGATGTTGAGCACAATGCGATTATCGCTTTGAATCAAGGCCCGGTTAAATTTCATCGTAGCCGTGGTCAACAAAATGTCGCCCGCAGCCGTAATATTGCCATTATCCACTTTGGCATCCGTCCCGATCAGATTGAATGCACTGGTCACGGTATTAGGACCGGCCAACTCGGTGTAAACACTGTTGATGTTTTGCCCGTAAGAGGTGATGAAACCACGATTGACGAATCCGAGATAATTTTGCACGGCATCATCCCCAAAATGAGCCTCGTTCGGAATTGTCAGGCTGCCATTATTTGTGAAATAGCGCAGATCCGGCGCACTGCTGGAGTACCAATTAAGCACGCCACCAGACAAATTCATCTGACCATTCAGCGTAAAGCTCTGACCTTTGAGCAGAAACTCCAGCACCACATTGGCATTATCCTCCATCACAATATTGGTAGCCGTTAGCTTGAACTGCTGCACAGACACCGGGATGGTGTGCGTCAGGCTTCTCAAATTGTACACCATCATGTGATACAGAACGTTGACCGAGTTGGTGATCGGCACTTCCACGACGGGATTCGTGCTGACATCATAATTAGTCAACACGATTGAGTACCGAATTGCTCCACACCGCGCTCCAAGCCCGGACATCGCCACGCAATCGTTCAACGGTCGCTTTTGTAATATCTTTCACGCGCAAAAGCCCGTTTGTCGAACCAAGTTGCAAACTCAGATTCTCACAATCCACTGCGGCATTGCTGCTCCCGACCAAATGCCGGGCCTGCAGCGAAACCAACCCCTCGCCACGAATTCGCGCGCGTGTCAAATCCAAGCTGTCCGCGCGCACTTCTACCCGCCCGGTCAGATTGGTCGCCGTGCCAGCCGGAATGTTGGGGGGACGCACCACGATGTTATCGAGCGTACCGGAATAAGCAGCAAACTCTGCACTCGCGATGTTAGTGGTGAAATTAGGAGCATAAAAGAAGTCCGTCCCGATCGTGGCATTTCCGGGAGAGCCAGCGTCCTGTTGAATGCGGGACAAGATATACGGTCTGGGCCGCGAAGTCCGGAGGATGGACTGCCCAGCCAGCGTGGTCAGATAATTGGTCAACAATCCCCGGTCCGTTTCACCGGCCAAAGTATCCTGAAAATAGACGACATCATCCTGAACTGCTCCGGTGATGAAATTCGTCACTGGCACCGACAAAGTCAAAAAGACGGATTCGTAATCGTTTGTCGGCTGAGTTGAAGGAGCAAAACTAAGATCAATCGCCGCTGCAAAGGCCGGCATGGCGACAAAGACCGCTTGTTGAACCACGTTACTGGGTACCACGATGTTGGTGAGTTCACCAGCGCTGTTCGTGAGAGCCACGGTCGCGAACCGGAGCACATTGGAAATGGCGTCTGCTTGATCCGGAATGATGGACAACTGGACATTCGCATTGAAATATCCCGCGCCGCCCGGATTGATCCCCTGAACTCTGTGCGTCGGCGTGGAGACAATTCCAAACGGTGAAATGAGGTTTTCCAACCGAAAGCTTGCATTTGTCTGGGCCCAATAGTAGTCCGCGACCGCGAGATCGGGATAAAATTGCCCGACTATAGGACTGTCATTGACCGATCCCAAGAGCGCTGTATTGTTGCCCACCGATAAAACCCCAAAGCCACCGCGTGAAAGGTTGACATTGTTTCCGGTCAATTGCATCAACCCACCCGCCCCTACAGTCAGCGTTCCTTGATTGACGATGTTCGTTGCCGATACATAGAGAACGCTGCCCGCAAAGCCACCAATGGTCGAACCATCCAACGCGGACACTACCCCACTGTTACGATTGTGAAAATTTGCAGCCGGCTTGCGCAAACCAATCAGTTGCCCAGTGCTATCACGCGGCGCATTATCAAAACGAAACCCGATCGCTCCGGAGATGGTCCCAGAATTGGTGAAGTTCCGGGTATTGGACGTATCAAACGGAATGGATGTCCCCGTCGAGATGGTTCCGTTATTAATGACGTTGGTGGCATCAATTGCTGGATTGGCCAAGGTTCCGCTATTGACCCAAGTGTCCAACGCGGCCTCCGCGGCCAAAGGCAAAAACAGAGCCACCAAACCAAGAGGAAGAAAAGACTGGCGGTTCATAATACGAAATTTAAGTAGAGTAGTCATGCGATCAAGGAGCAATCGCGATTGTGTAGGGGCGATCTACAAACCGAGCCGCAGAATCCGTCATTCGGATGGTAAAGTCGTAAATATTGTCCTCGGTGGGCACACCGCTAATCCGACCAGTGCTGGGATCCAGTGATAATCCAGGTGGCAGTCCGGAGCCGGGCAAACTCCAACTGTAAGGCGGCGTTCCGCCGGTCACAGAGAAACCGCTGAACACGTTGGTATAGTTGACCCCCAGCGCGCCATTGGGCAAGGCCTGCCCCGCCGGACTGACTTGAATCAAAATCAGATTTTCCAAGTCGGCCACGCTGGTGCCGTTCGGATAGACCACCGGAGCATTGGTGCTCCCATCAAATGATCCCCACAACAATAAAGGGAAACCAGTTGCCTCATCCATCAGGGGAAATGAGTTTCCATAAATGGGCCCCACCTTAGTATAGGTAAAGGCTGATGGCGTAGTGATCGTCCCGGGACCTGCCAAGCCAGCCAAAGCATTGTTCGAATCGAAATCCACATTTCTAGCGATCCCCCCCGCACCCGAAGGCCCCCCCGGCCCACCAGCCAGATCTTGAGCCGTGATCAAAATATCCGGCACGGTGACAGTCCGGCGGACCAATTGTGGTAGCGCACTATTATTGGTGATTGCCGTCAGGATATAATCATTGTTGGTCGGATAAAAATAATTCCCAATCCAAGAATCGTAATCACGCCGCACAAAAGTCACCCGCTCAATCCCCCGGCGGTAGGCCACGGCGTTCTCAGGACACAACACCGGATTTATGGCATAACGGTATTGCGTATACGTATGGTAAGGGGTCTGAGAAAAAAATGAATTGGTGGAAATAACTTGTCCCGCTGAATTAGTGAATCTGACGGTAAGGCTATCCGTAAAATTTGTGACGGCGACGTTATACAAAACCTGCTGAGTCCGGACAATGGAAACCTGACAGAGGTTGGTGGGCAAAATATAGAAATCACCGAAGATTCCTGGCGTCAGGGTTTGCGTCAAACTGATGTTCGTACAAACCTGCCCCGGCGTGGCAAAAGCTCCACAAGCCGAGGTGGAAATATTGGTGGTAATCGTCGTGACGATGCCATTTGAGGCCGTATGGCCAGCTACCAAAGGAATCTGAAAATTGGAAACCAACTGCACCCCGGGAGTGATGTAAGCATTTCCAAAGGTGTGATTGTAAAAGACAAAAATATTGGTCTCGATGGTTGTCGTGGTCACCAGACGCGGCGGAGTCCCGACGGGATCAAAGGGTGAATTGGCGAAGGAATAATTGATGTTCGTCGTGATCAAATTGGTGAAAATCGGAGTGGAATTGAGGATTTGCAGGTCAGGATAGAATCCTACCAAGGTGGCTGGATCGCTGACCAAGGCAATTTCCGCGAACGTATTGACGTCATCAGTGATCAGCAATAACTCTCGAGTGGTATCCTTTACGTAGGTGACCGTATTGGACCCCGCTGCCTCCCGGTTGATATTGTTGGAACGCATCAAGTATCTCAGCGTTCCCACGTCATCCCGCGTCAGGCCAGTATAGTAGCTGCCATCACCCATGCCTCCCAGCGCCGTCAAGGCTGTCCCGCCCAAGAGAAATGGCATGCTCCCAAATCCAGACGCAACTGGCGAAAAAGTCGTCGCCAACGGATCAACATTGAACTCAACCGCGTCGGCCAGCCAGTTATAGGGGGTTGGAGGATCGCAAAATTCGACGATGCGGTAGCTATAAAGCGTCCCGTTGACATAACTGGTTGGTTGCAACTGATCCAAGTTGCTGGCCACTGGATCAAAGTTTCTTTTAACTACCGTATAATTTTGCCCGACCGGACAGGGCACAGTTCCTACATGCCAGCGTGCGTGCAAGGTCCAGACATAGCGATCTGGCTGAGCCGCTCCAAGCTGCTCCATTAGCAAGGACATGGTCGCCGATTTCAAATCCGTCAAAAACAAAGCCGAAGCTTGATAATTGACCCGCTGAGCTTCCATCGGGAACTCCATCAAACTGGAGCTGTAACTAGAAACATTAGTCAGCCCATTGAACACAGCAAAAGCCTTCTCAACGGCATCAACCCCGTTCGTGCCAAAATAATCAATGAAGTTTTGGTCAAACGTATAATAAATCACCGGAGTTACCCGCCGGTATTCTTCCGCTAGGTTTTTGGCCGCTATGGGAGCGGGATCAAGCACATTAGGGTTATAACCATTCTCGATGGTTTGATAGGCCTCATTATTGGGCCCCAAGAAAGCAGACCCCAAGGCGTTGGCGACAGTCAACGCCATCCCAACGGCCACAAAAATTCTTCGAATCGATTGAACCATAAAAACTTCAGTTAACGAACGCGACCAATCCGGTAGAATCCACTGTTACTACCACCAACATACAAGGAATCATTGGTACCCGCCGCAAAGCGCGGCCCTCCCAAATCCACCCAGCTTCCCCCAGCCAGCGGAGAAACTTGAACTTGGTACATCAAACCAGGCTGCGTGTTCCAATCCAAGAAAACGCCCTGTGCCGTCGGCCGTAATTTATACCGCAGGGCACTGCTGGCATCCTTGGGGTTTGTGCCTTGCAGGAATTCCTGCAAATTGGAAATCCCATCGCCATCCGTATCAGCCAGCGCTGCCGGCCAAGTGGCGGTTTCACTTCCCCACATCTGGAACATCCAATCATACGGAATTCCCCCATGAGTGAAGGGATAAATATAGGTGCTCCCCGTGGCGGAGGAGGAAAGTGGTGAACGTCGGCCATCCGCCAACACATAAGCCAACCGGAAACTGTGAGTGCTGCCAGCACTCAAACCCGTCATCGTCCAGAACGTATTGGTCGTGACGCTGGTGGCTGACGCCGCACCATCCGCATAGACTTCATAATTGGAAATCGTAAATCCGGAAACTCCCGGCCACGTCAAAGCCAAGCGCGTTGAATCCAACACACTAACAATCGGGGCGCCGGGCGCGTTCAACGGCTGATTGGTATTGACGTATCTTTGTGCGAACAGATCGAGACTAGCACTACCCCCGACATACCCCGACCAGACCGCCATGAAGCGGGACACCCCATCGGAAGCGACCGCCGGGTACATCTGCTGACTAATGGTCGAAGTGTTGACTCGCAATTCATCGCCAACCTTCGTCCCATCCCCTCGGAGAAACTGAGCATAAATCCCCTCGCGCGAACCGTCTTGTCCGACGCTGGTCCACACCACGGAGTAATCCGTCCCCAACGAACTGAGTTTAGGACCAACCTGATCGCCGACCGTGTAAGTATTGACCCGCCGGATAGTGCCGCCAACTGCGGTGCTCGAAAAAGGCCGCGCCCAGACATCCCAACGATCCGCCGGAATATCCAAATTAATTTCGGTCCACGCGACCGCAAAGCCACCGTCGGCTGAGGCGGCCACCGTCGGGTTGGAGCACACATTGGTGCCAGCATTAATCAAAAACTCTGCCGTAGCCGGAGCTCCCAGTGCGGTAAAAATGCGCCCGTAAACATCCACACTATTCTCAAACCGTTGCTGTTCGGAAATCCAAACCACCACATAACGGCCATCACTCAATGGAGCGATCACTGCTGATTTTTGGTTATACGCCGTGGTCTGATTCAGCAATGTTTCGCCGCCGTACTTCGTCCCTGCTGGTGTCAGGATTTGCGCATAGACATCCTGCATGCTGTTGGCGGAGGCTTGGTTGTAACTCGACCAGATCACGACCGTATTGCCATTCGTCAGCGTTGCCACCGCCGCGTTCAACTGATTCACATTGGTGGTGGTGCTTACGGCAATGTCCCCAGTCAGCCAAGTGCCGTCCAAAGAAAGAACCCGACCGTAGATATGCTGAAAGCCCTGCGCACCGCCCTGCCACACAAACACGGCGCCGCCAGAATTCAACAGGGCAACCTGGGGATTTTCCTGATCATTCTCCCCAACCTGATTCACCCGGAAGGTGCTCATGACCCCGGTCAAGCTGCCATCCAACTTGCGCGCACTGATCCCATAGCCATCCCCATCCGTGATATTGTCACGCCAGACTAGATAGCCACCCGACGTCTTGATACTCAGCTTGGCATCAACCTGATCGCCCACCAAGGTCCCTGTAACTTTATATTCCCCGCCCTCGACAACATAGTTGCCCTGCCCGGAGGCAAGGACCGGAAGGGTCAATGCCACAAGGCTCGGAATCAAAGTCCGCCACCGCAACAAATACGAAAATGCCATAAGGTTTTTCATGCTTCGCCAAAACCTGCGATCCACCGCCCTAGATTTCCTTTGCGCCACCTCAGGCTTGTCGCTGGTTTCTTTGTCTTCACAACATTTCTCTACTTCTTAAATCAGTTCTGGCTGGTGCCGGGTCTCTGCCTGCACCTCGGCCAGCAACGAACGAAAACCCCAATCGCGGAATAATTCCGCTAACCGCCCCAAATCCGCCGCCCGGCTCACCAATGCCTCAGCGGTAAAATTTTGCCCCACTTCGGGCTTTAATCGCACCAACCCCTGATTGCGACGCACGTCTGCCGCCGCCCCGCGTAACGATTCCCGGATTCGCTCCGGCTGCACCTCGTCCAATCGTGCATATATCGCATCTACCGAACCAAACTGTTCCAACAACTTCGTCGCGGTCTTTGTCCCTACTCCAGGCACACCTGGAATATTATCTACGCTGTCACCTAACAAGCTCAACCAATCTACAATCTGCCCTGGTTGCACTCCAGTCTTGGCCCGAACTTGCTCCGCCGTCCAAATCGTTTCTGATTTGTCATTCGGATTCAGCAATCCGACTCCCGGTGCAACCAACTGCATGAAATCTTTATCAGCGCTGGCAATCACCACTTCCCAACCAAGCTGCACTGCGTTCTGGGCGGTGAAAGCGATATAATCATCAGCCTCCACACCCGCACCGGTATAGCTAGCAATGCCTGCAGCCTCTAAATACCGGCCAATCTCATCCAGCTGCACCGCCAAATCTGGCGGCATTTCCGGTCGCTGCGCCTTATAACCTGGCAACTCCGCTCGGCGCTGCTCACTCAGGCCACCATCCCAAACCACAATCAAGTGGCTAGGCGTAACCGCGGCCCGCATCTTGGCCAGCATCTTGACAAATCCATAAATGGCATTCGTCGGTCGCCCTGTCGGCGAATTCAAAGAACGTATCGCGTAAAACGCCCGGTAGGCATACGCGTGACCATCAACTATCAAGAGGCGCGGCATTTCAATCCTTCCACCTCACTGCGCCACAACCCCACTGACACCAACTCCCAGGCAATCTTGGCAGCAACACGCTTAAACAATAATTGCCGGGTCACAACTATTTCCGGGCCTGTTGTGCAAACGGCATTTCCTCATCCGTATGGGCCGGATTACCCGCTGGATCAATGATCCGCGGCGTGACAAAAATCACCAGATTCTTCTTCTGGGTCTGGGATGATTCACTCGTAAACAATTTGCCGACGAACGGCAGATCAGCGAGCACCGGCACCTTATCCTTCTGCTTGGTGACGCTGTCTGAAATCAATCCACCAAGAACAATGGTCTGACCGTCCCAGACGCTGCAGCAAGTGGTCAACTGCCGCACCCGGAAAATCGGCAACGGCAGCGTTCCCGCCAAGGTTTGACCGGTGGCCGTGATCGCAGTCGGCACGAAAATGGCCGCTGTCTGCAAATCGTAACCCACAAATTCCGTCAGCGTGGGAATGATGGTCATCTGAATCGTATAACCATCCGAGGAAACCGTTGGTAACACGTCGATCACCGGACCGAGCGGCACTGGAGCAGTATTCGGCGTCTGGAACGTCGCCGTCTGCTGCAACAATGTATTATCACCCGCGGAAGATGTTGTGCCACCCTGACCAGAATTTTGTTCGACACCCGTAACGATGGTCTTCACTTCGGAAACTTGGATTTGCGCCTGTCGGCCACTCAAGGTGGTGACTTGGCCTTCGTTCAGCAGATCAATACCATCGCGTTGCTCAATCGCGCGCAAGACCACCCGGAATTGCGGATCCGTCAGGATACCAGTAAATGTGCCCAAGGCGGGAACAGATGTTCCATCCTTTCCGAACGTGTTGCGCAAGCCCCCAGTGAGCAGACCATCTGATGCTGAAGATCCGGTCGTCGTTCCTCCGTTCGCACTTCCCGGGAACGTGCCTTCCGGATTGCCCGTGGATGGAGCCCCGCTGAAGCTGGGTTGCGTGCCCCCAGAAGCAATGGACTTACCACCAATCACCATATTCCCCAAATACCAGTCAAAGCCGAGTGCTTTATTATCGTTTTGAGAGATTTCCGTGAATTTGGTTTTGATGTTGACCTGAGGAGTGCGCCACGTTCAACACCCGAATGACCTGCTCAATCAAATCGAGTTCTTCCATGGTAGCACGCACAAGCAGGATACCTTTGCGGTCATTGAAGAATACGCTCTTACCTTGGGCGATATCCAGATTGATGCCCAAGTTAAAGAAGAACAATCGAGCAGCAGCAGAAATCGCCTCCATGTTATTGGTCCGGGTGATGCCAGGAATACCGCCACCCGCCTGTTGCCCGCCGCCCTGACCACCGCCCTGACCACCCTGCCCGCCACTGATGCCAGTAACACTGACTCGCGGAATGACGAAAGAAGAACCCTGACCATTACCGCCGCCACCGCCGCCCCCACCGCCCCCACTACTGGAGGATTGGATGTCCAAGAATTCACCGCCCACTCCAACCAGGCCTTGATAAAAGGTATTGGGATCAATGTCGTACTCGCGGGTAAACAGCGGCGTTAGCTCCTGACCCTTCATGGAAACAAAAATCGCATACTCCTCGTAGGAAACTTTCAACGGGCGTTCGGCCACCTTACTGATCGCATCCAAAACCTGGTTTAAGGTGACGCGACGTAATGGGATGCCAAACTTGATGTTAATCCCGCCGACATCGACAGCTTCAGTAGCCTGCGGTGCGGCGATTGGAAGTCCCGTGGCTGGATCAATCAACGGCGCTGTCGGCTGGGGAGCCGCTGGCGCGTTCGGATTGATCATGATGTTGACACCTTCCTTTTCAGGATCACGCTTTGGCGATTCCACATTCAAAATACGCACTACTTCCGTAAGAGGCAACGTATCCGGCGAACCCTCCGGCGGGAACGACTCAAACTTGATGGTGTTTAATTTGTTG
This sequence comes from Verrucomicrobiota bacterium, assembly GCA_049840435.1. Classification (GTDB taxonomy): domain Bacteria; phylum Verrucomicrobiota; class Verrucomicrobiia; order Limisphaerales; family JADLHS01; genus JADLHS01. The sequence continues at coordinate 88,525 of JASGKY010000036.1, read as the reverse complement.
AAAATTGCCTGCCGGCCTTTGCCCGTATTAATGGCATCCGAGCGGTTGTAGGGATTCGGGACTGGCAATGATTCGCGGGCCCGTGAATCTGCATAGGCATCCACCACTTGCAAAATCTTTGCATTGTTGTCCTGATCCTGACGCGACCGGCTCATTTGGTAGCGCTGATTCCTAACCAGATCTTTGTAACGCAGCGCGGGACGGTTTTGAGGATCCTTTTGCAGTGCTTGGTTCAATTCCAAATCCGCTTCGTCCAACTTGCCTGCCTCAAGAAGCACCCGGGCATTCTGCACATGAGTGTTCGCATCGGTTTTTGTAACCTTGGCTTTCGCGGCTTCGTCTAGGGCGTCTTTGCTGGGAATAAAGCCTGCCAATTCCTTTAGTGTCTTGTCATTGGCGGCTTTGGCGGCCAAGGCCGTGGGATTTTTCGGATCCACCTTCAAAACGCGGTTCAGCTGGACGTTTACCTCACGATAGTCGCCACGCTTACGCGCATTCTCCGCCAGCTGCAATCGCACCCCGGAGAAACCACGCACCGCCTGCTCGGCTTCAAGCTCACAATTGTTGGCGCCGATCTGTCCGACTAATTCCACCGCCGAATCGTAAATTTTGGCGGCCCCGTTCAAATCACGCCGGGCCAAAGCCTCGCCTGCTTCGGTAAGTTTCTGGCGCAACAAAATTTTGTTGGCGTCACGGCGAACGGCGGTTTCGATCGCCACGCCGGTGTCGACCGAACCCCCGCTTTGGGCGGGAGCGGCGAGCGCGGTCGCGAGAAGGATGGCGAGAACGTGAGATGCTGCTGCTTTTGTCATGGGATGACTTCTGTTGCTTTACTGCTAAATATTTTTGGGAAATTCAACCGCCAGCTTTCAGAGCTGGATCGGCACTGGTGTTTTCTTTTGGTTCGATTTGGCCAAGACTACAACCTCGTTCTTTGTAATCGCAACGATAATGTAGTCCTCGCCTCCGAACTTGAGCGCGGCCCCCACTCGTTGCGCCGTCCACGGCGGGCGACTCTCCAAGGAATACTTGAGGTCCACCATGTAACCATCCACGCGCTTGAAAGGCTTCGCTTTACTGACCTCGATAATTTCACCGCCGTCAGCCAGCTCCAGCTTGAGTACCGGATCATCAACTGGACCGCTGGCTTCCCGCACTGTGAAAACTTCGTTCTTGTTGTTGAGGCTTGCGAAATATGGCTTCTTAGTCCGCTTGGTGCGATCTGCTGCCGCCTCACGCTCAACACTGACAGTGTAACGAGGGGTCGCTTCGGAGGTGTTAACTCCATCCAAAGAAATATTGAGGTGTAGTGGGACAAGCTTGGTAACCACCAGCGCTTTGGGACCAGCTTCTTCACCTGTAGAAAACTTGATCAACTTTCCTTCCGGCGATTTTTGCCAGAGCAATGGATTCAACACCTTGTTGGTGGTGGACAAATCTAATTGCGCAGCCTGACGCAGCTGCACAACCGCCACTTGTTGAGTGGCAAAATTAAGCGGCTCTAAGGCCTTTCCTCCCTGTTTGACGATATCGTTTTCCTTCTGCTTTAACTCGTCGCGCTCGCTGCTAATCTGCATCGGCAACATCGCCGCACCCACCGCGAGCACCAGCAACACCCCACCCAGGATGATTTTTTCGTAATGTTTCTTGAGTAAGTCCATGCCGTTACTTTTGAGGAGGGAGGAGCTTGATCACATGGAGCAGCAACGTGACTTTCAATTGCTTTTCCTTCAGAAACGTTTGCAATCCGGACTTGGCTGGCGCAGTCGCATAAGCAACCGGTTGCCCCGCCGGTTGTGCCACCCCATAAGGATTGGGATTGCCATACGGAGATGGCGTTCCATAAGGCGAAGCCCCGCCCGCACCCGCATACCGACTCGGAATCCCCCCGCCTTCCTCCCTACCCGGTCGCCCCGGCGGACGTTGCCCAGCGTATGCCGGGGGAACATAGGCTGGCGCAGCCACTGGCGCAGCGTAAACCGGCGCCGCAGCCGCATCTGCCACCATCGCCATCGCCGGCTCCACATTAATTGCTTTGACCATCAAGCCGTACGGTGATTGCGCGAATCCAGCCAACACAGCAGCCAGTTCCGGGGTGAAGCAATGGAAAGTTATTTCGTATGGACTGATTACCGCCAACTCATTGGTGGTTGAGGCAAGATCAAGATAATCCGCCGCCGTACCGGACAAGTCATCCGGATTCCCCGGCACGCGCTCCCGCCGGATGCCATCCAAGGAATTAACCTTGGCCTGATTCAAGACATCGCAAATCGCACGCACTTCCCCAAGCTGCACCGCCAACGGATCAAGACTACCCGGCGCAAAGGTGACCAAGGTCGCTTGCTTGCCAAAGGAGAATTTATATCCCGGCGGAATGATAACGCTGCTATTGGTCGCTTCCCGCTGCAGTTGCGTGATGGTTTCTTGCAAAGCCGCAGAAAATCTCGGCCCTGAAACGTTGCTGAGGGCGGGGATTGCGGGAATCTCCTGCAAATAGCGGCCCAAGGCCTGCAGAAATTCCTCCGCCTCTTTTTGCTGCTCTTTGGCCAGCTTGATATTATCCACCTTCCGACCATCTCCCGGCGAGGGCTTGGCAGAATACAAGGTGTTCAACTCTTCGTATGCCTTGGCAATTTCATCCTTTTGCTGGGCGTTATTGGTCCATCCGGAATAACAATACCAACCGGCCAAACCCATCAACAACAGCGTGACCACGCCGCCGATGACAAATATGAGATTTCGTTTGATCCAGTCCATGTTACAGTTTCAAAGGACGCTTGAGGGCGAGGGTGATGCCAAAGCTGAAAGTACCCGTATTAGGGTCTTCCACGATTTCAGGGTCCAGCCGCGTAGTTTCGGCATCCACCAACGGACTGTTGGTGCTGGCTAGTTGCTTGTGGAATTCAAACACGATGCGCTGGTTGGCAGCGGCATTAAACTCGCGCATATTGACGGCCCGACACTCCAATTTCACCGTCCCGGAATTGGTCGCCGCGGCATCGGGCGTCGCTCCGGTCACCGCAAGTGCCGCACGTCCATCCTCCTCGCGCGCCCCCCGCACCGGAGAACGAACATCCATATACCGCCGCATGGCCATATCCATTTCAGGATTCACAGCGGGCGTCATGGCGGGCGCTGCACCCAATGCGCCAGCGGTCGGAGTGCCCAATTGGGAATAAGCCACAATCCGCTCCACCCAAACCCCTGTATCCGTGCCAAACTCGCTCTTGGTAATTTCTTCGGTGCGGATCAACGCTTGACGCACTTCGCGCAAAACCTCAGCCCACTGAGCCCGCTCCGCCAACCAGTCAGAATACTGGGTGGAATGCTCCATGGTTTTCTTCAAGGTGGAATACTCGCGCTTGAAGTTTTGATCCTTCCGCCGCAACTCTTCCAATTTCGGCTGCAACTCAGTCAGCTTTTCCTTTTTGATGCTGCTGAGATTATTGAACAAGAATCCCACCGCCAATGCCATCAACGCCAGACTTGCCAGCGTGGCGATGAAATAGGGCTTCTTCTGGTTGAAACTCTGCCAACGGAGCGTGCTCTCCGGCATGAGATTCAACTCCACTGGACAGTTGGCCATGTTGCGCAGCCCAAGCCCCACCACTTCACCCAACGAGTGGGCCGCTTTTGACAGCTCTTCGAGATTTACCCCTGGATCAATCTGCACGCTGCGGAACGGATTGAAATATTCCACCGGCACATTGAGTTTTTCTGCGAAAAATTGCGCCGTGTAGGGCATAATCGCCGCCCCACCCGCGAGGAACAACCGCTGCGGAGCAGAGCCACCCTGTTGCCCGCGATAAAATTGAAGCGTCTGGTTAACCTGGATATGTAACCGCGTCATGAACTGACGCGCGATCTTGGAAATCGCCGCCTGGTGCTGGTTTTCCGGCTCTTCATACGCACCGCCCAAGCTCACAAACCCTTCGTCGATCTTGATCTTTTCTGCCTGATCGAACTTCAGTTTTGCTTCGTTGGCGAAGTCCTGCGTGATGGAATTCGCACCCAGATTGATGCTGCGCGCGAAAACTTTACCCTTCTCAAAAAACAGCAGGTTGCTCGTCTTGGCCCCGATATCGAGCAGCATGGTGCAATCTTCAAGCTCGCCGTAGTTGAAGCGGAACGTATTAGTCAGCGCTGCTGGCGAAACATCGCAAATTTCCAACCGCAACCCAGCGGCTTCCGTCGTGCGAAACAATCCTTCGACAATGTCTGACTTGATCGCGACCAAAAGCACTTCCAATTCGCCACCTGCGGTCGTGCCCAAAATTTGATAGTCCCAAACCACTTCCGCGAGCGGGAACGGGACGTTTTGTTGCGCTTCGTATTGGATGATTTGCGTAACTTTGCCCGAATCCACCGGGGGCAATTTCACGAATTTGGCAAAGACATGGAAGCCCGGCGCACAGACGTTAATTTCCTTCGCCTTGATCCCCAGTTCAGCGATGGTTTCCTGCAATTTCTTCAACACCAGCGCCTCGCGCTTGGTTTCTTGCGAACCTTCCAAACCAAGCGATTTGATGGCGTATTGCTTCAGGACGAGCCCGCCCGCCTCGTTCGATTCGAACTCGGCCAGTTTCAGGCTGCCTGCCCCAAAATCCACCGCCAAAAATGAATTGCCTTTAAGCATTACGATTTTCTGCCACTGGGTTTAACGCCCCCTCCTGGCTGGACCACGAGGAAGCTCGCGTGTGATAATTCACTTCCCGGAGCCGGTCAAATATAAAAACGGTCTACCCCGGAACTTTTGCCCCGCGCCGCCCGCTTTTTTTTCTCGCCAACTTCGTCACTTGTTCGTAGCGCAATGTTCACCCGCTCGTCATTCGCCATCGCATTGCCACCGTGTTATGCATCCGCGATGGGAAAAAAAATTTTAATCGTGGACGACGAGCCGGACTTCTCCGAACTGGTGCAATACCGCCTGCAGGAGGAACATTTCGACTTCGCCACCGCCACCAACAGCACCGACGCCCTCAACAACGCCTGGGATCAGCCCCCCGACCTCATCCTGCTCGACTTGCTGCTCCCCGACCTCGACGGCCTGAGCGTCTGCGAAATCTTCGCCCGGCACCCGGCCACGCAGCACATCCCCGTCATCATGATCACCGCCGTCGGCTCGGATGTGACCCGGTTTTCGGCGGAAATCGCCGGAGCCCGCCACTTTTTCGCCAAACCGGTGGATTTCGAGAAATTGAAGAACTGCATCCGCACCCTGCTCGGCCTGACCGCCACCGCAAATCCCAGCGCCAACTGAAGGCCTAGCCCAGCTTGCCTCGCACGAAGACGAAGTAGGCGATCAACACCGCCGCCAGCATGTAAGTCAGCCACCCCGCTTCTCGTCCACGCCCGCTGAAGAATTTGATGATGGGATAGCTGATGAAGCCAAGCGCCAATCCATCCGCGATGGAATAGGTCAGCGGAATCCCGATTAACGTCAGAAACGCCGGGATGGATTCGGTCTGATCGCGCCAGGCAATCTTCGCCACGTTTTCCAACATCATCGCCCCGACGATGACCAACGCCGGTGCCGTGATCGGCGGATAACTGCCCACCATCGCGATGATGGGGCTGAAAAACAACGCCAACAGGAACAACGCCGCCACGACCAGGCCCGTCAGCCCCGTGCGGCCACCCTGCTCCACTCCGGAAGCGCTTTCGATGTAGCTCGTCACCGTACTCGTGCCCAGCGCCGCACCTGCTACCGTGCCAACGGCATCAGAAACCATGGCCTGCTTGGCGCGGGGCAGCTTGTTGTCCCGCATGAACCCAGCCTGCTCACTCACACCGATGAGCGTCCCGATCGCGTCAAACGTGAGCATGAAGAGGAAAACAAACACGAACGGCAGCATCTTCGGCGACAGGGCGTGCGTGAGGTCCATCTGAAATAGCGTCGGCGCGAGCGATGGCGGTGCAGCCACCACGCCTTGGGCTAGGGCGAATTGTTTCACTAGCTTGGACTCGGCAATCAACGGCGCAGTGGAACTTGCCAAAGCGAACTTCAACATCACCGCCAACCCCGTCGCCACCACGATGCCCCACAAAATCGAGCCACGCACTTTGCGCGCATGCAGCACCGCCGTCGTCAGCAACCCGACGAAAAACACGATCAAGTCTGGCGAGGCAAAGTGCGCGTTCAACTTCACTGCCGAGCCGGGGTCTTTGAGAATAACGCCCGCGTTCTGCAAACCGATGAACGCAATAAAGATTCCGATGCCCGCCGCAATGGCGTTTTTCATACTCGGGCTGATGGCATTGAAAATCATCTCGCGCAATCCGACCAATGAGAGGATCAGAAACAACACACCCGAGAGAAACACCACACCAAGCGCCACCTGCCAGCCATTCGCAAAACCCGCCGCCGTCGCCGCTGGAATCGTGGTGAACACGAAGAAAAAGTTCTGCCCCATGCCCGGCGCTTGCGCGATGGGATACTTCGCCAGCAACGCCATGAGCACCGTCGCCAGCGCGGCGGAAAGACACGTCGCCGTCATCACCGGGCCGAAATCCATGCCCGTCTCGAAGCCAAACATCTTCCCCGACAACACCGCCGGCTGCACGAAGATGATGTAAGCCATCGTCAGGAAGGTCGTGATTCCCGCGATGATTTCGGTGCGAATCGTCGTTTGATTTTCAGCGAGCCGGAAGAATCGTTCGAGCATCGTGGCGCGAAAGCTAGCAGGCGGATTCTTCCTGCTCCACTGCAAACAGCGGCACCCCGTCACTCGACACCGCGCGCGGCAATTGCTATAAGTCATCATAACGAGGCGCGGCAAGATTTGCACAGGCGGCTTCGCAGCGTTGGGACCAAGCATGGGCACACTGTTAAATCTATTGATCGTCGAGGACTCGGCACACGACGCTGAGTTTCTCGTGCGCGAATTGGAACAAGGCGGCTTCGCCGTGCAATGGCAGCGGGTCGAAACCGAACCTGAGTTTCTTGCTCGGATCGCCGCGCCGCCCGACGTGATCATCTCCGACTTCTCTCTGCCGCAATTCAGCGGGCTCAAAGCGCTTGAACTCCTGCTCCAACGCGGGCTAGAAATCCCCTTCATCCTCGTCTCCGGCTCCACCGGCGAAGATCGCGCCGTCGAAGCGATGAAACGTGGCGCCACCGATTACCTGCTCAAGGATCGTCTCGCGCGACTTCCCAGTGCCGTCACTCATGCCTTGGAAGAGAAACGTCTCCGCACTGAGGCCGCCGCCAGCCACGCGCAACTGGCCGCGCAAGCCACCGCGTTGCAGAACACCGAGGCGCGCCTCGCCGGCATCATCAACTCCGCGATGGACGGCATCATCACCGTAAACCATGAGCATCGCATCGTGTTGTTCAATCCGGCGGCGGAACAGATGTTTGGCTATCGCGCCGAACAGATGTTGGGACAACCGCTCGACAAACTGATTCCAATGCGGATGCGCCACGCGCATTCCTCGCATGTACAAAAGTTCGGCAACACCGGCACGACCAGCCGGCGCATGGGCTCGTTGGGAACAATCTTTGGTTTACGCGCGGACGGCTCGGAGTTCCCCATCGAAGCGTCCATCTCCCAAGTGGACAACGGCGGGCAAAGACTTTTCACCGTCATCTTGCGCGACATCACCGAACGCAAACGCCTTGAAGCCGCCGTCACCGCGGCCGCGGAAGACGAGCGTGGCCGCATCGCCCGCGACCTGCACGACGGCCTCGGCCAGCAGCTCGGCGGAGCGTTGTTCCTCAGCGATCTGTTGCAACGCGACCTCAAGAAACGAACCGCCCCGGAAGGCGATCGCGCCGCGCAGGTTCATTCCCTTGTCGTCGAAGCGCTGAATCAAACCCGTGAACTTGCCCGCGGTCTTTATCCTGTCCCGAGCGAACCAGAAGGACTGATGACCGCCTTGCAAAATCTCGCCGATCGCGTCGCGCGCGATCGCAAGCTGGAATGCACTTTCGACTGCAATTCTGCTGTGCTCATCCCTGATCCAACCACAGCCACACATCTGTATCGCATCGCCCAGGAAGCCATCAACAACGCGCTCAAGCATAGCAACTCAAAGCGCATCGAAATCCAACTCAGTCGCGGCAATGGCAAGATTGAATTATCCGTGCGCGACTTTGGCTCAGGGCTGCCGGGTGACAAGACTGTTTCCGGTTTGGGCATGCAAACGATGCGACATCGCGCTGACACCATCGGCGCGCAGCTGGCCTTGAACAACACTCCCGAGGGTGGCGTGCTGATGGCTTGCTCGCTGCATCAGACTTGGTCCAGCAATCCACCTCCTACAGCCGCCGGAAGTCCGAAGCCGATTTGATATGCCGTCGAAACCCAAAGCCACCGCAGCTCCCGCGAAGAAAAAGATTTTCGTCGTGGACGATCATCCGATGACACGCGTCGGCCAGGTGGAGACGCTGAATCGCGAATCCGACCTTACGGTCTGCGGCGAAGCAGGCACAATCCGCGAGGCGATGGAAGGCATCGCCAAATCCAAACCCGACCTCGTCGTCACGGATTTTACGCTGCCAGACAAGAACGCGCTGGAACTGATCAAAGACCTGCAAGCGCTGCATCCCGGCCTGCCCGTGCTGGTGGTTTCGATGCACGAGGAAAATTTTTACGCCCCGCGCGTGTTGCGAGCCGGTGGGCGCGGTTATGTGATGAAAAGTGAAGGCGCAGAAAAAGTCCTCGCCGCTGCGCGCACCATTCTCGCCGGGCAAATCGCGCTTAGCCCGACAATGGCCGCGCGTGCGCTGGAATCGTTCAGCGGCTCGGGCAAATCCAGCGCTGCACCTGAGGACAAACTCACCGATCGCGAACTGGAAGTGATGAAGCACTTCGGCGAAGGCTGGAGCACCGAGGAAATTGCGGAAAAACTCCACCTCAGCGCCAAAACCGTAGACGTGCATCGCGGCCATATCAAAGAAAAGCTCGGCCTGCGAACGACCCCCGAGTTCCTCCGCTTCGCCATCCGCTGGGCGGCCTCGCAAGAACGCCCCAAAACATAATCCTCCGCACCACGCATAAGCGTTTTGCCTATGCCAATCTTCTGACTTCGGCTAGCAGCGCCTTCCAATCGCGGCGACGCGCGTCGCTCCATTGCCCCAATAGTTTTACCCCGGGCATGAGTTAGGATTTTCCCATGATTATGGAAATCGCCGGAACTGCCCCAAAGCGCATCGAGCCCACCAAACTCGGGCTGCTTGCCCCCACCCCCACGCGCGACGTATCCATGCGCTTTGAAGTGCCCGCCTCGCCTGGGGCACACTCGCCCGCCGTCAATAACGCCGACAAGGAACTGGTCCGCAAACTCGCCACCAGCACCTTGTTTCGCGATTACCAAGAGGCATTCACCACTGCCACCGGCCTGCCGCTCTCGCTACGTGCTGTGGATGATTGGCAACTCGCCCACACCGGTGACCGCCAGCAAAATGCCTTTTGCCAGCTCGTCGCAAAAAACAACCACTCCTGTGCCGCCTGCCTGCAGATGCAACAGGAAGTCTGCAACACCGCCAACGGTGTCCCCGCCACGCTCAAATGCTCCTTCGGCTTGAGCGAATCAGCCATCAAAATCAAACTCGGCGACCGCACGATTGGCCATCTCCAGACCGGTCAGGTTTTTTTCAAAGCCACCACTGCGGGGCAAACCACCAGCGCCGTCAGCCGGCTGCAAAAGCTCGGCAAAAATGTGAACGCCAAGGAAGCCACAGCCGCGTATCAATCCACCCGAGTGATGCCGCGGCAACAATATGATTCCGCCATCCGGTTGTTGGAATTTTTTGCCAAGCAGCTCAGCCTCATGGCGAATCAAATCGCCTTGCAGGAGCAAGCCACCGAGCCCCCCCAAGTTACCCGCGCCCGGCAATTCATTCATGAACATTCCGACGAGGAAATTTCGCTCGGCGATGTCGCGCGCGCCGCCGCCATCAGCCCGTTCTACCTGTGCAAAAAGTTCAAGGAAACCACCGGGCTGCACTTCACGGATTATGTTTCCCGGGTACGCGTGGAAAAAGCGAAAGAACTTCTCCGCAACCCAAACAACCGCATCAGCGAAGTAGCCTACCAGACGGGCTTCCAATCGCTGTCACACTTCAATCGCTGCTTCAAACGCATTGCCGGCGAATCGCCCACAACGTGCCGCGAGAAGTTGCAATCCTTTTGAACGGTGCGCCCCGCCATCATGACCTTTTCACTTGCCATCCCGACCTGCAAGGCCACGCGTCCGACACCCCGGAGCGACACGCCAGTCCGCGTCGTGCCTGCGCCAGCCCCCAAGACGTTCGTTTTGGACGTCGAGTGGGAAGAAACAAATACCGAACCGATCACCTTGCCTGTGCACGTCAAACCGGCAACCGGCGAACCACCAAGTTTCGCCACGCGAATCCTTCGCCTCACCGTGCCGTTGGAACTTAGATTGGACCCGACGTTATGATCTTTGCGGCAGAAGAAAGTTTCATGTCGAAGAAGCACATCTTCGTGGTCGAAGATCAGGCCGCCGTGCGCGAAGGCATTGTGGACAGTCTCAACCGCGAGGCCGACCTGAGCGTCTGCGGCGAGGCGGACTGTGTGTCACGCGCGTTGAGTGCAATTCCCAACACGCACCCCGACCTTGTCCTCACTGACATTCAGCTCAAATCTTCTAATGGCCTGCAGCTCATCCGCGAATTGCGTCGGCTCTATCCCACCCTGCCCATCGTCGCGATGACGATGTTCGACCCCGTCGGCTATGAACGTCAGGCCCGCGCTGCGGGTGCCAACGGATTCGCCTTAAAACAGGAAGGTGCGGACAAACTCGTCGAAGTCATCCGCACCATCTTGGACAATTGAAGCGCAAAACAATAAACTGTCACCAACTTCTGCAACGCTGGCCTGACACTGGAGATTTAGGATCGCACCGGAGTTAGGGCTTGGAGTGGCGGCGCTTTTATCTTTTGAATCGCCCGCCAGATCGCCTCACACGTCGCCGGTGACGCCAATGCCACCTCTCCTTTACCAGCTCCAAACGCTGCCACCGCATCGCGAATCGCCTCGCGCACGGAGATCGCCAGCATGAACGGCGGTTCGCCCACTGCTTTGCTGCCATGCACCACGTTCTGCTGCGCCGCGTTCGGTAAGAGCGTAACGTTGAAAACTTTCGGCGCATCGCCGATCGCGGGAATTTTGTAAGTGTCCGGCGAGTGAGTCAGCTTCACGCCCTTGTCATTCCACAACAACTCCTCCGCCGTCAGCCAGCCCATGCCTTGCACAAAGCCACCCTCAATCTGACCGCGATTGATGGCGTCATTCACCGAACTGCCGACGTCATGCAAGATGTCCACACGCGTGACCTGTTGCATTCCGGTGAAACCATCCACTTCCACCTCCGTCACTGCCGCGCCGTAAGCGAAGTAATGAAACGGCTTCCCGCGCCCTGCCACCCGGTCCCAATGAATCCCCGGAGTCGCGTAATAACCCGTCGCCGAAAGACTGACGCGGCTGAAATACGCCTTCTGCGCAACTTGTGCAAACATCAGCTTCGTCTGCGGCGCCGTCGTATCAAACACTTCACCAGCGGCGAATGAAATGTTCTCCAGCCGGGGTTCACTCCCGAGCTTTTCCTTCAGCAATGCCTGCGCAACCGGCAGCAACCGGCCTCGCAAAATCTCACACGCGTTCTTCGCCGCCGCACCATTCAGGTCCGTGCCGGCGCTCGCCGCCGTGGCCGAAGTGTTCGGCACTTTATCTGTGCTCGTCGGCATTACGCGAATATCCGCCAGCTTCACCCCTAGCGTTTGCGCGGCGATCATCGCCACGTTCGTGTGCAACCCCTGCCCCATCTCCGTGCCGCCGTGGTTCACCTGCACCGTGCCGTCCTGATATATCAGCACCAGCGCGCCCGCCTGGTTCAGATGCGTGACCGTGAAGCTGATGCCGAACTTCACCGGCGTCATCGCCAGGCCGCGCTTGCGATGCGGATGCGCGGCATTCCACCCCGCGATTTCCTTCCGGCGTTTCTCGAGCCCTGCCGACTGCTTCAACTCGTGCCAGATCGTCTGGATGCGATTGTCTTCGATGAGCTGACCGTAGTGTGTCGTGTTCGTTTCGCCCGCGCCGTGATACAGATTCCGTTCCCGTATCACTTCCGGCGGCAACCCAAGCGGACGTGCCACGCGATCCAAAATTTCCTCGATCACCAGCATCCCCTGCGGCCCGCCAAACCCGCGGAAAGCCGTGTTTGAGGACAGATGCGTCTTCGCCACCTGCCCACGAAACTCCACGGCCGGAATGTAGTAGCTGTTGTCCAAGTGAAAAAGCGCCCGGTCCGTCACCGCCTGCGACAAATCCTGCGACCAACCGCCGTTCGACCACAGATGTGCCCGCACGGCGCGCAGCCTGCCATCCGCGTCAAAGCCGACTTTGAACTTCGCCAGAAACGGATGCCGATGCCCGGTAAGCATCATGTCCTGATCGCGATTGAACCGCACGCGCACCGGGCGTCCGGTGTGAAACGCCGCCAGTGCCGCCAGCGCCGCCGGCGTAGCGGCTTGAGTTTCCTTGCCGCCGAAACCGCCACCCATGCGCGGCATCTGCACCACGACCTTGTTCGCCGGCAGATGGAGCACATGTGAAACGATTTGCTGCACTTCGCTCGGATGCTGCGTCGAAGAAACGACATGAACTGAACCATCCTCACCCCGCTCAGCCCAGGCCGCCTGCGTCTCCAGATAAAAATGTTCCTGCCCACCGAACTCGAACTCGCCTTCCAGCGTTAGTGGTGCAGCCACCAGGCTTTGTTCCGCATCGCCACGCCGGATGAAATTGGGTTCGTTGTGGAAACTGTTCTTCGCGAGCGCCTCGCGCAACGTGAGCACCGGCGCGAGCGGCTCATATTCCACAACGACTTTCTCCGCCGCCGCGCGACAGGCCTCCGCCGAATCACCCACAACCAGTGCCACCAGATGGCCGTGGAACAGCACCTCTTTGTCCGCGAGCAAGATTTCGTCCTGCTTCACCGCTCCGACGTCGTTGCGACCCGGCACATCCTCGGCGAGCAACACGGCTTTGATGCCGGGCATCTGGCGGGCAGCGGTAGCGTCGCGCTTGAGAATTCTCGCGTGCGCGTGTGGTGAGCAGACTGGCCAGACTTCGAGAAAGTTTTTGCCACACGTCTGGTCGTCCACATAGCTCGCCTCACCGGTGACGTGTTTGTGCGCGCTTTCGTGCGGGATCGATTGCAGCGCGGCCTTTTGATCCTTCGTCAGCCCGAGTTGCGCGGCGATGTGAACGCCTCCATCCATTTCTCCCGCAAAAAACTTCTCCAGCAGACTCGACGATCAAACCGCTCCGATATTCCGCCGTGCCCCGCACGTCAGAGATCGGCGCGAATTCGGCGCGCAGAACCGGCAACACCGTTTGACCTGTCTCGGCACTCCACGGTTTACCCAACAATTGCGCCTCGGTCTGCTTCGCGCGCGATGGCAACGCCGCCACGCCACCATACCCCAATCGCGCGTGCCGGATGATATTCTGTCCGTCCACATCCACGACGAACGCCCCCGCCACCGTGCTGATGTCCATCTCGCGCCGTTTGGAAACCTTGAACCACGCCGTCTTGCGCGTGAGCCCGGCCGTCGAGACGCCGCGCGGAATGATGATCGTCTTGAGCACTTCCCCGGGCTGCAACGCCGTCTTGCGATAGGCGACAAAGAATTCGTTAACCGGCAGGGTGCGCTCACCCGCCGCCGAAGCCAACACGACCTTTGCATCGAGTGCCAGCAGACATGGCGCGCTGTCGCCGATGGGTGAAGCGGTCACAATATTGCCACCCATCGTGGCGCGATTGCGGATCTGTCGCGAACCAAACACCCGCAACATGTCGCCGAGCATCGGAAACTCTTTGCCCAGCTTGTCTTCAATGGCCGTCAACGTGACCGCCGCGCCAATATGCCAATCCGCTGCAATGACTTTGAGCTGCCGCAACTCTGTCACGGCCTCGGTGGAAATGAGCACGGGAAACTTTTTGTAACGCTTGGTGATTTCGAGGCCGAGTTCCGTTGCCCCGGCAACCAATCGCGCGTCAGGATGCGCTGCCATCATTTGCAGCAACTTCGCGAGCGTGGCGGGGCGCAGAAACTTTTCGCCCTCAACTTCGTAATTCACCGCCCCCAATTTGGGTTTCGCAGTCTTTAAGACGGCCGCAAACGTATCGTCACCATTGTGCGCGCCACGTTGCGCCAGGGCCTCCACCGCCGCGTCGCGGATTGGCCGATAGCCGGTGCAGCGACACAGATTCCCAGCGAGCTGCTCATCAAGCGCGTCGTGGGTATGGAGATCACCGCGATAATAGCCTTCAAACATCGAGCAGATAAAACCCGGCGTGCAATAGCCGCATTGTGAGCCGAGATGCTCGACCATCTTCTGCTGCACGGGATGTGGCTTGGCGGAACAACCGACGCCTTCCACCGTCACGACTTCGCGCCCCGCCACGAGACAGACCGGCATGATGCAACTGTTCACCGCACGATATGTGGGCTTGCCGTCCAAACCGCGTTCGATGATGGCAACGGAGCACGCGCCGCAATCACCTTCCGCGCAACCTTCCTTGGAGCCGGTGAGACCGGAGTTGCGGAGATATTCGAGCAGGGTCGTGTTGGGAGAAACGTCCGCGACGCAGACGGATCGGCCATTCAGGGTGAATTCAAACGCACTGGCCATAAGTTAAAACTAAAGAAAGCATAACCGCCGCGCGCCCCGTTGCAATGCCGCGAATATGTGTGTCCGGCCCTAATCCCGCTCTTTTTCATAATCTTAATCCTGCCGGGCGGCAGATTAAGAAAAAGATTACGACCAAGACGAAGAGCACCGGCTTGTCCCCCCTCGGCTCTCCGGCTAAACTCAGCCTGTGATTTACGACGCGTCACTCGACGAATTGCTCCAGAAGGTCTGGGACGGCCAACGCATCAACGCCGCCGAGGCCAAGCGCCTGTCCACCCTGCCGCTCGAAGAACTCGGCGCGCTGGCGGATCATCGCCGCCAACTGGCCAAGGCCAAGGCTTACGGCAATCGTGGCAATGAAATCGTCACCTACAACGTGGATCGCAACGTCAACTACACGAACGTCTGCAATGTCTATTGCAAGTTCTGCGCGTTTTATCGCACCGAGAAGGACACTGATTCCTACGTCATCACCTTCGACGAAATGGATCAGAAGATTGAGGAGACCATCGCGCTCGGCGGCAATCAGATGTTGATGCAAGGCGGCCACCATCCCAAGCTCACAAAGCAGTGGTATCTCGATTTGCTATCGCACGTGAAGGGCAAGTTTCCGAACTTCAACATCCACGGTTTCAGCCCGAGCGAGTTCGTCCATTTCCGCGAGGTGTTTAATGAACCGTTGGAAAAAATCATCGGTGATTTCAAAGCCGCGGGCTTGGGCTCAATCCCGGGCGGTGGTGGTGAAATCCTCGTGGACCGCGTGCGGCAGCGCATTTCTCCGCTCAAGGCGATGAGCGATGACTGGCTCGAAGTCATGGACGTCGCGCATCGGCTCGGACTTTATTCTAGTGCCACGATGATGTTCGGCCACGTCGAGACGATGGATGATCGCATCGAGCATTTGGAACGACTCCGCGCGCAACAGGACAAGTCGCTCAGCTACGGCAAAGGACATTTCACCGCGTTCATCTGTTGGACGTTTCAAGCGGAACACACCAAATTGCGCGCGCCCACCGTCGGCGCACATGAATACTTGCGCACGCAAGCGCTCGGCCGCATCTATCTCGACAACTTCGAAAACATCCAGAGCTCGTGGGTCACGCAGGGATTGGAGATTGGTCAGGTTGGCTTGAAATACGGTGCGAACGATCTCGGCAGCATCATGATCGAGGAGAACGTGGTTTCCCAGGCCGGCACAACGTTCCGCATGACCGTGCCGGACATGCATCGCCTCATCAAAGACCTCGGCTACGAACCGCACCAGCGTAACAACTGGTATGAACTGGTGAATTGAAGCTGCTCAAGCGCCCTTGCGACGCGCCAACAACACCGCTCCGAGCAAAGCTGCAAACGCAACCGTCGTCGGCTCCGGCACAGTCACCGGCGCAAACGCCGCCGCTGTCACCGTCTCCGCATCCACGCCGACAAAGGAATTCACGCCCCAAGTGTGAGCGCTGGTCTGAATGATCAACCACGCGCTGCTGTTGCCAGGTTCAAAAATTTTGTCTGCCTCACGATCGAA
Organism: Verrucomicrobiota bacterium; assembly: GCA_049840435.1. GTDB lineage: Bacteria > Verrucomicrobiota > Verrucomicrobiia > Limisphaerales > JADLHS01 > JADLHS01. The sequence goes on along the minus strand of JASGKY010000036.1, from coordinate 72,334 downwards.
GAAGCCAAATGATACCATGTCACCCGAAGCCGAGCGCATCGCCGTGAGGGGGGCCACGCCGCCGCCAAAGAAGTTCACATCCACTCCCAGTCCGGCAAAGCCGCTCAGGGAAAACCAGCCGAGAAAATCTTCGCACTCGCCCGTGTTGACCAAGCGATAGCTGAAGGTGAGGCCGCCGAAGGGATTTGATTCATCATCCGCCCAGACCTTGCTCTGCAAGTTACCGGTCAGATTAGCGGAGGAAAAATTGAAGTTCGTCACCGCGAGCAGATGCGCGCCCTGCGGCTCATGCGCTGAATACAGCGCGGTTTTCGTGCCGGGTTTCAGCAGCGAGGCTTCCGTGGCAAAGGTGGCAAAAACACCCGCAAGCAACAGCACAACAAAACGAATCAAGGTCTGAGTCAGATTACGAATATACATATTTGGTCCAGTGACCGCCGCCTCCATAGCAACGGTGATGCCGAACGCCAGAAGCCCAATTTTGCCAGGGTAACGGCAGGCACGGAAAGGCGAGGAATACTCCTTTAGGGAAATTATTTCCGAGTGCGAGAGGCGCGCGACGGCAGGATTTGCCCGGTCAACGCGGATGGTGAAAGACGCTGTCCATGATGACTTCCTTGGTCTTCCACAGCAGCGCCATGGTCAGCGAGAGCGGCAGCAAGACGAGCAACAGAAGCAGCGATTGACTGAAGCGTTGCGCCCCGGCCAACAGGATCAGCAACGTCGGCGGCAGACTCGGCAACTGCAACAAAAACAGATACGTCGCCAGCAACGCCGCGAGCACCACGAGCAAGACGCGGTTGATGGCGGTGAACTGCCGGGTTTCCTGACGCAGCATTTCGTCCGGCAACATTTCGCCGAGGCGCGCGATGACGAGGTTGAGGTTGAACAAAAACACCAGCCCCGTCACGGTCAGCAGACTGACGACGATGGAGAAGAAGGAATTTTCCGGCATCCGATTCCACCAAAATAAAAACGGGCTCAAGCCAAAGTTGATCAGCGCCAGCAGTCGCGCCCGATCCAACGCGAGTCGCCACGGGCGCTCCTGCTTTTGAAACGCCCCGAGCTGCCACAAGCCGTAGAGCAACAATCCCGTCGCCACCAGAATCGGCCCGATGCTAAGCGCGTGAAACCAACCAAGCATCGCCGTGCCGAAACCGACAATCAACGCCGCCGGCAATCCCCAGAACAATGCCGAGAGCCCGCGCACGAGCTTACCCAGCGCGCGGAGCAATTCGGGATTGGGAGGCGTGTCAGACATTGAAGAAAGAATTATGAATTAGCATGAAGAAACAAGCGTGCACCGCACCGGACACCACTTCTCCACTCATCCTTCTCCACTCATCCTTCAGAAAGAAAGATAGGTGTAGGCCTTTAGCCCGCGTTCGTAATCGTCCAAAAGCCGCATCGCTTCGCTAGGTTTCATACGGTCGGATTTGATAGCGTCGTCCATCTGCGCCTTCATGCGGCGCTTGAGTTCGTATTCGTCGTATTGCACCGACGAGAGACACTGGATAATCGTGCTGCCTTCAATGATTTCTTCGACGTAATAACCGGTCGGCTCATCGGGATCGAGGAAGACATGGACCTCGTTCACGCGCCCGAACAAGTTGTGCAGGTCGCCCATGATGTCCTGATACGCGCCCATCAGGAAGAAGCCGATGTGGTAAGACTCTTGTTTGCCGTCGCCGTTGTAATTCAGTTTGTGCAACGGCAACGTGTCGCGCACGTCCCGCAGATCAATGAACTTGTTGATCTGACCATCAGAATCGCACGTGATGTCCACCAGCGTCGCCTCGCGCGTGGGGCGTTCGTTCAACCGGCTCACCGGCATGATCGGGAATAACTGCCCGAGCGCCCAGTGATCCAGCAGCGATTGGAACACGGAGAAATTACAGAGGTATTGATCGCCGAGACTGTCCTCGAGCTTGCGGATTTCCTCGGGCACATAAGCCTGCCCCTTGAAACTCTCGACCACCGCGCCGCTGATTTCCCAATAGAGATTTTCGATCTTGGCCTTGTCCGGCAAATCCATCAACCCCAGCGTGAACATGTGCTGCGCATCATCGCGCCGCTCTTGTGCATCATGATAGGCTTCCAACTTGTTCAGCTTCGCAAGGTTCTTTTTGATGTCGAGCAACTCCCGCACGATGGACTGCTCATTATCACCGTAGGTAAAATTGATGTCCGGATGGGTCTTGCCGATGGCGCCAAAGACTTCCACCACAAGCACGCTGTGATGCGCGACAATGGCCCGCCCACTCTCGCTGATGATATCGGGGTGCGGCACCTTCTCCGCGTTACAGACATCAGCGACATAGTAAACGATGTCGTTCGTGTATTCTTGGAGCGTGTAGTTGGTCGAACTGTCGAACGCCGACCGGCTGCCGTCGTAATCCACACCCAACCCGCCGCCGACGTCCATGAACTCGATGGCAAACCCCATCTTGTGCAGCTTCGCGTAGAACCGCGCCGCTTCCTGCACCGCTTTTTTCACAGTCAAAATGTCCGGCACTTGCGAGCCGATGTGGAAGTGCAGCAGCTTCAGACAATGCCCGAGATTCTCCGCCTTCAACATCTCCGTCGCCGCGAGGATCTCCGCCGTGCTCAAACCAAACTTCGCGTTCTCTCCGCCGCTCTCCGCCCACTTGCCTGCGCCTTTGCTAAGCAACCGCGCGCGGATGCCGACCAGCGGCTCGACCCCGAGCTGCTTCGAAACTGCAATAATCTGGCGCAACTCTTCGAGCTTCTCGACCACCATGATGACGCGCTTGCCGAGCTTGGTGCCAAGCAACGCCATCTTGATGAACTCCGCGTCCTTGTATCCGTTACAGACGAGCAGACTGCCCATCTGATTTTGCAATGCGAGCCCGGCGAACAGCTCCGGTTTGCTGCCAACTTCAAGACCGAATTCGAACGTCTTGCCTGCATCGAGAATTTCTTCCACGACCTCGCGCAGTTGGTTCACCTTGATCGGGAACACGCCGCGATACTTGCCTTGATAATTGAATTCCGCGATAGAGTTACGGAAAGCCAGATTGATGGACTCGACGCGATGGCGGAGGATATCTTGAAACCGGATGAGCAACGGAAACTTCAAGCCGCGACTCTTCGCCTCCTCAATGACATCGGCGATCACCACCGATGCGCCCGCTTCCTGCTGCGGGGTGGCGACGACGTTGCCCGCCTCATTGATGTCGAAGTATTTCGCACCCCAGCGGTGGACGTTGTAGAGATTGCGCGCCGCGTTAATGTCCCACTGCGGCGTGGCGTCGGAGGAATTGCTCATCTATTTATGATTCAAACCGAGCGCACTATAAAAAGTCGCCGGGAGAATGCAATAAACGATACGCAAAAAAGTTTTCACCCGCCGCCGCTTCTGCTTTCATCTCGCCATGCCAAAAGCATCCCTCGCCGCCCTCGTGAAACACTGCGACACCCTGCTCCGCACTGCAGAAATTGGCGACTACGACGGCGCGGCGAATGGCTTGCAGGTGGAAAATTCTGGCAGCGTGACGCGCCTCGCCGCCACGGTGGACGCCAGCCTCGCCACGGTGAAGCTTGCTATCGCAGCGAAGGCCGACCTGCTCATCGTGCACCACGGCTTGTTCTGGTCGCACACGCATCCGTGGACCGGCAAGAAATACGAACTCCTCCGTGCGCTGATCGAGAACAACATTGCTGTTTACAGTTCGCACCTGCCGCTCGACGCGCACCCCAAGCTCGGCAACAACGCCCAACTCGCTGCCGCGCTCGGCTTCAAAAAACTAACACAATTTTTCCCCAGCCACGGCCAGCCCATCGGCTTGCAAACCGTTGCGAACATCTCTCGTGACGAACTCGCCACGCGCCTCGCTCGTGCCACCGGCACAAAACCTAAGTTGATTCCCGGCGGCGCGAAGATGTGCCGCCGCATCGGCATCGTCACCGGCGGCGCGGGCGGCGATCTAAAAACTGCCGCAGCAGCCGGCGTGGACACCTTCATCACGGGCGAAGGCCCGCATTGGACTTACGCGTTGGCGGAGGAACTCGGCTTGAACGTCCTGTATGGCGGCCATTACGCCACCGAAACCTTCGGCGTAAAAGCCATCGCCACGCATCTTTCCAAAAAATTCCGCGTGCCGTGGACCTTCTTGGACCATCCAACTGGATTGTGAGGGACAGATTCAACCACGGATGGACACAGATAAACACGGATAAAACCAGACTGACGCGAATTTCGCCAACTAACACGAATCGGACTCCCATCAGCGAGCATTCGCGAAACTCGTATCAAAGGTCTTTTCCCCATCCATGTTCATCTGTGTCCATCCGCGGTTAAAAGCCGGTTAGACAAATTGCCGCCCCGCGCGCGTCCTGACAGAAAGCATTCGGATGCCATCGGAACTTGAAAGGCTCTACGACGGACACGCTCAGGCGTTGTTCGCCTTTCTTTTGAATTTCACCCGCGACGAATCCGACACGCGCGACGTGCTTCAGGAAATTTTCGTTAAACTCGCCCGCCAGCCCGACCTACTCGCCAACGCCCGCGACGAACGTTCCTTCCTCCTCCGCCTCGCGCACAACGCCGCGATTGATCTGATGCGCCGGCGCGGGACGCGCGATAAACACCACGAGCAATTTGGCGCGGAACAACTCTCCCTCTTCGCTCCAGTGGACGATCCGGATGAAGTCGCCTTCCGCACGGAACTCGCCGCCGCACTCGGCGAATTGCCGGCCGACCAACGCGCCGTCGTCCACCTGAAACTCTGGGCCGGACTGACCTTTGAGGAAATCGCCACCACCCTAGAAATCCCCTTGAACACTGCCGCCAGCCGGTATCGCTACGGCTTAGACAAACTGCGCACCCGGCTGCGTCCCCTTTACGAGGAAATGAAGAAGGCTGAATGATGAATGAAGAATGGAACAACAGAGACGCCAGCTTCGAGAAACGATTGCAACAAATTGCTCCCGGCAAAACTCCACCTGCCTGGCGCGAGGAAATCCTGAACGCCGCACAATCGTCCGCTACATCAACTCAAAAAACGCACTTCCCGCGGTTGGGATTTTTCCAGTTGTTTCAAGCCCTGCTAGCCCGACCGCAACGCGTTGCTTGGGCGGGACTCGTCGCGACCTGGATCGTCATTGGCACACTGCATCTAGCAACAAGTGAAAGCACCAAGACAACTTCGATTACGAGTTCAGCTGCGCCCACAACGCCAGAGACATTACAAGCTTTGAAACAGCAACGCCTGTTGTACGCCGAACTGGTGGGCCGCCCGGAACAACAACCGACAGAACGCCTCAAAACCAACATCCCCAGCCCGCGCAGCCAGCGACGCGAGGAAAGCGCCATCACCTAGTTTGAAATTTTATGAACGATAAACCCAAATCAGTTTGGACCCGCCCATGGCAAGGCTGGCGCAAGATATTCGTCTGGTTCGCCCTGTTGGCCGTCACCATTTTTATGATTCTGCTGGGTCTCGGCCTTGCCTCAGCCCAGAACCAGAACCCAGCCGAACACATTCTACCGGCACTCGGCTTGGCGCTGAGTATTTCCCTCCTGATCATGGTCATCGTTTGGCTTATCCGCTGGCTCTGCTGCTGGCGAAACGCCAAGCGATTCGCTTTTGGCCTGGCTTGCTTGGTTACCTTGCTCGCCCTGTTTTATGCGGTGGAAAACTTTCGCGGCCACCGGGCCTGGCAGAAATACAAACTCACTGCGGAAGCCAAAGGCGAAATCTTCACCATCGCCAGTCTCACCCCTGCACCCGTTCCTGACGATCAAAACTTCGCCATGCAGCCGATCTGGGTGGAGGAAATCAGCGGCGCAATGGGCATGGAAAAGGCCCGGACTTGGTACGGAGATAAAGTCACCGCCTTGGGCTACACCAACCGCATCCGGCCATTGCAAATTTCGATTGAACTTTACGAGCACAAATTGAAGCAGACCAACCATAGCGGCAATTGGCAGGTCGCAGAGAAAACTGATCTAACAGCCTGGCAGACGTACTATCGCAACCTAGCTGCCACCACAAATTTCTTTCCCGTCGCCGCCGAACCCCAAACGCCCGCCGCCGATGTTTTGCTCGCTTTGAGCCGCTATGCCCCGGCGCTTGAGCGACTGCGCGCGGCCAGCAAACTACCCCAGGCCCATTTCCCGGTCAGCTACACCGACGATAACCCAGCCATGATCTTGCTTCCGCACCTGGCTTCGCTGAAGGGTTGCACGACGACGCTTAAAATGCGGGCGGTGGCGGAACTGCAAGCCGATCAATCCGACCGCGCGCTGGATGACATCAAGCTGATGTCCCGTTTGCAGGATGCCATCCGCAGCGAACCCTTTCTCATCTCGCATCTGGTGTGCATCGCCATGTTTAACATTGAACTTCAGCCCATCTGGGAAGGCCTGGCCGATCATAAGTGGAATGAAGCCCAGCTCGCCGCCTTGAACGCCGAACTCGGCAATTTTGATTTCCTAGCCGCCTATCAATTTACCATGCGCGGCGAGCGGGCATTTGGCTGTAGCATCATTGATTATATGCGGCGTAACCGCAGCGAGCTGGCGAACATGGGCTGGAATTTTGACGACGTCAACACACCAAAGCCGGATCGCCTCCAAACTCTTGCTGTGAATGCCATTCCCGGCGGTTGGTTCGAGCAAAACAAACTCTCCCTTTGCGAGATCCATGCCGGCTACTTCTCCCAGATCATCAATCTTCAAACGCGAACCTATTCTGCTTCCGCTGTAGCAAACGCCCAACAGGTCTATGGGAAGCGGCTGACCCGACCAACTCCATACGACTGGTTTTCCCGCCTCCTCTTGCCCGCGTTGCAGAAAGCCGCCGAGAAATTCGTCGTCGCGCAAAATTCCACCGACCTCGCCCGCGTCGCCATCGCACTGGAGCGCCACCGCCTCGCCCACGGACAATTCCCCGAAAACCTCACGGCGCTCGCGCCCAAATTCCTCGCGCAACTCCCTCACGATGTCATCAATGGGCAGCCGCTCAAGTATCGCCGCACGGATGACGGCAGTTTCATCCTCTACTCTGTTGGCTGGAACGAAACCGACGACGGCGGCACCGTCGAGCTGAGCAAAGGGGGCGGAGTGGACGCCAAGAAAGGCGACTGGGTCTGGCGTTATCCAACTAAATAGCCATCTAACGGCTGTCAGCATTCCAGGAAACTTCACCTTGCATTGAACCTTTTCTCGCCATTGGCATTCCACTGGTTGTAAATGCTGTTGGTGGCTGCACACGAACAACTGCCCGTCGCCCAAGCCCGGGCTGGGAAATCGGAGGCTTGGGACGCTCTCTTTCGCCGCTTCCAAAAGCCGCTTTACGTTTTTGCGTATGAGCTGGTCCACGACGAACAAGCAAGCCTCGACATCGTGCAGGAAACCTTCATCGCCGCCACGCGGCACCTCGGCAGTTTGCGCGACGACGCCAAGTTCGGCAGCTGGCTCTTTGGTGTCGCACATCAGAAATGCCAGCAACGCTGGCGCAAACACGATCGTGAAAAGGAGGCGCTCGAAAAATTCGCGGCCACACCTGAAGAATTGGAAACTGATCCCAGTGACCTGCTCCTTCGCCTCGAGCAAGAGGCTGAATTCATGAAGCTGTTGGACCAACTTCCACCGCCGCACCGCGCGGTGTTACTGCTGCATTTCATGGAAGATTTCTCGCTCGAAGACATCGCCGCCGTCACAGCTACGCCACTGGGCACGGTGAAGTCACGCTTGCACTACGCCAAGAAAATGTTGCGCACCTTATGGGAGGTCAAAGTCACATGAAAACCCCACGTGAAGTCCTTATCCATCGCCACGATGCCGCCGACGCCAAGCTCGACGCCCTCCGGCACGAAGTCGTGGCCCAACTCTCCCCCACATCGATCGCGCGCCACAAACCGCTCCCGCTCCATTGCGTGCTAACTATCTGGCGAGAACTCATCCTGCCGGCGCACCGCATCTGGACGGGGCTGGCAGCGACGTGGGTTCTGCTGCTCATCGCCAACACCCAGATCTCCGGCACACCGCACGCCACCGCCTCCGCCCCAACCAGCGCTCCGATGGAACTGTGGCAAAAGTATCAGGAAGAGAAACGATTACTGGCCGAGCTATCCGGCACTGTGGAAATCCAAGTCATTCCACCCTCAATCCCATTCACCCCCCGACCGCGTGGCGAACGCCCGCTCCGCTGGAAGGTGGCGTAAAAAAATCTGTTATGATTATGAATGAGAGCCAACCCCATCCACGCCCAAACCGGCTGAAACAATTACGCGCCTGGCTCTTTTCGTGGCGCACCATCCGCCGCGCGTTGGTCACGCTGGCGGCACTGATCACGCTGCTCGCCACCTTTTACACCATCGAGAATTGGCGCGGGCAACGCGCGTGGGAAGAACGCAAACACGATTTGATCGCCGCAGGCTACGAAATGGATTGGAATAAGCTGATTCCACCAGCCATCCCCGATGAGCAAAACATTTTCAAAGCGCCGCACATGCAGGAATGGTTCGTCCGCCAGGGATTTTCTGTAACCGGACAGAACGACCAGCCCCCGACCAACTTCCTCTCCACACTCAAACATCCTAGCCAGCACCTTTTCGGCAAAGAAAGCCACATCACCAACACCACGACGGCAACCGATTTTCTGGCGTGGAGCGAGCAATTTGAAACCGAGTTTACTCAGATTCACGTCGCCTTGCAACGCCCCTACGCCCGCATCGGCGGTGACTACACTCGGCCGTATGAAATACTCATCCCCAACATGGTCGCCTTGCGCAACCTCGCGCAGACTTTTGCGCAACGCGCCCATTGTCACCTGCTGTTGAATCAACCGGCGGCGGCCTTGAACGACCTGACCTTCATCCATGCCATGCGCAAACTGTTGCTCGGACAGCCCACGGGCAAACCCATGACCCTGGTCGCCGCGATGATTCATGTCGCCATCACTGGACTTTACACAAGCATCATCGAAGAAGGATTGCAGTTGCACGCTTGGCAAGAACCGCAGTTGTTCGCCTTGGAATCTCAGCTGGCGGAACTCAACCTGCCCGGCCCGGTTTACGAAGGGTTGCGCTGCGAATTGACCGCCACCAGTCACACTTTTGAACATGAGCCATTCGACAAATTATTGGCCCTGAGTTCGGTCGTCACAAAAGCATCACAAGCATCCCCCCAAAAAAGCTTGCTTGGCTCCTGGCGGGATTGGTCCAAAGGACTGAAACTTAAAGCTTACAATCTCGCACCCCGCGGCTGGCTCTTCCAAAACCTCGCCGTCTGCACTTCCTTGGAACGAATGGTTCTGGAAAGTGTTCGAGGTTGTCAGACCAACATCCACCCCAAGGAAATCAAAACCGCCTTGGACAAGTTGCAAACCGAACTGGAGCGCACCTCGTTGTTCAATCTGATTGCAAAAGTTGCGATTCCCAATTTCTACAAAGCCCTCCAAACCACGGCCAGAAACCAGACCTCCGTCAATCAGGCGCGGATCGCTTGCGCCTTGGAACGATACCATCAAGCCCACAGGCAATACCCGGACTCGCTGGCGGCTTTGCGGCCCCAATTCCTCGCCACCATTCCCAACGATCTCATCGGCAATCAACCGCTCAAGTATCGACACGAAGCCGACGGTGGCTTCACGCTCTACTCCGTCGGCTGGAATGAAACGGACGACGACGGCAAAGCTGCGCCCAACCTTGAAAACGGCGACTGGATCTGGCGATCCTCTGCCCCCTAAAAGCCATCTCATAAATACTGTAGCCGTGCGCTGTGAACGCCGACGTTTTCCCGAAAACGGCAGTCACAGACCGCCGTTACATTAGTTTTCAGATTTATGAGAGAGCTTCTAGGCCACCGGAAGCAAAAACCGCAGCGGTTTGCTGCTTGCCGCGCGTTGGCGTCCCTTTTACCAAGTGGACAAAACTAATTTATGTCCACCGCACCCAAAATCATTCCCAAGCCGGTCATCTTTGGTTTCTTCCTATTGGGCTTGCTGTCGTCGGTGGCGTTCCGCGCCATCATCCTGCTGCAAAAATATTCCCCCGGCTGGGTGCGGCCTGTGTGGTACTTCGGCGTGCTGGGTTACATGCTTTTCTTCATGTATCGCTATTACATCTCGCAGCGCCGTAAGCGGACCATCGCCCATACGAACGTCATCGAGAAAATCCGCACGGGAGAAAGTCCGACTCAGGATGAACGTGAAGCCGCCCTTTATTTGCTGAAATCCGTGCGCGCCTCGCAGGAGGATTGGAATTACCTCGCCATCTTCGGGCTGTCCATTGTGGCGATCGCGCTGGATCTGTTGCTGCCGGGGAAATAATCCGGCTCACAATCCAATCTTCGCCCGCTTGAACGCCGCCCCGCGATTTGGGTAGATCCGATCAATTTCCGGCAACAACCCCGGACGATCAGCCAACACGTCTTCCTCCGTCGGCAGCCGGCTCAATCGTTGCGCCAACTCCTGCAAATACGATTCAATCTCGCGCTTGGTCAGATCCCCGCGTTGGCGCTTCGTGGCTTCGCGCGGCACGACAAACTCGCCGAACATGTCCGCGTGCTCACGCATGGCCGCCAACTTTTCATTGGTGATGCGGACATATTCTCCATCCAAATCGGTGACAACAAATTTGCGGCCCAGTTTCATCGCAGCGATAGCCGTCGTCCCCGCGCCACAGAATGGATCAAACACCACATCACCCGGTCGCGAGGCCAGCTTGATAATGCGTTCCATTAACTTCTCCGGCAACTGGCAGGGATGCGCGTCCCGGTCGCGCTTGTGTTTGATACGATGGATATCGAACCAGACGTCGGACAACTCTACTTTCATGTCATCCCCCAAAGCCTTGCGTTGGTGCACGCATTTCGCTCGGAGACAGTATTGCGCTGAATCTGGCGGGGCGACAAATCCGTCGCGAGGCTTGCTATCGACTGGGGAGTAATTGCAAACCGGTTTACCGCCCGGCTTGGTAAACCAGAGCAACGCGTAATGCGCCGGCATCAGTTTGCCCCGCGGATCAGACAACGCGTCCCAGGCAATCCAATGGCGGAAATCAAGTTGCTGGTTGAGAAATGCAGCGTGATGGATCGCCCACTTGGGGAGGTTTAGCACGAACAAGCTGCCACCGGGCTTGAGCGTCGCCGCCATCCCGGCGAGCCAGGCATTACACCATTCGAGATAGTGCTGGTCAGCCATGGCGTCGTCCCACTGGCTGTATTTCTTTTCCAAATTGTAAGGCGGATCAGCAAAAGCCAAATCGAACAGACCATTCGGATGCAATACCTCAACGCGATGCAGCAAGGAAAGACAGTCGCCAGCATAAACCTGATCCAGCTCGACGCGGGCCAGTTTGTCAAAGGTATGCTCCGCCGGAGCGAGGGGCAACCGCGCGGCAGGCGCAAGTTTACCGAGGACTTTGGTTCGCACCGAAGACTGGGTGCGAGTTGTAGCACCTCCTCTGGTTTCACCCCGGCGAGCTTAGCAATGCGCGCCAGCACGTCAGCTGGAAGCTCATTCTCTGGGCAACGAGCGGCGTGGCAAATCCCGCCAGACATCGGAGGGCGCGGCCCCAAGTGGATTAATCAGGTGTTTCTTGCCGCCCCAATCCTTCACATTTTCTCCGCAGGCCGGGCAGTCGCGATGCGGTACGCGCACGTCGTTGACGTGGAGCCGGAATGGCGGTGAGGTCTTGCGAGCGGAGTCGCGCTTCATAAAAAGCAACAACCCCTGATGCGTCGGCTGCAGAAACCCTTCGCGAGCCTTGTCATTCAAATCAATCGCTATCCAATACTTAAATACGGTTTGCGCTGCCACCTCCGGTGTCGTCAGCAGATATTCACCCCAGTGCGGCAATTCCGCTGGCGCACCATAGATGAAGAGCAATCCGCCGGGGTGTAACACCCGCACCGCCTCGGCGAGCGACTGCCGCGCGAGTGGTTGGAGTTGACTCGTTGCAACTCCGCTGTCGGCGAGAATCGTCACCACACGCCGACTGGCAGAGTCGGGCGAAAGCGGTTCATTCGCGGAACGGACTTCGGGACGGGTTAAATCATCAGGCACCGAGTTCATGCTCGCAGGTGGTTTAGCGACGTTTGCGCCAGCAGGCAATCTTTCCGCAACACTAGCAGCGCCGCGATTTCCCGACTTGGTTCGGCTCAAAACATCTTTATGCAGGTTTAAGTCTTGGAAATTGGGAGTAGAAACGATGTCAATCAAATCAGAATTCATGAAGCCTCAAAAATTAATTGCCGGTCTACTTGGCCTCGCATTTGCACCGTTTGCCTCCAACGCGCAGGTTTTTCTCAATGAGAATTTTGACGAATATTCCACCCAAGCCGCCTTTGAGGCCGCTTGGACGCCTAATGCAACGACTGCAACCTTAAGCACTGAACAAGCGGTCAGTTTGAGTCAATCAGTGAAAGGCCTGACCACAGCGTCCCGCAACGCTCGCAGCGTCGGCGAAATCGGCTTCTTAAACGGCACACGCGGACGTCATCACCTTCCGGTTTGATTTCTATGATTCCAATGGCACCGCGGCCACTTACCGCCAGTATGCCGAATTGGACGACGGCTCTGCTCCCGGCAGCGCCGGCCAACTATTTGCGATGGGCTTGAACAATAATATCGCCAGTTCCTACTACATGGCGCGCATCTTGGGATTTGACGGTGGAGCCGGCGCGAGCGCCTTTTTCAAACTCGATGGAGTTGGAGCACCGACCCGCGCCACGGGCTGGCATACGTTGGAAGCGCAAATCTCCGACACAGCCGTGAACTATTATGTGGATGGGATTTTATCGAAGTCACTAGATACCACAGCCCTGACCGACCGCAGCTTGGATACGGTCAAGGTTGGCTCTAATCTTAGCTCCGCCCAAGCGGCCTACTTCGACAATGTCTATGTCGCGCGGCTCGCCGTCCCCGAGCCCGGCACCGCAGCCTTGTTGAGCCTTGGTCTCGGTGGTTTGATCACGTTGCGCCGGGCGCGGAAATAATTTCAGTGCGATCAGTTGTGGTTGGCAAAAGCCGGCTCGGGTGAGCCGGCTTTGCTATTTTCCCCAACACAATTTCAGTCAATCAACGCATACGCCGGCAAGGTGAGGAACTCCGCAAACTCCCGGCTGCGTGACATGTCGGTGAATAATTTTGCCGCCTTCTCGTAGTGCCCCTTGCTGTAGTGCGCGTGGCCGATGTCGTTCTCGATGCGGTGCAATTCCCGCGCGATGACTTCATCGGTACAGCCCGGTCGTCACTTCCCGCCCCCGCAACGCGCCGTCTTCAATCATGGGCGCGTAACGCAACCATTGCCAGATCTGCGACCGGGAAATCTCCGCCGTGGCCGCGTCTTCCATCAAATTGTATAGCGGCACGCAGCCGTTGCCCCCGAGCCACGCGGCAAGATATTGCAAGCCCACCCGCAGATTGCTACGGAAGCCTTCGGTGGTGATCGTGCCCTGCGGCACCTGCAACAAATCTTCCGCCGTCACCCGCACGTCTTCACGCTGGTAATCAATCTGGTTCGGCCCGGGCATGTGGCGGTTGAACGCCCGCAACGCCACCGGCACCAACGCCGGATGCGCCACCCACGTGCCGTCGTGGCCATCGGTGACTTCGCGCTCCTTGTCCGCCAGAACTTTGGCCAGAGCCGCGTCGTTCGCCGTATCATCACCCTTGATCGGGATTTGCGCGGCCATACCGCCCATCGCGTGCGCGCCGCGCCGATGACAGACCTTGATCACGTTCAAGCTATACGCCCGCATCATCGGCGACGTCATCGTCACCTGCGCGCGGTCGGGGAAGAGGAACTGCCGGTGGGCGCGGAATTTTTTGATGATGCTAAAGATGTAATCCCAGCGCCCGCAATTCAGCCCGGCGGAGTGATCGCGCAGCTCATACAGGATTTCCTCTGCCTCGAACGACGCGAGGATCGTCTCAATCAACACGGTGGCGCGGATTGTCCCGCGCGGAATCTTCAACGCATCTTGCGCGTAGTTGAACACGTCGTTCCACAAGCGCGCCTCAAGATGACTTTCCAGTTTCGGCAGGTAAAAATACGGGCCGCTTCCGCGGGCGAGCAATTCGCGGGCGTTGTGGAAGAAATACAAACCAAAATCAAACAGGCTGCCGGAAATCACCTTGCCATCCACCAACACGTGGCGTTCCGGTAGATGCCACCCGCGCGGTCGCACTAGCAGCGTGGCCGTCTCCTCCTTGAGCTGGTATTGCTTGTCTTTTGCCGTGAGTGAAATTGTCCGGCGCACCGCGTCGTACAGGTTGACCTGGCCCTCAACCAGATTCTTCCACGTCGGCGCCGTGGCATCCTCAAAGTCCGCCATGAACACCTTCGCGCCCGAGTTCAACGCGTTGATAACCATCTTGCGATCCACCGGCCCGGTGATCTCCGTGCGGCGATCCAGCAAATCCTTGGGAATGGAAGCGACCCGCCAAGACTTGTCTTCGCGAATGGCCTTGGTGTCTGCGAGAAAATCCGGAAATGAACCGCCATCAATCTCTAATCTGTCGCTCCGCCCGACGGGCGAGCAATAAATCCCGGCGCGGCTGAAACTCGCGCACCAGATTGGCAACAAAAGCCATCGCCTCACCGGTCAGGAGATGCTGGGCGGAACTTGGCACGGCGGATTTTAGTTCAATCCGACCGGCGTTTTTTGCGGGTGCAGTCATTCAAAGTATGCCAACTACTCTGCCAGTCTTAGGGCCAAAACCCAACGCCATTCTTGATGGCCTTTACCCCGAAATTGCAACTCTTACTTCACCTTGCGCCGGGGGGTGGGCTTGGTCTGCAACGCCGCCACCTGCCGCCGCAGCTTCACGATCTCCACCTGCGCCCGGGCTAGTTCGGCGTGCTGCCGGTCGCCATGCTTGCGCGCCTCAGCCAGTTCTTTGGCGTGCCGGCGAAGCTCTAGTTGCGTTTCAACGTGACGCGCCAGGACCATAAGAGCCCGCTTTTGTTCTGGGTGCAGCTGCTTGGGATTTTTGTCGAGCACACACAACGTGCCCAAAGCATAGCCGTCCGGTGATTTCAACGGCACGCCCGCATAGAACCGGATCTGTGGCGGGCCAGTGACGACTGGATTATCCCGGAAGCGCGGATCCTTCGTTGCATCCGCCACCACGAACAGGCCGTTTTGCAAAATGGCATGCGCGCAAAAGGAGATGTCCCGGCTCGTCTCCTTGAGATTGGTGCCGACGCGGGATTTGAACCACTGCCGGTTCTCATCCACAAGCGAGATCAACGCAATGGGGGCTTCGCAGATGTGCGCGGCTAGATCGGTCAAGTCATCGAACACTTCCTCCGGCACGGTGTCGAGCACGTCATATTGCCAGAGTACTTTGAGTCGTTTCGCTTCGTTCTTGGGGAGTGGTGCCTTCATGATTACCTCACATTGGATCGCGATTCACATCCTTGTAATAGATGTAGCTCGCCGGAGTTTTACCCATCGCCACAAACCATTGCGGGCAATACGCGCCCAACCAGATCACATCGCCCGCCTTCACGGGATGATAATCCTGATCCAGCCGGTAAATCCCCTGCCCTTTGAGCATCAACATGCCGTGCTCCATGATGTGCGTCTCGACGAACGGCAACGTCGCGCCTGGTTGATACGTGAAGATGTTTACCGCCAGATCAAATGCCTGATGGTCCGGCAACAACACCTGCAAGCGCGCATCGTCGTTGCCAAGAAACGGTTGTCCCTTCACCTCGCGTTCGTGGCCGACGATGGTTTCCGGCGCGGGCACGCCCTTGAGCACCATATAACGCTTCTGGAAAATCAGCAGCTTCATTGGGGCGGCATGATTGTTTTTCAACACCATGTCCTTGCCCGGCGGCAAATACACGAAACTCCCGCGCTCCAAACGATGCCGCTTCTCCGCCAGGTCAATCGTCCCCGCACCTTCGATGACGTAGACGACGTATTGATTGATGCCAGTGTTGCCCTCACCCGTGCCGTCGCGTTCCACCGTCACATGCAATTGCGTGAAACGCGGCCCTACCATAGCCGGTGAAATGTTCACCACGCACGTCGTATTCTTCCAGCCGGGCAGATGACTCGTCACAAACCCATCGGGAGTGATGAGCGCGTAACGCGATTTGACCACCGTGCGTGTGAATCCAAATAAATCGTTCATGAGTCTTGAAAATCTTCTGCGGCGTCAAGCCGACGCCGGTTTGACCAGTTGCCCCGTGGGACGGGACACCACCTGCCCGCCGTCGAATACCGTGCTCCCTCGGAGGATGGTCCGAACCACGCGTCCTGTCAACGGGCGGCCCACATACGGGCTTTGCCGATGGCGATACAATAAGTCCTCCGTCCGCACCGTGAACTGCGCTTTCAAATCTACCAGCGCCAGATCCGCATCCGCACCGACTGCGATGCGCCCCTTCGTTTTCGGCAAATTAAACCGCTCCGCGACATTGAACGAAGTCAGTCGCGCAATCATTGCCAGCGCACCCGAAGTTTGTTCTCCCTCTCCCCGCCCAACGGGGAGAGGGCTGGGGTGAGGGGATTTCCAATTTGAAATCAACAATGGCAGCGTATGTTGCACGCCCGAAACCCCACCCCACACCTTGAAGAAATTCTTGTCCTGCTTCATATCCGGAGGCGACGGCGAATGATCCGACCCAATCGTGCTCACAAACCCATTCTCCACATAGCGCCACAAGACATCCTGCGCCGGCTTTGCTCGCAACGGCGGCGCGCACTTCGCCACCGCACCAAGCCGCTCCACGTCCTCCTCCGTCAGCACAAGATAATGCGGACACGTCTCGCACGTCACATCCACGCCCTGCTTTTGTGCGCTCGCCACCAACGCCACGCCCGCCCCCGAACTCACATGCACGATGTGCAACGCGCACTTCGTCTCGCCCGCAAGCTGGATGGCTTTGTAAATCGCATCCAGTTCCGCGTAGATCGGGCGCGAATCCAGATAATCGCGGATCGAAGTCTTGTCCTTGGCCTGTGCCCGCTTTGAAAGCTCGCTCGTGATGACTTCGCTCTCGGCATGAACCGCCACCAGCTTGCCCAACTTCGCCGCGCGCTTCATGCCCTCCTTCAACACCGCCTCATCCACGCGGGAAAAATCCTCGATGCCACTGTTCGACATGAACGCCTTGAACCCGACTACCCCGCGCTCGGCGAGTTGTTCGAGGCAATGCAGATTCCCCGGCACGAGCCCGCCCCACAACGCGAAGTCCGCGTAAGATTTCTCGGCCGCCAGCTTCGCCTTCTCATCAAAGCTCGCCGCATCGCACGTCGGCGGATGCGCGTTCAGCGGCATGTCGAAGAACATTGTGCCGCCGCCCGCCACCAGCGCCAGCGACCCGGTTTCAATCCCCTCCCACGCCTCGCGCCCCGGCTCATTGAAGTGGACATGCGAATCAATCACGCCCGGAAAAATATGCAACCCATCCGCCTTAATCTCCTCCCGCGCTGCGCCGAGTTTCGTGCCCACTGCCACAATCTTGCCGTCAACAATGGCTACATCGGCAGCCGTCAAGCCATCAGGCATAACAACCGTTCCACCACGAATAATGATATCCATGTCTTTCACTTCGACTCAGACAAAAGTTTTACAAAATCATTCATTACGCCAATCGCCACCGCAACGTCGGCTTCCGTCGCCGACTCTGCTGGGTTATGGCTGATGCCGCCTTTGCAACGCACGAACAACATCGTCACCGGGCAAACAGCTGCCAGCGCCGCCGCATCATGCCCCGCTCCACTCGCCAGCAACGGCGTCTCCTTCTGCTGTAGCTTCACCGCGTTCTCCATCACCGTCGTCAGTCGCCGATCACAAATCACCGCGCGATTCTGGTGCGAGGTCTCCCACTTCACCGACACACCACGCTCCGCCGCGATTCCCTCCGCGCGCTTCTTCAATTCCGCCGCCGCTTGCTCGCGCACCGCATCGTCTGGATGCCGCACGTCCAAGCTCAGCTTCGCCTCGCCAGGAATCACATTCGTTGCGCCAGGCAAGGCCATGATCTCGCCCACCGTCGCCACCAACCCGCCACGATTCTGCCCGAGCGACTCGACCGCCAAGACAAATTCCGCCGCCGCACACAGCGCATCCCTACGCAGATTCATCGGCACCGTGCCCGCATGCCCAGCCTCGCCCACAAAGCTGATGCGCGCCCGCGTCTGTCCAGCAATCGCCGTCACCACGCCGACCGCCAGATTCTTCTTCTCCAGCACTGGCCCTTGCTCGATGTGAACCTCCGCGTAACCCAGCAAGCGCTGCGGATCAGCCTTCGCGCTCGCGACGCCATCGGGATTGCCACCGAACTCGCGAATAGCCTCAACCATCGTGATACCGCGTGCATCCTTGCGTTTCAGATCATCCGGATTAAATGTCCCCGCCAGCGCGCGACTACCGAGATAGGTGCTTTGATACCGCACGCCCTCCTCATCCGCGAAACCGACAACCTCAATGGCAAATGGCAGCCGCGTTTTTGCTTCATGCAGATGTTGAACGCAGGCCAGAGCCACCAGCACACCAAGCGGCCCGTCAAACTTTCCCGCATCGCGAACCGTGTCGAGATGTGAACCAAGCAGCAAAATCTTCCCATCCGGCATCGCGGCGGGATAATGACCAATGAGATTCCCGATGGCATCCACGCGCACGCTCATGCCAGCCTCGCGCATCCACGAACCGACCAGTTCGTTCGCCTTGCGCATCGCGGGCGACGCAAACGTACGCGTCAAACGCCCCGCGTCTTCGCTGATCTGCGCGAGCGCGTCGACACGCTGCATGGTTACTTTGGCCAGTTCCAAACTCATCGCCATGTGACTAACTACACAGGGCGTCGGCAGTTGTCAGCACCGGTTTTCAAAAGTCTGAACGCTCACAAGCCGCACACCAGCGTCTTGGACTGCGCCAGCCCCCTGGCGCCTTTACGTCGCCAAGCCTGTGGTGAAAAAGTGGCAGAGGGCTGCCGCACTCCAAGACCTCACGGAGTTTCACGCCCCAATCTGAAAATAATTTGCTGATTTTGATTTCGAGGCTTGCCACCGGCGCACTGAAAAAGTTTATTCTCGCACCGAGAGGATTTTTGCATGCCCGTTATCGCATCAGCATCAGCACACGACATCGGATTGCTCGGCGACTTGGCCGTGGTGATGATGGTTGCTGCCGTCGTCACCATCATTTTCCACCGGCTCAAACAACCAGTGGTGCTCGGCTACATCCTCGCCGGCGTCATCATCGGCCCGCACACGCCGCCGTTTCCACTGATCCACGACGAAGCCACCATCAAAACCCTGTCCGAACTCGGCGTCATCCTGTTGATGTTCTCGCTCGGCTTGGAATTCAGCCTGCGCAAACTCAAGCAAGTCGGCGCCCCCGCGTTCATCGCCGCGATTCTGGAAATCCTCCTGCTCTTCTGGGTTGGTTACGAGATCGGCCGCCTATTCGGCTGGAGCAACATGGACAGCATCTTCCTCGGCGCGATGCTTTCGATGTCGTCCACCACGGTCATCATCAAAGTGCTCGGCGAACTCGGCAAGATGAAGGAACGTTTCTCGCAGCTCATCTTCGGCATCCTCATCATCGAAGACATCCTCGGCATCGCCATGATCGCATTGCTGTCCGGCATTGCCATGACCGGCTCGCTCAGCGTGACTGACGTTGGCGCGACGCTCGGCAAGCTCGGCATCTTCATGAGCGCCACGCTCGTCGTCGGTTTGATCGCCGTGCCGCGCCTGATCGGTTACGTCGCCAAGTTCAAGAGCAACGAAATGATGATCGTCACCGTGCTGGGCCTGTGCTTCGGCGTTACGCTCTTCGCGGTAAAACTGAATTACAGCCCGGCTTTGGGCGCATTCATCATCGGCGCCATCATCGCCGAGGCGCGGGAAATCCACCGCATTGAAACCCTCATCGAGCCGGTGCGCGACATGTTCAGCGCCATCTTCTTCGTATCCATCGGCCTGTTGATTGATCCCAAATTGTTGCTGGTTTACTGGCAACCAATTCTTGTCATCACGCTTGCGGTCATCATCGGTAAGGTGGTGACCTGCTCATTCGGCGCATTCGTCGGCGGCAACGACACCCGCACCTCGCTGCGTGTCGGCATGGGCCTCGCGCAGATCGGCGAATTCTCCTTCATCATCGCGTCGCTCGGCCTTTCGCTCGGCGTCACGAGCAGTTTCCTTTACCCGATCGCGGTAGCGGTGTCGGCCATCACGACGTTGTTCACGCCGTACCTCATCAAGAGCGCGGACGGCATGGTGGGCTGGTTTGACCGCAAAGCGCCAAAACCATTGGTCAACTCGCTGGAACTTTACACACGCTGGGTCGGCCAGATCGGCAGCCGCCACACCGCCAACCCGATCCGCCAGATGATCCGCCGCTGGATTCTCCAGATGGGACTGAACGCCGCGCTCATCGCCGCTGTGTTCATCGCGGTCGCCTTTATCGGCCAACGCCCGCCGACCTGGATGAAAAACCTCGGTCTCAGCGACCAATGGCTCAAAGCCGCGCTCTGGTTGGCGGCAGTCATCTTCTCGCTGCCCATGTTCATTGCTACCGCGCGCAAGTTGCAAGCGCTCGGCCTTTTGATCGCGGAAATGAAAGTCACGCCCGCCGCCGCTGGCAGCCGCACCGAGGCAATCCGTGCCGTGGTCGCCAACGTCATCCCCATCGCGGGCACGGTCGGCCTGGGACTGTTCGTACTGTTGTTAAGTTCCACCCTGTTGCCGCCGCTGAAAGTTCTAATCGTGCTGCTGGCGATCATCGGCTTCATCGCGTGGCGGATGTGGAGCTCCTTCATCAAGGTCTATTCCCGCGCGCAGATTGCCTTGCAGGAAACCTTCGCACACACTCCCGAACCAAAGCACGAAACCGCCCAACTCGCCCGCCCCTCTCAACTCCGCGATGCCGATCTGGAAGCCGTCATCCTCGTGTCCGGAGCGCCCGCCATCGGCAGGCTCATCCGCGAACTGGAACTCCGCACCAAGACCGGCGCGAGCATTGTTGCTATCGAACGCGCCGGCGCGAATAACGTGAATCCCGGTCCTGACGAAGAACTGCAGGCGAACGATCAGGTCTTACTGCTGGGCAGCGCCGCGCAACTGGAGAAGGCGCGGAAACATTTGTTGAACGATCCTCACTGAATGTTTAACCACGGATGGACACGGATAAATACAGATGAGGGAAAAGGCCTTGACGCGAATTACACGAATTTTCGCTAAGGGGATTTTAATTCGCGGTAATTGGCGAAATTCGCGTCAACTCGGTTTCCGTCTTTAATCCGTGTCCATCGGTGTCCATCCGTGGTTGAATTCAGCTCCCCCGATACGTCGAGTAACTCCACGGCGAGCACAGCAGCGGCACGTGATAACTTGCACCCGCGTCTGAAATCCCAAACCGCACCGGCACATGATCCAGGAACTTTACCTTTGGCGTCGGCGTAGCCTTGGATGTGAAATAATCGCCCACGAAGAACACGATCTCGTATTGGCCGACCTCCATTTCGTCCGCCGACAACAAGGGCGTATCGGTGCGACCATCGGCATTCGTACGGGCGGAGATGACGAGCGTCCGCTCCTCGCCTTCGAGCGACCAGAGTTCGATCTTCATACCCTGCGCCGGGCAACCATGCGCAGTGTCCAGGACGTGGGTGCTGAGTTTGGCGGGCATAAGTCAGATAGCTACGCGTGAGTTAAGTCCCGAAGCCGCAGCTCCGCAATCTTGAAAATTTCTGTGAGCGCGGCCTGAATCTCCTGCTCTCGGGAATTGTTCAAACGCACCTTGAACCCATTCAAGATCGCATCCTTCTTGTTCAACCGCGCGCAGATGATGAACGGGAAACCGAACTTCGCCTTGTAAGCCGCGTTGTTCTGCTGGAACAACTCCACCTCCTGCGCCGTCAACCGATCCAGCCCCGCGCTCGCCTGCTCGCCGGTGGATTCCTTCGTGAGCTGCCCCGCCAACGCCAGCTTACCGACCAGATCCGGATGCGCGCGGATCAGCACCAATTGCTTCTCCTCACCCGCTGCACGGACGATCTCACACATCGCCGCATGCAACGCTTCCACATTGGCAAATGGCCGCTTCGCCCAAGCCGCCTCCGCAATCCACGGTGAGTGTTCAAACACTGGCCCAACAATGCGGACGAATTCGTCGCAACTAAGAGAGTTGAGTTTAGAAAGTGTCATTTTTGTTTTTGCCACAGATTGGACACAGATAAAAGTCGCCCCCGGCTATCAACCCATTTGTGTTTCATCTGTGCCTATCTGTGGCTGATCCAATTCATCGCCTTCTCCGCCAGCTTGTCGAAGGCGGTCACGCAGAGCTCGAGATGTTCTTCCTTCGTGTCCTCGATTTTATTGTGGCTGATGCCGTGGAGGCTTTGAACGAACATCATCACCGTCGGCACGCCCGCCGCCGCGACTTCTGCCGCATCATGCAACGGCCCACTCGGCAGGCGATGCGATTTGCCACATGTCTCGCGGATGGATTCGTCGCAGAAGTTGATGAGTTCGTCGTTGAACGGGCGTGGCGCGATTTGCCAGATGCGTTCCCAACTGGCCTTCACGTTGCCTTCCTTAGCGAACTTTTCACTCGCAGCCTTGGCTTCGGCCAGCATCGTCGCGAGTTTGGCGGCGTCGAGATGGCGTTGATCGAGCGTGATGCGACATTCCTCCACGACGCTGGTGACGATGCCGGGTTTGGTCGTGCACGAGCCGATGGTGCAAACGCCGTTGCCGCTCCGCTCCGCGATCTTGTAAATTTCGGAACTCATCTTCGCCGCGGCGAGGAAGGCGTCCTTGCGCCGATTCATCGGGGTGCTGCCGGAATGCGCAGCCTGCCCGTGAAACGTGATGGCGTGCCGCTCCACGCCAAACGTGCCCAGCACCGCACCGAGCGGCAGATCGAGATCGAGCAACACCGGGCCTTGCTCGATATGTAGCTCGATGTAAGCCGCGGCACTCTTGAGTTCTTTGCCACAGTCCTTCACGCGCTCGAAATCAATGCCTACGTTCTTCAGCGCGTCAGGAAGCTTGATGCCTTGCTTGTCCACGAGGCCACGCGCCTCGTTCATGTCCAGATTTCCAGAACATGCGGATGAGCCGAACAGACTTTTGCCAAAACGCGCGCCTTCTTCATCTGCCCAATCCACGAGTCGCACGGTCACCGGCGGCTTGCCATTGTATTGTGCATTGATGCGACGAAGGATTTCGATACCCGCGACGACATTGAGGCAGCCGTCGAGCCAGCCGCCGTTCGGCACGGAATCAATGTGCCCACCGATGAGCAGGCATTTCTCTGATTCACCGCGCAACGTCGTCCAAAGATTTCCCGCCGCGTCGCGATGGATTTCCACGGGGAGCGCTTCGAGCTTTTTCTGAAACCACTCGCGGGCTGTAACCCAAGTCAGGGTGAACGCGACGCGTTGCGCGCCATTATCATCGCCGGTGAGCTGGCGGAGTTCCTTGAGTTCGGCCACGGTGCGTTTCGGGTTCAAAGCGCTCATGCGGCTTCATCATGGCGTGGCACGATTGAATTTCAATCAAACAAACCTCGTTGTAACCGCGCGGCGTTCGCCGGCGTCTGTTCCGGTCGAGTGATGCGTTACATCAGAAGCCTCATCACATTTGCCATCGGAATCGCGCTCGGGAACACCGCGCACGCCACGACGTACACCCTCGATCATCCGGCCAGCCCGGTCAGTGTCACCTTTAATGACAGCGGCGCACGGCTGACGGTGACCAACAAGGCGGATGGCTTCGTCTGGAAAAATCCCGATGCCAGCGGCGGAAGCACGGTGACGGTTAACAGCGTCGGCCCAACGAGCACCACCAATCTCACAGCCAACGTCACGGTCAGCGGCCAGGCGTTAACGCTCGCGTTTGAGCTGATCGCAACCAACGGCGAGTTGCGCGTCACACTCGGCGGCACCAACGCCACGGTGAGCGGCGGCGTGGTTTATCCGTTTCCATTTTTCCCGCTTGACGGCTTTGGCTCTGCCGTCGTGCCGGTGGATAGCGGTTACGTTGTTCCGACCACCAACATTACGTTCAGCCCGCCGCAAGGACAGCGCGGCATGGAATGGTTCGGCGGCACAGACGGCGACAACGTTCGCGGCTGGGTGGCGCTCGTGGACACGCCGGACGATTACGAACTCAAGGTGCGCACCGGAACAATTGCTGGGCAGACACGACTGGGCACAGCTCCGAACTGGCGTGGTTCAAACGGGAACGCCGCACGCAATCCGAATCTGCTCAGCTACGAGCGCAAGCTGCGGTATCGCTTTCTGAACAGCGGCGGCTACGTCGCACTCGCAAAACAATTTCGCCAGAGCGCGCTTGAACGCGGCTGGCTGAAAACTTTCATACAAAAGCAGGCAGAGAATCCCGCGCTGGACTTGAACCGATTTTTCGGCGCGCCCGTGTGTTATCTCTGGGGCGATGGCCGCAGCACCAACTTGCTGGACGCGCTGACGAACGCTGGCATCAGCAAGGCGCTCATCCAGGTTTCCATCAATCATTCCGATCAACTCAAAGCATTCCCGGCGACGAATCTTGCTGACGCCGCGTGGTTCGATGCCGTGCGCGCCCGTGGTTTTCTCGGCGGCTTCTACGACATCTACGCCGCGGTCCGCACGAATGGTCAGGGCGGCTCGGCCTACGACGGCTTCTACTATCTCTGGCCGCCGAACGCCGCTGCTGACTGGACGTATCGCGACGTCACGAACAATCCCGACGCGCAATTGTCCATCAGTTGCCAAAAGGCCGCTGAGTTCGCGGCGAGCATGCGAATCCCGGCGCATCTTTCCCGCTTCGACATGGACGCTTATTTCTACGATGTCGTGTGCGCCGTGGATTTGCGGGAGGATTTTGCCACGAACCAAAATCATTTCGCAACCCGCAGCATGGATCGTACGAATCGCACCGCGTTGCTGAACACGGCGTTCACCAATGCGACCAAGCGCCTGCTGACTGGCACGGAGCAAGGACGTTCGTGGGCAGTGCCGACCTTGCATTGGGCGGAAGGAAAGTTCTGGCTCGGCAACGGCAACAGCGGCATCAGCGACGGTACGTGGAACGACAATTCGTATCCCCAAATCATGACGGATGTCGTCGCGCCCACGAGCCCACAACTGGCCGCGCTGTTCGCCGACGGTTATCAAGCGCCGCTGTGGGATCTGGTTTTCCACGATTGCGTGGCGACGACGGTTCACTGGCATCGGTCGCACAACAAATACCTTTACCTCTGGGATCATCAGGATCGCTGGGCGATGTTGCGCGGGCAACCGCCGTTGCTGAACCTCACTTACGCCGGAGTCCAAGGCAATGCGAGCCGACAGCCCAATCAAATCACTGACACGTTCAACATCGCCTGGAGTTCACGCTGGACGACGATGAGCAATCGCTTCGTGCAAACATTCACGAACGTCTGTCGCTGGCAGGAGAAAGTTGGTTGGATGGAAATGATTGACCATCGCCGACTGGCGGAAGATCGCTCGGTGCAAATGACCGAGTTCAGCGCGGACGGCGGCTTGAGCGGTCGCGGCATCGTAATGAACTTCGGCGTTTACGATGGTGCGTATGGCGTGACCAACAGCGCATGGTCTGGCGCACTGCGCAGTCAGTCAATCAGCGTGGCAGCGGGTGAATGGCGTAGTTACGCGTGGCCGGAATTGCGGTTGTTCGCCGATGGAATCGCCGGCAACGCGGTGCAGCTACACCTGAGCGGCATCAGCGCGCAACCTTACATCATTGAAACCAGCACCAACCTCACGAACTGGACGCCATGGCAAACCAACTCCCCCACCAACGCTGTCCTTTCGTTGTCCGATCTGCTTCCGCCGACTGCCAGTCTCCGGTTTTATCGCGCCCGTGAATTGTGAAGCTTGCTCCGCAAAACCCCGCCAAGCCTGGCGTTTCTCGCACTCTCCGACGGTTTCACACCACACATAAAGTGGTCAGGCGAGATTTAATTTTCCTGCTTCCAATTTAAAAGTCGCGGGCTAGACTCCGAACACGAATAGAAATAATTAGCTGCGCACAGGGCGCAGAAAAGAATTTATGCCCATCAGTCCCCGACTTGGACCGGAAGCGGCGGCGGCCAACCTGGCCGATTACAAGCCGCGCTATAAACCCCAGGAAGCCCTCCTCGAAGCCAATCGCTGTCTCTTCTGTTTCGACGCGCCGTGCATCCAGGCGTGCCCGACCGGCATAGACATCCCGTCGTTCATCAAGAAGATCGCCACTGGCAATCCGACCGGCGCGGCGCGAGCGATCCTGAGCGCGAACATTCTCGGCGCGAGTTGCGCGCGGGTGTGCCCGACCCAAGTGCTCTGCGAAGGCGCGTGCGTGGTGCTCGATCGCGAAGGCGACCCGGTGAAGATCGGTCGGCTGCAACGCTACGCCACGGACTATGTCGCCGAAAATAAAATCTCCGTGCTCAAAGCGCCCGCAAAGAAATCTAGCAGACGCATCGCCATCATCGGCGGCGGCCCGGCGGGTCTTGGTTGCGCGGCGGAACTTGCGCAGCTTGGTCACTCCCCTGTCGTGTTCGAGAAAAAAAACCAGGCTGGCGGGCTCAACACCTACGGCATCGCCTACTACAAGATGGCGCCACAGGTTAGCCTTGATGAAGTTGCGATGATTAAATCACTCGGCGTGGAATTCCGCTGCGGCGTGGAGGTCGGCAAGGACATCACCGTCGCCCAACTGGAGCAAGAGTTTGACGCGATCTTCATCGCCGTCGGTTTGAGCGGCAGCCCGAAGCTCGGCATTCCCGGCGAAGATTTGCCCGAGGTCGTGGATGCGCTCAAGTTCATCGAAGAGATTCACAGCAAACCGCTGCATCAGGTCGCGGTGGGCGAACGCGTCGCCGTCATCGGCGGCGGCAACACGGCGATTGATGCCGTCACGCAATCCAAGCGCCTCGGCGCGCGCGACGCCGCCATCGTGTATCGTCGTTCACAAGCCGACATGTCTGCCTACGATTTCGAGCAGGAACTCGCGGGCACGGACGGCGCACGGTTCATGTTCAACGTCGTGCCAGTGGAAGTTATTTCCAGCGGCGGCCACGTGACCGGACTCAAGCTCGCCCGCACCGCCAGCGCGAACGGCAAGGTGCAGATTCTTCCCGGCACAGAGTTCATCGAACCGTTCGACATGGTCATCAAAGCCATCGGCGAAGAGAAACAGGCGGGGCTGCTCAAGAAACTTTTCCCCAGTCTTGAGCTCGATTCACGCGGCGTGGTCGTGCGCAACGCGGACACCGGCCAGACGAATCTCCCGAAAGTGTTCACCGGCGGCGATTGCGCCAACGGTGGGCGCGAAGTCGTCAACGCAGTGGCCGAAGGCAAGAAAGCCGCGCGCGGCATCCACGCGTTCTTCGCCAACGAGAAAATTTCCGGTCCGGTGCAGGCCTCGCGGCTTGGTGTGAAGGGTGCGCCGCCCATCGGTTCGGGCTTTGACAAGCCCATCCGCGTGCCGGAGCTTGAGGAAGAATATTTCAAGAACGGAGGAAAATAATATGGCTGACCTATCCATCAATTGCGCGGGCATCAAATCACCGAATCCGTTCTGGGTCGCCAGCGGCCCGCCCGCCAACACCGGCTATCAGGCCGAGCGCGCTTTCGACGCGGGCTGGGGCGGTGTCGTGTGGAAAACCATCGGCGATCCCATCGTCAACGTCTCCTCGCGCTACTCGGCATTAAACCTTGGCCAGTCGCGCATGGTTGGGTTCAACAACATCGAACTTATCAGCGATCGTTCACCGGAAACGAACTTCCGCGAAATTGCCGAAGTCAAAAAGCGCTGGCCCAATCACGCCGTCATCGCCTCG
The DNA here is from genome assembly GCA_049840435.1 of Verrucomicrobiota bacterium. Taxonomy (GTDB): domain Bacteria; phylum Verrucomicrobiota; class Verrucomicrobiia; order Limisphaerales; family JADLHS01; genus JADLHS01. The sequence goes on along the minus strand of JASGKY010000036.1, from coordinate 44,537 downwards.
CTCATGGTGGACACGCGCGAACGCTGGCATGAATTTGTAAAGCGCTCTGAAGATGCCGGGGCAGATGGCATCGAGTTGAACTTCGGTTGCCCGCACGGCATGTGCGAACGCGGCATGGGCTCGGCTGTCGGCCAGCGACCGGAGGTAGCCGAAACCATCGTCGGTTGGGTGATGGAGGTGGCAAAGATTCCCGTGCTCACCAAACTCACTCCAAACATCACCGACGTGACCTACGCTGCTCGAGCAGCGAAACGCGCCAAGAGCAACGGCATTTCGCTCATCAACACCATCAACAGCATCACGCAGGTTAACCTCGACAACTTCTGCCCCGAGCCGTTCGTCGCGGGCAAGAGTTCGCATGGTGGCTATTGCGGCCCGGCGGTGAAACCAATCGCGTTGAATATGGTGCAGAGTTGTGCAGCTGATCCAGAAGTTCAGCTCCCCATCTCCGGCATCGGTGGCATCACGACGTGGCGCGACGCGGCGGAGTTCATTGCGCTCGGCTCGACCAGTGTGCAGGTTTGCACCGCGATCATGCACTACGGCTTCCGCATCGTGGAAGACATGGCCGAAGGCTTGAGCGATTACCTCGACTCCAAGGGCATGAAGAGCGTCAACGAACTCATCGGCAAGGCCGTACCGACGCTCCAGAAATGGGAGACGCTCGACCTGCACTACAAGCGCATCGCGAGTATCAACTACGACAAATGCATCGGCTGCAATCTTTGTTACATCGCGTGCGAAGACGGCGCGCATCAAGCCATCGCACTCGTCTCGCCGAACGGTCATGGCCTCGGCCCAGGGCGCGTGCCCGGCAAACCGATTCCCGAGATCAAAGAACACGAATGCGTCGGCTGCAACCTCTGCTCGCTCGTTTGCCCCGTGGACGAATGCATCACGATGGTCAGCGTAGACACCAAGCGCGCTAAGATGTCGTGGAGCGATTATCAAGCGCGTGTTTCGCGCGGCGAGATGAAGCCGATCCCGCCGCATCCGTAACCAGCCTCGGAGCGGCGAAAGATATGTAACCCGGGCGTAAAGCCCGGGGTTCTCGATTCATAAAAACAAAGCCCCAGCGGGGCGAAACAACAATTTATGTCTGTGTCTCAACTCGAACTCTGCCCGTTTTTCATCGGCGGCGAATGGCTTCAGCCCAAACTCGCCGGCACGCCCGTCTTTAATCCCTCCACCGGCGACGTCATCGCGGAATGTCCCATTGGCACGACCGCCGATGTAAACGCCGCCGTCGAGGCTGCGCACGCGGCGTTCCCTGCTTGGATGGAAACGCCACCAGTCGAACGCGCGCGCATCCTTGGACGGTTCAAGATGTTGATGGAAGATAATTTTGAAGACATCGTCCGCAGTAACACCCGTGAGCATGGCAAAACGCTCGTAGAATCGCGCGGTGACGTGAAGCGTGGCATGGAAGTGGTCGAGTTCGCGCTCGGCGTGCCGTCGCTGATGATGGGCGAAGTTTTGGAGAACATCGCGCGCGGCATTGATTGCGAAGCGATCCGTCAGCCGCTCGGGGTGTGCGTCGGCATCACGCCGTTCAACTTTCCCGCGATGGTGCCGTTGTGGATGTATCCCATCGCCATCGCCTGCGGGAATACGTTCGTCCTTAAGCCGAGCGAAAAAGTCCCGCTCACTGCGATCAAGATCGCGAAGCTGCTGGAGAAAGCTGGCTTGCCGAAGGGCGTGTTGAACATCGTGCATGGCGGACGCGACGTCGTGGACGCGCTGCTCACGCATCCGAAGGTGAAGGCGATTTCGTTCGTCGGCTCGACGCCGATTGCCCGCTACATCTATGAAGTCGGCACGAAGCACGGCAAGCGTGTGCAATCCAACGGCGGCGCGAAGAATTATGTCATCCTCATGCCGGACGCCGATGTGGAAAACTCCACGCGCGGCGTCATCGAAGCCGCGTTCGGTTGCGCGGGCGAACGTTGCATGGCCGGCTCGACGGCAGTCGTCGTCGGCGGCGCGGAGAAAACGGTTTTGCCGACGCTCGTCGAAGCCACGAAGCGCATCAAAGTTGGTCCGACCGATCGAGAAACGCAGCCGGATATGGGCGCAGTCATCACCAAGCAACACGCCAATCGCGTGCAGGAACTGATTTCCATCGGCGAACAACAGGGCGCGAAGGTTCTCGCTGACGGTCGGGGCGTGAAAGTTTCCGAAGCGCCGAATGGCTTCTATGTCGGCGCGACGATCCTTGATCACGTGCAGAACGGCATGACCGTGGCGAAGGAGGAAATCTTTGGCCCGGTGCTGAACGTGATGCACATGGAGGATTTGGATGCCGCCATCGAACTGGCGAACAAATCCATGTACGGCAACGGTGCTTCCATCTTCACGCGCAGTGGCAAGGCGGCGCGGGAGTTCAAGCATCGCGCCAAGGCCGGCATGATCGGCATCAACATCGGTGTGCCCGCTTCGATGGCGTGGTTTCCGTTCAATGGCTGGGACGAATCGTTCTTCGGCGACTTGCACATGCAGGGCCGCGAGGGCGTGCAGTTCTTCACGCAGCAAAAAGTGACGACGAGCCGCTGGTTCAGCTACGGCGAAGGCGACATCTGGCACACGGAGAAGAAGTGAACGGAGTTTCAACCTTGCTGGTGATTTCAGCTTTGCCCATGCTTTGCCGACATGGCTGAACGGCCCGTCTCCACACTCAACAAACCCGACGCCGCGCTCGAACTGACGCTGCGTCCGTCGCTCTTTTCCGATTTCACCGGCCAACCCAAGGTCAAGGAACGCCTCGAAATCTCCGTCGCCGCCGCCCAGCAACGCGGTGAGGCGCTCGATCACATCCTGCTCTCCGGCCCACCCGGTTTGGGCAAGACGACCATTGCAAACATCCTCGCCAAAGCGATGGGTGGAAATCTCAAAGCGACGAGCGGCCCGACCATCGAGAAAGCTGCCGACCTCGCCGGTTTGTTGACGAATCTGGAAGAAGGCGATGTGCTGTTCATTGACGAAATCCATCGCCTGCAAAAGACCATCGAGGAATATCTCTATCCGGCGATGGAGGACTTCAAACTCGACATCATCATTGACCAAGGGCCGAACGCGCGCAGCGTGCGGTTGAATCTGCCACGCTTCACGCTCATTGGTGCGACAACGCGGAGCGGTCTGCTGAGTGCACCATTGTTGACGCGCTTCGGGATGCGCGAACGGCTGGATTATTATTGCGCCGCCGACCTGGACAAAATCGTTTTACGCTCAGCCAACTTGCTCAACGTGGCGATTGAACCAGCGGGCGCGCATGAGATTGCCCGGCGCAGCCGCGGGACGCCGCGCATCGCGAACAACCTGCTCCGCCGCGTGCGCGATTACGCGCAAGTCCGGCACGATGGTCGCATTACCGCCGATGTGGCCGACAAAGCGTTAGCGATGCTGGAGATTGACGAGAACGGACTCGACGAAATGGACAAGCGCATCCTCGAAGCGATCATCGTGAAGTTCGGCGGTGGACCGGTGGGCGTGAACTCGCTCGCCGTTGCTGTCGGCGAAGAGCCGGACACGATCGAGGAAGTCTATGAGCCGTATCTCATCATGGAGGGCTACATGAATCGCACACCCCAAGGTCGCGTGGCGACGGAGTTGAGCTACAAAAAACTCAGGCTGAAAGCGGCGGGCGGTAATCAGACAAAACTTTTTTAGCACCTCTGCATGAACGGCAAACTCATCGACGGATTGATGATGTATCTGGCGTTCGTGATTTTTGTCGGACTTCATGAATTTGCCCACGCCTGGATGGCAGTGCGGTGCGGAGATGAAACCCCGCGCCAGCAGGGCCGGCTCACTTTGAATCTGGCCGCCCACATGGACCTGATCGGCACCGTCATCTTACCGCTGGTAGTCACGCTACTGAGTGCGATGAGTGGAGGCTGGATGCTTTTGGGTTGGGGCAAGCCCGTCCAGGTGAACTTGGACAACTTCAAACAGCGGCAACGCGACGACATCCTGGTTTCCGCTGCCGGACCGGCCATGAATTTGCTGACCGCATTCGCTGTTTTGGCGGTGACCAAGCTTCTCGAAGTGGCCGGCGTGCCGGCGTTTCTTGATACGGGTTTGAATCTCGCGCGCCTGAGTCTGTTTCTCTGCTTCTTCAACCTGCTCCCCATCCCGCCTTTGGATGGTGGCCACATCGTGCGAAATATGATGGGCATCAGTGACGAAGCTTACGCCATGCTCAGTGCATACAGCTTTATGTTCTTCATGTTGATCATGCGCGTCCCGTTTATCGGCGTGATGGTCAGGGCGGTGACGGATGTTTTTCTCGTGCTGATGATCTGGCCGTTCGGATGGCAGCTTGCGACTTATAGCCTCAGAGAACCGCCACATCTCAGAGCCGCTGGCGGCAAACAGCTTGGCCTGCTTTAAATTTAAGGTTTCGCAGCAGGCTCGGCTTCCTTCTTCTCCACCGGCTTGGGCTGGATTGGCCAAGCGGCGGATTCTGTGCGGGCGGTTTTGAAATAAGCCTCGAACTTCGCCACAATCTCCGGGTTTTGCTTGGCAAGATCGACTTTCTCCCCGAAGGTCGGTGGCAATGTTGTAAAGCTCCAACGGCTCGTTCGCCTGCGGGCGGATGGCCTTCCAATCGCCCATACGGGCGGCCTGTTGGAAACCGCGTTCGTGAAACTCCCAATAAAGGAAGTCGTGCTTGTTGGTCTGCGTCTGACTAACCAGCGTAGGATAAATAGAAATACCATCCGCAACCTGCGGCGCTTTGATCATCGCGATGTCCGCCGCGGTCGCAAGGAAGTCCGCAATGGGCCCACGGTAGACTGCTCACCTGTCCGCGCGGGGTCCGCGCGGGCCACCACGCGATGGCTGGCACGCGAATGCCACCTTCATAGAGATCCCGTTTGATGCCCCGGAACGGACCGCTGCTCTTGTGGAACTCAGCTTTTACGCCGCCTTCGGAATGTGGACCATTGTCACTAGTGAAGATGACAATCGTGTTGGTGTGAATTTTGAGCGTGACCAATTGATCCAAGATTTGGCCGACGTAAGCATCCAGGCGCGTAATCATAGCCGCCTTGTTTTTCTCCGGCTGCGGCCAGCCTTCATTGGTATAGAGGCCATCATCCGGCAGCCCGCATGCCATTACCCATGGACTTGCCTTCCTCGTTGTTCGCGTGCGGCAAATTGTAATTCAAACTGAGGAAGAACGGCCGGTAGCGATTGAATTGATCGGGCTTGTTGATCTTGATGAAATTCAAAGCCGCCTTGGTGAACAAGTCTGGGTTGTAAAGCCCCCGTTTCCCCCCGGCATTCTCGGGAAAATGCATCCGGTCATTAAACCCATTGTGTCCGGGGCGCGGCGGATCGTATCGCCACAGCCATTCCGAGTAATAATCATGCGCTTCGCGATTGCTCAGATAGCCGAGAAATTCATCGAACCCCTGCTTCTGCGGGTACACCGGGCGTTCCCGGCTCGGCGAGTCCCCACTTGCCGATCAGTGCCGTGCGGTAGCCCGCGCCTTGCAACATTTTGGCAACGGTCATTTCCTCCGGCTGCAATGTCGTGTCTTTCGTATTGCCGCGGATGTTAAGATGACCCGTGTGCTGGCCAAGCATCAGCGCCGCCCGTGCCGGCGAACAGACCGCGCTACCCGCATAACAACTCGTAAAGCGGATGCCTTCCGCGGCAAGCTTGTCGAGGTTGGGCGTCTGGATACGGGTCTGCCCATAACAACCAAGATCTCCATACCCCAAGTCATCAGCCGTAATGAGGATGATGCTAGGTCGGCGAGGGGCGGGCGGAGGGGAATTATTCGTCGATTCCGCCGCCGGAGCTGGAAGCAGCGAGGTCGTCACCACGAGCGCCAACAGTTGGCGTCGCCAGATTTGTTGCATACGAGCAATCATGATTGCGAGAATGTTGGGTAACGAGCGCTGGCTCGTCCACAGAATTCATTGACCAGCGAAATTACTTTTCATTCAAACGCTTTCCGCGCAACCTGCCCCTAGCATGTCAGAGAGCGAAGAGCCAAAGCCCAGCAGTTCCGAGTCATCCGGCAACAAACCCGCCCCGGGCGGCGCTAATCGGCGGCGGCGTGGTCGCCGCGGCGGTCGGGGTCGCCGCAAACCCTCGGGCCAACCATTGCGCGAGCAAGCCGGCACCGCTCCTAGCCCACAAGAATCTCAACCCGCACCGGCGGAAGCCACCAGCGTCAGTGAAACAGCCAGTGCTCCAGCCACCGAAGTTCCGCCAGCTCCCGCGCTAGTCGCCGCACCGACTCCTGCGCCCGCGCCAGCGCATGAACCTTTGCCACCGCGCCCTGCCCCACAACCGGTCCGCCCCTTGCTCGAACGCGTCAGAAACCTGACCGAGCGCATGGGCCGCAGCGAACCCGAGCACCGCACCTCCGCCATCCATCAGGCCATTGACGAAGTGATGGAGATCATCGAAGCGCTCAAGCGCGCGGTAGATCAGATGGAAGAAGTTTTGGAACTGGTCGAACTGGCCGAGCGCCAGAAGCTCGCGGACGAACGCGAAATCGAATCTTTACGCCGCGCCTTGCGCCAATTGAGCGATCGGTCACGTGAACCACAACGCGGTGGGCATCGCGATTTCCGCGAGCAACATCACCGCGGTCCGCGGGAACCGCAACGGGAACAACGGGAACGTGGCCCACGGGATTTCCGCGAACCGCACAAAGAAACGGAAGCGCACCCGGAGCATCACGAGCCCGCCGAAGCCGCTCCCAGCCATCACGACGAACCGCCGGCCGAACCGACTGAATCCCGCGAGCCACAGCAAGGCAGTTGACATCCTTGTGTGTCTCAGCGTAGGCCGGGATATGGAGTAATGTCGCTCCCTCGGCTCTATGTATCGCTGCTTTTTTTTCTTCCTTGGCTTGGGATTCGTGTCGCCCACGTTGCTTTGCAGCTTGGCGCAAACTCCCGTCTGGACCCAATTCGCCAACTCCCCCGCCGGCACCACGCGCAACGACGGACATCTACTTCGCCGACCAGACCAACGGCTGGAGTGCGCGCGGCATAGACAGTGTTTATCGCACCACCAATAGCGGGCTGACCTGGACCAAAGTCATCGCCAACACTTCGCCCGTTGCGCATTTCCGCTCCATCGGCTTTGCCTCCGCCACGCGCGGCTGGGCGGGCAATCTCGGCCCGGGTTCTTACGATGGCAGCGTGACCGACACAAACATGCTCTACGAAACGTTCGACGGCGGCGCGACGTGGAGCGTCGTTCCCGGCATCAACGAATCCGGCATGAAAGGTTTTTGCGCCATGCACGTCATGGATGCCCAGCATATCTACGGGGTCGGTCGCGTGCGCGGCCCAGCCTACTTCGCCAAATCAGAAAACGGCGGAACAAGCTGGGCGATTACCAACCTCACCGCCGCCGGCGTGATGGGCGGGTTGATGGATGTTTATTTCAAGGACACGCAAAACGGTTTCATCGTCGGCATGAACACCAATCTCTTCACCGTCCCGCCCTACTACGGCAGCATCGCCCGCACGACCAACGGCGGCCAAACGTGGCAGGTGCTGGTGACCACACCCGTCGCAAGCAGTTATTTTTGGAAGATGTCCTGGCCCTCGCCAAATGTCGGCTACGCGTCGCTGCAACAAAACGCCAGCTACAACACGGTCGTGTTCTATAAGACCACTGATGGCGGAACGACCTGGGTTTCCAACGGCATTCCCTTGAGCGCGATCGGTTCGCCGTCGTCCTTCGCGCTGCAAGGTATCGGCTTTGTCAACGAGACGGAGGGCTGGATGGGCGGCTCGTCTTCGACGTCCGTTTCCTACGAACAAAGCTTCATTCACACTACCGACGGCGGTCAGACGTGGACACCCACCGGCTACAATAATACCCGCTCGATCAATCGCGTCCGCTTCACCAGCCCGATGCTTGGCTACATGTCCGGCCAGCAATTACACGTCTATCATGTCCCACTTGCCGCCACCGTGACTCCAGCCAATCCCTCCGCACCACTCGGCGGCAATGTGACGCTCACCGCCACCGCCTACGGCACCGCGCCGCTGCACTATCAATGGCGGCACGCCGGCACGAATCTCAGCGGCGCGACGGGTGGCACTCTGTCGCTCACGAATGTTCAATTGAGTCATGCTGGTAATTACGATGTCATCGTCAGCGATTTCAGCGGGGCCATCACCAGCAGCGTGGCCAGCTTGAGCCTCACCGGATTGCCCGTTGGACCAACCATCCTCACGCCGCCCCAAAGCCAGGTCGTCAACGCTGGCGCCAACGCCAGCTTCCATGTGCATGCCACCAGTTCGTTGCCGTTGTTCTATCAATGGCGATTTAATGGCTCGGCCATCACCGGCGCAACCAACTCCGCCTTCACCCGCACGAACGCCCAGCCCAGCCACGCCGGCAGCTACACCGTGCAGATCACAAACTCACTCGGCAGCATCGTCAGCGATGCTGCCCGGCTCGCCTTCGCCTTCAGCGACAATTTTGACAACTACTCCACCCCCGTCACCGTGACGTCGCCCGCCACCACGAACGGCTACCAGATCGTCTTTAATGCCGCCGCCGGAGCGACAGATTTCAAAGCCATCTTCGGCTTCGATTATTCCACCGTGGTTTACCCAACCCCTATTCCACCCGCTCCCTATTCCACCGGCAGCACGACCAAAGGGCTTTATCTCACCGTGAACAAGGACGGCAACGGCCAGCTCTGCGCCGTGAATTTGTATCCGACCAACAATGCCCTCGCCGGAAACTTCGCGCTCAAATTCGATCTCTGGATGAACTGGAGCACGCTCGGCATCTCCGCCGAACACATCATGTTCGGTCTCAATCATTCCGCTACCGTGACCAATCGCCCCGGTCTCGCTCCCAGCGACGGCCTGCTGTTCCTCGCAGACGCGGACGGCAACATCGCCTCGGGCAGCTCGGCGTTGCGGGATTATTCCATCTATCGCGGCGACGAAAACGCTGCGCCCGTGATGCTGACGTCAGCCAATACCACCTTCGGCCCGACGCCCTTGCTCGGCGCGAACTTTGACAATCTGGATGCCGGCATCAGCAGCCTGTTCCCGGCGAAAACCATCGCGGGATGGGGCACGAGTCCCGTCGGCTCGATTGGTTTGGGTTGGGTGAACGTGGAAGTGCGCCAGGTCAACAGTCTCATCACCTGGCTGCTCAATGGGAAGGCCCTGGCTCAATTCACCAACACCACCGCCTACTCTGATGGACGCGTCATGATCGGTTACTACGACGGGTTCGTCTCCATCGGAAACACGAACAGCTTTGCCGTCATTGATAACCTCCGCGTCGAAGGTATCCAACTCGCCCCGGTGCAGCTCCTCGCGCCCACGATCAGCAGCAACACGTTCCGGTTTCGCTTCGCCACCGAACCCTACGCCACCTACACCGTTCAGGAGACTACCGATCTGTTGGGGGAAAGTTGGATGACGCACACGAACCTTGTCGGCACCGGCAATGAAGTCGAACTAGCCCTCCCAGCGCATCCGAGCCAACCGCACTATTTCCGCGTTCGTCAGCCGTAATGACTTGGAAGTGATTTCAAAATTTTACGGAACTCCTCTGTAGCGACGGTCTATGACCGTCGAAGCACTAAACCTCGCGCAGAGCAATTGAACGATTTTGAAACCAAGGCTAAGGCTGCTGTGCTGGAGGGGCAAACTGTTGCTGCAATTCCTTCCGCTCCTTCACCCGCTGCGCTTCGCGCTTCACCGCCAGCACTGCGACGGCCACCGCCAGCAATACCGCCGCGCCTACGAACCACGGCCACGTGTAACGCGGTTTGGTTTCGGTTGAGGAAATGGCTTCACTCATGATTGGTAAATTATCGGCAGCGCCCGCCGTTATCACGGCAAAAATCGCTCTCGCCATTCCGCCGGTGGCAACGGGCATGACTCAAATTTTCCAAACCACCGGTAACGCCGTTTGGCGATCGCATCATAAACCACGTCTCGCACACAACGCGGAATCACACGCAGCCAAGAAACGATGCGCCAGAAGCCGCCGATGTGATCGAGCAGCCGCAACGCTGCCTCCGAGCGGGTAAAGATTTGTTCGTCCGCTGCGCCTGGTCGCCCGATGAAAACCACCGTGCGCAACTCCGCTGGCAGATCTTTTCGCGTGTGAGCCGCCTCCCCTTGCAACGGCGCGAACCTCAGCATCCGGTGTTTATCCCGTTTCAAAACAAAGCGCACCCAGCGATTGCACAACCCGCAGACACCGTCGTAAAAGACGATTCCTTGGTCCTGACGCGCATCTAGCATGGGAATGCAACTGTAGGCTCGACGCCCGCACCCGTCGAGTGCAGACCCCGTAATCAGGCTGCTGAGATGGAGGGCAGCGACGGGCGCGGCACCGTCTTGGACTGGCCAGCCCTCTGGCGCTTTGGGATCGCCAGCCGGGCGGATAAAAAGCGGCAGAGGGCTGCCGCACTCAAGTCCTAGTGGAATTCGTCACCACATCCATTTCCACCCCTAACTTCATTCTATTACAAGCGCCAAGAAAAAATTATGATCAAGAGGGAGAAGAACAGCGCCTTGCCTATTGCCAAGCGGGAATCTAGCTTCTGCGCCCAACATGTCCCCAGAATCAGCCAACCCCAAGCCCACGTTGCGTTCCCTTTCGCCGCAGCAATGGAAATCCGGCATCGCCGCATGGCTCGGTTGGATGTTCGACGGCTTGGAACTCCATCTCTACACGCTCGTCGCTCTACCTTTCGTCGCGCACTTGCTCGGAGATCTGCCCACAACCGATCCCACTGTTGGCCAACACGCCGCCCTCATCCAAGGCGCATTCCTGCTCGGCTGGGCGTTGGGCGGTGCATTCTTCGGCCGCATCGGTGATCGCTTGGGCCGCGCTCGAGCGCTGAGTCTCACGGTGTTGACCTACGCAGTGTTCACCGGCATGTCGTTCTTCGCCACGCAATGGTGGCATTTGATGGTCTTCCGCTTCCTCGCCGCGCTCGGTGTCGGCGGCGAATGGGCGGTCGGCGCGTCCTTGCTTTCGGAAACGTGGCCCAAGCGCTGGCGACCGTGGATCGCTGCCGTGCTGCAATGCGGCGTGAACATCGGCATCCTTTTCGCCGTGCTGGCCAATCATCTCATGGCTCGCAGCGAACCGAAGTATCTGTTCCTCGTCGGCATCATTCCCGCACTGCTGGTGTTCTGGATTCGCCGCGCTGTTCCGGAAACGGATGAATGGCAGCACGCCAAGCAGCAAGCCCATCATCACGAACCCAAATTATCCGCACTCTTCCAAGGCGACGTCTGGCGCGTGACGTTGTGGACGATGGTCGTGTGCGGCATCTCGCTGACGGCACATTGGGCGTTCATGTTCTGGCACGTCCAACATCTGCGCAATCTACCCGAGGTGCTAAACATGTCTTCCGAAGAACGCAACAAACTCGCGAGCGTCGCCATGTATCTCGTCATCGGCTCGTCCATCGCGGGCAACTTTTTCTCCGGCTGGCTCGCCAAACGCATCGGCTACCGCGCCACCATCGGCATCACCTTCTTCGCTTACTTCGCCGTGATGTTCGGCGCCTACGGTGTTGCCCGCGACCATCATGCCCTGCTCTGGTGGTTTCCCGTCATCGGCTTTTGTCAGGGCGTGTTCGGCCTGTTCACCATGTATCTGCCGCCGCTGTTCCCGACCCTGCTCCGCACCACCGGCGCCGGCTTTTGCTACAACATCGGCCGCGCCATCTCTGCTGGAGGTGTGGTCTTCTTCGGCTTGTTCGCCGCAAAATTTTCCCAAGCCGGAGATTACCGGCTCGCGCTGTTCTACGCCGGATTCCTCTTCCTCCCCGCCGCTGTGATTTCCTTCCTGATGCCGAAGGTGAAGGATTAAGCAACCCTCAGTCCCGCCACAACGCCTGAGAGTGCTGTTGACCAATATCGCAGCACGACATATTTTCCGCCTCCCTGTATCACGATATGAATCTGGAGTTTTGGAAAAACTGGCTGGGCGTTGAGTTAAGCGCCGTCAGCCCCAAGGAAAAAGCTCTCTCCGCTTTAGGCGGATTGATCTCCATCCTGATCACCACGTTGCTGAGCATTCAAGCATTGCATACGCCCGCGGCAATCGGAGTGATCGCCTCCATGGGCGCCAGCGCGGTGTTGCTCTTCGCCGTGCCGCATGGGCAACTCTCCCAACCCTGGCCGGTCATTGCTGGACACGGATTTTCCGCGTTGATCGGCGTGCTCTGCGCCAAATGGATTCATCCACCGGAACTGGCCGCCGCCTGCGCCGTCGGCCTGGCGATTGCCGCCATGCATCAATTCAAGTGCATCCATCCACCCGGCGGCGCGACCGCCTTGACCGCCGTGCTCGGCAGCCAGTCCATTCATGAGATGGGATTTCGCTTCGTGTTGTTTCCCGTCCTCACGAATGCGCTGACGATGGTGGCCATTGCCGTGTTGTTCAACGCCGCGTTCCAGTGGCGACGCTATCCCGCCTTCTTTAATCATCCCAAACCACCGCCCGCAACCGCAGCCCCGGAAGATTCAGAACCCTCGCATGAAGCGATTGTGAAAGCCCTGCGCTCCCTCGATTCTTTCGTGGACGTCACCGAAGACGATCTCATCCGGCTCGTCAAAATCCTGGGTCACCACGAGGCATCGCGGAACCGTCGGGAGTAATGGCGCGACGCAGGATTCTCGCTCTACTCCGCCACGATTTCCTACCTGATGCCGAAGTTGAAATCCGGCAAATCCTGTTAAACCTGTCTGAACTCACGCGCGAGAGACAAACGGATTGCCCTGCACGTAAAACCGCAGGTGGCGCTTCGCCCAATGTTTGGCGTAATCCACACCGATGCGTGGACGTTTCACGATCTTGATCGGAGACGTGGTCTTATCGGCAGCGATGAAGAAGTCGCCACTCAAGAGATCGTGGCCGTTCAGGCGGCGATCAATGTGCATCGCGCGGGCAAGCAGGCCCGGGCCGTTGGTGCGTTCAGCAATATTCTGCGCCGGCTCAATCGCGCGCAACAACACGGCTGAGCCATGCCCTTCCCGCTCGGTCACGACGTTCATGCAATGATACATGCCGTAGATGAGATAAACATAGGCGTGGCCCGGCGGACCGAACATGATCCTGGTGCGCTCGGTCAATCCCTTGGACGAGTGCGACGCCAAATCATGCGGCCCGAGGTACGCCTCCACTTCCACAATGCGTCCGATGCGTTCCGTGTCCGCGGTGCGATGCACGAGGAGTTTGCCGAGCAGTTCCCGCGCGACGGTGACGGTGTCGCGGTCGTAAAAGCTGCGGGGCAGTTTTTGCATGGCGCGAATGAGTTGAACAGAGCAGCGAGATCGAGACAAAGAAAAATCCGAAACCGCCGGAGCAGTTTCGGATTTCGTGATTCGTTGGGCGAAATTACTTCACGAGTTCTTCCGCGATCTGCACGGCATTCAATGCCGCGCCTTTGAGCAACTGATCACCGCTGACCCAGAAGCACAGGCCGTTGTCCAACGCGCAGTCGAGACGCAGGCGACCGACTTCGCAGTTGTATTTCTCGGACGTGAAGAGCGGCATCGGATACTTCTTGTTCTCCGGTTCATCCACGACATCGAGGCCCGGCGCTTTCTTCAGCACGGTGCGCGCGGCATCCACGCTCACCGGCTTATCGAATTCCGCGCTGACCGCAACGGAGTGCGAGCGATAGACCGGCACGCGCACGCAAGTGACGCTCGCGCGAAACTTCTCGTGATGCATGATCTTGCGACCTTCGTTCTCCATCTTCATCTCCTCCTTGGTGTAACCCGTGGGAAGGAAAGAATCCACGTGCGGCAACACGTTGAAAGCGATCTGGTGCGGATAAACTTCCTTGGTCACCGGCTGCTTGTTGACGATCTGTTCGACCTGGCGTTCGAGTTCTTCGAGCGCCTTCGCGCCCGTGCCGGACACGGCTTGATAACTGGAAGCAAAGATGCGCTTCACGCCGAATGCCTGGTGCAACGGATACAACGCCATCAGCGTGATGGCCGTGGTGCAGTTCGGATTCGCGATGATGCCCTTGTGCTTCTTGACGTCGGCAGCATTGATTTCCGGGACGACGAGCGGCACATCGGGGTCCTGGCGGAAGGCGGAGGAGTTGTCCACGACCACACAACCCGCCTTGGCCGCGATGGGCGCAAATTCCTTCGAGATGCTGCCGCCCGCGCTGAACAGCGCGATATCGATGCCCGCAAAAGAGTCCTTGGTCAGCTCGGTGATGGCGATGTCCTGGCCTTTGAATTTCAGCTTCTTACCCACGGAACGGGCGGAAGCGAGAAGGGTCAACTTGCCCACGGGAAAGTTGCGCTTCTCCAACGTCTTGATCATCTCGATGCCGACGGCTCCCGTCGCACCGACTATTGCCACATGCGGACTCTTGTTCATAAATCGGACGGGGATAATAGCCGGGGACATGAATGTGTCAACGTGCGCATGATATACGCATGAGGGGACAACTGCCAGCCGGCTCGCGAACGAATATCCGTAATATCTCCGAGGCTATTCCTCGGAATACCCATTGCCGCTCTCTTGGGGCGGGTTATACTGTCCGCACAAAACCTTGTAGAGTTGTACGTCTGTATGTTGTGTCGTAAGGGCTGGAAGGCCGTTGTCGTAATCGTCGCTGTCACTGGATTGTTATTCCGGGCTGAAGGGGCGTTGGCTTCTGATTTTTCACCGGAAATTTCTGTAGACTCTGCACTGACCCTCACTTTGAACGTGCCGGATTTCGCGCTGATCAATCATCACGCCGCTCCGCATTATCTGAACAGCAATAGCCTGCCGGAACTGTTGCCGAACTTTCCGCCGCAAGATTTGTTTTCGCACCGCTTCGCCGACCGCAACGATTTGCCTCCGAGCGCTGGTTTGGATCGCCTGACCTGGGACACACTCTGGCGTCATGCCCACCGCATCCCCGTAACCGCCGTGCCAGAACCTGCCACGCTTGCGCTGGTGGCGATTGGCGGCGCGCTGCTCAGATTTCACAAAAACAATTTCGGGGGGCGCTGATAAGCAGCCGCCGTGGGTCACCTCCCACGGCGGCTCAACAAATTTGGATTTCGTCCCGGCGCATCCAGCTTCGCGCGAAGCTCAATTCATGGTTTGCCGCAAATTCACCAGCAGCTGGTCCAGCGAATCAATCCGGATCATCCCTGCGCGCGGGAATTCCAGATCCAGGATCACATACACCGTCATGGCCAGAATCAGCGCGAAGCCGATGACGTGAATCCAGCTCCGCGATTTACCGCCCGCCATCGCATACCCAGCCAGCAACGCGCTCATCAACGCCAGCACGCCGAGCATGATGAAGATGATCACCGGTTGATGGATCTGGATGGCCGCCGTGCGTGTGGCGGCGATGTCGAACATTGCATTCAAGGCCGGGATCAATTGCACCGCAATGGAACTCGATGATTCCCGGCAAGCCTTTGTTGCGCGGGACCAGATTTCCCCCTGCAACGCTTTGACCTGATCCAACTCCGCCCGCGCCGCGGCGAAATCAGGTAATTTCCGATACACCGCCAGCCGCGCATCAAGATATCGCCGGAACAACTCGCGCAACTCTGGTTGCGTGTCCGTCGGCAGCAGATCCAATCGCAACCACGCCGTGCCAATGGCGTTGGCTTCATCGACAATCAATTGCCGGCGCACATCCAATCGATTTGCCGCACTGGAAAACGTGAACGCGACCAGCAAGCCCATCAGCGCGAAGACCGCGCCTTCCACCGCGCCCAACCCAGCGCGTGCGCCTTCTTCTTCCCGGGCCTGCCGGCGCTGCCCATGCCGCCGCCCCAGTTCGAGCAACAGCACCATACCGACGAACAATCCCACGGCGAATGAAATGGTGAGAAAACTCATGAGGCTCATGGATGGTTGGGGTTCATGGCATAAGCAGCACCGCTGCGCTGCGAGCAGCGTTGTGCTTTTACGACCAAAGTCCAAGTGAATTCTATCAAACCAGCCGCGGCCACACTTGGGCAACTACTCAGAACATCCGCCACACCGTCGCAACGAGGAACGTAACGATGAAGCCCAACGCCAGCGGCAGCAACGCCGCGAGTGTTGTCCACTTGGCGCTGCCGGTTTCCTTGTAGATCGTGTAGATGGTCGTGCTGCACGGATTGTGCAGCAGACTGAAGAGCATCAAGTTCACCGCCGTCAGCACGGTCCAACCGCCGGCTTGCAACAACGATTTGGTCGCGGCACCGGATTCCAATTCAAACATCACGCCTGCGCCCTGCCCCACTTCCGCCGAACCGGTCATCAGCACGGTGAGCATCAGGATGGTCGGCACGATGATTTCATTCGCAGGAATCGCGACGATGTAGGCCAGCAGGATCACACCGTTCAAGCCGAACACCAGGCCGACGGGATTCATCCCGTTCACCAGATGTTGCGCAAGACTGAGATCACCGAACTTCAAGTTCGCGCTTAACCAAATCACTGCGCCCGCCGGCGCCGCGAACACCACCGCGCGCCACAGCACAAAGAGCGTGCGATCAATCAACGATGTATAAAGCGTCTGCCAAAACCGCGGCGGCCGATACGGCGGCAGTTCAAGGCTGAACGAGGAAACTTCACCCTTCAACACCGTGCGCGATAACGCCCACGAAACCGCGAATGTGAAGAACACACCCAACAACGCCACGCCCACCACTGCACCTGCTGAAACAAGTCCCGCCAGATGCACCGGCACGAGACTGCCGAGGAACAACGACGCGACGAGGATCTGCGTCGGCCAACGGCCGTTGCAGAGTGCAAAGTTGTTCGTGATGATCGCGATCAAGCGTTCGCGCGGACTGTCAATGATGCGCGTCGAGACGACACCAGCCGCGTTACAACCGAAGCCCATCATCGTGGTCATCGCTTGTTTGCCGTGCGCACCGGATTTTTTGAACAGTCGGTCCAGATTGAACGCCACGCGCGGCAGATAGCCGAAATCCTCCAACAGCGTGAACATCGGAAAGAAAATCGCCATCGGCGGCAACATCACGCTGATGACCCACGCCGTCGCGAGATACACACCATCCACCAGGAAGCCCGTCAACCACCACGGCGAACCAATATTCGTCATCCACTCGCGCAGCAGCGGCCAGAGCTTGTCCACGAGCAGGTTTGCAATCCAGCCAGACGGCAGATTCGCGCCCGCAATGGTCAACCAGAACATGAGCGCGAACAACGCGAACATGATCGGGAAGCCCCAGAAACGGCTCGTCAGAAAACGATCCAGCGTGCGATCAAACGTCGGTTGCGCCTTCGCGCCGGGCCGCGTCACCGCACGATCCGCGATGCGGGCCGCGTCGGCATAGATCGCCTCGACCACCTGTTCGTGCAGGTCGCCGGACAATTCGCGCCGCAAACGTTGCGCCGTCTGCAAGATGGCGTCGGCAGGCAAAGTTGGATTGGCAGTGGCTTCACTCATACACACCAAAATTATTTCGCAGTGACGGCCTCGGCGATGTTGGCCGGCCGTTCCAGCCGACCGAGTTCGCCATGGCGCAATGCTTCGGCCATGCGTTCATCGCCGCCGAGCAATCGCAGCGCGACCCAACGCGCGTTCGGCAGCTCGGGGTGCGCGGCCTTCAGTTTGACGACCAGTTCATTGATGGCGCTCTTGAGCGCAGGCGGTTCGCTGGCGAGCCGGTAAGGGCGGCAGACCACCTTGCCGCTCGCGACATCCGCGATGGCTTGCAACAACTCAGGCAATCCCTGCCCCGACCGCGCCGCCGCGGGAATCACCGGCACGCCGAGATCGCGAGAGAGCTGACGTTCATCCACCGTGAGCCCGTGACGTTTCGCCTCGTCCATCAAATTCAAACACAACACCGCGCGATCGGTGATTTCCAGCACCTGCAACACGAGATTCAAATTCCGTTCGAGTCGCGACGCATCCGCGACGATGACCGTCACATCCGGTTGCCCGAACAAAATGAAATCACGCGCGATCTCCTCGTCGAGGCTCGTCGAGAGCAATGAATACGTGCCGGGCAAATCCACGATCTTGTAGCGCTTGGCGTCATACTCAAACGCGCCTTCCGCCCGCGCGACTGTCTTGCCGGGCCAGTTGCCGGTGTGCTGTCGCAAGCCGGTGAGCGCGTTAAAAACGGTGCTCTTACCAGTGTTAGGATTACCAGCGAGCGCGACGACGTAATCCGTCTGCGTCAGACTCACGCCGAGCTTCTTGAGATTTGCGGCGCGATAGACACTGCAACTTGCGCACGTCTCGTTCGGTGCGACGACCGGAGTTAAAGTTGGGTTGGCCACGTCATTCATGCTGCCACCACCTCCTCCGGAGTGATGCGAATCAAGCCTGCCTGCTCGCGCCGCAATGCAATCACCGTCCCGCGCACGCGATATCCGACGGGATCGCCAAGCGGACTGGCGATTTCAATTTCCACCGGCGTCCCCGCGACAAAGCCCAGGTCTAGCAACCGCCGCCGTTCCGCCCCGCGACACGCCGGTGCGAGTCCCAGAACCTTGGCACGCTCGCCGCGTTGCAATTGGTTCAGAAATTTCTCTTCCGCTACTACTTGCGCTTCGGTCAACGCGGTAACGGTAATGTTATTTGCCAACACCGGCGCGAGCACATGCTCGTTGCCATCGGCCCAGAAGCGCACCCGCTGCGGCGCTTTTTCCAAGACCGTGATGCGCATTCCGGGCCGCAAGCCCTGCGCGCAAAGCTGCGCGTAAATCGTCGGCGGCTCGTCTTCGATGTGCGTAATGACCGCGCGCGCCTCTACCGGCAACGCCCCGAGCGGCTGGCCTTCATCCGCCGGAAGATTTTCCTGCCGCCCGGGAATCACATCACCGTGCGGATCATGCGTGGGATTGCCCAGCTTGGCAGAGAGAGCGTCGGTCTCTTGGGGCGTGAGCAGATGTTCCTGTCGTTCGGCGCGCTGATGCCATTCAGTTTCGGCGACGCCGGTCTGCTCGGCGAGATAGCTTTCCCATAACCGATGTGCCCGCACGATATGCAACGCCATCTCGCGCCCGCTCGCTTCCAGCCGCAACCGACTGTCTTCATGCGACACCAGTTCGCGCTCCTCCAAATCCTGCACCAAGTCCGCCGCGTCACCCGTGCTGATATGCAGCGTTCCCGCGATGGTGTCCAGTGACGCCTGGCGTCCATTTGCCTCGCACTTGAGCAGGTGCTTCAAGACATCTTCACGCTGCGATCGCTCCGCCAACTCCCGAGCATGACGCCACCGAGCCACTAGGCCGATCTGCGGCCAAAACAGCACGCCCACGCCAATCAACAGCAACCCAATGATCCACCACGCATTCATGATTTAGTCTTTCTCGATCAACTCGAAATTCAAAACCGCAGCGACAGCCCAACAAACGGATTGTAGTCCGGAGCGACGCTTGTCACGCCGAAGTTGCAGCCGATATCGAGCTGTGTGTTCTCGTTCAAACCGTAGGTAAGCCCAACGTCAATCTGCCCTTGCCATTGCGAGTCACTCTCAGGAGTGAACAAAGCAGCGAACTCCACGTAGCCACCCAGATTGCCCACGATGTCGTGCGAAAAAGTGACAGTGTTGAAGTACCTCCGTGTCGAAGGCATTGCTCCCATCGCGAACGAAATCTAACTCCGTCATCAGCCCCAGACCCCAGCCGGCAGGTAATTCGATGGCGAGTGGGAGAATGATGCCGCCTTCAGTTTTGCCATTCCGAAGGGCGGTTTGCGGCAGCGGCCACTTGATGAACGGCATGATGGCGAAAGCCGTTTTGCCAACGTCATTACCCCAAAGATTAATCTTGAGCCGAGTCTGCACCTCGCCAAAGCCAGAGTCGCGGACCGAAGCGTTCGCGACGTAATCTTTCGAGCGCGCATCCACATAGCCATCGAGCACGAACTGGATATCCACCCTGTTGCACAAGCCAGCCTTGAGATTCAGGCCACCGAAGCCCCAGACCTGCGACCGGACATCTGCGCCGTTCGCTTTGTCGTGATCAATCGTGCCATTCACCACGTCCATCTCGATCTGAAAATGACCAGCGTCCACCGTGTAGGGACTCTCCGTTTGATCTGGCCGGTCGGTGCTCAACTCGCGCATCTGTTCGCGCGGCGTCGGATTGAATAGATGATAGTGAGATTTGTCAGGCGCAGCGTCGTCGGCATTTGCTGGAGCGGCTTGTCCCCCAAGCCCCAGAGCCACCAGCAGCACGATCTCCCCGAGTTGAAAATCATGTTTCTTCTTCACGCCTATCGACGATAGCAAGGGTTGAGTTTGAGTCAAGTAATAGATTTAGATGCGTCTAACTATGCCGGCAATTGCTGTTCAAGACGGAATTGCCCTTGCCAGTTGGGGCGGGTTTCGTGTCTCGTTGGGGATGCCTGATTGGTTGATCGTCATCATTTTAGGAATCGTTGAAGGGGTTACCGAGTTTCTGCCAGTTTCCTCCACTGGCCATCTGCTGCTGGCCGAACATTGGCTGGGCCATCACAGCGAACTGTTCAACGTCGTCATCCAAAGCGGCGCGGTCATCGCAGTGCTTGCGGTGTTTGCCGGACGGGCCAAAGCCTTGACGCTCGGTTGGCGCGAATCCGCTAACCGCGATTATCTCGCGAAACTTGCGACCGCATTCCTGATCACCGCAGCCGGCGGGATTCTGATGAAGAAAATGGGCCTAAAACTCCCGAAGGAAGTCGCGCCCATTGCTTGGGCCACGTTGATCGGGGGCATTTTGTTCGTTGCAGTGGAAGCTTGGCTGAAGAAACGTCCCACCACCGAATCCGTCACGTGGACCATCGCCATCGCCATTGGACTGGCGCAATTGGTGGCCGTGGCGTTCCCCGGCGCGTCGCGCTCCGGCACAACAATCTTGTTCGCGCTGATTTTAGGCCTAAACCGCAGTTCCGCTGCGGAGTTTTCCTTCCTGCTCGGCATCCCAACTCTGCTGGCCGCCGGGGCGAAGGAAACGCTGGATGCCCTGAAAAGTCATGACCCGCACGAGCCTTGGGGACTCGTAATCTTAGGAACAATTGTCGCCGCCGTGACAGCCTTCGTCGTGGTGAAATGGCTGCTTGGCTACGTGCGACATCACACCTTCACACCGTTTGGCTGGTATCGCATCGCCATTGGAGCAGCGATCCTTTTGTTGGTGCGGTGAAGAGAAATTATTTCTCCGGAACTGGAATCAGGATTTTCTGTTTTGTAGCCATCCGTTCCGGCTTTAGGCCAGGGTTGGCTTTCAGGATCAAATCCACTGTGATCTTTTTGCCAGTTTCCTTGCTGTAAGCGGCGGCAATGGTCGAAAGTGTATCGCCGGAAGCCACGGTGTGCTCCAAGGCGTCCTTGGGCAGATTGCTGCTGGCGGTATCTGCGGGACGATCATTTGTGGGTAGCTTCGGCGCAGGTTTGTTGGCCAACTTGAACAGCTTATCAAATTCCTTTTCCAAAAACGCACGGTCCGCCTTCCGTTTCTCCTCGATCTCCTGAACTTTTTTGGCGAGGTCGCGCAAATCCTCCTGGCTCGCGGTCGCGGTCGTCGGCTGGGCCTGTTGATGTTCCCGCAGCGTGGTAACTTCCTTCACCAACGCATCAATCTGCCTTTTCTGGTTGGCATTCTCCTCTTGCAAATCCTGGATGTAACCCGACATGCGGTTCACCTTCTCTTGCAAAACCGCCGTGTCCTGCGCCCGTCCGGTGACATTCATCCCCACCACCACCAAAATCAAAACTGCAAAAAAACGTTTCATGCGCCGACGATAAGAAGCCCATTCTCCCCGCGCAAGCCCGGGTTATCCGCAAAACTCCGGCCCGTTCGCATTTCGACAATTCTTCCCGCCCGGGCTACTTTGGGATGGGTATGAATGCCATCGCGACGCCAACGAAACCGGCTCATCAAACCTCCAGTGCCACCACCGCACGCTATACCGGCGAAGTCGTTTACATCTACGCGTTCGACGTTGCTTACGACACCGCGCGACAGCCATTGAATCAATTGCTCGGCCAGCCCGTCGCGCATTTTTCGATGGATGCCAGCCGCCGCAGCCCACGACAGTTGTTTTTTCATCGGCCCGAAATGGTGCGTATGCCACCGATGGAACGCATCGGCCCGCTCGGCCCGGTCTGCGTCCAGCGCGTGATCAAACTCCTGCCAGTGGGCGCCATCAGCATCACTGTGCGTGTGCCGTTCGCGGTGAACCACGTCGAAGACCTCGTCGCCTTTCACGATCTTCAGTTCAGCAACGGTTCGCTCCACGATGACGTCCATCGCCTTGCGCAAGAAGTCGTCACGGAACTCAAGGGTCACCTGCTTCGCCCGCACCCGCAATTGATGCAGGAAGAAGCCTACACGGTGTTTTGCATCGCCTCGCCAGTATCAAATGCCGATCACCAGCCCGTCACGGCGGAACAATGGTTTCAATCGCATCGCCGCCAAGTCGCCGCCCTGCTTACCCAAGAAGCCGAGAGCGAACGACTCTCGAAACAGGAAGCCGAAGAATCTACCGCCCGCTATCTCAGCTATTACGACACCGACCTCGTCGTGGTTGACTGGGACGCCGCGCTGTTAATTGATGAGCCGCGCGACTTCGACGAAACGCTCTACATCATGGAACTGGCGAATCTGCAACTCGCCGAGCTCGAAGCTTACGACCGTCTGCTCGACGACGCGCTGGAACGCTCCTATCGCGATTTGGGCGAAAAGCCGTTGCGCTCCCGGGGCAACATCCTGCGTGAGCTGCGCGAAATCCGCATCGATATGGCGCGCTTCAACGACGAACTCTCGAACACGACGAAGTTCTTCGGCGACTGGCATCTCGCGCGTATCTACGAAAAGATCGCAAGCCGGTTTCACCTCGGCGAGTGGCATCGCACCATCGACGGCAAACTCAAAACCCTCGACGACCTCTACCAGCTCCTGAAGCACGACCAGAACAACCGCTGGATGGTCATCCTCGAAGCCACCATCGTGCTGCTGTTCATCATCGACCTGGTCATCCTCTTCATGGGACTGAAGAAGTAGCCCGCTTGCGCAACAGTTCTTTTAACTTAGCCGCGTCGCTCGTCGGCGGCTGGCAAGCATTGCCGGTGCAAAGATAAGCAACCGGCCCATCTTTCGCCGGCAGCGTGCGAGCGAACTCCTCCACCACGCCGACATTGCCGAGCACAATTTTGTTTGGCTGATAAACCGAATGTGCACCCCGGAGCAATTCGTGAAAATTAGTGGAATTCGTGTCACCAGCAACGACCACACGGCGCGATTCTTCCAGCCAGAAATCTAGCGCTTGCAACATGTACGGCACGGCTTGCGGAATCTTTTCCAAGCGTGGCGTAAACAACTCCAACGTCTGTTCCGCAGCCTGTTTAAACTCCACGCGTCCCGTGATCGCAGCCAGTCTTAGCAACGCCAGCGTCGCCACGGAATTGCCCGACGGCTCAGCACCATCGTAGTCATCTTTGATGCGTAGGATCAAATCCGTCGCCGTTGCCGCGCTTTGCCAAAAGCCGCCGTTTTCCGCGTCGTAAAACCTGCCAAGCATCGCCCCGGCCATCGCCACCGCGAACTCCAACACGTCGGACTTAAGCGTCGCTTCATAGAGATGAATAACGCCATCAAGCAGGAACGCATAAGCCTCGAGCAACTGCACATTATCGCGTTCACCGTCGCGCCAGCGGTGAAACAGCGTTTTGCTCGTTGCATCCCAAAGCCGGGCTTGCAGGAAGGCGAGATTCTTTTCCGCCGCGGCCCTATACTTGGGTTCATTCAACACCACACTAGCCCGAGCAAACGCCCCAAGCATCAACCCATTCCAAGACGCGAGCACCTTATCATCGAGATGCGGGCGAATCCGTTTGGCGCGCACCGTCTGCATTTTCGAAATGGCAGCGGCGAGGATCGGCTTATCAACGTCGGGAACGTTTGGCTTCACCAAGCTCAATACATTCAGCCCTGGCAATGGGTTCGGATGGCTGTGATCCACGAAGTTACCCTCTTTGGTAATGCCGAAATAGTTTGCGGCTACGATGAATTCCTCCGGCGAGAATAGTTTCGCCAGTTCGTCGTGCGTCCAGCAGTAGAATTTCCCCTCCTGCCCTTCGCTGTCGGCATCTTCGGCAGAATAGAAACCGCCTTCCGGATGCGTCATATCATGCAAGACATAATCCAGCACCCCGCGCACGATCTCCGCATGACGCACCTCACCGCTTACGAGATAGGCATCGAGATACAGTTGCGCCAACTGCGCATTGTCATAGAGCATCTTCTCGAAATGTGGCACGAGCCAATGCGCGTCCACCGAGTACCGCGCAAATCCACCGCCGAGTTGATCGTAAATGCCGCCCGCCGCCATCTTGTCGCAGGTGTGCAGGACCATCTGGATCGCCGCCGTGTCGCCAAACCGCTTGGCACAACGCAACAACAACGCCGGCATGCTCGGCTGCGGAAACTTCGGCGCGTTGCCGAAGCCGCCATTGCGCGGGTCGTAGGATTGCTTGAACAAATCTCCCGCGCGCCGGATCGCTTCCGAGGACAATGCCCCCGACTGGCCGGATTGCTGGTTGGTCATCAGTTCCAGCCGCGCATGAATTTCGTCCGCTGAAGCGGCAACTTCCATCCCCCGCTCCTTCCAGACACTGGCAACCTGCTGCAACACGGACAAAAAGCTGCCGCGCCCATAACGGTCGTCCGGCGGGAAATATGTTCCGCCAAAGAACGGTTTCAGGTCAGACGTCAGGAAAACATTCAGCGGCCAGCCGCCACCGCCTGTCGTGCTTTGCACGAAGGTCATGTAGATCTTGTCCACATCAGGCCGTTCCTCGCGATCCACCTTGATGCTGACGAAATGCTCGCGCAAAAACGCGCCGACCTTCTCGTCCTCGAACGACTCACGTTCCATCACATGACACCAATGGCAGGTCGAGTAACCGATGCTCAACAGAATGGGCTTCTTCTCGGCACGAGCTTGGGCGAAAGCTTCCTCGCCCCACGGAAACCAATCCACCGGATTGTGCGCGTGCTGGAGCAGATAGGGCGACTTCTCGCGGGCGAGACGATTGGCATTTTGAGGCGCAGAACTTTGACTCACAGCCCCAAACTAGCGGCAAATCGCAGCCCGCAAAAGCAATTCTCGCCCGGCCATGCTCCAACGATTATGCTGCTGCCGTGTTGTCTGAACGAAACTGGAAACTCGACTCCGTGCTGCGCCTCGCGTTGGGCATCTTTTTCTGCCTGTGCGTCGGAACGTTGCTTGCGGCACTGGTGCGCGGGAAGGTTGATCCTCAAACACCACTCTCGGTCGCGCAAATCATCATCAGCGGACTTACATTTCAAGGCGCAGCAATCGTTCTCACCTGGCGCTTTTTACGAGAAAACCAATCCACTTGGCTTACCGGTTTTGGACTACAGACACGTCCAATAAAGGCTGTCAGTCTTGGAGTGCTGGCTTGCATTGTTTTTTTACCAGCGGGCTGGGGACTACAAATCGTTTCTATCCAAGTAATGCATTTTTTGGGAATTGAAGCCTCCGTACAGCCCACCTTGCTGGCTATGCGCAACTCAGGCTCAACAGCTCAACTGGCTGCCTTGGGGGTTGTCGTTATCTTGCTCGCCCCGCTTGCCGAAGAGCTTTTATTTCGGGGCATTCTCTATCCTTCGCTTAAACGCACAGGTTATCCACAAATCGCGCTATGGGCTACCTCCAGCTTATTCGCGTTGATCCACTTCAACTTGGCCGCCTTTCTCCCTCTGCTGCTGCTGGCCTTAACACTCACCTGGCTTTACGAAGAAACAGACAATCTGGTCGCGCCAATCACAGCGCATGTCGTTTTTAACGCGATAAACTTTGGCAGATTTTTGATAGATAACAGCTCCTATAAATTTCCCGGCCAGTCATGAACGAATTTGAACTCATCGCCAGACTCACCCGCTCGCTGCCCACGAATCATTCCGTCGTGGTCGGCGCGGGCGATGATTGCGCGGTGCTGGAATGTGGCAGCTTGAGCCAGCAACTGCTGTTCAAGACCGATGCTGTAGTGGAAGACATCCACTTCACCAACAATACGCCGCCGGAAAAGATTGGGCGCAAGGCATTGGCCCGTTGCTTGAGCGACATCGCGGCGATGGGCGGAACTCCATCTGCCGCGCTTGTAACCATCGGGCTGCCGAAGAAATTTGAGACAGCCTTCGTCGAGAGAATCTACGCCGGCTTGAACGCCTTGGCTCAGCAACATGGCGTTGCCATCGTCGGCGGCGAGACAACGACGAATCCCGAGCGTGTGTTGATTTCGATTTCGCTCACCGGCTTTGTGCCTCGGGGCAAGGCGGTCTTGCGCTCTGGCGCGAAAGTTGGTGACGCCATTTTCGTCACCGGCGAACTGGGCGGCTCGATCGGCGGCAAGCATCTGGATTTCGCCCCGCGCCTCGCGGAAGCCCGCTGGCTTGCAGAGAACTTTGACGTCCACGCGATGATGGATGTGAGCGATGGCCTCGCGGGCGATTTGCCCCACCTCCTGCGCGCGAGCAAGGTCGGCGCAGAATTACTCAAATCCGCCGTGCCCATCAGCCGCGCCGCGAAGGAAGCCGCCAAACGCGGGGATGCGGCAAAGCCAGCCTTTGTCGCCGCACTCACCGATGGCGAAGACTTTGAACTGCTGTTCACTGTCGCCAGCAAAAGCGCCGTGCCAGCGCTCGACGCGTGGAAGAAACAGTTTCCCGACGTGAAACTCAGTTGCATCGGCAAAATCATCGCGGGCGAGGGCATCCGCTTGCGCGATCAAACGGGCGTCCGCCCGCTCACTGCTCATGGCTACGCTCATTTCTCATAGCCCCGCCGAGACGGAATCGCTCGGCGAAGAATGGGGACGTGCTGCACTACGCGGTCTGGTCATCGCCTTGAGTGGCGATCTCGGCGCGGGCAAGACGCAACTGGTCCGCGGCCTTGCGCGCGGCCTGGGCGTGATCGCTCGCGTGCATTCGCCGACGTTCACACTGGTGAACGAATACGGCGGCGGGCGGCTGAAGTTGTTTCATCTCGACCTGTATCGCCTCGAAACGCCGGAGCAACTTCACAGCGCAGGTATCGAGGAATTCATGCAGCCGGACGGCGTAGCGGTGATCGAATGGGCGGAACGGTTAGGCGATGGGAGATGGGAGATGGGAGATCGCAAAATCAGAAAAGTGCGCATCGAAGTCTTGAACGAAACAGAACGACGGATTGTTTATGAAGATTCTGGCGCTTGATTTCAGTTCACCGCAACGCAGCGTCGCTGTCTGGAACGACAGCGCGGTCGTCAGTGAAATTGTGGACGCGTCGCCGGGGCGCGACATGAAACCGTTCGCGCTCATCGAAAGGGCGCTGCGACAGGCTGGCGTGTCTCGAGAAACCATCGAATGCCTTGCTATCGGGCTCGGACCGGGATCTTACACGGGCATCCGCGTCGCCGTTTCCTTGGCCCAAGGCTGGCAACTGGCTACGGAGGTAAAACTCCTGGGCATTAGCAGCGTGGAGTGCATCGCGGCACAAGCAGCCAGCAATGGGGGAAACGGTAAAATCAGCGTTGTAGTGGATGCGCAGCGGGGTGAGTTTTATCTCGCAAGCTATGCAACGCAATCCGGCGGCACTTTCCAAGAAACCGCGCCGCTACGATTGGCGACACGTGCTGATGTGGAGGAACGCGAAAACGCTGGGGAATTGCTCGCCGGGCCGGAAGTCACGCGCTGGTTTCCCAATGGTAAAATCGTTTTCCCGCAAGCCACAACCCTAGCCCGGCTGGCGAGCGCTCGCATAGATTTTTTGCCCGGGGAAAAGCTAGACCCGATTTATCTGCGCGAAACAACGTTTGTCAAAGCGCCCCCTTCGCGCCCCCTGCCGTTTGCGCTTTGAAATTATTTCGCCCCGTTCCCCGACGCTCCGGCTTTTCTCAAGCGGCTACGTTCGCGCAGGAATTCGATGATGGCCGGCAGAATGGATAGGATGATGATCGCCAGCACTACGATGGAGAAATTTTTCTTCACCACTTCTAAATTGCCGAAAAAATAACCCGCTGGCAGCAGCAGCCCGATCCAGAGCAGCGCACCCGTGACATTGAATGTCATGAAACGCGAATAGGTCATCTTGCCGATGCCCGCCACAAACGGTGCGAAGGTGCGAACGATGGGTACGAAGCGGGCGATGATGATGGTCTTGCCACCGTAGCGCTCATAAAAATCGTGAGTCTTCTGGATGTGCTGCGGTTTTATTAACTTGGGAAACTTTTGCGGCAATTTGTTGCCGAACACTTTTCCAATCCAGTAGTTCACCGAGTCTCCCAAGATGGCAGCACTGATCAAGATGGCGAGGAGCACCCAGAGATTCAAACCGAACGCACCTGGCTCAGGGACGCGAGCCGCCAACGCGCCCACCGCAAAAAGCAAGGAGTCGCCGGGCAAAAACGGCGTCACCACCAGCCCGGTTTCGCAGAAGACGATAAGGAACAGGATGACGTAGAGCCACGGGCCAAATTGCGCCACAAGTTCGTCGAGGTGCTTACTCATGTGCAGCACGATGTCGAGCAGCTTCTTGAGAAATTCCATGGGGCGGGAAGTTAGAGAGATGGGCGGGGAAAGGGAAGCAGATTGAGCGGCGTTCCCCACGCCTCAGTTCTAATAATAAAAAACGCGGCGGGAAAGCTCCCACCGCGTTCTGAATAGTCGAAATGTATTTGCTCCGAGATTATTTCTTCGCAGGGACGGGGCCGGCGCCAGCGGCTTGGCGGCGGGCACTGCGGTCGGGGCCGGAGCAGCGGCCACGACGATGCCATACTTGGCAAGAATCTGAGCGTAGTCGGGATGCATTTTGCCGTAATCCGCCAGTTTCTGGGCCGCGCCTTGCAAAACTTGCAATTGTTTCTCGAAAGAACTGCCCTGCTTTTCGAGTTGGGCAGCAAACTGGCTGATCTGCGCAACCTGCGGTTGCATGCCCGCAGCCAAGGCCCCGTTGTAATCCGCCTCCCGCCAAAAGAAAACGGCAAGAGCGAAAACCACAATCAAGAGCACTACCCGCAAGCTGTGGGTCTGGGATTCCAAAGCCGTGCAAGTGGCTTTGAGCTCCGTCAGCTCAGACGAGTCAGATGTGGATGTAGCCGGAGAATTACTGGGAATATTGGTCAAGTCGCTCATAAAAATTATCAGTTACTTCTTTGTGGCCGCGGGAGACGCACCGGGCTTGGCGGCGGGTTGCTTGGTCATGAGCGAATCAAGCACGGGAGTGAGCGAAGGATTCGTCTTGGCGTATTCGACACTTTCCGCCAAGAGCCCGCGCACGAGTTGCTCGGTGTTTTGCAACCCAGTGGCTTGGCCAATCACAACCTGATAGGTTCGTAACGTTTTGGTTTTGTTGTAATACTTGAAACCGCTCACTAGCAGGGCCACCGCCCCGGCCAGCAAGGCGTAGTTCAAAATGGTGGTCATTCCGTTATTCTTCATAAATTTGGTCGGGCGAGTCTAGCGGCTCACGAAACGAAGTCCATTGAGTTTTTACACTGCTCAACTGGTTTGTGGCAATGGGCGTTGCCAGATGTAACGCGCCATCACCACCCGCAATACCGCCGCCAGCGGAATTGCCAGAATACCGCCGAGAATACCTCCGAGTAACGTCGTGCCAACCATCAACGCAATAATGATCGTCACGGGATGCAAGCCGACGCGGTCGCCCATTATCTTGGGTTGAATCACCGTGCCTTCCAACGCCTGCACGACCGTAAAGACCAACATGACCAGCGCCGGATGTTGCCAGTCGCCGAACGCCACCACCGCGATGACCAATGCAGACACACAGGTCGTGATCGCGCCAAGGAATGGGATGATCGTCAAACACGTCGCCAGCACGCCCAACAGCAGCGCGTAGGGCAGTCCAATCAATAAGAACCCGATCGTGTAAAGCACGCCGTCGCACATGGCCACCAGCACCTGACCACGAAAGAACGCAACAATGTATTCGTTGATGGAGTTGATGACGAAGACGGCTTCATCCTTGAACTTAGAATCCTGCATCGGCAAATAGTCGCGCCACTGTTTGTTGATCCCCTGCTTCTCTAGCAGAAAATAAAACGCGTAGATCGGCACCAACGCCAGCCCCGCGATCACGCCGAACACCGAACCCACAAAGCCCATCACTTGCCGCAGCCATTCGCCAAACCGCGGCAACAACCGCGCGAAGTAATCCGCGATGGAGTTCTCTCCCGCCGCAGAATCCACTGCCCCGCCCGGAGGAGCCACGACAGCGACGACGTTGGTGGCCGCATCTGGCACCGCGATTAGCGGCAACACATTGGTGCTTGAGGACTGCGCCAGACCGCTGATGGTTTTGAGTAATTCCGCGCCCTGCTTGGGCAGCCACTTGGGCGGATTCGCCGCGAGTTCTGCGGCCTTCTCCGGGAGCTTCTGCGTCAGCTCGGTGGAGCGCTGCGCCAGTTGCTGCGCTTCTACGACCAGTTGCGGCACGATGCTCGCCGCCAAGCCGATGACGATCACCAACGCCAGCACAAAGACCGTGGCAATCGCCCGGGTGCGCGGCACTTTCTTACGTTCCAGAAAATCCACCACCGGATCGAGCAAACAGGCCAGCACGCCCGCCACCGCCAGCGGCCAGATCACCGGCGATAAAACAGCCAACACCTGCCCTAGGCCGCGCACGAGCATCACGATGAGTGCCACGATGGCGGCAATCGCCAGACCGGTGATCGCGAGCCAGATGAGCCGCGCCTGTTTTTCGGTGGGAGGGGGCATGTTCATGCGTTCGAGTGCGGGGAGTTTTCCGGCTTTTGCTCAGAGGCACAATGGAAATTTCCACTGGGAATTGTAGCCACCCGCGCCGTGGGCAGCCTTTCACATCAACCGATCAAAGTAAACCACCGTGTCGTAGCAGAACGCAACCTGCCCGTCCTGCTGATGCGCAGCAAAGATTTCGCGCAACTTCGCCAGCATCGTATCGCAACCTGGTTCGCCTTCCGCCGGCGCATATGAAGACGAGAGCAGCCGACCTTTTAACCCAGCAAAGCCAAACGGCTGCACGTATGGAAACGACTTTTGTTGCGGCGCGCGTCCAAAAAACTGCCGCAATTTCTCCGCATCAATGTTCCGATGATTCACCTGCTCGCAATCTGTTCCGAGACTTCGCAACAACGACTCATACGCCACGAGGAACGGCGTAGAGTCCAACTGCCGGTCGTTCCAGATCAGCGCGACATAGCCGCCGGGTTTCAAAATCCGCTGGAACTCAGTCTTGGCGCGCTCGCGATCAAACCAGTGGAACGCCTGCCCAGCGACGATCAAATCCACGGAGCAATCTGGCAGCGTCGTGGCTTCCGCCGTGCCATTGATGCTGGTGAAATTGTGGTGCGCCTTCAGCAACCGCTCACCGGCTGCGCGCATTTCTTGATTGGGTTCGATGGCAAAAACCTGCTTCGCGTGCGGCAAAAGATGCTCTGTGAGTTTGCCTGTGCCCGAACCGATATCCGCAATGACGGCGCTCGACGTCAGCCCGCATTCAACCTGCAATAGCTCGATGAGCTTGTGCGGATAACTGGGGCGATAGCGAATGTAGTTGTCAACCCGGTTGGAGAAGCGTTGCGTGGGCGACAACATAAAGGCGCGTCAACCTTGGCCGAGCTTCTTTGATTTTTCCGTCGCGGCGCGCACCGCGCTCATCACCGTGCCGCGCAGCTTGCCTTTTTCCAACTCATGCACGCCTTCGATCGTCGTGCCGCCGGGGCTCGTGACCTGATCCTTCAACGCGCCGGGATGGATGCCAGTTTCCAAAACCATCTTCGCGCTGCCCAGCACGGTTTGCGCGGCCAGCTTCGTCGCCACATCGCGCGGCAAACCCGCCGCCACTCCGCCATCACTCAGCGCCTCGATAAACTGATACACATACGCCGGGCCACTGCCGCTCAAGCCGGTGACCGCGTCGAGCAACGCTTCCTTCACCTGCATCGCGACCCCGACGGCAGAGAAAAGCTTTTGCGCCAGCTCGCCATCGGCGGCGGTGGCGGACTTGCCGAGGGCGAAGGCACTGGCGGATTCACCGACGAGCGCCGGCGTGTTCGGCATCACGCGGATGACCCGCGCACTGACAGGTAACGCCGCTTCCATTTTCGCAATCGGCACGCCCGCCGCGATAGAGATGAGCAGGTGCTCCGCAGAAAAGCTGTCACGGATATCACCCAGCACTGCGGCGACTTGGTCCGGTTTGACCGAGAGGAAGATCACCTTGGCGGACTTCACCACTTCGACGTTGGAGGCCACTGACTTGCCGCCGGTTTCCTTGGCAAACGAATCGCGAGCCGCCGCGATGGGATCGCTAGCGAAGAGATTGGCCGACTCCGCCAGCTTGGCGCGGATCAGACCGCGCGCCAGTGCTGTAGCCATTTTCCCCGCACCCAGAAAACCGATCGTGAGCTTCACAGACATGCGCGGGGTTGTAACAGGTTGGCACATCGGGCGAAAGCCGAAAACCGGGGCAAACGAGCCGGGTTTCAGCCCAAAATAAACCATTGCCACCGGGGCTTTCTTTGCTACCCTCTGCGTCCCTTTGTCAGACAACTGGCGTGGGGGAAACGGCCTTAAAATCTCGGTTCGTGTGAACCGGGGCGGCCATAACAACATCGAAATCAATCCCGTGTTCCGCGGGATGCCCTGAAATCAGGGTCTTAACCAAAGGAAATATGATCAGTATCGGCGTAAAAGAATTGTTGGAAGCAGGCGTCCACTTCGGTCACCAGACCAAGCGTTGGAATCCCAAGATGAAACCGTTCATCTTCGACGCGCGCAACGGGATCCACATCATCGACCTCAGCAAGACCGCGCAGCAGCTCGATGCCGCGTGCGAGTTCCTCGCCAAGACGGTCGCCAAGGGCGGCAAGGTGCTGTTCGTCGGCACCAAGAAGCAAGCCCAGCAGGCGGTGAAGGAAACCGCCAAGGAAGCCGGCCAGCTCTTCGTCACGGAACGGTGGCTCGGCGGCACGCTCACGAATTTCGCGACCGTCAAAAAGTCGCTCGCCCGCTTGCGCGAGATCGAGAAGATGGAAGCCGACGGCTCGATCAACAATTACGTCAAGCAGGAGCAATCCATGATCCGCCGCGAAGCCGCGCGCCTCGTGAAGTATTTTGACGGCGTCCGCACCCTGAACGGCAACCCCGGCGCGATGTTCGTCGTGGACGTGAAGCGCGAACACAACGCCGTGGCTGAAGCCCGCAAGCTCGGCATCCCGGTCGTCGCCATCACTGACACGAACGCTGATCCTGATCTCGTGGATTATCCGATCGCCGCGAACGACGACGCGATCCGCTCCGTTCGCTTGATCCTCGCCACGGTGGCCCAAAGCATCACCAAGGCGATGGCGGAATACGAATCCAAGTCCAGCCGCCGCAAATCCGCGGAAGAAGCTCCGGCAGCGGAAGCCGCCCCGGCAGCTCCGGCGGCCTGATTGATTTCCGGGTAATGCGGCGGTGCCGCTGAAGAACACCGCCGCGTTTCCGGATTCAGGCTTACTGCTTCGGGTTCTCAACCAGCAACTCTCAATTATTAATTACTGAATTATGGCTGAAATCACTGCTGCCAACGTCGCAAAACTTCGCGAGATGACCGGCGTCGGCATGATGGAATGTAAAAAGGCGCTTGTGGAAGCGGGCGGCGACATGGACAAAGCGGTGGACAATCTCCGCAAATCCGGCGCGGCTAGCGCGGCGAAGAAATCGTTGCGTGACGCGCGCGAAGGCATCATCGCCCAATACATTGTTCCCGGCGGCAAGGCCGGCGTGCTCGTCGAAGTGAATTGCGAAACCGACTTCGTCGCGCGCAATGATAGCTTCAAGGCGTTCTGCGATGAGATGGCCAAGAAGGTTGCTTCCAATCCATCCGTGGACCTCGAAGCCGACCGTCAGGCCGCCGTCAGCAAAATCGGCGAGAACATCAAGATCGCCCGCAACGCCCGCCTCGAAGTGAGCGGCAACGGTCTCGTCGCAGCTTACATCCACACTGGCGGCAAAGTTGGCGTGTTGGTGGAAGTCGGCGCCGGCAAAGCCGAAACCGCGAACCGCGACGAGTTCAAGCAACTCGTGAAGGACATCACGTTGCAGATCGCCGCTGGCAATCCGCAGGCCGTCTCCCGCGAACAAGTCGCGCCCGAAGTCATCGCGAAGGAACGCGAAATCGCCGCGCAGTCGGACCGCCTCAAAGGCAAACCCGCCCAAGCGATGGAGAAGATTCTCGCGGGCGTGCTGGACAAGTTCTACCAAACCTACTGCCTGGTGGATCAAGGCTTCGTGAAACGCAACGCGGAAGTCAGCGTGAAGGATCACGTCGCCGAAGTCGGCAAGCAGATCGGGGACGAACTCGTCATCCGCCGCTTCGTCCGCTTCCAAGTCGGGGAAACCCCGGCGGCTTAAGCGAGGCGAAATACCATTCATGAAGGGCGTCCGCAAGGACGCCCTTTTTGTTTTCCCGGGCCCGCGCCGCAACGCATTAGCATGTCCGGCTTTCTGCTGGACACCCGCCCTGCTCGCTGGAGATAGTGCACTCGCCGCAGTCTCGTCAGCGGCCTATGAGCCAGGACACCACTACGCCAACTGCCAACTCGATCGGACCATTCCCGCCCGGACTGCATAACGCGTTTTCCTTCTCGGCATTCAACGCTCTGTCATTCCAGATCGTGCTCGGCAGCCCGATGATCCTTTACGCACGAACCCTCGACGCAAGCGCTACCGTGTTGGGCATTATCGCCGGTATGATGCCACTCTTGGTCATCTTCCAAATTCCCGCCGCAAATCATATCAACCGCATCGGCTATCGGCGTTTCGTGCTGGCAGGCTGGAGCACGCGCGTGCTGTTCATCTTCGGCATGGCGCTCGTGCCGTTGATCAGTGGCTTTCTGGACATCGCCAACCGCCTCGCGCTCCTGCTGGCATTGCTATTCTGTTTTAATCTGTCGCGCGGCATCTCCAGTTGCGCGTGGTTGCCGTGGATCACGCAACTCGTCCCGGCGGAACTGCGCGGCCGCTATCTGGCGCGCGATGTCGCGGTGCAAAATCTCGCCAGCTTCATCACGTTTTTGGTCGCGGCATTCACCCTGGCTGGCACGACCCACGCATGGCAATTCGCGGTGTTGTTTGCGTTCAGCGCCTGCATGGGCGCAATCAGTCTCGTGTTCTTGAAGCGCATCCCTGATGTGCCGATTACGGAAGAAGTAAAAACCTCGCAGACAACCGTGCCGTGGCTGGAAATGATCCGCTACGCGCCGTTCCGCAAATTGCTCCGTACGGCCGTCGCGTGGTCGGTGGCGTATGGCGGCATCAGCGCGTTCACAGTCGCCTTCTTGAAAGAGGACGGCATTTTATCTGAGGGGCAAATCCTGTTGATCAGCTCCGTCGCGTTCCTCGGCGGCGTGAGCAGCCTGTGGCTGCTTGGCTCGCGCTTTGATCGTGTCGGTAGTAAACCAGTGCTCGGCGCAGCGTGCGTGGGCTGGTTGCTGGTACTGGGCGGCTGGATTACGCTGGCCGGCGGCGCCTTGCGCCCAAGTTTGGGACTGATTCTCACGCTGCAATTTCTGATGGGCCTGCTCGCTGCCGCCGTGAGCATGGCCAACAATAAACTCGCCATGAGCATCGTCCCGACGATGGGCCGCAATCACTTCTTCGCGATCTTTTCCGTGGTATCCAACGTCACGCTCGGCCTCGCACCAATCGCATGGGGATTGTTGATTGATGCCGTCGGCAATCACGCGCCCATACTGCTCGGGCTGGAGTGGAATCGTTTCACCGTGTTCTTCGCGGGGGCAGCGGCAGCGTATGGCGTTCTGCTGGGAATCGTGCAGCAACTGGATGAACCCAAGGCTGCTAGTATGCAGACATTGTTGCGGGAAATCTTGATCCAATCACCGCAACGGTTTTGGCTACGGTTCTGGACGCGCTGAAGCGACCGACCTACGGCCCGAAGGTCTTTTCCAACTCCTTTACCTTGGCGTAAACCGGCGAGGAAGGAGGCACACGGCTTTTGACCGCGAGGTAAATCTTCTTTGCTTCCGCCGGATTCTCACGCGTCATGGCGACGCACAATTCCATTTCAATCCAAGCCTTGCGCGGATCGGTGAGTGATTTTTCGTTTGCCGTGAACCAAGCGCGAAATGCCGTCGGACCATTCCCCTTCGCGGCGCGATAACCGGCCTCCAACTGATTAGGCATCCCGGCAAGCCCGTCACCCGAGACCATGCCAGTGGCGGTCTCCGCTGGCTTGCGTCCATCGTGTTCGAGCCGTGCCTTGTCCCACTGGTTGAACAGCAGATAGCCGACGTACCCCACCACCAAAATGATCAACACCCAGATGGCTTTGGTCATGATTCCTCAATCCGTTGAATGCGGGCGCCCAGTTTGCGCAACTTGACGTCCATCTGTTCGTAACCGCGGTCCAGATGGTAAACGCGGTTCACCTGCGTCGTCCCTTTCGCGGCCAATCCGGCGATCACCAGCGCCGCCGACGCGCGCAAATCACTCGCCATTACCGGCGCGCCGCTCAAAGGCTTACCGCCTTTGACGATTGCGCTCGGCCCTTCAATCTGGATGTCCGCCCCAAGGCGGGAAAGTTCACTCACGTGCATAAAGCGCGATTCAAAAATACGCTCCGTGATGATGCTGATGCCCGGCGCCAGCGTCATCAACGCCATCATCTGCGCTTGCACGTCGGTCGGAAAGCCAGAATACGGCAGCGTGGTCACATCGGACGGCGTCAACTTTCTGCCGCGACGCACGATCATATCCGCACCCCGATGATCCACCACCACACCCGCTTCTTGCATCTTATCAATCACCGCGTGCAGATGATCGGCACGCGCGCCCTTGATGGTCACTTCGCCATTGGTCATCGCCGCCGCAATGGCAAACGTCGCCGCCTCGATACGATCCGGAATAACATGATGCTCTGCACCGTGCAACGCCTTCACGCCGGTGATGGTAAGTGTCGGGCTGCCTGCGCCTTGAATCTTCGCGCCCATCGCGATGAGGAAATTCGCGACATCCACGACCTCCGGTTCGCACGCCGCGCTTTCAATGACCGTCACGCCATCAGCCAACACGGCTGCCATCATGGCGTTGGCCGTCCCTAACACAGTCGAGCCAGCGCGGCCGCCAAGGAACATTGGTCCACCGATAAGTTTCTTGGCGGACGCCTCAACATAGCCGCTCTCAATCCGAATTTTTGCACCGAGCGCTTCAAACGCTTTCAGGTGCAGATTAATCGGCCGCGCGCCGATGACGCATCCGCCCGGCAGCGATACCGTAGCTTTGTTCAAGCGTCCGAGCAACGGCCCCATGATGCAGATGGAGCCGCGCATCTTACGCACGAGATCGTAGTCCGCATGGCCTTTGATCTTCTTGGCGTGAACATGGACGGTATCTCCTTCCACCTTCACTTTCGCACCAAGCCATTCGAGGATCTGAGCCATGAACCGCACGTCGCTGAGGTTGGGCACGCGCCGGATGACGCACGGTTCGCCCGTGAGCAACGTCGCCGCCATGATGGGCAACACGGCGTTCTTCGCGCCGCTAATTTCAACTGTGCCATGCAACGGCACGCCGCCTTTGATCAAAAAACTATCCATGAAAAATAAAAATTGGGTTAAATCGTTGAACTCGGAACGTCAGGAATTGAGTTCGCGGCGAGTCTAGTCGGCGGCTTTGGCGACGACAAGCTCGCGCGCGCAAATTGTCACGGAACTTATTCGCCAGTGCCGCGAGATTTGCTCCTGACATTCGTCGGTGCGCTGCTAGCTTCTACCCGTGACTAATCTTGCCATCGCCGCCGTCAGCGCCATTCTGGCGACGAACCAACCTGCCGCTGTCAGCAATTTCGTGCACGCCACCACCGGCATCGCCGTCCCCACCGTCGGCACGAACGATCCGGTCACGCTGGAACTGGACAAGCTGATGAAGGCCGACGACGACGCCCGGGCCGAGGTGGAAAAGTGGGTCGAAGACAACGAAAAGTTCACCGCCCAAGGCGCGGGAATCCCCAAGGAAGAGATGCGCCGCCGCATCCTGGCGCGGTTCGCAGTGGTGCGCCAGGGTTACGAGGATTTGCTCAAGCAACACACAAACAACGTGGAGATCCGCATCGCCTATGCGAGCTATCTTGGCGATACCGGCGATGAAGACACGGCTGCCGAACAGTTGGAGACCGCGCGGGCCATCGCCCCGCAAAACCCAACCATCTGGAACAATCTTGCCAACATCTACGGCCACATTGGCGACGTGAAGAAGGCTTTCGATTACTACACCAAAGCCATTGAACTCAATCCGGCCGAATCGGTTTATTACCATAACTTCGGCACGACGATCTTCCTGTTCCGCAAAGACGCCAAAGAGCATTACAACATCACCGAACAACAAGTTTTCGACCGCGCGCTCAACCTGTACAGCAACGCCATCCGGCTCGACCCACAGGATTTCAAGCTCGCCGCCGACGTGGCGCAGACCTTTTACGGCATCCAACCGCCGCGGGTGGAAGATGCGTTGCGCGCTTGGACCAATGCTCTTTCACTCGCCAGTGATGAGGAGGAACGCCAGGGGGTTCACACTCATTTTGCTCGCATCAAAATCAAGGCCGGGCGCTTTGCCGAAGCCCAGAACCATCTAAATTCGGTCACCAATGAGATTTACGGCGAACTGAAGACCCGCCTGGTCCGCGTGTTAAAGGAAGCAGAACTCAAAGCTGCCGAAACAAATACTGTCACAACCAACGCCCCTCCCGCCGCCGCGGACACAAACGCCGCTCCAGCAAAGACCAAGTAAGTGACATCACTTCCCCGGCGACCAATTCGAGTTGTCAAGCAACTCGATACCCGGATGCGTAAACTGAATGCGCCGCGCCTTGTAGAGTTTGCCAAGCGCCTGCTTGAAGGCTTTCTTGCTCACGCTGAACTTCTGCCGGATGGCTTCAGGCGAACTGTCGTCGTCAAAGTCCAGTTTGCCACCGCTGACTTCAAGCGCTTTTACGATCTCGTCGGTGAGCGGCGCAACGCGTTTGTAGCCGGACGCATCAAGACTCAGGTCAATTTGATCGTTCGGACGAATGTTGCGAACGAAGGCCTGCAGCCGTTGCCCGATCTGAAGCGGCGCGGGGATGTTATCGCGGTAAAGCAGTCCGAAGTGCGCGTTCTCAACGATGGCTTGATATCCCAGCGGTGTTGCTCCGGTGATAAGCACGTGGACCGGCTGGCTGTTCCGATAAAACGGGCGATCCGGGTTCAGATGCCGCTGTAACCGCGAACTCGCCACGATGCGTTGCGTCTGCGGATCGAGATAAACATAAACCACCACGCGTTGGCCCACGCGAACCGAACGTTCCTGCTCGCGAAACGGCAGCAACAAATCCTTTGCCAGCCCCCAATTCAAAAATGCACCGACGCGATCATTGATGCTGACAACCTTCAAACAGGCAAACTCGCCCACCGTCGCGAGTGGAATTTCCGTCGTCGCTACGAGGCGGTCTTCGGAATCGCGATAGACGAACACATCGAGCTTGTCTTTGGGCTTGAGGTTCGCGGGAATGTAGCGCCCTGGCAGAAGAATTTCGCCCAACTCGCCACCATCAAGGTAGAGGCCAGGGGCAGACTCGCGAATGATGCCGAGCGTGTTGCGTTTGCCGAGAGTGGCCATGTCGTGATCAGCGTACGCTTCGCCGGCAATCTTCGGGAGCAAAATCCGCGCATGTTTTTGTTTCCTTTTGAATGGAAAAGCTCATCGCCGCGTCTGCCCTGCTCCGGTTAAATTAATCATATGAACTCTCGCCCGCTACTTTCCCGGCTGCTCGGAGCAACACTCTTCCTGCTCAGCCTACCTTGCATGGTCGCAGCACAAAACCCAACGCCCAACCTGAACGAAACAACCGCGCAACGCGACGCGCGCATGGCGTGGTTTCGCGACGCGCGCTTCGGCATGTTCATCCACTGGGGCGTTTATTCCGTTCCCGCCGGCGAATGGAATGGCAAAACCGGCTACGGCGAGTGGTTTCTGGAAGAGACGCATATTCCCGTCAGCCAGTATGAAAAGTTTGCGGATCAATTCAATCCGGTGAAGTTCGACGCCAAGGCTTGGGTTAAGGCCGCGAAGGACGCCGGAATGAAATACCTCGTCATCACCAGCAAACATCACGATGGCTTCGGACTGTGGGATTCCAAGCTCACCGACTGGGACATCGCGCGCACGCCGTTCAGACGCGATCCACTCAAGGAACTCGCGACAGAATGCCGCAAAGCAGGCATCAAGTTCTGCCTCTACCACTCCATCATGGACTGGCATCACCCGGATTGGGGCACGCGCCGAGCGTGGAATGACCTCGCCGCCAACGCCGGTCCACCGGACATGGACCGTTATACCGCTTACATGAAGGGACAGTTGAAAGAACTCCTTACCAACTACGGCCCGCTCGGCTTGCTCTGGTTCGACGGCGAATGGGAATCGCCCTGGACGCACGATCGTGGCTTGGACCTATACAGCTACGTCCGCAGCCTGCAACCAAGCCTCATCGTGAACAATCGCGTCGGCAAAGGTCGCTCCGGCATGCAAGGCATGGATCAGGGTGAGCGCGTCGGCGACTACGGCACGCCCGAGCAGGAAATCCCCCCCACGGGCTTCGGCCCCGGCGTGGATTGGGAATCGTGCATGACCATGAACGATCACTGGGGCTACAACAAAAACGACCACCACTGGAAATCCGCGCAGACGCTCGTGCGCAACCTGATTGATTGCGCGAGCAAAGGTGGCAATTACCTGCTCAACGTCGGACCAACGGCAGAGGGGGAATTTCCCGCCGTCTCCCTGGAACGACTTCGGCAGATCGGTACATGGATGCAGGTGAATCACGACGCGATCTACGGCACGACGGCGTCACCTTTCAAGCGCCTCGCGTGGGGGCGATGCACTACCAAGGTCGCGGGTAAAACCACGACGTTGTATTTGCATGTGTTCGACTGGCCCGCGACCGGCAAAC
Source organism: Verrucomicrobiota bacterium (assembly GCA_049840435.1). Lineage (GTDB taxonomy): Bacteria > Verrucomicrobiota > Verrucomicrobiia > Limisphaerales > JADLHS01 > JADLHS01. The sequence goes on along the minus strand of JASGKY010000036.1, from coordinate 3,576 downwards.
TCGGACTACCCGGACTCAAGAACCCCGTGCTCTCCGCCACCTTGCTGGCGACCAGCAAGAAACTCGACGTCGCGACCAACGCCACCGGCGTCATCGTGAGTTTGCCCCCCACTGCGCCCGACTCCCTGTCCACCACGGTGGTTTTGAAAATTAAAGGCGCCCCTGAAGTCGTGCCGCCGATCCTGATGCAAAGCGCGGATGGTTCAGTGCAATTGCCAGCGATCGAAGCGACGACGCATGGCCACGTGCGTTACGAAGTCGGCGACGGCAAGGATAACATCGGTCACTGGGTGAATCCCGAAGATTGGGTCGAGTGGCAATTTCGCACGACACAAGCAGGCAAGGTGGAAGTCAGCGCGGAAATCGCCGCAACCGATTCCGGCAAATTCACTCTCGAACTTGCGGGCCAGCAGCTTGAAGGCACTGCGCCCATCACGGGGAGCTACACAAAATTCCAACGCCTCAGTCTCGGCACGCTCAACCTCCCCTCCGGTGACGCGACGCTGACCGTTCGGCCCATCGCGGCCGGCTGGCAGCCGCTGAATCTCAAATCCATCACGCTGACGCCGGTGAAATAACGACGGCGAGATTCGGGCGGCTCAGTTTTACGGTGAGCGCACGCGATAGAAGCGGTGCGGATGATTGGTCGCCTGCAGATCGGTGAATTGGAACTGGCGCCGGGGGGCAATTCGGGACGACGCCCAGATTGAGCCAGTCGCTTGCGGGCAATGCCACGTTGGTGGTGGTCAACACGGTAAAACTCGCGCCGGGCTGATTCGTGAAGTGGAACTGAAAAGTGCCGTCCGGCAGTTGCGTCAGTCCGGTCAATGCGGCAGGGCTGTTTCCCGGCAGCGCCGACTGGAGATCGCGCAACTGGAAGCCGGCGATCGAGGGACCGCGCCAAGAACCACCGCATCTGGTAGGTAAACCGAGAAAATCCCCATAGATTCCACTTCGACGATGGCGCGGGATCGAAGTTGTTGGGAGGATTTTCACCCGCGCTTCCATTGCCAAAAGTAAATGTGGGGACCGGAATTATTGCGTTGGCCAGAGGTTAAAGAGTTGTCTAAAAATCTGCTGGCGCAGCAGGAAACGTAGTTCGCCATGCATCACTTACACCAGATAAATCCAGCCAGATTCAGATTACTGAGTGATGGTGATCACTCGCCGCCCCAACAGTTCGAAAAGAAGAGCGGATCAATGCTCGCGAAGCCGCCCAAATCCAAATCGGCCATCGCCCCCTCGGCGGCCCAGTCCGGGCCAGTCGGATTGGCATTGATGCCTGCGGCTGGGAAGGTCACGCCGTTGCGCACCACGGTCGCAAGGGAGCCGAAATTAGCCGAGGCCACGAGCACGCCGTTCGTGCGGATGGAAAGATCAACCGATCCGCTGGCATCCACTTCTTGCACGACGTCAGGATTGTAACTGACAGTAACAAATGTCAGGTCAGCGCCAAAAACCATCCCAAAGCTGTTGGAAGCCACGGCGCGGAAATGATAAGTGGTGAGGGCTTCTGGGTTGGTCAGCACATAACTCACCGAGGTGCTGCCGCTGCTCGATGGCCCGGGCGCGGTCACGCCGCCGTAGTTGGTGCTGGTACATATGGAAATAATAGGTCGTCACGGCACTGTTCGGCGTGACCATGGCATTCAAAGTGGCAACGGTGAGCCGCTGGACGGAGGCAGGCCGAGTCACCACGACTGGCGCGCTGGCAAATCCCGTAAGTTCTGCGGCGAGCAGATCCACATGAAAACCCGCCAGCCGCACAGCCCGCGCTGGTCCACCGTGATCGTGTTGGTGACGGAGTCGCTGCCGTTATCAATCGTCGTGAACCGGATAACGGCGGCATCATTTTAATCATCACCGCCATCAATGCCGCGCCAGCCGCTTGCAAGCGGCGCGGCGGCGGATTACGGCAAAATCGCCATTAACGTGGATAGCCGGCGGGGAAACCCGGTCACGGTGGTGTTGTTTCCAATCAGGTTGAAGTTGGCCCGGGTAGACGTTTCACCGGCAGCGTATATGTGGCGGCCCAGCCAGGATTGTCGGCAATGATAGCATGAAAGGGTGATGTTGCCGGGCGATTGATATGAAACCACCACCAGCCAGTGGCGCCATGTTGCCAGCAGATGCGGTGCCAGTGATAGCGGGCCTGCCCCAGGACGGTGATTGCGCCGCCCAATGTCTGCACCGTGCCCCCAGGATATTCTGGCGCTGTTGCTCGCGAAGGTACAATTGACCAGACTCGCGACACTGGTGCTGGCGTGGCTGAATCCGCCGCCTTGCGGCGCCGAGGTGCCCGGACACGGTGCATTGAGTGAGCGACAAGCTGCCCGCGCTGGTATTGCGAATGCCGCCGCCCAGATTGGTGGCCGTGTTGCCTGCCACGGTGCTCTGGTTCATGACCCGAATGCGCGGCGTTGTAATTTACCGCCATTGTTGATGGCGGAATATCTGGCGCGCCGTGCTTTGGTTGACGGTGACGACCTTCATTAAGAGTAGCCACCGAAGATTGCTTTGTTACCCGTCACGCTGATTGGTTCAGCGTCGACGTGCCACCATTACGTACAGCGCCACCGCCGCCGCCACCCGCAGCGCCACCCGGTCAGCGCGGTCGCGTTGAATCAAATGATTCATCAACGTCAACGCGATCAAGTTCACGCTGACATTGCTGCTAGCTGAATGGACGCGAAGCCGCATTGCAGTGATGGAGATGCCGTTGATGAGGGCCATGCAGATGAATCATGAGAAATTTTGTGTTCAATGCGATTTGGCCGTTCATAATAAAATCGTGTGCCGGCAAGGCAGAAGGGGCGAAGGTAATTGTGGTGCAAATATCAGCTCGTAGCGAGTGACGCAGGCAGCGCCGGTGTCGGCATTCGTCGTGACCACCAGCAATGGGGTCTGGAGTTCCACCGCGCCGATGTCCACATGCGCGCCAGCTTTCTGGAATAACCGCGCTGGTCGGTGGCCACAGTGTTGGTAGCGGAATCATTGCCGGCATCAACGGCGGGTGAACCGGGCAATGGCGGCATGGTGGGGGTGGGCCCACCATAATTACCCAGCGGAGCTAGTTGAGGGTCGCCGCTAGTGATGTTGTTCGTTCCACCATACCCGCCAAAAATATTGCCGGGCGCATTTCCAGCGACGATGCTGTTATTGAGACTCATCCCGCCCCAAGTGGATATTCCCGCGCTTTGGTAAAATGGCGCTGAACAGCCAGTGAATGTGGAGTCGTTCACAGTGCAGAAACTGGAACTTGCAATCGCACCGCCTTCGTAGTTGGCAGAACAACCCGTGATGGTGGAGTTGTTCACCGTCAACGCGGCTCCATTGAAAATACCGCCGCCGTAGTTACCCAAGCAGCCTGCGATCGTGCTGTTGTTGAGCGTCAAGGTCCGCCGCTGGCAATGTTGATGCCACCGCCATTGCCGACAACCGATCCATTGGTGAGCGTGAGGGCGTTGAGCACCACGGTCGCGCCACCCGCAACCTGAAAAATCCTGGAAGCAGAATTGCCATTAAGCTGAATCCCGCCGGGCAACGCCGAGGCATCAATGGTGAGGTTGTTGGTCA
>JASGKY010000035.1:0-35308 GCA_049840435.1 Verrucomicrobiota bacterium | reverse complement strand
CACACACACACACACACACACACACACACACACACACACACACACACACACACACACACACACACACACACACACACACACACACACACACACACACACAAAAAAAAAAAAAAAAAAAAAAAAAAAAAAAAAAAAAAAAAAAAAAAAATATATATATATATATATATATATATACACACACACACACACACACACACACACACACACACACACACACACACACACACAGCACCTTCATCGCCATCAGAAACTGCACGCGCCAAGTTGTTGAAGCATGGTCATAACGACGTCAGGGTGACGGTGGAAAATTAACACGGGGTGAAAAATGAGCACGTCATCAAAAGTCATGACAGTTTTCAAAAGCTAATAAACGCTTGAATAATCAGAGGATTTTGAAGGTTGTGGGAAAACTTCCAAGGCCGTTTTGGGGCGGTGCTTGGCTTAGTCCCCGGCGGCCAAGGTCCACATGCCCTTCGATGCGGTCAACTGTACCACTGCCGATGGTTTCGGTGGTCTTCAGCGATTGCACATGGCCGTCGTGAAAGAGGTAGTTGAAGCGTTGGCCATGGGCTTTGTAGACTAGGTTGCCTTGATTGACTCCACCGCTGGCGGCGGGGTTTTGTTGCGTTGCTGCGGGGTCAATTTGGTAGAGTGAACCTGATCCCTGTGGGCCCAGGCTGATACTGGGCCATTCATTGCCAACCGCCCCTTGACCATTGGGTTCTTCCACTAGGAGGATTGTTCCTCCCATGTCTCGCACAACAGACGTCTTGAAACTGCGCGCGTCAAAATCAGGTCGACCGCCAATCAGACCATTATCTCGCCAATACATGCCAACGCCGCGATTTGGAGGAGGCAGGGGATATTTCTGGTTGGCTGTTGAGGCTTGATATTCTGTGGACCAGTTCGGGCCGGCCCATTCATGGCGTAGGAACGCACTCCGGAGAAAGTGTCGGTGATCCACCAGACTTTCGGGCCGCGATCCGCTGGGCACATCGCAATCTTTGGCGCGAAAGCCTGATCAACGATGCCTTGATTCAAGTCGGCCTCCGCCGCGCGTCCGCCTAGATATGGGTAGATGTAAACGTCCCAAGACAACTGGCCGTTGGCCGCGCCATACGCCGCCGCTGGGAACATTTCATCGCGATCTAGCGTGAACAACGTGATGCCAAGGCCAAGTTGCTTTTGCTGCGAGGTGCAAACGATGCGTTGAGCTTTGGCTTTGGCCTTCGCTAATGCAGGGAGCAACATTGCGGCAAGAATCGCAATAATGGCAATTACGACGAGCAATTCAATCAGCGTGAAACCGCGCACCTGTGGGGGCGGGCGGTTTGATCTGGCGAAGAGATGGCGGTTTGATTTCATGGCGGGGCGGGTCATTGGTTCACGAGGATGACGCGCATCTCGGAACTCAGCGCGTATTTCTTGCCTGCCGGGGCGGAAGGGACTTTGATTTTAGCTTTGGCAGCAAAATCTTCAAAGCTGGTGGGCTTTTCGCGGGTGGCCACAATCCAACGCCGCAATTCCCGCGTGAGTTCCGCGAGATTTGCGTCGGCGTAAGTGCTGGTAGCTTCAGGGGAAGTTCCTTGTGTTACCATGCTCCCTTGAACCTTAGTAGGAGTTTCAGGTCCTTTGCCGCAACCTGCAGCCAGCCACCCAGTCAAGCACAAGGCCCAGCCGCTGATCAAAAATCGCTTCATGTTTTCTTGTTATCGGCTTAATTCGCACGCCTGTTCAATCGTGAATACAAAAGTATCGCGACAAACGGCTTACAGGCTGCTGGCATAACGTATAACTGCCCGCTCTGTAATTCACGTCGTCAAAACGGAGGACAGGCTGGGGACCTTCTAACTTTCCCCTTTAACGTTTTTAGGTCAATGGTGGTGTGTCCCCCGGGTTGCAAGCTTGAGCCACCCCTTACACGATTAGATTCATCCGCATCCGAACGGCTTTAGGATGTGGTTTCAAAAATGAATCAAATGGTCGTGGTTTAGAAATTTAAATGATGGAGCAGCAGTGAGCGCTTAGTTTACAATTCAGCGGTATCTGGCTAGCGGCATAGATTCAACAAGCTGTCTGGCCTGAGACGCAATTGAAATGCGTAGGACTGTCCCTTCATGGAGAATCATGAATATTGGTGACTTGTCAAAATCCTACATAGCAAAGATATTGCCCGCGCCACCATGAAAGCCATCTCATCAGACACCTATCATCCCGGTCCGAGGTCAAAAGCCTTCACCTTGATTGAACTGCTCGTCGTGATTGCCATTATCGCGATATTGGCTGCGATGTTGTTGCCCGCCCTGTCCAAGGCCAAAGACCGGGCGGAACGTACGGATTGATTTAAACAACGTGAAACAAATCCTTTTGGGCGTTCAAATGTATGCCGCCGATCAGAACGATTCACTTCCCTATCCCACTTGGGGTGACATTGCGAGCAGCCCGGGCTTGGATGGTTGGGCTTATGCAACCCAAATTGCCGGGGCCGGTCATATTCCAAATGCCAACGGAATCAAGACTGGTCCCTTTCGAATACACCGCGCAAGATCGGTGGTTCCAAGCGGGACAACTAGCCCCAATCATCAAGACCAAAAAAGTCTTTTTTTGTCCGCGCGATGTTAAAGAGTCTGCCTCCACCAAGTTGGATAAATGGCAGCAACGTTCTTGCAAGCTGACCAGTTACACGATGACTGGCGAAATCATCAACGGTGCTCAGGTCAATGGCACGGCAGTTTTGACACGCCCATTGAAATTGAGCAATAGCCAGATCAAACCATCCCGGTGGCTACTTTACGAAGCAAGCGAACTGCTTCCATTCAACTTTAATGATGCAGGCAACAACCCGCGCAATGCTAACGAAGTCTTGTCGCAGCGGCACGCTGGTGGCAACGCTGCTACGGTGACACAAAATGTCAAAGGTGGAGCGATTATCGGGGAAGCGGGCGGGGTTGCTAAGTTTGTAAAATATCAGGAGTATGCCCGCCTCGCCGGGCTCCCGGGATTTACCCCGGCCAGCCCAGCCTTCGGAGCCCAAAATGATTTGTGCTTCTATACGCCCTGAAATTCTCCTGATTCTCATTCACTGTTCTTTCATGAAATACTGCTTCCATTATTTACTCGCGGTTCTGTTGCTGGTGACTTTAACCGCCTGCTCAAAAAAGGAAACGCCACCGCCAGCCCCCGATCCCACTCCGGCAGCCGAATCCCCCGCCACACCTGCAGCTAAACCAGTCGACCTTGGTCAGTGGGAGAATCAGGTTGGCACTGCGCTCCAGCAACAGAACTACAATGTCGCGGTGGACACTCTGGCTCGGGTCAATTCCGCCAGCCCGAGCTTGTCCGATGCGCAAAGAGCCCAATACCTCCAACAATTGCAACGCACCATGGACGCGCTTGCACAAGCAGCGGCGACGGATGCGGCGGCAAAAGCCGGCGTACGAACGGTTGGGGCGGATGGCTACCGGACGTTAGTCGAATCCAAGCCGTAATCTGGTAGCAGGCTTAGTTGAGCCCTGCCGCGAAGCTGGGTAGGCTGAAAGCCAAACTCCGTGAGTTCAAGCAGCCGGAGAACAGTTCCCTCTTGTTTTGGTTGGAGCTACGTGTCCACATCGATGTTTGTAAGACGGACGACAGACGCGCACAAAACTTTGGTCAATGGTGGGATTGGCTGGAAGATGAGACGTGTCGGTTGTGGTTGGCGGTATTGGTAGTCTTCAAAGCTTGGTTTTCAGACTTCGGGTTTCGCTTTTCCACTCGCTGGTGACGCTGATGACAAAATTGTCATCTTGCATTCATGGAAACGACAGACGGGGGCAATATCCTTTTCCCAACAGGCTGGCAGTGAATGAAGCGTAATATTTGCCAGCGTTTGGCGCGACGCAGGAAGCTTCTTATGAATACAGCCGAAGAAACACGGGATCGGGTTTTTGCTCAAGAAACGGAACCGTTCGATTTCAAATTCAACGCGGCGGTAGCCACGGTATTTGATGACATGGTGAACCGTTCAGTGCCGTATTACGAGGAAATGCAGCGGATGATTGCAGAGCTGGCGGCGGACTTCGCTCTTGAGAAAACGAACGTCTATGATCTGGGCTGCTCAACTGGAACGACATTGCTAAATCTCGGCTCTTATCTCAAACCGGCAGTGAAATTTATTGGCATAGACAATTCGTCGGAAATGTTGGCGCGATGCCGCGCCAAGCTGGAGGGGGAAGGATTCAAGCGTCCGTACGAACTGATGTGTACGGATTTAAATGACGGCATTCATATCGAGAACGCCTCACTGGTAACGATGATTCTCACGCTTCAGTTCATCCGGCCGCTCTACCGTGACAAATTGGTGGGACAAATCCTGCGCGGGCTTAATCCGGATGGCTGCTTTATTATGGTTGAAAAAGTGATCGGAGAGGATTCGTTGTTCAATCGTCTCTTCATCAAACACTATTACGAATACAAACGCCGGAATGGTTACAGCGACCTTGAAATTTCACAGAAGCGCGAAGCTCTGGAGAATGTGCTGGTGCCCTACAAATTACTCGAGAATCGAGAGATGTTGATGCGTGCCGGCTTCCGGTACTGTGACGTGTTTTTCAAGTGGTACAACTTCTGTGGAATCATCGCTGTTAAATGATCGCTATTGGTAATTTCTTTTTCCGGTATCGCAACGGGATCTTCCCCGTTGTCGGAGTGCTGCTGTTCATTGGTGGTCCGAAGTTACTGGCCTCAGATCAACTTGCTGCCGCCCTCGGTTTTGGAGTGGCGCTAGCCGGAATGGCGTTGCGTTGTATTACCATTGGTTTGCAGTATATCAAGCGCGGCGGTCTGAATCGGCAGGTGTACGCGGACACGCTTGTGCAGGGCGGGATGTTCGCGCATTGTCGGAATCCGTTGTACGTGGGAAATTTATTAGGCATAATCGGCTTGGGATTGGTCGCAAATTCGTTGTGGTTCACATGTGTGGGGCTGCCGTTTTTCGTTTTTGCCTATCTAGCCATCGTGGCGGCGGAGGAGAATTTTCTGCGGAAGAAATTTGGCGCAGAGTTTGAGACCTATTGCCGGCGGGTCAGCCGGTGGGGCTTGAGCTTGGCGGGGTTCGGTAAGACTTGGCAAAGTATGGAGTTCCACTGGCAACGTGTGGTCGTCAAAGAATACGGTTCGATCTTTCTATGGATTGCCACCGTTTGTGCCTTGATGTGCCGGCGATATTGGCGCGAAGGCAATCCTTTTGCCAACCCGGCAGTAACGCCGTGGTTGTGGTTTCTGGCGGCGGGCGCCGTTGCCTATGCGGGAGCGCGGTATCTGAAAAAAAGCCGGATTCTGCGTGCCGATTGATCTTCATGGTTTTGGAGCTTTCCGATGCGGCGACATTGGCGAAAAATTCGGTATCAATTCGAGTGGCTGGGACTGCTGGTGTTGACAACGGTGTTGCCGCGGTTATCGCGACGAACTGTAGTCAGACTTGCTCGGATGCTGGGGCGGATCGTTTTTTATTTTGATCGTTATGGTCGGGCGGTGACGCTCGCCAATATTGCTGCCGCGTTTGGGGATGAATATACCCCTTTGCAGCGTCAGGAAATCGCACGAGCATCGTATTGCAATTTCAGCCGAACAATGCTGGATCTGCTCTGGTCGCCCGCGTTGACGCCCCAGAACTTTCATCGCTACATCCGGGTTGAGAACGTTGAGATCTTGCAACGATTGCAAGCGCGCGGCGAAAGCGTCGTGGTGGTCTGTCTGCATCAAGGCAACTTCGAATGGGCGAGTCTGGCGACGGGATTTCACGGGGTTAGCGCCACCATCGTCACCAAACGGTTCAAGAATCCCCGGGTGGACGGATTTTTCCGCCGCTGCCGGGAAGTTTCCGGGCATCGCATCATTCCGCAAAAGTCATCCATGCTCCGGCTGTTGAAACATGTCCGGCACGGCGGCGTGGCGGGGATGCTGGCGGATTTGAACCGGCATCCGACGGAGGCGGCGACGGTGATTGACGCGTTCGGGATGAAGATGTGCGTGACGTTTCTCCATGCCGTGCTGGTCCAACGCGGCCCGGCGAAATTGTTGCCGGTGGAAGGAATCTCCCAGCCCGACGGGAGCTGTCGCGTCACGTTTCACGAGCCGCTGAAGTTGTGCCGGATGCTTCGCTGCAGCAAATCAGTCAGGCCTGTTGGGATTTCTTTGAACCAGCCATCCGGGCGCAGCCCGCGGAGTGGATGTGGAACTATCGGCACTGGCGATACAAGCCAAACAATGCTGCACGGGATTATCCATTCTACGCGCAGGAGAGCCACGAGTTCGACCAACTGGTTCGGAGTGCACCATCCAATCAAGCTGCGCAGTCCTAAAGTTACATTCATCTCCCTGAAAATCTCATAAAGAGGACCGCTGTCTTCGATAACAGAGGGAAGGAACGTTGGCTAGGCGGGACCGTGAGGCAAGGAGAGTGACTTCAGACATGGTCGGCGGCCGCTAAATGGGGGCGTGTTTTTCACTAAGGGCGACGTAACGGCACGATAATCGGGAGATAGGGCATACACGTTGCCATCGTTGGTTTACACGACAGACCCAGGGCTCGGTTTTCTCCTACACTGGTTCAACAAATCCGAAGCTTTGATGCGACATGAAATCAATCCTCTTGACCGGCGCGCTGGCGTTGTGCGTTGTGACGCCCAGTCTCGCTGAGTCCAATCCCAAGGTGAACAAACTCCTCGCCAAACTTTCCCTCGATGAAAAGATCGGGCAGATGGTGCAACTCGACTTGATGACGGTGACGGTGAAAGGTTCATCTCCCATCAAGCTTGATGAGACAAAACTGCGCGAAGCGGTCGTCAACTATGGCGTTGGCTCGTTCATCAACAATGGGCTCGGGCGGGCACTCTCGATTGAGGAATGGACTTACGTCAACAAGACGATTCAAGACCTGATCCGCGCCGAAACGCCAAACAAGATTCCGTTGCTCTACGGCATTGATTCCATCCACGGCGCGACATTTGTCATGGATTCGACTTTATTCCCCCAACAAATCGCGATGGCTGCGACGCGCAATCCGGTGTTGATGCAGCGTTCAGCTGAAATCTCTGCCGCGGAGACGCGCGCTGCCGGACTGCGCTGGACCTTCGCGCCGGTGTTGGATGTAGGACGGCATCCGGTGTGGGCGCGGTTTCCCGAAACGTTTGGGGAAGATCCGTATCTCGCCACGGTGTTCGGGGTGGCGGCGGTGCGCGGATTTGAAGGTGCAGACCTCAGTTCGCCGACGAGTGTGGCGGCGTGCTTAAAGCATTACATCGGGTATTCGTTTCCGCTGACAGGCAAGGATCGGTCGCCGGCCTTGATGTCGGATTCCTATCTGCGCGAATATTTCCTGCCGCCGTTCCGCGCGGCTGTGAAGGCCGGCGCGCGGACTGTCATGGTTAATTCCGGGGAAGTGAACGGCGTTCCGGTGCACGGCAGCAAGTATCTGCTCACGGACGTGCTGCGCGGTGAGCTCGGTTTCACGGGCGTGATCGTGTCGGATTGGGAGGATGTCATCCGCCTGCATACCTGGCACAAGACGGCGGATTCACCCATCGAAGCGGTGCGCCAAGCGGTGGATGCTGGGCTCGACATGAGCATGGTGCCGCTGGACTACACGTTTTTCATATTGCTTAAGCAGCTCGTCAAGGAAGGTAAAGTATCCGAGAAACGCATTAATGAATCCGTCCGGCGTATCCTACAACTCAAGGCGGACGTGGGCTTGTTCAAGAATCCTTACATCGAGCCGGAAACCGTTGGCCAGTTTGGCAAGCCAGAGTACCAGAGCGTCGCGCTGGCAGCGGCGGAGGAATCCATCACACTTTTAAAAAATGAACAGAACATTCTCCCGTTAGCAAAGTCGACCAAGTTGCTGGTGACCGGTCCGGCGGCGACGAGTATCAGTGCGTTGCACGGTTGCTGGTCGTATACGTGGCAGGGGGCGGATGAAAACGTGTATCCGAAAGGCGCGCTCACGGTTGCCGCGGCGCTGGAGCAGAAGCTCGGGGCCGCCAACGTCACAACGCATCGCGGCGTGGATTTCGACGGCCAGAATGTGGATGCTGACACTGCGCTCGCGGCGGCAACGAGCGCGGAGGTCGTCATCCTTTGCCTCGGTGAAGACGCCTATGCAGAAACGCCCGGCGACATCAATGATTTCAATCTGCCCATCGGACAGCAGGAATTTGCAAAACGCCTTTATGCCACGGGCAAGCCTGTCGTCATTGTGTTAGTGGAAGGGCGCGGGCGCGTGATGCGCGAGATTGAGTCGGGCGCAAAAGGGATTATGCTCGCCTACTGGCCGGGCGCGGGCGGCGCGCAGGCGATTGCCAATATCCTCGTCGGCGACACGAATCCATCCGGCAAACTGCCGTTCACTTACGCAAGGCATGCCAATAACCTGCTTACTTATGATCGCAAATACACCAGCATGGTCGCGGAGATTTCTGCTCCGGGTGACACAAAGGTCAATCCCGCCAAGCCACAATGGGAATTTGGCCACGGCCTGAGCTACACGACGTTCGAGACGAAGAATCTAAAATTGAGTTCGCCCCAATTGAAAAGTGGCGGTGTGTTAACGGTTACTGTGGAGGTGACCAATACCGGTCAGCGCACCGGCAAGGAGGTTGTCGAGCTTTACACATCTGACCTCTATGCCTCACTTACGCCAGCGGGCAAGCGTTTACGAGCTTTCGCTAAGATCGAACTGCAACCCGGCGAGACGAAACCAGTGCAGTTCGAGTTGCGGGCGGCGGACCTTGCTTTTGTGAATGCGGCTGGCAAGACCGTCACCGAGCCGGGCGAGTTTGAAGTGCTCGTAGGAGGACTGAAGGCGAAGTTTGCCTACTATCGTTAAGGTGACGACTTGATAGCAGGGCTAGGTTCGGTTAAGTAGCTCGCGCACCAATGAGCCATTTGCCGCCATCCCAGTATCCACGCCGGGTTCTCCGCGTCGTGATGGGGGTGGCTTGTGCGATGTTGATTTGGGGGCGCTATGGAAACGCCCAGACGGTTTCCAATGCTGTTGCTGCCAAACCTTCGGCCGAATACGCGATCGAAACGTGGCGCGCGGATAATGGGTTGCCACAAAATTCAGCCACGGCAGTTATTCAAACGCGGCTCGGTTATATTTGGAGCGGGTCTTACAATGGGATCGCCCAATTTGATGGGGTGCGATTCAAGGTTTTTAACTCCTCGAACACCAAGGGGCTGGCGAACAGTCGCGTTACCAGTTTGCTGGAGGATTCTCGGGGTAACATCTGGATCGGTCATGATACCGGTGAAATCTCGCGTTATGCCGAAGGCAGTTTTCTCCAGATCAAATTACCGCCGGCTTGGGGCGATCCGCCGATCAAAGATTTCGCCGAGGACGAACATGGCGATGTCTGGGGATTGAATCAATTAGGTGAAGCCGTGCGCCTCAAGGATGGGTTTATCCAGCGGCCGCTGCCGTTGATGGGGGAGAATCCCTTTGTGAATCCGCGCGCCATTCGGGATGCCGCGCATCAGGCTTACGTGGTGCGGAACGGCGTGGTGGCGCGACTGGCAGGCGATGGGTATCACCCCATGTATTTTGGCGACCCCTCGCCCCGGCCCTATTATCAATGCATGACTGCGGCGCGCGATGGGCAGTTGTGGTTGATGGGCGAAGGCAAGGTGCGGAAATGGAACAGTACGAATTGGACGGCTGACATCGGGGCATTTCCTCAACCCGATGCTTCGGTGACGACCATGCGCGAGACTTCTTCCGGGCGATTGGTGGTAGGTACGATGCAACACGGATTGTTTGTGCATGATCCGGATTCGGGCTGGTTTCAAGTGAATCGTGGCAACGGCCTGCCGCAAGATTGGGTCTGCAGTCTGGCGGAGGATCGGGAACGGAATTTGTGGGTCGGTACGGGCGGCGGGCTGGCGTTGTTACGCGAACGCAAGGTGACAATGTACAGTCCGCCGGACGAATGGCAGGGACGCCCGGTGTATTCCATTATGCGGGCGCACGATGGTGGAATCTGGGCGACGACTGAGGGCGCAGGCGTTTATCATTTTGACGGGACGAATTGGAGTCACTACGGCGAGAGTCAGGGGCTGGCGAATCTGTTCGTGTGGTCGGTGTTCGAAGACAGCCAAAATCGAATCTGGGCCGGTTCGTGGGGTGGGGGACTGTTCCGGCTTGAGCAGGACCGGTTTGTCGTGCAGACGAATTTGATTCCGCTGTCTGATCCGGTGGTTGCGCTCAAAGAATCGCCGCTGGGAACACTCTGGATTGGTAACGGGGACCGGGTTGGTGCGGTTCCGTGGCAACGTGGTGGAACGCTTCGCCGCATTGGGAGGCGCGGCGGCAGGAGATGTGCGGGTGATTGAAGTCGGGCTCGACGGAGAAATCTGGGTCGGGACGCAGGGGGCTGGTTTAGGGCTTGTGAAGAACGGGCAGTTCAAATCATTTCAGGCCAAGGATGGGCTGGTGGAGAATTTCATCCTGTCCTTGTGCTGTGAAACCAACGGCACCTTGTGGATTGGCACCCTCGACATGGGGCTGTGCCGTTTTCAGGACGGGCAATTCCGCACGATTGGAATCGGCCACGGTTTGCCAGCTAACACAATCTATCACATCGAAGATGATCAGTTGGGGAACCTCTGGTTCAACTCGCCCATCGGCGTGTTTCGCATCAGCAAGGCCCAGTTGCACGCGTGTGCGGACGGTGATTTGGCCAAACTCGACGTGCTCGCGTATGGCAAAGCTGAGGGTATGGCCACGTTGGCAGGCACTGGTGGGTTTACCCCCTCCGGCTTTCGCGCGCCGGATGGGCGGCTGTGGTTTTCGACTGCTCGTGGCATTGCGGTGATCAATCCCAAGGCGGCACGACCCAATCCAGTTCGTCCGCCCGTGTGGATCGAAGAGATCTTGGTGGATGGGCAACCGGCGGTAATCAATCGCGATTTCCCCAGCCACTCCGGTGCGGGCCAAGAAGTGGTCAAGCGAAGCTCTGTTGTGCTGCAGCCAGGGCGTCGGCAAGTGGATGTGCAATTTACCGGCCTGAGCTTCACTTCACCGGAACGCGTGCAATTCAAGTACCGCTTGGAAGGGCTTGACCCGGATTGGATGGAAGGCGGATTGCGCCGGCGCGTGACATACAGTTTTTTACCGCCAGGCGAATACACATTCCATGTCATTGCGTGCAACAGCGACGGCTTGTGGAGCGAAGCTGGCGATTCGTTGACCATTATCATGTTGCCGCATTTCTGGCAGACTTGGTGGTTTCGGACTGGACTGATGGTTGCGAGCATCGCTGCGATCGCCGGGGTGTTTTACCTCGAATCTCGGCGGCGATTGCGGCGTAAATTGGAACGCATCGCCCGCGAACGCGAATTGGAACGCGAACGATCGCGCATCGCGCAGGATATTCATGATGATCTTGGCGCAAGCCTCACGCGCATCGGCATGTTGAGTCAGTCCGCTGCAGGTGATCTTGATGATTTGCCGCGCGCGACCTCGAGCTTGAACCAGATTTATGATACCGCGCGCGACCTGACGCGGGCGATGGATGAAATCGTCTGGGCCGTGAATCCGCGCCATGACACGCTGGACAGTTTGACGAACTATATCGCGCGGTTTGCTCACGACTTTCTCAGCGCCGCGCAGATCCGCTGTCGGTTGGATGCGCCGACGCAGGTGCCCGAACTGACCGTCCGTTCCGAAGTGCGCCATAATCTGTTCCTCGCATTCAAAGAAACGCTCAACAATGCGGTGAAACATTCCGGAGCGAACGAAGTCCTGGTGACTTTTGAATTGCGGCCCGCGGGCCTGAAGTTGCGCGTGTCCGACAATGGCGTTGGTTTCGATTCTAACTCGCGCCGGAGTTCAGCCGGGGATCGTGTGATCTCCGGTTACGGAATCGCGGGAATTCATCGGCGGCTTGAACAGATCGGCGGCAAGGTGGAGATCGTCAGCACGCTGGGGTTGGGGACCCGGGTCGAATTATTTGTGCCGCTGACAGGGCTGCCTGCTATGGGTGGCAGTTAAGTTGCGAACGGTGATTGATTAAATCCAAGGGAACGCCACCTTGTCATCAGAACACATTACAACACCGCGAACGAAAATCATGCTATGGGTAAAGTCGTGTCAATCAAAGTGTCCATTGTTGAGGACGATCCCAAGGCGCGTGAAATCCTGGTGGATTGGATCAACCGGGCCGAAGGCTTCCGCTGCGTGAGTAATCACGGTTCGGGGGAAGACGGACTCGCGAAGATTCCCGAGCAACAACCGCAGGTTGTTCTGATGGATATCAATCTGCCGGGGATGAACGGCCCGGAATGCGTTCGTCGACTCAAGCCATTGCTGCCTGCCACGCAGTTTGTGATGCTCACAGTTTACGAAGACTCCGATCATATTTTTCAGGCGTTGCAGGCGGGGGCTTCCGGTTATCTGCTCAAGCAAACCCAGCGGGCAGGGTTGATTGCGGCCTTGCGCGACGTTCACAGCGGTGGTTCGCCGATGACGGCCAACATCGCGCGGAAAGTGGTGCAGACGTTTCAATTGCAAGCGCCGCAAGTTTCGACAGAGGATGCGGCCTTATCGCCACGCGAACGTGAGGTGTTGGAATTGCTCGCCCGGGGATACCTCTATAAGGAGATTGCCGATTCGCTCAGCATCAGTCTGCCAACGGTCAACACGTACATCCGGCGCATCTACGAAAAGCTCCATGTTCGGTCGCGGACGGAGGCTGTTGCGCGGTTTGCCAATCTCCCGGTGCGTGGAGACCTGACGACCAAGCCCAACTCAGCGGCCCTTTAGCTCAGCTTCGGGGCTTGAGGTTATTGTTGCCGCTCGGGTCTTCGTTACAAAACCCATATACGGCCAAGGCCAGATACTCGAGATCGTCTTTGCTCAACCATGCCTTGGCGCCAAGGGTCAAAGCCGTTGTCTTCACCTCTTCGGACACCACTCCGGAGCAAAAGATAAACGGCACTTCGGGGCAATATCGTTTCGCCAGTGCCAACGCCGCCAGCCCGTCGAAACTGGGGATATTTGAGTCCGAAATGATTACGTCGGGCAGTGCGTGATCTAGTTCGGCAAGAAACTCCTGTCGGGAACAAACCACGGCCACATGGCAGGTAGTCATCGCTTTCAAGCTCATTTCGATCAATTCGGCATCAAACGGGCTGTCATCAATCAGAATAAAGCGCCGCGCCACTTTGGATTTAGAATCGTTTGCCATGAACAACAGTGCAGCAAACCATGTTGCAACGAAACCAGTCAAACCCAGCGTGTTCAGATTATTCCTGAGAGACGCATGGCCGACAAAAGGATTGATGGGATGAGCAAAAGTTTGCCGCGCAATCAAAAAACGGCAAATTAAGGAGAATCTGAAAGAAATTGGTCGGGGCGGGGAGATTTGAACTCCCGACCTCTTGCACCCCAAGCAAGCGCGCTAGCCGGACTACGCTACGCCCCGACCGAAATTGCGGACTGAAATACTACGAACCGTGACCGCGTGATTCAATCACGAACTCACGCGGAATGACGTTTCTTGGCGATCGTGTGGGTGGCGTGGCCGTAGAACGCTTCGGCGCATTCCATCAACGTCTCGGATAATGTCGGATGCGGATGCACGGTGAGCGCGATGTCTTCCGCCGTTGCGCCCATCTCGATGGCGAGCGTGGCTTCGGCGATCAATTCGCCCGCACCGGCCCCGCAGATGCCGACGCCAAGCACGCGTTCGCTTTCGGGATCAATGATCATCTTGGTGACGCCATCGGTGCGGTCGAAGGACAATGCGCGACCGGAGGCGGCCCATGGGAATTTCACGACTTCATGCGCGATGCCCTTAGCCTTGGCTTCCGCCTCGGTCAAACCGCACCACGCGAGTTCGGGATCGGTGAACACGACTGCCGGAATCACAAAGCTTTCCGCAGTGGTGATTTCGCCGGCGATGGTTTCCACGGCGATGCGCGCTTCTTTGTGCGCCTTGTGCGCGAGCATGATGCCGCCCGCGATGTCGCCGATGGCGTAAATGTTCGGATCGCTCGTCTGCAATTGTGAGTTCACCTTGATGAAGCCCTTCTCGTCGAGCTGCACCTTGGTGTTTTCGAGGCCGAGGTCGGCGCTGTTGGCGGCGCGGCCGACGGAAACGAGCACACGGTCGTAAAGTTCTTCGACTTTCTTGCCGTCGAATTCGATCTCCACTTTGATCTGTTTGCCGACCGTAGCCATCTTCAAGACCTTTGCCTTGGTGCGGATTTCTTTGAACGCCTTCTTGGCCATGGCAACGACGGGGCGGGCCAGATCGGGATCAGCCCCAGCGAGAATGTTGTCCATCGCTTCGACCACGGTGACCTGGCTGCCGAGCGCGGCGTAAACCGTGCCCATTTCCATGCCGATGTAACCGCCACCGATCACGAGCAACGTGCCGGGAATATCTTCGATGTCGAGCGCTTCGGTCGAAGTCATCACGCGTGGGTTGCCAAGGTCAAACGCCTTGGGCATCGCGGGCACGGAACCGACAGCGCAGATGGCCGTGTCGTAATTGATGAACTGCTGGCCTTGCTCGTTTTCAACGCGCAAAGATTGCGAGCCTTCAAAGTAAGCGCGGCCTTGGATGACTGTCACATTGCGCATCTTGGCGAGCTGATTGATGCCGCCCGAGAGCTTGGTCAAAATGCCTTCCTTCCACGTGCGGAGCTTGGTGAGGTCCAGCGTCGGTGCGGTGAACGTGATGCCGCGATGCTCGGATTCCTTCGCTGCCGTGATCTGGTGCGTCGCGTAGAGCAACGCCTTGGACGGGATACAACCACGGTTCAAGCAAACGCCGCCGAGGCGCTTGTCGCGTTCGATGAGAATGACTTTCTTGCCCAAGTCCGCAGCGTAGAACGCAGCGGCGTAACCGCCAGGCCCGGCACCAACGACAACGATTTCAGTTTTGATCGGATCCATGTTCAAAAGGGAATTAGAGTTTTACGACGTCCTCGCTGAAGTCGGTCAGCGCCGCGACGAGGTCCACGGTGAAACGCGCCGCGCTACCACCGTCAATGACGCGATGGTCATACGACAACGCAATCGGCGTGAGCATTCGGGCTTCGATCTTGCCGTCGCGGACGACGGGTTTCATCGCGCCGCGGCCGAGGCCGAGGATGGCGACTTCCGGCTTGTTGACGATCGGCGTGAAATGCGCGCCACCGATTGCGCCTTGGTTCGAGATGGTGAACGTGCCGCCCTTGAGGTCGTCGCCGCTGACCTTCCGGTCGCGGGCCTTCTGGGCGAGCACTTCCAAATCCTTGGCGACTTCGAGCACGCTCTTTTTGTCCACATCGCGGATGACAGGAACGATCAAGCCAGCGTCGGTATCCACGGCGATGCCGAGGTGAACGTATTCCTTGAGGATGATTTCGTTCGCCACTTCATCGAGGCTGGAGTTGAAGATTTGATGTTTCTTCAGCGTCGCGGCCACGGCTTTGAGCACGAGCGGCGTGAGCGTGAGTTTGCTGCCCTTGGCTTCGTAAGCGGCGGCATACTTCTTCCGCAGCTCGTTGAGTTTGGTGAAATCCACGTCGTCGAACTGTGTGACGTGCGGGATGGCGTTCCAGTTCTCCGCCATGCGTCGGGCGATGACTCCGCGCAACGTGGTGACCGGCTTCTTGAGAATCGGTCCCCACTTGGAGAAATCAATCTGCTCGGCAGCGGGCTTCGCCGGAACAGCAGCACCCGCTGGCGCGGCCTTCGGTTTAGCGGCAGCCGCCTGCAGGCGCAGAATGTAATTCTTAACGTCGCTGGTTTCGATTCGACCGCCGGGGCCACTGCCACGGACTTTGCCAAGATTGATGCCGAGTTCGCGCGCCCAGCGGCGCAACGACGGCGAGGCAACGGGTGCGGCAACGGTTTCGGAGGATTCTTCCTCGGCGACTTCGACGACTTCTTCTTCCGCTTCCGGCTCAGGGGCAGGAGCAGCAGGGCGCTTCGGCGGGGCGGCTTTGGCTGCGGGCTTGGCGGCTGGTGCTGCAGCGGCAGGGGCTTCACTGCTACCGCTTAAAGTGAGGATGCGTTGACCGGCGCTGATCTTGTCGCCGGCTTTGACGTGGATTTTAGCGACGACGCCCCCCGCGGAAGCGGGAATGGCGGCAACGGCTTTTTCGTTTTCGAGTTCGATGATGGTTTGGTCTTTGGCAATCGTGTCGCCTTCATTCACAAAGATGCTGACGACCACGCCACTATCCGAACCTTCGCCGAGTTTTGGTAATTTCAAATCCATAGTTCCAAAGGCGGAACAGCATGGAGTAAAAGTGCCTGACTTCCTAGAAAAAATTAGCGGCGTTTGGATTGGGTGCGGGGAATTGTTGTTGGGTGACGCTGATTCATTCTGCTAGATGCGCTGAATGCGGCTTCCTATACTGCGTCCACCAATAACATGAAAACCCATCGCTGCCTGTTGGTCGTGTTAGTCCTCGTGCTGCCTTTGTGGGCACACGCCGCATCACTCACTGTCACTGCCGTCAACAAGCTGTCGCTGGTTCGCTCCAGCCAAACGATCGAGCTGACTGCCGCGCAACTTGCACCACTTGCCGCGAAGGATCTGGCAATCGTGCATATCCAGGATACGGCAGGCAAGGAATTGCTCGCCCAGGCGGTGGACACGGACGGCGATGCATATCGCAAGACGGACACCGTTATCTTTCAGGCGGACTTCGCTGCGAATGAAAGCAAGACTTTCACTGTGACGACCGGTGGAAAACAGGTGTTCAAGAAGGAACAATTCAAGGCGTTTGGGCGCTTCAATCGTGAACGCTTCGATGATTTTGTCTGGGAGAACGACCGCATTGCGCACCGCACCTACGGTAAGGCGCTCGAAACCTGGGAGGGTGAGCCTTTGACTAGCAGTACAATTGACATCTGGTCCAAGCGCACGACCAAGATGGTTGTGAACGATTGGTATCTGAGCGATGACTATCACAACGATCATGGTGATGGCGCGGATTATTATTCGGCGGGATTATCGCGGGGTTGCGGTGGCAACGGGCTTTGGGCTGCCGACCGGCTCTGGACGTCGCGCAACTTCGTCAATTCCCGTGTGTTAGCAAACGGGCCGATTCGGGTAGTGTTTGAGTTGGAATACGCCCCGTTCGAAGTCAACGGTATCAGTGTAAGTGAGGTGAAGCGCATCTCGCTTGATGCCGGCTCACAGTTGGATCGCTTTCAAAGCAGCTACAAACAGTTCACGCGTCCGGGCCAGGCACAAAAGCTCACTGCGGGTATAGGACTCAAAAAAACTGCGGGCGAACAAGTCGAAGCAAATGCTGAGCGCGGCTGGTTGCTCAAGTGGGAGAAGGTCGAGAAGAACGCGGGTAATCAAGGTCTCGCGCTCATCGTTGATCCGAAGGCGCTGGACAAGCAGGCCGAGGACAAGCTGAACCAGTTGTTGCTTGTCAAAGTTTCGGAGCATGACGTTGTGGCTTATTGGGCGGGGTTTGCCTGGGACAAGGCTGGGCCGATCACCACCGCTGAGATGTGGAAAAAATACGTGGATGAGTTCGCGCAGGGGCTCGCGTCACCCATCGAGGTGAGTGTGGTCGAGGCGAAGTAGCGCGCCTCACCAGTTTTGGAATCAATCCCCGCTCGACGCCACGGTTCGGGCGGTTCAAGCTGACTTTGTGAAGCCATTCCGAAACGTATACGCGCCCAATCTGTTTGGCGCATCTTTGCTTGGGGCCTTTCTGGCCGCTTTGTTGGCTGGGTGTGCCAATGCCCAGCCCAAGCCCGATCAACATTTCTCCAACTGGCCTGCCGGGACTGCTCCTGCCGAAGTCGGCAAACGCGTGGCGGAGAATTTTCTGCCGCGCAAGTTTCGCTACGAGACTAATCCTGAGAAAGCCAGCATTGGCATCATCTATCCTGAAGTCATCGCGTGGTATGGTTCACTCACCTTGGCGCAGTTAACGGGCGATACCAATCTTACCGCCCGGCTGATCCAGAAGTTTGAGCCGCTATTATCCGAGCCCGGTTCAAAGCGCATTAATCGAAGCTCTCATGTGGACTTCCGCGTCTTTGGCATCGTGCCGCTGGAAATATATTTACAGGCCAAAGACGAGCGGTGCTTGAAACTCGGTCTCAGTCTGGCTGATGCGCAATGGGGCAAGACCACTCCTGACGGTATTTCGACGGAGGCGCGCTATTGGATTGATGACATGTACATGATGCCCGCCGTGCAGGTGCAGGCGTTTCGCGCCACGGGCGAAGCAAAATATCTGGACCGCGCCGCACTGGCGATGACGGCCTATTTCGACCGGTTGCAGCAGACCAATGGGCTTTTCTTCCACGGGACTAATGCGCCGTTTTACTGGGGGCGGGGTAATGGTTGGATGGCGGCGGGTTCGGCGGAGCTCTTGCGTTCTCTGCCGGAGAATCACCCGCAGCGGGCGCACATTTTGGCGGGTTATCGCAAAATGATGACGGCGTTGCTGGCAACGCAGGACAAGGACGGACTCTGGCATCAGTTGCTCGACAAGCCGGGTTCGTGGCCAGAAACCTCCGGTTCGGCAATGTTTGCTTTTGCGTTTGTCACCGGTGTCAAGAGTGGGTGGCTTGAAGAAAAAACTTATGGCCCTGCTGCGCGGCGTGGTTGGTTGGCACTGGTGAAGCAAGTGGATGCTGAGGGGAATTTACGCGAGGTCTGCGTAGGCACAAATAAGGGTGACAGCGAAAAGTTTTACAACGATCGACCGCGCGCGGTGGGTGACTTGCATGGCCAGGCTCCGATGCTCTGGACGGCGAGCGCGTTGTTGCGGTGAGTCGCGTTCAAGCCTTGGCACACAACCGCCGTGCCACCTCAATCAGCGTCTCGACCTGAAATGGCTTGCGGATGAACGCGGCGAAACCCTCTTGGGCGTAGCTCTGGTTGATGTTTTCCACATTGTAGCCGCTGGTGAGCACGGCTTTGACGTCTGGTTGCGCCTTGCGCAGTTCTGCCAGCGTTTTGACGCCATCGAGCTTGGGCATGGTAAAATCCAAGATCACAAAGCTGATCTCTTGGGCGCGTTCCTGAAACACTGCCACGCCCTCCAACCCGTCGGCCGCAGTCAAGACCTGTAGTCCCAGCCGTTTTAAGATGCGTTCCATCAGCAAGCGAAGCGTTGCTTCGTCTTCCACGATCAGCACGGTACCGGTTAAGGCTGTCGGTGGAGCAACATTGCTTGGCGGAGGTGGTTTGGGTGTGACCGCTGGGCTGGCGGCTTTGCTCGTTACCGGGAATAAAATGGAAATGGCTGTGCCGCGTTCGGGCTTGCTGGTTACGAGGATTGCTCCCTTATGGCCGCGCACCACGCCAAGTACGACGGACATGCCGAGACCTCGACCCGTGAACTTGGTAGTGAAGAACGGATCGAACAATCGTTTGCGGGTGATGTCATCCATGCCGCAACCGGAGTCGCGTACTTCCAGTTCTACGTACGGACCTGGTGCGGATTTGTCGGTAATCAGACTTTTTGCCAGATATTCCGCATCGCAGTCGCGAAGCCGTGTGGTGAGAGTGATCAATCCGGGACGTTCTCCCAGCGCTTCGGAAGCATTGGTGACCAGATTCATCAACACTTGTTGCAATTGCGGATCGTCGCCAGCAATGGCAGGCAGGTCTGCCGCCAGATTCAGCTTTATGCTGGCCTTCTTGGAAATGGAGGCTTTAAGCAATTCTTCCATGCCACCAATCAAGGCGCTGAGATCAATCGGCGCAATGGCGAATCGGCCCCGCCCGGAATAGGCGAGCATTTGCTGGGTCAGATTGCCTGCGCGTAGCGCGGCGACCGCCGCTTCCTGCAGGTTGGCTTGCACCGGCGACTTCGGATCCAGATCCATGATCGCGAGATCTAGGTTGCCGATGATGGCGGCGAGCAGGTTGTTGTATTCGTGAGCGATGCCGCCTGCCAGAACACCGAGGCTTTTGAGTTTGTCCGCGTGTTGGAGCTGCCGTTCCAGTTCCAATTTTTGCTGTTCTGCCCGCAATCGCTCGGTGACGTCGTTGGCCAGTGCCAGAATGCCGCGTGCGCCATCGGGCAGGGTGATGGCGGCTTCTCGCAGGTCGTAGTGCCGCAAGCTGCCGTCTGCTTGTATATTGGTCACGCGATGATCAAGCACTTCGCCAGCAATCATTCGGGCGATGTTGCGGTCAATGCTTTCGATGGACTCGTGGCTGAACCGACTGACATGCGAGCCAATCAGGATTTCGCGGGGATACCCGATTTGCTGGCAAAAGGCGGGATTGGTATCGAGAATGTAACCGCGTGCATCCATCAACACCATGCTGCCCGGCATGAGTTCAAATAAGCGATGGTGACAATCCCTCCTGACCTGAAATGGCGAGGGGTATCGCTTTGGGCGTCAGGCTGCTGTTGGTACTTGTCGGATTGCTTGCGCTCATGCTGACAATTTGTTCAACCACTATTTGATAACACTGGAACGCAGCCTCGTCACTGAATAATACGGGGGACAGGCTGCCCCGGGGATGGCGTTTCCAGTTGAATCCAGCGGTTGCTACTCAGCTCTTCTGGGCTTCTTTTGCCCAAGCATCTTTCAAGGTGATTGTGCGGTTGAAGACCAGCTTGCCGGGCTTTGAATCGTAGTCCAACGCGAAGTAGGCCATGCGCTCAAATTGATAACGCTCGGTCGGCTTCGCATCCTTGAGGCTCGGCTCGCACTTGGCCGTGATGACTTCGAGGCTCTTCGGGTTCAACACAGACTTGAAATCGCGCCCGTCTTTTTCCGGTTCGGCTTCGGTGAACAGGCGGTCGTAGAGGCGGACCTCGGCGTCTACGGCGTGTGAGGCGCTAACCCAATGGATCGTGCCCTTCACTTTGCGCGCGGCGGTTGCTCCCCCCATCTTGCTGTCGAGATCGGCAGTGCAGCGGAGTTCGGTGATGTTGCCCGCGGCGTCCTTGATGACTTCGTCGCACTTGATGATATAAGCGTACTTCAAGCGCACTTCGCCGCCCGGCTTGAGGCGGAAGAATTTCGGCGGCGGTACTTCGGCAAAGTCGTCGCGCTCGATATACAGTTCGCGGCTGAACGGAACTTTGCGTTTGCCGGCGGTTTCGTCCTCGGGATTGTTGGTGGCTTCCAGTTCTTCGACTTTGCCCTCGGGGAAGTTTGTGATGACGACCTTGATTGGGCGTAACACGGCAAGCCGGCGCAACGCACGCTTGTTCAGGTCCTCGCGGATGGCGAATTCCAGCACGCTCACGTCGGTGATGCCGTTGTATTTCGTAATACCGATATTGTAGGCGAAGTTGCGCAGCGCCTCGGGCGTCACACCGCGGCGGCGGATGCCAGAAATGGTTGGCATGCGTGGATCGTCCCAGCCGGTGACGAGATTTTCGTCCACGAGCTGCATGAGTTTGCGTTTGCTCATGATGGTGTAACCGAGGCTGAGGCGAGCGAATTCGTATTGATGCGGCAGCGCCCTGGGGAGATCGAGATTCTCAAGAATCCAATCGTAAAGTGCGCGATGCACTTCGAACTCCAAGGTGCAGATGCTGTGCGTGATGCCTTCGATGTAATCGCTCAGGCAATGCGCGAAGTCATACATCGGATAGATGCACCATTTGCTGCCCACGTGATGGTGGTCGGTGTGCTTGATGCGATAGAGCAGGGGATCGCGCAGCCAGATATTGGGCGCATCCACGATGATCTTGGCGCGTAATATTTTCGCGCCATCGGGGAACTCGCCGTTCTTCATGCGTGTGAACAGGTCGAGGTTTTCCGCCACGCTGCGATCACGGAATGGGGACGCTTTGCCGAGCCGCCGATATTCGTCGGTCTGGTCCGGTGTCATGTCGCAGACGAAGGCTAGCCCTTTCTTCACAAGTGTGACGGCGAACTCGTAAATCTGGTCGAAGTAATCCGAGGCGTAAAACGGGGCTTTGGCGGGCGTGAGTCCGAGTTCCTTTTCCGCCCAACCGCCGATGAGCCAGTTCACGTCGGCTTGGATGCTCTCGACGTATTCAATGTCCTCCTTTGCCGGATTCGTGTCATCCATGCGGAGGTTGCAGGTGCCGCCGAATTCGCGCGCGATGCCGAAGTTGAGGCAGATGCTCTTGGCGTGGCCGATGTGGAGGTAACCGTTTGGTTCAGGCGGAAACCGCGTGTGGATGCGCGGATACTTCTGCTCCGCGACGTGTTGCGCGACGATGTCGCGGATGAAATCGCTGGGAACGGGCGCGGCGGCTTCCGGTGTCTTGTTTTCCAAACTCATAAAGCGGCGCGCAGGCTAACAAAGCAGGGCGCGCTTGTCCAACGAGGTTGCAGGCTAAGGTCGTGGGAACGTTGGCTGACGATTAAGCCGCCGGAAGTGATTCAGCGAGCCTTTGCCGGTTCAATCGTCACGTTTTGCAGTTCAATCGAGCCAGAATGAGTCAACACATCAGGGCCTTCGACGCCTTTGAAGACCGAGTCAATCACACGGACGTTTTCGATGATGGAATTGGTCGTGCCGACGACCCACAACGCCCGGGGACTGGAGTCGGAGGTAACATTGCGCATCTCGATGTTGCGCACGGTCGGCGGGAACGGACCGTTGACGACCCGCCAGTAAACCAGATCAATGGTCAGCACGGAGTGAGCAACGCGACCGACTTTGATGTTCCGAAAGAAAATGTTTTCAATCGGTCCGCCGCGTTCGGCGTTGGTCTTGAGGCGCAGGGCGCGGTCCAGGTTGGGGCTGTCCATGACACAATCCTCCGCAAACACATTGCGGACGCCACCGGAGGTTTCGCTGCCGAGGACCACGCCACCGTGGCCGTCCTTCATCGTGCAGTTGCGGATGATGATATTCTCCGATGGCACATTGATGCGGCGACCATCGGCGTTTTTGCCCGACTTGATGGCGATGCAATCGTCGCCGGTGTCAAACAGGCAATCCTCGATCAACACATCGCGGCTGCTGTCGGGATCACAACCGTCGTTGTTCGGTCCGTGGCTGGTCACCTTCACGCCGCGGACGGTAACATTGGTCGAGAGCACCGGGTTGATGACCCACATCGGCGAATTAGTGATGGTGACGCCTTCGATCAAAATGTTCTGGCAACGGTATGGTTGAATGAAGTTGGGTCGGAGCAGATGGCCTTCCCCGAACACGCGCTCGGCCACCGGCGTGCCGCGTTCGCCATACGACATCAGCAAGCGTCCGCTTTGCACCGAATTGGTGTCTTTACCTAGCACGACATTATGCCACCAGTTTTCCCACGTAGCCGAGCCGTCGAGCCTACCATTTCCAGTAACCGCGATGTTCTTTTGCTCGAAGGCGTAGATGAGCGGGGAATAGTTCATGCACTCAGTGCCTTCAATTCGCGTGAGCACCAGCGGCAGATATTTTTGCGGCTCGGGAATGAACTTGAGAGTCGCGTCATCGGCAAGGTGCAGATTCACATCGCTTTTGAGATGGATCGCCGCGGTCAGAAACGTCCCGCTTGGTACAATCACACGTCCGCCACCGGCTTCGTGACAAGCCTTGATCGCCTGGCGGATCGCTTCGGTGCAATCGGTTTGACCGTCCGCCTTCGCGCCGTAAGCTGTGATGTTGAAATCGCGCGCGGGAAATTGCGGCGCTTTGATTCGCGCCAGAATTGCCGGAACGTCGTCCCACCCGACTTGCGGCGTGGCCGTCGCGGGGAATGCCGTGAAGCTTAAGGCTGTGAGCAGCAGGATTGGCAGGGATGGGAGTTGGGGGTTCATGTTTTATCAGGGCTCAGATGGGGCTTCAGTCAGGTCTGTTCACCGGGAAGTTTTCACGCCTTCGATCTTGAGTGTGACAGCGAAGTCAGACGGTGCTTTCTCGGGCAATGACACCAGCAATCCCTCCGCTGTTTGTTCCCACAGCAGCTTTCCCTTGTGGCCCAACAATTCGACGCGCTTGACGGTTTGACCAACGAG
Organism: Verrucomicrobiota bacterium; assembly: GCA_049840435.1. GTDB lineage: Bacteria > Verrucomicrobiota > Verrucomicrobiia > Limisphaerales > JADLHS01 > JADLHS01. The sequence continues at coordinate 11,397 of JASGKY010000035.1, read as the reverse complement.
AGATTTTACGAGTAGTTGCCGGCTCTGTGGCCAGGCGAGCACGATGGCGTAAAGTGTCTTGGCCTTCGTGGTGAAACGGAAATCTTCCGCCGTGAAAGCTTTCTTCTCCGTTTTATCGGTGAACGAGCCGCTGGCGGTTTGGGTTGGGCCTTCGCCAAACTTTATCCATGGACGCGTACCGTAGATGGCTTCGCCATTGACCTTCAGCCATGCGCCGATTTCGCGGAGCATTTGCTGTTCGTGTTCAGGAATCGTGCCGTCGGCTTTTGGGCCGATGTTGAGCAGCATCGTGCCGTTCTTGCTGACGGTGTCCACGAGTTCATCCACGATCTCGCCGGTGTCCTTGTAAACGTGATTGGTGATGTAGCCCCAAGAATTGCGCGAGACGGAGGTGCAAGTCTGCCAGAGCGTTGACTGAACATCATTCGCCGCGCCGCGTTCCATGTCGAATACGCCCGCACCTCGCGGAAACGAGATGCCTTCCCATTCCTTGAAGTTGATCGCAACCTGCTTCTTCCATTCGACACCGCGATTGTAGTAATACGCCGCGAAGGTCTTCAGATACGGCTGAAACACCGGCTGGCAAATCCACCAATCGAAATAGAGAACTTCCGGGCGATACTTGTCCACAATCTCGCAGGAGCGCAGCAGCCAGTCGTCGAGGAATTCCTTGGTCGGCGGCTCGGCTTGGGCTTCGGAGGTGCGCTTGTTGACGGCTGGGCCATATAGATCTGCGAAGCGCGGATCGCGCACGTCGGAGTCGAAATACATTCCGCCATCGAAGAAGAACCAATGCTCCGCGCGATGCGAGGACGCGCCGAAGACGATTCCTGCTTTGCGGAAGGCTTTGGCCTGCTCGGCGATCAAGTCGCGATGCGGGCCGTGTTTTACAGCGGTCCAGTCAGTGAGGTCACTATCATACATCGGGAAGCCATCGTGATGTTCGGCGACGGGGACAACGTATTTTACGCCCGCTTCCTTGAACAACTTGGCCCAGTCTGTTGCGTCGAACTTCTCAGCCTTGAACGATTGGAAGAATTCTTTGTAACCAAACTGCGATTGCGGGCCGTAGGTGGCGGCATGATGCGTGAACTCCTTCGATCCCTGCACATACATCTCTCGTGGATACCATTCGCTGCCGAAGGCGGGCACGGCGTACGCACCCCAATGGATAAATAGACCAAACTTCGCATCCTGATACCACTTCGGTGTCTGGAATTTATTGGTAATGGATTCCCACGTCGGTTGGAACGGGCCGCGCTTGGCCACGACATCAATCGCCGCGAGCCGCTTCTCGATTTCCGCTGGAAACAACTTCGAGACGAACTTGTGGCCGACGTTGGTGACCATCGAGTTGCTGACTTTCCACAGATAATCCAAGTCCTTCTTCGTGGCGATGAAGGCTGTGCCGTGCTTCAAGCCGAGCGGAAACGTCATCTCAGACGTGATGTCAGTGAACGTTTTGAAGTCGCGCGTTTTCATCGAAGTGTAATGCTTCGCGTTATAGGACTCGTAGTAGATCAGCCAATCCTCGCCGACTTTCAGCCCGCACGGGCCTTCGGTCAGTTTGGCGGTGAGGTTGGTGGAGACGTTGTGCCACGGGCCGAGCGGGGTATTGCCGAACGCGACGCGGATGTTTCGTTGTGGGCGGGTGTTGTCTTTGAGCAACAGCACGTAACGGTCGGCATCTTTGAGGATCTGGCAGTCGATCACGCTGAAGTCCGGATCGAGAAATAGTTTCGTGGGCGCGAAGGTGTTGAAGTCGCGTGTAGTGGTGTGGTACATCCGGTGATTATTTGTGCTGGGTTCGAGATGATCTGGAAAGCGGCCCGGAATCGTCGAAGCCCACGCGATGATGAACTGGTTCTCTTTGTCGTCGTAGAACAGCTCTGGCGTCCAGACATTGCAGACCGCCGGCTCATGCGCCATCACGGGAATGAATTTTTGTTCCGACCAATGCACGAGGTCTTTGCTGTGTGCATAGCCGAAACCATTGTTGCCTTTCCAAGCCGAAGTCCATACGAGATGCCATGTGCCGTCAGGTCCGCGCGTGATGCTCGGATCGCGCATGATCTTGCCGTCCACGTGCGGTTTCAAGAAGACGCCGGGAATGTTGCTCCAGTTGTAACCATCGTAGCTGAACGCAAAGCGCAATCCGTCCTGTGCACCTTCCTTGAAGGTGCTGAACAAGTAAACCGGGTCGGTCGCATTCGTCGGATGGGCGCAAGCTGGCCGCAGGGCGACACCAAGGATCAGCGTGCCGAGTGCAACTGCCAAGCGGGCTTTGGTCATGGGCAAAGATTTTCAGATTGGCCGGTTGAAATCACGCGAGATTTCATTGGGCAAACGCCCGGAAGTAACGGGGTGATTGGTTGGTCAGTCCGTGGAGTGGAAGCAATTGCAACGCGCCGCTTCCGGTGACATTCGTCCAGTCGAGCCATGCGTCGACTCTGGTTGGTTTTGCTTTGCACGGTGAGCGGGCGGCTGGTTTCGCCGGTGAGTTCGATCTGCAACAGGCCGCTTTGATTGCGGATGCCGAGCACGGGTGGTTGTGCGGGTGCAGCTGCGGTGATCAAGGCGCAGGTTTATTGTGTTGGTCAAGTTGTAACCCTGCGCGTCCACGACGCTGAATCGAAAGCTGCCCAGCGCGTTCGTGCTGACGGTGGAGGTGAATCGCGCGATGCGATTGTTGCCGACGAGCGTGACTGTGCCGTTGGTTGGCGCGCTTATGAAATACACCGGGCTGTTATTCGTGAAGTCGCGGGTGAACTGCGTGAGATCACAACGACGCTCGGGTTCGTGGGTCTCCTGCTGGCTGTCAGTCAGATCGGAGCGCCTCTACTCGCGCTCATCTGGGGAGGCGCCGCCTGGTGGCTATTCGGCCAGGGTTTGACGGGCCTCTGCGTCGTCATGATCGTCTGGGGCGCGTTGGTGAGCTCGATCGACAATGTTCTGAAGCCATGGCTGATCGGTCTTGGCATACGCATGCCCATGTCCCTGACCATCCTCGGTGTCTTCGGAGGCTTCATCGCCTTCGGCTTTCTCGGCCTGTTCATCGGACCGACCTTGCTCGCCGTTGCTTTTGTCCTGTTGCGCGCATGGCAACCGGATGGCCGCGCGCCGATGACGGGTGCGACGGTCGCCGACTAAGTCCGGGTGCCGGGCGGTCGTCGGGTTCCGTCGTTCCGACTTGCGAAGTCCTGGCCTGCCGTTCGGGCTGGTTCGCAACCGTTCGCCCGAGAGAGCGGCACGAGCCACGCTCGATCCAGAGCCATTGCCTTTCCGGCTCTTGACCGGCGCATCTTCAGGCCACTGAACCTCAACTCCGCGTGATCGAGGCGCCGCCGTCGACGAGCGACGCCGTGCCGGTCACGAAGCTGGCTTCGTCCGAAGCCAGGAACAGAACCGCTCTGGCGATCTCCTCCGGCGCCGCGACGCGCTTGAGAGCGTGCAGGCCGATGACGAAGGCCTGCTTCTCGGCCGTGTTGTTCATGCCGCGATACATGTCGGTATCGACGCCTCCGGGGAGCACCGCATTGACGCGCAAATTCTGCGGTCCGTATTCCGCGGCGAGGGCTTGCGTCAGCCCGATCAACCCGGCTTTGCTGGCCGCATAGGCGGCGGTACCGGGGAAGGCGAAGCTGTAGCCGACGAAGGTCGAGGTGAAGATGATCGAGCCCCCGCCGGCAGCAAGCATCGCTGGCGCCTGATGCTTGGCAGCGAGGAACGACGCCGTGAGGTTGACGGCGAGCGTATCCGCGAAGCCCGCGGCCGACACAGCGGTGCTCGCCCCGCCCTCGCCCAAGATTCCGGCATTGTTGAAGCCGACGTCGAGCTTTTGGATAGCGGTCGATCGCCGTGGCGACCAGCGCCTGGTGATAGGCCTCTTCGCGAACGTCACCCGCTACGGCCATGGCCTGACCACCTGCGGATTTGATCTCGGCAACGAGGGCATCGAGCTCCCCTTGCCGCCGCGCGCCGACGACGACGCTCGCGCCTTCCGAGGCGAACAGAAGGGCCGTTTCTCGGCCGATCTCGGCGCTGGCACCCGTGACGATTGCGACCTTTCCGGATAGACGGTTCATCAGCTCCTCCCGACCTTCGATCAGCGATGGCTTGTTGCAGCAAGATGTCAGCCTCAATCGTCCGGGATAGTGCCCCGAAATCGAATCTGGCTGCCTGAGCCCTTCTCACGGGATCGCTGACAGCAAGAGAAAGACGGCGAAGATCACGAGATGAATTGCCCCCTGCAAAACCGTGGTTCGGCCCGTGCCGAGCGTCAGCGTCGAGACGAAGAGAGTGAGCACCAACAAGACGGTGCTCTCGGCGTTCAGCCCGAGCGTCAAGCGGAGCCCGAAGAGCAGCGATACGACGGCGACGACAGGGATTGTCAGGCCGATGCTGGCGATGGCCGAGCCGAGAGCGAGGTTCATGCTGTTCTGGAGATTGTTCACGAGCGCGGCGCGCACGGACGCGATACCCTCGGGCAAGAGCACGATCGCCGCGATGACCACGCCGACGAAGGATTGCGGCAGACCCGCGGCAGATATCGCCACGTCGAGCGGATATGAAAGGACCTTGGCGAGCAGGATCACCGTGGTCAGCGACACCAAGAGCAGGCCGGCGCTGAACGCGGTGATCGCGCTCCGGGACGCGGCACGGCCGAGCGGTCATCGTCCTCGTCGGCGCGCGTCGAGGAAATAGTCGCGGTGGCGGATCGTCTGAACGAAGACGAAAATCAGATAGAGCACCAACGAGACCACGCCGATGAAGATGAGCTGGACCGGCGAATAGATCGGACCAAGCGTCGTGATGGTGTAATTCGGAAGCACCAGGGTCAGCGTCGCCAGCGTACCCAGCACCGCAAGAGCCGACGAAGCGCCCTTGAGCTGGAAGGATTGCTCGTGGTGCAATCTGCGCACCGAGGACGAGGCTCAGCCCGACGATGCCGTTGGCGACGATCATCACGGCCGAAAACACCGTATCGCGCGCGACGGCATCGCTACCGGGCACGCCCGAAACGAGGATCGACACGATGAGCGCGACCTCGATCACCGTCACTGCGACGGCAAGAAGAAGAGATCCGAACGGCTCGCCGAGCGCGAGCCGCAAGGACTTCCGCGTGATGCACCGAAGCGAACACCGCACCACCCAGAAGGACGGCGGCAAGCGCCAGGATCGAACCTGCCTCGGTCGAGATGAGCCCGGCAAATTTGGCGAGCAGCAACGCCCCGGCGCAAAGAGGTGCGACCCAGGTCCAAACCGGCAGAGTGTCGTGAGAATGTGAGGCCATGACCATCCGGATGAAGAGCGCCCGACTGCGCGACGAGCTATGATAAGCGCAACACACCTGCTACGCCTATGACCCTGCCCCAGCGCCCTCGCGAGACCAAGCTTGCTCGAAAACCGGCTCGATGCGGTCCTTTCGCGGCCTGGCTGCCTGCGCCCATGGCCGTGAGCGCACTTCTTTTTGATTGGGCGGCGAGGGCTCGCAAAGCCATCATCCGAGCCGTGCGGCTGCGCACATCAGCGCGCACGGCATGAATTTACTGGGCGTTCGCAGTTGGACGAAGGTTGCGCCCTCGAAACCGGGGGTATCGAGCGCCACGATCGCAATCATCAACATCGAAGAGAATGACATGATCACCAAGCTATCTCCCGACAATGGCCGCAGCCGCATTCCTCGGCGCCCTTGCATCACCGGCTCGGCATTTTCCGTCGCCCTGCCGCAGGCTTCGGCCGACACTCCCGTGATCTCCATCGCGAATGGCTGCGGCGGCGGCTGGTATCCGGGGCCCGAACGGCGCATGCCATCCGTGGGGCGCGGTCCATTTCCTGGCGGCTACTATGGTCCCCGTGGCCACAGCTATGCCGTCAACCACGGCTGTGGCGCGGGTCGCTATCGCGGTCCCTATGGCAGCTGCCACAAGTTCGGCACCGGCCCGTATCCTGGCGGCTATTTCGGCCCCTATTACCGCTCGACCGTCCGGGACCTGGTGGAATCCGCTCGGCCGATGGTCTGCGCTATCGGTCGGATCGGACGGCAGCAGCTCGGCGACGAACCATTGCACCTGGCGGTCCGGCCTTCATTGCTCGCGTCCGACGAGCAAGGCGCAGACGAAGGCTGGACGTCGAATTCGCTTCGATGGCCCTGGCCATCGGCCGTGCGGCTCATAGCGTAACCCTAGATAATTACCGGACCCGCCTCAAATAGGAGCAAGTATGTCGAGACCACCCGACGGTCGCCGTGGCCCGCCCAGCCCGCGAGACGCCGCCGAAGCGGCTTTCAAGAGCGCCACGACGAAGCCGATCGAAGCTGCGAAGGCGGCCCCGATCCTGCCTGGCGTGCGAGAATTGGTGTCCTTGCGGATCGACCAGGACGTGCTTGAGCATTTCCGCGCGATGGGTCGTGATTGGCAGGAGAAGATCAACGAGGCCCTGCGTCGATCGATCGGGAAGTAATCGCGCGGGCAAGAGGAATTGCGATTGGCGCGGAGCGTAGCGAGGGCCCGCATCCGGGATCGCCGGCGTGTGCCTCGGTGGCCAGCCGAGCGTCTAATGCGAGCTGGAGCGCAAGGGCGTGCGATCGAACCGGCACGCCGCCGGAGGTGGGTCCCGCCCAGATCTGAAAACCTTCAGAGGATGAGCGACCGACGCACTACGGCGGATCGATGGTCCTTTCACTCGAGATCAGTCTGAGTGGTCGCGGACGAATTCGCGAGAAACTCTGTCTCGGCCCGGCCGCACCGCCGTCTGCCACGCTGGTCAACTGACGAGTGAAGTAGTCTGCGACAGCCTCCCAATCGCCGTCGCCGGCCGAGAGGGCCAGGTAACCGTCGGGCCTGACCAACGCGATCCCCGCCTCGGGGGCGCTCGATCGAATCTCGGGCTCGAGGAACGACGCGAAGCGCGCCACCAGTGCCGCGCTCGAATTCTCCCGCGTGCGAAGCGCAAAGCGCAGTTCGCTGCCTGAGCCATAGGGCGGCTCGCCGTCGATCGGCGCCATTCTTGTGCCGACCTTCGATGCCGCCGGCCAATGGCATCCATTCAGCGCAGTCCGCGCATATGACGTGGCGATTTCGGTCATCGAGCCTTCGATGACATGCTGCACCGGCGCCAGTCCGAGCACGATGTGGGCGACCGCATCTCGAATATGCCGGGCGACGGGATTGGTGAGCGTCGCAAGCTTCGTCGAGGCGATCGGTCGAGGCGATCACAGCAGCGCCGACGGGTCGCCTCTCTGCATCATAACTGTCGAGAAGCACCGGCGCGGTCGCCGGCTGCTGCCTCGCCAGAGCGAGTTCCAGGCGAGATTGATGGCATCCTGCATGCCGGTGTTCATGCCTTGGCCGCCCGCCGGGCTGTGGACATGCGCGGCATCCCCGGCCAGGAAAACCCGACCGACCCGGTATGTCGAGGACCTTGTCCCTCGTTGATGCGGAAGGCGGACGTCCAGATCGTGTCGTGCAGGACAATGCCGCCGGGTCCACGCCCGTCGACGATCGCCTGGAATAACTCGCGCGTCGGTGTCGCGGGCAAGGCTGCGTACCAACGAGCCAGCCGCAAGAAATTCGGGGCCGTGGCACGGTCTCCCGCGACAAGTCCACGCATCACTTCCGCGCCCTCTTCATCCCGTTTCTGCTCATAACAATAATCCGCCCACCGCTGACGTAGCTCGGGCGTGTCGGGTGCCAGTTCCACGGCACGGGCGTACTGTTCGAGCGCTTCTGCTGAGAGATCGTGAGCACGCAAGATATCGGCCACGCGGCCAACCCGATTGGCATCCTTAGTCGTAGCCGGCGCCAACTGCCGCCAGCTTTCCACCGCCTCGCGTTTCACCGCCTCCTCCTTACGTGCCTTGTAAACTTCCCAATGGGCATCGCCCAGGAACTCGCGATAGCTGTCTTCTTCAGGATGAGCCTGTGTCAATTTCTTCAGGATTTCCACAGCTTCGGCTGGTTGGCCGATTTCGCTTAGCCGTTTAGCCAGGACGACTTGGACTTCCTCCGGTCCGGTGCCCAATCGCCGGCCTGCCGTAACCACTGGACAGCGTCATTCTTGCGATTGAGTTCGATCATGGCATCGCTCAAACGCAGAGCCACATCCACATCCTTGCCGTGACCCTTGAGCCACGTCTCGTAATACCCCACCAGGCCGGGAATGTCATCCTGACGGCGGTAGCTTTCCTCGATGCGGGCGCGGACCTCGCGATGCATCCAACTTGTCGGCGCAGACAGCGGCAGGGCACTTTCGTAGAGGACACGCGCCTCCTCACGCCGGCCCTGTTTCTCCTCCAGTTGCGCCAGCTTCATGATCGCCGTCACCCGGCGGTAGGGATCTCCACCGGCAAGGTCACGCAACTTCTCATAGTAAGACTTCGCCTCGGCGTAGCGCTCTCCTTCCGTGAGTGCATCCGCCGCTTCTTCCAATACGAACGGATCATCCGGCCACTCGCCGACGAACTGCTGCCACGTCTTGACGGCGCCCTCGAGATCGAAATTACGCTGCTGGGTGCGGGCCAATTGGCGGAAGAGCGAAAGCCGGAGATCACGTGGTGGCTGCCCTGCGAGTGCCTTCTGGAAGGACTGGATGGCTTCCGGCAGCCGACCACTGGCCACCTGCGCATCTCCGAGAGCACCCCATGCGCGGGTGTCATCCGGTTTGAGCTCGGTGGCTTTCTGGTAATGACGCACCGCGGCGGCACCGTCTCCCTGCCGCTCCGCGAGGACTCCAAGCAATAGCCAGTAGGTGGCAGCATCCGATCCGGCGGCATTGGCTTTGGCCTGCCAGCGGGCAGCAAGCTTTTCCAGCCCCTCACCTTCGAAGAAGTGCTGATAAACTTTGTCAAAAGCCGTCCCCTTGCCCGGCGAACGCACCAGCAATTGCTCGTAGCGTTCCACGACGGCCGGGAGAGTCTGCGCGCGCAATTCCACGGCCGCCAGGCAAGCAAAGAACGCCGACGCCAAAAGGGCGCGACCCGAAACATAAGAGGACAGTTTTCGTTTCATTTTTCGAAGGAGGGGGAAGGGACGGAACGCAGAATCAAGGTCAGTGCATCCGGTTCGAGGATCATCGTATTTCCGAACACCGGTGCGATTGGCAGGTCAGCACGAGTTATCTTCATGGATTGGGTCGGTCGATCGACACGGGAAGCTCAATGAGCGAGAGACCGGCCATGTCGAAGGTCATATAGCCTTCCACGACAGGTTCGAGAAAGGCCGCTCCAGCAGGCAGGCGTAGGCCTTCGGCCGAGTCGCGTGGAGAGGAGAGACGCCTTTGAAACCGGCTCCAGAGGTTACCGGACGTCTGGACCGTTTCCAGATGGGCAGAATCGAGCGCCTTGCCGTCCCGGTCGTAACAACGCCAGCCGGTACTCAAATAGCCCGACGCCGTCCGGCACCAGAAGGACAGGAGATAGTCCCGCCCTGCCTGGAGCGGGATACGTGGGCCGACGGCCACCGGCCCATTACTGGCAGCGCCTGGTTCACTCGTACCGCCAGGAGGAATATTCGCCATCGGCCAAGGGGCCACCTTTCACCACCACCACTTCCCCACTGGGGTGAACTGCTTGGAATTTGGGCGTTTCCTGTTCCCGCACCAAATTCCGGCCAACCGCGACCGGCAGGGCTTCTCCGAGCAAAACATCGTCACCCCGCGTAGCGATGACCCGAACGAAACCCTCGCCCGCCTGTAGAGGCCCTACCCAAACGCCTCTGGCGTCGGTGTTCTTCAATCGGACAAGAGATCGCATCGACGAGGGCCCCTCACCAAAGTACAATTCCACGTCGAACCCATGCAATTGGGAGTCCACATCCCCTCCCCGGATCATCATAGGAAACTCGCGATCGTTCAAATCACCTTGAGCGATGCCCAAGTCCCAAATCAGCGACAGCTGGTCACCAGCGGTGCGATCCACGTCGAGCCAGGCTACCGGAGTGACTCGCTCCAGTTTCCCACGCCGCAAATCCAGCTCGGTGTCGAGCATTTCCAATTGCGCTCTTATCGTCCGATTGTTGGGCCCAATCACCTTGCGAACCGCCTCCGCGATGGACGCGGCAGAATCCGCGTATCCGGCATTCAAGAGGCTGGCCGCAAATTGGACAGTCTCTCGCGCATAGCTCTCCTGGCGCTGCTCCCGGGACCAAACTTCCACCAGCGCGCGGCTGGATTCCGCCACCAACTCTTCGTTACCGGTGGCCAACGCCATCGTCCCCAGTTGGGGCAAGAGGCGGCGGGGTTCATTGGACGGAGGATTTTGGCGCGCCTCATTCAGCAGTTTCTGCAAGCGCGGCGTAGCGTCATCGACAGCACCCATCGCCAGGAAAATGCGGATCGGTTCCAGTTTACTCTGAAGACTCGAATTACCCAAGGGTCCGAGCTTTGCTTCTCGTAGGTGGCCACGAGTTGACGGCAAACTGCATGACCCTCCGGCCACGTGCTTAGGTCTGATGCCAAACTTAGCAGCCACTCGCGCTCATCGCTCCGGGCAAAACTCTGCGTGGCCATCATTTCAATGCTGGGCAGCACCTCGGGATCACGCAGGGACACGCGCAGGGAAATGGCCACCGCGCGCCCAGCTGCGCCAGGCGGTGGACCGCTTTTCAACCAATCACGCAGAGCAGGCTCGTCGCCGATTTGGCGGGCCAACCGGATCATCTGGATATCGACCTCACCACTGGTCGTGTTAGTTCGCCAGGCGAAGATCGGCGGCAAACGATCCGCACTGGCTTTCAGAAAGGCCAGGACTTGAGAGGCCGCCTCCGGCTTCCTTTTCAAGGTGATCAAATACTGGACCAGAGTCCGATGCATATCTGCCGGCAGGGGATGCAAGGCCTCCGACGCTTTGGACAAGACCAACACCGCAGCCTCCAAGTTTCCAGAGCTGTAGAAGCGCTGAGACAGGGATCGCCAATTGCTGATCGCCTGCGGCGTATAGCTGCGAGTACCGATGACGGGAATCGCCTGCAACATATCGGCCAGCTCCGCAGATTTATTAGGCTCGCGAAAACTCATGTATAGCGATTGGGTTTCTCGCTCCATGACCTTTTCTGGAAACACGGCAAGGGCCTTTTTGAGAATTTCGACCTTTTCCCCATCCTGGGCCGACCGGAGGACCCTTTCGATAATCAATGGGTCATCGGGCCGCAGTGTCAGCGCTCGCGACCACGCCGTCTTCGCTTCAGATTCCGGCAATGCTTCCGCGAGCCTAATCCAAGCGTCGGCGCTTTCGGGAGAGGTCGCACATTTTTGTCTCAGCTCACTGAGGTAGGCATCCCGAGCGCCTAGATTGGCTAACTTTTCCAGAGCCATCGTCCGGACAGATGACTGGGAGGAGGCACGGGGATCAGGTGCTGTTCGGATTCTATCGTGTTTCCCTATTAACCTTAGCAATACGTC
>JASGKY010000034.1:0-117570 GCA_049840435.1 Verrucomicrobiota bacterium | reverse complement strand
ATGACGTTTCCCAGCCAATTCATGCTGGTAGCGGCAATGAACCCTACGCCGGATGGCAAGATGCTGCACGAGAGCAAGAGTTCACCGCGCGAAATCCAAAACTATCTTGGCCGGATATCTGGTCCGTTGCTGGATCGGATCGATATCCACATCGAAGTGCCAGCGGTGAAGTTTCGGGAAATGACGGGCGTCAAGAGCGGCGAACCTTCAGCGCAGATTCGGGAGCGCGTCATCAGCGCCAGGCAGCTTCAACAGAAGCGTTTCGCACATAAGCCCAAGATCACCTGCAATGCGCGGATGGCGACAAAGGAACTCAAAGAGTTTTGCGTCTTGGACGAAGCGACGATGAAACTGTTGCGCAATGCGATGACGGAATACAATCTCAGCGCCCGCGCTTACGATCGGATCTTGAAAGTATCTCGCACTATTGCCGATTTGGCGGGCGTGGAGAAGATTTCCACCGAGCATGTCAGCGAAGCGATTCAACTACGTTCATTGGACCGGCAGTTGTGGGGGTAGCGATTGAAGTTGGAGCGGGTGATGGGAATCGAACCCACGTATGCAGCTTGGAAGGCTGCCGTTCTACCATTGAACTACACCCGCAACCGACGCGCGAATCATACCCCGCGCGCTTGCCTTGTCAATTCGCCGCCGTTAGCCTTCTGCCCTGATGAATTCGCTGCTTCTCACGGGCGGACGCGTGATTGACCCCGCCAACCGCCTCGACACGACGGCTGATCTCCTGATTTTGGACGGCAAAATTGCCGCTGTTGGCGCGGACGCGGCCAAGCAAGCGCCGCGTGATATTGAGAAGTTTGACGCCAAAGGACTGGTGGTTTGCCCTGGGCTTATTGATTTGCACGTTCACCTGCGTGAACCCGGTCAGACGGCAAAGGAAACCATCGCTACCGGCACGGCTGCTGCGGCGCGCGGGGGATTCACTTCCGTGGTATGCATGCCGAATACCGCCCCCTCGATTGACAACGCTGGCACGGTCGCGCTAATCCACGAACGCGCCAAGAGTCAGGGCGTGGTCAATGTCTTCATCTCTGGTGCTATCACTAAAGGCATTGCTGGTGAGGAGCTCGCATCTATTGGCTCACTGAAGCGTGCTGGAGTTGTTGCGATCACGGATGACGGGCATTGCATCCAGAACAACGAACTCATGCGGCGGGCGTGTGAATATGCCAAGATGTTTGACCTGACGGTCATGGATCATTGTCAGGATTACGCGTTGGTGACGACTGGGGTAATGCATGAAGGGAACTGGAGCACCCGGCTTGGCTTACAAGGCTGGCCGGCCGCGGGCGAAGAGATGATTGTGGCGCGCAATATTTTGTTGGCAGAACTGACCGGGGCGCGGATTCACTGCCAGCATCTCAGTGCGGCGGGCAGTGTGGAATTGATCCGTGCTGCCAAGAAACGCGGCGTGCCGATTTCCGGCGAGGCGTGCCCGCATCATTACACGCTGACGGATGCGGCGATTGCCGGGAGCGAGAAATTTTGGGCGGAGGACGGCAAAAACATTTTTGGCTTCAGCACGATAAAGGAACTTCCGGTGTGGCCAAGCTATGATACGAATTTCAAGATGAACCCGCCCCTCCGTTCCGCCCGTGATCGCGAGGCAATCCTTGAGGGCATTGTGGACGGCACGATTGAAGTGCTTTGCAGCGACCATGCACCGCACTGCGACTTTGAAAAGGAAGTGGAGTTTGATTACGCCCCGTTCGGCATCACCGGGCTAGAGGTGGAGTTTGCGCTGGCACTGATGCAGCTTTATCACGCCAAGCGGCTGAGCCTGTCTGACCTGATCGCGAAATACACCGTTGCTCCGGCCAAACTGTTGAATCTGGCCAAGGGAACGCTTTCCGTAGGCGCAGATGCGGACATCACGGTGTTTGATCCTGATCGCGATTGGGTGTGGCAACGCAGCGACACGGCTAGCAAATCGCAGAACAATCCATTCTATGGTTGGCCGCTGAAGGGAAAAGCCGTTGCAACCATCGTGGGCGGACGCCAAAGCTGGGTTGAACAGGAAGTGGCTGCGGCCGTCTAAACCAGCATTGGTAAACAATCTATTCTATGAAAAAACTCGTCTTCGGAGCATTTATCGCGTTGGCCCTGATTGGTGCAACGGCGGGAGAATCATCGGCCTGGCTGACGGATTTGACCAAAGCGCAAGCCTTGGCCAAGGCGGAAAAGAAACTGGTGTTGTTGGATTTTACCGGTTCAGACTGGTGTCCACCCTGCAAGGCGTTGCATAAGAATGTTCTCTCAAAGCCGGAGTTTGAGGCGTACGCCAAGACCAATCTGGTTTTGGTGGAGGTGGATTTTCCGAACGAAAAGCCCCAAAGTGCGGAACTTAAGAAGTCGAACGAGCAGTTGCAGGAGAAGTTCAAAATTGACTCGTATCCCACCATCATTGTGCTCGATGCCGAAGGCAAAGTGATTTCCCGCAAGTCCGGGTATGGCGGGACGTCGGCGAAAGAATTCATCGCCGGCTTGGAAAAGCTGAAGAAGTAATCTGAGCTTGAGACTTGTTTGAGGCGCAGCAGGCGACTGCTGCGCTTTTTTGTTAGGGGGAGGTGATGTTGAGTGAGGCCCGCAAGCGTTGTGGCCAAGCATCAGGAACGACCGACTTGAGCGGGGGGCAGGACAAGGTTTTGGCAGGCAGAACCTGTGTCGTCCGCTTGACAGTCGGCATTTCGCTGTTACCCTCTCGCGCTCTCGGTCTATCGGGATTTCCGGCCTTTTGTGTCGCCGGATGCCTGCGGGACCAGGTATTTGATTTATGAAACGCCAGTATCAACCGTCGAAAATCCGCCGGAAGCGCCAGCATGGCTTCCTGAACCGCAACTCTACTAAGAGCGGCAAGGCTACTTTGGCCAATCGCCGTCGCGTCGGTCGGAAACGCCTGACTCCAGTTTGATTTGGCATGTCGGCGGCCCAGCCAGCCCGGCGCGGTTTGGGGCGGCGTGCCCGCATCAAGCAAGGGCGCGATTTCCTGCGGGTGCGTTCGGCAGGCGAACGGGCGGTCAAAGGTTGCCTGATCGCGAACTGGTTGCGACTGCCGCAGGAAGCCCGTTCCCGGCTCGGGGTGGTGGTTAGTAAAAAGGTGGGAAATGCGGTGGTGCGCAGCCGGGCCAAGCGTCTATTGCGCGAATCGTATCGCCAGCATCAACACGAGTTTGCCCAGCCGCTAGATCTGGTATTGGTCGCGCGGCCTTCCATTGCGGAAAAAGATTTTGCCACCGTGGAGCGGGATTTGATGGCCACGCTACGCCAGGCCGGATTGCTCAAGTGAACCCAGCCCAACACATATTGCTCGGGGCGGTGAAAGTCTATCGCACGGTGCTGTCGCCGGCACTGGGCGCATTTTTCGGGCCGTTGGGTGGTTGTCGGTACACACCGACTTGCTCTGCTTATGCCGCTGAGGCGGTGCGCACGTACGGGGCGGTGACGGGAAGCTGGTTGGCGACCAAACGGCTGTGCCGCTGCCATCCGTGGGGTGGTTTTGGTCACGATCCCGTACCGAAAAAACTATCGTTCCTGCCACGCCGCCGCCTTCGGGAGTTGCGCCGGCCTCGGTCAGCTAATTCAATTTCATGGATAGAAAATCAATCGCCGTCATTGTTGCCTGCATCGTTCTGATGTTCCTGTGGCAAGGAGTGCTTGTCCCTAAGTATTTCAGCGACAAAATTCCAGTCCGGCCGCAAGGGACAAACGCACCAACGGCTGTGGGGACTAACAGCCAAGCAGGAGCCGCCGCCGCAACTGGCCACTCTGTGACGCTTCCGGCGGGCGCGGGGGCGCGACTGGTAGACACGAACGCTGCCGAGACGCTGCTTTCCTTTACGAACGAAAATGCGGTTTATGTCTTCACCTCGCGGGGTGGTGGTCTGAAGCAAATTGAACTCATCAAATTTCCCGAGACGGTGACGCGTAAACGCAAGGAAGGGGAAGCGCGCAATGTCGCCACGCTCAATACGCACGCGCATTTGCCGGTGTTGACGGTGTTGGGGAGTGAAGCATTGATCGGTGATGGGGTGTTCACCCTGACTCGCACCGCCACGGGGATTCGCACGGAGAAAACGCTGACCAATGGATTGCGGCTCGTCAAAGAATTTACCCCTAGCACGAACTATCTTGTTCACGCCGCTGTGCGGTGGGAAAACACCGGAAGCGCTGGTATTCAGCTGCCGCCACAGGAATGGGTTGTAGGAACGGCCAGTCCCATGGGGCCGTATGACGATGGAACGGCAGTAGGCTTGATGTGGTTTGATGGCCGCAAGTCGCACGATACGACGACCGCATTCTTTAGTGACAAAAAATTTGGGTGCATTCCCACCGAACCTAAAAAGGAGTATCGCGATGGAGTGAGCAACGTGGTCGGGTCGCGGCACACAATCAATTCTTCGGCTTGATTGCGATGCCGACGACTGCAGCGCAGCAAGTGGTGGCGCGGCCGATTGACGTGCCACGGCCGACCGAGGGACGGTTCAGCGCTCCAGACAGACCCCTTCGCAAGGCGATGGAAGCAACCATCACTTTCGCGGCGACAAATGTGGCGGCGGGTCAGGTGGTCGAGCAACGTGTGGATTTGTTCATTGGACCGAAGGAATACAAGACGCTCGCGAGCATCGCGAACTCCTATAACAACAGCGTGGATCAGGCGATGGGCTTCGGTTGGGCGTTCTTCGCGTTCTTTGCGAAAGGGCTGTTGCTCATCATGAACTGGATGCACACGGTTGTTTCGGTGCCATACGGTTGGGCGATCATTGTGCTGACGGTGTTGCTGAAGATTATTTTCTGGCCGTTGACGGCGGCGAGCACGCGTGCTTCGCAACGCATGGCGGCGCTGTCTCCGCAGATCACGGCGCTCAAGGAAAAATACAAAGACGACCCCGCCAAGTTCTCGCAGAAGCAGATGGAGTTCTATCGCGATAACAAGATGAATCCGGTGGCGGGTTGTTTGCCGATGCTGGTGCAGTTGCCGGTATTTTTCGGGTTCTTTTTCGATGCTGCGCACTGCGATTGAATTGCGTGGCGCGAGTTTCTTCTGGGCGATTGATCTCTCGCAGCCGGATACCTTGTTCACCATTCCAGGGTTGACGTTCATCCCGTTCCTCAGCTCGCCGGAAGGATTGCCCTTGAATCTTTTGCCCACCCTCTACATTGCCAGCGCGCTCTGGCAGACGCACATCACACCGATGTCGCCAGGGATGGACCCAACCCAGCAAAAGTTGATGCGCTGGATGCCGCTGATGTTCCTGGCGTTCCTTTATAATTTTTCATCTGGCCTGGCGCTTTACATGACCGTCAACAACCTGTTGACCATCTTCCAGACTTGGTGGATGAAGCGGAATCAGCCGCCAACGCCAGCGGCTGCCGCTCCGGTGGCTGCTTCAGCATTGACGCCGGCTTCGAAAAAGAAAAAATAGTCGCAACACCAACTTGTCGTAACGCCATTTTATGTCCGCACAACCCAAAGCCACGCTTGAAAAGCTGCTCGAACTCCTTGGTTTCTCCGCCACGGTGGAAGAACAAAAGAACGAGGACGGTATCACGTTGGATGTGAAGACCGAAGATTCCGGCCGGTTGATTGGCCGGCAAGGCCAGACGCTTTCCGATCTGCAATACATCGCCAATCGGCTGTTATTCCAGCAGGACCAGAATGCACCCAAGCTGACGGTGGACGTGGCTGGCTATCGTTCGCAGGCCCGCGAGGCCTTGGTCAAGAAAGCCAAGGACGCGGCGGAAAAGGTCCGGCGCTGGGGTGACATCGTGGAGCTGGAGCCCATGTCGGCGTTTGATCGCCGCGTGGTGCATCAGGCGCTCAAGGATGATCCGGACATTGAAACGCAAAGTGTGGAAGTGGACGGCACCGAGAAGAAGGCGATGCTGCTCCGGTTGAAGCACTGATCCGCTGTCGCGTTCATAACGCGTGCTTGCAGTTTTCATTAACCGCTGTGGGTGCGAAGCGGCTTGCGCGTAGCGCTTTCCTGTAGGAATCTCGACGGCAAAAACTGTGGGAACTCTCAAATCAATCTCGGTGTTCGGGCTCGGTAAGTTAGGGGCGTGCATGGCGGCCACCTTCGCCCAAGCTGGCTATCAAGTGCTGGGGGTGGACATCAATCCTGAAGCGGTTCAGAAGATCAATGCCGGGCTGCCGCCGGTAGACGAACCGCTGCTGGCTGAGACCATCAAGAAAGCCGGGACGAGACTGCGTGCTACCACCAACCCCGCCGATGCTCTGGCGACGGATATTTCGTTCTTCATCGTGCCAACGCCGAGCTTGCCGGATGGGAGCTTTTCCAATGAATTTCTGATGCGGGCTTCTGGTGCCGATTGCGCAGGCAGTCCGCAAGGCGAAGAAGAAAGGACACATCTTTGTCATCTCTTCCACCACCACGCCCGTACCTGCCGGAGCGTTATCATTCCGATGTTGGAAAAGGAAATCGGCGGCAAGTGCGGCAAGGCTTTTAGTTTTTGCTATAACCCTGAGTTTATTGCGCTTGGTAATGTAGTGCGCGGTTTGATGGCGCCGGACATGGTGTTGATCGGCGAGTCCGACAAACGTGCCGGTGAACTGCTGGAAGGTATTTATAAGAAGTACAACACCAACCAACCGAAGATTGCGCGCATGTCTATCACCAGCGCGGAGTTGACCAAGATTTCCGTCAACAGCTACATCACGGCGAAAATCAGTTTTACGAACCAGCTGCGCATGCTCGCCGAACAGTTTGCGGACACGGACATCCATCAGATCCTGGATGCTATTGGGGCGGACTCGCGTATCGGCCACAAGTATTTGCGGGCGGGGTTGAGTTTCGGTGGGCCGTGTTTCCCGCGCGATAACCGGCTCGTGAGTTACGCCGCCAAACAGGTTGGTTTGAGCGCGCCATTGGCCGAGGCGACGGACCGCGTTAACGAAATGGCGAAGGATCAACTTGCCGCCCAAGCGCTGGCTTGTGTGCAATCCGGTGACTCCGTGGTCGTGCTAGGCATGGCCTATCGGCCGGACACCTACATAGTGGAGGAATCCGCCGGCTTGCACATCGCACAATCTCTCAAGCGCAACGGCTGTCGCGTGTTGGTGCATGATTATGCTGCCAATCCTAAGAACAGCCCGGCCTTGCTGGAGTTCGAACAGCTTGATGACCCGACGAAACTGAGCAAGGAAAAGCGGCTGAAGGCGGTGTTGATTTGCTGCCCGTGGGCCGGGTATCGCAATTTGAAGTTCCCCCGTGGCGTGAAGGTGTTCGATCCGTGGGGTGTGCTGGCCTGAGCGCCGGCGGGCTTTCAAAGATTCAAACGGCTCGAAAGCGCTGGGCGACCGGGATGCGCCGCCCCATGCCGAAGGCGCGCGGCGATACTTTCAATCCGGGCGCGGCTTGACGACGTTTGTATTCGGTGAACGTGACCTTGTTGATGACGTCGTTCACTACGGCTGCCGCAAAGCCACGCGCGATGATTTCATCCTTGCTCAGATGCTCCACGACATAGTGTTGCAGGATGGCGTCCAGAACTTCGTATGGTGGCAACGAGTCCTGATCCTTCTGGTCGGGCCGCAACTCGGCGCTCGGTGGTTTGGTAATGGAATCTGTGGGGATGATGACGCGCTCGCGGTTGATCCAGCGTGATACATCGTAAACCTCTGTCTTGAATACATCGGCAATTACAGCCAACGCTCCGCACATATCGCCGTAAAGCGTGCAGTAACCGACGGCCATCTCAGATTTGTTGCCCGTGGTCAGAACAAGAGCCCCGAATTTGTTCGAGATCGCCATCAAGGTCACGCCGCGTAAGCGCGACTGGATGTTTTCCTCGGCTTCATTCGGTTTAGTGCCGGCGAAGAGTTTTGCCAGCTGGCCTTCCACGGCAAGAAAACCCGGCTCCACCGGAATCACTTCGTAACGAATGCCGAGATTTTTCGCGAGCGCTTCGGCGTCGGTGAGGCTGCCGCTGCTGGAATAGCGGGCAGGCATGGAAACCCCCATGACTTTGTCTGCGCCCAAGGCGTCCACCGCCAGCACGGCGGTGATGGCGGAGTCAATGCCGCCAGACAAGCCGATTACGACGGATTTGAATCCGCACTTCTGCACATAATCGCGGATGCCAAGTGACAGGGCGCGGAATAGTTGTTCTTCTTTGGCTGGCCAGCTCGGTGGCGCGCTGCGTGTCGGAGCGTCAATTTCGACTACCAGTTGGTCTTCGGTGAATCCTTTGCCAAGTGCCAGCACTTCGCCTTGGCGATTCAACGCCACGCTGTGGCCGTCAAAGATGAGTTCGTCATTGGCGCCCACGGCGTTCACTTGCACGAGCGGCACGCGTTCATCGCGAGCAACGCGCTGTAACATTGCGAGCCGGGTCTTTTCTTTGCCAACGTGCCAGGGGGAGGCGGAGATGTTAAGAATAAGGTCCGCGCCTTGGGCGATGAGCTCGCGCACTGGATCGCGGCGATACAAACGTTCCGGCCAGAAATCCTCGTCGTTCCAGATGTCTTCGCAAACGGTAATGCCGAGCTTGCGGCCGTTGAAGATAAAGGGCGCGACACTTTTGGCGGGCTCAAAGTAACGATCTTCGTCGAAAACATCGTAGGTGGGGAGCAATGATTTGTTCGTGCGCCAGATGATTTGTCCCGATTGAAGAACAGCGGCGGAGTTTAGCAACGATCTGCCGGGGCGCTCTGGGTTTTTATCCACAAAACCAACACAGAGGGGAACAGAGCCGATTGCGGCGGCGGTTTGCTGTAGGGCAGTGAGATTTGCTTCGAAAAAGTCCGGACGCAGCAGGAGGTCGCGGGGCGGATAACCGCAGAGAAATAGTTCAGGCGCGATGATAAACTCTGCGCCTTGCTGCACAGCTTGATCGTAGGCGGCGATGAGTTTCAGGCGATTCAGTTCAAACGCGCCAATCGTCGGGTTCAGTTGCAATATTCCGATTTTCAACGAAGGAAAAGTAGCGATGTGAAGCCAATCCGCAATGAATTTGGACGCGGCTGGAATCAGGACAAAGGCGTTGCAAGGCTCGCGTGGCTGGCAGGTGCGGGTTTTTCGATTGCGGTAATGGCCTCGGCCAGTTTGGTCAGATGGGCTTCCAGGGTGTAGCGCGCCAGAAACATCTGGCGGAAGCCCTCGCCGGTTTCCTGCGTCATGACGTTGAGCAGCGCGGCGGCGATTCGGTCTGGGGATTTGATGGACACGAGGCCGGGGTAATCGCCGGGGAACATTTCCGGAAGGGAGCGCCAGCGTGTGGTGATGATGGGCAAACCGTGTGCGATTGCTTCGATGAGATTCACCGGCTGGTTTTCGCCCAGATAATAAGTGGGAAAGCAGAACAGATCGGCCTGCTGCAAGGCGCGTTCCTTGCCTTCTCCCGAAATGAAACCGAGGTATTCCACCGCATGAGTGTATTCCGGGTTGACCAGTAAGGAATCGAAGTGGGCGCGTTCCTCGACGCTGACAAAAGTTCCGGCGACCATCAGTTTGAGGTGAACGGTGGATTTTTGTTCGGCTAACGTGCGATTGGCCAGCACCACCGCATGGGCGGCATCGAAGACGCCTTTTTCCGTCATACAATGGGCTAGGAACAGGACGCGCACGATTTGCGGGTCGCCGCCCGTGTCGTGTAAGTCGGTGGCGGTGAGTGGCCGACCGGCGAGGAGCTTTTCACGCGCAGCAAACCGAGCCAAGCGGCGGAGCAGGAGTTTTTGTCGAAAGTCCGGGCATGGGTCCGGGATGCCATTGCTCACCACTCGAACGCGTTGTGGCAGCAGTTTTTCTGCATCGGCGATATTGTAGCGGGACAGGACGATGCTGAGGTCGGCGTTTTTGGCGAGGCGATAGGTCATGGCGCGCGCGCGAATTTGGACGGAGGTTTCGAGCCATTTTCCAAGGCCTGCCGCGTGCCAATGTAGGATCAAGCGTTTGAAGAACGGTCGACAAATAAGCAGGACCATCCAGTCGCGGTAGAGCGCGGAACTTTTACCCGGAGCCGGGATATAATAGAAATTCTCCACGCCATACCGGAAGCGAAACCAGATGGCTTGAAGGCAGTAGCCCAAGAGTTTCAGGAGTTTGGTGCCGTGAAATTCACCGATGTCCTCGAGGGTCTTCGAAAGCTGAGTGTTGACGTGGAACACTCGATGCCATGGGGGGGGGTGGCATTCCGGCGTTTGCACTGGTCGCCGCCAAACCCTTGTAACATCAGTTGGAGCATATAGCTTTGCCCGTGCATGGGGGGCGGGGTGTGGGCAAAGACGAGTAACTTCATGCGGCTTGAATCAATACAACAGGCGCTCGGCGCAACGGTTCTGATATTTCGCGCCGCCAAACTTCGCTCAACTCAGACACCAAGAGAAGTCTTTTCTTGAACGGACGCCGGTGATCGCGACACTCCCGGAACGTTTTCCTGAATGATACGGAAGGGAATCAATTTGAAAGCCTTGGTATCGTGGCGTAGAGAAGAATGCGCCAAGGGATGATCCGCTGATGAAGAAACTGCACGTGCTCGGTGTGCCATTGCTCGTGACTGATTACGAGGAATTGGCTGCGCTTTGCCTGGGCTGGGTGCGCGAACCCCGCTGCCGGTTGGTGGAGTTTGTGAACACCCAGATCGTCACTATGCAACGGCATGAGCCGGCTTTCGCTGCGACGATGCGGGCGTATGAGGAACAGGTACCGGATGGGATGCCTTTGATCTGGTGCTTGAATCGGGCGGGGGCGAAACTGCGGGATCGGGTCTATGGTCCGACGTTTATGCGCCGATTTCTGGAGCGAGTGCCTGCGGGGACGACGCACTATCTGCTTGGCGGTTCGGAAGAGTGTGGGGCGAAGCTGCGCGCGGTGTTTACCCGGCTCAACCCAAATGTAAAATTTGTCGGCTCGTTTCACGGTTGGTGTCAGGCGGATGGCACGCTCAAGGGAGAGGCCGAGGAAAAGGTGATAGCCGAGCTGAACCAGCTTTCGCCGGACTTCATCTGGGTTGGATTTGGCACGCCCAAGCAGCAAGTGTGGGCACAGAAACACAAGCATTTGATCCGCCGCGGCGTGATTTTGACGGTGGGTTTTGCTTTCGACGCCAATGCCGGCACCAAGCCCGACGCGCCGGCATGGATGCAGCGGTGCGCGTTGACGTGGCTGTATCGCATGTGTTCC
Organism: Verrucomicrobiota bacterium; assembly: GCA_049840435.1. Lineage (GTDB taxonomy): Bacteria > Verrucomicrobiota > Verrucomicrobiia > Limisphaerales > JADLHS01 > JADLHS01. Next base: position 106,411 of record JASGKY010000034.1, on the reverse strand, counting down.
GAGCCGCGGCGGTTGATTCCGCGCTATTTCAAGTGGAACTCTTTGTTCCTGTTTTATCTGCTACGCGATGGGCTGTGGAGGCGGGCGTGGGGAAAGCAGCCATTAATTTTATTGAGCATAATTGTCGCCTTGGTTATCCAATAGCCTTGTGAAGCTGTGAATTCAGATGAGTAATCCGACGTTTCAACCGCCAACCGACAGTTTGTCTCAAGAAATCCGGGCGTACTGGCGGCAATTGCCTGATAAGGGGTTGTTCTTTGGCCTGCTTGGGGCGTGGCTATGCCTATTTCAATTTTTGGGCAATGCCTCGTTCGGTTACATCCCAACGTCTTCCTTGTTTGGCTGGATGCATGTGGCCTACATGGAAACCGCAATTTCGGATGACGGTCATGGCAACATGATTCCCTTTGTGGTCTTGGGAATCTTGTGGTGGAAACGGGCGGATTTGCTGGCGCAACCCCTACGGACTTGGTGGCCGGGGCTGTTGTTGGTGATGTTCGGCGTTTTGTTGCACATTGCTGGCTTTGTCGTCCAGCAACAACGACTTTCCATCGTTGGGCTATTCAGTGGTATTTTTGGTTTGATGGGCATGGTTTGGGGCCGAAGTTTTTGAAGGCAACATTCTTCCCCTTCTTCTTGTTCGCGTTCATGGTGCCGCTAGGTTCGTTCACTGAGAAGATTACTTTTCCTTTGCAGCGCGTGGTCACGTGGATTGTTGAGCATTTATTCAACGATATCTTTGGGATCGGGGTCGTGCGGGCGGGCACCCAGCTTTATGATGCCATGGGGACATACCGATACGATGTCGCTCCCGCTTGTGGCGGCATGCGGAGTTTGATTTCCATTGCACTGATTTCTATCACCTACGGCTTCCTAGTGTTTCGTTCCCCCGGAAAACGCCTCGTGATGATTGCCGCCTCGCTGCCCTTGGCGGTATTGGGCAATGCCGTGCGGCTTTCGATCATTGTGGCGGCAGGGGTCATTGGAGGGCAGGGCGCCGGGCAGTATGTTCATGACAATGGGCTCATCAACATGTTGCCCTATATCCCGGCAATCATTGGCGTGATGTATATCGGGCGTTATTTGGAGAAACATGGCGAACCAGGAACGCCCAGCAATGGAAGCAATGGAGTGACCAAAACACCATGAACCGAACCAAATATATTTTGCTGGTGGTGACGGCGTTGCTGATTGGCGGGGCGGCGGCGGTTTTGGCCAGGTATAAATCCATCCAACGACTGGGTGAGCCGGGGGTGAAAACGCGTCCCATTGAAGGCACTCAGCGGGTCGATGTGATATTACCTGAGCAGGTCTTGGATTTTACTTCGGAATGGATCGTTCAGAATGAAATTGTCACCAATACTCTGCCAAAAGATACCTGCTATGGGCAACGGCGCTACACGGCGCCAGATAAATTCTCTACCACGGCGAATGTCGTGTTGATGGGCGAGGATCGCGCCAGTATGCACAAACCGCAGTTCTGTCTGACGGGCGCGGGTTGGACTATCAATTCAACTGAGGTGACGACCATTCCTATTGAAAAGCCAGTGCCGTATGATCTTGCTGTCATCAAGCTGAAGCTGTCTGGCACTTTCACGCATGAAGGAAAACAGATCCAGGCCGGTGGGGTGTATGTCTATTGGTATGTCGCTGACAAAGCCATGAGCGCTGATCCTGATGGCAAGAAACATATGTGGTCCATGGCTCGAACTTTGTTGACCACCGGCGTGCTAGAGCGCTGGGCGTACATCACCTTTTTTACGCCTTGTTCCCCCGGCCAGGAAGAAGAGACTTACGAGCGGATGAAGAAGTTGATTGCGGCTGCTGTGCCAGAATTTCAGCTAGTCCACGGCACACCTAAAATCAGTAAGAGCTCGCGCTAGATATAACTCTATGCTTCGTCGTGATCGCCAGATGCGGATGCAGGTCTATCAGTTGATAGACGCCTGCATCTTTGCCGTGAGCTTTTGGCTGGCCTACGAATTTCGAGCCTCTGACTTTGTCACAATCACATTGGGGCAACCTCGAATCGCCCAATTTGAGGAGTTTTTCTGGCATTATTTGGTGCTGATTCCAGTGTCCCCACTGGTGTTGGAAGCTCAGGGGTTCTACGACCGTCCGCTGATAGCTCCGCGACGGCATACCTTGCTCCAGCTTTTCAAAGGTTGTTTGTTTATTTCCATTGGCCTCACACTGGCGCTCTACTTCTCTCGGCTTCAAATCGCGCGGTTTGTTCCTATCGGTTTTGGCATCATAGCTTTTTGCCTGGTTTACCTGAAGGAGGAATTGCTGACCCTAGCTGTCCGCAGCAAGCTGGCGCAGATTCAGTTTCGGCGGCGCTTCATGCTTTTGGGGACACCCACGGAAACCTCCCGGATGCGGGAAGAAATCCAACGACGTCCGGAATCCGGCGTGGAGATCGTGCGCGAAATGGATCTGAAGGAGATGCAACTCGAGGAGTTCGTCCACCTGTTGCATGAACATTCTATCAATGGAGTCATTCTCAGCACTCGTCACGCGCACTTTGATCGGGCAGAAGTGGTTGTTAATGCCTGCGAACTCGAAGGTGTGGAGGCCTGGTTGGTGGCAGACTTTTTCAAAACCAATATCTCCAGCACCAGTCTTGACGATTTTTATGGCCGCCCGGTACTGGTCTTCCGATCCACGCCGGAAGCTTCTTGGCAAAGCGTCATCAAACAGGTCATTGATTTTGTCGGGGCGCTGGGGATGCTGCTGATTGCAGGTATTCCCATGCTCATTGTTGCCGCGTTGATAAAATTCACGTCACCAGGGCCTGTGTTGTTCCGACAGCAGCGCTCCGGTTTGAATCGTTCCCCATTCACCATCTACAAATTCCGCACGATGGGTACGAATGCCGAGCAGGTCAAACACGAGCTGGCGGCAATGAACGAGATGACTGGTCCGGTCTTCAAGATCACCAAAGACCCGCGCATCACGCCGCTCGGCAAATGGCTGCGCAAGTTTAGTATTGATGAATTGCCACAATTGTTCAACGTCCTGCGCGGCGATATGAGCCTCGTCGGACCACGGCCTTTGCCGGTGGACGAAATCAAGCGCATCAATGATATGGCCCATCGCCGGCGGTTGAGTGTAAAGCCCGGCCTAACCTGTCTCTGGCAAGTCAGCGGGCGAAACGAGATCAAAGACTTCAGCGATTGGGTAAGGTTGGATCTGGAATATATTGATAATTGGTCGCTCTGGCTTGATTTCAAAATTTTACTCCGCACCATTCCTGCCGTGTTCGCTGGCTCCGGGGCCAAATAGTGGCAGCCTGACTGGGGCGCGGGCCGGCGCCAAAATAATTCATGAAATCAAAAACACCCATTTCCGTGGTGACCGGCGCGGCCGGTTTTCTTGGTTCGCATCTGACCGATCTTCTATTGGCACGTGGCCACAAGGTCGTTGGCCTCGACAATTTTGTTACCGGCAACAAAGCCAACCTTGCCCATTTGCGCGGCAATAAGAATTTCCGCTTCATCAAGCAGGACATCTGCGATTCAATCACCGTCACAGGTTTGGTAAATTACGTCTGGAACTTTGCTTCGCCCGCCAGCCCGATTGATTATTTGCAGATCCCCATTGAGACGTTGAAGGTGGGTTCATTCGGCACTTATCAGGCGCTGGAACTCGCTCGCCGGAAAAAGGCCCGCTTTCTCACCGCCTCGACCTCTGAAGTTTACGGCGATCCACTCATCCATCCGCAGACTGAAGACTATTGGGGCAACGTCAACCCTATCGGCCCGCGCGGCTGCTACGATGAAGCAAAACGTTTCTCTGAAGCCCTTGTCATGGGTTATCACCGCGCGCATAAACTGGAGACCCGTATCGTGCGCATCTTCAACACCTATGGTCCACGAATGCGTCTTGATGATGGGCGGGTCGTGCCGGCCTTTATCAGTCAGGCACTAACCGACCAGCCCATCACGGTATTCGGCACAGGCAAGCAGACGCGTAGCTTTTGCTACGTCTCGGACCTTATCGAAGGCATCTATCGCCTCATGATGAGCAATCATCACCTCCCGGTGAATATCGGTAATCCGCGCGAAATGACGATGCTGCAATTTGCGGATGCCATCCTCAAGGCGACCAACGCGCGGAACGAAATCATTTTCAAACCACTGCCACAGGACGATCCTAAGCAACGTAAGCCTGATATTGCCAAGGCAAAAAAATTGTTGAAGTGGCAACCGGAAGTGCCGTTGGAGGAAGGCATCAACAAGACCATCGAATATTTCCGTGGTCGCGTCTAAGCCTACTCATCGTCAACCATGCCTGCCGCTCAGACTTGGATCAGCTTGTTGGTTGCGCTGGGAGTTGGTGGAGCGCTCTGGTGGCGGCTTGGGCAGCACGCGCGGAAAGCCGGTGACTGCCCAAGCTGGTTTCCGACCTTGCTGCTAGTTGGGGTCGTTTGTCGGCTAGCATATCTGTTCCTGACGCCGACGTTCTATGCCCCGGACGAACAGGCGCATTTCAACTACATCAAGTTCATCGCCGAGCGCGGCGAGTTTCCCATCCTCACTACCAAGTTGGGCGACGCCGGAAACGAATGGGAATATTTTCAGCCGCCACTCTACTATTTATTGCTCACCCCGTTTTATACCTTCGCCAAACTTATAGGATGCAACGCAGCCGCCACGGTTCTGCTCCTCCGGGTCTTTTCTTTTTTGCTGTGGCTGTTGAACGTGTGGGCTGGCGTTATATTATTGCACCGACTCCAGATCACCGACCGGCTGGTTCGAGTAGTCTCACTAGGACTGCTTTGCCTATTGCCGACCTATACTTTTAGTTCTTCCGCCATCAACAATGACAATCTGCTCGTTACTCTAGGCGGAGGCATGCTTTGTCTGCTGGCGAACCGTGACTACGGTTGGAAAAACGCTCTGCTGATCGGGCTGTTGCTGGGAGGGGCTTTATTGACCAAGCGGTCAGCCGTGGTGTTTATCCCCATCATCGTGACCGGGGCTGGTCTGGAGTTTTGGCAGCAACGCATCAATTGGCGTCGCGTGACTGGCTACTTAAGCTTGGGATTGGGGCTCGCCTTTCTGTTGTATTTGCCGTGGATTGTCCGGTGCTGGCGGATTTATCACACGCTCACGCCGGAACTGCTCAGCGGTGATCTGAAGGTCTGGCCCTCTTTCGTTCACGGCCTTGCTTCCTCCATTCATCATCTGGTGAAAACGTTTTGGGCTGTATCTGGTATCATCAACGACGTCGGCTATCCATTTCCTGCGCTGGGAATGGTATTTCTAGCAATGTGCTTGGGAGCAAAACTGCTCTCGTTACGCAAATCCGCCTTTGACGTTCTCAATTCTAAGGCGAATCAACCGTTCTTGTTCGCTCTCTGGCTTGGTGTCGTGGTTAATGTTTTGCTCGTGCTGCGCTTCGGCTATCTCTTCGGCATGGGGCAGGGACGGCATCTGTTCCCGCTCTTGATGCCGATTGGTTTGGCACTTGGAAGTTGGGCGCGACGACTATCAGCTCGTAATTGGGAGGTCCACCTAGCTGGTGGCTGGATGGTGTATGCCCTGTCGTTTGCGGCTTATAGTCTGACGAAGTTTCCGCGCTAACTTAATGCGCGCTGGTCAGGGCGGTGGTCGCCTTCTGCGCCAAATCCAACAAGCTGTTGGGTGCGATACCGAGCCAGAACATGCCCGCAATGCAGACGCAAATTGCCAGTTTCATCGGCAGCGACATTGTAATCGGACTTGCCTCAGTCGCGCTCTTACCAAAGTAAATCGTTTTGATGACGCCGAAGTAGTAGTAGAACGAGATTACCACGCCCACAAGGGCCGTGAAGGCCAAGCAATAGTAGCCATGATTTGCCGCTCCTTGTTCGATAACTGCTTTGAGTAGTAAAAACTTGCCGAAGAATCCAGCCAAGGGTGGAATGCCCGCCAGCGAAACCATTGCGAGCGTCAAAGTTGCAGCCAGCAATGGCGATCGTTGATGTAAACCAGTTAAGCCACCAACGTCTTCGCTATCTAGATGCCGGAGCACCGTGACAATCACTGCAAAGGCCGCCAGCGTAGTGAACAGGTAACCGCTCAAGTAATACAGGACGGCAGTCTGCCCAGCGCCAGTCACTGTCGCCACACCCAAAAGCAGATACCCCGCATGCGAGATGCTCGAATAGCCGAGCAGTCGCTTCATATTGCGCTGCGGCAGCGCGCAAAGATTGCCATAAAGGATTGTGATGGCCGAAACTACGATGAGCAACTTGTCCCAGTGCGCCGTCACGCTGGGAATCGCACCGAAGAGAAACCGCAGCAGTAATACAAATCCCGCCGCTTTCGAGCCGATGGCGAGGAAGGCTGTCGTCGGAGCGGGTGCACCTTGATAAACGTCCGGCGTCCACATCTGGAATGGAAACGCCGCTATCTTGAAGCCCAGCCCGACCAGAATGAACAGTACGCCAAACAGGAAGACTTTGTTCTCTACGAAGTTTGGCGAAACCACTGCCAGTTCGTTAAAGCTGAACTGGCCGGTTGTGCCCCATACCAGCGCAATGCCGTACACCATGAACGCTGAGGAGAGCGCGCCGAGGATGAGATATTTCACGCCTGATTCGAGCGACGTAACCTTGCCGCGCGTGAAACTCGTCAGGATGTAGAAGGTGATCGTGATGAGTTCGATGGAAACGAACAGCATCGCGAAGTTGTTGGACGAGGCGGCGAACAACATGCCTGCCAGCGCGAACACGATGAGCGAGTAATACTCTGAAATGCCGGCGGCAATCCGATCCGCAAACTCCACCGCCAGAACCAAGACCAGCACTGCTGCGAGCAGGAAAAAGCGTTTGAAGAAGACCGATAAGCCGTCTTGGATGAACATTCCGCCGAAAGCTTCGCCAGCCAAAGCACAGCTGCAATGGCTGGTAAAAGTATTCAGAAACAGCAAGCTGAGCGCCGCCGCTGCTGCATAGCCCAAGGCCCGCTTGCGTTCCACCGGCAACCACAAGTCGGCCAGCAGCACCAAGATTCCTAGTGCCACGACCGACAATTCCAATGACATCAAAGAAAGGTTCATTTGCTTTCCACCATCACCACCGTTTCGCTGGTTGCGGGCGTGGCCGGTTTAACCGTCGCCATGTTCACGATTTGCTGCGTCACCGGTTTGACCTTGTCGGTCAGCAGGCGCGGGAAGAAGCCGAATACCAGCAGGCTTGCGATCAAAAGGACGTAGGGCAGTTTGCGCCAGAGATCGGCGTCCGTAAGGCTCGCCCACTTCTCGGCCATCTCGCCGTGCATCGCAGCGCGGACCGCCCGTAGCATGTAAACCGCACCGATGATCAACGCACCCCAGACCGCCAACACCGTCACTGTGCGCAACGCCGGCACTTGCCATGCGCCGAAGAACACCGAGGCTTCACCGACGAAATTCAGAAAGCCCGGCAAGCCGCAGCCGGCCATCGCCGCCATTACGAACGCCACGCCGATGAAGCGCAATTTCTTAGCCAAGCCGCCCAGTTCATTCATTTCGAGCGTGCCGGTCTGGTTGTAGATGTAACCGTTCAGGCCGAATGTCAGCGCAGCGAGGAAACCATGCGCAACCATGATGACCACCGCTCCAGTGACGCCAACAAGGTTCAGGCTGGCGACGCCGAGGAAGATGATGCCCATGTGCGCCACGCTGGAATTACCGATGAGCAGGTTCAAATTCTTTTGCTTCATCGCCACCCAACCGACGTAAAGCACGTTGCCCAGCGCGAGCCAGGCGATCAATTGCAGATGAGATTGAGCGACCTCCGGGCAAAATGGAATCGCGACGCGGATCAAGCCGTAGAGCCCAAACTTCTTCAACACGCCAGCGTGCAACATGGCCGTGGCGCTGGGAGCTGAACCATAGCCTAGCGCCGCCCACGAGTGAAACGGCCAGAGCGAGACGAGGATACCGAAGCCTAGGAGCAGCAACGGAAAGACAAACATCTGCGCGCTGTGGGCCATCGTGTGCTCGGTGAAATACTTCGTCAGCGTCGGGATATCGAACGTGCGGCTGTCGGCGGGCAATTGCAGATAAAGCGCGATGAGGCCGAGCAGCGCCAGCAGCGCCCCGATGCTCAGGTAAATCGTGATCTGGAATGTCGCAAAGTTCTTCCGTTCGCCGCGCCCCCACACGCCGATCATGATGAACGTCGGGACGAGCGCGAGTTCGTGGAAGAAGTAGAAGAAGAACAGGTCGGTGGACATGAAAGCCCCGAGGATGCCGCCGGTCATCGTGAGGAGCAGGATGTAAAATTCCTTCTCGCGGGTCTTGATCTCAAACGAGCAGCACGCCGCCGCAAACGCGACGATTGCGCCCATCAGCACCAAGCCGATGTTCAAGCCGTCCACGCCGAACTTGCAGGCGATGCCGAGTGATTCTGCCCCCAGCCACGGAATGGTGCTGGCAAACTGATAGCCCTCCGCAGTGGAATCAAATTTCCAGAACGTCAGGATGGCCAGCAGCATCGTGACAAACGTCACGCCGCACGCCACGCCACGGGCGATGACACCGAGGTTGCGCGGCACAAACGCCAGCGCGATTGCGGCGAGCAACGGCAGAGCAAAGATTAAGGTCAACGTCGTCATCTAAATCATTTTCCAAGCATGAACCACAGCACCAGCGCCACGCCCAACACGAACAGGAAGGCGTAGGTCTGGATGTTGCCGGTCTGGACCAATCGCAGCGCGCGGCCCGTCAAATCCGTTCCGCCGCGCACGAGACCGATGCAGAATCCTTCCACGATCCAGCGATCAATGAAGTTGGCCACCGCCGCGATGCCGTCGTGGATGCGGATGACCGTGGCCTCGTAAATCTCGTCGAAGTAAAAGCGGTTGCTCATCAGCTTGGACAAGCCACTAAACTTCGTGGCGAACACGTCTTCCTTCGCGTTCCAATACAACTTCCACGCGAGGACCAATCCGACCACGAATGCGCCAAAACCACTGAGAGCAGCAACTGGGGCGTGTTGGAACGGCAGAATCAATTGAGCCAGGATTCCCGGCGCGTGCTCCGTTTCGCCGTGTAACGCACCGGCAAACAAAGCTTCGATGCCGATGACGCCACCGATGACACTCGGCACAGCCAGAATGATCAGCGGCCAGATCATGACGCCGGGAGATTCGTGGGCGTGATCCACATCGTGCGACTTGGCCGGGCCAAAGAACGCGACGAAGACCAAGCGAAACATGTAGAACGTCGTCAACGCGGAAACACCTACGCCGAGTATGAACAATGGCAGGCTGTGATGATGTGCGGCAGCGAGGATGGCGTCCTTCGAGTAGAAGCCGCTCAAGCCCGGAAAGCCCGCCAACGCCAGCGTGCCGATCATGAACGTGCGGAACGTCACCGGCATTTTCTTGGCCAACGCGCCCATCTTCCAGATGTCTTGCTCGTGGTGCATCGCGTGGATGACTGAGCCCGCACCGAGGAACAGCAGTGCTTTGAAGAACGCGTGCGTCGTCAGGTGGAACATGCCTGCTTCTGGCGAATGGAGTCCGACACCCATGACCATGTAGCCGAGTTGCGAGAGCGTCGAGTAGGCGAGGATGCGTTTGATGTCGTTTTGCTGGACGGCGATGAGCGCCGCGAGCAAAGCCGTGAAACCGCCCACCCACGAAATCACCGTCAACGCGTCCGGCGTGAAGATGAAGAACACGCGGCACAGCATGTAAACACCGGCCGCCACCATCGTCGCAGCGTGGATGAGCGCGCTGACAGGCGTCGGGCCTTCCATCGCGTCCGGCAACCAGACGTGCAGTGGGAATTGCGCAGACTTACCGATCGCACCGCAGAAGATCAACAAGCCTGCAAGCGTTGCCGCGCCACCAAGCACGGTGGGATTATCCTGAACGTAATGTTTGATGACTTCGAAGTTCAGCGTCCCATGCAACGTGACCCAGATAATCAGGATGCCGAGCATGAAGCCGAAGTCGCCGATACGGTTTGTGAGGAAAGCCTTTTTGCTCGCGTCGGCCGCGCTGGCTTTCTCGAACCAGAAACCGATGAGCAGGTAGCTGGACACGCCGACCAGTTCCCAGAAGATAAACATCTGGAGAAAATTGTTCGAGAGCACGATGCCGAGCATCGAGAAGGTGAACAGGCTCAGGCACGCGAAGAAACGCGAGAACGCCGGGTCGCTCTTCATGTAGCCGATCGAGTAGATGTGGATGAGGCTGCCGACGCCGGTGACGATGAGTAGCATCATCAAGCTCAACGGATCGAGTCGCAGACCGAAGTCCACTTGCAGCGTGCCGAGATCGAGCCAGTTGATGGTGAATTCCTGCGGCGAAAACCGAAACGCACGGAAGCAAAGCACCGTCGCGAAAAAGCCAACGACGATAGCGCCCACAGACAAGGTGGCACTGACCGTCTTGTTCTTCAGCGTGAACAGAGTGATGATTCCCGCCGCGACGAGTGGCAGAAACAGAATCACCCAAGGTAAAACTTCGTATTTCATCCGTCAGTATTTCATCGAGGTCAGGTCTTCAACGTGTGCCGACTGCCGTTTGCGATAAAGCGCGACGATGAGCGCGAGGCCCACTGCCACTTCCGCCGCCGCCACGGTGATGATGAAGAACACCATCACCTGGCCGTTGAGGTTGTCGTTGAACCGCGAAAAGGAGACAAGCGCCAGATTCGCTGAGTTGAGCATCAGTTCCAGCGACATGTAGAGCACGAGCAAATTGCGGCGCGTGATGACACCGAGCAACCCCAGCGCGAACAGCAGCGCGCTGACCACGAGATAATGTTCCAAGCCGACGTGCGTCATTTCAGATCCTTTTTGCTCAGGAGAATCACGCCGACCATCGCCACGAGGAGCAGGATGGAGACGATTTCAAACGGCAACAGGTAATTCGTGAACAGCATCTTGCCGAGCGTGGCGGTGTCGCCCACGGCTTTTCCTTCCAAATCCTTGCCGGGATTTGTCGCCAGCAACGAACGAACGAAGATAGCGACGATTGCGCCGACGGAAAGCACGCCTGCCACCAAGCCGGTCAGTTTGATCTTGCGCCGCTCTTCATCCTTCAAATCGAGCAGCATGATGACGAACAGGAACAGCACCATGACCGCGCCCGCGTAAACCAGCACTTGCACCGCCGCGAGGAAGAACGCGTGCAGCAAGACGAACAGCCCCGCCATCGAGATGATCGTGAGCACGAGAAACATCGCGCTCGTGACCGGATTGCGACTGAATGGATTCGCGACGACCAGCGCGCCGAAAACCAGCGTCAGTGCCGCTAAGACGTAAAATAGAATATCGGTTGCCATTTCTGTCCTAGACCTTCACCGGGAAATTTTCCTGCGCGTTAGCCTCTTCGGCTTTGTGCTTCCACTTCTGGACACCGGCGTGCGTGCCGCCGAGCGCGAGGAGTTTTTCTTTGTTGTAAATCATCTCCGCGCGGCTCGTGCCGGTGAGCGAATAATCTTTTTGCAGGAAGATCGCTTCCTCGGGGCAGACTTCCTGGCAGAAGCCGCAGAAGATGCACCGGAGCATGTTGATCTCGAATTCCTTCGGCATCTTTTCCGCGTTCGAGCGATCGGCGGGTTTGCCGGTCGGGCCGGGCGGCGTGATCTTGATGGCTTTCGGCGGACAGACAAATTCGCAGAGCTGGCAGCTCACGCATTTGGTGCTGCCTTCCTGATCCTTTACAAGGTACGGCGCGCCGCGATAACCCTGCGGTACGACCCATTTCTCCTCGGGATACTGCATCGTCACCTTCTTCTTGAAGAGGTGGCGCAGCGTGACCTTGAAACCGCCGATGATGGCCGGCAGATAAAGCCGTTCCGCGAGATTGAGGGGTTTACGTTTAACGATCATTTCGCACTCCTCCACCATAGCCAGATGGCCGTGACCAGAATGTTTGCCAGCGCGACCGGGATAAATTTCCGCCAGCCGAGGTCCATGAGTTGGTCGTAACGGAAACGCGGCCACATCCAGCGAATCCAGACGAACAACACGAGGAACAAGAAAACTTTGCCGAGGAAAATGCCGATGTGCAGCACGCCGTGAATGAGGTCAGTCGCGGGTTGATCGAGGCCGAACCACGGCAACGTCCATCCACCGAAGAACAGCGTCACCATCATCGCCGAGACGAGGATCATGTTCGCGTATTCGCCCATGAAGAACATCGCGAACTTGATGGAGCTGTATTCGATGTTGTACCCGCCGGCGAGCTCCTGCTCGGCTTCGGGCAAATCGAAGGGCGTACGGTTCGTTTCCGCGAACGACGCGACGAGAAAGATGCAGAACGCAAGGAAGGTCATCGGCGTTTGCAGCACAAACCAGTTCGGCAGGAAGCCGAGTTGCGTGCCGGTCTGCGCGGTGATGACGTCGCTCAAGTTCAGGCTGCCGACGTAGAGGAAGATGGGGATGACGCTCATGCCCATCGAGATTTCGTAGGAAATCATCTGCGCGCTGGAGCGGATACCGCCGAGGAACGGGAACTTGGAATTACTCGCGTAACCCGCCAGCACGATGCTGTAAACGCCCAGCGACACGATGCCGAACGTGTAGAGGATGCCGACGTTCAGATTCGCCAGCACCATCGGTTGTTTGCCGAGCGTTGAGCCGAAGGGAATCACGGCGAGGTTCAGAATCGCCGGGATGAGTGCAATCATCGGTGCGAGCGTGAAGAAAATCTTCCGCACCTGCGCCGGGGTCATCTCTTCCTTGAAGAATGCCTTGATGCCGTCAGCGGCGGGCTGTAACAGACCGAATGGGCCGACGCGGTTTGGTCCGATGCGGTCCTGAATCCACGCGCACAGCCGGCGTTCGAGCACCACGGTGTAAGCCACCATGGTCATCATGACCGCGAAGCACACGACGATTTTGATGCCCGTGAAGATCACGGACTGCGTCGTCGCATCCAAGTTGTTGAACCAATCAAACATTCAAAAATTCTTCTCTACTGAGTTCGGTAGGGCTGCGCTGCCGCGCAGCCTAAACCCGAGGACGAGCAGCAGCTCGTCCCTACCATTAAATTTTCACCGTCACACCTGCGTCACCGAGGCTTGCCCATGTGAGGCTATTGAACGCAGGCACATCCTTCGCCATCTCGTTGAACAAGCCTTCGATGGTCAGGAAACCGTTCTTGCCGGTGACGTTGTAAACCAGGTCGTGCAGGAAATCCCACTCGGCGCGCGCGTCGCCCTTGGGCTGGATCGCCTGCATGAACTTCTGTACGCGGCCATCGCGATTCGTGAACGAGCCGCGTTTCTCGGCGTGCGCGCAGCCCGGCAAAACGTAATGCGCATACTTCGCCGTCGCGTTCGGCAGAATGTCGCTCACGATGAGCGTGTCGAGCTTGCCGAGGAGTTCCGCTGTGATGCCGTGTTCGTGCACGACTTCGCTGGTGAGTTCCTTGTCGCGGAGCTTTTCGCTCTTGACCGAATTCATCAGCAAGTCTTCGCCGAAGACGATCAACGTCTTGATTTCGCCGCGCGCAATCCCTGCCGCGATCTTCGAGAGATTGATGCCCATCTCGGTGAAACTCATGCCGGTGAGGCGTGCGCCGTTCGTGTTCGGATTCTTGTCTTCGTCCACGAGCAGATTGTCGCCCTTGCCGACGCGCGGAACGGAATCACTGAGCGCGCCGAGCTTCGCCTTGAGCTTGCTCAGCAGCCAGAGTTCCTCGTTCGTCTGCCGCGCGGAAGCCACGATGGCCACCGAGTTCGCTGGAGCCTGTTTGAGTTTGTCCGCGATTTCGCTGAGCGCCACGGTCCACGATGATTTTTCGCCGCGCACCAGAACGTCCTTCAAGCGGTCTTCGCGCTGAATCCACTTGTAGTTCAAGCGGCCGGCATCACACATCCACGGGCCGTTGACGCCGTCATTGTCGCGCGGTGTGTAGCGGTAAATCTTTTCTTCGCGCGAGCTGATGAGGACGTTGCAACCCGTCGCGCAGCTCGTGCAGACACTTTTGGTTTCCTTGAGAAACCACACGCGCATCTGGAAACGAAAATCCTTCGACGTCAGCGCGCCCACAGGACAAATGTCCACGGTGTTCAACGTGTAATTGTTGTTGAACGGCAGGCCGGGGAATGTGGCGATCGTGTTGTAGCTGCCGCGATTCACGATGCCCAATGCGTCATCGCCCGCGACATCGCGCGTGAAGCGGATACAGCGCGTGCAGAGAATGCAACGTTCCGCATCGAGCATGATGCGCGGTCCGAGATCAACCGCCTTGGGCTTGTGAACCTTCGCCTCGACGAAGCGGCTGCCGCTCTGGCCGTAGTCTAAGGAATATTCCTGAAGCTTGCATTCGCCGGCCTGGTCGCAGATCGGGCAATCGAGCGGGTGATTGATGAGCAGCGATTCCAACACGCCCTCGCGCATCTGTTTCACGCTCGGAGTCTTGGTGTAAATCTCCATGCCGGGCGAAATCGGCGTGGCGCAGGCGATGGCCGGACGCGGCGACTTCGCGATCTTCGGCGTGCCGTCGGGGTTCATCACCGGCTTGCGATCCGGGCCGAGCGCGGGCGTGCCGAACTCGACGAGGCACATGCGACAGTTGCCGGCGATGGGCAGCTTCGGATGATAGCAATAATGCGGCACATCCGTCTTCGCGGCTTCCGTCGCCTGAATCATCGTCGTGGGCACGAGCTTGCCGGTGTCGGTCCGGCGAGAGCTTCGGCACTTCGATTTCGCGCCCGTCCACCTTCACCTTGATCTTTTCAATCGTGGGCGGCGCGGGCTTGGTTTCAGTTGCGGCTGCGGTTGACATCGAATTAATGTGCGGCTGCGGCTAAATTCTTTTCCTTCGCGGGGGCAGCTTGCTTGTTGCGCTCTTCATCTGCTGCGCCTTTCGCGACAAAATCTTCGCGGAACTTGGCGACGAAACTTTGCACCGGCCACGAACACGCTTCGCCGAACGCACAAATCGTGCGGCCGCCGGGAATGTTGTTCGCGATCTTCTCGAGATAATCCGCATCGCCCTTGCGACCGTGACCGTGCGTGAGGCGATGCAAAGTCTTGCTCATCCAGAGCGAGCCTTCGCGGCAGGGCGTGCATTGGCCGCAGCTTTCGTGCGCGTAAAATTCGCTGAGGTTCGCCAGCGCTTCGACGATGTCCACGCTGTCGTCCATAACGATGATGGCGCTTGAGCCCGACATTGTGCCTGCGGCCATGAGCGAATCGAAATCGTAGGGCAGATCTAGCACGTCGGTTTCAACTTCGACGTCTTTGCCGTCCACCTTGCGCTTGAGTTTGAACTTCTCGCCCGCCTTCAAAATTTTTGAGGACGAACCACCGGGAATGATCGCCTTCAACTTGCGACCGTCCAACAAACCGCCACCGAAGTTCGCATCGTTGATCAACTGGCCGAGCGTGACTTTGCCGACTTCGATTTCGTAGTAGCCGGGGCGTTTCACCTGGCCGCTTAAGCTCACGATGCGTGTGCCGGTGTTGTTCGGCGTGCCGAGCTTCGCGTATTCCGCGCCGCCCATCGTGACGATGTGCTTCACGTGGCAAAGCGTCTCGACGTTGTTGACGATAGTCGGGCACATGTAGAGCCCGAGCACCGCCGGGAAATACGGCGGCTTGATGCGCGGATAAGGACGTTTGCCTTCGAGCGATTCGATGAGGCCGGTTTCCTCGCCGCAGATGTAAGCACCCGCACCGCGATGGACGTGGATTTCAACTTCAACGCCGCTGCCCAAAATATTTTTGCCGAGGAAACCTTTCGCTCGCGCTTCCTTCAACGCGGCGTTCAAAATTTTCGCGCCCTTGGGCATCTCGCCACGGATGTAGATGTAGGCGAGCTTCACGTCGTTCGCGAAGCACGAGATGATCATGCCCTCGATGAGCTGATGCGGGTCTTTGTGGATGATCTGGCGATCCTTGAACGTGCCGGGCTCGGATTCGTCGGCGTTGCAGATGAGATAAATCGGCTTGCCGCTGCGACGATCCACGAAGCTCCATTTGAGTCCGCACGAGAAACCCGCGCCACCGCGTCCGCGCAGACCGGAAAGCTTCACATCGTCGCGAATCTGTTCCTGCGGCGACATTTTTTTGCCATCCGGCAAATCCTTCGGTTGGATGGCGAGCGCCTTCTTGAGCGCGTCGTAACCGCCATGCCGCAAATAGCATTCGATGTCGGGCGTGTAACCCGGCTGATCGGCGTGCTTCAGGATGAATTTGAACTCTTGCGGCATATCAGTTTCTTGACTCTGAAAGGGAAATATCTAGCCTATGCGACACGCCGGTTTGCCCGATGGTGTAACGGTAGCACAGCAGACTCTGAATCTGTTTGTCATGGTTCAAATCCATGTCGGGCAACCAATTCTTCATGTGCAGCCCCCCACGATTTCGTCCGCCTTGGCGTTCGTGACGCCTTCGTGGAAATCTTCGTTACACATCATCACCGGCGCCATGCCGCAACCGGCGAGGCACTCGACGAATTCGACCGAGAACTTCCCGTCCTTCGACGTCTGCAAACCATGCGCATGCGGATCAAGGCCGAGCTTGGCGCAAAAATGTTTGTGCAACTTGTGCGAACCACCGAGCGCGCAACTGAGCGTGCGACAGACTTTGATCTGATATTTGCCGGCGAGCTTGCTGGCGGAACATCGGATAGAACGTCACGAGTTCGTGGACGTTGATGGGCTGCAAGCCGAGTTTCTTCGCGACCCACTCCGTCGCTTCGTGCGAGATGTAGCCGAAATGCTCCTGCAACGCGTGCAGCAACATGAGCGACGCACTGCGCTTCACGGGATAATGCGTGATCAGCTCGTCAATCTCGGTCTCAAGATTTGCGGGAACGGAAAAACTCATCGGTCACATTCTCCCATCACAAAGTCAAACGAACCCAGGATCGAAACCGTGTCGCTCATCATGTGGCCGGGCAACAGATGCGACAGGATGCTCAGGTTCACAAAGCTGGGGCTGCGGATCTTCATCCGATACGGCGTGCCGCCGCCGCGGCTGTTGATGTAAAAGCCAAGTTCGCCCTTCGGATTTTCGTGTCCGAAATAAACTTCGCCGGGCGGACAATTCACACCCTGCGTTACGAGCATGAATTGATGAATCAATTCCTCCATGCTCGACATCACCTTGTTCTTCGGCGGCAAAACGATTTTGCCATCGGCCACGTTAACGGGTTCTTTTGACGTGTTATCGAAGCCGCCGGGAATCTTGTCGAGGCACTGATGGATGAGCTTCACGCTCTGACGCATCTCTTCCATGCGCACGAGATAACGATCATAGCAATCGCCGACTTCGCCCAGCGGCACGTCGAACTGCAAATCTTTGTAGCAAAGATAAGGCTGGTCCTTGCGCAAATCGTAATTCACACCGCTGCCGCGCAGGTTCGGGCCGCTCAAACCGAAATCAATCGCATCCGCCTTCGAGATGACGCCGACGTCCTTCGTGCGGTCCACCCAGATTTTATTGCGCGTGAGCAGCGTCTCGACTTCGTTGATGTTGACGACAACTTCGTTGATGAACTTGCGCACCGCGTCACACCAACCGGGCGGAGTATCACGCGAAACGCCACCGATACGCGTGTAACTCGTCGTGAACCGCGCGCCGCTGAGAGCCTCGGCGAGGTTATAAATCTTTTCGCGCTCCGTGAATGTGAGCAGGAACACCGTCATCGCGCCCACGTCCATCGCGAAGCAGCCGACGCCGAGCAAATGCGACGAGATACGCGCCAGTTCCGCAGCAGATGACGCGGATGTATTGGCAGCGCGGCGGCAGTTTGTCGTGGATGCCAAGGAGTTTTTCCACCGCGAGCGCGTAAGCGACGTTGTTCGCCAGCGGCGCGAGATAATCCAGTCGATCCGTGTACGGGATGAACTGGGTGTAGGTCATGTTCTCGGCGATTTTTTCGTCGCCGCGATGTAGATAACCGACGTCAGGGATGGCCTTGGTGATGATCTCACCGTCCAACTCCAGAATGATGCGCAACACGCCGTGCGTGGACGGATGCGACGGTCCCATGTTGAGGACCATCTTCTCGCCCTGCATGTCCTGCAAATCCTCGGCGGGCGGCAGCGCATTGCGCCGCCGTATTCGCTCTGCGCAGCGGTATCGCGAATCGTAATTTCTTGAACTTCAGCCATGCAAATCAGCCTTCAATAAGTCGTGACGCGCGGCTCGCGTTCGATGGAATCCTTACCACCGGCGACTGTGACAAACGGCCCGCCTTCCAGCGGAGCTGGATTGGAGAACGCCACTTCGGGCAAATCGCTCGGCTTGCCCGCCAGCGGAAAATCTTTGCGCAGAGGGAAATAGGGATAGCCTTCCCACATCAGGATGCGCCGCAAGTCAGGATGCCCGCGAAAACGGATGCCCATCATGTCGTAAATCTCGCGCTCATGCCAATCCGCCGTCCGCCACACGTTTGTGACCGTCGGCAGCTCAGATTTCTCTTCGCTAACGCTAACGTGAGAGGCGTAGATACTGTTTCGAGGCGATACCATAGAGATGATAGACCACCGTCCAACGCGGGTCTTCGCCATAGTTATCGAAGCTGGAAACATCCACGAGGTAATCGAAGCCAAGCTCCTTCTTCGCAAAAGCGCTAACTTCCACAATTCGCTCTGCATCAGCGACTTTAACCGAGACTTCACCACGAAATTCAACAGGTGCGGAGACGAGATCCCCGAACTTTTCGTGAAGTTTGTTGGCAAATTCTGCGGCTTTCACTTCGAAGAAATCAGGCTTTGGCCAGCGCCGGGCCAGGTTTCTTCAAGGTGGCCAACATCGGCTCACGCTGAACCTTGTTTTGAAGCTTCATCAGCGCATCGAGCAGCGCTTCCGGGCGAGGCGGACAACCCGCCACATAAATATCCACAGGCAAAATGTTATCCACGCCTTGCAAAACCGCAGTAACTGCGATACATGCCGCCCGTCGAAGCGCACGCGCCCATGGCAATCACCCATTTCGGCTCAGCCATCTGGTCATAGATGCGTTTTACCGACATGGCCATCTTGTAGGTCACCGTGCCCGCGACGATCATCACGTCCGATTGCCGGGGCGAAAAACGCATGACTTCCATGCCGAAGCGCGAAATATCAAAGCGACTCGCGCCCGTGGCCATCAATTCGATGGCGCAGCACGCCAACCCCATCGGCATCGGCCAAATGGAATTCTTGCGAAACCAATTGAGGGCGGCATCCACCGTGGTATGGATGACATCGCCTTCAATTCGCGAATCGTAGCCAAATTCCGTGGTTTGTGACATGGGATCGGGCGTCGGGATGGGACGCAAGAAAAGGTTAGTCGGCAGGGCAAATTCAGGCAAGAAGGATTCGTGATTTATTTCACAAAGTAACTTCTGAACCCGAATATGTGAGGGATACTGGGGAAAAGAGGCTTGACCCTGTTCGCCACGTCCGCACCTTGCACCCGTAAAAGAATAAGGAATCGAGATTATGAACCCGGAAATGACTGAGTGGATCGAGATGCTGTTGCGCTGGGGGCACATTTTCGCCGGCATCATGTGGGTTGGGGCGACGTTTTATTTCACCTGGCTGGACGGGCGTTTCAGCGAGTTGGAGAAGCTAGCGGAGAAGGGCGATGGCAAATCGGAGAAGAATGTCTGGATGGTTCACAGCGGTGGATTTTACTTGGTGGAAAAACAGAAACGCCCGCAGATGATGCCGCAGGTGTTACACTGGTTTAAGTGGGAATCCTTCACGACGTGGATCACTGGCATCCTGTTGTTCGGCCTGATGTACTTTCACGGCAGCAAGCTCATCGAGTTCGACGAATGGCCGTATAGCAAAGGTCAAGCGATGGGGATGAGCATCGGTTTCCTGCTGCTGGGCTGGGTTGTTTACGATCTGCTGTGGTCGAAGGTTTTCAAAAATGAAGTCGCTGGTGCAGTGATTTCTTATCTGCTCTTGGTGGGCGTGGCGCTCTTGTTTATGTGCAAAGGCAAGATCAACCTTGGCTTCATGCAACTGAACCTGCCGCTTTTCCCAGCCCGCGCCGCGTTTCTGCAAATCGGTGCGATGCTCGGCACTATTATGACCGCCAACGTCTGGATGCGCATTTTGCCGCCGCAAAAACGCATGGTCGCCGCGCTCAAAGCCGGGCAAGAACCCAACCTCGCCGAAGGCGCACGTGCCAAAACCCGCTCCAAGCACAATACGTTCATCGTGTTCACCGTGGTGTTCACGATGATCAGCCACCATTACTCGTTCATTGGCTCGAAATACAACTGGATTATCTTTGCCGGGTTGACTTTGGCGGGATTTGTCGCGGCAAAAATCATCCGGCGAGCCTGAAGGGCGCACTTGCGCTCCCGTTTTTTGTTGGCAGACTTCCCGTCCGTGCGGAATCGGTTCTCCGCCACGGATCCTAAACCATGGCGCAGACCAAAAACACTCAGGCTCCCGCGATCAATTCGGGCGCGTATCTGGAAAAATTCAGTCGCTTCGAGCGCGAGACCAGCCAGCCGAAATGGCTGTTGCCGATCCGCAAGGCCGGCATGGCCCGCTTCAGCGAAATCGGCCTGCCGACCATCAATCACGAAGACTGGCGCTTTACCAACACCGCGCCCATCGCCAAGCTGCCGTTCAATCCCGCGTTTGAATCCAGCGAAAGCGTCGCAGCCGACCAACTCAAAGATTTGCTCTTCGCGCAGCAATCCGGTTCGCGTCTGGTTTTCGTGAACGGCCAGTTTGCCGCCAAGCTTTCCTCGGTCAAAAATCTCCCGGCGGGCGTGAAAGCTGGCAGCCTTGCCGCCGCACTCGCGAGCGATGCAGCATTTCTTGAAAAGCATCTTGGCAAATACGCCGCCAGTGCCGACAACGGCTTCAGTGCGCTGAACCAAGCCTTCTTCCTCGATGGCGGATTTGTTCACGTGCCTGCCGGAAAAGCCGTTGAAGAGCCAATTCAATTCATCTACGTCAGCACTGCCAAGCAGAGCGGCGCGACGATCCACCCGCGCAATCTCGTCATCGCCGAGGCCAACAGCAACGTGACGATTCTCGAAAGCTACGTGTCACTGGGTGGTTCTGGTTATTTCACCAATGCCGTCACGGAGCTTTTTGCTGGTGACAACGCGCATCTGGAATTCGTGAAGTTTCAGGACGAAGCCACGGATGCATATCACATGGCCGCGTTCCACGGCGAGTTCGGTCGCGCGAGTCATGTGAACGTTCATTCATTCGCGCTTGGCGCAAAACTGTCGCGGAACAACATCCGCACCAAACTCGCGGGCGAAGGCCTGGAATGCGTGCTGAACGGTCTTTACCTTACGCGCAACGAGCAGCTCGCCGATCACCATATGATCGTCGAACACGCTCAGCCGCACTGCGCGAGCCACGAGTATTTCAACGGCATCCTGGACGACAAATCCCGCGGCGTGTTCCATGGTCGCATTCTCGTCCGCGAAATCGCGCAGAAGACCGACGCCAAGCAGACTAATAAAAATCTCCTGCTTTCCGACGACGCCGGTGCAGACACCAAGCCGCAATTGGAAATTTATGCCGACGATGTGAAGTGCACCCACGGTGCGACCATCGGCCAGTTGAACGACGAGAGCATCTTCTACCTGCGCTCCCGCGGCATCGCTCCGGAAACCGCCCGCCGCATGTTGATCCACGCCTTCGCCGGCGAAATCATTGAGCGCATTAAGCACGAGCCCGCGCGTGAAGAGCTGGA
Source organism: Verrucomicrobiota bacterium (assembly GCA_049840435.1). Classification (GTDB taxonomy): domain Bacteria; phylum Verrucomicrobiota; class Verrucomicrobiia; order Limisphaerales; family JADLHS01; genus JADLHS01. The sequence goes on along the minus strand of JASGKY010000034.1, from coordinate 84,794 downwards.
CAAACTCGTCTGGGAGCGCCTCGAAGCGAATCCGCATCTCGCGGAGAAGTAAGCTAGAAGAGGGAGAAAAGTTTTCCTGACTCGCGTTCCGCCGTCAGGTCTTGGCCGACGAGCTTAAAGCTTTCCAGCGCCCAATCGCTCATCTTTTCATCAAAGGGAGCGATGTCGCTGGCTAGCGAGGGCAATGGAGCATCCGCTTCAAAAGAAAACTTCGCGCGGCTCGTAGTCCAAAGAGATGCGAACAGGCGATGGTTCTGTTCCAGACACAGCGTCAGCGCTTTTCGACGCGGCATCAGCTTTTCTTCAGCGAACAAAAGGAAGATCGGGTTGCCGGTTTTGGCTTGTTCTTCGCGCAGTTTCTCCAACGCTTGTTCTTGTTTCGCGGTTAGCTTGTGTCCAGAGCACGCCAGATAAGCCGCTGCGTCACGGGTCGTCGCCAGATAAGGTTTCCCTTTGCCTAGGTGCAGTTCGATGGCTGGGGCTTTGCCCGGGGCAACCGTCAACTTGCCAGTGAATTCGTCGCGCTCCAGTTCCAGCAACAATCCCCAGCGAACTCACTGCTCCAGTGTTGTCGGCATATTTGGAGGGCGCTTTCGGCGGAGGCAGCGCAAACAAATCTTTGCCCAAGCCCAAGGCATCTAGCGCGCCCGACTTGGTGTCGTTTCCCGGTGTGGCGTGGCTGGTGGCGGTGCGGAGTGCTTTGGTCACGGCGTTGCAAAGCTGATCAGCGGTGAAGGGCTTGGGGATGGTGTGGACGATGTTATCAAACTCCGTCTGGCTGCGCTTCAGTTCGCTCGCTTGGCCACCCATCAAGATCACCGGCAACTCGGCGGTTTCCGGGTCAGCTTGCAGGCCGCGACACACTTCATCGCCCGCGATGTCCGGCAGCGCAAAATCCAACAAGATCAAATCCGGCTTTTCGCAGCCGGCGATGCCCAATCCTTCCGCGCCCGCGCAGGCAAACGACAGCGTGTTGCCCGGCAGTTTTTTGGTCAGCGTCCGTTGGATGAACTGTTGCACGGCGGCATTGTCTTCAATGGTGAGGATACGGCGTTTCATGGCAGGCAGAGGGGTCAGAGGGCAGCGACGCTTTCATCAATGTGCTGCGCGACTTTCAACAGCAATCCCTGCCAATCCGTTGTGATGGTGCGATCGGGGCATTTTTCCAGCGGCAGTTCTTTGATGCGGCCGCCTTTCCAGCGCAGCATTCTTTCAAAGGCCCGTTCGCCGCGCAGGCGGGCGGTTTCGGCGTGGATGATCTCGCCGTGATCAAAGTAAATCCGGCCCGCGCCATGACTGGAGGAGATTTGCAGGACCAAGGTCGCACCGCCGAGACATTTCAATTGAATGATGTCGAGCGCTGAAGGGCAGGTGAGTGATACCGCAAACTCACCTTTCGCATCGAGCTGACCGGTGCCGCTGGTCATGAAGCCGTGATGGGTTTGAACCAACCGCGCCAATGCTTTTACATCGAGGGGCAGCTTGAAATGTTCGAGCGTGCCCAGCTTTTGCAGTTGTTGCTCTTGGTCAGGGGAAAGTTTTTCCGCCAGCGTCGCGACTCGCGCGTCGGGGGAGAAGGTGCGCAGGTCGCAAAGAAAATCTACTCCCGCTCCATGCGGCAAGTCGGCTTGCAGAATATGAAAATGAATGGCCTGATCCGCGCAAAGTTGTTGCGCTTCGGTGACCGTGGCCACGGTGTGGATCGCTGCATCCGGCAGCAACTCGCGGATCGCCAAGCCAATGCTTTTCAGCACCATGAGGTCATCCTCAAGGATCAAGACTGAAAATTTTTCCTGCGTGGTCACAACTTGGTCCGGATTACGTGCCGAGGCACGATGGTTCCAGACTAAGCAAACCTGTTGCCACGCGCTGATTTAAGCTTAGGAAGTGCGAGCGGCGGCAGAATTCCAAAAAACTTTAGCAGCTTTTTTGACGGCGACAGGCAAAGGTTGTCCCGCGATGGGACACAAGCGCGGGTTTGGCTGGCTTTATTCGTAGCGGAGCGATTCGATGGGATCGAGATTCGCTGCTTTGAAGGCTGGGTACGTGCCGAACACGATTCCCACCACGGAACATATCGCGAGCCCCAGCGCGATCCAGTCGAACGGAACGACCGGTGGCGCTTTGAAGAAAATGGCCACCGCATTGCCGCCCAAAATTCCAAGCACCACGCCGATGACTCCGCCCACCTCGCAGAGCACCACGGCTTCGATGATGAATTGCGTCATGATGTTGCGCTTCTTCGCGCCGATGGCGCGGCGGATGCCGATTTCGCGCGTCCGTTCGGTGACAGAGACGAGCATGATGTTCATGATGCCGATGCCCGCGGCCAGTAGCGCGATAGAGCTTACTACCGCCACGCCGATGCGGACCGTGCGGGTGAAGTTGTTGAATTGCGAGATGATCGAGTCGTTCGAGAAGGTTTCAAAATCATCTTCCTGCCCCGGGGGAACTTTGCGGGCGACGCGCATGATGCCGCGGACTTGTTCGAGGCAATCGTCATAACTCTCCTTGTCACGCGCCTGCACCAACACCGTCAGGCTGCGCCAGCGCCAGCCATAACGATTGAGTCCGGTAGTGATGGGGATAATGACGAAATTATCTTCATTGCCGCCCATCGAAGCACCTTTTGCGGTTAATACGCCGACCACCTGATAATTGATGCCGTCAATCTTCAGCTTTTCCCCGACCGGTGAGCCGAATGGGAAGAGATTGCGTGCCTGTCCATCGGCCAGAACGCAGACGTCGCGGGCATTATCTATGTCACTGTCGGTCAGTGGACGGCCATCTGCAATGGTCCAGTTTTTCGCGGAAAAACTGCCGGGAGTCTCGCCCCACACGCGCACGCCGGGGGCGGATTTTTGAAACCGTGTCTCCATCTGGCCGCCCCAAAAATCCTCCTCGATGCCGACGCTGGCTGCGAGCGTGGCCTTTTCCAGAACCAATTTACCCTGTGCGTAAGTGATCTGGTTGCGGCGGCGAATCTTCTCCCACCCCGTCGGGCCTTCAAACTGCACTGCCGGCCATTTCTGCATCGCGAACGTGTTCGCCCCGAGCTGGCTCATCTCGTTCTCAATGTTGCTTTTCAACACCCGCATCGCCGTCATCACGACGATGATGGAGAACACGCCAATGAGCACGCCCAGCAGAGTGAGGCACGAGCGCAGTTTGTGTGCAGCCACCGCGTTGAGCGCCATGAATAGGCTCTCCTTTGCTTCGGCGAGCAGGGTGATTTCGTGGCGCTCTTTCATTCGCTTCGTAAGGCGTCCACGGGATTCATTCGCGCCGCACGCCAGGCGGGCAGAAAGCCGGAAACCAAACCGGTTAACAATGACACGAGCAAGGCGATGCTCACCACGGTCACCGACATTTGCGCCGGCATGAATTTTTGCATGCCCAACGTGATCGGCCACGCGATGGCCAAGGCAATCAAGCCGCCCAGCAGACAAATGCAGCCGGCCTCGGTGAGGAATTGCAACAGGATCGTGCGCCGTTTTGCGCCGATGGCTTTGCGGATGCCAATCTCTCGCGTTCGTTCTGCCACCGAGACGAACATGATGTTCATAATGCCGATGCCGCCGACAAACAGCGACAGGCCAGTGATGAAAAAGCCGACGGCAGCGATCGTTCCTGCAACACGGCGGAACATGGTGACGAATTGCTCCTGTTGGTTAATGGCGAAATCGTCTTCTTCGGTCGGTTCAAGTCGTCGCAGTTTGCGCAGCGTGTAGCGCAGTTCCTCGCGCGCTTCGTCGAGACTGGCGAGCTGCTTGGACTTGACCTGGACGGTAATGTCCGGGTCGTTCCAAAACACGCTCATGAATTGCTGGATGGGAATGATGGCGCGGTTGTCGAGGTTAAAGACCCCCATGAACGAGCCTTGCTTTTCCAGCACGCCCAAAACTTCAAAGGACTGCGGCCCGATTTTGATACGTTGCCCAAGGGGCGAATCTGCTCCGAAAAGATTGGAGGCCACGGTTGTTCCAATTACACAAACCGGTCGTCCGCCTGCGGCTTCGGCTGCGGAAAAGAAATGTCCGTCCAAAAGGCCGATGCCTGCCGTGGGCAGGTATTGATCCGTCGTGCCGACAATTTGCACGCGTCCGGAATTGCGGCGGCCAAATTCAACTTTTGCACCACGTTCAGTCACTGGCGCGACAGACGAGGCTAGCGTCAAATGCTCGGCAAGCTCGGTGGCGTCGGACAGCTTGAACGGCCGTCGCTTCATGGCTTTGCGCCAGTCCGCTTCGCTGTTATTGAACCACGCGCTGCGATCCACAAAGAACACATCTGCCCCGAGCGACGAAATGCTGCTCATGAAGGATTGGTTTAATCCTTCAATCGCTGTGCCCATGAGCGTCACGGTGACGACGCCGATGACGATGCCGAGCGTCGTCAGAATCGAGCGCATCTTGTTCGCGCGGATCGCGGCCCAAGAGATGCCGAAGCCCTCGCGGATTTCGGTGAGGAAGTTCATGACGCTTCAGGCAGACGCGGCGGCAGGCTTGAGACCCATTGTCCGTCCTCCAAGCGTTCATCGCTGGCGATCAAGCCGTCACGGATGCGGAGAATGCGGCGGGCGCGGCGCGCGACGTCTTCTTCGTGTGTGACGACGATGATGGTGTTGCCTGAACGCCAGAGTTGCTCGAACAGGCCAAGGATTTCTTCGCCGGTCTTGGAGTCGAGATTCCCGGTTGGTTCATCGGCGAGCAGGATGGAAGGACGATTCACCAAGGCGCGGGCGACGGCGACACGTTGGCGCTGACCGCCAGAAAGCTCGTTTGGTTTGTGATGGATGCGTTCCGCCAAGCCAACTTGAGTCAACGATGCCAAGGCGCGGTTGCGGCGCTCCTCGGCGGAGACCCCGGCGTAGATGAGGGGCAGTTCAACATTATGCAGTGCATTTGAGCGCGCGAGCAGGTTGAACGTCTGAAAAACGAAGCCGATCTCGCGATTACGTACCTCCGCGAGCGCGTTGTCGTCCATCTGGCTCACGTCCGTATTATTGAGTTCGTAACTACCGGATGTGGGCGTGTCGAGGCAGCCGAGCATGTTCATCAACGTGGATTTGCCCGAGCCGGACGGGCCCATGATGGCGACGTATTCGCCGCGCTGGATTTCGAGCGACACGCCGCGCAAGGCATGCACCGTCTCCGTGCCCATCTGGTAACGGCGCGTCAGGTTTTGGATGCGGATGAGCGCCACGGCTATTTCTTTTCGGCGGTCAATGCGCCGCCATTTTTGGTGATCTTCTTGCCGTCCTCGAGGTCCTTGTTCACGGCCTTGTAGCTGCCGGAAACAAATTCCTCTCCTTCGCTCAACCCGGAGGTGATCTCCCAATGGTTGCCGTCCGTGATGCCGATTTTGACCGGAACCATTTTCACCGTGTCGCTTTCCGTGACGAATACAACCTCGATCTGTTTCGGCGCGTCTTTGGGCTTCTTGTCGGTGGCCACTGCGTTGGTCGAAGGGGCGGTGTTGGTCATTGTGACGGAAGCGGTGGCGTTCGTGCCTGTGCTCTTGCTGAAATCAGGCTTCGGCATCCGCGTGGTCACGGCGGCGTAGGGAACGGTCAAAGCATTCGTCACGTAACGGCTCTCGATCTCCGTGCTGACCGACATGCCGGGGCGGAAAGCTTCGTTTTCGTTGATGCGGATGCGAACCTCGAACTTCGTCGCTTCCTGACTGGAACTGCCACCGCTCAATGCGGCTGCCGTCGAGCCTTTGGAGGAGTTGGCGATTTCCGTCACCACACCGGAGAATTTCTTGTCGCGGAATGCGTCCACCTCCAAACGCGCTTTCTGGCCGGGTTTGATTAGCACCACGTCCACTTCGCCGATGTCCACCCGCGCTTCCATCTGGCTGAGATCGGAGACGGTCATGATTTCCGTGCCCTTGTTGAACGACGTGCCGAGTACGCGCTCGCCCAACTGCGATTGCAGCCGCGTCACAAAGCCATCAATCGGCGAGAGGATTGTAGTTTTGCTCAAATCCTCATCCGCCTTGTCCACGGCGTAGCGTGCCTGGGCCACGGAGTGAACCGAGTTGGTATAGCGCAGCTTGGCGACTTCGTAAGCCGTCTTGAATTCGAGGATGACAGAATCCGATACGAGTTGGTTTTGAAACAAAGTTTCGTTGCGGAGGAATTCGGCCTCGGCACGCTGCATTTCTGCCTTGGACAGCGTTTCACTGGCTTGGGCGGAAAGGTAGCTGGCCTGCGCAGAATTCCGGCTGGCTTTGTAAGTATCCGCCTTAATCTGGACAAGAAGATCGCCTTTTTTCACGCGGTCTCCTTCCCGGACGGGCAGGGCGACGATTTCACCCGCCACTTCCGGGCTGATGACGACTTGCACCACCGGCTGAATCTTGCCGTTGGCGACGATGAGTTCCGTCAGGTCGCGTCGGGCGACTTTTTCCGTGGAAACGCTGATGGTTGTGTCCTTTTTGCGACACAGCAACGGCGACGCTGCGAGCAGCGTGACGACGATGACCGCGATGACGATGCGGCGGGTCTTTTTAGATTTAGCCATGAAAATGGTGTCTGATTTGTCTGGTTGGACAATGTGACGTTGGAAGTGTTCTGAAAATTCTCCCGGAGTTGATTTGGTTGTCCGACATGGATTCGAACCATGACTAAAGCCTCCAAAGGGCTCTGTGCTACCATTACACCATCGGACAGACCGGCGGACAGGTTATCTGGCCGGTGAATTTAGCGCAAAGAAAAATTCCAGCGGCGCAGCCTAAGCGCATTTCCAATGACCACGATGTCGGATAACCCCATGGCAGCGGCACATAGAACCGGGCTCATGAAACCCAGCGCGGCCAGCGGAATGCCTACGGCGTTGTAGAAGAACGCCCAAAACAGGTTCTGTTTGATGGTCCGTAACGTTGCCCGCGCTAGTCCCAACGCCTCCGGCACGGCTTCGATCTCTGACTTGAGTAAAATGATGTCTGCTGCCTCGCGCGCCACATCACTCGCGCGGCTGACGGCAATACCAAGGTCCGCTTGGGTCAATGCCGGAGCATCGTTGATCCCGTCGCCGACGAAGGCCACGCGCTCGCCTTGGGACTGAAGTTTTTTGATGAACTCGGCCTTTTGCTCTGGCCTGACCTCGGCAAAGACATTTTCCGGCGCAATGCCAACCTGCTTGGCAATGCCAGCGGCGGTTAACGCATGGTCGCCTGTGAGGAGATAAGACTTGAGCCCTTGCTGCTGCAGTGCCGTTACCACGCCTGCCGCGCCTGACTTCAGCGTGTCTTTGACGGCGAACAGCCCAGCCAGCTTGCCATCCAGTGCGAGGCCAACGACCGTTGCGCCCTGCGCCGACCATTCTTTGATGAACTTTTCTCCGGCGGTTAAATTTACGTCACATTCGCCCAGCCACCGGAGCGAGCCAAGGCGTGCTTTCAAAGTGCGATGCTCAAGGGTTGCCGCCCGAAATTCAAAGTTCGCTTCCACACCGCTGCCACGCAGTTCCCGCCAATCGTGAATGTCCTGCTTCTCCGCTGTTGTGGTCGCGATTGCTTGGCTGATCGGGTGGTTTGAATGGCGCGCTAGTGCGGCGGCCAAGGTGCGTGCCTCGCCTTTCTCACTTTGTCCATCCCACACTGCGGCGACTTCGGGTTTCCCGACTGTAAGCGTTCCGGTCTTGTCAAAAACGATGGCTGTGATTTGTCCGGCTTTTTCCAACGCCACGCCGTCGCGGATCAAGATCCCGCGCCGCGCCGCCGCATTCGCGCTCGCCATGATGGCGGCGGGTGTCGCCAGCCCCATTGCACACGGGCAGGCTACGATTAAAACCGCCGCCGCAATAATGAAGCCAGCCCCCATGCCGTCTGGTAGGTGTGCCGACCAGAGAAACGGTGCGAGAGCGTGAAACACATTAGCCATGGTTCCCGGCGCAAAAGCCCAGGCCAGTCCGGCCGCCAACGCAATTGTCACAACAATCGGCACGAACACATTGCTCACTTTGTCGCCGAGCCTTTGGATGTCTGCGCGACTCGTCTGTGCCCGCTGGACTGCGGCGATGATGTGTGCCAGTGCTGTTGCCTCGCCCGTCGCGGTTACGCGCATCACGAGTCGGCCGTTGAGGTTTGCCGTGCCAGTGAAGACCTTTGCGCCAACAGTTTTTTCCACCGGCAATGATTCGCCTGTGAGCATGGCTTCGTTCACGGCAGAATTTCCCTCCGTCACCACGCCGTCCACTGGCACGTAATCTCCGGGCCGCAGCACGATCAGGTCGTTGAGCTTCAATTCTGCGACGGAAACTTCAACTTCCGTGAACTGCGCTGGCGCGGCGGGTTTGAAACTCAGGATGTCACGTGGGTTGAATTTCAATGGGGCGGGTGTGTTGCTCTGCAGTTTTCGCGCGGTGGTGGGTGTCAGTTGCAGCAAAGCTTTTAGCGCATCCGAGGCGCGGGCGCTCACGCGCGCTTCCACCCAGTGCCCGACGCTGATGAGCGTGATGATGGCGGCGGCCTCCATGAAATAGAGATGATGTCCGCTGCCGCTGAGCAACGCCCAGACGCTGTAGCTAAATGCCGTCGTCGAACCAAGTGCTACGAGCGTGTCCATGTTGGAGCTGCCCGCTTTCAGTTGCCGCCACGCGCCGCGATAAAACTCTGCACCGCAATAAACCTGCACCAGGCCCGCCAGCGCAAAAGAAGTCCACGCGAACCAACCGGTCATACCGAAGTGGAAAACCCACTCGCCCAGCATCAGCACCGCCGTGACGATGCCGCCGATCCAGAGATTGAGATGCCAGTTGCGCTGCGCGTCTGTCGCCCCGCTGTTTGGCGCGATCAATTTGGTGGGATAGCCCGCCGCCGTTACCGCGCCAATCAAGCCATCTACCTCGTGCGTCGCATCTGATTTCCATCGTACGGAGGCGTGTTGTGTGGCGATGTTAATCATCACGCTTTGCACGCCGGGAAACGCCTGTACCACGTCCGTCACCTTGCGGGCGCAGTTGTTGCACGTCATCCCCTCGACGCGTAAATCCGTCGCCAATCCGGTGGCGGGCTGAAGGTCTGAATGGGTGGGCGTAGCAGTCATAAGCCAACTCCAAAGTGGGGGCAGATGCCGGCCAACGCAAGACGTGACGTTTAACCGATCGTCTCGTTCAACAGTCGCGTGGGCTTGAACGCCTTGGGAAAAATCTCAAATGCTGATTGCAGGCGTTCTTGCATGATGATCGCTTGCCTGGATGTTGCTGCGTGAAGGCGGCACAACGTTCCGCCCTTCGCAATGCGTTCGCCGGGTTTGGCGAGTTGATCTACGCCGACATCGTAATTGATGACCGAATCTTTCGTTTGCCGACCGCCGCCGATATCGCGGACGACTTCGCCAATGATCCGCGCATCGCACCGGGAAACGTAACCGCTACGCCGGGCTTTGACGGTGACGACAGTTGGGGTGGTGAAATCTTTGGCGAGCTTGTGATTAAAGGCGTTCAAGTCCGCACCTTGGGCGACCAACATCTCGTCCCACTTGCGGCGAGGTGCGCCGGATTCCAAGCAGACTTCAGCTTGCTTTCGAGCAGCATTGAGAGATTTGGCTTTGCGGGTTTGTAACAACAAATGGGCCGCACATTCGATGACCAGGGCATGTAGGTCGGCTGGGCCTTTGCCTTCGAGGCAAGCGACGCTCTCTTTTACTTCCAGCCAGTTTCCAGCAGCACGACCAATGGGCGTATTCATGTCGGTGAGCACAGCGCGGGTGTTCACACCGCATTGGCTGCCGAGGGTGACCATCGCTCGCGCCAGCTTGCGGGCGTCGGCTTTCGTTTGCATGAATGCGGCGCTGCCGAACTTCACGTCGAGTATCAGCGCGTCGAGGCTCTCGGCAAGCTTCTTGGAAAGAATCGAAGCGGTGATGAGTTGGATGCTGGGCACGGTGCCGCTGGCGTCGCGCAACGCGTAAATCTTTTTGTCAGCCGGCACCATGCGGTCGGTCTGGCCACAAATGACACAGCCGACTTTTTGCACGATCTCCGTGATGCGCTTGGCGGGTAGCAAAGTTTTGAAGCCAGGGATGGCATCCAGTTTGTCCAGCGTGCCGCCGGTGATGCCAAGACCGCGACCGGAAATCATCGGCACGCGAAAACCGAGGCACGCGAGCAAAGGGGCGAGCGGGAGCGAAACTTTGTCGCCGATGCCGCCAGTGGAGTGCTTGTCCGCGATTGGGCGTTTGTCTTTCGGGAACTTGAGCACATCGCCCGAATCGCGCATGGCGAGGGTGAGGGCGGTGGTTTCCTCGGTGTTCAGTCCGCGAAAGAAGACGGCCATGAGAAATGCCGACATCTGGTAATCCGGAATCTCGCCCGCGGTGAATGCGGTGATGATTTTCTGCAGTTGACCAGGCTGGAGTGTCTGGCCTGCGCGCTTCGCTTCAATGAGCGGAAGAAAGTTCATAATGAAAACACGCCGGAAGTCTTCACCTCCGGCGTGTGCTTGTGGCGGTGGTTAACCGACAAATTTTTTCGCCGTGATGGTCGAGTTATGGCCGCCGAAGCCGAACGAGTTGTTCACGATGGCGTTCACCTGCGCTTCCCGCGCGGTGTTCGGCACGTAATCGAGATCGCACTCGGGATCGGGCGTGGTGTAATTGATCGTCGGCGGGATGATGCCGTGCTTGATGGCCAAGGCGCACGCGGTCATTTCCACTGCGCCAGCGGCGCCGAGCATGTGACCGGTCGCGCCTTTGGTGGAACTCACGGCCAGTTTCTTGGCGTGGTCGCCGAAGACGGTTTTGATGGCGCTCGTTTCGCAGACGTCGCCTTGTGGCGTGGAAGTGCCGTGGGCGTTGATGTAGGAAACATCCGTCGTATTCAGGCCGCCGGTGCGTAACGCGACCTTCATGCAACGCGCCGCGCCTTCGCCGCCGGGTGAGGGAGACGTGAGGTGATACGCATCTGCGGTGTTGCCGTAGCCGACGATTTCGCAATAAATTTTCGCGCCGCGCTTTTTCGCATGGTCGAGTTCTTCGAGGCACAACACGCCCGCGCCTTCGCCCATCACGAAACCATCGCGATCCTTGTCGAACGGACGGGAGGAGGTCTTCGGGCTGTCGTTGCGCGTGCTCATGGCTTTCATGGCGCAGAAGCCGCCGATGCCGATGGGTACGACTGCCGCTTCTGAACCGCCGGCGAACATCATGACGGCTTCGCCCATCTTGATCGTGCGCCAAGCTTCGCCGATGGCGTGATTCGCCGTCGCGCACGCAGAGCAGGTGGCAAAGTTCGGGCCGCGCAGATTGTTGTACATCGAGAACAGGCCGCTGGCCATGTTGCTGATGAGCATGGGAATCATGAAGGGCGAGAGCCGGCTGGGGCCGCGCTCCAACAAAACCTTCACCTGCGCTGTGGTGGTCTCGAGTCCGCCGATGCCCGAGCCGAGGATGACGCCGATTTCATCGCAGTTCAACTGGCCGAGGTCCGCGCCGGAATCTTTGAGCGCCTGCCAGCCGGCATAAACGCCGAGTTGCGAATAACGATCCGCGCGGCGGACTTCCTTGGGATTGGGGAAAGCGGGGACCGGATCAAAGTTGTTGACCTGACCAGCCACCTGGGTGTCGTAGCCCGTCGGATCAAACGCCGTGATGCGGTCAATGCCGCATTCGCCCGCGATCAGGCGTTTCCAAAAGGTTTCCACATCGTTGCCCAGCGGGGTAACAACGCCCAATCCGGTCACGACGACTCTACGATCCTGCCAATTGCTTGCCATAAAATGAAACGGGGCAGTCAAGCTGCGCGCAGCTTATCCTGCCCCGAAATCGCTTCGGTCACAAATTTACTTTTGTTGGTCTTCGACGTACTTGATGACGTCGCTCACGCTTTGGAGCTTTTCGGCCTGTTCGTCGGGGATTTCGTTGCCAAACTCCTCTTCGAGGGCCATGACCAACTCCACCGTGTCCAAGGAATCCGCTCCCAGGTCTTCGATGAACTTGGCTTCGGGGGTGACTTGTTCGGGCTTCACGCCGAGCTGCTCGACGATGATGTCCTTGACGCGTTGTTCGATTGATTTTTCAGACATGGTTGTTTCCTATTAAATTGTGCCGTCTGTTTATGCGGCACGGTTAAAACCGTCAAGCATGGATTCAGATTTTTTTCGGGGGACACAGGTGCTTTCCGTTGACAACCAAGCCCCAAATCAACTGAAACGCGCGGGCAAATTCCCGCGGGCGTTCGGCCATCCAGTGAGTGATTTCTTCCGGCGCAAACCAGGGCGCCGCGCTCGATCTCGTCCGGGTGTAACGTGAACGGTCCTTCGCTCTGGCAACGATAGACCCAGACGAACTCCTGGCCAGTGTCCGCGCAGGCTTCGATGCGCAGGATGCGCTCTGGCGCCATGGCTAAGTGCAGCCCAATCTCCTCCCGTAGTTCTCGGACGGCGCAGGGATCATAATCTTCGCCGCTATCTACATGGCCGCTGGAAGAGGAATCCCATTTACCCTTGGCGGTATCCTTGAGCATGGAGCGCTTTTGGAGGAAGACCTGTCCGCGTGAGTTGAACACCAGCACATGCACCGCGCGATGCAGCAGCTTTTTCGCGTGAACCTCGCTGCGGGGCGCTTGCCCCACGACTTCGTCGCGGTCGTTGACGATATCAAAAATTTCTTCGCTCATAAATCGTTTTTAGAAAGCATTTCATCGAGGAGACGCCGTTGGGAGCTTTTTAAGCGAACCCCCGATCTTATCTCCCGCAGCTTGCTTTCCGCATCTGCCACAGTCTTGGCCAATCCATTCTGTAACAACCAGGCGGCAACAATAGTGGCGCTGCGTCCGTGGCCAAGAGCGCAATGCACGAGCACCTTGTGGGTGGCTTTCTCGGCGGCGATAAATCGGAGCGCGGCCTTGATTTGACTGGGGGTGGGAGCAGTGTGATCCAAAGTCGGAAGGCACAAAAACTTTCCGCGCCGTAAATCTTTGGGCTCTGAGAATTCGGCGGTCAAGTCAACAACGGCCCATGATTCATTGGCTAGCATCGCTTTAGCCTCACAGGAAAACGGGCGGCGACCGAACCATAGATTTGGGACGAGCTCATGGCGAGAGGGGTAATTCTTATTGCATGTAGCCAGGCGAAGGGAAAGCCAGTTTAAGACATGGAGCGGCAGATAAAACGCAAAACTCACGAGGCCTAGGGTTCCGTTCCTGCGTTTTAGCCAGACAGCATCCAACTTGAGCAAATAGCCAATCCCGACTGCGAGAAAACCAAGGGTGCTATAAACTGCGGCAAACTGCGCCATTCGAGATTCCATCATCCAGCCGCAAGCCAGCAATAAGCAACCAAGAATCAGGAAAATGATTCCGTATTTCATGCCGGATCACTGAATAGGGCTTGGGTCAATTTAACAAACTGTTCTACGTTCAACTTCTCCGCCCGCTCCTGTGGCGAGATATTCACGGTGGTGAATGCGGCCTGCAATTTTTCCAGCGGCCACTCAGTCTTGAGCAGCTTTAGCATCATCTTCCTTCGTTGCGAGAAGGCGCGCTTTACGATCTTTACAAAGGCGGGGCGTTGCGCGTCGGTCAGCAATGGTTGCTCCCGGCGCACCAAGGTCACGCATGCCGAGTCCACGTTCGGTGCGGGAAAGAAGCAGTTCGCCGGGATCTTGAACCAGCCGCGCGGTTCGTAATCCAGTTGCACCAGCAAGGTCAGGATACCGTAATCATCATCGTCCGCCCGCGCCATCAGCCGCTGCGCGACTTCCAATTGCAGAGTGACCGTCATCTGCTTCGGCCGCTGTGGGGCAAGCGCCAGTTCCACCAGGATCGGCGACGCCACGGAATACGGCAGATTCGCCACCAGCTTCCAATCCGACCAGTCGCGTTGCTCGCGCCGGATGTATTCCAGCGCGTCGGCATGGAGCAAGTTGAGATTCGGGAATCGCTCGCGCAACACCGCCACCAGCCGCCTGTCCATCTCGATGGCCAAAACCTCACCAGCTCGCGCCAGCAGCAATTCCGTCAATGGCCCCAGCCCCGGCCCAATTTCCAGTGCCTTGTCGGCTTTGGTCAGTTCACCAGCATCTGCGATGCGCTGCAACTGATGCGCATCGTGCAAAAAATTTTGCCCGAGCGATTTCGTCAGTTGGATATCGCGCTTGTCCAACCACTCGCGCATTTCCGTGAGTTTCATGCGTGATTCAAAACCTTTTGCAGTTCGTTCACCATGCGATTGAGTTGGGATACCGAAATCGTCAGTGGCGGCGTGAAGCTGATGATGTTGCCGTGTTCGCCCTCGGGTAAGAGCACGTAGCCGCGATGCAGCATGGCTTTGATGACGCGTAGCGATTCTGCGGTCGCGGGTGAGCCATCAGGATTGAGCAATTCCAGCCCTGCCATCAGGCCGATACTGCGCGCATGGCAGATGACTTTAGGCTTTGGACTTCGGATTTTGGACAATTCGGCAAGCAGCCACGCGCCAAGCTTGGCGCTGCGCTCGTCGAGTTTTAGTCGCTTGATTTCGGCGATCTGCGCGAGCGCCATTGCGCAGCCGACGGGATGGCCAAGATACGTGCTGGTGTGGATGGCTTCGCCTTGCGACGCGGGCCACGCGGCATCCATCACGTCCGCGCGCCCGACGCAGGCCGAGAGCGGGAAGCCACCCGTGAGCGCTTTGCCGAGACAAATCAGATCAGGAATCACGCCGCTGTGCTCGCAGGCGAACCATTTGCCGGTGCGCCCGAACCCGGTGTAAATCTCGTCGAGGATGAGCAGCGCGCCGTGTTGGTCGCAGAGCCGGCGCAGTAATCGCAAGAAACCAGTCGGGGGAATGTTGATGCCGCCGCGCGCCTGGATCGGCTCGACCAGAATCGCGCCGATTTTCTCGCGACGAAAAATCTTCGCAGCTGCCGACGCGAGATGCTGGAGGTCGGCTTTCGCTTTTGGAAACGGCAGAAAGTTTCCGAACTCCCGCAGTTGCGAGCGGAACGGGCCGCGGAAATGGTCGCGGTGCGTCGCGTTCAATGCGCCGTAGCCGAGCCCATGATATGCGCCCTCGAATGCGATGATGCCGCGCTTGCCTGTGGCGAGCATGGCCGTCTTCAACGCTGCTTCCACCGCTTCAAAGCCGGAGTTGTTGAAGATGACTTTGCCGCTCGTGGCTTTGGACTTGTTCGCGGTCCATCGTTCGAAGGTAAGCCGGCTTAGCTCTCGTGCGAGTTGCGCTTTCAGAGCGTGCGGATGCACGTCGCCCATCGCGTGGAGCAGAGTGGCCATCTGCTTTTGGCCAGCCCGAACCACGGCGGGATTCGCATGCCCGGTGCTGGCAACGCCGAAAGCCGCGGTGAGGTCGAGATACTTTTTCTCCTCGGCATCCCAGACGTGAACGCCTTTCGCTCGTTGCCACACGATAGGCCACGAACCATCGGCTTCGGTGAATAGGACGTTGCGCGATTCGTAGTCGCGGAGCAGGGCGAGGGTTTGCTTGGTGTTCATGTCAAACGCCCCGTTGCTCCGGTGGCCAGATAATCTTATGCAGCTGCGCTTGGAAGCGAACCGGCAAGGTGTCGACAACGATGCGTTCGGCCAGATCTTTTCGAGTGAGAGGCGTCAGCCCGGCGGGGACGCGTTTGAGCGATTTGTCCTGTTGCTCGGGACGCAACGGATGCACCCACGACATCAGCAGCGGACAGATTGTGTCGAGTTTGTGCGTTGCGATTTGTTGCTTGGCCCACTCGTAATCTTCGACTGTGCCGATGACGAACTTTATTTCGTCGGTGGCCTTGAGGTGTGGGATGTTTTCCGGCCGATTACGTTCCACCTCGCCGCTGCTCGGACATTTCAAATCCATGATGCGGCGGACTCGCGGGTCAACCTTTGAGATGTTGAGCGCGCCGCTGGTTTCAACCAATACGGTGAAGCCGTCGTCGCAAAGCTGCTTCATCAGCACCAGTGCATTGGGTTGGAGTAGCGGTTCGCCGCCGGTCAGTTCGACAAATGGAAGTCTGAAGCCTGAAGTCTGAATTTTTGAGTCCCAATACGGCTTCGCTACGCGTAACACTTCCGTGCGCACTTCGCTGAGTTCGCGTTTCTTGCCTTCCGTGAAGGCATAGGCGGTATCGCAGTAAGAGCAGCGTAGATTGCACGCGGTAAGCCGGACAAAGATGCACGGCAGCCCGGCGAAAGTGCTTTCGCCCTGCAAGCTCAGATAGATTTCGTTGACGACCAGCGTTTCGGACATCGGGGATAATGTCGTTAAATTGCCGGGCCGTTACAACGTCGGAATGCCTCGGTATATGACGATTTCCGGCTTCAATCGCAATGGTGGCGGGAGTAATGTCGGGTCATGGACATCTACGACCATCCGACTTTTCGCATGGCATGTCAGCAATTCGATCTTGTGGCTGACCACCTCCAGATTCCACAGGACGACCGTGCCCGCCTGAAGTATCCCAAGCGCTCCATGACCGTTGCGTTACCGATCCATTGCGATGATGGGACAACGCGGGTGTTCTCCGGCTATCGCGTGCAACATCATCTGACGCTTGGCCCGACCAAGGGCGGCTTGCGTTATCACCCTGATGTGCAACTGGGCGAAGTTGCTGCGCTGGCGATGTGGATGAGTTGGAAATGCGCGCTCACTGGCCTGCCGTATGGCGGTGCGAAAGGTGGCATCGCGTGCGATCCGCGCAAAATGTCTGTGACGGAGCTGGAGCGGCTTACGCGGCGGTTCACGCAGGAAATGATTCCGTTCATCGGGCCGCAGGTGGATGTGATGGCCCCGGACGTGGGCACGAACGATCAAGTCATGGCGTGGATGATGGACACGTATTCCGTCCACACCGGTTACGCCGTGCCGAGCATTGTGACTGGAAAGCCAGTTAGCATTGGTGGTTCATTGGGACGTCGCGAGGCCACCGGGCGCGGCGTGGGGTATCTGGTCAATCGTGCCACGGACACCATTGGCCTCGACATGAGCAAATGTACCGCTGTCGTCCAAGGCTACGGTAACGTCGGTAGCGTCGCCGCGCTCAGCATGGCGCGCTATGGGGCGAAGGTCATCGCGGTGAGCGATGCGTTCGGCGGCATTCACAATGCAAAGGGGCTCGATTTGTTTGCCCTGGAAAAATATATTGCGGAAAAGAAAACGGTCGTCGGCTTTCCTGAAGCCGAACCCATCACCAACGAACAGCTCCTGTTGCTTCCGTGTGACATCTTGGTGCCCGCCGCGTTGGAGCGCCAGATCACCGAAGCGAATGCGAGCAAGATCAAATGTCGCATCCTCGCTGAAGCCGCGAATGGCCCGACCACGCCCGAGGCTGACGTGATTCTGAATCAGCGTCCCGAGATTTTCATCATCCCCGACATCCTGTGTAATGCAGGCGGTGTCGTGGTGAGTTACTTCGAGTGGGTGCAGGATTTGCAAAGCTTCTTCTGGGGGGAGACAGAAATAACCGACAAATTGTTTCGCATCTTGGAAACCGCGTTCACGCAAGTTGTGGGTATCAGTCGTAAGCAAAATATCCCGATGCGGCTTGCGGCGTTGAGCGTCGGGGTGAAGCGCGTGCAGGAAGCGAAGCGAATTCGCGGGCTGTTCCCGTAATTTAGCCGGGTTTTTGTAGCCGGGTTTGATGCGTCAGATGTCTGGTTCGCTGACACAAAACTGTCCAAACCTCTAATCTCAAACTTTGGGAGCGATGGTGACGCTGACATGATTATGTAACGGCCTGCCTTGGAGCGCCGTGGTTTGCCTAGATTTTCGCAGTCGTCCGGTCCAAGGCATTCGACCTGCTTGGCTGGGCGCGGATGAAGCCCCGTCCAATTCAGTTCATTGTTGGCGCATTCTGGCTTTTGGCCGTCGGCATCGGTTTGGCAGTCGTTGTTAATTACGATACCGCCCCGGGCCGCATGGGCGAAACGCCAGTGGCTTGGCCCGCACAGGCGCCGGTCGCTTTTGATGCAGCGCGCCCGACGTTGGTTATGTTTGCCCATCCCCGGTGTCCCTGCACGCGGGCGAGCGTGAATGAGTTGAATCGCTTGCTGGCTAAGTGCCACGACCAGATGGCGGTGCATGTTTTTTTCCTCAAGCCAGAGGGTCAACCTGACGATTGGGTGAAGAGCGATTTGTGGCGCAGCGCTGCAGACATACCTGGCGTGACGCTTCATGAAGACGTCGGAGGTCGTGAGGCCGCCCGTTTTGGGGCGAAAACTTCCGGTCAGGTGATGTTGTTTGACCAACGCGGTCGCTTGCTGTTTCAAGGCGGCATCACCGCCGCGCGTGGTCATGTCGGAGATAATGCCGGCGCAGCACAGATTCGCGCATTGTTGTCCGGGGCAAAAGTGGAGGCGCGTCGCATACCGGTGTTTGGCTGTGCGTTGCAGGATGATGAGGAAGCGCCCGCTGTCGGAGTTGTTGTAAAATAAGATGTACGCCCCGAGTCAAAATCTGAGTAGCGGTGCTGAGATCGCCGCGCGGACGCGGGAGCTGTTCAAGGAACAGCAGCAAAGCATCATCAGTCACACCGACCGGTTGATTGGCCGGTTGATGTTCTGGCAATGGGGCGCGGGGGTCGCCGCTGCTTTGTTGATCTCGCCGCAGACCTGGTCCGGAAGTCACAGCCGGCTTCACCCGCATCTGATCGCTGCCGTATTGCTGGGTGGTATTCTGACCGCGTTGCCGGTCTTTCTCGCCTCCAAGCAGCCCGGGCACACCCCCACCCGTTATACCATCGCCGTGGCGCAGATGTTGATGTCGGCGTTGTTGATCCATCTCACTGGCGGGCGCATCGAAACACATTTTCACGTCTTTGGCTCACTGGCCATCCTCGCGTTCTATCGCGACTGGCGCGTGCTGGCCGCCGCGACGACGGTAGTCATTGCCGATCATTTGTTGCGCGGGCTGTTCTGGCCGCAATCTGTTTATGGTGTGTTAACCGCACCGATCACGCGTTCGCTGGAACACGGTGGTTGGGTGATTTTTGAAGTGACCTTTCTTTTGGTCGCCATGCGCAAAAGCCTCGCGGAAATGATGTACACCGCCGAACGCCAGGCCCGCTTGGAAGCGCTCAATGAAAGCTTTGAGCGCAAGGTTGCCGAGCGGACAGCCGATTTGACCCGCGAAAATTTCGAGCGCCAGTTGGTCGAATACGATCTCAAGCAAAGCGAAGCGCGCCTCGCCCGGGCACAACAGATCGCGCACATGGGGAGTTGGGAATGGGACATTCAGCGGGACAAGGTCATTTGGTCTGCTGAGACGGCGCGCTTATATGGCTTCACGAGCGAAGATTTGGGTAAGCACATGGAGCGGTGTCTGGAGCGGGTTCATCCGGAAGATCTTGCTGTGGTCCGAAAATCACTGGAAGTCGCTCGCGCGGGACAGCCTTTCGTTTCCGATCATCGCGTGTTGTTGCCGGATGGCACGGAGCGCTTCTTGCACGGCTTGGGGGAAGTCATCAAAAATGAAAATGGCGAAACCATCCGCATCATCGGCACCGTGCAGGATGTCACTGAAGCGCACCAAGCGTCAAAAGCGTTGCAGCGTAGTGAAGAGCAATTGCGCCAAGCGCAGAAGATGGAAGCGGTCGGGCGGCTCGCCGGTGGTGTGGCGCATGATTTCAACAATCTGCTCACGGTCATCAGCGGTTACGCCAGCATGAGCCTGATGCAGATGGACCAGGCCAGTCCGCTACGCAAGCACACTGAACAGATCCAGAAAGCCGCCGAGCGTGCAGCATCGTTGACGGGACAATTGCTCGCTTTCAGCCGCAAGCAGGTGCTCCAGCCGCAAGTGTTGCAACTTAACGGTGTGGTTGGTGGACTGGAAAAAATGTTGCGGCGCTTGATTGGCGAAGACATCGAGCTTGCAACGGTGTTTGATCCCAAGCTTGGGAATGTGAAGGCCGATCCCGGTCAGATTGAGCAGGTCATCATCAATATGGTCGTCAACGCACGCGACGCGATGCCACAGGGCGGCAAGCTCACCATCAGCACCGCCAACGTCACGCTTGATCAGGCCACCAGTTTTCGCAATCGCTCGTTGCCGATGGGGGAATACGTCATGTTCGCCATCAGTGACACCGGCGCGGGCATGAGCAGTGAAGTGCTTTCGCATGTGTTTGAGCCGTTTTACACCACCAAAGGCGTGGGGCGCGGCACGGGGCTCGGCCTTGCTACGTGTTACGGCATTGTCTGCCAGAGCCATGGCGACATCCGCGTTTACAGCGAAGTCAATCAAGGCACGACCTTCAAAATTTATCTGCCGCGCGTGGACGCGCCGGTCACGCCGCAGAATACTGATCCCGTTTCCAACGAGCTGCCAGCGGGCACGGAATCCGTGCTGATCGTGGAAGACGACGCCGAAGTGCGGCGACTGTCAGTGGAGATTCTGGCCGAATGTGGCTATCAGGTGCAGGAAGCTTGCGACGGTGCCGCGGCGCTCAAGTTGATCAATGCCTCGTCCAGTTTTGATCTGATGATCACTGACGTCATCATGCCGCGTATGAGCGGGCGCGAATTGTTCGGCAAGGTCAAGGACATCATTCCGAACACGCGGGTGCTGTTCATGTCCGGCTACACCGACGATGCGCTGGCACAACACGGCGTGCTTGAACCCGGTTTGTGGTTCATCGAAAAACCGTTCTCGCCCGCCCGGCTCGCCCGGAAGGTGCGTGAGGTTCTGGATGCGGCGGCCACCCTGCCGACCCGTCCGACGTTGCATCAACCGACTCTGGCGTTCGAGTCGAGCCCTCCGGCCGGCCGGCGCTGACGTCCGGCAAATCGTGTAACTGCGCACTTTGCGGGCGGGATTCCTTTCGTCAGACTGCGCGCTGGCATGATTAATCGCTCGGCAAAGCTACTCCTTCTTTTCATCGGTTGCAGCTGGTCCTTGTTGCTAGCTACTGTCGCGCGTGCCACGACCAACTTCGAGCCATGTCGCATCGAGATTGTTGAAGCTGGTAGCGGCTGGCCGGTGTCGCTCGTTCAGTTGCGGACCATGCACCAGATGCAATTCTTCTCGGACAACGCTGGAGTCATCGCCTTCGACGCACCGGAACTGATGGGGCGCGAAGTGTGGTTCGAAGTCATTGGCGCCGGCTACGAAGTGCCTAAGGACGGTTTCGGCTATCGCGGTGTGCGTTTGAAGCCAGAGCCAGGCAAAAAACTGCGCGTGGAAGTGAAGCGCACCATTATCGCCAAGCGCATTGGGCGCATCACGGGATCGGGCTTGTTTGCTGAAAGTCAGAAGACCGGGCGTGACCTGGACTGGGCTGAGTCCGGCATACTTGGCAGCGACAGCGTGCAGAACACGATCTATCGCGGCAAAATGTTTTGGCTCTGGGGCGACACCACGCTCGCGTATTATCCGCTGGGCGTTTTCGATTGTAGCAGCGCGACGAGCGCGATTCAGCCGCTGGAACAATTCGAGCCACCGCTCAAGCTGAAGTTGGACTATTTCACCGATGATAAAGGCACTCCACGCGGTGTTGCAAAAATGCCGGGTGACGGCCCGACCTGGATCACGGCCTACGTCACGTTGCCGGACAAATCCGGCGCACCACATTTCGTCGCGACGTATTCCAAGATCAATCCGCCGCTGGACGCGTATGAGTTCGGTCTCTGCGAATGGAACGATACCAAGAATAGTTTTGATCAAGTGCGCATCCTCTGGGAGAAAAAGAAAAACTCGAAGCGTCCGTTGTTGCCGGAGGGGCAGCCCGCATTCTGGAAAGATGACGCTGGCCGCGAGTGGGTCATGTTCGGCGATCCCTTTCCGAAGATACGTTTTCCCGCCGCCTACGAAGCTTGGTTGGATGCAAAGACCTGGGAAGCGCTGACGCCGCAGGCCAAACTGGCGTCCCCGGATGGTAAGACCGTTAAACCGCATAGCGGCCACGTCGCGTGGAATTCCTTCCGCCAGAGATGGGTCACAGTGTTTATGGAGGCGTGGGGCAAGCCGTCCGCCTTCGGCGAACTCTGGTATGCGGAAGCGCCTGCACCGACCGGTCCTTGGGGCAAGGCGGTCAAGATTCTGAGCCATGCGAACTACACGTTTTACAATCCGCGTCTGCACTCGGAGTTCACGCCGACCAATTCGCCGGTGCTGCTGTTCGAAGGCACGTACACGCAAACCTTCGCCGACAGGCCGCATCCCACGCCGCGCTACGAATACAACCAGATCCTCTACCGCCTCGATCTGGATGACGTGTCCTTGCGCCCCGCCCAACATCCATAGTAGCAGCTCCAAAAACTTCGCTGTTGCTGTAGCAGCGCGCTGTGAGCGCCGTTTTCAGTCCGACGGTCACAGGCTGTTGCTACAAGAAATTTGAAGCCTGCGTTAATCTGATCCGTTCGTCGCATGATTCGACTCGTTGTTTTCATCTGGACAAACCTTTGACAGACGCACGGTCGAGGCCGAGTAGTTTAGTAGGTGGAACAGCCGGCGGGTCAGGCCGGGAAACCAGTGATGTAACGACAACCCAGGACGGTTATGAAAATCAAACCTCTCGATAATCGTGGTGGAGTTCTGGTCCAGATGTCGGCCACGGAGACGCAGCTTCCCTCCGCGACCAATGTGACCGCGACTCCGGAAACTCCCGTCTTCCGACTCAGGGAAATCCTCGTGCCGGTGGATTTCACCGAATGCACCGAGAAAGCGTTGTTCTATGCTCTCCCGTTCGCCCGGCAGTTCGGGGCGACGGTGACGTTGCTCCACGTGCTCGAGCAGGCCTTCGTACCCGCCACCGAATTCGGGATGGTGGTGGATGTGGATGTCAGCAAGGACGCCATCCGGGAACTGGAAAAAATCCGTACGCGCGTCGCCAAGCAGGTCAAGTGTCGCATTATGATGCGGCAGGGTGGGGTGGAATATGAGATCGTCAATGCCGCCAAGGAATTGGATTGCGACCTGATTATTCTCGGCACGCATGGGCGCACCGGTATGGATCGCTTGCTCCTCGGCAGCACGGTGGAAAAAGTGGTGCGTCGCGCTGGTTGCCCGTTGTTCGTCGTGCGCCCGCACGAGCATGACTTCATCAGCGGCGCACCTGAGGACTGGCAAGGCGACGAAAGTTATCTGACGAGCGAGATCGAAGCTGAGATGAAGGCGGGCGTGTGAGCAAACCAATCAGCCGGGGTTGCCCGGCTGATGAAGTGCGCCAGATGCGCGCAGTTGAATTTAGTGCGCGGGGTTAGCAAACGTCTCCGCCAACGCCACGGCTTTGAGCATGGCTTTGCTCTTGTTCACCGTCTCCTGAAATTCCGCTTCGGGTTCGGAGTCGTTCACCCAGCCGCCGCCGGCTTGCACGTAGGCTTTGCCGTCCTTGAGCAGCGCCGTGCGGATGGTGATGCACGTGTCCAGATTGCCGTTGAAGCTGAAGTAGCCCACGCAACCGCCATACGGCCCGCGCGTTGTGCCTTCAAGATCGGCGATGATCTGCATGGCGCGAATCTTCGGCGCGCCGCTCACTGTGCCCGCGGGAAACGTCGCACGCATCAGGTCGTAATTGGTTTTGCCGGCGGACAACTTGCCTTCCACGCTCGACACGATGTGCATCACGTGGCTGTAACGTTCGATGATCATCAGATCCTTCACCTGCACGCTGCCGAAATCGCACACGCGTCCGATGTCGTTGCGGGCGAGGTCCACGAGCATGACGTGCTCGGCGCGTTCCTTCGGATCGACGAGAAGCTCCTTCTCCAATGCGACATCCTCGTCAGCAGTTTTGCCGCGACGTCGTGTGCCGGCGATGGGGCGAATCTCCACTTTGTTGTCCTCGCAACGCACATGGATTTCCGGCGACGCGCCGACGAGCGAAAAGCCGTCGAGTTCGAGCAGGAACATGTAGGGCGAAGGATTCACCGAACGCGCGGCGCGATAAACGTCTACCGGTGAGGCCTTGGTCTCGACGCTGAAGCGTTGCGAGCCGACGACCTGGATGATGTCACCGGCCGTGATGAATTTCTTTGACGCTTGAACATTAGCGAGGAACTTGTCCTTGGCCTGATTGGACGTGAAGGGCAGGGGCGGCACTTCACCGGGCACGCTGACGGGATGATGTTCGCTGGGTTGTTCGAGCAACGAGAGCAGGCGCTCGATTTCTTCGACGGCAGTTTCGTAGGCCTCGGTTGGGCTGGCAGCTTCGTCAATCGCGGCGTTAACGAGCACTGTGATGGTCTGCGCGACACGGTCGAACACGAGCAACTGGTCTGCGACGATGAAATACATCGTGGGCGTGCCGAGTTCGTCGTGCGCTGGGCGTGGCACGACGGGTTCGACGTCGTGAATGAATTCGTAGCCGATGAAACCCACCGCGCCGCCCGTGAAACGGGGCAATCCCGGCAGCGTCACCGCACGATATTTCTTCATCACGCGTTCGACGACTTCGAGGCCGTCTTTCACGCAATTGTCGCAAGCTTCTTTGCCGGGCGCGGGAATGCCGAATTTCTCCACGACCTTGCCATCTTGGATGACTTCAATTTTGTTGCCGATCTGCTTGATGATCGCGCGCGGATTGCAGCCGACGAACGAATAGCGCCCAAGATGTTCGCCGCCTTCGACGGATTCAAAGAGGAAGGATTCGCCCTGGCCGCGGATTTTGCGGTACGCCGAGAGCGGTGTTTCAATGTCGGCGAGAATGCGCGCGGTCACAGGGATCAGGTTGCCCTGACCCGCGAGCTTCAGAAATTCGTCCAATGATGGCGTGATCATAACGGTCGTGTCATCTTACGAAAGAACGGAGGCGGGAACAGGCAAAACTATGCGCTGAAGCCGGGCTTGTTCTGACGCCAAAGCTCGCTATCCTTTGCAAACCGGGCGGCGCGACCAAATCGTGCGCCGGAATTTCCGGTGAACCAACCATGATTATGAAATCGAACAAACTGATTATCACCTTGAGTGCGGTGGCCGTGGCGGCATTCGTCGCCGGCTGTGGCAAATCCGAACCCAAGCCGGAAGAAAAAGTAACGCAGGGCAGCAGTGCGACGCCGGGTGCAACATTGTCGCAAACGGCGAATCAGGCCGTGGATTCCGCCAAAGCTGCCGTGACCAATGTGGTGGAGCAGGCGAAGACGGTTGCGACCAATGCCGTCGCGCAGGTCAAAGAAGCTACGGCGACAGCGACCGCTGAAGCGCAGAAGGCGGTGGATTCGGCCAAGGCGACGGCGACCAATGCCGTGGCGGAAGCGACCAAGCAGGCGGAAACCGCCGCGGCGTCCGCGACCGCACAGGCGCAGAGCTTGATTGATAAAGCCAAGACGTTGGTGTCGGAAAAGAAATATCAGGACGCACTCGCGAGCTTGCAGCAGTTGACGGGTTTTCAGTTGACGGCTGACCAGCAAAAGATGGTGGACGACCTTAAGGCGACCATCACGACGGCGATGAACAGCGAGGCGGGCAAGGCGATCCAAGGTTTGTTCAAAAAGTAATCGGTTCCACTAGTCGTTTCATCCAAGGCGCGGAGCTGACTCCGCGCCTTGTTGCTTTTACGGATTGAGGCTGACTTTCAATCGGTAATAGCGCGGACCGTTTTGCGGATCGTTGATTGTCATGATTCCGCCAGTGCCACTGATGCCGTTGGTCAGCGTTGACCAAGGCGACGCCAGCGCGAGATTGCCGGTGGATTCGACTGCATAGGTGCGGCCCAGTCGCGTAGAGAATTCAAGCTGGCAAACCTGATGGTTTACCGAGACCGTGGTAAAACGGAGATAGTCGTTGCTGTCGTTGGGATTCGTGCCGGCGATGTGTTCGTGGGCATTGTTGGCGCCGTCGCCATCGGCGTCAGCGGTGGCGTCGCTGGCGGTTTGTGGGTCGAGTCCGTTGGCCTGTTCCCATACGTCGGGTAGACCGTCGTTATCAATGTCCACCACCGGCCCGGTCGGATTGATCTGGCCAGCCGTCGGCGGTGCGGCTTGCCAGTTTTGCGGGTCATTCGCAAATAGTGTTGGTTCGATGCGTTGCAGGGAAGTGCCGCCCCCATCAGCGCTGACGGGCCAGGGAGCGGTATCCGCATAAGCAACTTTTTCGACGACGTAGTAAGGCACGACTGTTCCGAGCACGGAAACGTTCGGGTTGTCGGGACGTTCGAGTTCGACGGTGTCGCCGCTGTTGTCGAGTTTGCCAGACCACGGCCCAAGAATAAGGGTGTTGGTGGGAATGCTGTATTTATTGATCAGGGCGGTCTTCAGTGCGCCGTAGAAGTTGGGATCAAAGGGGACAACCAGGGCGCGTTGGCCGGGCGCGAGAATGAGGCCGGGCGGAAAATCAAAATCCACGGCATCGCGCAACCGCCAGGTATTCTCCGGGTGGTTCACATCATAGAGCGGCACGTTGGTGCTGGTGCTGTTTTGCACCTCGATGAACTCATTCAAATCGTCGTCCAGGCCGCCGAAGAGATCCGGCGGGTGATACATGATTTCCGAAATCACGACAGGCCCGACCTGGGGATAAGCGTTGCGTTGTCCAAGAGTGTTGGCGCTTTGCAGAACGAAAAATTCGCGGCTCTGGCTGTTTACGTAACGACCGAATGAAACCGGATTCGGGCGCCGCGCCAAAGGTGTAGCCTTGCGCGTAACCGGTCAGGTTGGTGTTGGCATCGCCGGAAAACAAATAGACGGAATCGCCGGTAGAGCCGAAGGCGAAACCGTCGGACCACTGCCGAACTGGTCCGTGGTGAAGGTCACGTAGCCTTTGGCCGCAATGAAACTATTGGCGGGAATCCGGTATTTCTTGGGTGTTTGTGGATCATCGGTCAGGAACCAACCGCCGAGGTTCACGTTGTTGAGGGTCGGATTGTAGAGCTCAATCGTGTCGAGCAGCGGCGGATCGGTGTGGGTCAGTGCTTCCGTGATGATAATCGCGGGCAGGTTGGGCGGCGAGAGGTCGGTCGTGCCGGGCGAGCCGAACAGCGCGGCGCTGGGTCGCCAACTGGTTTTCAAGTTCCAGGAATCCAACGGAGCGCTGGCAGCAACGATCACGAGCGAAAACCCACCGCCATCTGTGGTGGGATACCAAGAGTCCGAATAGGTGAAGTCGTGAATCGGTTCGCCGAGCGGCCCGGTTAACACGAGGTGGTCGCCACCGTTGGCGAGGTTGTTGGTGTAAACGCCGGCGACCAAGGGGGCGGTGCCGTAGCGCGATTGAAACGCGGCCAAGTTTTTTACTACGACAACAGATTGGCCGTTCGTCAGGATCAAACTGGGGAAGTTGAAATCAATGCCGCCACTCAAGCGAGCGCCTTGCAGATTGCGGGGCGGGAGCCCGACGTTGGTCAATTCGATGAACTCGAAGTTATCCGCTTCGTTGGTATTACCTGCTGGGGGCATGGGGGGGTGATACATGATTTCTGTGATGCGGAGGGGCGGGAGCGTGTTGTAGAAAGTTGCCGCCGTCGGTCCCGACCACGGACTAGAGATCGGGGGATTGCGAGTGCCGGTGAGGTTCTGATGCGTGGGATTCCACGAACGGGCAAACACGCGGACATTGTTGGTGATAGTGATGGTCACCGGGCCATTATTGGAAAACGCCGTGGGAGAAATCGCACCACCAGGCAAGCGAGGATCGGGTGCCGTTCAAAGTGTAAAGCAGACTCGATCCGGTTTTGGCGGCGGGGGTAATGGTTACGGTTTGCGACGTGCTGACCAGTCCCCCGGGGTGATTCAACGTCGGGCGCGCGAGGAAATTGGTATCAATGAAGTTGAGGCGGTCGGTCAGCCAGCGTTTGAGGAAGGCGATTTCACCGGCATACGAGCCGGGGAACGTGTGCGAGTAGCTGCGATCCGGCCAACCTGTGGGTGGCAGGACGGTACCAGGACGAGGCGCGGAATCCGGCCATTTGCTGATTTCTCGAGCCTGCGCCGCCCCGAGTTTGTTTGTCAGGGAATCAATGATCACAAAGAGTGAGTTGGTGGAAAACTCATTCGGGCGCAGGGTTTGATAGCGATCAATCCACTTCTGCCAAAAGTCCGGGTCTTTCACGAGTCGGCTGTACCAGGGATCGGCAAAGACTCCGGCAGGATTGAAAAAATCCGTTCCGTAGTCGGTGCCGGTGGCGTCACCAAGCGGATTCGCCCCCATCCAACTGCGCGGATTCCAAGCGCGCCAGTCGCTGCCCGCGCTGGTACCCAAGCCGCGATCGAAATCCCATAGCGGCCCCATTTCAATCTTTTTGTCGCGATCCTTGAAGAAGTAAGCACTGAAGCGCAACGCATCGGAGCTGAGCGACAATACGTTCAGGATGTGGTGGTCCACCCAGGCATCAACGTCAATCCATGCGGCATAACCGGTGACCGGGTTGGTCCAGTTTACTCCGGTCAGAGCGCTGTAAAAGGAATTGAAGTAACCGGCGAGGTAGTTCTGTTGCAGCGCGCGGCCCGGATAAGTGCTGTAATCCTTCATTTGCGGCTCCACAAAAACCATCGTCTGGCTGCCCGCCGTGACCGTGCGTTCATCGGCGTCCGCGCGATCGATCTTCAATACGTAACCGCCGGTGATAGCCGGCGTGTTGGTGTCGGATGGTGTCAGGCGCGGAACGTTGACGCGTTCAGCGTCGGCCTTGATTTTTTCCTGGAGGACGTAGATGCCGTTGTAGTGGCCAACGGTGGGCGCGGTATAACTCACGACATTGGCATTAAAGCAGGTGAACACTTCGACGAGGCGGGTGCGGGAAGAATAGCGTCCGATGGAACGGCTCACCTCATGCATAAGCGGATTGTGAATCCACGGTTTGTCAAAATAGTTGGGTGCGTAAAACACCCAGTCTGATTCCGCTGGCAGGTCGAGTACCGGACACCTCCGCGTCGTCATTGAATTCGTCCCAGGTCTCGACGGCATAACTGCTTTTGGCCAGGCCCTGGGTGCTGCTGCCCCGGATATTTATGCCGATGCGCTTGGCTACCACGGGCGGATTGGTGAGCGAGGCACGCCCGTATTTCGTGTCGAACACCATCATTACGGCGTTTTGATCTGCAGTGGCTGACGGCGTGTTGCCGTTGAAATTGTGGAACAAGACAATCGGCACATCGGAACTGAACGCCGCCGCGCCTGCCGTGATTTGGAGAAAGGTTTCGCTTCCGGGCTCGCTGGGAAATGTGTTGGGCTGAGTCGCGAAAGCTCGAGCGCGAACTTGCACGGTGCTGTTGAGGTTCAACGGACCGGTGTAGATCGGTGAATTACTGTCGGGCACGTTCGTCAGGGCGGCGGAGGCAGCGTTCGTCACCAGAAAATACCGGATGACCGCATTGCTGTCGGCGGAACTTAGGGCGAGTTGGAAGGGAGATTGGAATGTGCCGCTGCGCCGTGAAAACTGCACGGAGGGAGTGAAGCCAGTTCCGGCCGTGGCGTTAACGGCGCCGGGGGTCGGGGAGTTGAAGAAACCCAAGATGGAACTGTCCAGTCGGTCTCGGCCGTAAGAAACATCGTCGCTTTGGGTCGGATACGATGTGAAGGCCGAGATGAGTGTTGCGCCATCAGAATAAACCAGTCCGAGAAAGCTTCCGGCGGTTTTTGTGAGCTTGAAATTGGTGTGCAACGGCGCCGCTGCATTGCGACGGTCCTTATCCGAGGCCCAGACGAGCAGGTAGGTGTCCGGTGGCAGCGTGAGGCCGTTGGGGAAGCGCCATTTGGTTAGGTTGCCGGAGTTGTCGGTGAGATACCAGCCGCCGAGATTGACCGTTTCCGCGCCCGCGTTGTGGATTTCAATCCAATCAGAGTAATCGCCGTCATTGTCGAGGATTGTCTTGGTGTTGCCTGCCATGAATTCCGTAAGGTGCACATTCAAACCCGTTGCTGCCGGGTCCACGGTATAATTATAAGTGCCGCCCCCGAAGTGGTTGGAGTTGGCAGACCGATCGATGATATCAGCGTTCGCCGCCCAAGTGATCTGGACCGGACCAATCGGCTGCGGCGGAAATTCAAACACGTAAACGTCCGTGGCAAATTCCGTCAGGTTGGTGGCGGGAGTGCCGTTGATGAGGAGATCAGTGGCGTTCAGTCCTTTCACGCCTTCGCTGAAACTGACCTCCACGGAATTCATTCCGGGCACAATTGAATTCGGGGCGGGCAGCAGTCCCGTTACGGTGGGCGTTGTGGTATCGCGAAGTCGTTGGTAGCCGATGCTGTCCAACGCCATGCCCCAAACGAGATCACTGCTGGTGGCGTTGGCTTGATGCACCGCGGCGGCAATGACATTTGCGCCCGGCTGCAGCGCGATGACTTCCAAGGGCGTCACTTCATCTTGAGTGGCATCAGAGTTTGTCCCCGGCGGAAACCCAGTGGTGAAACTGGTGTTAGTCACTGGGCCGGCGGGCAGGCGGAGGCGCAAGGCTTCCTCTCCGTTCACATAAATCATCGCGCCGTCATCCGCGCGAATCGTTGCTAGGAGTGCGCCGGAAATCAGGTTGTTACTCGCGACATTGATTGTGGTCCGGAAATAATATGCGTGGCCTGACGCTAAGCCTGACGGTGGTGTGGTTGGGGCGGGCACGGTGGTGCCAATCAGGGGTGTGATGGCGCTGTTGTTTTCCGCCGCGAGCAATCCAGGGCCCGTCGGCCAACTGACATCGTTGTAACCGGAAGCTGGCCAGTTTACCCCATCGAGATTGTTGGACAGATTGTAGTGCCACGTGCTGTCGAAGTTTAACACCCGGTTGGTAACTGCCGCTCCGGGAATTCCGAAATCCACCGTCAACGCCACCGGTGCACTCAATGCCGCGCCCAAAAGATTGGTGATGCGGACAGAGAAGAGTGCGCCATGATCGGTCGTTGCCACGGCGGGTAACGTGAATTTGTTGCTCGTGGCACCGGGTAAGGGGACGTCATCCCGATACCACTGATATGCCAGTGGCGCACTGCCAGTGGCGGTGACTTGAAAGGTCGCCGGATCGCCAAGAAAAATCGTCGGAGGAACGGGCGGTTGCCCGATGGTTGGCGATTGCGATAATCCGGTTGCTAGCCCGGCAAGCAAGACTGTGATGGCGCCTAATCTGGCGGCCCAACGACTTTGATGGCCACGGAAACGCGTGGCGGCGCACGGCTGGTTGAACATCTGCGTGAGAATCAAGCACATCCCCACTGGTTTGTCATCTCCGCATTAACCTCACGCACTCGCCAAAATTACGGATTAGCTTGGTCTGGAAACGAGGCTGCCATCCGCCGCTGGCGTCGCCCGCGCCAGAGTCCGAGCAAGGTGAAGAACGCCACGGCGAACCCGTAGGCGATGATGCCCATCCCGATGCCATACGGGATGACCAGCACAAAATCATCCGCATGGCTGAAGATGATGAGCGCGACGCCGACTGCGGCTGGCAGCAGACTGTTACCTGCGAGGCAGGCCAGATATAGCGGGAGTGGCGTCTCTGTCTGCCGTTGCAGATACCAGTCGCGATAGGCCGATTCGCCCATGGACCGCATGGCCCAGGCGGACTGAAAATTTCGCGCGGCGATCAACACGCTGGCCGTGCTGACGACGATGGCGGACAAGGGCCACAGCGCCAGCGTGGTGATGATGACCATATTCACGACCGCGCCCCATTTCCAGCCGAGCCATTTGGCGATGGGGTTTCCTTCCAGCGCTAGGTGCGGCGTCGCGACCCAGGTGCTGAGAAAATCCGTCCCCCGAGAAAATGCCAACACCGCGAGGAAGATGAAATACTCGCGGCTGGCGAAGGGAACGGATTGGTCCATGGGCAGAAGGATGAGGGTGGAATTATGAATGATGAAGCCGCTGGGGCTATCGCGAGTGCATGTTTACTTCAACATTCGTCATTCACACTTCATCCTTTCTTCTTGTACATCTGCTCCGGCGTCAGCAACTGTGGCTCGGTCGTCTTGAACGATTCACCTTTGCCTTCGACCGAGCGGAAGAAGCAGGACTTGTATCCTTCGTGACACGCCGGGCCGTTTTGCTCGACCTGGATGAGCAGGCAATCGCCGTCGCAATCGAACGCGACATCTTTCACCGTTTGCGTGTTGCCGCTTTCCTCGCCCTTCATCCAGAACTTCTGGCGCGAGCGACTCCAGAAATGCGTCTTGCCCGTCGTGATGGTTGCTTCGAGCGAGGCGCGGTTCATCCACGCCATCATCACCACGCGACCGCTCTTCTGTTCCTGAATGATGGCCGGGATCAGCCCTTGCGCGTCGAATTTCAGTTTGTCGTAAAAGCTCATACTTAGTTTCGTTTCTTCAGACACCATTAACAGGTTCGGGACGGGTGAAACGAGCAAAAGTTCTGCCCGTATCCTGCAAATCCCCTCTCATTCCTTGGGTAAAAAAGTGAACGCGACAGCGCCCATGATGCACGCGAATGCCGCATAGTGGTTCCATTTGATTTTTTCGCCGAGATACAGCATTGCAAAGCCGCAGAACACCGTGATGGTGATGACTTCCTGGATGATCTTGAGTTGCGTGGCGGAATACAGCGAGCTGCCCCAGCGATTGGCTGGCACCATCAGCAGATATTCAAAGAACGCGATGCCCCAGCTCGTCAGGATGACCCAATGGATGGGCGCGCTCTTGTGTTTGAGATGGCCATACCATGCAAACGTCATGAAGACATTCGAGCAGCAGAGCAGGACGATAGGAAACCAACGGGTTTGAATGAGTTCGTTCATGTTTTAAAAACAACAATGCGGGCAGGCTAGCAGAGAATCCGTCGCTTTGCCAACGCGCTTACTCGCCGCGCCGTTTCTGTGCGCGGCGCTTGGCTTCGAGCAGCCGATTCGTGGTCGTAGGCTTCTCCTCTTCAGCGGATTTAGCTTCTGCTGGTGGGGTGGCTTCGGTGGGTGCGTTTGCCTCGGCTTGGCCGGAGAACGGCAGGTCCGCAGCTTTAACTGGCTCTTGAGGCTTGAACAAATCTTGTCGCGGTCTCCGCAGTGCCGGCTGACGTGCGGGTGGAGCGCACTTGTTCGCGGCGGGCCAACAGCGTGTTCAACGATTCATCTGCTTCTACCGGACGTGGCTTGTGCTGCCAGAAGAACACGAACCGCCTCACAGCGGCAATGGCCTTCGCCACCTGCTCACGTTCCAAGTCGATGCGTCGCACCCCGACATCAATCACGAACAGAATGATCGCCAGCCGCACCAACCATTCCCAGATATCCAACGGCCGACTGGTTTTCACGCGATTATGCGTGAACGGATTTTCCATCACTTTCATCGGATCAAGCACGCGCCCACCACCCGCCTCGGCGATGCGTTTGAGCAGATTGAAATTCGGATCAGCGGCGGCGAACTCCGGCGAGAAGTTCACGCTCGCGCCCACCACTTGACCTGCGACCGCCTGCCCGTTCTCCATCTGCATCAAGTTCACGAGGTAGCCGCCAACCTCCTTCGTCGGGAACTTCGCCTCGTAATGGCCCGGTCCGGTTTGCTCCACGCGCACCACTTGCCGTTCGCCCTTCGGGCTGACGACTGTCGCCTGCAAGTTCAGGAAGTTGCGGTAATTACCCTTCTCATCAAGCGCCTCGACGTTGATGACGCCTTCGCCCTTATCAATCACCACTTCGCTGCTGAAGTCCGCGTTCTCCAATCGCCGCAAGCTCCACTGCGCGATCTGCGACCAGAATTGTTTGTAGCGCTCCCAGCCGAGCCAGTTCTTCGCCCACTTCGCTCGCGCATCTGAAGTGAACGCCACCGCGCGACCGAGCCCATATTGCCAGTGCGCGAGCAACGGGTCGCCTTTCTCGGTGAACAGTGGCGTTTCCGCGCGCGGCTTCACCGACGACGCCACGTAGCCGAGCAGTTGTGGATAATCCGCTGCTGCGATGCCGCGCGTGAGTTCGCTCGAAGCTTTGACCTGCGGCTTGAACGGCTCTTCATAGATCGCCGACTTGAGGATGACCGCCGTCTCCTTGATGAAAATCTGTGGCAACATCGAAGGCGAGGTCACGTTGTGAAATCGGCCATGGCCGCGATCCGCGATTTCGATCATCGTCTCTGGGCCGACGTGTCCCGCGATCAACACCGTGCTCACCGTGATGCGATCGTCCACGATTTGTTGCATTAACTCGGGGAGGGTTTCGCTGGGTCACCATCGCTGAACACGATGATGTGCTTCAAACTCGCCTTGGATGCCTTTAACGCCTTGTGCGATTCTTCCAGCACACCTTGAAAGCTGCCGAGGTCGCCTTGGTTCATGCCCGCGATGGCGCGGCCCGTTTCCTTCTTGTTGCCGACTTTCTTCAGCTGCTGAACCCATTGCTCCGTGCCGTCCCACAGAATGATGCCCATTTCATCGTCTGGGCCGAGCGCATTCAACACGCCTTGCGCGCAATCGCGCGCTACCTGATTACCGTCGGCGAACTCCATTCCGTGCATCACCAAAACGACTGCGCCCGGGGGCAGCACCTTCTTGCTGTCCAGTTCCATGCTGACCGGCAGTGTCGTTTCGAGCGGCGTGTTGCGATAACCGCCTGCGGCAAACGCATTCTCGCCGCCGATGCACACCAGCCCTACACCAAAGTCGCGCACCGCCGATTCGATCAACCCCATCGTGTCGCGCCCCAAATCGCCCGCGCTGACATTGCAGAGGAAAATGGCATCGTAACTGTCCATCTCTGCGAGTGACGTCGGCAAGCCTGTCACACCTGTGATCTTCACATCCAGCTTTGACGCTCGCAACGCCGCTGCCAGCGTATCGTCCAAACCGAGTTCACCGGAAATGATTAGCACGCGTGGATCGCCCTTCACGCTGGCGAAGGACATGGCGCGGTTGTTCTGTGGCAACAAATCACCCGGCGCGTCCACGCGCACGTCGTAGTTGTAGAAACCCTGCTCGGTAAGTATCTGTGGCAATGAGTACAGATTTTTTCCCGCATCGAGTCGTAACTTCACTGGCTCACCCAAAGCTTGATCGTTTCGATACACGGTCGCCGTTACATCCTGGGCTTGATCCGCCTGCACGAAAAACTTTACCTCAAATGGCTGGCCCTTCTTTAGTTTTGCGGGCACTTGCACCTTCTGGACAAACACATCACTGCCGCGTGACGCGCCGAGTGCCACCACATCCACACTTGCGCCCTGAGCCTTCGCTTGCGTCACTGCCCCCATGACATCGCCGATGTTTTCGTTGCCGTCAGACATCAGCACGATGCGCTTTTGTCCGGTCTCGGCGAAGGCAGCCGTCGCCAGCCGGATACCACCCGCGATGTCGGAACGCTGCGAATCCACGACGGCTTCGACCTTCTCCAGACTGATGGCTTCATTCGGCATCCGGTCAATGCTCGCTTCTGTGCCGAAGATGATGACGCCCGCCTTGTCGTCCTTCTTTTTCTGGTCAGCCATCTTGTTGACCAACGCCTTCGCCGTCGTCCTGCTGCGCCGACGGCACGCTGTCCGAGCGATCCAGTACAAAGAACACGTTCATGCCCTCGACCGGCAGTAGCCATTGCAGCCCCGCGATCGCAAACACCAGCGCGAGACAAACAATCGTGCGCAGCACCAGCGCCGTCCACCGCCGCCATGGCGCGATTTGCACGTCGGTTTTCCACGCGAGCCAAAAAATCCACGCCAGCGCCGGCAGCGCGAGCAGTAGATAGATTGGATGGGTGAATTGCATGACTACGGTTTGGTGTGATTGCTAGCGATTTGCCCTGCGTGGCGAACTAGTTTCTGCAAACGATGATTGAGCGCATCTGCCACGTAAAGATTTCCGCGCGCATCCAGCGTGATGGCCCACGGATTGTTGAATTGCCCCGGCTCGCCGCCTGCACCGCCGATGATCTCAAGTGGCTGGCAATTCGCATCAAACACCTGGATGCGACTGTTCCCGAACTCGCAGACAAAGATGTTTCCCGCCTTGTCCACCGCCACATCGTAGGGATAGCTCAATTCACCCAGCTTCGTCCCTGCATGTCCAAACTCGCGGAGGAATTTCCCGTCTGATGCGAATACTTGGATGCGATGATTGCACGAGTCCGCCACATAAAGTCGGTCCTGCGCATCGATGCAAACTCCCTCGGCGCGATTGAATTCACCCGGTCCAGTGCCCGCATGGCCGATCACTTGAAGCAGCTCCGTCTCGCGATGCGCGGTGATGCTGTCTGAGGCGGTGCGACTAGGAGTGGCCGCTGGTTTGTCCAGTGGGGTGTAAGGCCAATTCGTGGCACTCGTGGCGTGGGTTGAAATAGTTGCAGTGCTGGCTACTGATTTTGAGTTGGCGACGCGAAACTTCTGCACGCGCTCCGCCCCCATGTATTCGCTGACTAGAAAATCCCCGTGCGAGTTCTGTGCAATGCCGCGTGGCAACATGAAGCAACCTTCGTTCGTTCCGTGGCAGCCCCATTGTGCCAATAGCTTTCCATCCGTTGTGAAATGGTTCACGCGCTGGTAGTGTGGTTCGACCACAATGATGTTTCC
Organism: Verrucomicrobiota bacterium; assembly: GCA_049840435.1. Classification (GTDB taxonomy): domain Bacteria; phylum Verrucomicrobiota; class Verrucomicrobiia; order Limisphaerales; family JADLHS01; genus JADLHS01. The sequence goes on along the minus strand of JASGKY010000034.1, from coordinate 48,503 downwards.
GTCGTGATCGCGTCCCATGCCTTTGGGTTTGCCAAGGTCCGTCTCTGGCATCTGCCAGTGAGAAAGGTATTTCCCTTCTGGCGAAAACTTCTGCACGCGGCCCGTCATGTCCACGACATAAACATTCCCGTTCGTGTCGCAGGCCAGTGAGCGTGGTTTGTTCAGTTCTCCGATGCCCACGCCGCGCGAACCGATCACAAGGGCGCGGTCGAACAGTTTGCTTTGCAGTCGGGTTTCGCGGGCTGGATCGGCTGGAGAACAGCCAGCCAACACGGCGATTGCCACGACTGTGGCCGCGCTGGCGAGCGCACGGCTGACGGCTTGTCTATCGCGGCTGGCTAGGAGCTGATTTGCTTTTATAAATGCGCCAGCGACGAGCAATGGCAGCACTGCTAGTCCGAGCAGCGTGAGGCATAGCGCATTCACCTGCGCGGCGTGGCCGTAGTGCAACAGATTGAATATCTTCAAAGCGAGCGTTTCACCACCGGGAGGTTGAATGACGACAAGCGATTCTACATCCCAGAGGCAGAGCAGATAAACCACATACCATGCGGCAAAAATCTGCGGCGCAATCTGCGGCCACACAGCATGTCGGAACATCTGCCAGGGCGACGCGCCTTCAAGTCGGGCGGCATCGATCAAATCTGTGTCCACACTCGCAATCGCATGACGGGCAGCTGTCCAAGCTAGCGCAAAATATCGGATGACGAGTGCCAGCAGGCAGATGCCAACGCTTTGATAGAACGCGACCAAAACGGGCCGGTTAAAAATCTTGATGAGTGCAATGCCGTTCAGCACTCCCGGGATGAAGAACAACAGCCAAGAAATGGCCGTCCAGTTGGAGAGTGTTCTCTCTCGCGCCGCTGTGCCTTTGCGGTTCAGCAAAAGCGCGCCGCCGCATACGAGTGTTGCCGCCAGCACCGCGAACCAAAACGAATTCCAGATCGAGCTGGTGCTTGCTTCCGTTGCGCCCACCAACTCCTGCCAGGTCCGCTTGCGCCGACAATCTGAGCCAGCGGCAATCCCGCTGACAAAGCGCACAACAGAATCGCAACCACACCGCCGCCCAGTTGCCAGGATTTTCCGAGTTGTCGGCGAAACACTCGCGCCGAAACAGATCCTTGCACCCGCGGCCAGTTCACGCTATGCCGCGCTGTCCACGCGAGCAGCAGTAATGGAGCAGCTACCAGCGGCAGGCTTAGTCGCAATGCGCCGATCGCGTCGAACTTCGTGTTGAAGACCACCCACATCTCATCCGGCAACACCTTGGTTTGGAGAATGGCCGGTACAGCAAAGTTGTTCAAGGCGAGCACAAACGTCGGTACCTGCCGCCAGCGCGAGTTCACCTTTGGCGACTGGAAGCAAGAGCAAGTGCAAGAGCTTGAAGCCGGTCATCGCCGGCTCGCATTCAAACTGTGCAGCCTCCAAGCGCCGCCACGCCGCAAGGGCGGCAAACATTGTGATCGGCCAGAGCAGCAGCGCCAGAATCCAGATCGTTCCGCCGAGCGAGTAAATGTTGAACGGCAGCCACCGCCGGAGTACGCCGGCTTCGCCGAGCAGTTCAATCCAGCAATTCGTTACCAGAAACGGTGGTAAAGCTAGCGCGACAATGGCTGCCGCTAGAAACACGTTTCGCCAGCGCGCTTCCAAAGTCGCCAGCCATAGTGCCGCGATGAGGCCAAAACCCATCGCCAGCGCCGTGGTCGTTCCGGCGACGAGCAGACTGTTTTGGAGCAAGGGCCAGTTCACCGGAGGAAAATCTCGTTTAGTTGTTTGGTGGTTGTTTCCAACTCACCCAGCAAAGCGTCCCAGTTGGACGTCATGTGGATGTTGACAGGCGCGTTCGTGGCGCTCTCCAGAGCGCTCGCCGCCACGAGCTTGTCTGCCACCTGTCGCCGTTGCAGATAATCAAATAACTTTTGGGCGTTCGATGGATGAGGCGCATTACGGATCACGGCGATCGTATTTGGAATTAATAGCGATTCCGCGTTCAGCGGTAATGCGGCCAGCGGTGCGCCTTCAGCTTGGGCGGCGGCGATGTCGTCCGAGTCTGACAAGCCAATCCACGCTTCACCACGCGTGACGAATTTCACCACGACGGAATTGCCGTCCACGATGAATGGCTTATTTGCCGCGAGGGCGCGACACCACATGAGCCAATTGGGATTGCCCCAGAGTTGTTTCAAGGCGTGGAAGTGAGTGGCCGTTGTGCCGAACTGCGGGAACGCCAGAGCCACCTTGCCACGCCATGTTTCATTCGTGAGTTCAAAGAGTGATTTAGGTGCGTCGATTAGCGAGAGCTTGTTTGTATTGATGACGATGCGCCGGCTGCGATAGCCGAAGGCGACCCAGCCGTTGGTTTCGCGGAAGACGTTTTGCGCGGCGAGCTGGCGCGTGCGCATTTCTTCATTGCCCCAGAACACATCGCATTGCGGATGGTCGCGCTCGGCGATTAGGCGATTCGCCAGTCCGACCGTCTTCACCGCTTCGCTATCATAGACGGCTTTGACCTTGATGCCGGATTCTTTCTCGAACTGTTGCAGAATCGGTTCGGCATAAACTTGGTCTTGAGCTGCGTAGGTTACCACGTCGCTTGATGGCGTAGAACGACTGCATCCCAATGCGCTTAAAAGCCAAATAACCAGCGCAGCGACCGTTCCCATAAACAGGAACGGGTCGAAATGCGTCAGCACGCGTAGGAACTGCCGGCGATTTTCTTTGGGATCGTTGTTCATGTGTGATTACTTCTTGGTCCACGGCGCATCAAAGCCGATTTCGCAGCCCAAATAGACGCGCAAGTCCGGTCCGCCTTTGGCGTGGTTGCGCAAGCTGCGTCCGACCGCGCCGTGCACTTGAAACGACTCCGAGAACTCGTATTTGAAGCCGATCTGCGCGGCAACTTCGTCTTCGCCACCCGGTTCGTCCTTGCCGTGACCGTAGATTTCCGAAAGCAAATAGGCGTGTTCGGTCAGTTGCCAGGCTTGGCCAAAAGCCGCTGTTACATAATCGCGCCGATCTTGGTGTACGCCACCGATGGTGGGTTCTTGTTGCCAGACGTAACCGAGATTCAACATCGGGGTGAAGAAGCCAAACGTTTTTTGCACGCGCGCTTCCAGGGAAAAATCTGTTGCGCCCGCACCGAGTCCTTTGTCTTCATCGCCGGTTGGTAAGCCGACGTCAGCCGCAAATGAAACTCCAGGCCGTTGCTCGGTTTCAGTCAGGACGCAATACTTGGTTGCCAGTCCGATATCGCCAAGACCGTGATGACCTTCAGTGGAAAGCAGGTCGGTCTCAATAGAGATTTCCCAGTTTGCTGCCCACCCATAAACCAGTTCGGTATGGGGCAACGCGCGTTCGATTGATCCGCTGTCTTCGTAAGCCAGCCCGACATACCATTCGAACGTGCCCTTGTCCGCCGTGGGCACGTCGCCGGTCACCAGCGGGGGTGGGGCAGGGCTTCTAACGGAGCTGCCGAGCAACAACAACGTGCCCAGCGCTCTTGCGTACCGGCTCAGCGTTGATCTGTTGGTTGTGTTCATAGTTCGCAATTCTAAATCCTTACACCGTCCTCCTGTGATACCACCACCACTCGAACAGCAGGACAGCTAGGCCGATGGCGGCGAGCGTGCGCCAAAGTTCCATGTTGGTGCGTTGGACGGTCGTGGCTTCGACCTTGGTGTATTCGCCGAATTTTAGTTCGTCGCGGGGACGGATGTTGCTCTCGGCAGAGTCGAGCAGGTTCGCGCAGAAGGTGATTTCGTTCGTTCCAGCGCGCAGGTGATAAACGCCTTGTCGTGCGGTGTCGCCGAAGACGATTTCATTCGCGCCTTCGACGTTGAGCGTGGTCGTCTTGCCATCGGGCAATTTCACCTCGGCTGTCTTGACCGGTTCGGTGACGGCGAGGCGGAACGGGTCGCCGGCTTTGACGAGGAGTTGGGAATTCTTCGCGTTGGCCGGATTGAGCCATTCGACGGCGTTGGCGATGAAGATCGGGAACGACACGCGCAACGGCCAGTTGCTCTCCAGCGGATCGAAGCCGACCCACACGATGCGTTGCCGACCCAGTTCACCGGCGACGATGAGCGGCGCTTGCGGCGCTTCGAGGATGGAGACGGCCCACGGTGGTGTGCCGCCCTTGGGGGTGAGGCTTTGCACGATCTGCACGTTGTCGAAGCTCGCGTAGCGCAGCAGCGGATGTGTGGATTTCCAATCCACAATCACCGGTGCTTCGACGTTGACGGCATACTCGACCCAGTTTGTGCTGCCGGTGCGGAACGCCAGCACATTGCCCTGCGGCCACGCGGTCGGCGTGATGCCATCGAGCACGACGAAATCAAAACTCGCGCCGCCATCGGTCAAATCATTCGCGACGGCGAGTCGCACGTTGGTGACGGCGCGCAGCGCTTTTTCGAGCAGTCGATTGCCGCGCGTGACGAGCAACACGTTCACCGGCTTGGGCAACAGGCTGACGATGGACGCTTCGTTGTCGGCGGCGAGATCGTCTTTGCTGCTGAGGCGGACGGTGAACACGCCGTCTTTTTCCTGCGTGGCCTTGAAGACCTGCGGCTCGGTTTGTCCGGCGGGAACGGTGAGCGAAACTGTGTTCACGAGTTGACCGTCGAGCAGCAATTCGAGATCGGCGGTCATCGCGTTGGACGAAACATTCGCAACGCTGGCGTAAATGGCCCGTTGCGTGGCGTCCTCAGGATTCGCGCGCGTGTCGAGCGCGGTGATGCCAAGATTGTCCGCGCGCGAACCGACTTTGTGATAGATGAGTGGCAACGCCTTATTCTCGAACTCCGCCAGTTCCGGCACCGCGCCGTCGCTGAAGAGATGAATCTCCGGGTTGAGCTTGCGGTCCAGATCGCGGATGAGCGACTCGGCCATCTTGAGCGCAGGCGCGAGACGTGTGGGGGAATCGGCAGGCTGACAATTCTCGATCGCGCGGCGCAACGTAGTTTTGTCCGTGGTGGCGGAGGCACGGACTTCGGTGTTCGCGCCCGCGAGGATGACGACCATTTCATCGCCGGTGCGAAGGCTGTCCACCCACTTGAGCGCCTCGGCGCGGGCTTTCTCGAAGCGCGACGGCGTTTCGTCCGTGGCCTTCATGGACGCCGAGCCGTCGAGGATGATGACGCGTTTCTGCGACGGCGTGGCCGTGGTCTTGATGAACGGTCGCGCCAACGCCAGCACCGCGAGCGCGAGCAAAAGGATTTGCAGGTAGAGCAACCAGTTTTTCCGCAACTTTTGAAACGGTGCGCTGGCCTGCGTGTCGGCGAGGAATTTTTGCCAGAGCAAGGTGCTGGAAACGAGCTTCACCACCCGCTTGCGCTTCAGCAAATAGAACACGATCACCACCGGAATGCTGGCAGCGAAGGCGAATGCCAGAGGTGCTAAGAAATTCAAGACGCACCTCCTGCGAAGATGGAAGATTGAGGATGGAGGATGGATTTCATTCGCGGCGTCATGCGCGGGGTTCGGGCTTTGGGCAGAATGTGTCCGCCCGGTCCATCATTTTGTGAAGCATTGCACCGATGGATTGCCAGGCAGCGTCAAAGTCGCGGTGCATTGCCGCGTTGAGATAACCGCAATCCAAGGCGTGGTCGAGCCACGCCTGTGTTTCCATTGCTTCACCCAAAGCTTCGTTGATCTTGTTCACGAATGCAGCTTGATAGCGTCGCCGCGCCCAGGCTTCAGCAATCATGGCGTTTACAGCCCGCGACGAGCGGCGAATCTGATCCGTCAGCGAGAACTTCTCTTCCGAAGGAAAGGCACGCGTCGCCTCGAAGACCTTTCGGGCTTCGTCGCGCGCTGCTTGATAGACTTTCAAGTCTCTAAAACTTCGGATGACTGCCATAGTTTTCCATCCTCTATCCTCAATCTTCCATCCTCGCCCCGCTAACCCCACACCTCCGCCTTTCTCAATTGCTTCAGCAACAGGTCCTGCAAATCCATGTTGGACGGCGCCATGAAGAAATTCATGCCGCGCTTGGTGCAATACTCGCGCAGGCGCTGGACGAAGTTTTGCACGGTCTGCTGATAGGCCTTCATGCGGTAGCGACCGAACGTGACTTCCTGCAGGCCGCCGCTCTCGGAATCCACGAGGCGCAGATCGCCGAAGGTGGAGGGCGCGAGTTCTTCGGGCGCAAGAATCTGGACGCAGTTCACTTGGAAGCCGCGGCCGACGAGCGCGGTCAAGCCAGCTTCATAACCGGTGGGATCGAGAAAGTCGCTCAGCACGATGGCGAGGCCGGTGTGGTGGGCTTCCAACGCGCCGCGACGCAAAGCGGTATTTAAGTCTGCGCCACCACCTGCCGTAAGGGCATTGAGGTTGGCGAAGAATTGCATCGAGGATTTTTTGCTGCGCACAGAACGGAGCGCACCTTCGACGGCGGATTGTTGTTGGTAGCTGGCGGCGGGATTGTTTGCCGTTTGCGCGGTCTGGGTGCGACCTTGCGCGTTCGGGAACGGCACGATGCTCACGCGATCAAATCCGCACAGCGCCACGTAGCCAATGGCGGCCGCGACCTGACGGGCAAAATCGAATTTGCGCGGCTCACCGAAGGTCATGGACTCGCTGGCATCAAGGAAAATGCGCACGGGCAGTTCGCGTTCTTCCTCGTACAGCTTGAGGAACAGGCGGTCGAGGCGGCCGAAAAGATTCCAGTCGAGGTAGCGGAAATCATCGCCGGGAACGTAGCTGCGGTGGTCGGCGAACTCGACGGATTGCCCGCGTGCGCGACTGCGGCGCTCGCCCTTGGACGAACTTTTGGCACGCCGCGCCGCGAGCAATTGGAATTGCTCAAGGCGGCGGAGAAGTTCGGGGGTGAGAAGGGGCATGGGTTAAGGCGAGGATGGAGGATGGAGAATGGAAGATGGATTCGCGCATGTTCGCGTTTGTTCCATCTTCAATCCTCCATCTTCGATCCTCATGAAATTAGCTTAGGCATTCACCGCCTCCGCCGTTACAGGCACGTCGCGGAGGATTTGGGCGATGATGTGGTCAGTGGTGATGCCTTCGGCTTCGGCTTCGAAGTTGGGGATGAGGCGGTGGCGCAACGCGGGGAGCGCGGCGGATTGGATGTCCTCGAAGCTCACGTTGAAACGGCCTTGGGCAAGCGCGCGGACTTTGCCGGCGAGGATGAGGGTTTGCGCGCCGCGCGGGCTGCTGCCGAAGCGGAGGTATTGGTTTGCAATCGGCGCGGCGGTGTCGGTTTTGGGATGCGTGGCGAGCACAAGGCGCACGGCGTAATCCTTCACGTGCGACGCGACGGGGACTTCGCGGACGAGCTTCATGAGGTCCATGAGCGTGTCGCGGTCGAGGACTTTGTTCACTTCGGCTTTCGCGCCGGTGGTGGTGCGATTGATGACTTCGTTCAAGTCTGCGGCGCTCGGGTATCCGACGAGGATCTTGAAGAAGAAGCGGTCCAGCTGGGCCTCGGGCAGCGGATACGTGCCTTCCTGATCAATCGGGTTTTGCGTGGCCATGACGAAGAAGGGTTCAGTGAGCTTGCGGAGTTCCCCGCCGGCGGTGACCTGCTTTTCCTGCATGGCTTCGAGCATGGCGGATTGGGTCTTGGGCGTGGCGCGATTGATTTCGTCGGCGAGAACGAGATGGGCGAAGATGGGGCCGCGTTGGAACTGGAATTCGCGCCGGCCGGTGTCGCTTTCCATGACGAGATTCGTGCCGAGGATGTCGGCGGGCATGAGGTCGGGTGTGAATTGGATGCGGCTGAATGGCATGTCGAGCACTTCGCCGAGCGTGCGGATGAGGAGCGTCTTGCCGAGGCCGGGCACGCCTTCGAGCAACACGTGTCCGCCGCCGAACAGCGCGATGAGGGTGCTCTCAACGATTTCGGTGTGACCGACGATGACTTTGCCGATTTCGGATTGGAGCGCGGTGTAAGCGGTGCGGAATGATTGGATTTGGGCTTCGGTGCTCATAGGGTTTTTGATTTCAACCACGGATTAACACTGATGGACACGTCTAAAGTTAGACACGAATTGCGCAAACTCGCACGAATGATTCCCTGCGATTCCCGATTCGTGTGGATTCGTGCAATTCGTGTCACTTCTTAAAATCGTCGAAATAGTCTTTTACTGCGCCTTGATAGACGCGCGGGACTTTGTCCTGACTGAGAGCGCTCTGGGCGTCGGCTTGCGCGGTGGCCGCAGCTTCTTCGTAGGCAACCTTGCTTGTGCCTTTGATGCTGACGCCTTTTAACGTGATGCTCGGCATCTGGCCGCCGGGAGAAAACTGACCTTTGACTTTCGTGGGGGAGAGGCGGTCGGTGAGGTCGGATTGTTCACGGTCGGTGTTGCCACGACCTGCTTGATTGCGGTCGTTAAGCGCAGAGCGGTCCACGTAGGGCGTGCCTTCACCATAGTTCTCCTGCCATTCGCCACCTTCCTCGCCCCAAGTGCCAACGCCCATACCGGGGTCGCCACCGTTGCCTTTGCCGGGCTTCTTGCATTGGCCCCAGCCCTTGCCTTGGCCGACGCACATGGAGGCTTGTTCGAGATTTTCGAGTGCGGCCATCATGGACGCCGCATCGTTCATCTGCTGCATGAGGTCTTTGAGTTCCTTGGCGGCATCCGCAAGCGACTGCGATGCGCCTTGCTTGTCACCTTGCTGGCCTTGTTTGCAGGCTTGCTTTAAGAGGTCTTCAACTTTGCCGTATTCCTTAGATTCCGGGAGCGCTTTGGAAACTTCTTCGAGCACCTTGTTCATCTCCTCGGGGCTGAGGTTGGCGGACTTCAATTTCTCGGCGAGTTTTTCGAGCGTGTCGGCAGCGGCTTCGGCTTGACCGTTCTTGAGTTGCTCCGCGAGGTCTTTGCCGAGTTTTTCGGCTTGTGCCTGCATGGCGTCGAGTTTCTGTTTCATGTCGCGCAACTTGTCTAGGTCCTTGAGCGCGGCTTCAACCTCCTTCATGAAACGATCTGTGTTCGCCGCGGCGAGCGCGGAGATGGCTTCGTCAATCTGTGGCAAATCAATTCCAGATTGGGAGGCTTGCTGCGACATCGAGGAAAGCGCGGCAGAAAGTTGCTGGCGGGCGGTGTCGGCTTCTTGGCCGGATTTGCTGGCAAGGGCTTTGGCGGCCTCCTGAACTTTCTCCATCTCCTTCTGCAATTGATCAAGCGCTTCGGGATTTTTGGCTTTGGACTCAAGCTGCTTTTGCATCGCGTCCATCTGTTTCTGGAGGCCCGCGGCGGTTTCGGCGTTGCGCCCGCTGGGGCTGCGGGCAGCTTGCTCCATTTTTTTGAGCGCGGGGTCTTTGTTGATTTGCTTCAACTCGTCTTTGAGTTTCTCGCTGGCGCTGGCGAGGTCTTTAAGCGCTTCGCTGCGGGTGAGGGACATTTTTTCCAGGCGTTCGCCGAGTTCAGAAACGGCTTCGAGAGATTTTTTGGTTTGTTCGAGGGCGGGCGGGCGTTGGGCAAGTTCGCGTTTGGTCAATTCGGCCACCTGTTTGCCAGCTTCCTTGATGACCTTTTCATCCTCTTTTTTCTGTACGTAAGCCTTGCTGCGGTATTCAGGAATGAAGCCAAGTCCGGCGGCGAACACCAGCACTACGGCGGCCCAGCGTGCTGCTTTGGTGAGTGAGAACGGGACGAGCTTCTTCGGTTCGATTTCCTGTGCGTGACTGGCGGCATCGTGGAGGACGAGATCGCGCCACAAGCCGGCCGGTTCTTTTTCCGCAACTTCGAGCGCGGTGCTCATGCGCTCACGAAGGTTTTGTTTTACGTCCACCCAGCGGGCGGTTTCGACTAGCGATGATTTCCGCCAGAAGCCGATCACAAAACCGGTCAGCGGGCAAAGCGAACTTAAGATGCCTGCCCAGAGCAGGGTTTGGTTGGGGATGGGGGCTAATTTAAAGATGCCGAGTGCTAAGAGCCAGAGCAGCGCGCCGCAGAGCAGTCCAGCGAATAGACCGCGTAAGCTGCGGGCCAATCGCCGGCGTTGGGAGGCGCGTTCGAGCGCTTCCTGGATGATTTGAAACTCGCTCATTGCTCGTCAGCAGGTTGAACCGCCGCCCCGGGGTTGGCGAGTGAATTTCGTCGGGTCTTTTCCGGTAATGTTCTCACGGCGGTGCTGCGCATTTTGATTAGACCGGGAAGCACATGATTTGTTCTGTGCTAGTTTGACCGGGCTGTTAAGGTCGTGACAGTCGGGAGTGGCAGAATGAGGGGGACAATGCCTGTAACGCGGTTTTGCCACATGTACATGTTTGCCTCCATGGTTGATAAAAAAACGCAGCGGGCGTTAGCTCTCATTGTTCACATGAGAAGAAAAATGAGTATGCCAGCGTACTTATTTTGTCCGGCATGGGGAATGCGTGGGTCACACGGGGAATCGGTCTGGGCGATAAAACCAAAAGGGTAAAGAGAGGGCCTGGATGTTCAAATGTCGAAAGAGCGGAGATTGCCTTCGCCGCGCTTGGTCCAGTGGGGAGATTTAAAAGATGTAAATGAAGGCAAACGTTGACGAATCAAATGATATTTGTAGAGAAGAACGGTCGTGCGGGAACAAGACAGGATCGGAGTGCCTTTACGCTGATTGAATTACTGGTGGTTATCGCCATCATTGCCATCTTGGCGGCCATGTTATTGCCGGTTTTAGGGAAAGCCAAAGCGAAGGCCCAAGGTATTTCCTGTTTGAACAACATGAAGCAATTGCAGCTGGCTTGGAGTTTGTATGCGGATGACAACAGTGATTCCGTGGTCACGAATGCCGGAGCCTTTGCGGTCAACTTGGGAAGCTGGGTCACTGGATACCTCAACTGGGGGGCGGGAGTTCCGGCGGGAGCAAACACCAACTCGCAGTATTTGCAGGATGGTGGTTTGGGTTCTTACATGTCTCGCTCCTTGGGTTCGTATAAATGTCCGGCGGACAAACTGACGAGTGCAGTTGGAGCGCGGAATCGCAGCGTCTCGATGAATGGTTTTGTGGGGGACTATCCTGATGTCGGCAACCCTCAGGGCATTGTGCATGATTCCTATGGCAACGGCTTGTATCGCACCTATCGCAAAACTTCGGCCATGACGCGACCTGGGCCGGCTTTGACGTGGGTATTCATTGATGAGTGCCCTGACAGCATCAATGATGGGTTGTTTGGAGTCTACATGTACACCACGAGATGGGATGATGTAGTCAGTTCCACTCACAATGGTGCGGGGGGGCTCGCTTTTGCCGATGGCCATGCCGAGCTTCGCAAGTGGGTGGATGCTAACACGAGGCTCCCGGTATCTAAGGTCGCACCCTGTCCGGTTTACACCCGGAATTTATCCTCCCCGACCGATCTGGCTTGGTTGAAGGAACGGACCTCCGCGTTGAAATGATTTTCAGAGAAATTTAGTAGTCACAAACCAAACCCTGTTAGGAGATACGCAAGCATGAAGACACATAAACTGTTTCAATCCCTGTTGCCCTCGGGGCTAGCGCTGGGATTGGCATTGACGACCAACTCCGTTTTGGCGCACCCCTACGCCACGTCATTGACCAATGCCAGTGGGGTCATTTCTTTCCGGCTGAATGAATCCGCCGACACCGTCAAGGTGTTGTGGAATGGCGGTAGTTCCAGTTTCACCATTGGTGCGCTTGCGCGGGGATTGACAGTTACCAACCTGTCGGGGGCGGGGGTCACAAGTCCCTTTCAGGTGGAAGTGACAAAGGCGGGGGCGGGAGTGCCGACGCTGATCAGCGATAATGCCAATGCCAACAACCAGTTTTTTGGACCGCGAGCCGTGGCGGTCAACAAGCGGCCAGCGAGCCCGTATTTCGGGCGGATTTATGTTGGGAACACGCCTGGTGTGACTGGGACCGGGCGGCGGACCGGCGATGGTATTTACATGTTGAATGCGGATTCATCGGATGCCATCGGTCAGGGGACCAATGTGTTGACGGCTGGCATTAACATGGACTTGGCTTCGGCTTCCATGCCGTGGCGGATTCGGGTCGGGGACGATGATGATAAACTTTATATGTGCAACTGGACAGACACGGGTGGCAATCTGTTTGTAGCCGATGCAAACATCACAGCGGGCACGGGGACCAATATTTTCGAAGCCTTTGCCGGCCCTTACTCGGGTGCTCTTCCTGCGAACTACAATCACGGGAGTGTTAGTGAGGTTCTGGTTACTGGCTCGCTAGGCAGTGGCAATCTCACGGTTTACACGGTGGACGAAGATTACGAGACCAACCCAGGTTTTTTAACGGAGCCGAATAGCTTGTGGCGATATGAAATCGGAGCCGGCCCGCTGCCGTGGAGTGCAATGCCCAATGGTAAGGTGGCTACTCCTGCGATTACAACCGCTAGTCAGGTCATGGGTTTGGATCGGGGTGCAAACGGCTTTTTTTACCTGATCGACAGTCGCAGTTCGGGGGCGGATAATTGTTTGCAGGTAATTGATCCGGCTGGTCCTACTGTGGTTTATGAATCTCGCCCGGAGAGCTTGTCGTTAGGATTCCCTCGGGACATTCTCAGCAACTCATGTTCGGTGGCGGTTTCAATGGACCAGAAGTATCTCGCGGTTCAACGGAATGGCGGGCAAGTGGTTATTGTGCCCATGGTGAATGGTATTCCGAATCTTGCGGGCCGCACGGAAATCACCGCGATTGGCACTGCTCGGCAAATCGTGTTTGACGCGGCAAACAACTTTTACGTCATTTCCGCTGCAACCGAGCGGTTGCGGGTCTATTCCCTTGGCTTGACCACCACCGCCAAGACGGGTTCCGATGGGACCTTCTCCATCACAAGTCCTGGCAGCTCTGTGTCGGTGGCTGTAAGTGCGAATACGACGTACGAAGACTCCACGGTTGGGACCAATACAGCATGGATCACATTGACCCGGGCGAATGACGCCAACGACTTTTCGTTGCCCTTGACGGTCAGTTTCACCACCAACGGCAGCACAGCGGTGCGGGGCTCCGATTTCGTCTTCCAAACCAATGGCGTCACCTTGACAGCGGATACGATCACCATTCCTGCGGGAACCAATGCCGTGACCTTTGCGATGGCGGTCATCAATGATACCACCACGGAGCTGAGCGAGTCCGTGGTCTTTAATGTGGCCGGGGGCGTAAATTATTCAGCGGGCATTCCCGCTACGGCGACCATGGCGATTGTGGACAATGAACTTCCGCAACTACGCATTACATCAATCTCAACGAACATCTACGAGCGGTTGGCAAATGATTATGCCCGGGTGACCATTGAACGGCTCGGAGATACGAACGCACCAACCTTCGCGCTAGAGCAATCCAGTCTGGTACTTTCCGGCTCGGCGGTGGTGAACACGCATTACACGGTGGCGAATTTGCCGATCAATTTTGACCCCGGCGTCATGAGCGCCACCGTCCGGTTATTCTATCCGATTGATAATAGCGTAACCAATGCACCGCGCACCATCACCGTTGGCTTGACGGCTGGTACGGGTTTCACGGCGGCAACCAACACGGCTACGACAATCATTCTTGATGATGATCTTCCGCCTGCGACGCCAGTCTTTGCGGAAACGTTCAGCACGGCGGACAGCGCTACCAATTGGGTGGTCCGCTTTGCCGATACGAACAGTCCGGCGGTGGAAGATTACAACCTGCAATTCGGTTATGACTACAGCGCTTTGAGTGTTCCGGCGGCCCCCAATGGCACAGATACGACGGGCGTTTATATGCAGGTGAATAAGGCTGACGGCACGCCTACGGCGGCGGCTTTGAATCTGTATCCTAAAAATCAAAGCTTCAGCGGGGATTACATCCTGCGCTTCGACATGTATCTGATCGTGGGCAATGGCGTCTCGACTACTGAATACGCGTTGTTTGGGATCAATCATTCCGGCACGAAGACCAACTGGTTCCGGAACTCTTCCGGCGGAATCGCGGGTGGTTCCTTTGACGGCTTGTTCTATGGGATTGAATCTGACGCTGCGGCGCTTGGCGACTACGTCCTCTACAGCTCGCCGACGACGGCGGGTAACAATCCGACGCCTCAAGTCACAGGTCGCAATGCTTCGACATTGACCCAGATCTTTAAGTCACCACCGTTCTTTGGATCGGGCGGTGCTCCGTCTAATCCGGAATTAAACTCCGAAGCGAGTTGGGTGGATGTCGAAGTCAGCCAGATTGGAAGCGTGGTTACCTTGAAGATGAATCAAGTGGTGATTTTCACCTACACCAACGCCACGTCCTATACCTCTGGCAATATCATGTTGGGTTACACGGATGCCTATGACTCCGTCGGACCGGCTGCTTCCGGGGTGATTTATGACAACGTTCGCGTCATCAGTCTGACTGCGCCGACCGTGGTGATCACCCAGATCAAGATTGTGGGCGGCAATGTGGAAATTGATTTCACTGGGCCGACGTCTGATGCGGCTTCAGCCTACGTGTTGCAAGAAGCCTCCGCTGTGACCGGCACATATGGCGATGTGAGCGCCACGATCACAGGCAGTGGTGGGGTATATAAAGCCGTCCGAGCAGTGAGTCCGACGGCGAAGTATTTCCGCATCAAACGCTGATTCGTGAGCGGTTGTAGTTTGGGGCGGCATCCGTTTCGGCGGGTGCCGCCGCTTGAAAACAGGACTGACTGTACAATTTGATGTGAGCCTGTAAAGTGAGCCGGTAGTGCTGAGAGCGGTGTTGGTTATTCTTTCGCCTGCCGGACTATAGCCAGAGACTAGCGCAAAAGTCGGGTAGGTCGTAATTTTGAACCGTGAAGATTAAAGCTAAAAGTCAAACTTGGAAAACTCGTCAGATTGCTGGCGCTTTTACGCTGATTGAGTTGCTCGTTGTGATTGCTATCATAGCGATTCTAGCAGCCATGTTGTTACCGGCATTGGGGCGGGCCAAAATGAAAGCACTGCGGATCGCTGATTTGGGCAACACCAAGCAGCATGGGTTGGGAAGTCAGTTGTATGCGCAGGATGATGATAAGAATGCCCTGACTGGCGTGGCCAATTATGGGGATGATGATTTAAACTGGCTGTATCCAACCTATGTGCCGGCTGGGAAGTCGTTCATGTGTCCCGCCACTAAAAACTTTGTTCCTACGACCAATGCGATCACGTTTCCCGTCGGGTTTGCACCTACGTATGGCACAACAGTGGTCGATGGAGTGCCGGCAAATTACACCGAGCGATTGCATGGGAATACGACGTATATTCAATATTTGATGGACAATGCAGCGGGAAAAAATGCCCCGCTTGGCCATAGTTATGAGGTCGCAGGTTTTTTTCGTGGGGTAAACGGGACTAGCACTGCCAATGGCGTCAATACTCGTAAGACGCAAAGCTCGATTGCCAATTACACTTACAAGCAGGCGCAGTTGGGGACCAAATATAATGTCATAGGAACCCGTGCTAGTCCTTCGGATGTTTGGGTTTTATATGATGCGGATGATTCGGGGGGCACTGGCTCTGATCGCCCCAATCAAGACTATCCTGATCCCGGTGATAATCATGGTTCGGACGGGGGCAATGTCGTTTTTGCTGACGGTCACGCGGAGTGGGTGACGGCCAAAAAATATGTTGGCAGCTTCATCCGCGGCACCGATGAAGCCCATGCGCTGGCGGCCACATACTGAACGGCCGAACACCAAATACCCCTTGCTATTCCGTCGAATAGCTGTCAGGCTACCCGCGTCTGTAGATGCTTTTAGCTTCCACGTCATGGTGAATCCTCAAGTGAACTTGGTTCAGTGATGATTTGAAACCCGGCAGTCGGGAACAGTCTGGAGAGTGCAGAGTTAGTCTAGGACAGTTAACATCACATGAGCACAAAACTGTTTGTTGGAAATCTTTCCTTCAACACCACTGAAAACGATCTGTCGGACGCGTTTGCCGCGCACGGCACCGTTGTCGAAGCCAACTTGATGATGGACCGCATGAGCGGCCGTCCGCGTGGTTTCGGTTTCGTCACCATGGGTTCTCCTGAAGAAGCGCAGAAGGCCATTGACGCATTGAACGGTCAGCAGCTTGACGGTCGCGCCCTCACGGTCAACATCGCCCGTCCGCGTGAAGAACGTCCGGCCGGCGGTGGTGGCAGCCGCGGTCCGCGTCGTGAGTACGGCGGCGGCGGCGGTGGTCGCGGTGGCGATCGCGGCGGTCGTTACTAAGTCAGGGTAAGATTTTCAGAGCGGGGTTCGGGTTTCCCGAATCCCGCTTTTTTGTCATTCATGGCGGCCTCATCGCGTTGCCGGAAAATATCGGATTTCCAGAGGTTCAGAGGAATAATTAATGAAAGAAGAGCACATCGAAGTAGAGGGAAACATTCACACGGTTTTGCCCGGCACGATGTTTCGGGTGGAGTTGGACAATAAGCATCTCGTTCTCGCAACGATCTGCGGCAAGATGCGTAAACGTTTTGTCCGTCTGACCACCGGTGATCGTGTGAAGATGGAGATGTCCCCTTACGACCTGAACAAAGGTCGTATTACTTGGCGCTTGCGCTGAAGTAAGAGAATTTCCAGTTCCGGAGGTGCGCGTCCGCCATTCGACTTGGCCGTCGCCCTCCGGTATTTTTATGCCCATGAATTCCCGGCGCATTGTGATCGTTGGCGGTGGCGCAGCAGGCTTTTTCGCCGCGATCACGGCGGCGGAAGTCGCCCCCAAGGCGTCGGTGATGTTATTGGAACGGGGTGCTCAAGTTCTCGCCAAAGTCCGCATTTCCGGCGGCGGTCGTTGCAATGTGACGCATGATTGTTTTGACGCGCGCGAGTTCTCAACCCGTTATCCACGCGGTGGCAAGGCTTTGATCGGTCCCTTCCAGCGCTTCCAAGCGCGTGACACCGTGGCGTGGTTTGCGGCGCGGGGCGTGCCGCTGAAAACGGAGCGCGACGGTCGAATGTTTCCGATGACGGATACATCCGCCACCATTGTGGATTGTCTGATGCTTGCCGCGCAACGCGCGGGGGTGCTGGTCAGAACAAATTGTGGCGTGGAGTCCGTGGCGCGTAATGACAAGGGATTTGAACTCGCGCTGACGACTGGTGAAAGGTTGGTAGCTGACCGGTTATTGCTGGCGACGGGGGGCTGTCGCGCAGCTGCAGCCGGGCAGATGGCTGTATCGCTCGGGCATACGATCGAATCGCCCGTGCCGTCACTGTTCACACTGCAAATCCCGGTGCCGTGGTTAAACGAACTGGCAGGGGCCAGTGTAGAGGGGGCAGAAGTCAGCGTGCCGAAAGCGGACCTGCGTGAGCGCGGGCCGGTGTTGGTCACTCATTGGGGCTTAAGCGGACCTGCGGTATTGCGCTTGTCGGCATGGGGGGCGCGTGCGTTGCACGACTTGAACTATCAATTTCTTCTGCGCGTGAACTGGATGCCGGCGCTGCCGTTCGAGCAGCTCGCGGCGGAAATCCAGACGCGGCGGCAGACACAGGGCGCGAAGTTAGTGATCAACGCGCCCATTCCGCCGTTGTCGGCCCGACTCTGGGAAGCGTTGGTATTGGCTGCAGGCGTGGGGTGTGAGACGCGCTGGGCGGCGCTGACGCGAGCCCAGCAACAGCAGCTTGTCCAGCAACTCACGCGAACCGAGTTTGCTGTCACCGGCAAGAGTTTGAACAAGGACGAGTTTGTAACTTGTGGAGGCGTAAAGCTGGCCGAGGTGAATTTTAAGACCATGCAAAGCCGCGTCTGCCCCGGACTCTACTTTGCCGGGGAGCTGCTGGACATTGACGGCATCACCGGCGGCTTTAATTTCCAAGCCGCGTGGACGACGGGGTGGATTGCCGGCAATGCCATGGCTGTCTCAACCGACTGATCGCTGCCGTCAATGCTGCCATCGGGCCGGACGGTCGCTTGCTTTTTGTGGGTTGGCCAATTCCCGTGCGTTGTTGATGACATAGTCCCAATCCAATGCTGGACCGGGGTCGGTCTTGTTGGTCTGGATATGGTAATGCCCCATCACGCCCTGGTAATTCTGGAGCTGTTCCTCATCGAGCTTGCGGGTGATGAGCTTCCCCTCGGCATCGCGCGGGTAATCGCATTTGATCTGCGGCAACATCTTCGTTAGCGCGGCGGTGAGATGCGCGAGGGCCTGGTATTGTTCAGGCGTATAATCATATTGCGTCAACGTCCGGCCCTGCACTTCGCCGACGACGGGCTCGTTCCGTGCCGGGCGACCAAGGAAATTCGTCGTGAGTACGCCGCCATCGCCGATTTTTTCCGGGAGCGTGATGAACGT
This sequence comes from Verrucomicrobiota bacterium, assembly GCA_049840435.1. Classification (GTDB taxonomy): domain Bacteria; phylum Verrucomicrobiota; class Verrucomicrobiia; order Limisphaerales; family JADLHS01; genus JADLHS01. The sequence goes on along the minus strand of JASGKY010000034.1, from coordinate 30,325 downwards.
GCGTCCGGCGGCATCGCGGGCGTACCACTTCTCCAACGCGCTGTTTTCCACTTTGGCATATGCGCCCATGTTGGCGATCTCGATGCCAACCGAGCGACTGTTCGAGGACGTGGCGTGCCAGGCGCGTTCCTTCACGTCGAGTGTTTGATAGATCGTTCCGTCAATATCGAGCATGAAATGCACGCTCAAGCCGCGATGATCATGCAGCACATTGAAACAGGTCCGGCTTACGCCGCAGACGTCGAAGTGCAGGACGAATTGATCCACGACCTTTTGCAACGTCGGCAAATCCCAGCCCCCGCCCCGTACGCGTTCAACTTCCTCGGGCGTGAGATTGTTTGTGCGTAGGTTGTAACGGTTCGGCGTGGCCGGGCCGTTCGTGAGTGATTCGGTGGTTTCCCAGTCCGACTCTTCCAGCGGGGCAAAGCGGCGTTCCACACGATACGCGTCGTAGCCGCCCGGGTCAGTCCATAAGACAACCCGCGTGCCGGTGTGGACGTAATGGCCAGCGACGACGATCTCATCGCCGGTGCGCGGCACGATCGAGCCGATGCGGGGCGGGGTGGTTGTGCAACCAGTCAGCCCCAAAATCAAACTCAGGCCAATCCAACAACAGGCAGATTTCAGACGCATGAAACAAATCTATTTTAGTTATTTGCGCCTGAAACAGTCCGGGGCGTCAAGCCAAAGCCCGGACATGTTCATGGCGACAAGGGGCGCAGCCTCTGCGGCGGCAATTGATGGCCAAGGATTGCCTGACGATTACGGTTTCGGCTTTCCCTGCCGTGTTTGCGGAGGGGTTGGGTTGAATTCGTTACGGCGCCCACGGGGAAAGATCATACCACTGCAGTTGATAGTTGCTGGGGTTCAGGCCCACGAACCCGGACAACGCGTCCATATCCACCTGCATTTGCGGGTCAATGCGGCTCGTGCCCCGGCCGGAAAACATGATCAGCTTGTTGTCCGGGGAGAGAATCAGGTTGGGTGAACCGCTGTCTCCGCCTTTCATGATCGGGTAAATAAATGGCAGCACGCCCGCCGCACACCGTCCGGTCTGTTCTGGGGCGAGAAAGACATAAGGGAGATCCGGGGTGTAGGCATAATAAGTTTCCAGGGCTGCCGCCGAGATCACCGCGACCGGGCTGATGTTTGCCGGGACGTCTTCCGAGAAGACCACGATGGTATAATCATGACTGGTCACGCCATCGAACCCGACGCGGACCCATTCCGCCGCGACGGTTGCGGATACAACGGTGTTGTCCGCAGCGCAGAACCAGACCCGCTTCCCGGCCAACAAACTGCGCAGACCGTTCGTGCCCATGCTATGTCCCCGCGCATAACCATGCCGCCGCGTTAACAGCGTCACCGGGATCTGTCCGGGGGCGCCTTCAAATTCGTTGCATTGGGAGATGCCGGTAAAGCCTGTGAGACCATAGAGAATGGAGTTAGTGTTCCATGCCAACGTTGGCGTCGTCTGCGGCCAGCCTTCCGGATGCGAGCGTTCACTCCACATTTCCATGGTGCGCCCATTGGTGTGGGCGATGAAGTTGGTCCAGGTGGCGGTGCGGAATGGGGAGGCGGTATTCCCTCCGGAAAGCGAGACGGAGCGATAATAGCGCGAGGGCGTTTCGGCGGGCAGCGTGTCATCATACTCAAACCGTCCCTGGGAATCGGTCATCCGCATGGTGATGAACTGCCAGTTGGGTTGGGTGGTGCTTTCGGTGTATTCGATGTTATAGGTGCGCCACGGGATTCCGGAAAAGACAATGCGGTAAGTGCCCCCGCCCAGATCCACCAGATTCAGATTGGCCGCCGGTTCATAACCTACCCGCGGCTCAATTTCCACGGTGGCAACGGCGGTCGCGCCCCATTGGTCTCGCACGGCGTAGGTAAAGGCATCCGCGTTGACGAATCCGGCAGGTGGCGTGTAAAAAATCCAGCCGCCCGAAGTCGTGAGACTGCCGCCTTCCTGTGATTGGGTGCTGAGCGCGTGGAATTCCACCGGTTCGCCATCGCCGTCCGAATCATTGCTCAAGAGGTCGCTGATGCGATGTTTGGTCCCCTGGCTTACGCCGCGGAGTACCGACATCTGCGCGGGCCTGCGGCGGGGTGTTGATCAACTGGAGCGTGCGCATGATGCCACGGGCGTTGCGGTAATTAGGATCGCCGGCGAATTCCGCCGCCACGCTATGCCATCCTAGCGGCAGCGCGGCGGTGCTTAGGCTCGCAACGGAGCCGACGAAACTCACCGGCGCGCCATAGTTCGTGCCGTCAATTTGAAACTGGACTGCCCCTTGGGGTTGCGGGAACTCGGGGGCAAAAGCATTCAATTGCAGCGCGAAGGTCACCGGCGTGCCCGGCAAAGCCGAGTTGGCCGACGAGTTCAAATCCAGTCGGAAGGGTACTGACACCGCGCCGACGCCTTGAAAAACGCCACGATAGAAACGGGACGTTTCGCCCGGCGTCACCACGTCTTGCACCACGAGATTCCCCCACCTGTCTGCAGTTCCCACGGCGAGGTCGGTCCAATTGGGCTGGTCCAGGCTCTCTGTGGCTTCAATCGTATAATTAGCCCAAGGCATCCCCAACAGGGAGAGTTGCAGCGTGTGGCTACCCAAATTTTCAATCAACATCTGTGGGGCGATTTGGTGGTTGGTCAACGTAAGGACTACCACTGTTCCGGTGACCGCGCCACCCCAGCCGTCGCGGACAAAATAGGTGAACGAATCCTGCTGGTGCGTGATCGGGGGGGGCGTGTAATACACCCAACCGTTGATCTGACTCACTATTCCTCCTTCGGCGCTCATGGCATTCACCGCTTCGAATTGCACTACATCGCCGTCTGGATCCGAATCATTTGCCAACAGAGCGCTGACCGGCGTGCGGGCGACCTCACCCGAAATGCTGGCGATGAAGTCCGCCCCCGCCACCGGAACTGAATTGATGCGCTGGGCGGGCGTCAGCAGTGCGGTCGCGCCGAGGAAGTTGCCGTCCCCTGCATACTCGACGCTGATCGCATGGGTCCCGGCGGCCAACGTCGCGCTGCTGAATTCTGCCTGGCCCGCCGTCAATGCCACCGGTGGGCCGTAATCACTGCCATCAATTTTGAACTGCACCGTTCCCGCAGGCACTCCCACGCTGGGGGGCTGGGCGCTTAACATGGTTTGAAAGGTGACCACAGTTCCGAGCAACGCGGGGTTCGCCGCTGAAGCCAGGATGGCTGCGCTGGCGGCTGGCGTGATGGTCAGCCACCCAAAGTTGGTGCTGATGGAGTAGTTGCCGAGTTGGCCTCCAGGATCGGAGAAGGTGAGGGTGATGGGATAGTTGCCCACGGGAGAGTTCGTGTCGGCGGCGGTGGTGTAGCTGGCTGTGATGGTATCGCCGGGCAACACGCCGGTGAGCGTTCCTGTTAATGGCGGGTTGGTGGTGCCATAGGGGCGCGACACGGACTCCATGTTGACCAGCAACGCGCTCGCACTAACGGTCAGTGTCCCGTTCGCGAAAGTCAGCGCGTAGTTGGTCGCGCTTAAGCCACTGGGCGCGATGGGATAGATTCCGGGTGGACTGTTTGTGACCGCGGCGGTGGTGAAGTTCAATGCGCCGCTCAGCGCGTTGGAGTCTTCGCCGTTAACCCAACCACTGAAGGTGGCGGTGAAGACAGGATTGGTTACGCCATAGGTCCGGCTCGTGTCATCGGCTTGGACCAACAATGGCGTTGCGGTGACGGTGATCGAACCGAGATTAGTGGTGATGGTGTAGTTGCCGATTTTATTGCCGGGATCGGAAAAAATTGCGGTGATGGGGTAGATGCCGATTGGAGAATTGGTGGCCGCCGTGGTGGAGTAGTTGACCGTGATATCGTCGCCGGGTACCACGCCGGTGAGCGTTCCTGTCAGGGGCGGATTGGTGCCGCCGTAGGTGCGTGTGACTGGGGCACTGAAGACCAGTAATGCGCCTCCAGTTACTGTCTGAGTGCCGTTTGAAAAGGTCAGTGCGTAGTTGGTCGCGCTCAAACCACCGGGCACGATGGGATAGAGACCGATCGGACTGTTCGTTTCTGCGGGGGTGTTGAAGGTCAACATTCCGGTCAACACGTTGGAGTTCTCACCGTTGACCCAGCCGCTCAGGGTGGCGGTGAACACGGGATTGGTCTCGCCGTAGGTCCGACTCACATCGTCAGCCTGCACGAGCAACGGCGCTGGCTCCACCGTCAGCGTGCCGAGATTGGTGGTGATGGCGTAGTTGCCCAGTTTGCCGCCGGGATCGGCCAGCGTGATGGTGATCGGATATGTGCCAACCGGAGAGTTGGTGTCGGCGGTGATGGCGTAAGTCGCAGATATATCATCGCCTGGCAATACCCCGGTCAATGTTCCGGTCAGCGGTGGGTTGGTCGTGCCATAGGCTCGCGCCACCGAGTTCACGCTGACCAACAAGGCGTTTGCGGTCACTGTCAGTAGCCCGTTGGAAAAGCTCAACACATAGTTGGTCGCCGTGAGCCCGCTAGGTTCGATGGCATAGATCCCGATTGGACTGTTTGTCACGGCGAGTGTGGTGAAGCTTAATGTGTCAGACAATACGGTGGCATTCTCGTCGTTGACCCAACCGCTCAAGGTGGCAGTGAACGCCGGATTGGTCTGGCCATAACCCCGACTGGCATCGTTGGCTTGGACCAGTAACGGGACGGGGAGCACAGTCATCAAACCATTGGAGTAACCGATGGTGTAATTTCCCAGCCCGGGGCCGGCGGCGGCAGTTGGGAAAATTTCGTAATTGCCTACCCGTGCGATGGCTGACGCCCCCGCGCTGGTTAGCGTGATGTTTGTCACGATATCATCATTGACCAAACCTGTGGCGCTAAATTCCGTCCCCGCAAACAACAGGGGTGTTCCGTAGGCCTTGCTGGTATTGCTGGCGGTGATGGTCAAGGGCCGCGGTAACACCTCTAAGGTGACGCTGGCTGCAAGTGACACGTAGGCATTGGGGTCCGCCGGCAGAAAGGAGACTGTGAGCGGATGATTATTTGTGGCGGGCAGCACTGTGCCCGCTGGCGGATGATAGGTGAATGTGCCGGGAACATCAGCGCTGGCGTTCAACTGTTCCGGGCCAAGCCCTGTGCCATAAGTGATGACGCTTGGATTGGTCCAAGTAATGGTCGGTTGGGTTTTACCGGTGATTTCCAGCCCCCAACTGACGAGGAAATTGGTGGCCCCCGAATCCATGTCCGCCAGAAACAAGGTCCACTCTCCGCTCGCGCTCATTCCGGTAAACCCACTCAGAAAAGCACTTCGCGGGGAAGTTTGAATTACCACCAATGGATCAACAAACCGCGCATCGGGTTGCCATGCACCCGTCAGCGGGGCGTCGGTCGGCGGCGGCATCACCTCTTGATAATTATGGATGTCAGTGGGCGCCGCGTCCGCCAGCGTCACGTTCAAGCCGCTGTCGGAATAGCCCCAATTATTCGTGGCCGAACGCCCGGGGCGGTTGAGCAGCACGGCGATGTGTGTCTGACCGCTATTGGTGTGGCGCAAGTAACCATAGAGGTCGCCGTTGAACTCGCCGACCACCTGCAATCGCACTCGCACCGAAGTGATCTGAACGATGTCCGAAGCGAGGTTGCGAATATCCTGCCGCCCGGCAGCATCCCCATCCGGGATGGCCAGATTCACCGCAGTGAATAAATTTGTTTGCGAATGCTGCCCGTTGAGCGCTGATACGCCTATCGCACAAACGAGCATTACGACGACTGCCTGAGCAGACCGCATAATACTCCTTTCCGCGCCGACAGTTCACGGTGGGGCTTCGGAATGGCGAAAGACCGGTCGCACCGCGGAGGTTTTTTTCACACGGGCAACGTCGCGAACCAGATCTTATCGGTGGGATGCCAGCTTCCAAAGTCTGACTGCGAAGAGGGGGTGCTTTTCTCATGTTTTTAGTTATTTGCCATACTCGGGATGAGACTCGACAACGAACTAAAGAAACTGATGCCTAAAATGTCACTTAACTCATGAAGCAATAAAGTCAATGAGGTCTTTGCAGTTATGATTTTTCCGAATCCACAGCTCATCCGAGTGGGCTGGGGAATGACTTTCCCCAACCTCCTAATCATAAGCGATCAGCGGTGATGCCGTTTTAGGTTCCGGTAGCTCGGGTTCAAAGGTGAAGGGTTGGGCTGGGGTAGCCATGATTCCTTCTCCTTCTTCTGCCGGCGATTTGCCGGCAAAAAATGCAGCTCCGCAACGGCACCGGTTTTCGTCGCTGACTATTTATTCCCCTGCGTTTCAGCCTTGAGCGGGCTCGCTGTTGGCAGCCGTGGCGTGATGGCCGAGGTGGCCAAAATCGTTGCATCTGGCGGCGGGACGATCGTCGCTGGCAGTGGGGCAACTCTGGTGCGGCGGGCTTTGTGCCGGACCGGCTTCGCAACGTTTTTCGCGATTTTTCTAGCCGCCGGCTTGATTGGCGTTGGCTGAGTGCGCCGCGCGGCTTTGGATTTGAGCGGGGCGCGCTTGAACTGTTTCGCGAGCGCGGTGAGGTGTTCCTCGGCGCGTTTCAATTTCTTGGCGGAACGCTTGACGGTCTTGCGCGCGTGTTTCCAGGTTTTCTTGCGCCTTTGAAGCGCACCTTGGTGGCGTGGGCCAGTTTCTCCTCGGCCTCGACGATCCGGCGAAGTTTGGCCACTTTCAAGGTGGCTTCACGGACGGCATTGCTGCCATCAGTCGGGGCCGGGTTGGTTTTCATGGCGACATCTTTCGTCCCACCTCGCCAGCGGGCAAGCCAGCAATTGTTAAATTATTACCGACCTGCCCAGTCAACTTTACCGGGCTGTCACCTAGGCGACACTCATTTGTCATCTGCTGCTGGCAGCATCCGGGTGTTGGTTTGGTTGTGGGCTGGGCTTTTGAATCTGGGTTTCCGCGTTGAAATTCAAGAGTTCACGGGCGATGGTTTCGTCCGAACGCGGACCGGAGCGGCCGCTTCGCCGCTCCGTTTTTTTTGCTTAATCCTCCCGAATTCCCGGGGCGCGCGCTTTGCCAGTTGTCTTTGCGGGCGGTCTATCGTAACACATTTGTAACCGAGCCGGGCTTTTGCCAGCGGCAACGTTGGCACACCATGCGTGCCCCAATTCATGAGCGTCGAAACCGCCCAGCAACTGCCGCCCGAGCACTTTCTCAACCGTGAGTTGAGTTGGTTGGAATTCAACCAGCGCGTGCTCGAGGAAGCCCGGGATGCCACCAACCCCCTCCTTGAACGACTCAAATTCTTCACCATCGTCAGTTCGAATCTCGATGAGTTCTTCGAGGTGCGGGTGGCGCGCTTGAAGCAGGAGGTCGAGGCCGGACAGGGCGAGCGCCGGCTTGATGGCCGCACCGCATCCGAAACGCTGGGCGCGGTGATTAAGCGCGTGCGGCGCATGGTGGCGGATCAATACGCTTGCTGGCGTGACGAGCTGAAGCCCGCCCTTGCGGCACAAAAGATTTCCATCCTCGACGTCAGCACGCTGGGCAAGGCCGACCGCGCCTGGCTGGAAGTCTTTTATTGGCAGCAGGTGCATCCGGTGCTGACGCCGCTGGCGATTGATCCCGCCCATCCGTTTCCGCAACTACTCAACAAGTCGCTCAATCTCATCGTGCGGCTAGAAATGAAGAAGGGGCACGAGACGCACAAACACATGGCGGTGGTGCAGCTGCCCGCCATCCTGCCGCGCCTCGTGCAGTTACCCCGGCGCGATGGCCGGCGCGACTATGTTTACCTTGGCGACCTGATCGGCTGTTATCTCGCGGATGTTTTCCCCGGCACGACGATCCTGGGGTGGTGGGCCTTTCGCGTGACGCGGAACAGCGAGCTGTACATTGACGAGGAGGAGGAGAATAACCTGCTCCAGGCTGTCGAAACGGAATTGCATAATCGCCGGCGCGGGGATGCGGTGCGGTTGGAGATTGATCACGGTTGTCCGCACACCATCCGCGATGCGTTGCTCAAAACGCTGCGGCTGACGGACGAGGATCTTTACCTGATTGACGGCCCGCTGAATCCGACGCGCCTGATGATGTTGTATCAGGGTGATCATTCGCCTGAATTGCGCGATGCGCCGTTCGTGGGCCAGCCCGCCCGGGATTTGCACGGAACAGAGGACATCTTCGTCGCCATCCGGCAACGCGACATCCTGCTGCATCATCCGTACGAACATTTCGACAGCGTGGTGCACTTCTTGGAAAACGCCGCCCAAGACAAGGACGTGCTTGCCATCAAAATGACGCTCTATCGCACCGGCGGCGATGAGCGCATCGTCGGAGCGCTGATGAAGGCGGTGAACAACGGCAAGCAGGTGACCGCCGTGGTGGAGTTGCGAGCCCGCTTTGATGAGGCGAACAACATCCAGTGGGCCCGCCGACTGGAAGAAAATGGGGTCCACGTCGTGTATGGGTTGGTCGGGTTCAAAATTCACGCCAAAGCCACGCTCGTCGTGCGGCGCGAAAAGGAACAGATCCGCCGTTACGTCCATCTCGCCACCGGCAATTACAACCCAACGACCGCGAAGCTTTACACCGATTTCGGGCTGTTGACGTGCCGCCCGGATTTCGGCGAGGACGCCACGAACTTGTTCAATCTGCTCACCGGTATCTGCCAGTTTCAGGGGATGCGGCGGCTCATCGTGGCGCCGTTTGATCTGCACCGACGCTTGTTGGAATTGATTCAACGCGAGACGGACAATGCCCGGCGTGGGTTGCCGGCGCGCATCATCGCCAAGGTCAATTCCCTCGCCGAACCAGAGCTCATCGCGGCGCTGTATCGCGCGTCGCAGGTGGGGGTGAAGATTGAACTCATCATCCGGGGCGTCTGTTGTCTGCGGCCTGGCGTGATCGGGTTGAGCGAGAATATCCACGTGCGCAGCATCGTGGGGCGGTTTCTGGAGCATCCGCGGATTTATTATTTCGAGAACGCGTGCGATCCCGACGTGTTCATTGGCAGTGCGGATTGGTTGCCGCGGAATCTGTTCCGGCGCATCGAAACCGTCGTGCCCATCGTGGATGGCATCTTGCGCGACCGGCTCATCAATGAAATCCTTCTGCCGACGTTGGCCGACAACACCAAGGCGCGGGAGTTGTTGCCGGACGGCAAGTATCGCTCGGTGGCGCGCGCCACGAACGAAAAAGCGCGACACAGTCAGGCAGAGTTCATTCAACTGGCCCTGACTGGTGTCAATCCACGCCATACCGCCCAGCAGGTGAAATCGAAGTATCCCAAGCTGCGTCTCAAGCCCTCGCCCTTCGCCAAGGGCGCCCGTAACGGCACGAAATCGAAATCGTGAGCATGAACCTGTTTTTACTCCGGCACGGTGTCGCGGTGGATCGTGATCCGCACAGCTTCCCGGACGATTCGCACCGCCCGCTCACGCTCAAGGGCGAAGATCGCGTGCGCTTGGTCAGCGATGCGATGCAAACGCTAGAGCTGACTTTCGATGGCATCCTCTCCAGTCCGTTTTTGCGCGCGCGCCAGACGGCGGAGATTGTTGCCGGGGCGCTGGGGCTGCGGCGGGGGCTGCAGTTTCGCGAAGAACTCACGCCGGCGGGTGATCCCAAGGCGCTCGTCCGGTTCATCAATCGGATGCAGCCCGCGTCAGAGAATTTGCTGCTCGTCGGGCATGAACCTTATCTCAGCGAATTGTTGTCGGTGCTGATTTCTGGTCAGCCCGACGCAGCGATTGATCTGAAGAAGAACGGCCTCGCAAAACTGGAGGTCTCTGAACGTTTGAAATACGGGCGTTGCGCGACTCTCAACTGGCTGCTTTCGCCCCGGCAGCTGGCGCTATTGCCCTAATACCCTCCCTGTGAGGCTTGCGTCCTGGTGGCGCGCTCTTCATTTTGGCGACTTCTACTGGTAGGGTTTTGAATGTATTTCAGCAGCAGAATTACTAGCCGCTTGGCTAGCTAGGCGGTTTGGGGACGGGTGTTAGCCTCGCAGTCATTCACATCGCGCCGGCCCCAAGCCCGGCGCGTCCGCCAGCCATACAACCGCGGAAGCAGATTCGCCCATGAAGTTTGATTTAAAACAAGGGCTGGCGTTGATGCAGATACCGGCTGCGAAGCAGCAGCCAAGTTCATAATGACGTAATGAAGACAAAGATGAAATGGATCATGGGGTTGCTAAGCGCGGCGTTTTGTTCCGCCGGGGTGACGCCCAGCCATGCGAGCTTGGGCGCCTACGAGCCGTTCAACTACACCACGTCGCTCCCCAACAACACGCCCAGCACGGCGACCGGTTTCTCTGGGAACTGGACTTGTGGCACAACGCCTTCCATCGCCACCGGGATGACTTATCCCGACTTGCTGGTGGCCAATAGCGCGTTGAGTTCCACGAGTGGCCGGCAATTTGTCAGTCTCGCTGCGCCGCTAGGCAGCGGCACCAAGTGGGTTAGCTTTCTCTTCAGTCAGGCGGGAAACAACGGCGGCAATCATTGCGGTGTTTTTTTTCCGAACGGCGGCACAGGATTGTTTTTTGGTTTTGGGCTTGCGCCATTCTCAGGCACTCAAGGCGGCTTGGGGCTCGGTTCACTGACCACCACAGGAAACAATCCGCTCGGAGCGGCAAATCTGGCCAGCTCGTTCTTGGGAACGTATGGCACGACGTATCTGATCGTGTTGAAGATCGAGTTCAATACTGTGGGCAACAACGACACGATCACTGCTTATATCAATCCGATCGCCAATGCTGCCTCGCCGGGCGTGGTGGCAACTTATACCAACACGACGTTTGATGTCGGCACGATTACCGGCGTTGGTTTTCAAAATCCCGGCGGTGGCTTTGCCATCAAAGTGGATGAAATCCGCGTGGGCGATAATTATGCCGACGTTGTGGGTTCGGGCGGCGTGGTGACAGCACCACCGCCAGTGATCACCAGCGTGACGCCCGGAACGGGCCTCACGAATGGTGGCACGGTGGTAACGATCTCCGGCTCGAATTTTTGGGCGGGCGCGACGGTTAAGTTCGGTCTGAACTTCGGCACCAGTATTTCCGTGACGGATTCCAATAACATCACCGTGACAACTCCGGCGGGAGAGGTAGGGGCGGTGAATGTCGTGGTGCAAAACACCAATCTGATGGCGGCGACAAATCTGAATGGTTTTGTTTATGTGTTGCCACCGCCCGTGCCGCCGCTGCCGGCAACGATTGTTCCGGGCAGCATGGTGGCGGTGGGGTCAAGCCTGACCTTCATCTGGCAGGGTGCGACAAATACGACCAGCGTTTTGCTGACGAGCACGAATGTCGGTCCGGACGCGCTCTGGTTGCCGGTCGCCACCAATGTGTTTGGCGCGGACGGCTTGTCTACCAACGTCGTTGCCATCAATCCGGACGAACCGAAACGTTTCTATGGCCTGTCCGTTCCATCCGCGCTCATCGTGGTCTTGGCGCCGACGAGCTTGCAGACCATTCCGTCCGGTTCGACCAATGCCATCGGACTCGCGTGGAATCCCAGTACCACCCCCGAAGTGACGGGGTATCGCATCGTGTACGGTCTCGACAGCAACGCGCTGACGAATTCCGTGGAGGTCGGCAATGTCACCTCCGCCATCATCTCCGGCCTGACATCGGGCCGGACTTACTATCTCGCGGTCATCGCGCTCGCGGGTAACAACCAAAGCGTCGCGACCAACGCCCTCATTTCCGCGCAGACCGATACGGAGGTCGGCATCATTCCGCTGTTCAACCTCAGCACGGTGCTTGAACCGCCGACGGCAATTGAAACAACCAACGCACTGATCACTTACATCGCCGACCGCGCGCGCGACCGGCATGCCCGCGAGGATATTGTGAATGGCGTTATCTTTCGGGCCTACGATCACTACCTGACGTGGTATTGGGAACAACGCGTGGCCAACATCGAGATCATTGACTATGTGGCGAAAGGAGGAACAACCATTACCTTCAACTACGTCACGCAGGACAAGTTAAACCCTGCCGAGTTCCGCACGTTCTTCCGCGGCATCAACACCGTGGCGGAATATCATAACAACCAGATCGCCACGCTGGTTTCCAGCAACGCTTCTGTTACGCCGGGTGAAACGGATTTCCATTACACCGCCAGCATCAGTGCCAATGCCCAGTTCGGTCGGGCGTTGCAATTGGGAGATCGCGTGGAAGTCGAAATCAGCCAGTTTTTGAATGGCCCGCGTAATGGCCGCCTGAATTATTACGGCACGGCACTGCTCTACATCGTGGGTCAAGGCATCGTGCCGTGGGCGGCGGGAAAAGACGTCGGTTTGGATGGCGGCATTGTCGCTGGCAGCAACCAGAGTCTTGATTCTTTCCCGCTGGCTACGAACGCTTGGCTCGGTGGCAAGACCACCTTGCCGTATCAATACTCGAACGAACCGGAACATCGCTTCAAGCAGACTGCGGGCAACATCTCGCCGACTAACGGCCAGTTGTTCATGCTCGGACGTCGTTTGCATCACACGGACTTTGGCGATGGTTCACATTCCGAAGCGGGCAATCCGCCCTTTACGAATCATATCGGTCAACTTGGGCCGAAGTTCATCGCGCGGGGTTGCGTGGATTGTCACGTGAACAACGGACGCGCGCTGCCGGCGGCGGTCGGCACGCGATTGACGAAATGGGTGTTCAAAGTGGGCAGCGATGCCAGCGGCACCGCGCATCCGACGCTGGGTCACGTGTTGCAACCGCAAAGCACAAGCGGCCCGAATGAAGGCACTGTCAGCATTGCCAGCTACACCACCTCGAATGGCCAGTATGGCGATGCGACACCGTATTCCTTGCAGAGACCCAATTACGCGTTCGCTGGCACGACTCCGGCGTTCTTCTCGGCGCGCATCGCGCCGCAACTCGTAGGCTTGGGCCTGCTCGAAGCGGTGAGCGAAAGTACCATCGCCGCACTGGCTGATCCGGATGATGCGAATGCCGATGGCATTTCGGGTCGGATGCAAACCGTGCTCGATCCCGAAACCAACCAGCAACGGCTGGGACGGTTCGGTGACAAAGCCGGCCGGGCGCGGCTTAGTCATCAGATTGCGGGCGCGCTCAACACCGACATGGGCGTGACGACACCGATCTTCCCGAAGCTCGATGGGGAAGCCACCAACAGCCCCGTGGAACTTTCCGCGGCCAACCTCGATCTGATGACACGTTACGTGGCGTTGCTCGGCGTCGGAGCGCGGCGCGATCTGACCAACGCGCAGGCGTTGCGAGGTGAGCAATTGTTCACCACCGCTCAATGCGTGAAGTGTCACACGCCTACGCTGACCACCAGCCCGTATCATCCCATGACCGAGCTGCGCAACCAGACTATTCATCCATTCACCGATCTGCTCTTGCACGATATGGGGTCGGGCTTGGCCGACAACATGGGCGAAGGCAATGCCACCGGTTCAGAATGGCGCACGCCGCCGCTTTGGAACATCGGCCTGACTGCCGGCGTCAGCGGAGGTGAAGCGTATCTGCACGACGGTCGCGCCCGCAGTCTGGAGGAAGCCATTCTCTGGCACGGCGGCGAAGCTGAAGCTTCCAAGGAAACCTTTCGCACCATGACTGCTGCCGATCGCGCCGCGCTCATCAAGTTCCTGAAATCACTCTGAGGTCCTTGCGGACGGCCACCATGGTTGGGACATCGTGCTGCGATGTCTTCGCTCATAACTTCCCCAAGGGGGGAGCGGGCAAGGGTGAGGCGGCGCGTGTGGCATTGATAACTAAACAATGTTTTTCGGCTCAAATCCCCTCGCCCCAACCCTCTCCCCTTTTGAGCGGGGAGAGGAAGTTCACACTTGGCCGTTTGTATGTCTCGGCCGTGCGCAAAAGCCGAAAACGTGTCTCAGGGCGAAGCAAACGAGGGGGAAAACGTGCGAACCAATATTGATTTGGTTCGCAATTGATTATTTAAAGGTAAGCGTAGTTACGTTTGTCTTTAAAAAGAATATTTCGGCTTCAAACAAAATATTCACGGCCGAATCAATATTGGTTCGACACCGACTAAGGTAATTCCGCCGCCGACCAAGGTTTTTCGTGTCTGGAATTATTACAAGAACGGGAAAACGAGTCGGGAAGCGGTTGAAATAACTTTTTTAAGGACGAAATAGTTTATTTCAGGTCGGGAACAACCGCTGGCATAGCATACCAAACTAAGACCGTGCTGATCTGATCCCCGGCGGGCCGATCGAAATCAAGTCCGCGTCCCAATTGCCGCCGCGACGGTGAAACAAGATAAAGCCGGTGATGAAGTGGTAACTCAGGAACTCAAAAAACCGCCGGCGAACCTGGGCGTTGACCTGTAGCTTCGGTCTGGGGCCGCCGGAAATCTTGGCCTTGGACTATAGCCTTCGGATAAAAGTGACCGTCCGCAAGGACTGGCCGCTGGCAAAGACCCTTGACCGGAAACTCAATCTCTGGTTTCGTCGCGCTGGTAACCCCCGGGTGATTCAGCGGCAATATTATTTTCCAAACCAGACTCTAAAGGCATGAATCCAAACTCCATTCTCCGCAACGTCGCGACGCTCGCTCTGGCTGTGGTCTTCATTGGCTGCGACTCGCGCCCGGGCGCGCCGGCACCAACGTCACCGACCCAAACGATCTGGACTGCCAAGAATGGTCCGCTGGAGCAACGCCTGTTGGAATTGGCGGCGGCCCAGTTGAAGTTGACCAATGCTCCCAAGTTGACCGACCGGTTGGCTGAAGATCTGGGCGTTCGCACGCTGGCGGCTTTGGAGTTGGCGATTGCGGCGGAGCGCGAGTTCGGCATCGCCATCCCCAATGAAGCCTCCGACCAGATGAAGACCTTGGCGGACCTAGCGGCCTATCTGAACACTGCGGCGCCGGTTACGCGCACCGGAATTTTCCAGATGCGCCTCGTCGCGGACGGGCGCTCAGACCAGACCGAAGCGCTGGTCCGATCTCCTTCCGCCCCGGCGCCCGGCGGGCCGAACCGTTGCACGTCGAAAAACGGGTCTTGCTGGACCAACTGGCAGTGCAACGGGCCGCCGTGATGACGGATAACTTCGGCTTGCCGGAAATTGCGTTTGAACTGACGGCCAGTGGCCGCACGGCGTTTGCTGCCATCACCAAAACCAACGTGAACCGCCAGTTGGCGCTCGTGCTGGAAGGGCGACTTTACACCGCGCCGCGGATTGCTCAAGAGATCACGGGCGGCCAAGGCATGATCACGGGCGATTTTACCAAAGCAGAAGCTGCAGCCATCGTCCAAGCGCTCAACCAACAGTTGAAGTAGTAGTGCCGTGCCGTTTAATAATCGCCGTCTGCAAGGACTTGCCGTGTGCGCGGAAGTTGACTTCATTTCAAGCTGGGTGTTCACTGCCCGTGCTCCGGCGGGGCAATTGAGCGGCCACCAACAAGCATTGTTGTCACTCATTGCGAATGTGACTGATCAAAGCAGATCTGTTCTCGGCCGTGCTCAGCTATCGGCCTCGCTTCGGAGCACCAATCTGATCAAAGCAGGGCGTATGGGAACTACTCAACCTCAATCCGTAAACTCCAGCGCGGGCGGCGGCGGCAAACCTAAATCCAAACTACGGCGATTTTTCTGGCGCTTCGTCCAGTTGACGCTGGCTGTGGTCATCGTGTCGCTGATGTGGTATGCCATCGCCCGACTTATCGATTTGCGGGTGGTCAAACGCCTGCAAGCATCGCTGCAGCAACAGGGCGAACCGCTGACCTTGGTTGAAATCGCCAAACTTTATCCGCCTGTTCCAGAGGCGGAAAATGCTGCTAATGCGTTGCTGGAGATTTGGAAGCAGGAGTCCCCCGAATATTGGGCCAGCTATTTAGACCCACAACAGTCCACGATCATTTCGCGCGATGTCTCACTAGAATATGATCCAGACCTTCCCTACCTTGGGAGCGAACAACGCGGCTTTAAGTCGGGGCAACCACTGACACCGGAGAACCGCCGCGCGGTTGAGGACTTTCTTAAACTTCGAGGTGCTCATCTGGCGGCTGTGCGCCAAGCGCTGCAACGTCCACGGTGTCGTTTTCCTATCGAGATCGAGGCCGGGTCGGATGTGAAGCTTGGGCATCTCAGTCAGCTCAAGACCGAGGCCGAGGCGTTCCGCATCGCTGCCTTGTGGGCTGCTGATGGGCACGATATCCCAGCCGCCTGGACCGCGATTGATTCTATGGTTCGGCTTGCGGGCACGCTGAAATCCGAACCCAACGACATCAGTCAGCTCGTTCGCGGTAGTATCCTCCAATATGGAATGGCGGCGACCGAGGAGGTATGCATGCGGGCCGTGTTGACCGAGTCAGAAATCAAGCAATTCCGGGAGCTGTGGGAGGGAATTGACCCTCGGGAGATACTTCAGCTTGGGCTGCGAAGCGCTGCGGTAATCGGACTGAGTCTGTACGATTTACCACCGCAAGTCGTAGTAGGAAACAGTCCAGGTATGGATGCCAAAGCAGCGATCAAAAGGCAGCGCCTCGGGGCACGGATTCTCGGTATGCTGGGAGTTACAGTGTATGACAAGCGGCTGATGCTGGAAGTGATCGAACAGGCCTGCACCATCCGGCAGCTGGATTATCCTGAGGGCTTACGCCGCGCCGTCCAGTTGGAGCAACAGACGCAGCAACGTTTATACGGCTTTCCGCCTAAAATGATATCCATGATAGGGATGCCTTTGGTACAGGCGAGCATGTCGCGGGCGGCGGAACTGGAAGCCCAGAAGCGCTGTCTGCTTACCGCTTTAAGCATCGAGCAGGCGAGGTTTGGTGCGGGTCAAGTGCCGGAAACACTGGCGAACTTGGTCCCCACAGTCTTCAACGAACTGCCAAAAGATCCGTTTGATGGCCAACCACTCCGGTATCAACGGCGGCCCAAGGGTTTCATCGTCTATTCGATCGGGAGCAATCTGCGTGATGATGGCGGTAGTCGCAATCGCTCCGGCTCCGGTCAGGTTGTGGATCGGGTTTTTGAAGTCGAAACAAGAAATTGATCAATCGATATGGCCAAACGCGAAATCATCATCAAGGACACCCATCGCGGCCTCTGGTACGAGGATGGGGTGCTCACCAAAGTGCTTGAAGCTGGACGATACGAAATTCCGGACAGCACCGGACTGTTCGGGCGCAAAGGGAAAATCGTGGAAGTGCAGCTTGTGGACATGCGCGAGCGCGACCTCACCATCAAAGGCCAGGAAATCCTCACGGCCGACAAGGTGGCGCTCCGCGTCAGCATCATCGTGCAATTCCGCGTCATTGATCCCAAGCTCGCCCTGCACGCCGTCGAGAAATACGAGGACCGCCTGTACAGCGACGTCCAACTCGCCGCGCGCCGTTCCCTCGCCAGCATGACCCTCGAGGAAATCCTCACCAACCGCAATCGTCTCAGCGAAGACATCCTGCGCGACGTGAAAAGCACCGCCGCCAGCTACGGTGTCACCATCCAGCGCGCGGACGTAAAGGACCTCGTCTTTCCCGGCAACCTGCAGGAGATCATGAACAAGGTGCTTGCCGCCGAACGCATGAGCCAGGTGCAACTCGTGGAAGCCCGCACCAAGGCCGACGTGCAAAAGATCGAGTCCCAGAGCAAAGCCGAGGCGCAGAAACAGGAAGCCGAAGCCCGCGCCCACGCGCAACGCCTCGCTGCCCAGGCCGACGCCGAAGTGCAACGTCTGCAGACCGAAGCTGAAATCAAACGTTTGCAGGAACGCGAAAGCAACGCGCAAGCCTACGCCAAACATCCCGCGCTCCTGCGCATGTTGGAATTGGAAACCATGACCGATCTGAGCCGCAACGCCAACGCCCGCATCTACATTGGTTTCGAAAAACACGCCGCGGCTGAAGCTGTCAAAGCCGGTGACTGAAGTGCTTTAGCAGCTCGAGACTGCTACATGCCATGATCAGAGTGCTCCTCATGCTCCTAAGTATCGCCTCGTTATCGGTGGGGTGTTGTACCAAGAGGTCATTGGACCGACCGTATGCTGACGTGCTGGCCGCGTTGGTGAAAATGGAAAACCAAATCAATGCAGAGCGCCGACAGTCCGCAGATGCGAAAGCCGAAGGTGGCGACGTTTTCCTGGCAGGCTATCGGCTGCACATCGTTGAAGAACCGGACCGCTTCTTTCAGACATTTACCTGGCTCACCGCCAAGCGAGCTGGAACAAACACCACGCTGCTGGAAGTCGTCTCCCGACAAGAGGGTTTGTTTATCAACACGCGCGAACCGGAAACCGAAGCACGGCGGTTGCAGCAATTTCTGGAGATCTTGCATTGAAAGCTTGTCATGTCGCTTTGCTGCGTCTCTGCGGTGGAATGAATCCGGGCTTATACATCTCCGGGCGGTTGCGGCATCGCTGTTGCCACGGGCGCGGCTGGGTTTGTAGCATCGCGGCGTGAAAACGAAACGTCGGTTGGGTGTTTATGCCGGTAGTTTTGATCCGCTCACGGTGGGGCATCTCTGGATGATTGAACAGGGCGTCGCTTTGTTTGACGAGTTCGTGGTGGCCATCGGCATCAATCCCGACAAACGCTACACGTTTTCCCTGGAGGATCGGCTGGCCATGTTGCGGACCTCCTTACGGGGTCTGCCGAATCTCAAGGTGACGTCGTTCTCCAATGCCTATCTGATCCATTACGCGCAGGAGATCGGGGCGACCCATATTTTGCGGGGCGTCCGGTCCGGTGGTGATTACGAGTACGAGCGGACGATGCGTAACATCAATGGCGACTTGGACGCAGGCATTTGCACGGTGTTTCTCATGCCACCCCGCGACATTGCGGAGGTGAGTTCCAGCATGGTCAAGGGCTTGATCGGGCCGAAAGGCTGGCAGCGGGTCGTCCGGAAATACGTGCCGGCCCCGGTGTATCAACACATTCTCAAAGCGCATCCGTGACTGAATGGCAACCAGAGCGCTGGCAACGGCTATGGCAATCCATCGGTGCCAGTGGCCCGGGTTCGGATTGGTATGAAACGTTGCGGGGTGCATACGCCGAGCCCCAGCGCCATTACCATAATCACTGGCACATTGCTGATTGTCTGACGGAATTTGAGGCCGTCCGCCATCTTGCTAAACAACCTGATGCCGTCGAACTGGCGATCTGGTTTCACGACGCGGTCTATGATTCCAAGGCGGCGGATAATGAGGAGCAAAGTGCGGCCCTGGCCACGCATTGTTTGACAGCGGCGCAATGTCGCGGTCTGTCGGGCGTCGTCGCGGAACTTGTGTTGGTGACCAAGACGCATCAAGTGGTGGTGGGGACGGATGCGGCGTTGTTGGTGGATGTGGACTTGAGCGTTCTGGGCCAGGACGAGGCGCGTTTCGCCGAGTATGAAACGCAGATCCGGGCGGAGGTACGCGTGGGTCGCACCAGAGGTGTTCAACATAAAGCGGGCTGAAATCCTGCAACGTTTTCTCGCACGTCAGCGTATCTATTCCACCGACCATTTCTTCAGCCGCTACGAGACTCGTGCCCGGCATAATCTGGCCGCGTCCGTGCGCCGGTTGAGTCGCCCGATTTGAGATTTGAGATGGGGGTTACAGATTTGAAATTTCAAATTTGAAATTTGAGATTCTCAAGGGACGCGGGCGATCATTCCCGGGAAGGTTGCCTGATTCCGGCCGCTTCGGTGGGTTGGGAAAGGGGGCTGGTTTGTATTTGGTTTTGAGCATTTGCGCGAAGGCTTCGGCGCGCTTTTGTTGTTCCGCCCGCTGTCGCGTGGCGGTGTTCAATCGCCGCTGTCCTTCGATGGGGGAATCCTGCAGTTTGGCCGCCCGGCCCGCAATTAGCGCGAGCAGGACTCGGCGGTGGATTTCAAATCTGAAATTTGAGATTTCAAATGCGCGAAGCGCGCCAGTAGTTCCAGCAGGCAGAGCATGGAGCGGACTTCGCCGGCTGAGCCGCGCGCGATGTAGAGAAAGGTGAGGAGTTCCGGCGTGGTCCCGCGCTCGAATCCTTCGGCGATGTTGTTGGAAACGGACACGGCGGCCCGCTCCAGTTGGTCCCGCAGGCTGTATTGTTTTTGAAACGCCGGGGCTTCGGTGAGCGCATAGACTTTTTCAGCCAATTGGATGGCCTCTTTCCAGACGGGCAAATCTTCAAAGCGCTCGTAGGTCATGATGGAGTTTTAAATTTGAGATTTGAAATCAGGATCACTCACGGACTGACGCGCACCCGATAGTAGCGGGCGTTGGACGTACGCGGCAGAATCAATGAGGGCATTGGTCTGGCCCGTGCCGGGAACGGGCGGGAGTTGTTGCCAGTCGTTCGTGGTCGCGGCATCCCGATATTCCATAACATAGGAGCGCCCCCGCACGGTGGGTTGCTGGATGGTGAACGTGCGGTTGCTGAAACTGGCGCGGGTCAATGGGGCGAGCGGCAGCGGGAAGCTGTCCCCGACGATCGCCACATGGTGGCCGTAGCCGATGGCGATGGATAATACGTTGGTGAGTTTTTGATAGACGTTTGGCACCCCGAGATAGTTCGTGCCGAACCCGACCAATGTCCCGTCCCGGCGCAAGGCCCACAATGCCCCCGCTTGATTGAAGGAACTGCGCCCGACCAGCGCGATGACGTTCGGCAGGTTCGTGGTCGTATTGTTGGGGTAACCCCAGATCAGGGCCGAGCCGTCGCCGCGCAGGGCGGCGCTTGAGTAATTGCCGCTTGCGACCAACGTTCCGGTCACGAGGTTGGAAAAACCGGTCAGGCGGTTGGTGAAAGTGCCCGAGCCCCAGGCCGTGCCGTTGGCGCGGATGGCCAGATTGCCCGTGTTCCCGGCGGCGATGGCGACGACGTTGCTCAGGTTCACGGGGATGTTGGTCTGTCCGGAATAGTTTGCGCCCCAGGCAAAAACTTTTCCATCCGCGCGCAACACGAGGTTATGGTGGTCACCGCAAGCGATGGCGACGAGATTGGACAAGCCGGTCGGAATGTTGGTCGTGGTCGTGGTGTAGGTGGGCGCGCCCCAGGCGGCGAGCGTGCCATCGTTTTTAAGCGCGAGACATTGTCCATCCCCGGCGGCGATGGCGACCACATTACTCAAGCCGGCGGGCACATTGGTCACGCCCGTATATCCCCAGGCGAGTAAGGTACCGTCCGCTTTCAAAGCGAGACTGACGGAATTTCCGGCGGCGACGGCAATGACATTGGTGGCAGCGGCCGGTGCGTTGGTGAGCTGAAAATCGCCACCCCAGGAGACGACGCGGTTACCAGCGGAAGCTGCGACTGGAACCAGCCACGAGGCCATACCCAGCAGAGCCATTACCCTCAGACGGAGAGAAAGCGGATGCACGGCACTGACTTCAACGCACTTTCCGGATTATATCAAGAGGCAAGTAGTCGCATGTTTCCGCCGGCCCAGTAGGGTGGGTGTAACCATGGCGTTCCTCGCGGACGGCTACTATGGTTAGAATAAATCCGGTTACTTCAACACCTTCTTTGCCGCTGGTTTCAACAGCTCAATCGTCGGCTTTTCGGAATAAGGTTGATTGGCCTCCCAATGTTCAAACGTTGGTGGCAAAGAAATGATGTTGGCGGTCCGAAACTTACCGGTTGCCGATGGAATCGTCTGGCTCAGGCGGGGCAGATGGTTTTGGCGTCGGCAGGGTTTTCTCTGTCTTGACCATTTCCGTGAGCACGCGTTGAAATTCCTCCAGTCCGGTGCTGGGAATGATGATGGTGCTGTATTTCCCCTTGGCATCCTCGGTGATGCGCAAAAATCTGCCCCGGACATTTTCCTTCAATGTGAGGACGAAGCTCTTGCGCTCGACCTGCATCGTGTCATTTTTGAGCGTGTCTTCTTGCACCACGGGCCGGGGCTGTTGGTATGAGCTCTGGCCGTGATGCGGTTGATGACGGTGAGGCGATGGACGTTCATTTGAGATCATAAGTTAGACTTGAGTTATGATGGGTAAATTCTCATATATCGCCGGCCCCATATCAAGCAAGGAGCGCAGCGGCAGGTGGTTCAACCAGCACTTATCCGGAAATGGATTTTGAAAATTTTCGGGGCGCGAAACGTCGCTCACCCTCGTCCCGTTCCTGATCGGATGTTGCAGACGGGATTCTGGAGTATGCCTCTCACAGGGTGAGTTCGGCGCGGTTTCTTTGCCGTGTCTGCCTTCTACGTTCAACCTAAATAAATAGTTCCTGATAGAAAGGAAGCATAGTTATGGTAACTCCCAGAGTGTCGCTGGGCTTCGCGTAGTTGCTGGATTCGGAGTTGAGCGATTTCAGCGTAACGGTCGCCACCAAGATGGCGAATAACCTTAGTTATCCCACCCCATTGTGCCGTTGGTCGATATCGCGACAGCGATTGCAGCCGCGGCGCAG
This sequence comes from Verrucomicrobiota bacterium, assembly GCA_049840435.1. GTDB lineage: Bacteria > Verrucomicrobiota > Verrucomicrobiia > Limisphaerales > JADLHS01 > JADLHS01. The sequence goes on along the minus strand of JASGKY010000034.1, from coordinate 8,038 downwards.
GGTGATAAACAACTGACGGCGGCCAAGAATACGGCACACGATGCGTTCGTCGCGTTGTTGCGCACTTAAGCGGCATATGTGGCATCCATCGCCAAATGTGACCTGACGGTGTTGTTGTCGTCCGGGTTCGGAACACGACGACGGAACGGACGCGTCGGCTATTGCCCAAGCCGGTGATCTTGAACATTGATAACTTCGCTTCGACGCAGTGGATGGTGAAGGCGGGTCGCTTGGCGGACGCGCGGGCGTATGAAGCGCGGGCGCGGGTGGGTTCGCAGGAGTGGAAGCCAGCCGGGGTGTTCACAAAGGCGCGTGGCATGTTGTTGCCGGGATTGATTCCGGGCACGATGTATGACGTGCAGGTGCGCGGCGTGGGCGGCAGCACGGGTTGCTCGGATTGGAGTGATTCAGTGTCGCACATGGCGACTTAAGTCACGGGGTGGCTTTCCGATGATAAGGACTGCAGTGGGTCTGATCGGAGTGGGTTGGAGCGGCGTGGTTTTTTGGTTGGCCACGCCGCTTTTTATTTTGCTGCCGGGGTGAGGGGGCTGAATGTTTTTCTGCTGACCGCCGGAGATTTCTGGCTCAAATCCCTTCACCCCAATCCGCTCCCCGTTTGGGCGGGGAGCGGGAGTTCACGCCGGGAAATTTGGAGGCGTCGGTCCGGTGTTTTGCAGGGAGGCGAGCTTGAGGACAGGGGGATTAATGTTATGGTCTGGCGCAATGAAAACTAACCGCTCGGCTAGCTAGGCACGGCCCAATTCAAAGCCAAACTTGGGCTCTGAATTATGATTCCCTTTGTGCGTGTAAAACCGTCCTGGAGATTCCCTGTTTTAATGCTGGGGGGTATGGCTTTGGTCCTGACCTTGGCGGTGCCGGCGCGGGCGGCGTGGCAACTGGTTTGGGCGGATGAATTCGCGCAGGCGGATGGGTCTTCTCCGGATTCTGCCAAGTGGGGTTTTGATGTCGGCGGCGGTGGTTGGGGCAACAACCAGCAGGAATACGATACGGCGCGGACGAACAACGCCCGGATTCAAGGGGGCAATCTGGTCATTGAAGCCAAACAGGAAAATTACATGGGCCGGAGTTACACGTCGGCGCGGATGTTGACCAAGGGGAAATGGTCCTGGACTTATGGCCGGATGGAGGCGCGGATCAAACTCCCGCGTGGGCAGGGAATCTGGCCGGCGTTCTGGACGTTGGGGGCAAACATTGACAGTGTGGGTTGGCCCGCTTGTGGGGAGATCGACATCATGGAAAACATTGGGAAGACCAACAACAATGAGCAGGGCAAGATCTATGGGACGATCCACGGTCCGCAGAGCGGCGGTGACTACAACGGTGGTGCGGGGGTGGGGACTTCCTACACGCTGCCGGGCGGCGCGAAGTACGCCGATGGTTTTCACGTCTTCGCCATCGAGTGGACGACCAATCAGATCAAGTGGTTCATGGATGAGGTGCAATATTTCACGGCCACGCCGGCGAGCCTGCCCAGTGGGGGCACTTGGCCGTTTACCCAACCGCAATTCATCCTGCTGAATCTGGCCGTCGGCGGGAATTGGCCGGGTTACCCGTCCAATTACACGGTCTTTCCGCAACAGATGCTGGTGGATTATGTGCGGGTCTATGCGTTTTCCAACGCGCCGCCCACGACGTCGGGCGTGTTGCTCAACGGAAATTTCGAGAACGGTTTGCTTGCGCCGTGGGTCGGCAAGGATTTCGCCAACGCGAATCCGTCGGGCGGCGTGATCACCGACACCAATGGGCTGGTCTGGAATCCAAGTGATCGACAGAATGCGGCGAACACGCAGAACATCAAGAATCCGGCCGTCGGCATGTATGCCTGTAAGATTTACGGGAATTACAACAACCTGCCCAATACCCGGGAATTTATCAGGACGTGGATGCGCTGCCGGGCTCGCTCTGGACGGCGGCGTTGCTGGCGCGTTCCCAGAACACTGATTACATCCGGGATCGGAATCAGGCGGTGGTGGAGGTCTCTTTCTTCGATAACACGAGCACGGTGCTGGCGAAGTATGCGTCGCAGGTGTTCACCACCAACACGCCGATCAACACGTGGATCACGATGGCGGTCACGAACCGGATCATTCCCGCCGGGGGGACGACGAATCTGATGCGGGCGCCGCCGGGGACGGTCCGGTTGCGGTATGAGGTGACGTTTTCGCAACCGCTGTATGATTGGGGCTCGATTTATTTCGATGAGGCCCAACTCCAGGAGGTCGCGGTAACGCGCCCCTGGTTGAATGCTTTTTTGGATGGAGCGGGGAACATCCAGATTTCTTTTTCCACGCAGCCAGGTGTGAATTATCAGGTGCAGTATAAGAATCAGGCCAACGACGTGACTTGGACGCCGCTCCAGACTGTCCCCGGCGATGGCACGACGAAAAGTGTTTCCTATCCGGCGACCGCACCGCAGCGGTTGTATTCAGTGCAGGCGCAGTAAGTCGGGATTCATCAGCAGGGCAACCTGCGGAACGTTCTTCACGTTCCGAATATCTCTTTCAAACCCTCTGATGCGGATTGACAATCCGGGCGCATTGGGAGAAAAGCAGACGATTCCGCGCCTTGAAGCCTGAGTTTACATGTCGTTCCGAACCTGCGCCCACCTTGGGGCGGCGGGCTCACGGGCGGCGTGGAAGGTGGTGGCGGCAATTTATCGGGCTGCTGGTCGTGGGCTTTTGGGGGAGTGCCGCCGTTGCCCAGGAGCTACATACCGCTGCAGCCGTGCGGGGGTTGACCATTCAGCAGGCGCAGCAGCATCCGCCGGTGAAGCTGCGCGGGGTGGTGACTTTCTTCGATGAAAATCTCTACTCACGGTTCATTCAAGACGAGACGGCGGGGATCTACTTGCGGGAAGCTTCCAACACTCCGGCGTTGAACCCCGGGCAATGGGTGGAAGTCGAGGGGGTGGCGAGCCCGGGCGAATATGCTCCTGTCATTGAACCGCGGCGGGTCGTGGTGGTGGGGACAGCGCCATTGCCGGGGCCAAAGCGGTGACGTATGAACAACTCGCCAGTGGCAAGGAGGACAGCCAGTTCGTGGAGATCGCTGGCATCGTCCGCTCGGTGCAATGGCTAGAATCGTCGCAGCATCACCTGATCGAAATCGCCACGGGCGGCGGGCGGCTGTCGGTTTTTGTGCGGCAACTTCCGGAACAGCGCTCGGGTGATTTGATTGACAGCACGGTGCGGGTACGCGGCGTTTGCTCCACGCTTTTCAACCATCGCCGCCAGTTGTTCGCTATCCGCTTGATGGTGCCGCGGCCGGAGGACCTGGTCATCGAACAGCCGGCACCGGCGCAACCGTTCGGCATTGCAGCCCGGCCGATTGGCAGCTTGCTGCAGTTCGCGCCGCAAGAAACATACGGCCACCGCGTGAAGGTGGTGGGCACGGTGATCTATTACGAAGCAGGGCAGGCGCTCTTTATCCAGGACGGGGAACAAGGGGTTGAGGTGCAGACCTCGGAGCGCGAGCCGTTGCAGCTTGGGGATCGTGTCGAGGCGCTCGGATTTGTGGGGCAGGGCGAATACACGCCGGTGTTGCAGGATGCCGTTTATCGCAAGATCGCTGCCGGGGAACTGCCCGCGCCGAAGCGGGTGACGCCGGATGAAGCGTTGCGGGGTACGCACGACTGCCGCCTGGTGCAGGTCGCCGCCAAATTGCTGGATCGGGCGTTACATGGCTCGGAACGGTCATTGATTCTGCAACAGGGCGAAACCATTTTTCATGCGTATCTGAAACAGCCCGCGGGGCAGGATGCGTTCGCGGAACTGGAGAATGGCAGTCGGATTCTCGTCACGGGCGTCTGCCGCATCGAACCGGGGGAATGGTGGGCGGGCGAACAGTGGCGGGCGAAATCGTTCCGGGTGCAATTGCGTTCCGCAAGCGATGTGGTGTTGCTCCAAGCGCCGCCGTGGTGGACGTTGAAGAGAGTTCTGTGGATTGCGGCGGGGCTGGGGTTTGTGACGCTGGCGGCATTCAGTTGGGTGGTGGTGTTGCGGCGGCAGGTGACGGAACGCACGCGTGAATTGACGATTCAAATCCACGAACGGCAACGTGCTGAGCGATGGCGCGAGATCGAGCAGGAGCGTTCCCGCGTGGCGCATGATCTGCACGACGATCTGGGGCACGGTTTGACCGAGGTGAACATGCTTTGCTCGCTCGTCAAAAGCCCGACCACCTCCAACGATGAGAAGAATCGTTATTTGGACGAGTTGCGCGCGACGGCGGGGCGCATGGTGACGTCACTCGACGAAATCGTCTGGGCGGTGAATCCGCGCAACGATACGACGGCCTCCCTGGCTAGTTACTTCGGGTCGTACGCCCAGCGCTTGTTGGATCTGGCTGGAGTTTCGTGCGGGCTGGATGTGGCAGAAGATCTGCCGGACCATCCGCTTGATCCAAAATTCCGCCAGGAACTATTTTTTGCGTTCAAGGAAGCGTTGACCAACGTCGTGCGTCACGCCGCGGCCACGCAGGTGTGGGTGCGTATCTCGGTGGCGAACGGCCAACTCACGGTGGTGCTGGCCGACAACGGCCGCGGCCTGGATATGAGTGAGCGGCGGGTGGGCGCCGACGGCCTAACCAATATGACCGAGCGCTTGAAGTCGTTGGGCGGCGACTGCAACATCACGAGCCATCCGCAGCAGGGAACCACCGTGCGGTTTCAAGCCCCGCTGCCCAAACGATTGCTATGATCAAGGTCGGAATCGTCGAGGACAACAAGACATTACGCGAAGGCTTCGAGACGTTGCTGAACCGGACGCCGGGATTTCAGTGCGTCTGCACATGCGAGACGGTGGCGGAGGCGTTGCGGAAGATTCCCAAGGCGATGCCGGATGTGGTGTTGATGGACATTCAACTGCCGGATGCCACCGGCGTGGAATGCACTGCCAAGATCAAGGAGATGTTGCCAGCGGTGCATATTGTGATCGTCACCGTCTATGAGGATTCCGAGCGCATCTTCCAAGCGTTGCGGGCAGGCGCGTGTGGCTATCTATTGAAACGAGCCCAGCCGGAAAAGGTCATTGCCGCCATCCAGGAAGCGCACGAAGGGGGCGTGCCGATGACGCCGGAAATTGCGCGCAAAGTCATCGGCCAGTTTCGGGGCCAGGAAACAGCGGTCCAACAACTCGAAAGCTTGTCGGACCGGGAGCGGGAGGTGCTGGAATTGGTGATGCACGGTTTGGGAAACAAAGTCATCGCCGAGCGTCTCGGGGTAACGGTTGCGGCAGTGAAATGGCATCTTCAGCACATTTACGAGAAGCTGCACGTACATTCCCGGACGGAGGCGGCGTTGAAGTTTCGGCAAGGGCAAAAGTCCTGACTCGGCAGTATTCCGTCTCGTCGAGTTATCTTTTCAGCGCGCTTTCGTTGCTGGTCAAGCCGGTAGGAGGTTCTGGATATTTTCCCATATTCTCGGCCTGTTTAGCGCTTGGAAAACTAGCCGCTCGGCTAGCTAGGCGATTTGGGGTTTGCGGCTAGGATTTCATTGTAACCCTGAATCACAACCAGAACCCATACGACTTGTTATGAATACAATCCTTCGCCGTCTTTCCTCCAGTTGTGCCGCTTTGCTGCTGGCAGGAGCGTTGAGCAATGCCCAAGCCGCGACTTATACCATTGATCCGGGCGCCGCTTGGTCCGGCTATATGAATGTCTTTGAACTGCCAGCCAACGGCGGGGCTTATCTTTGGGGCAGCGGCTGGGGGACGGCTGATTTGCGGGCTAGTTTTTCCGGCCCAGTGCTGAGCTTGTCGCCCAACACTATTGGTGACCCCAATCCGTATTGGTACATTGGCGGTGGCGGTCCGGGCGCCGCCGGCAACAAGATCATGGAGGCCAACTTCTATCAGGAGTTCAACGGTGGTCTGTTGGGTGGACAGACCGTGACCTTCACGGGAAATGTGTTGCTCAACAGTCTCACTTCGGCGCATACCGCGATTGCTTTCATCAAGGATTTCGCTCCGGACTATTCCTCGGCGGTCACCACGACCATTGCCCTGACGCCCGGCGTCTTCAGCTTCAGCTTGAATACCATTAATGACCCGGCCCGGCATGTGCAGTTTGGTTTCACGATGAAAGGGGTCAATGTCTGGGCGACCGATGTCGCGCCGTATGGGCAAGTGGACATCGTGGCTACGGCTGCCAGCCCGCGCCTGGCCCGCGCCCTCTACGTGCTGGGCGGCATCCTCGACTACATGCACCTCGACGTGCAGGCCGTGCCCATCTTCGAGCGCGCCCGCGACCTCGCCGCGGCCACGCTGGGCGCCGAGCACCCGGTCACCGCGCGCTGCTGGCGTTTCCTTCGGCGCCTCGTTGCGCCGGCTGGATCGCTTCGACGAGGCCGAGGCCTACATCCGCAAGGCGCTGGCCATGTTCGAGACCGCCGCCGCCGGCGAGCCCTCGTTCGACGTGGCCTGGGCGCTGGCCAACCTGGGCATCGTGCTCGGCCAGCGCGGCGACAAGAAGGGCAAGCTGGCCGCGTTCAAGCGCGCGGTGGAGAACTTCGTGGCCACCATCGGGCCGGAGCACTCGCAGACCGCCGACGCCTTCGAGAAGCGCGGCAACGCCCGCACCGAGGCCGGCCGGGTGGCGGAAGGCGAGGCGGAAATCTGCGCCGCGCCCTGGGAGATCAAGCGCGCCCGCTTCGGCCTCGACAACCCGTCGACCGCGCTGACCACCAAGTTCCTCGCCGACCACTACCGCGAGCGGAAGATGTACCGCGAGGCGTTGCCCCTCTACCTGGAAGCGGAGCGCGCCAACTCGGTCACCCTCGGTCCGACGGACAAGATGGTCGGGCGCGTGCTGGAGGGACTCGGCCTCACCCAGCTGGCCCTCGGCGACGTGAAGGCGGCGGTGGCCACGCTGGAGCGCTCGCGCCGGCTGGTCGAGACCGAGGCCGGCGACGCCGAGAAGGTCGCCGACGTGGAGATGAGCCTGGCCCAGGCGCTGTGGCAGGACGGCCAGCGGGGCGCGGGCGCTCGAGGCTCTCGCCCGGCAATCGCGCGACTACTGGCGCGGCCGCGGCGCCGACGGCCTCGACGAGCTGGCCGAGGCGGAGGCCTGGCTGCGCGGCAAGCGGTAGCGCGCGCCTACCGCGGCGGAGGAAACATCCGGGCTTCCTTCTCCACGCCGAGCTCGCGGGCCAGGCCGTCGCACAAATCGGCGTAGGCGCGCGCCATGTCCTCCGGCGCGCGCACCTTGGCGTGCAGCCGGCCGCCGGCGATCATGCCGTGGCCGCCGGCGGCGCCGCGGCCGGCGACCAGCCGGCGGATCACGCCGCCGGCGTGGGCGTGCTCGTTGTCGGTGCGCAGCGACAGGTAGACGTTCTCGTTGTACCGGCCCACGCACATGACCCAGCGAGCGCGCTCGAAGGGCAGCAGCAGGTCGGCCATCTCGGCCACGAGATCGGGGTAGTCGAGCTCGCCGAGGTTCGAAGGTGACCAGGAAGCCGCGCACCTCGGCCTCGCCGGAGGACGCGCAATCCAGCGAGGCGAAGTGGGCCGCGGGCACCTTGGGCTCGGCGATGGCGTGGAGGAGCGACATGTCCGCCACCGGCAGGAGCTCCTGGAAGGCGCGCTTCTCGTCCACGCTGGCCTCGCGACCCAGGTCGCGGGTCTCGCTCTTGATGGCGTAGAGCAGGGCGGTGGCCAGCTTGGCGTCGACCGCCAGCCCCGGAGCGACGCAGGTAGTCGAAGGTGATCGAGCTCGACGCGCCGTAGCCGTCGCGGATGTCGCACCAGGGCGCGCGCACCGCCGGGCCGCGCAGCAGGTGGTGATCGACGACGATGTCGATGCGGTGGCCGGCGGGCAGCGAGTTGTTGCCGGTCTCCGGCTGGGTGTCGACCAGGCCAATCACGCCGTAGGCCGGGAAGTCGACCTGCTCGATGGGCGTGTGGTCGAGGCCGAGGACGCGGACCATGGCGCGGTTCTCCGGCCGGCCGATGATGCCGCCGCGCGCGATGAGGTGCTGTTCGGATTCTATCGTGTTTCCCTATTAACCTTAGCAATACGT
>JASGKY010000033.1:0-36909 GCA_049840435.1 Verrucomicrobiota bacterium | reverse complement strand
TATGTGTTCGTTCAGTTGGTCTCTGCTAAGGTTGATGGGAAACACGATAGAATCCGAACAGCACCTAATGATGAGCGTCTTGCTGGTGGCGCCACTGATGTTGCCGCTGTTGACGAGGTTTGTGCCGTAGCGTTTCCATTGGTAGTTCATGCCGAAGCCTTGTGCGTTCACGGCAAAGACACAGGAGCCACCATTGGGAACGGTGACTGAAGCCGGTTGCGCCAAGATGTCTGGCGGCGTGCTGACCACCGTGACGGAGCCGTCCACTTGAATCGAAGAAACTTCAACTGTCGTGACGGCGCTGGCAGTTGTCCGCCAACCGAGGCACAAGCCATCAAAACCGGCGGTGCAATAAGGTGGTGTTTGTCGCGACGCCTCCAAGCATGACGCGGAGCGTTCCATTGGTGGTTGGCCCTTCGTATAGCGTGTTGGTGATGCCGAGACTGTTCACGTCATTTAGATTGATGGTCAGCACTGCCGTGTAAACGTTGCCATTGGTCAATACTAACAAGGCGTTAGTATTGGCGCTGACATTTGCGCCGCCAGGGGTCGCGTAGCTTTGGCTGCCGCTGCCCGTTGTCACTAGGTCTTGATTACGATTATCCGGGCCGCTGGTCTGAGCTGGGCGGGTCAGGATGCGCGAGCTTTGTCCGCTGTAACTGATCTGGGCCCAATAGCCCTGCCAGTTTTGAACTCCGCCAGTAGTGTTACCGGTCTGCGAGTTTACCGCCGTGCCATTTAAACCACCCGCTACTGGCTGGACTTGAGTGCTGTTATACAGCCCAATTCCCAAGAAGGTGTTGGCGGCGGTCAACATGCCAGCTGTATTCGTGAAGACCACGGTCAAACGGACATAATCGCCCACTTGCACGAGCGAGACGGGACTGGAGGCAAACAAGGCCTGCGCTTCGATGTGACCAGCGCTCGTTGCTGCGATGCCAAACTTGAGATTGCCGCTGGCGATGGTTGGAGTTGGCACCCAACTCTTGGAGGACACGAGTTGATAACTGGCCGAACTCGCCGTGGGAGCTGCCGGGGTAGCGCTGTTCAGCGTGCTGCCGCTGCCAAAGGTGTCACTGAAGAAAACAGTGGCTTGGGCGAGCGGGGTGACGGCGAGCAGCAGCGCGGAACCGGCAATGAGTCTGGTAAGACATTTCATATTGTGGTCTGGTTTAGGAATAGTTGAGGTTGTGGCTGGAATCTTCTGTAACGGTCAGGGTTGGAAATAGCTCATAATCCGACGGAAATTGACCGAGGGAGGGGAGTCGTTACCCGGAGGAGTGGCCCACAGCGAGTTGAGAAAGGGTTGGCCGACCTGATTATTGCCTCGGATGGTGACAAAGCGCACATGCGCATCGCCAAAGAGAACATTCACGCCGGCGGCGCTGCTACCATTCCGGTGGCCGAGCCCGGTCAGGCTGTTTAGGTTGTCAACGGAGACACTTTTGTTTGGGTCCACTTGGCTAAGTTTGAGAGGAGCAGGTGAGTTCAAAGAAGACACCTTAAAGTTTACGGTTTGATACTTGAGCACTGGAACATCATACCCTTGGACTTTCTCGAGTTCCTTCGGCTGGGGATAGTAGTTGTAACCGGTGCGAACGTTATCCTCGGGTTGACCATCGGGATCAGTCGGAGGCGTCGACGGCCATTGGCCAGCGTACGTGTAGTAACTGTAAGTTCCCTTAGCACCCGCCTTGCCCAAGCTCGCGCAATAAAATACTTCTGCATTCGGGATGACTTTGGATTCGAACAGCAGACCCAGGTTATACAAACCCCGTGTCACGGTGGTCGTGCCCGGAGTGACGCGGCACGCTTCATAGGTTTGCCAAGGATTCTGCCCCGAGGGCCAACTACGTTGTGGTACCCAATCGTCATTTTCGGCAGCGTATAGATTCACTCCAATGCCGATTTGGCGGAGCGCATTGGTGCATTTAATTCGCAACGCCTTCTCCTTGGCGCTGGACAAAGCGGGCAACAACATCGCCGCCAAGATGGCGATAATGGCGATGACGACGAGGAGTTCAATCAAGGTGAACGCCTGCTTCCCGTGTGGGGAACGCGTGGAGTTGTGGCTGGGCATGATGGGACGCGTGGTCATAAAGATGATAGGTTCGCGCATGGCGTAACAAAGATTCAGGCTTACACCATCAACCTAACATCGTTCGCTGGCAGGCAACAATCGGAACACTTGCATTTGCGATTGAAAAAACTGCACTGGGGCCGGGGAGAAAATGCCGCCGCCGGGAGATTCCCGTTGGATTTTCAGCAACGCGCCATTAGGCTGCATCGCAAAGACAGACTGCACCATGGCCAACCATCAACATCGCGTTTTGATTGCGCTCGGCTGGTATGATTACCGGCTGCATCGCGGCATCGAAAAATTTGCCCAGGAACATGGCTGGCATCTCTCCGCCAATCTCACCCGGGAGAAGGTTATCCCTTGGGGCTGGGAGGGGGATGGGATTCTTGCGTGGCTTGGGGAAGGGGATGATCTCGCGGAATTCGTCCAGCATGCCAAGAAGCCCACGGTGGATTTCAGCTTCCGGCGGCCGCACCTGAAGTTTCCTCGCGTGCTGGAAGATCATGCCCACGCTGCCGGCATGGTGGCCGAACATTTTCTGTCGCGCGGCTTCACCAACTTCGCCTATTACAGTGATGCGGATAACTGGTCGTACGCCGAGCGCGGGCAGGGGTTCGTGGAGACGCTCAAACGCTCCGGGTACGAATGCACCTGGTTGCCGTGGTATCGCGCCCCCGAATACCGCGTTGGCCGCGATCAGTGGAATCGCAAACGCCAATGGCTCACTACACAGTTGAAACAACTACCCAAACCGCTGGCGGTGTTTGCGGCGAACGACGAGCAGGCGCTCGACGTTTTGGATGCAGCCGAAATGGCTGAGCTGGCCGTACCGGAACAGGTGGCCATCGTTGGCGCGGAAAATTATCTGCTTGCCCCCGACGCGATGCACACGCCGATCTCCAGCGTGGATACTAATCTTGAAACACTTGGTTATCGCGGTGCGGAATTGCTTGAAGCCCTCATGCGCGGCAAACGGGCGCCGAAAGAGCCAATCCGCATTCCTGCTGCCAGCATCATCACGCGGAAAAGCAGCGATCTTTTGGCCGTGAATCACAAAGGCGTGGCCAATAGTCTACGTTTCATCTGGGAGCACGCCAGCGAACCGATCAGTGTGAAGGATCTTGTGGGCGTGGCGGCAATGTCGCGGCGCGGTTTGCACAAGGCGTTCATTGAAAATATCGGTCGCACGCCGGGGCAGGAGTTGCAACGCTTCCGGATCGAACGTGCGAAGCGCTTGCTTACTGAGGCAGACCACAAGGTGGAGGTTGTCGCGACGATGTGCGGCTACCAAAGCGCGAACAGCTTTTGCGTTGCGTTCAAGCAGGCCACCGGTATGTCGCCGAAACAATTCCGGCTCGGCTTCGTTCACTGAGCCGCTTGCTCAACGGAGCGCGGCTTTCTTGCCGTTCTTCTTCGCCGTGATCAGATCGGGCAACGATAGGTATTGCTTCGCGTTGGCGTAGCAGATGTTGCTGATCATTGTGCCGAGTAGACCATCGTCGTTGGGCAGCTCACCTTTTTCCACATCGTTGCCGATGAGGTTGCACAACACGCGACGGAAATACTCATGGCGCGAATAGCTCATGAACGAGCGCGAATCTGTGACCATGCCGACGAAGCGCGAGAGTAGGCCAAGGTTCGAGAGCGCGTTCATTTGCCATTCCATGCCTTCCTTTTGATCGAGGAACCACCAACCCGAACCGAGCTGGAGTTTGCCAGGGATGGTGCCGTCTTGGAAATTGCCGAGCATCGTGGCGAATACGTAATTATCCGCCGGATTCAGATTGTAGATGATGGTCTTCGGCAAGGCGTTGTCCTGATCAAGGCGGTTCAAATAGGCGGACAACGTCTGCGCTTGCGAGAAATCACCGATGGAATCAAAGCCTGTATCCGGGCCGAGCTGGCGGAGCAGGCGGGTGTTGTTGTTGCGCAACGCACCGAGATGCAGTTGCTTCACCCAACCGCGTTCGTGATCCAGATGGCCAAAGAACACCATCATGTAAGTCGTAAATTGGCCGAGCTCTTCCGACGTAGCGGCCTGACCTTTACGGGCCTTGGAGAAAATCGTCGCAGCGACCTTGTCGGAACAAAACTCCGCAGCGCAATGATTCATGCCGTGGTCAGAGAGGCGGCAGCCTTGTTCGTGGAAGAAGGTGTGTCGCGCTTTCAGCGCCTTCAAGAAATCGCTGAGCGAATTGATGTCAATGTTGCTGGCGATCTCCAGCTTGTCCACCCACGGGTTGAAACCTTCGGGCTGATTCACCGTCAGAGCCTTGTCCGGGCGAAACGCCGGATAAACTTTCGTCGCACAGTTGGAAGCGGCGAGCGCTTGATGATAACGCAGGTCATCCGTTGGATCGTCTGTGGTGCAGAGCGCCTGGACGTGGAATTTTTTCAAGATGCCCTGCGTCGTGAGTGCCGGCGTAGCGAGTTGTTCGTTGGCCTTGTTCCAAACCTTCTTGGCGGTGGATTCGTCGAGCAATTCATCAATGCCGAAATAGCGCTTCAGTTCCAGATGCGTCCAGTGATAGAGCGGATTGCGCAACGTGTGCGGCACGGTGGCGGCCCAGGCTTGAAATTTGGCGAACGGCTCGGCATCACCGGTGCAGTATTTTTCCGCCACGCCATTGGATCGCATCGCGCGCCACTTGTAATGATCGCCCTCAAGCCAGACCTCGAACAGGTTGCGGAACTGACGGTTCTCCGCGATGTCGCGCGGGGGGAGATGATTGTGATAATCCAGAATCGGCTCGGTTTCGGCAAACTGATGATACAACCGCCGTGCGGTTTTGGTCTGGAGTAAAAAATCTTCGTGGATGAATTTCATAATCGGCACCTGCTCAATAATTTTTACCAACACTTGCTGGCGATTTAAAGCGCGCAATCATCCGCGCCGACACCTCGACCCGCAGAACCGGTTGGGTAATTGTTGCATTCTACGCCTGACCCGGGTTTTCGGCAGCGGGACTTTTTGCAGAGTAATTTGATTATTCTGCACAGCGCTGCTGCTGCCGAACATCACCAATTCGGATGATGCCAAAAATTCACGTCGCTCTGCAGAATTGCGTTTGCGAAAATACGTCGCATCTGCGGCATGTTGGCTTAATATCCTGACATCTCAATGAGCCAGAATACTCTAACTATCGGCAAATTTTCTCTCGGCATGGGCGACCGGTTTGCGCAAGAAGCCGAAGCGCAACTTACCGCCTGTATCATGGCTGCGAAGCAAGGCGCGGACGTTGTGCCCGTTTGGAACAAATCCAATCGCGAACATATGATCATCGGCAGCGAACCACCCTCTGTGCGCGCTGCTGCGGAAGCCGCCATCAAGAAGCTCGGCTGGACCAAGGAATGGCACATTGATGCTGATCACATTCGCCTCGAAACCGTCGATCGCTTCATGTCGGCATCGGATTTCTTCACGATCGATGTCGCCGACTCCATCGGCAAGCCCGCCAAGCCCGAGGACGTGAAGTGTTTCGTGGACAAACATCCTGAACTAATCGGCTCGGTCGAAATCCCCGGCGTGGACGGTGGTGCCAAGACTACCCGCGCGGATGTCGAGAAGGTTGCGAACAAGTTCCTTTTTGCCGTGCAGGAAGCGGGTGCGATCTATCGCCACATCGAAAAGGCCAAAGGCAAGTGTAAGTTTATCCCCGAAGTCTCGATGGACGAAACCGACGCGCCGCAGACGCCGATCGAATTGCTCATCATCTTGGCTGCCATCGCGGACGAAAACATTCCGGTGCAGACCATCGCGCCGAAATTTACCGGCCGCTTCAACAAGGGCGTAGATTACGTCGGCAACGTCGCGCAGTTCGAGAAGGAATTTAACGACGACCTCTGCGTTATCAAATTTGCCATCCAGAAATACGGCTTGCCCGCGAACCTGAAACTCAGCGTTCACTCCGGTAGCGACAAATTCTCCATTTATCCAGCCATCCGCCGCGCGGTGAAGAAGCACGGCGCGGGTTTGCATCTTAAGACTGCAGGTACGACCTGGCTCGAAGAAGTCATCGGCCTTGCTGAAGCGGGCGGGGAAGGCTTGGTGTTGGCGAAAGACATTTACGCTGCCGCGCTGGAGCACATTGACGAACTCTGTGCGCCGTACGCCACGGTGATTGATATTGATCGCAGCAAACTACCGACCGCGGACGTGGTTGCCAAGTGGACTTCCGCCCAATACGTCAACGCTCTGCAGCACGAGCAATCGTGCAAGGAATTCAATCCGCACCTGCGCCAATTGCTGCACGTTGGCTTCAAAATCGCCGCGAAGAAAGGTCAGCGTTACCTCGATCTTATCCGCGCTAATCAGACGGTCGTCGCGAAGAAGGTGACGGGCAACCTGTATGACCGTCATATCAAAGCGATTTTCCTGAGCAACTGATGATGCTGAGAGCGGGGCTAATTTTCAGGCATCAATCGTTTGTTTGAGGAAGATAACCTTGCTACAACGCGCCAGGGCCAAGAATAATCCCGCCGCACGACTCGTCCGACCATCACCCCGGGCGTCCCTTTTGCGTCCGGGTGAAAGCAATGACAGTCAACAACCAGAAACAAACAACGCATGAGCTTCAATCAAGTGAACGAGACGATCGGTCGGCATCGGTGGACCATCTGTGCGCTGGTCTTTGCCGCGACCACCATCAACTATCTTGATCGAAACGTGCTTGGGTTGTTGAAACCAGTGCTGACGGCGGGGGGAGTGTTCGGCACGGAAGACGTTCAGGAACTCAATTACTCCCGAGTGGTGATTTGTTTCCAGGTTGCCTACGCCTTGGGCATGTTGGCTGCCGGCAAAATCATCGATAAGGTGGGGACAAAAACTGGCTACGCCTGGTCATTGATCGGATGGAGTGTGGCGGCCATCGGCCATGCGTTCGGGCATCATACCTGGAGTTTTGGATTTTGGCGGGCAGCGTTGGGCGTGACGGAAGCCGGCAATTTTCCGGCGGCCAACAAAACGATTGCTGAATGGTTTCCCAAGAAGGAGCGCGCCTTTGCCACCGGACTTTATAATTCCGGCGCCAACGTGGGGGCTATCGTTGCGCCCATGTGCGTGCCGCAGATTGCCGCGGCGTGGGGTTGGGAATGGGCCTTCATCTTGACCGGGGTGGTGGGTTTGCTGTGGCTTGTTTTTTGGTACAAGCTGTATGCCTCACCAGCGGCAAAACTTCAGAGCGGAAAACTTTCTCAGCAAGAATACGACTACATCCACAGTGACAAGGACGAACAGGAGGCCGAGAAGGCAGAAGAATCCAAGGAGAAGATTTCCTGGTTCCGGCTGCTCACGTTCCGCCAGACTTGGGCGTTCGTGGTCGGCAAATTTCTCACCGATCCCGTATGGTGGTTCTTTATGTTTTGGTTGCCGGCCTTCCTGACCGGTGAGAACGCGCGTAAGGTCAAAGAATATCTGGCGGCCAATCCGGCCTACGCCGGATCAAAAGATGACGTGCCTGGGGTCATCACTTGGACGCTGGCGGTGGTTGTCGTGTATTCGATGTCCACTGTTGGATCAATTTTTGGCGGCTGGTTACCCAAGCGTTTCATGAATGGTGGCATGGATGCCAATAAAGCCCGTAAGACGGCGATGTTCATCTTTGCGTTGTTTCCTCTGACGGTGTTGTTGGCTTCAAAGCTGGGGGCAATCAATACCTGGTATGCGGTTCTAACCATCGGGGTTGCCTGTGCGGCTCATCAAGCTTGGTCGGCCAATATCTTTACCACGGTCTCCGATATGTTTCCCAAAAAAACTGTCGGTTCGGTCACGGGGATCGGCGGCATGGCGGGAGCGACCGGCGGCATCATCGTGGCCTATACAGCCGGGAAATTGCTGCAGCACTATAAAGACATCGGCAAGATCGAGGTGGGCTATGCGATCATGTTCATAATTTGTGGGTTGGCGTATATCGCCGCCTGGGTGCTGATGCATCTGCTCGTGCCGAAATTTAAGAAGATCGTCGTGTAATCCTTTTCGCAGGATGACCTGCAAATTGAAACATTGAACTGAACTATGAGTACCTGGTCTGAACATCAAAAAAGAAGGCGCATTGGACTTCCTGTCCCTCGGCGCGCTCGTCAACCGTCTTGACCCCGGGATCATCCCGTTCCGTAAGGCGACGCATTGCGACATCCACGTCAGTGGCGGCGAATTCAACGTCTCCGCCAACCTCTCCGATTGCTTCCGGCTCAACACCGGCATCGCGAGCGCGATGGTGGATTATCCCATCGGCGATCTCATCGCCGAACGCGTCCGCGCGATGGGCGTGAAACCCTTCTACAAGAAATTCAAACACGACGGCGTGCGCGGTCCGAACATGGCCACGGTTTATTCTGATCGCGGCCAGGGCGTGCGCGCTCCTGTGGTGTTCTACAACCGCAGTAACGAAGCCGCGGGCCAGCTCAAGCCCGGCGACTTCAACTGGAAGGAAATCTTCGGCGCTGGTGTGCGTTGGTTCCACAGCGGTGGCATCTTTGCCGCGTTGTCCGAAACCACCGGCGAAGTCATTATCGAAGCCATGAAAGCCGCCAAGGCTGCGGGCGCGGTGACGTCGTTCGATCTCAACTATCGCCAGAAGCTCTGGGACATCTGGGGCGGCCAGGACAAAGCCGTCAGCGTGCTTGCGCGCATCGTTGAACACGTGGACGTGCTGGTCGGCAACGAGGAAGATTTGCAAAAAGGCCTTGGCGTCGAAGGGCAGGACGTGGAAAGCAAATCCAAGCTCGACCCGAGCGCGTTCTACGCCGTCATCGAGAAGGCCACGAAGAAATTTCCGAACGTCAAAGCCGTGGCGACCACGCTGCGCGAAGTGCATTCTACCAATCGTCACACGTGGGGCGCGGTCGCGTGGATCAACGGCAAGACTTACCAGTCTCCGATGTGCGAACTCGACGTCGTGGACCGCGTCGGCGGCGGTGACGGTTATGCGGCAGGTTTTTTCTATGGTCTGTTGAGCGGTGCGAGCGAGCAGGAATCCGTGAACCTCGGTTGGTCGCATGGCGCCTTGCTCACCACGTTCCCCGGCGACACCACCATGGCGACGGTCGAACAAGTGAAAGCCTTCGCTAAAGGCGGCTCAGCCCGCATCCAGCGCTAAGCCATATTTGGAAACAATTCACCGGCTTCGCAGCGCAAGTTGCGAAGCCGGTATTATTTTTCAAGGGCGGTATTTTACAGACACACCAACGGCGTCGCCCGCGGCGTCCGGACCACGACCGTGCCCGCGATCTTGTCGTGCCAGGATTGTTTGTCGCGATCCACGATGATCCAGAAGAAGCCGAGGAAAAACACCACGAACGACAACATCGAAGCCAGACCGCGCACCAAGGCCACAGCGAAGGTCACGGGCTGGTTGTCGAGACGCACCACTCTCAAGTTGAGCACGGTGCCGCCGATGGTGCTCCCTTTCCAAGCCCACATACCGGCGAAATAGGCGAGGGCAACTGCCAGAGTAATGGGTGGTCCAAAAAATCGTCCGAGTGGACTGTGTGCGATGAAGGCCACGATGAAGGCGACCAAAATGACGTCAAGGAATGCTGCTCCCATGCGTTCCCAAAATCCGGCGCGAGGTAAAACGTAGGCTTCCGGCGTGGGGGCGGTCATTGTCGGCGTTGGCTGACTTGGCGTGCTTGTTCCGGTGCTGTTGTCAGGAGCAGTCGAGAAGTTCGCCGTGGGCGGAGCTGCGAATCCAGTTGCGCTTGGTGGCGGGGGGCCGGGAGGCGTTGCGTTGGTTGGCGCATACGGCGGACGCGGCGGAGCTTCTTTCCGCGTGCTGTTGAAAGTGGCGGTTACCGCCGTGCCGAGTGCCCAGATGCCGACAAGCAGGTAGATCAACAAGCTCAGCAGCGGCACCATGTAGAACAGGGTGATCAGGGCAAATCCCGCCAACAGTGTCAACACCGGCCGGGCGACCGTGACGCCGAAGAGGTTCAGGATTTTCCCGCCGAGATATTCAAAGAGCGCTACTTTGCCAATCAACCCGGCAATGAACAGTGCTGCCCAGATGAATGGAATCACAATCATGCCAATTCCGGTGATGGCGAGCACGATCATCACCAGCGGCACGAGCAATTTCATCAGCAAGCCGATGAGGAAAGTCGTTGCCGGTCGCTCCGAAAGTTCTTTGACACATGCCGCGACGGGGCGGGGGGTGGCGGCCGCGATCAGTAAGTAGAGGAGCAAAAAGATTCCGGCCACGATCCAATACCAGCCCGGTTGCGGCGCGAGCAAGCGGAACTTCAGCGCGCAATGGCGCAGCCATTCCGCCACCCCTTTCAACGGCGCGAGAATTGGATACTGTGCCACGCCCACTTCCACGATCTGGCCCTTGACTTGTGCGCCTTCCTCGACCTCCACTTTGCCGCCAACGGAGACCACATCGCCGCGTACGACGGCATTCGAGCCAATGCGCACATCACCCATGACTGCGACCACGGCATCACCTACTTCACCGAACGCCGCGGCATTGCCTGCGACCGCGACGACCGCATCGCCGACTTTCCCGCGTGCCGCGGCGTCACCACCAATCGCGACGACTGCATCCCCTACGTCACCCTCTGCCGTGGCATCGCCGCCGATGGCAACGACCGCCTCCCGCACTTTGCCGCCGGCCTTGGACGAGCCGCCGATCGCAACGACCACTTCCGCCGATTCACCGGCAGCCGTTGTCGAACTGCCACCGATGGAAACCACTGGGCCGCGACGTTTGTGTGTGGCGGGTTTGTCTGTGTTCGCAGGTAAAGCATCGGTAGCAGTTGCCGCGGCATTGATGTTTGTGGTGGCGACGTCCGGCTGCTCGTTGGTTTGCGCCGCGAGCGGCGTTGCTGGTGACCAGACGAGTCCGGTGGCCAAGGCGAGGCCAAGTAGATTTTTTTTGAATCGTTTCATGGTTAAATTCGGTTGTGAGTCGGACGTAGTGCGAGCCGGAAACACGCTGAGCCAAGGCCGATGCACGCGGCGCAGGCGGCGAACAGAAGCGCGAGGCTTGTAACGATGACGCCGGTTCCCAGTCGTTCGGTGAAGGTGCTGATAACATTTCCCAATACCCCGACCGTCCGCCAGAGGGCTTGAGCATCCGCGAACCACCGGCTCGTGTGCTCCAGCATGCTGACAGTGTGAGTCAGTTCCCACGCGCCGAGACACAATCCGCCAAACACGCCAAGCAGCAGCGCCAGTGACGCGAAGCGTAATCCCAACGGCCACGTCGGCCACGCACGGCGATACCATGGGGCTGTCGAACGTGCAGCGATGCGTTGCATGATCCGGTTCGCGAGCGCGGGCGGTGCGGACAATTCCCCCAGCGCATCCAACTCTTGCTGGATGCGGACTTCGAGTTGTTTGTCATCGTGCGGGTTCATGCTTGTTCACAATTCACCTGATTCCTCCTTGAGCTTGAGCCGCAGCTTTTGACGCAACGCCTCGCGCCCGCGAAAAATGTCTGTCTTCACTTTGCCGAGCGACACGCCGAGCTTTTCGGCGATCTCCTCGTAGCTCAGCTCTTCAAAATGATGTAGCACCAACGGCACGCGTTGCGGCGCGGGCAGGCCTTGCAACGCATGCTCGACCAGTTCCCGCCGATCGGTGGCGGCAAGATTTTCCAGCGTATCCTCCGTCGCCGGGAATTCCGGGACGTTGCTTTCTTCATCGTCCGTGCCTCGGAACAGTTCCGAAAAGAAGCTCCAGCGCGAGCGATACCGGGTCAGATGATTTAAACTCAGGTTCGTCGCCACCGTCTTGAGCCAGCCGCCGGCGGTCGGGCTGTCCTGCAAATCGGCGAAGCGTTCATACGCGCGCAGAAAAACTTCCTGCGCGATGTCTTCGGCCTCGGATTGGTTGGCGAGCAGGCGCATGGCGGTGCTAAATACCAGGTTTTGGTAGTTGTGCAGGAACGCCTCGAAGTGTTGCGCGTCGGTCATGGGCGGGCAGTGCTCGTCCGGGGCATAGCTTAGTGGCAAAGGGGCGCGGAGGGCAAAGCTGTTGCATAACTTCGAGGTTCGGTGCTGGGAGCAATCAGCTGTGGCGCGACGGGCAATCGTGCCGCAGCGGTTTGGTTTTCATCTGTTTTCGGGCGACTGAGTTCAACTGCGCCCGCCACCGGCCACACGGGCAGGGGCTGCGCGACCGTGAAGGCCGGGTTGATTCGTTTGCCGACAGTTTTCATCGTTTCAAGGAGATAACCCAGCAGCTGGGGAAAAAGTTTCAACTATTTTTCCGGCACAGTTGCCAGAGTGTCGGCGCTCCGGGCAAGATGGATGGCACAATGATTGTTACCCCCACTGAACACGGCCTGCGCCTCAGTCAACATGGCGTGGTCATCAGCGAATTGCGCACGTCGCTCGGGCCGACGCACAGCGTGTTCGATGTGCTGGCAGCTAGCATCGCCATGCTCGCGCCAACAGGCCGCGTTGGCGTGTTGGGTTTTGCGGGCGGTGGGATGATGGCGCCGCTGCGAGCGTTGGGTGTGGCAGCGGTGATTGATTCCGTGGATCTGGATCGCGCGGGATATGATTTGTTCGGGCAACATTGTCCCCAGTGGAGTAGTGGGGTGAATTGGACTCAAGCTGACGCCGTCGCTTGGTTGCGCCAACAGCCGCGGGATTTTGATCTGCTGATGGATGATCTTTCCGTGCCACAGGATGACGACGTGTTCAAACCTGCCATTAGCTGGGACGTGCTGCCCGAGCTGATGCGGGCGCGACTTCAATTGAACGGAGTCGGTGTGTTTAATCTCCTGCCTGCAGCGGGCGGTACGTGGAAGTCTGATTTAAAACGGCTGTTGCAACATGGCGGCTGGTCGCGAGCGCAGGCGCGGCTGATTTACCTGGATGAGTTTGAAAACCGCATCTTGATCACGGGCGGTAATTTGCCCAGCCCGCGCAAACTTGGTTCGCAACTCCGACAAGCTTTGCGTCGTTTGGGGTCACGCCAAGCGGGATTGATCCAAATCCGTTCGATCGAATGAAGGTTGGCGGCTTAGGGGGCGAGATCTGCGGCTTAGGATTCGCTTAGAACTTTATGCTCAATCCGGCTTTCACTGACACATAGCCATGATCAGCAAATACGTCGTTGCGAAAACCCTCCGAGGTTTCGCCTGAGAAAAAAGCTCCCCCATAGCCGACCTCGACGAAGGGCGAGAATGGTTGGTTGCGAAAGAAAGCGAGGCCGACGCCCGCGTAGGTGTCCAACGCATTCAGATGGTCATCGGAAATCGCTCCGCCGCCACCGAGAAAGACTGGATTGCGATAATCCCAGTTCAAACCCATCCAGCCGACCCGTGTGGCGAGATATGGATTGACCGCTTTGTCGGGCCGGACGAAGTAATAACGAAAGCTGGCACCGCAACCGATGGTCCACGCCGAGCTGGTCGCCGCGGCCGGCAGAGTGTTGGGCTCCATCTTGACTGTGCCGCCATTCACATAGATTCCGAAGAAAACCTGCTCGCTTTCCAACGATAAAGGCGTGAGGGAATATCTGGTGATGCTTTGGATGTCACCCTTAAGGGGCATGACATATTCCGCATCAATCGGAAAATGCCAGGGACAATGCAGTTCTTCATAATGCACCCCGTGAAAGCAGGCGACAAATGCCACGATCAACTCGCCAAAAAACGAGCTGAAGGAATCGTCGTCATTACAATTGTCGTTGTACGATGATTTTGAATTGGAGGAACGAGCCGCTCCGACGGAAGTCGGAGCGCTGCTCGCGGCGGCCTTCATGGCCTCGCTCAACTTAGGGGCGCTGCCGTTATCACTGCCAAGAGAGCGCCCTGGTTGTATCAATAGCACCCAGAAGAGGACGAATACCCATGCTCGCATGCGGACGGAGTATTTCCCTCGCAATTCCAAATGTCAATTTTGACCACGGGGCGTAAAAACGTTGTGCGGCGTTCGGCGCGTGACAACGTTTTTGTCAAGCCAGAGTAGGTATCAGTCTGGTCAGGCATCCTTGCGCGGGAACAAGGGCGCGGGTTCGCCGATGGCGTGGCCGCCGGGCAGTCCACCCCAACCGGACGTTTCAAATTTGTCCGGGACGGTGGGCAGATTGAGTTGCGAGTAGAGCTTCGTCGCCGTGCCAGGCAGGAACGGCCAGAGCAACACCGCGAGTACGCGACAGGTTTCGACGAGGTTGTAGAGAACTTCGTCGAGCCGCTGCGCTTGCGCGGGATCTTTGGCCAGGCTGAAAGGCTTGGTCTGATCCACGTATTGGTTCGCGCGATTCACGAGCTGCCAGATGGATTGCAACGCGCCTTGCAGATCGCTTTGTTCCAACGACGCCTTCGTCTCGGCGACGACTTTCGCGGCGTCGGGCGCAAGTTCATCATGGCGCCGGGCAGGATGCCGCCGCGATAACGCTTCAGCATCGAGAGCGAACGGTTCACCAGATTGCCTAGGCCGTTGGCGAGTTCGGCCTGATAACGCGACTTGAATCCAGCGTCCGTCCAGTTGCCGTCCGGCCCGATGGCGAGTTCGCGCACGACGTAGAAGCGGAATGCATCCACGCCCCATTCGTGGATGACTGCGACCGGGTCAACGATATTGCCCGTGCTCTTGCTCATCTTCTCGCCGTCCTTCTGCCACCAGCCATGCGCGAGGATTTGTTTCGGCAACGGCAGGCCCATCGCCTTGAGCATGATCGGCCAATAGACCGCATGGAATTTCAGGATGTCCTTGCCGATGACATGGATGTCGGCAGGCCAAAGATCAATTCGGGTATCCTGAATTTTGGGCTGAAAATCCGGAGCGGCGGCGAGTACCGCCTTGTCGCCATGTGCCGCGGGCACGCTGATGTAATTCACCAGCGCGTCGAACCAGACATACGTGACGTAATCCTTGTCGAAGGGCAGGGGGATGCCCCAGTTCAAACGCGCGGACGGTCGCGAGATGCACAGGTCTTCAAGCGTGTTGTTTTTCAGGAAGCCCAAGACTTCATTGCGCCGATAATCCGGCTGCACGAACGACGGATTCGCCTCAAGGTAATCGATCAACCATTGCTGGTGCGGCTTGAGCTTGAACCAGTAGTTTGTCTCTTCCAGTTCGATGACCTGACCGTACGACGGATCAAATGTGCCATCGGGACGGCGATCTTTCTCGGTGAGGAACGTCTCTTCCTTCGGCGAATAAAATCCTTTGTACGTCGCGGTGTAAAATTCCCCGGCCGTTTTTAGTTTGGCGAGGATGCCTTGGACGAATTCCTTATGGCGCGCACTGGTGGTGCGGACGAAATCGTTGTTGGTCAACTCGAGCTTTTGCGCGAACGCCTGCCAGTCGGCGGCGAGACCATCGCAGTAGGCTTGCGGCGTTTTGCCGTCGGCTTGGGCGGCTTGCTGAACCTTCTGGCCGTGTTCATCAAGGCCGGTGAGAAAGAAAACGTCCTGCCCGAGACTGCGGCGCGCGCGTGCGATGACGTCGGTGATGACCTTCTCGTAAGCGTGGCCGAGGTGCGGCTGTCCGTTGACGTAATCGATCGCAGTGGTGATATAAAACGGTTTACTCATCCGACCGACAGTGTGGCGGAGCGATGCCGGGTTTGCAATCGCGGGGAAATTCCATGAAGTTTAGTTCCGGAGGATTACGTGACGAGCCTTGCGGTTCATCGGGCTTCATCTCCCAGTTTATTAAGGGAAGGCAACTGGTGGCTATCAGCTGTGTGAGGCAGGATTGTTGCAGCGAGCGTTGAGTTTGGCGGCAACGAAATTGACGGCAAGCGTGTTACTACATTTCGCGTTTGAATCTGTGTGTGTGGCGAGATTCAGCGCGAGCACTGTTTGGCTTGCGGGATCACCGCTGACCGTTTAGTTGATTTCGTCCCATGAAGTAATCAAGAAGCGACCGTTGGCCTTCATCCGAGAGAGCGCTTCGTCATAGTGAAATTTAAAATGACCATTCATTCGGACGGAATTGACCATGAGGGCGCCAATGAAGTCTTCGTCACTGTTGCCGCCGCCGTTCATTTTGACGTCTGCGTTGGGCGCGACCAGGACGCCGGTGAATTCACCATTACCGTTGAGCGTAAAGTCGGTCACGCTCGGGGCGCAATAGACGATGAAGTTGCCGGCGAATCCGGTGGGATTCAGCACCCCGTTTCCACCAATCGTAACCGCGCTACCGCCGGCATAGACGGTGATGCTGCCCAGTGGCCCGAGGATAAATTGATCATTGCCACTCATGCTCAATCCATTGGGCAGAACTAGGCGTACCTGACTGTTTACATAGACCGTGCCACTCAGACTTGTGGCGTAGTAATCGCCGGAGTTCAAGACCACATCGTAATGATTCGTGCTGTAAACAGTGGAGACTTGGAACAAGTTGTAGGTGTAAGCCGGGGTTGGGTAGCTGTAGGTCAACGACGGATAGGTGTAGTTGAAACTGGAGGCGTAGGTATAGCCGGTGATCTTTTTGCCGCCGCCGTTGTAGTTGGTGGTCAATCCGGGTTGGGGGCCGGGATAGGTTGAGACAGTCGTAAAGCCGGCGTTGTTGGTTACCAGACCTGCAATCGCGCCAGGATACGTGGATACCGTGGTATATGACGTGTTCGTGGTCATGCCCGATTTCGCCCCCGGGTAAATAGTGGTTGAGGTGGTGGTAGTATTCGTGACGATAGCACTCATCGTGGTTCCGGATGGCGGGGTGCTGGGATAACTGGTGCTGCTATTGACGTAAGTGGTGTTGGTGACAGTGCCAACTGCAGTGATGATGTTTTGATTAAGCGCTGGGGGCAGGCCGCTCGAATAGGGGGCAGTCGTTTCGGGGAAGGTAAAATTGGCGTCCTCTGTTGCCCAGCCTGATTGAATGCCTTTATTGCCCGCATTCTGCCAGGCGTGCGAGCCGACCGAGCCCTGGGAGCCGACGCTGGCGGTGCCGCCTTTCCCGGTTCGGACATGGCCGTAGATGTTTGCGTTTTGCACGCTGACCACGCCAACAATCCCTTCGTTGGAGGCCACATCACCTTTATCCCCCACTTTGGTTTTATCGTAGTGCCCGTTGGTGCTGAGCGCCGGGTTTGAAGAGTCAAAGCTATCAGTCATGACTCCGTTGCCCTTCAAATCTATGCCTTTCTTTGCCACCATGGCGGCGAGGAACAAATTGCTTTTGGAGGTCTTAACTCGCACCGCGCGCGTGATGGTGCCTTGCGGCATATCAACGCCCGCCGCGGCTACAAAAGCGGTCGGCTTGTTTCGAGCTACGGTGGATAGTTTGATGATGGCGCGGGAGGTGATGGTGGGGCTGGAAGAGGAACTGTTATCAATTTCCACCGTGTAGCTGTTTCCATCGGGCAGGGTTCGGGTCAGGCTGTAGGTGGTGCCGTTGGCTGACCAGCCTCCGGTGTTCAAGTTGTCGCTGTTGCTGTTCAGTTGCTGCAACCCTTCTTCGACGCCAGCCTCGCTGACAGCAATGGCCATATTCCAGATCTGGGAGCGCGCACTTAGCGAACTTTGCTGGAATATCAGTGCTAGGTAGCCAATAACACTGAACGAGATGATGGTGCATATAACTAGCACGGTGATCAGGCTGGCACCGCTGTGCGGGGCTGGTTTGGGAATAAGATTTTCATATCAGGAATTTTTCTGTTTGCGAATGACGATCCGGGCGGTCTGGATGTCTTCACTGTTGATGGAACCTAGTACAGTGCGTGAGGTTCGCCAGGAGAGTTGAACGACTTTGACCGTTTGCTGCCAATTGCCAGTGGCGGCGGGATAAATATCATAGCTGCCGCCGATGGGGTTGCGTTGAAACAAGTTGAAGGTGATTAGATCGCAGTCATTCAGCAGGGTCTTCTGGGAGCCATCGCTGGCCGTACGCACCATTCGTTTAGTTTCGGGGACGAAGATATACATGACGGTCAGGTCATTCCCATTGGCATCAGCGGTGGCGATCGTGATGCTGTTCGATGAGTAGGCGGTGACTTGTTTGGCCTGGCGGATTTCACTCGTAAGTTGATCCATAGCCTGCCGATTCGATTGACTCAAATTCGCGTAGTTGCCCATCGCAGCAAAACTTTTCATGGCGAACAGGTAAACGCACATCAACGCTAGGCCGGTAATGGAAAAGATGCCCACCGCTACCATCATTTCGATGAGCGTAAATCCCCGCTGCTTGCTGGTAGATTGCTTAATAAACATAGTTTTGGACGCCATCCTCAGCGATGTAGGTGACGAAGCTGCGGGAGCGCGGAATATTTCGCTTGGAAGTCCATGACAGGGTTACGGTCACTTGCCGCATTTTCGAACTGTAATTGGCCGAGGTGTCAGGAAACGGAACGATGGCAATGGTGCCTTGATACGTTATGCCCTGCGATTTCTGGGTGGCAGAAGGAGCGTAGGTTGCGGTAAAGGTCTTTGGAATGAAGCCGTTGGAGTTCACCTGTGACCAACTGTAAAGCCGCAGGGTTTCCAGTTTTTCCAGGATGATCTGGGTGGCGCGTTGGTTTTCTCGCACCCGTTCAATGATGAAGAATCCGCTGAAAACCGCCGCGAGAATCGCTGCAACACTGACGGCGAGAATCGCCGTCGCAACCATCGTTTCAGGAAGGGTGATGCCACTATTCAATTGTTTCCGGCGCAAAATCCTCATTTTTGTTCCCCAACTCTGAATGCAATCTGTTGATTTGTTACGTGCCTTGGTTACCTCCGCTTTGGAGTTGCTGACTGGGAATTGTTAATTCTCCCAGTCCCGACCAAGGGGCTGCGATGTGACTTAAGCACGAAGTTGGCCAGTCGAAACAAAAACTGGATTGTTTGGAGTTGAAGCAACGCAGCTACTGAGAATCATAGGCGGCGAAAATTACCTGACCAGATTATGGAAAGGCCTGTCATGAAATAGGTCAGGTCCACCGGCGGATTGCTGGGCTGTTTTGCAAGGCTTGCTTGATTGGAAAGCGGCTTTTAATAGCAATAAATGCGCTCGGGTGGAGAGAGAAAGTCCAGGCTCGTCAACTCTGTTATGAGGCGTAAGTTGGGTTCGTGCAGAACTGGATGGACAACCAGTTGATCAACCGAGGGCGCAACTTTTTCCTTCGGCATTGGCGCGCCGCTTTGCAATTGCGCGAAAAGTTCGCCTTGCGGGAGGAGGCGTTACATCTGGTGATCGCGGGCGTCGTTGGTATTCTGGGCGGGTTGGTCAACTTGATTTTCTTTCATGCTATCGAGGCGGTGAAACTTCTCTTCCTGCGCAGCCCTGGCGATCCTGTGGAAGTCGCGGAGATGATGAATCGGTGGGAGCGCGCGTTGATTCCCGCGTTGGGTGGCTTGGTGGCGGGGGCGGTGATCCATTGGGGGCTGCGGTTCGTGGGCAGGCAAGGTTCAACCAATTTGCTCGAAGTCGTCGTCGCGGGTGATGGGCGATTGCCGTTCCGTTCGGGGCTGGTGAAGACGCTTTCGTCGCTCGTCAGCATCGGCACGGGCGCATCCATCGGACGCGAAGGCGGCATCACGCAGATGGCGGCGACGCTGGCGTCGAAGCTCGGACAACTCGCGCATTGGCCGCCGTATAGGTTGCGGCTGTTGGTGGGTTGCGGTGCGGCGTCGGGGATCGCGGCGGCTTACAATGCGCCGATCGCGGGCGCGTTGTTCGCGGCGTTGATCGTTTTGGGCAATGTCTCGATGACCATGTTCGCGCCGTTGGTATTTTCTTCCGTCATCGCGGCGATGGTCTCGCGCAGCTTCTTCGGCATCGAACCATGGTATCAAGTGCCGTCGTTCGAGTTCACGCGCCTAGGGCAATTGCCGTGGTTCATTTTTCTCGGGCTCGGCTGCGGAGTGCTGGGCGCGGTGTTCTTGAAAATGATCCGGCACGTCAAAGGCCGCTTCGATCTGATGCCCGCGCCGATCTACGTGAAGATGGCGCTGGGAGGCTTGATCGTGGGGTTGCTGGCCATCGAGTTTCCGGGCGTGTGGGGCAATGGTTACGTGGTGACGAACCGCATTTTGCACAACGAACTCCCGTTGGTGATGTTGGCTGGCTTGTTTGTCGCCAAACTGCTGGCGACGGCAACCTCGGTGGGCTCAGGGGCAGTCGGCGGCGTCTTTACGCCGACGTTGTTCCTTGGCGCAAGTCTGGGCGGATTGTTCGGTGCAAGTTTGCATGCGATCGAAGCAGCGACAGAATTACCAACGAGTTCGTTCGCGCTGGTCGGGATGGCAAGCGCGCTGGCGGCAACGACGCGTTCGCCGTTCCTCGCAATGATCATGGTGTTCGAGATTTCGCTGGATTACTCGTTGATGCCACCGCTGATGCTCGGGTGCGTGATGGCGATTCTCGCGGCGAACCGGTTGGAGAAAGATTCCATCTACACCGAGCCGTTGCGGGAGCGGGGCATGTCTCCGGCAGAAGATACGACGCGTTTCGGTGCGGCTACCGCGCAACGTGTCGGGGATGTGATGCTCGCACCGGTAGCCGCCGGTGGCGGAAAACGCACCGTTACCGGAGTTGGCGAAACGCTTTCTGACCAGCGCGAACAATTTTGTGCCCGTGGTGGATGCGGACAAACGTCTCGTGGGCATGGTGGCGTTGCAGGATTTGAAGGAGCATCTCGGCGCGGGAATGGAATTGCGCGCCGTGATCGCCAGCGACGTGATGCGACCGCCGCCACCGTGCGTGACACCAAATCAACGGCTCGTGGATGTGTTCAATCTGGCGCTAGCCAGCCAACAGCAGAACATTCCGGTCGTGAACACACTCACCGAGATGCGTTTGGTCGGCGCGCTGGCGCGGGCGGAGGTGTTGGGCTTATTTGCCGAAACTATCGCTGCCGGTAGCAAGCCGATGGCGTGAGTACCGCAGCAATTCCAAGCTTGTGCCGTTGCGGCGAACGGATTCCACTGGGCCGACTCAATTCGGATGAATCGCGAATCTACCAACAGTCCCGGCTTCGAGGCATGGAAGCTGGTGCTGAAACTCTTTCTACCGTCGTGGAATTTCTTCAATGACTTCGATGCGGCGACGCGGCTAGAATTTTGCACGGTGCGCGCCGGGGAAGCAGAGACGGTATGGCAACCGGTGCATCCGAATACTTCGACAGCAAATTTGCTCCGGGTGTTTTTCAACGCGCAAGGCAATCGGGAATTGCTGGAGAAGTCGTTGGTTGATCGCATCGCGACGGCGGTGCAGGAATCGCCCCAACCGGTAAACCATGATTTCGCGCAAACAGAAGCAGGCTTGATTCTGGCGCGGATTGTTCGTTTGCGGTTGCAAGAGCAGGGGACGCAGGCGATGAGCTTTCGATTTCGGCTAGTCGCGGTGGCCGCGGAGAATCACAGCGAGACGTTGTTTGAGTCGGTGGCGCTGCCATTGGGGGAGACTCCGCGATGATGCCGCTGGATCAAGCTGAGGCGGTACTCTGGACGCAGCGGATTCTCGGCGGTGGGTTGCTGTTACAAAGCGTCGAGCTCTTCATGGCGCGGGGGATTTATTCGCCGAGTGGTGCGCTGAATGGGCGGGTGAGTGTGAATCCGTTGCTGGCGGTGCGTGGGGCGATTTCGATCTGGCTATTTGTCGCTCCGGTGAATGTGAATGCGTCCCTAAGCGCACTGCTCTTCGCGGTGCTGCTGGTGTCAACGGCTTGGTTGGTGATCCGGTCGCGCGGGCCAGTTTGTGGTGGGAGCGACAGTATGTTCTTTCAGGTGCAACTCGGCCTATTCCTCGCGGCGCTGGGATTCGTGCATCCCGTGTTGCCAAGTTTGGGGCTGGGATGGATCGCCGCGCAGAGTGTGTTGTCCTATTTCCTCGCGGGCGTCGGCAAGCTGCGGAACTCCGCGTGGCGGGATGGCTCGGCCTTGCGACGGCTGTTTACCTCCAATGGTCCTTACGTCTTATGGCAGGGTGTTCGAGGATTAGCGCAGGCAAAGTTCCTCTGTGTGTTGTTGGGGTTCGGCATTGTGCTGTTTGAGCTCGTCTTTCCGCTGGTGCTCTTCATGCCGACGGAGTGGCGCTATGCGTT
This sequence comes from Verrucomicrobiota bacterium, assembly GCA_049840435.1. Classification (GTDB taxonomy): domain Bacteria; phylum Verrucomicrobiota; class Verrucomicrobiia; order Limisphaerales; family JADLHS01; genus JADLHS01. The sequence continues at coordinate 14,896 of JASGKY010000033.1, read as the reverse complement.
TCTCGGGCTGGCGCTGGGGTTTCACGCGGCAAATGCACTGGTTTTAGGCCTGAACCGCTTCATCTGGGCCTGGGCGGCTACGTATCCAGCGTTGCTCTTTTTTCATCCTCGTTGACGCCGGGCGGGGTGTTTCTTTTCTTGAAATCAGCGCCGTAAAATTCAACCCTGACGCTCGCAATTTTAAAATTATCAACCGTTAATCCGAAACCGTAACCATCATGGCCTACAAAGACGTCACGCCGCCCGCAGGCGGAAAAATCTTCATCAAAGCCGGCAAGCTCACTGTGCCGGAGAATCCCATCATCCCGTTCATCCGCGGCGACGGTACGGGGCCGGACATCTGGGCTGCTAGCGTGCGCGTGATGGATGCCGCGGTGCAAAAGGCTTACGGCGGCAAGCGGAAGATTTCTTGGTTCGAAGTGTTCGCCGGCGAAGCGTCGAAGAACAAGTTCGACAACTGGTTGCCGGACGACACCGTCGAGGCGTTCAAGGAATATCTCGTCGGCATCAAAGGACCGCTCACTACACCCGTCGGTGGTGGTATCCGTTCGTTGAACGTTGCGTTGCGCCAGATGCTTGACCTCTATGTCTGCCTGCGCCCAGTGCAATGGTTCACCGGTGTGCCGTCGCCCGTGAAGCATCCCGAGAAAGTGAACATGACCATCTTCCGCGAGAACACCGAAGACATTTACGCGGGCATTGATTATCAAGCCGGCTCGGTCGAGGCGAAGAAGGTTTTGGAACTGCTCCAGAAGGAATTGCCGTCGGCGTTCAAGAAGATCCGTTTTGGTGCGGAAGCGATTGATACCGTTGGCATCGGCATCAAGCCGGTCAGCAAGCTGGGCACGGAACGGCTCGTCCGCGCGTCCATCGAATACGCCATCACCAACAAATCCAAGAGCGTGACGATTGTCCACAAGGGCAACATCATGAAGTTCACCGAGGGCGCGTTCCGCGACTGGGGCTACGAGGTGGCCAAACGCGAGTTCGGCGCAGTGGAAATTGACGGCGGCCCGTGGTGCAAGATTCCCGAAGGCAAACCCGGTGCAGGCATCGTTATCAAGGACGCCATCGCCGATATCACGTTGCAACAGGTGCTCACGCGTCCGACGGACTTCGACGTCATCGCGACGTTGAACCTGAATGGCGATTATTTGAGCGATGCGCTCGCGGCGCAGGTCGGCGGCATTGGTATCGCACCTGGCGGCAACATCAATTACATCAGTGGGCACGCGATCTTTGAAGCCACGCATGGCACGGCGCCGAAGTATGCGGGCAAAGACATGGTGAATCCTGGTTCAGTCGTGTTGAGCGGCGAAATGATGCTGCGCTACATGGGCTGGACCGAAGCGGCGGATTTGATCCTGAAGGGATTGAATGGCGCGATTGGCTCGAAGAAGGTGACCTACGACTTCGCGCGCTTGATGGAAGGTGCGACGGAGATCAAGTGCTCAGCCTTCGGCGACAACATGATCGCTCACATGTAAGTGTGTCAGATTTGACTCTTAATGACAGGGACGCAGGTAACTGCGTCCCTGTTTTCTTTTGCGGGACGGCGCTGTCCAAGATCAAGCGTTGCGTCGCGTGATGCCGTGAATGGCTGCGCCAGCTCCGGCCAGTGTTAAAACCGTGCCGAGCAGGCAGAGCATAATGCTCATGCCCGTCATCGCCCCTTCGTGCCGCCACTGGGCCACCGCGGGCATTACGAAGCCCAGTCCAACTAGAATGGCAACGATTCCGAGTGTGATATTAATGGTTCGTTTCATGGTTCTGTTTCGGTTTTGTATTTCCAATACCAGAAAGGGACCTGCTTGTTGTTGGGCAGATGGATGGTGCCTTTAACGTCGTGATAAGGTTGGCCGCTTCGCTTTCCCTGTTTGACTAGCGACGTATCCACGTCAACCGTGACATGTGATTTGCGCAGCCAGATTTTTGTCAGCCAGGACAATTTTCCGGTTTGCTCCAATTCTTGAAGGCTTATGGAAAAGCTCTGTTTGTTTTCGAAGTCGGGTTTGGTTCGCCATACCAATACGGTAGCTTCAGTTACTTCAGTGATGAATGCTGGTCCGGTTCCATAATATTCACCATCACGATAAGTTGTGGAGTTCCAGACCGATTTCTCCGATTGCTTCAAGTCCACGAACCAAAATGTCCCAACGAAAGCCAGGCTAACCAGTACAAGGGCGTTCTTCTGGAAAACCCGGCTTGATGACTGGCCACGACGCAACTGGGTCAAACTTTGTCTTAGCGGGACATACACATACCCTACAGCCAGAAGGATAACTAAGAATCCAATTAAACCGTAGCCTATGGAATAGATGGAGACTGGTACTGATTGCGCGAAGGCCGTAATGCCGAGCAGTAGGTACGTTTGCAGGCCATCGAAATATTCGGCGGCCCAGATGCCAGCTGCCGCGGCGGCACCGAGAACTGCGATAGCCAACACGCAGGTCAACGCCGCTTGGACGGTATTGGTCACCATAGAGGCAGACCAGAAACTCACCACAAACACTAGTGCGCACGGAATGAATAGCCCCCAAGCTTCGCCAGCAGGGATGGCGAGAAGGCCAACTCGCGCTTTGAAAAGGGTGAGGACGGCAAGCAGGATCGGGAGCACGATGGCCACGCCGACGAAAGTTGTGAAGGCGGTGAAAAGTTTGATGAACCACTGGCGGCGCGCGGACACAGGAAGAGTCAAATGCCACATTGCTGTGCCAAGTGCTTTGTCATCGCCCAATGCTACGCAGCCCCCGAGGATGGTCATCAGCACCACATGCGCGTTGGTGAGCCCGTTCAAGGTAGCAGCACAGTTGTCGTGCCAAGCTGGTTGCAGCAGCATTAGCAAGAGGGTCAACAACCACACGGCAGTGAAAATAGCACTCACGAGGAAGATGGGTTTATGCAAGCAGACTTCCTTGCGAATGAGATTGAGGACGACGCCAGTTGGTCGCGGGTGAAATAACTCTGAAAGCGCTTTGGGAACAAGTGCGGCAGGCACCTCTGCAGCACGCGAAATAGCTGCATCTCTCAGCTCCAGGCCAACAAATTGTCGGCGGCTGAGCCAAAGTGAGAGAGCTGCATAAACCCCGGAAGCGCTCAGGATCAACGCCAGAGCGGCTTGGTCGCTCAATTCGAGTTCCACGCCAAACAGGTAGCGAACGATCAGATAAGTGCTGAGAGTAATCACAAACGGCGTTCCGGCGGCGCTGGCAATGCCGACCAGAACGGAGCGGGTCGCGAGCGTGTGATAGCCAACAGAGGAAATCGCCACGACGATAAATGCGAGGTACAGCAGCGCATGAAGGAAATAGAGTCGCCCCATAGCAGCGGTTGCGAGGCCGTGAACGAGCGCCAGCGCCGCAATCATCGCGCTTGCGGTAAGGAGTTTTGTTTTCCATAAACGGGCGCGCTCGATTGGCTGGCTGAACAGCAGAGCTAGGGTCCGCTCGTGAAGTTCAGCCCCCATGGGCATGGCTGCGAGAACAAGTACGCCCGCGATAAAAGCAAACCCGGCCAATCCAGTGACAAAATCGCCAAAGGCACCGTGGAAATAAGCGGAGTTCGGGCTTGCCAGCAAATGGCCGACGCTTGCCGCAGCGGCCAAAGCCCAAGGGAACAGGAGCGGTCGAAATTCTTTGGTCAGGCGAGGGTTCATATCACTTGAGCGTGGCAATGAACACTTCCTCCAGCGTGAGCGCTTCCGTGGTCAGCGACTCAGGCGTGAGTGATTGCAACTGCGCCAACACTTGCGGGCCATCACCATTGACGATGAGCTCCAGATCGCGTCCGTTGCGACGGGTGTGCATGGCGCCCTTGAATTCGAAAGTTGGCGGTGTGCCCGGGAAACGAGCGCGGATTTTCTGGTAACGTTCGCGGGCTTGGTCGGCGTTCAGGGAAAGCACCGCGCGTCCGGCATCCATGATGGTAAATTCATCAATCAATCCCTCGAACTCGGTGATCAGATGCGTGGAAACTAAAATGGTGCGGTTGCCCGGGTCGCTCTCCTGATACGCGCCGATCACGGTCTCGATGAATTCTCGACGAACGATAGGGTCAAGGCCAGAGGTGGGTTCATCGAGGAGAAGCAATTCTGGTTCGGGACAAATCGCCGCGATGAGGGCGACCTGTGTTCTTTGGCCTTTGGAAAGCGCACTGGTCTTTTGATTGGGATCGAGGCGAAAGCGTTGTAATAGGTCTCCTTCAGTTGCGCGATTCCAGTGGCTGCGGAACGAGGCGAGGTAATCAAGGGTTTCGCGCACCGTCATCCAGGGATAGAACGCGACGAAGTCCGGCACATAGGCGATCTGGCGCTTCACTTCCACCTCGCTTTTGTTTGGGTCTAATCCAAATACACGCACGCTTCCGCTGCGGGGGCGGAGCAGGTTCAGCAGGCATTTCATCGTGGTGGTCTTGCCGGCCCCGTTTCGGCCGAAAAGCCCGTAGCATTTGCCGCGGGCGACCCTGAGGCTCAGGTCATGCACGGCATCGCTCTTGCCGTAGGCATAGGCGAGGTTGGTGATTTCGATGGCAGGAGTTTGTGCGTTCATGGTAGTCACTCCGGTTTGTTGTTCTCGCGGGCACGTTGCTTTTCTTCAAGGGTGTCGAAACGTTCACGCACCAGTCCAATGAACTCGCCGCGCGGCACTTGCAGGTGATGCGCCTGCACGATGGCCTGATCAATCTCTTCAATCAGCAGCTTGCGACGGATGTCCTTCTTGAGCGGGGAATTGTTTGCTTTGAGAAAGCAGCCTTTGCCGGGGAGCGTTTCAATGACGCCCTGACTTTCCAACTCGCTGTAGGCTTTGGCAATAGTGTTGCGGTTGACGCGCAATTCCTCAGCCAGCGGCCGGATGGAGGGCAGGGCTTCACCCACCTGCAATGCGCCAGAGGCCGCGGCGGACTTGATCTGGTCCACCACTTGAAGGTAAACCGGCTTGCCGGACTTGAAATTGACCTGAAGCATCATGGTGGCGTCATCTGTCATAGGACACTATGACGGATGGTTGAGGCTGTCAAGCTTTTGCTTGGCTGTGAGGCGTGCGGAGTAGTGAGTTAGCTGGTCTGGGCGAACGCGGTTGTTTTTATTCCAAGCTTTTTGCCGGCGATTTGCCATACTGTGGACATGGTGTCATTGACCAATAAGCAAATCAGCGAGTTCAAAGCGCGCGGGCAGTTGTTGAAGCCGACGATTAAAGTCGGCAAGGAAGGCCTCACGCCGCAATTCCTCGCCGCGCTCGATGAGGCACTGAAGCATAACGATCTCATCAAGGTGAAGTTCGCCGACCTCAAAGAGCAAAAAAAGGAACTCGCGCCGCAGCTCGCGGAAAAGACTGGAAGCCATCTCATCATGCGCGTGGGCAATGTGGTCGTGCTCTATCGTCCCAAGCCTGCGCCGCCGGTTCAACCCGACGCGACTGCGGAATAAGGTTTCGTCAGGATTCCTGCAATGCATTGGATTGCTGCCGCGCTGCTCTCCGCACTGTTTCTCGGGATCTACGAACTCTGCACCAAGCACGCGGTCAACAAGAACGCCGTCGTGCCGGTGTTGTTTTACAGCACGCTGACGGGGGCGCTGGTGTGGTTTAGTTTGCTGACAGTGGATTTTGCCGCGCCGGGCACGTTGCCAAAATCGTTGGTAACGGATCACATCACTGGTCTGCAACATCTGCAACTCGCGCTGAAGTCGTTCATCGTGGCGCTATCGTGGATCTTCACCTACTTCGGGATGAAACATCTGTCGCTGTCTCTCGGCTCACCGATCCGGGCGACGAGTCCGGTGGTGGTCCTGCTCGGTGCGGTGCTGATTTTGGGGGAACGACTGACGTTGCTGGAAGTGGTGGGCGTGTTGACGACGATTGCCTCATTCATCGGCTTGTCTATCGCGGGGCGCGGCGAAGGCGTTCATTTTCATCGCAACAAATGGGTGTGGTTTCTCGTGGCCGGCACGCTGCTGGGCGCGACAAGTGCGCTTTACGATCGTTACCTGCTGGGCAAACTTCATTTCTCCGTGCCGACGGTGCAGGCGTGGTTCTCGATTTATCTGCTCGTGTTCTTTACGCCGTTCATGATCGGGTGGCAACGCCGTTGGTGGCCGCGCAATGAGTTCCACTGGCGCTGGAGCATTCCGAGCATCGCGCTGGCGTTGCTGGTGGCAGACTACATCTACTTCAGCGCACTGACGCATCCGGATGCGTTGGTGTCGTTGGTGATGAGTCTGCGACGGGGCAGCACGCTGGTGGCGTTTGGCGGCGGATTGTTGTTCTTCGGGGAGCGGACGGATTGGACCAAGGCGCTGGCGGTCATCGGCATCATCGTGGGCATCGCGCTCACAGTGCTGGGTTAAGCACGCAGCAACAGCAGCGCTAGGCAACCAATCAAAGCGGCCAGTAACCAGATCAACAGCACGGCAGTCGTCTTACTCAGGCCGGCTCGGACAAGCCGATGCGAAAGATGATTCGTGTCGCCGACGTAAAAGGGTTTACCCATTTTGGTCCGCAGCATAACGACCCAGGTCAAATCTCCCAGTGGCACGGCCAGCACCAGCAGTGGCGTCAACACGGCGAGCGGATGCGGATGTTGTTCCGAGTGGAAATGCGGGAGGATGGCGATGACAGCGAGTAGATAGCCGACGAGGTGACTGCCGGAATCGCCGAGGAAGGCGCGGGCCTTAGGAAAATTGTGCGGCAGAAATCCGACCAGCGCGCCGCACATCAAGAATGCCAGCAGCGCCACAAGGTATTGCCCGTGAAAGGCGGCCACAAATCCGAATAAGCCTGCGCCGATCGCGCCAAGGCCACCGCAAAGACCGTTCATGTTGTCCATGAAGTTGAAGGCGTTGATTACCGTGAGCAGCCAGAGCATGGTGATGGTGTAGCTGAACAAAATGCTCGGCACAAACAAGGTGATGCGAACGCCCGCCGCCGCGACGAGTCCGGCGATGAGCAATTGCGCGGTAAACTTTTGCGATGGCCGCAGTTCGAGTTTGTCATCCAGCAATCCAATGACGGTCATGCCGATGGCTCCGAAAGCGATCGCCGCGAGTTCCAACGCGCGCTTGCTCAAGCCGAACTCCAATGGCGCTGAACTTGCCGAGCCAATCAGATTGAATTTGAGTAGGAATGTGCCGACACCCAGTGGCACCAGCAAACCGGTCAGCACGGCCAATCCGCCGGCCAGTGGGATAGGCGAGTCGTGAATCTTGCGATGCCCAGGATCATCCACCAAGTCCACTCGATTACACCAAGTCCGCCAGAGCGGCAGCGCGATAAATGCGGTTGTCAGCGCCCCGAAGAATGCAGCTAGGTAAAGATTCAGCGGAAAACTCATGGCGTCAGCGGCCGGTGTTTGGTGAGCAGATCCTGATAAAGGTGGTAAAAAGTCGCGACCATTTTTTCGACCGGGAAATTCTCGCAGACAAGGCTTCTGCCGTATGTGCCAAATTCAGCGCGGAGTTTTGGATCACGGGCCAACAGTAGGATTCGTTCCGCGACGCCGTTTTCATGACCAAATCGGACGAGAAAGCCAGTCTGATTATCGAGGCACATTTCGTTGGCGCCGTCGTAGTCGTAGGCGATGACCGGTTTGCCAGCGGCGAGGGCCTGGGGTAGGGCGCGGGCCAAAGCTTCGCGGCTGGAAAGGTGGACGAGACAATCCATGATGCCGACGTAGCGCGACACTTCTCCCGGAGGCACAAGGCCGGTGAAGGTGACTTTGTCAGTCAGGTTCAAAGCGCGGACACGGGCTTCAAGTTGCGGGCGGAGGATACCGTCGCCGACGAAGAGCAGGTGGGCGTGCGGGCATTCCGGTAGAATTTTTTGAAATACATTGAGGACGTCGTCGTGTCCTTTCAGCGGGAACAGTCGAGCGATCTTGCCGAGCACAAATGCCTCGCGTGGGATACGGAGTTGATCGCGGAGGAGCTGGTCGTTGGTGGCGTGAAGAAAGGGTTCGATGTCAAAGCCGCTCCAGACGCGCGTAAACATTTCAGGGCGGCCGATGCCTGCAGCGAGATACAGTTTCGTCATGGCGTGGGCGGAGCAGACGAAGTGGGTGGTGAGCTTGCCTGCATAGCGTTCGGCAGCGGTGAACACGAAATTGGCGAGCGAGCCTTGGAAATTGCCGAACGACGGGCCGTGAATGTGATGAATGATGATGGGCACGCCGGCTTTGGCAGCCGCCAGGCGTCCAAGGATTCCAGCCTTACCGCTGTGGGTGTGGACGATTTCGGGCTTTTGGTTCCGAAGCAGGCTGGTGAGCTGGCGTAAGGCGAGAAAATCTTTCCAAGGATGCACCTGACGAATAAGCGGCGGAACAATGGTCAGTAGTCCCGGTTGCGATTTGACGCGATCTTCCAGTGAACCTTCCGGGCCAGTGGTCGGGCCGGAGATGAGTTGGACTTGGACGTCGGGTTTGCGCTGCAGGCCGAGAACGGTGGCGATGGTGTTCTCTTGTGCGCCGCCGACGACGAGCCGGGTGATGATGTGGGTGACGCGCATGGCGCCGTCATTTAGCCGGAGCCGGGGGGCAACCGTATTGGTGGTCGGCGGTTTGATGCCTTTGAGTTGGTTGAGGCGTTCGGTGACAGCTTTGGATTCAGGCGTGTTGGGCGGGGCGTTGTTTAAATAGCTTTCGTAGTAACGGATGGCGGTGTTGGTTTCGTGTCGGCGATAGGCGATTTCGCCCAAGCCGAAATCTACGGTGAATTCCTTGGGATACTGGCGCTGCACGGTTTCATAATCCTTGATGGCTGCATCGTATTTCTCAGCACGGAGTTGCGCGATGGCGCGATAGAGGACGGCTTGGTAGTTGTTGGTTTTGAGCGTGATTGCGTGGCTGAATGATTGGATAGCTCCATCGTAATCGGGAACTTGCATCAAGAAGCAGCCCCGATTGATCCAGCAAGCAACGTTGTCAGGCTCCAGCTTGATGAGGCGTTCAGTAAGTTCGAGAGCTTTGGCGTAACGACCATTGTCAGCAAAAGCTTTGCAAGCGGAGGAGATGAGCGTGAAGTTGTTGGGGTTTGCTGCCAGGTTAGAGGTGACAATCTGTTGGGCTGTAGCGTCGTCGTTCTTTGCTAGATAGGCAGCTGCTTCGAGGGTGAATAAATCTCCTAGGTTTGTTGATGTCTGCGGCACCCGTTTGCCAATCTGTCGGATCTCCGTGGCCAAAGCAATAGTGCGGTCGGGGAGTGCGTGGTTAAGGTAGATTTGGCCCAGCCAAAGCCGGCTTGCAATGTCGTTGGTAGCTTGCTGACGGGTGCGATCAAAGTATTGTGCTGCTTGGCGAACCTGATTGCCTTGGAGAAAAATGCAGCCTTGCTGATACGCCAATCCAGGCGTGTCGTAAGGGCCGTTTATGTTCAAAACTTGTTCCCATGAGCGAGATTCGCCGAAAATGTCGTCGAGCCTTTTGTCCACTTCCAGTCCGAAGGGTTCGCCGCGTCGGAACTTTTCATTGAAATCAAGATTAATTTCCGCAACGACGTTGCGGGCGTTGAGCTTTCGAGCGAGGACGAAGATTTTGGCGGCTGCTTCGTAATTGCCGGAACGTTGAAGTTCCACACCCCATTTAACCAGACTGCGCGAGTAATAGATGCCTAGTAACCGCACTTCAGCGTTGCTTGGATGTGGATCGAGTCCGATGAGTTTATAGAACTTTTTGAGACCCGACAGTTTGGCATTATCTACTGGCGGAGTAGTCATTGGGAGCAGGTTGGCGATAGTGCTCGCTTCAGCAGCGGACCAGAAGTTCTGGTTGTGGTCAAGGACTTCGCTTGTGAGGGGGGGGGGGCAAAAGTTCGTCCTTAGGGTAAACAGCAAGCAAACTGCCGAGGCCGTTGGGTTGGGCGCTGAACGATTCAAAATAGTACCCAAAACTTGGGTGCAGGTAGGCGATCTGGCTATTTTTTCCGAGGTCTTCCAGTTGTTTAACAAGATCCTCCTTGGTGAAGGCGGTTTTAGCTTCGGTGATCTGTGGGGTGAGCCACTGAGGGTATTTTCGCTGGAGAAATTTTTGATACCGAGGCGTGGATAACCAGCCTGTGCAGACAAAGGTGTAGTTCTGATCTTGGTGTTGCTGGGTCAGTCGTTGTTGCAGAGTCCAGAGGCGGCGTGAGTCATCGCTGAGGATAATGCCTTTGGCTGGGAGGCCTGCTGCTAGATCTGCAGCAAACTGGGATTGAAGGTTTCCGTTGGTCAGGCGGATTTCAGGGAGATTGCGCTGGAGTAGGATCGCTGGCGCGGCAATCAACAGCAGCACGATACTTGTGGTGGCGGCCGTTTGTATCCACTTATCAAGCGGGCCGGGCTTACCGGAGCGCGTGGGCACGGCGCGGGAAACCAAAAGCAGGTAACCGCTGTAATATCCGATGCTCAGTGCGGCAAGGAAATATAACGTCAGGAAGGCTAGGTTGTTGCAGGGGTAGGGCAGCGTCGGGGCGATTTCCCGCGGGCTGAAGCTGGGATTCAAAATCATCCACAAGCAGGCGAGCAGGATGACCAAGTGGCAGACATGGAATGCAATGCTGGTGATGGCGGCGCCGACGCGGCTGGGGTCGCCAAATTGTGATGCCCAGCGGATGGAAAACAAAAACACCGGCAGCAGAGTCGTGAGGGAAAGGAGCACTAGCGTGCCGCGGGGAAACAGCGCGAGAATCGTCTTCTGCGAGTACAAGTTTGCTTGCAGCAATTCCCAGAACGTCGCGGTCTGGTCGCTCGAGAGACTGCCTATTGCAGGTAGTAGTAGATAAAACGTCAGGCCTGCCAGCCCGCACAGCGCCATGCGCCCCAAAAATTGTAGCTTGAAGAACTGCAGTTTTCGGATCCAGACGAGCGCGCCGATGAAGAGTGGCAAAAAGCCAATCATCGCCGGGTTGTTAGTGATGGCCAACCCGTAAACGACAGCAGCGCGGTACAGCCGGCGGTCTTGTGCGTCGTGGTGATATTCCAGCAGGCTGCGCACGATGTAAGCAAACATCAGAAGGTCAAGCATCTCGCCAGTGCCATTGGTGCCGTGTTCCCAAACGCTCAGGCTCAAAGCACATGCGAGGGTGGCCAATAGCGGGGGTAACCAAGCCGTGGCGATAGTCAGCAGCCCATCGCGTTGAGTGAGTCGTTCGCGTTGGTTCCGAGTGCGGTCATGCGGGAGGAGGGCGACGGAACGAGCGAGTTGTCCCAAGGCCAAGGCGGCGCATATAGCCGAGAAGAGGTTTACCGCGATTGGAATGTATTGGGTTGGCAGCCAACGCAGGGGATACGTGATCAGGTAATAGACTGGTGTGAGAAATTCCACATTGAAATACCAGCCGGCGGCGCGGGCTCCCATGGGGAGTTGTTGCGCCATCGCCCAGTCCGGGAGGAAGGAAAGATTCCGATTGAGAGTTAGGGCGTACAGCGTCAGCACGCCGCCGCCGAGTAGCCAGGGTAACCACGTTAGGGTGTAATGACGATTCTGATTCGTCGCGCGTCCATTAGTCATGCGGTTATTCCAGTTGAAATGATGCGGTTGCGCTTGGCAAGTTCCGTTTAAGTGCCGCTAGCCCGGAGGTCAGCGACACATTCGACGTGTTGGGTTTGGGGGAACATGTCCAATGGCGTTACCCTTGACAGAGTAAAGACACCGTCCGCGCACAAGATGTTCAAGTCTCGCGCCATGGTGGCCGGATGGCAGGAAACGTAGATGATTTGGGCCGGGCGTTGTTCGCGCAGCAGTTGCAGGGTTTCTGGCTGGCAACCTTTCCGCGGCGGATCAATTAAGACGCTGGTTGCCGCGGCAGAGAATTTATTCACAAGTTGCGGCAAGGCTTCCTCCACCGTGGCGGAGATAAACTCACCGTTGGTGAGGTTGCGCCGGGTCATGTTTTTTCGCGCGGCGGTGATGGCCATGCGATCACACTCCACGCCGACAAAGGATTCGACCGCAGACGCCAGTTCGATACCAAAGAAGCCCACGCCGCAATACAGGTCCACCAGATGTTTCGTGCCGGCCGCTTGCAAGGTCTGCCGAACGGCTTCCACCAAGCCGGGCAACAGAAAGAAATTGTTTTGAAAGAACGAGTCGCGCGGCACTTCCCAATCTTCCGGCGGGATGCGCAGCACCACTTTGATGCCCCCCTTGGGCGGCGGATTCTTGCGGACGTGCGTGATCTGCTGGTTCAACGCCGGCTCGGCGATCTTGCATTCGAAAACATCTTCCACGAGTCCGCAGTCGGCGCGGACGAAGCCGATGTTCAGCCGCTGTTCCGGTTTGTTCCATTGACTGCGGATCATGATGCGGTTGCGATACCCGTACGGTTGCGGGCAGGGGATGACTGGGGCAACAAGTTCAGGGGCGATGCCGCCAATGCGTTGGAACAGATCTGCGACCTGTTTGCGTTTCAGGACCAGCTGGGTCGGGTAAGCGATGTGTTGATATTGGCAACCACCACAGGCGCCGAAATGTTTGCATTCGGGCAATACTCGCTCGGATCCCCGGGTAATGACCCGCAACAATTTCGCGCGGCCAAAACTTTTCTTTACTTCCACTAACTCGACTTCGGCGGTTTCCCCAGGAATGACGTAGGGAACGAAGACTACGAAGTCGTTGATGCGGGCTACACCCTCGCCGCCAAAGGCGAGATCCTCGATGTGGACGGTATGAATCTGCCCCGGCGTGAGCGGGGGCGGTTGCTGCTCAATCATTGGAGCGGAGAGCTTAACGGAAGATTCGGGTGGGGCGAAATGAGAAAGATGACTCATGATTCCGCCCGAAGCTGCATCCGCAGAGATGGGTCGGGGGTGGCACCGTCATTTTAGAGTCGGCTGGTCTGGTAGAGGAAATAAATGGCGCCTCCAGCCAGAGCGGCGGTCAGCAGGCCGATTCCGATCGTGAGGATGATGGCTTGGCGGCGGCGATGCCGCTCGAAGCTTGGGAGTTTGTGGGTATGCATAGAAAAACCTCCAGGGTATCAGTTCCGGGTCGGCGTGGTTGTCCGGCGGTGTTGCCACAGTCCCGCGGCGCCCAGCACTACCAAAGTCAAAGTGGTCGGCTCCGGAACGGGCAGGGTTGGCGGTGTCACTAGAAACCCGTCGAAGAATCCGTAACTGGCAAAATTGTTATCGTCGGCGGTGGTCATGCCGAAACTCAGCGTGTACGAACCATTCGCTGGGGTTTGCCAGGACCACGGAGTCCAAGGCGAGGCGCTACGATATGCAGTTGTCGCAGGATTGTTCCCGGGCGCGCAGCCAGATTTTTCCAGCCACGGGGTAGCAATGGTTTCCCCCGCCTCATCTAGAATTTTGACCCAGGCGGAGTCTTGCGTTTGGTTGTCGCCGTTGAAAAAAAAGGACCAGCCGGAGAGAATCGTGCCCGCAGTCAGGGACAGTTCTTGGTGGAGCGAGATGTCGTAGGTGCGATGGCCAGTGAAGTTGCCGTTGGCTTGGGTGCCCAGCATGGCAAACCGGTTTCCGTCTGTGGCATAGCGGGGCGAAGGGAAGCCGTCCGGTTGTCCCCAAGAGGAAACTACACTGGCAGTGCCGGCGGCACGATAGCCGCGCTGTGAGTAGGATTGTCCGGTGGCAATACCCAGTTGCCAGCCGCTGAAGGAGCCGGATTCAAAACTTCCATTGATGGGCGCGGCGTTCGTGAGCAGTGCCAGCTCTGGCAGCATCATTCCGACGGTGACTAAGATGGATAAAGCGCGCTTCATCAAGTGTCGCACCTTTCCATGAAATCACGGGCCTTCCCATTCGGGGCGGTTGCAGTTGAATGCCCCGGTGTCCCCCCGGGATACGGAAGTTTGCCCAACGATTGGTTGCGGCAGGCATAGAATTGACATCCATAAAGACAGGCGCGGGGCATTCTCCGTATTTCCCATGATACAGAATTACCCAAAGGAGGCGTTGCATGGAGGACGGGGCTGTGGCTAACTGTTTTCCAGTATCCACCACCAATCAGAAGTGAAGCACTGTCGTTCGAGATAATGAGTACCAGTTGTATCCGCAGGAGGTCTCCGGTTCCGCCGATTTTGTTCCGGTCGTTTTATTTCCTGCTTTGGGTCGCCCTCGGAGGGATGACGTTACAAGCTCAGGAAACTGTCCTGTCCAACGGAGCGACCTGGCGTTGGCGCAAAGGCACGAATGAAGTTTCCACTCCCACGACCGCCTGGCGCACCAATGGTTTCAACGACGCCGCTTGGCCAACAGGCAATGCACCGTTCCATTACGGCGCGAATGCCAGCGGTGGAGACGATGCGTTATTGACCGGGACCATTCTTGCCGGCATGTCGAACAGCTACCGGGGTGTTTTTCTCCGGCGTGCGTTCGTGGTCACCAATCTTACAACTGTTGCTAACGTGCAGTTGGTCGCAGATTACGATGACGGTTTCATCGCGTGGATCAATGGCGTGGAAATCGCCCGCACCAATGTCAACGGCCAGCCGACTTACCTCACCAACGCGACCGTTTCCATCGAGCCCTCACGCACGAACACTTTCGCCTTCGCCGCTCTGCCGCAAACTTACCTCGTCGAAGGAACAAACGTCCTCGCGGTGCAGGCCTTCAATCAAAGCCTCACCGGATCGGATTTCCGTTTTGACACCGCTCTGCAGATCTTTCGCCAGACGCCAATTGCCGTCACCAACGTCATTCCAACGCAGGGCGCGACAGTCAGCGCGTTGACACAAATGACCGTCACGTTCAATCAGCCTGTCTATGGCGTGGATGCTGCAGATTTACAGATTAACGGCCAACCAGCGGTTGCGGTAAGTGGTGGGGTAGGCACGAATCGTTACACCTTCACCTTCACTCAACAATTGCCCGGCGCGGTCGCGGTGGACTGGGATGAAAGCCACGACATCACGGGACTATTGGGCAATCCATTTGATGCAAACGCAGCGGGCGCAACCGGGAGCTACACCCTG
>JASGKY010000032.1:0-213610 GCA_049840435.1 Verrucomicrobiota bacterium | reverse complement strand
AAGGTTAATAGGGAAACACGATAGAATCCGAACAGCACCTAGACCGGCACTGTGACTGAAGACACTGCGAAAGCGGTGAAGGAAGTCAAAGCGGGTCGCGTTGAGTTCAAGGTGGACAAAGCCGCAAACATTCACGTGGCTGTCGGCAAAGCGAATTTCACTCCAGCGCAGATCGAAGAAAATGCCCGTGCCGTTATTGACGCGGTGGCGAAAGCCAAGCCCGGCAGTTTGAAGGGTGCATATATGCACAGCTGCACCATCTCTGCGACGATGGGTCGCGGGTGGTTGGGACATCCGTGAGTTCGCCGCCAACTAACATTTCAACCTATTTGATTCCATGCGTGTAGAAAAACAAATCCTTACGAAGGAATACATCGGACGCCTGAACGGTTCGCCGTTCTTCATCGTCGTCGGTTATCAGGGGCTGAAGGTGGAGCAACTCACGAAACTCCGCAAAAGTCTGAAAAGACCAGCTCGGAAGTTCATGTCGTGAAGAATTCCATTTTCGCGATCGCCGCCAAAGAAGCGGGAATCTCAGATTTCAACGGCGCACTCGCCGGGCAGATCGCGGTCGTCACCGGACAAAAAGATGTCTCCGCCGCCGCCAAGACGTTCAAGAATTTTGCCGCTGACAACACAAGCTGAAGATCAAGTTCGGCTATTTGACACAATGCCCGCATTGAAGTGCGGACATCATGACCTGGCGGATCTGCCGAGCATCGAAGTCTTGCGCGCCAAGATTCTTGGAGTTATCAACGCTCCTGCGCAGAAGCTCGTCACGTTGATCAATACTCCGGGCTCGCAACTGGCCCGCGTCATCAAGGCGAAGTCCGAGAAGGCCGCTGAGGCTAAAACATTTTCCGCCGATTAGTTATCGGCGGGATTAACCAACGAAGAAAAACGTAAATCGTCGGTTCACGGCCGTGGGCTGAAACCATCTGAGGCTCGGGATGACGACGAGACGAAAGAAAGCAAGTAAATTATGCCAGACATCGCAAACATCGTAGAAGAATTGAGCAAGTTGACGGTTATCGAAGCCGCTGACCTGTGAAGAAACTGGAAGAGAAGTGGGGCGTTACCGCCGCCGCTCCTGTGGCCGTCGCCGCTGCTGGTGGCGCTGCCGCGGGTGGCGCTGCTCCCGCTCCCGCTGCTGAAGGACACCTTCGACGTGATCATCGCCTCGGCCCTCGGACAAGAAGATCGCCGTCATCAAGGCAGTTCGCGAAGTGAAGGCCGGTTTGGGCCTCGCGGAAGACCAAAGCCCTCGTGGAAGGTGCGCCGAAGCCGATTCTCGAAGGCGCCAACAAGGCTGACACCGAAGCCGCCAAGAAGAAGCTTGAAGAAGCTGGCGCAAAGGTCGAATTCAAGTAATAACGGGCCATTTCGGGGCGGCGCCGAATGGGGTCGCCCCACTTGCGCCGACCAAGATTTGTTCTTTAGTTGTAATTAAAGCAGGATTCCGAGAAATCTCGGATTCCGTCAGTTTGGCAGGATTGCGATTGAACGTCGCGGTCTTGCCTTGTGTCGTTGAATAAAAAACCGTCTGACTACATGGTCAGACAGCAGAAAAGGTCCAAATGCCATCGCGAGCCACTGAACGTATCAACTTCGGCAAAATAAAAGAGATCATCGCCCCGCCGAACCTGATCGAACTCCAAACTACATCCTACAAGGAATTTCTCCAGGCGGAGATCCCGCAATCCAAGCGTAAAAACACGGGGATGCAGGCGGTCTTTACCGAAGTTTTTCCCATCGAAAGTTACGATGGTAAGGTGGTGTTGGATTTCCATTCCTACGAAATAGGCGAACCGAAAGTTGACTGGCTCGAATGCTTGCGCGAAGGCTTGACCTACGGCGCGCCGCTCTACGTTACGTTCCTGCTCAAGGACGAAAAGGGCAGCAAGGAAGAAAAAGTGTTCATGGGCGAACTGCCGCTCATGACGCCGCAAGGCACCTTCGTTATCAACGGCGCTGAACGCGTGATTGTTTCGCAGTTGCATCGCTCGCCGGGTATCGCGTTTGAAAAGACGTTGCATCCGAACGGTAAGGAGTTGTTCAGCTTCCGCGTCATCCCGGACCGTGGTTCGTGGTATGAAGCGCAATTCGATACGAGCGACTTGCTCTACGTCTATCTCGATCGTAAAAACGCCGCCGGAAATTTTTGACGACGACGTTATTCCGCGCGCTCGCCTTCCTCGATGGCGAAGCGGAGAAGTCTTCCAAGAAGGACGCGGACAAGCATCGCGGCACGGATGAAGAAATTCTCAAGCTGTTCTACGGCGTCGAAGATCTCACGATCAAGGAAGCCGAGAAGCTCGATGATCTCCAGAACAAGGTTTTGATCCAGGACGCCACGGACGAAGAGAAGGGTCTCGTCGTCGCGCGTGCGTTCGAACCGTTGTCCAAGGCGGTCATCAAGCAGATCGCCGAACTCGGTGTGAAGCACATCAAGGTGGTGGATACCTCATCGGACGAGGGGATCATCATCAAGTGCATGAAGAAGGATCCGGCCAAGAATGAAGAAGAGGCGTTGAAAGATATTTATCGCCGCCTCCGGCCTGGAGATCCGCCCACTGCGGCCAACGCCAAGGCGCTGATCAAGCGGTTGTTCTTTGACGCCAAGCGTTATGATCTCGGTCGCGTTGGTCGTTACAAGATCAATCAGAAGCTCACTCTCTCGAACAAGAACGAATCACGCATCTTGACCAAGGAAGACTTGGTTGAGGCGACGAAGTATTTGCTCAAGCTGAAGAAGGGCGAGGGTTCGCTGGACGACATCGATCACTTGGGCAGCCGTCGCATCCGCACGGTGGGCGAATTGCTCGCCAACCAGTGCCGCGTCGGTCTCGCTCGGTACTGAACGTCTTGTCAAGGAGCGCATGACGTTGTTCGATCAATCGGTCGAACAGATGACGCCGCAAAAGCTTATCAATCCGAAGGCGCTCTCCGCTGTGATTCGCGACTTCTTTGGTCGCTCGCAGTTGAGCCAGTTCATGGACCAGATCAATCCGTTGGCGGAGTTGACGCACAAGCGTCGTCTGTCTGCTCTCGGACCAGGGGGCTTGTCGCGTGATCGTGCGGGCTTTGAAGTCCGTGACGTGCATCCGTCGCACTATGGTCGTATCTGCCCGGTGGAAACACCCGAAGGTCCGAACATCGGTTTGATCGCGTCGCTGGCGACGTTTGCGCGCATCAATGATTTCGGCTTCCTCGAAACGCCGTATCGCAAGGTGGAGAACGGTCGCGTGACCGGTCATCTCGACTACCTCACAGCGGATCGTGAAGAACAATATATCGTGGCGCAGGCCAATGCGCCGATTGATGACAAGGGCCACTTCAATGTGGACCGGGTGTCCTGCCGTTGCCGGGGCGACTTTATTGACGTCGAACCTGCCAAGGTGGATTACATGGACGTTTCACCGAAGCAGCTCGTCTCGATCGCTGCCTCGCTGATTCCGTTCCTGGAACACGACGACGCGAACCGCGCGTTGATGGGGTCCAACATGCAACGCCAGGCCGTGCCGTTGTTGATCACCGAAGCGCCGTTTGTGGCGACCGGTATCGAAGACCGCGTCGCGCGTGACTCACGTGCGGTCGTGGTGGCGGAAGAAGCCGGCAAGGTGGCGTCCATCACGGGCAGCCAGATCATCATCACGCCGAACGGCGAATTGCCCGACGGCAAGAAGAAGATCAAGCATGATCCGGACAAGAACGTCTGGGTTTACGAGATCCGCAAGTTCATGCGCTCGAACGCGGCGACTTGCATCAACCAGAAGATTCTCGTGCACAAGGGTGAATCCATCAAGAAGGGCCAGGTCCTCGCGGACGGTCCTTGCACGCAGAACGGCGAGCTCGCGCTCGGTCGCAATGCGCTGGTGGCGTTCATGCCGTGGAACGGTTACAACTTCGAGGACGCGATCCTCATCAGCCGCAAGATCGTCAAGGACGACATCTTCACCTCGATCCACATCGATGAATTTGAAGTGGCGGCTCGTGACACGAAACTCGGACCGGAAGAAATCACGCGCGACATCCCGAACCTCGGCGAAGAAGCGTTGAAGAACCTTGGGCCGGACGGCGTCATCCGCGTCGGTGCAGAAGTGAAGCCCGGCGACATTCTCGTCGGCAAGATCACGCCCAAGTCCGAAACCGAACTCGCGCCGGAAGAACGTTTGCTCCGCGCCATCTTCGGTGAAAAGGCCGCGGACGTGAAGGACACGTCGCTTAAGGTTCCGTCCGGCACTTACGGTATCGTCATGGATGTCAAGGTGTCCGCGAAGAAGGACGGCGAACGCAAGGAATCAGCCTCGGAAGGTAAGCGCCAGCTCAAGCAGATCGAAGAAGAGCATGGCAAGAAGACCGAGGAGCTGCGCGATCAGTTGACGGAAGCGTTGAGCAACATTTTGCTCGGCGAAAAAATTCCGCTCGACGTCGTGAACAGCGAAACCGGCGAGATCATCATCCCGGCGAACCGCAAGATCACCAAGACGCTCTTGCGCAAGCTCGCGGAAGTCTACGACCGGATCGAAATCGATCCGTCGCCGATCCGTAACAAGATCAACGAGATCATCGGCAGCTTCAAAAAGAAGTTCGACGATATCCAGATGCAGTTCGACGAAGAAGCCGAACGCGCTGAAGCTGGTGAAGGTACCGACAGCGGCATCGTGAAGTCCGTGAAAGTCTACATCGCCTCGAAGCGCAAGCTCTCGGTCGGTGACAAGATGGCTGGTCGTCACGGTAACAAGGGCGTCGTCGCCAAGATCGTCGCTGAAGAAGACATGCCGCATCTCGCGGACGGAACTCCGGTGGAGATCGTGTTGAATCCGCTGGGCGTGCCTTCGCGTATGAACGTCGGTCAGGTGTTGGAAACTCACCTTGGCTGGGCGGCGAAGATCCTCGGCATGAAGTTCGCGACGCCGGTATTCGACGGCATCAAAGAGAAGCAGATCCGGAAATACCTCGAAGACGCGGGCAAGGTTCAGACCGACAAGAGCGAAGTGGTGCTCATCGGTGAGAACGGCAAGACGCATCTCTACGACGGTCGTACCGGTGATCGGTTCGATCAGGAAGTGGTCGTCGGTTACATCTACATGATGAAGCTGGGTCACTTGGTGGCGGACAAGATCCACGCCCGCGCGGTCGGCCCGTACTCGCTCGTCACCCAGCAACCGCTGGGCGGCAAGGCGCAATATGGCGGCCAACGCTTCGGCGAAATGGAAGTGTGGGCGATGGAAGCCTACGGCGCGGCGTACACGTTGCAGGAACTCCTGACCGTGAAGTCCGACGACGTGCAGGGCCGCACGCGCATCTACGAGAGCATCGTCAAGGGCGACAATGCACTCGAAGCCGGCATCCCGGAATCGTTCAACGTCTTGGTCAAGGAAATGCAATCCTTGGGTCTCGACGTCAAGGTCGGTTACACCAACCCGGTGGATCAACCGCAGGAAAATGCCGCGGCGGCACTTGCGGCTGTTAACTAAATCATTTAACGACCGCTGAAAGAATTAAGCGTATGACCAGTAGTCCTCAACAAAGCGCCCGCGAACTGCTCGGCCTCGAAAAAGTCAACCAGGTTGACTACATCGGGATTACCGTGGCGTCGCCGGACGCGATCCGCTCTTGGTCCAAGGGCGAAGTGAAGAATCCGGAAACCATCAACTACCGCACGTTCAAGCCCGAAAAAGGCGGCTTGTTCTGCGAACGCATCTTCGGTCCTGTGAAGGACTGGGAGTGTTCGTGCGGCAAGTACAAACGCATTAAGCATCGCGGCGTCGTCTGCGATCGTTGCGGTGTCGAAGTGACGCTCGCGCGCGTTCGTCGCGAACGCATGGGCCACATCGAACTCGCCGTGCCGACGTGCCACATCTGGTTCTTCAAGTGCATGCCGTCCCGCATCGGGCTCGCGCTCGACATGACGGCGCGCCACTTGGAACGCGTGATCTATTACGAGGATTACCTCGTGATAGATCCGGGTAACACGCCGCTTAAGCAGAACCAGTTGCTCAGCGAGCATGAATGCCGTGAAGCGAAGGAAACCTACGGCGCGGAAGCGTTCGTCGCCAAGATGGGCGCGGAAGCCGTGCGCGAAGCGTTGTCCAAGGTGGACTTGATGAAGCAGGTCGAGGAATTGCAGCAGGGCATGACCGAGACCAAGAGCAAGCAGATCCGCAAGAAGATCGCGAAGCGCATCAAGCTGCTCCAGGGTTTGCATTCGTCGAAGAGCCGTCCAGAATGGATGATCCTCACGGTGCTGCCGGTGATTCCGCCGGACCTCCGTCCGCTCGTTCCGCTCGAAGGCGGTCGCTTTGCGACGTCCGACTTGAACGATCTCTATCGTCGTGTCATCAACCGGAACAACCGTCTCAAGAACCTGCTCTCGCTCAAGACGCCGGAGGTCATCATCCGGAACGAAAAGCGCATGTTGCAGGAAGCCGTGGACGCGTTGTTCGACAACGGTCGTCATGGTCGCGCCGTCACCGGTGCGGGCAATCGTGCCTTGAAATCTTTGAGCGACATGCTCAAGGGTAAGAGCGGTCGCTTCCGTCAAAACTTGCTCGGTAAGCGCGTGGACTACTCGGGCCGTTCCGTCATCGTCATCGGTCCGGAACTCAAGCTTAACCAATGCGGTCTGCCGAAGAAGATGGCGCTCGTATTGTTCGAACCGTTCATCATCCGTCGCTTGAAAGAGCTCGGCTATGTGCACACCGTTCGTAGTGCGAAGAAGATGATCGAACGCCAGACCACCGAGGTTTGGGACATCCTTGAAGAAGTCACGAAGGGTCACCCGGTTCTCTTGAACCGCGCCCCGACGCTGCACCGTTTGTCCGTGCAGGCGTTCGAGCCGATGCTGATCGAAGGCGAAGCGATTCGTATTCATCCGCTGGTTTGTACCGCTTACAACGCGGACTTTGACGGTGACCAGATGGCCGTTCACGTTCCGCTGTCGGTCGAAGCGCAGATGGAAGCTCGTCTCCTCATGATGGCGACGAACAACATCTTCTCGCCGTCATCCGGCAAGCCGATCATCACGCCCACGCAGGACATTACGCTGGGTTGCTATTACCTCACGGCCGAACCGCGCAAGGCACTGCCGGCGGACTTGAAAGAGTTGCCGCTCTTTGGATCGCGTGACGAAGTGAACTTCGCCTTCGCTGATGGCGCAGTGAAGACGCACGATCGCATCCGCATCGCGAATCCGGACTTCGGCAAGAAGACCGTTTATGGCGATGAGAAGAACAAGGTCGTGGTTACGACCGTGGGGCGGGTTCAATTCAGCGAAATCTGGCCGCCAGAGCTCGGTCTCTATAACAAAGCTGCCGGCAAGAGTCAGCTCGGCGATCTCATCTGGCGCTGCTATAAGAACTGTGGCCACGAGAAGACCGTCATCATGCTGGATAAACTCAAGGAATTGGGCTTCCGTGAAGCAACCAAGTCTGGTTGCTCCATCGGCATTGACGACATGATCATTCCCAAGGAGAAAGATCAGGAAATCGCCGCGGCGTTCGAACAGATCAAGGAAGTCGAGAAGCAGCACCGCAAGGGTATCATCACCTCTGGTGAGCGTTACAACAAGATCGTGGACATCTGGACGCACGCGACCGATCAGATCGCGAACGTCATGTTCAAGACGCTGGAACAGAACCAGGGCAAGAAGGAGTTCAATCCTGTGTTCCTCATGGTGGACTCCGGCGCTCGTGGTAACCGGCAACAGGTCCGTCAGCTCGCTGGCGTTCGTGGTTTGATGGCCAAGCCGAGCGGCGACATCATCGAGAAGCCGATCTTGGCGAACTTCCGCGAAGGTCTGACCGTGTTGGAATACTTCATCTCGACGCACGGCGCGCGTAAAGGTCTCGCCGATACGGCGCTCAAGACCGCGGACTCGGGTTACATGACCCGTAAGCTCGTTGACGTTGCGCAGGACGTGATCATCCGCGAAGAAGATTGCGGCACGACCAACGGCATCTGGGTGCAGGCCATCTACGAAGGCGAAGACGAAGTTGTCAAGATCAGCGACCGCGTCAATGGCCGTTGCGCTTGCGAAGACATCGCGAATCCTTCCAACCCCAAGGAATTCCTCATTCGGGCGAACGACGAGTTCGACGAAATCAAGGCCAAGGCTGTGGATTCCGCCGGCGTGGAGAAGGTCAAGATCCGCTCGGTGCTCACTTGCGAATCCAAGCAGGGCGTTTGCGCCTCGTGCTATGGTCGTAACCTCGCGACGGGGCTTAAGGTCAAGCTCGGGGAAGCGGTCGGCATCATCGCCGCCCAATCCATCGGCGAACCTGGCACGCAGCTCACGATGCGTACGTTCCACATCGGTGGTACGGCCGCGGCGCAATTCAAGATCCCGCAGATCAAGGCCAAGTTCGAAGGCACGATCCGTTATAACGATCTCCGCCTCGTGCAGCTGGAAGATGGCAGTAACATCGTTCTGAACAAGAACGGTTCAGTCGCCATCCTCACGGACGACGGGCGTGAATTGGAAAACCATACGGTCGTCATCGGCGCGGTTATCTCTGTGCCGGATGGTGGCAAGGTTAAGAAGGGTGAAACCTTCATCCAGTGGGATCCGTATAACGTGCCGATTCTCTCGGAGAAGGCCGGTTTGGTGAAATTCCATGACATCATCGAAGGCGTGACGATGAAACAGGAAGTGGACGAATCCACGCAGCAGGAAGCCATGGTCGTCATCGACCACAAGGAAGACCTGCATCCGACGATCATCATTGCGGACGACAAGGGCGAAGAGCTCGGTCGTTACTCGATTCCGTCCGGCGCACACATCGTCGTCAACGAAGGCGACAAGATTGTCGCCGGCACGCTGATGGCCAAGACGCCGCGTAAGCAATCGAAGACGAAGGACATCACCGGCGGTCTGCCGCGTGTGGCCGAGTTGTTCGAAGCGCGTCGTCCGAAGGACGCGTCCGAGATCTCCAAGATCGACGGCGTGGTGGACTTCGGGGCGAGTGTCCGCGGCAAGCGTTGTGTGCTCATCAAGGACCCGGCGACGGGCCTTGAAGAGGAACATCTCATCGCCATCGGCAAGCACGTCATCGTGTTCAAGGGCGACTTCGTGAAGAAAGGTCAGCAGTTGACCGAAGGTCCGATGGACCCGCACGAAATCCTCGACGTCTGCGGTCCGCAGGAATTGCAGGAACACTTGGTCAACGAAGTGCAGGAAGTTTATCGCCTCCAAGGTGTGACGATTAACGACAAGCACATCGAGATCATTGTGCGCCAGATGTTGCGTAAGGTTCGCATCACCGAACCCGGCGACACCACGTTCCTTTGGGGCGAACAAATTGATAAGATGGAATTCGAAGGTGAAAACGAGCGCGTTGAGAAGATGGGTGGCAAGCCCGCCGAAGCTTCTCCGGTGCTGCTCGGCATCACCAAGGCCTCGCTGGAAACGGAATCGTTCCTCAGCGCCGCGAGCTTCCAGGACACCACCCGTGTCCTTACCGAGGCTGCGACCCGCTCAAAGATCGATTCGCTCCGCGGGTTCAAGGAAAACGTTATTATGGGTCACATCATCCCGGCGGGATCGGGCTTTGATCATCATCGCAAGATCGAGATCAAGCCGCTCGTCGAGATCATTGAAGACGAGCCCGCACCGGAAGAGCCGATTGCGGAAGTCAATCCGCTGACGGCGTAGGCCTAGGAGGCTAGATTCAACCAAGGGCGTTCCTCGCAAGGGGAACGCCCTTTGGCTTTCAGGTGGTTGCTGCGGCAGGCGGTGCCGGAACAAATTGTTCGATCAATTCTGCCAGTGCTGGGTGATCCGATTTGCGGGCGAGGTCTGGCGCTGTTTCACCTTCCGTAGTGGTGAGGCTGGTATCCGCGCCTTTATCGAGCAATGCCTTCACCGTCTCTTTCGAACCGCTGGCAGCGGCGAACATGAGCGCCGTGCGTCCGTAGATAGCTTCGCGGGCGTTGAGGTCTTCACCTTTCTCCAGTAACAGCAGCACGACATCCGCATACCCTTTCTCGGCGGCTTCCATCAACAATGTCTTGTTGTCAAGATTGTCCTTGAGATGCAGGTCGGCACCTTTCTCCAACAGGAGTTTTACAAGGGCACTGCAATGCCGTTCCATTGCCAGCGTCAACGCTGTCTTCCCTTGTTTGTTCACAATGTTCACGTCCGCGCCGTGCTTGATAAGGGACTTGGCCACGTTGAGATGTCCGCGCGTAGCGGCCATCATGAGCGGGGTGTTGCCGCGGCTGGTCTTGAGATTCACATTGGCCCCGGCGTGCAGGATAGCGTTGATGCGATCCAGATCGCCCTCGTGCGCGGCCAGCATCAGATCGCTCGCGCCGGCTTTCTTGAGCATTTCGACGAGTTCCTGATTGCCATTGAACGAGGCCATCATCAACGCTGTATTGTCCATGTTATCCTGCGCGTTTGGGTCCGCCCCTTTCTCCAGCAAATAGCGCACGATTTCCGTGTGCCCGTCCACCGAGGCGAGCATCAATGGTGTCTGGCCGGTGGCTTCCACGTCCACCTCCGCACCTTTGGCAAGCAGCAACCGCACAACCTCCAGCCGGCCACTCGCGGCAGCAAATGACAGCGCGGTGTAACCGAGGTCTGGTTCTTTCGGGTTGAGCGTCGCGCCTTTATCCAGCAGTAACTCGGTAAAGTCAGCCAGGCCTTTGTCGGCAGCGAGCATCAGCAAGGTGCGTCCCTTGTCATCCTTCATATTGGGATTCACACCTGCCTGCAATAGCAGTTTGGCGAGATCCATCCGATGGTTGCGTGCGGCGTAGAGGATGGCGGGGGTGCCTTGGGAATCTTGCGTGTTTGGACTGAGGCCGGCGTCGAGGAATAGTTGGATGACCTCGACCGTGCCGCTCTTGAGGCTGGTTAGGAAAGACGCCGGCTCCGGGGCCAGTTTCATGGCCGCGAGTTTGGCGCAGGAGTCGTCCCGTTTGCTCATAGTCAGACGCTTCCGTTGAAAGCGTATCGGTTGGTCGGGAGACCCCATCTGGACAACCTCCCAGTTACATCAAAACTCCCGACCAACCTTACCGAAGCTATCGGCGGAAGCGGGGCGGGGAAGTAGTCCGAATTTGCAAAAAAGCTCTCAGGATTTGCCGGATAGTAGGCGGTCTTGTGCCGAACAGATGGCGAGCAAACGTTTCACTGACAACTTTAAAGTAGGAAACCAGAAGTTCTGTTGGATCAGTTTTTGGAAATGCAAAAGGTTTAGGCTGGCTGGCGTTTCTTTCCTTTCCTCGCTTGAGCTGACGTCCTACGCTTCCCGATTAGTTGAGTCCAAGAATTCGTTACCATGAGCAAAGAATTCATCCGGATCGGCGGGGCGCGGGAGCATAATCTCAAGAATCTCACTCTCGAGATTCCGCGCGATAAGCTGGTGGTCATCACCGGACTGAGCGGCAGTGGCAAGTCGTCGCTTGCGTTCGACACGATCTACGCCGAAGGGCAGCGCAAATATGTGGAGAGTCTTTCGGCTTACGCCCGGCAATTTCTAGATCAGATGCAGAAGCCGGAGGTGGATTACATCGAGGGACTTTCGCCCGCCATCGCCATCGAGCAACGCACCAGTGGGATGAATCCCCGTTCCACTGTGGCGACCACGACGGAGATTTACGATTACCTGCGGTTGCTCTACGCACATGTCGGGCAGGCGCATTGTCCGGACACGGGCGAGCCCATCGTGGCGCAGACGACGAGCGACATCGTGGATAAAATCCTCGCATTGCCGGAGCGGACCAAGGTGATGCTGCTTGCGCCGGTAGTGAGCAATCAAAAGGGGGAGTTCCGTGATGTTATTGAGCGATTGCAGCGGGAGGGTTTTGTCCGCGCTCGCGTGGATGGGGAGTTGGTGGAGTTGACCGACCCGAACGTGCGCGTGCGTTTAGACGCGAAACAATCGCATACCATCGAAGCAGTGGTGGACCGGCTGGTGATGGAGGAAAAGGTGCGTGTGCGCTTGCAAGACTCGGTGGAGACGGCGTTGCGCTGGGGGCAGGGGGTCATTGTCACGCTGCATCAGTTGCCGGCTGAGGCCAAGGTCCAAAGTCCGAAACCCAAAATTGCGGAGGCAAATCCGGACGCCTGGGTTGAGACCCTTCTTTCTAACCGGATGTATTCGCCGGGAACGGGGAAGAGTTACGAAAAGCCGACGCCAAAACATTTTTCATTCAACTCACCGAACGGAGCATGTTCTGTTTGTCATGGGCTTGGGCAGAAGATGGTTTTTGACGAAGGCCTCGTCGTTCCGGACGTGGAGAAATCGCTGGAGTCCGGCGCGGTGTTGCCCTGGCGGCGTGGCGGGAAGCGGATGATTGTTTATTACAAGGCGATGCTGAAGGCGGTGGCATCGCATTATGGCGTGAATCTCGAAGCGCCGTACAAGAATCTCCCGGATGATTTCAAGCGGTTGCTCATGCACGGAACGGGAGAGGCGGAGATCACGTTTCACTTTACACGGGCTGGTAAGGTAAGCACGGTGAAGCGCCCGTTTGAAGGCGTGTTGCCCAATATGGAGCGGCTCTATGCGGAGAGTGAAAGCGAGTTCACACGCAACCGGCTCAAGGCGTTCATGAGTCCGCAATTTTGCGATGCGTGTCAGGGCAAAAGATTACGCCCGGAGATTTTGGCTGTTACTCTGAGTGGTGATGAGAGTTTCAAGTTTCAAGTTTCAAGTGTTCAGGCGGACAAGCTGAAAACGCCACGCATTCCAGGCCTCTCAATTATGGATGTCTGTCTGTTGTCCGTGGATAAGGCGGATGAGTTTTTCGCGACGCTCAAGTTGACGGAATTTCAACTCAAAATTGCAGGCGAAGTTATTAAGGAGGTGCGTGCCCGGCTCGGGTTTTTGAAGAATGTCGGACTTGGCTATCTCACCTTGAATCGCGAGAGTGGCTCGCTCTCGGGCGGTGAGGCGCAGCGCATCCGACTGGCGACGCAGATCGGCGCGGGATTGGTGGGAGTGCTTTACATTCTCGATGAACCAAGCATCGGATTGCATCAACGAGACAATGATCGGCTGCTTGAGACCCTGAAAGGGTTGCGTAGTCTGGGTAACTCGGTGCTCGTTGTGGAACATGATGCGGACACCATTCGCGCGGCGGATCATATCCTCGATCTTGGGCCGGGTGCGGGCGTGCATGGTGGTGAGGTGGTGGCGGCGGGTTCATTGGAGCAGATCAAGGCGAACACGCGGTCGCTCACGGCGCGGTATTTGACGGGGGAGTTGAGCATTTCTGTACCGAAGGAGCGGAAGAAGCCATCGCCGGATCGCGGCTCGATTGAAATTGTTGGGCGCGAGCGAGAACAATTTGAAGAACATCAATGCACGGATACCGATTGGCTTGTTCACGTGCGTGACGGGGGTGAGCGGTTCGGGCAAGAGCACGCTGGTAGATGATACTTTGCGGCGGGCCTTGATGCGGAAGTTTTACGGCTCGAAGGAACGGCCCGGAGCGCACAAAGAGATCAAGAATTACGAGGGCATGGAGAAGATCGTGGTGATTGATCAGACGGCGATCGGGCGTACGCCACGCAGCAATCCGGCGACTTACACCGGGATGTTCAATGCCATCCGCGATCTGTTCGCGAAGCTGCCAGCGGCGAAGGTGCGCGGGTTACGAGTCGGGCCGGTTCAGTTTCAACGTGAAAGGCGGGCGCTGTGAAAAGTGTCAGGGTGATGGGTTGATCAAGATCGAGATGAACTTTTTGCCGCCGGTTTATGTGACCTGTGAAAACTGCAACGGTAAGCGTTACAATCGCGAGACGTTGGAGATTGCCTACAAGGGGCTGAACATTTCCGACGTGCTGAACCTGACGGTGGACGAGGCGGTGAGTTTCTTCCGCGCCGTGCCGCAGATTTACGACCCGTGCCTGACGCTGGCGGAAGTGGGACTGGGCTACATTCATCTCGGGCAGAGCGGCACGACGCTCAGCGGTGGCGAGGCGCAACGCATCAAGTTAGCAGCGGAACTCAGTCGCAAGCAGACCGGGCGGACCCTCTACATCCTTGATGAACCGACGACGGGGTTACACTTCCATGACGTTGCAAAACTGCTCGAAGTCCTCTTCAAGCTGCGCGCTTCGGGGAACACGTTGCTCGTCATTGAACACAATCTTGATGTCATTAAGACGGCGGATTGGATCATTGATCTCGGACCGGAGGGCGGTGATGGTGGCGGGCAGGTGGTGGTGCAGGGAACGCCAGAGCAGGTGGTGGCTTGTCCGCAAAGCCAGACAGGAAAATATTTGCGCACGGTGTTGCCCGGATTGAGGAAATCAGATCCATAACAAGGTGGTCAGAGGCGCTGGTCGGATTTCATTCTTTCCGCATGGGTTGCCAGTCGGTTAAATTTTTCGCGATGATGAAGCTGCGAATTCTCCTGTTGTTCCTGTCGCTGGCACTAGCCGGTGGCCGGACGAACGCGGCATTATTTGGCGGTGGGGAAAAAAAGTCTTACGACGCAGCGTATCAATCCTTTCAGTTGCGCATGTGGGAGCGCGCGGCGGGGGAGTTGGGGGAGTTCGTTCAGGATTATCCTAAGTCCGACAAAGTGCCGCAGGTGGTGGCATGGCAGGCGGAGGCGTTGTATCGCCAGGACAAATTTGATGCGGTGGTAGCATTGTTGCAACCAAGGCTAAGCAACGCGGGCACTTTGGAAGACCAGTATCTTTACTGGCTCGGTAGCGCGCAGATGGCGCGAACCAATTATGTCGAAGCGGCGGCGATGTTTGGGAAGCTGGCGCGGGAATATCAAACGTCGGCCCGGCGTCTGGAGGCGTCTGTGAGCGAAGCGGCGGCGCAGTTTAAATTATCTGAGTGGGCGCGGGTAACGAATCTCCTGCGGCGTGCAGAAGGGGCTTTTCGGCAGGCGGCTTTGGGGGTGACAAACAGCGAAACGGTTGGCCGCGGTTATTTATTGCTGGCGGAGTCGCAACTGGCGTTGGGGAATTATCCTGATGCCAAAGAGGCGCTGACCAACAAGCGAGCCTTGGTGTTGACCGGAGAGTTGGAATGGAAGCGGCGCGATCTGTTGTGCCAGGTGTTGGTGGCTAAGAAAGAGTATGTTGCGGCGGCGGCGGAGAGTGCGGGTTTGGTGGCCGCGGCCGAGGGCACGCATCAAATGGGGCTGATGGCGGACAGTGTGGTCTTTCGTGCGGATTTGTTGGAGCGGCTGGAGCAGCGTGACGAGGCGGTGGCGACGTTGTGGCGGAATCTTACCGAATGCAACCGTGGCACAGCAACGACAGGCGTTGAGCCGGATCGTTTCCATCCAAGTGCAGCAAGGACGCATTGGGGACGCGACCCAAACGCTGGAAACCTATTTGACGCGAAACACCAATGCGCCCGCGGCGGATGTTGCTTGGTTGACGTTGGGAGAATTGCATTTGAAGCAGTCGGTTGGCCGGTTGGCCGCCGATACCAATGAAGCACCCGTGAATCATCTGATGCTGGCGACGAACTGTTTCACAAAGGTGGTGAAGAATTTTCCCGGTAACGCGTATGTGGGCAAAGCCCAGTTGAATCTGGGATGGTGCTATTGGGTCGAGAGCAATTTTGTTGCGAGTGAAGCGGCATTCGATGCCGCGGTGAAACGGTTGCCGTTATCGGAAGATCTGGTCGTTGCGCGATTCAAGCTGGCGGACGCGCAATACATACAGGCGAACTTTGTGACGGCGTTGGAGAATTACCGGCAAGCATTGCAATTAGCTACAAACTGGCCTGCGGTTAATGATGCCTTGCGGGCGCCGGCGAGTTATCAAGCGCTACGGGCCAGCTTGGCGCTGACGAATGCGGCGGGCGGCGCGAATCTGGCGATGGCCGAGGGGGCCATGTGGGCAATTATCGGTGCTGACGCCGAAAGCGCTGAAGCGCCGAGCAGCGTGTTGTTGGTGGCCCAAGCGTACGCCGATGCAAGGAAACCCGAGGATGCGCAGCGGTTGTTTGGTGATTTTATTCGAAAATATCCTGAATCAGAACTGCGCCCGGAAGTGCAATTGTTGATGGCGCGGATGCGGGAGGATGAGGGAGATTGGCAGGGTGCGGTCCTTTCGTATGAGTCGTGGTTGAGCAGCTTTGTGACGAATCGGTTGCGGTCGCAGGTTGAGTTTCGACGAGCGTTGGCGACAGCCCGCAGCGGTGCGGAGACAAACGCTTTGGGATTGTTCACAAACTTTGTTGCCCAATTTCCAAAGAGTGAACTATCCCCGCAGGCGCAATGGTGGGTGGCGGATTATCATTTCAGTCGCGGGGCGTATGCCGAGGCGGAACTGCAATACAAACAATTATTTCAAAATTGGGGGATTTCGGAGCTGGCATATCCAGCGAAGATGATGGCTGGGCGTGCGGCGTTGGGGTGGTCGAATTATGAGAATGCCACGAATCACTTCACGAGCCTGATCAGTGACGCCAAATGCCCGCCGCTTTTGCAAGTGCAAGCCTTGTTTGCCTATGGTGGGGTGACGATGCGGACGGTGGCAGCGACAAACAAGTTCGATTTATTCGAGCAGGCGCGGCGGGTCTTTAACGTAATTGTGAGGGATTACCCAACCAACGAATTGGTAGCCCAAGCCTGGGGCGAGATTGGTAATTGTTCCTTGCAATTGGGCGTGGTGGACGCGGCCAACTATGTGGTGGCGTCTAACGCGTATCAGAGTGCGGTGAACTGGCCCGGGGCGAGCGTGGCGACGCGGAGTCAGGCGTTGGTGGGGCTGGCCACGGTGCTCGAGAAACAAGCCTTGCTCCAGCCGGGAACCGAGCTGATGACTAATCTGTTGATGCAGGCGCGGAACTATGATTTGGATGTATATCTGGGCAAACTGTTGGCGGACGGCGAAGTGCCCGATTCGTATTGGCGGAAGCAGGCGGGGGAGGAGGCGGCGCGTTTGTCTGAAAAGTTGGGCGAATGGCCACAGGCGTTGGAGGTTTACCGCGATATGGCCCGGTTGAAACTGAGGCCGGTAGATCAGCTAGAGAAAAAGATCGCCAACGTGAAAAAGCACTTGCCCGCCGGATTGAAAAATAACTGAACCGGCATTTGACAGAAATGTTCCGGCTGTTAGTGTCGTTTGTGGTTCAAGATGAATGCGTCTCCTAAAGTTGAAAACGTGGTGGGATTGACGGCGGCCGCTTTGCAGGAGGTTCGCAGTCTGCTCGCCCAACCGGAAAATGCTGGCAAGCAGTTCCGCATCTATGTCGAGCAAGGTGGTTGTTCTGGCATGCAGTATGGCATGGTATTTGACGAACAACGGGAGGGCGATGTCGTGGGCGAACAAGCTGGCATTCCGGTACTGGTGGACGCTTTCAGTGCGCAGTATCTCCAAGGCACCCAGGTTGATTTCAGCGATGCATTGACCGGAGGGGGCTTTAAAATTTCCAATCCCAACGCGAAGCAGAGTTGCGGTTGCGGGAAATCTTTCCAGGCCTGACGGTTGCTAATACCAGGCCAAACAACGCCGCCCCGTGTGATGCGGGGCGGTTATTTCTTTTTCCTGAGCAAACTTACCAACTTCAATCCGCGTAAGTAACTGTCGGTCAACATCAAATTTTAATGTTTTCC
The DNA here is from genome assembly GCA_049840435.1 of Verrucomicrobiota bacterium. Lineage (GTDB taxonomy): Bacteria > Verrucomicrobiota > Verrucomicrobiia > Limisphaerales > JADLHS01 > JADLHS01. Next base: position 196,060 of record JASGKY010000032.1, on the reverse strand, counting down.
AACATCCCCTTCAAACTGAAGGAGAACCCAAAAATAACTCTGCTGACAGGAAATGACAGGAAAACCTGCGGCAACTTAGCCGCCACGCGATCACGCAGCCTCGGTCTGCCTTTCGGCCAGCCACCCTTTTTCGCGTTCCGGCGAGCCGCTGCCGCTTTGGCGCGGCTGGTAGCCCGTCCTGCGTGGGCTGCCAGAACGCTATCGATGTCCGCTTCCCGCATTCAGGTCGTTTGAGTTTGCTTATTCGTGGTAATCATCGTCGATGCCGATGGGTTCATCACACTCGCCTTCGGCAGATGAAGGGCGCGGCAGGTGGTTTGTTGATTCCAACAGCACTCAAGCTGACATTACCGAAGAACTCGGTTAGGGCGACTTGACCCGGTAGAACCGCTGCCAATCGGATGTAAGATTTGTGACCGCGACAGTCGGACGGTCGTTTGTGAAGGTCAGCAGATCGTTCCATTGATCGCCCTGCAAGTCGGAGCGGTACTGAAGCCGATAGTTCCTTCCCACTTCACCAGACACGCTGAGCACCACGCCCGAACCATCCTGAAGTTTTTCCAGACTCAGTTCCGGTGGTACCGTGCTGTCCGATTGAAGGATGCCACACCCGTTACCGGCTACAACGAAGGTCCTCGCGCCATAGGCGATCTTGCAGATCGGCCAGTCCACATTGCCCGGCGTAGAATTTTCCAAACCAATCCATCCGTCGAGGTCAGGATCATGGCGATGGAAGCGCTAGTCAAAGCGAGGAACTGTCCGTTTCCGTAAGCGACATCCCATAACGTGTATGTAGTTGGGGAACTTCGACTCTGCCAATCAATCCCGTTCGTCGAAGTCAAAATAGTGCTTTTTAAGTTATAGTCTCCACCTACCGCGACGAACAGGCCGCGAGCAAAAATAACCCGACTCAGGTAATTGGAAATGCCGCTGCTTCTCGAAGTCCAGACTGTGCCATTTGTTGATGAAAGCATGATGCCGCCGTCTCCCACTGCAATGAATTGACCATTTCCAAACGCAACCCCGTAAAGTCCGACCGTAGTTCCCGATGTCTGGGGTGTCCACTGTTCAGCATTGGTCGAGGTTAAGATGGTGCCGCCAGCGCCGACGGCAACGTATACATCGTTCCCATACGTGACACCGTAAAGCCAATTCGCCTCCCCACCGGTGCAGTTTACCCAGTTCACACCATTCGTTGAGCGGACAATGTTTCCTATCGAGTTGTCCCTAATTCCAAGCGCAATAAACTTGTCATTGCAGTACGAAACATCGTTAAAATAATTGGAAGTTCCCGAACTATTCGGCTTCCACGATACACCGTTGGAAGATGACAGGATCGTGCCCAGTTTTCCAACCGCGACGAACCTGTCATTGCCATAGGTCACTGCGTTGAGATCGTATTGGAGTCCGGTTTGACTTTCCCAGTTGATGCCATCGGTTGATGTTTGGATCGCTCCCCGCACTCCAGTCGCTACGTAGATTCCGTTTGCACCGGTAATACCAACCCACCCGACAGGGTTCAAATTGTTGTGCCTGATCCAGTTGGTGCCGTCAGCCGAAGTCGTGGTCATCTGATCGCCCATAACCACGAAGCCGTTTGAACCGTAAGCAATGCTATACAAACCGACGGTTGTGCCGCCAAAAAAACGGGAAGACCACGTTATGCCGTTCGCGGTCGTGAGGACGTTATTATTGTACTCAGGTATCGCCACGAAAACATTGTTGGCGTATGCGATACCATCCAGATTGCCAGAAACAGAACTGCGGGTGAACCAGTTCGTGCCGTTACTAGATGTCATCACCGCACCACCGGAGCCGACTGCGATGAACATGCCGTTGCCATAGGCAATGCCTCTTAATGACGTGAAGGGCGACGAGCGGGCTGCCCAGTTGACTCCATCTGGTGAAGTTTTGATCGTTTGATTCCCGACTGCGACGAACAGATTCATTCCGAATGTCACCCCAAGAAACTGGTTTGGCGGGGCATTGCTGGTGTAGCTCCAGTCCAAACCGTTAGTAGAGGTCAGGGAGCCTCCAAAACCCACGGCAACAAATCGGTTGTTTCCATAAGCAACGCTGCGAATGTCTATGCCGCCCGGCAGACTTCTGTCCGCCCAGTTCGTCCCGTTTGTGGAGGTCACTATTGCGCCCTTACTCCCCGCTGCAACGAACAGTCCGCCGCCGTAGGCAACGCTTGAGAGTCGGTTTCCTTGCGGCACTGGATAACGCCAGTGCCAGCGTTCGAGGACATCAGCCGATGCAGCCGCGCCAACCAGCATGAAAAGAATCGGTAGGAGACAAACTGCTTGCACAACCTTACTCATGTTTCTGATACACCCTAAATCCACAGCAAGATTACATCATGAACTACCTCCATTCGCAACCGAATCGATCAAGCTGAAAGCATCTAATACAGCCCATTGGAGCGTCTTGCGGACTAAGAATCGCGGCGATTGACGGTCAACCCATGCAGCGGAGTTATGCTTTGCTCAATTGTCAGTCTAAGGTACGGCGCGGATACGCCAAAAATTGTTACTGGTAGCGTTGGGCGCGTTGGTAAAGACAAGAGCGCCGATTGAGTTGGCAACATTCGTGACCTGCGGCGACCAGTTTGGCACTGACAGACTGAATGAACGGTCTAACGCATAATTTCCTCCGGCGATGCCCACAAAGGACAATTGCATGTTGCCGTTCAGAAGCTGACCCGAAATCTGATTGTAAGCTCCCAATATCTGTTGCGGTTGGTTGGTGCCGTTCAGAGTGCCATTACCCAACTGACCGTATTCATTGTAACCAGTGGACCATAAACTGCCGTCGTCTTTCAGAATCAAGCTATGCTCAAAACCGGCAGCAATCGCGATTACGCCACCTGACAAAATCTGCTTGGGCCGGTTGGTCTGGTCGGAAGTATCATCGCTCAACGGGCCTAAATTCCCCATGCCCCACAGGCTACCGTCGTTCCTAAGAAACAGAGAGTGTGTATATCCAGCAGTAACCGCCGTCACATTGGAGGCTACAATTTTTTGAGGCACGTTGGTTCCGAATGGTGGTGTACTAATGTAATTTCCATCGCCCAACTGGCCGAATCGGTTGAACCCCATACCCCATAGGCTGCCATCGCTTTTGAGAAACATGCTATGCTGGTATCCCGCAGCAATGGCCACGACGTTGCTGGCAACAATTTGCTTTGGTCTGTTGGTGCTGTTGTAAGTGCCATCACCCAACTGACCGTAGTTGTTGGCCCCCATCGCCCACAGACTACCGTTTGTTTTGATAAACAAGCTGTAACCTCCCCCAGCGGCAATCGCCGTGACGCCTCCGTTTACGATCTGGATAGGAAGGTTGGCTCGATTGTTGGTGCCATTACCTAATTCACCACTACCGTTAGAACCCATCCCCCAAAGGCTCCCGTCACTCTTTAGGAACAGGCTATGGTTGTTTCCGGCGGCGACCGCAGTGACATCGCTGGCAACAATCAATTCCGGATGATTGATTCCATAGGCTGGAGCAGTTCCGTAAGTACCATCACCCAATTGTCCTGAAAAATTGTTTCCTGTAGCCCACAAACTTCCGTCGCTCTTGATAATCAAAGTGTGTTTACCACCTGAAACCGCGATTACGTTGCTGGCGATTAGTTGCTCGGGGTAATTGATGTTGTTGGTCGTGCCATCACCTAACTGTCCAAAGGGATTGTAGCCCATGCCCCACAAACTGCCGTCGCTCTTTAGAAACAAGCTGTGAAAGCATCCACCGCCTGAAGCGACGTTCGTCACTGGCTGTGCTCGACCCGTGAATGCCTGAACAATCAAACACAGCAGACAGGCGAGAGCAGTTCGGGATTTGCTGCTACGTTCCATAAACCCAGAATTGGCGACGCTTGTAGTTATCTTCTTCCGAGTGGCATTTTGCAACTCAATTGCCTGTGGCATTCCACTGGTTGTTGACAGTCTTAACCGACCGCCGCTGCGCATGGTGAGCCTGTTTCATTTGGTGATTGGACTCAAAAGAACCTCTACAAAATTCGTGTGGAGCATCGCAAGCTCAATGCTGGCTGGAGTATAACCTGCACACTCCACGATGAGAGTGCTACGTGGCGGGCCAAAGTCTGCCATGATAATCACCATGTCCCGTCGAAGGACTGGCGGTATCGAGAACTGACCATCCTCGCCTGTGATGATAGGTCGCGACTTACCGGAATGGTCGGGAACAAACGCTGATGCTCTCTTGACAGGCAAATGCGTTTGCGAATCCAACACAATGCCTGAAGCGCCCATGCTGACGGCGTGCTGTTGCAACGTGCACCCCGAGCAGAGAAGCCCGAGAATCAACAGACTCAAAATCGTGGAGGTTTTCACGAGGCAATCTATGCAGGCTGATGACCCAAGCTCAGCGCATGGTTAAGCGGCGTCATTCTGCTCCGTGAGGCCATCCTGTTGATGATGGTGTGGTGATGTCGTATGGCCATATCAAAGTGTCAGCGACAGCCGAAAGTGCGATATCGCAAGCAACGAATAAACCCGAAAACATCAAAGCCCAACCTGTCGGCTCTGTCCAATGCTGTGAACCAACTCCCATGGTATAGCAAAGTAACCAAGTATCAGTCTGCGTGCCTCGATATGTCCCCGTACCTGCTGGAGTAGTCGAAGGCTTTGTCACCGTATGAGTAATGACCGTACCGCATCCAGAACAACAAATCAGAGCAATTACAAGAACAACAGCGAGGCGAATTTTCATGCGGTGAAACGTGTGCTGTCGCCTAACGACCCAAGCTCAGCCACGCCGAGTCAAGGACGTGATCCGCGCAAGCGAAACTGACAACGCGCACCAGCGTTGGCTGAAGCGATTTGTTAGGCATCAATTTCATTTCTCTACTATGTCGAATGCACGTCCTCCTGTTCCACGCCGCGGGTCGGGGTCGATCAACTCCCACGGCATCTGACATTGGATGCGTCGGCCATCCTGTAAAGTTGCCGTGCACAGAACAACAACGCCGTCGAACCCTCCAATCTCGGAACTTACTTTCTTGTGCTTGATACTCTCAATCTTGAACCTTGTTCCTGCGGAAAAATCAAAAAGCCTTTTGTATTCTGTGCTGTAGCTAGGAAAGTCCCCATCAGAATCGAATCGAATAAACTCTCTGCGTATCTGATACGATCCTGAAGTGTTGATCCAAATAGCGCCGCTCTCTTTTGACGCGATGATCTTGCCTGAAAATTGGTGGTAAGGTGCGGTTCCAGATACATCGGTAACGCCATGCGAGCAACCAATCGCAAGCACCATCAGCAAGCCAAAAGCAGTAATGTTAGCGAGGTGGCTCATGCTGCCTAACAACCCAAGCTAAGCGGCCCAGACCACGGGACGCATGGATTGCAAACCACGACGCTATGACGGGTTAGACGCAGCGTATGGTGGGGCGCAAAAGGAAATAAACAAATCATCTGTCGTGTGTCGCCAAAAGATAATCAATGGCTCGGAAAAGCATGATGCTAGGCAGGACCGCCAAAGCTAAACCAAGGATGGTCCGCCACCCTTTGCCACGGAATACAACAGGACAAAGTAAAACCAAAGCAAGCCCGCTCATGATTCCGGACTGGAATCGATTGAACTTGCTCGTTGGTGTATCAAAATTTGAAAATGTCGCAATCAATAGAACGCAGATCACGCCAGCAATGCCCAATCGTAAATTGTGATTGTATGTATGCGTTGGCATGTGCGCCTAAACCTTAATATACGACTAGGTGTGCACGCATCTGTGCACGGTTGATTTTCCTAGTAGTCTTAGTTTTCATGGTTTTATAGAAGCTGACCTGCGAATTTCTATCAAGGATTATCACCGCAATAAAACCCTCAAGATTCTCCTTCGGCGTGTCTCCGTTATCGATCAAAGCATAGTTATTTACTTTGCCTCATCGAGCATCAGTGGAGACAAAACCGAGCCATCAATCCGCTGAATCGTATTGGTGAGATCGCTGCAAATATAAGCTTCGTTCAGGTTGGTGGCATGTTGAGTCTTGGTGGATAGGATTTCCATAAGAACAGGAACAGCACCTTTGGCGTGCTCCTTGTATTGCCCCAAAACTTCCAGCGCATGGCTCAAGGAGTCATTGCTCAGCACTGGCAACGCTCGAACAATGGTTGGTAAAAATAAACTTGGCTCAGCGCCAAGTTTTCCAATGGCTTCAGCAAATGTTACCCGCACCAGCGGGTCTTTGTCATCGAGTCCGCTCTTGAGAAATGGAATGGCCGTTCTTGCGTCTGGCCCAATCTCGCCAAGCGCCCATGCAGCTAACAATCGGGTCTGATGGTCTTTGCTTGATAGCGCGGTTGTCAAAGGGGCAATGGATTCGGGTGTCATTTTTGCCAATGTCATCCCTGCAACCCCAGCCGTAACCGTTACCTCTCCTGTTTTGAGTTCCTTTTCCGCGAGCATCTGAATCAGAGCCGGGATGGCAGTTTGTTTTGCGGCATGGTCAAGTTCGGGCAACGCATACATGGCCATAGCTCGGTGACTCGGATTATTGACTTGGAGGTACGTTATCGTGGGGTTTTTGACGATGCCGTATTTTTGCAGGGTTGTGATTATCTTGGCGTGCCAAGTGTTGTATCGCTCCTTGAGTGAGACTTTGTCTTCCTGTCGCAACCAATCCAGAAGCAGAGGGACCGAATTTGTTCCCAACACACGGACGACGGTGCGGGCTTCTTCTCTTTTTCCGGCTGTGCCCAATTTGCGCTCATTATGAAAACCCATTCGCACAGACGTTTGCCGTGGTAAACTGGTTCGCGGTCCCGGAACAAGATCAACCCAGTCGCGACTAGAACACACGCGATGAGAATCGCCCAAAAGCCAAACCTGCCGAATAGCTTTCTCAAACTTCTCATGATGTTTCTCATCTGTGCACAGTTGCTTTGTTAATGGCCTTGGTTCTCACGGTGTTATGAGTGCGGGCCTGCGAATTTCTATCAAGGATTATCACCGCAATTAAAACTTCAAGATTCTACTGCGGCGTGTCCCTTTTGCCCGCGGCGCTGCATTCGTTCTATCAAAAACTTATTTGCTCCGGCGCAGACGAGCTTATGTAGGCAACGACGTTGCGATGCTTTTGGCTCGCGCTAAAGCGTGAGGGTTGTGGATACTTTTAATTCAACTGGGCATAGAAGCCATGGCGATTTTGGAAACAGCAACGTTACGGTGCGGCTTCTTGCCCTAACAATATCAGCCGATGCCGACTGGCTTTATCGCGTCCAAACGCGCCGAAAGCGAAGGTTAAAAAGTAGAGTCTCATCCCCGGCGGCATAAGACTGCGCCCTGACGCTCCCGGCTTACGCACGCAAATGGGCTGGGCCGGATGCTTTGGTCCGTAATAATCCAGAGCGGTTTCTTCCATACACCGCTAAGGGGTCCGTAACAAATTCTTCAGAATTTGATGGACCCAATGTGACATAGATGGGAGCCTTCTGTGTATGAAGACAAAGGCATTCAGTTATCTCCGGGTCAGCGGTAAGGGTCAGATTGACGGAGACGGGTTTACTCGGCAGGCGGAAACCATCAGCCGATACGTCACCGGCAACCAAATTGAGATCGTGCGCGAGTTTCGCGACAAAGGCGTGAGCGGCGTAGCGGACGCCTTCGACCGGGAAGGGCTGACTGAACTGTTCGTAGCCATCAAGGCTAACGGTGTTCGCATGGTGATTGAGGCAGTCTAACAGCCGCTTGACCTCCGGTGGTTGGAAGATGTCAACCTGCGCGGCAACTTCCTTGCGCCGTTTTATTTTGACTGCCGGGTCGCACGCCATTGGTACCCATCGACGAAACTGTGCCGCCCGGTAGAAGATCGAAAGACCACGCAAAAACTCGTTGTATGACTTCGGCGACCACAGCTTTGAATCCACAAAATCTTTCAATGCAACTTCGTCAACATCGTGGAGCATTGTCCCGGAAAACTGACGGCTGAACACATTGAGGTAACCGTTGAAGGTCTTGATCCTTTTCCAACCGAGTTTGTGGGGCATCGCTTGATATTCCCGCACGGCTTCGGTTACCAGCTTCGGAGTAAATGGTTTGTCGGGCTGGTGCTTCTTGTAGAACCGACAGGCATCCAACAACTGCTTCAGGTTAATAATCTCCGACGCGTCGAAGATCAGGTGGCAAGCGTCGTCTATCTGCCATCCGGTGGGCATTAACCATTCTATCGCTGACAGAATGCGATGCTTGTAACCCGCGAGCGAGAGCAAGTCATGGTCTCCGTGAGCGGCGGCTTCGGCAATCTCCGTGGCCTTATGCTTTGCTTCCGCCTCATCCGCGAATGATAGCAGCTTGCGTTTCCCGGATGTGTGGTCGGGGACTTGGTATTCGATGTAGCGCTTCTTCGTGGTGCGTTTGTATACAGGCACCTTAACGTTGCCGCGCTGGATCACGCAGTGAGGCTTCCCAGTTCGTTTCGATTTTTTCATTGCACAGCCAAGAACCGAATTTTTCGGCTGCGCAGGTGATGATTACGTCAACGTGTGTTGGGAAACTGTTGGGAATTTTCGTCCCGACATCCCAATAACATCAAAAACCTTGAAAAATAGGGGAAACGGCCCGCTTCCTTGTTTGGTGTGATGCGGGGCGGTTTTTTATCGGTTGAATTTCTCTCCTCACCCCGCTTGAGGTCACACAAGCATGTGGTTTTAGTGATTTTTGACGGTTACTTCTTAACTCTTTGGCGTCGCTGCCGATTCAGATACGGGGTGGTGGCCGTTGCTCAAAGCGACGGATTCCGCTTCCCCTTTTCACGGCAAGGCCGGATGAACAGGAACGAAATAGATTTGAATAAGGTCGTGGCGGAACAGGAGAAGGCTCTGCGCCAACTGCTTGGAGACGGAGTGTCTTTGCAGTTCTCGCTGGCCGCCAAACCTGCACCTATCGAAGTCGAGAACCACATTGTTGGTCAGATTCTGACGGCGCTGCTAGATCGAGCCCGACAGGCATTGCCAGGGGGGGGCGCGGTGGCCGTGGCGGTGGAACATATTGAGGTGGATGATACGCATGCGCGGATGCAGCCTGGGGCGCGGTGTGGCAAATTTATCCGACTGACGGTCAGTGATAACGGGGCGGCATTGCGCCTAGAAGAAGTGCACCGTCTGCTGGCGGAATTGCCGACGAATCGGAGCGGCAGGGGGTTGGCGCTGCCGTTGATTGCTGGCATCGTGGCGCGGCGGTACGGGTGGATTGAAGCGGTCAGTCAAGAGGGGTGTGGCACGGTGTTGAGCGTCTATTTGCCGGTGGTCGCCATGGAGGCAGAAGAAACGCCGCCTCCTGCGAGTGAAACAATCCTGCTGGTGGATGATGAAGCACCCATCCGACGGATGGTGAAAACGGTCCTGGAACAGGCGTGCTACCACGTGATTGAAGCTGAAACCGGGGTGCAGGCCTTGTCCATCTGGGAATCCAACAAGCATCACGTCCAACTTCTATTGACTGACATGATCATGCCAGAAGGGGTAACGGGGCGGGATCTGGCCCGTCAATTGCGACAATCCAAGCCGGGATTGAACGTGATTTATACCAGTGGTTATGAGCTGGATGCCGAGGCCTCCCGCGATACGCAAGAAGGTGGCGTGCGCTTCCTGCAAAAGCCATACGACGCGCGCAAACTGCTTGAAACAGTCCATTTGGCGATGATCGCCAAAAAAGCCGTAGTGGAGGAGGGCCGGGGGGCAGCCTTGTTGGTATGAGCAAAGAGCAGACGAATATTCTAGTGGTGGAAGACGAAAAGGTCTTTGCGGAGGTGGTGCGCGAAATTGTCACCGAGGAAGGTCGCGGCGTGTATTCCGTGACCGTGGCTGGCAATCTCGCGGCAGCAATTGGGCAATTGCAATCCCGCCCGGTGGACTTGGTCCTGCTGGACTTGACGCTGCCGGATTGTCTGGGGTTGGAAACGTATGTCGCCTTGCGCCGGGCGGCGCCGCAAGTGCCGGTGATCGTTCTGTCGGGGCTGACCGATGAAGCGACCGCCTTGCATGCATTGCGGGCGGGCGCTCAGGATTACCTGTTGAAGAATGAATTTGATGGCCGTTTGCTGACGCGGGCGATTCGTTATGCGCTGGAGCGCGGGGCGGTGGAAGCGCGCTTGCGGGAGAGTGAGGAATTCTTCCGGCTGATTTCCGAGAATGTTACCGACCTGATCTCAGTCGTGGATGGCAACGGCAAGCGGATTTACAACAACCCGTCTTATCAAGCAGTGCTGGGGCCGCGCAACGACCTGTCGGGAACAAACTCGTTTGCGGAAATCCACCCGGAAGATCGGGATACAATCCAAGGAGTGTTTCGCGATGTCGTCACCACCGGACAGGGCCGGCGCGCCGAATACCGGTTCGTTCGCAGCGACGGCGCAGTACGGCATGTCGAATCACAAAGCAATGTAATCCGCAATCACCACGGCGCACCGCAGAAGGTTGTGGTGGTTTCTCGCGACGTGACGGAACGACTGGAAGCAGAAAACGAATTGCGTCAGGCGTTGGCGGAAGTGAAACGCTCGCATGAGCAGTTGCAGATTGCGCAGCGCAAGCTGGTGCAGTCCGAAAAACTCGAGGCCATCAGCACGTTCGCGGCCGGGGTCGCGCACGAGGTGAAGAACCCATTGCAGATCGTGGTGCTTGGTATCGATTACCTTCGGGATTATGCCGTGACCAATGATCCGATGGCGAAGGATCTGTTGCAGCAGATGACTGAGGCTGTGCAACGGGCCGACGCGATCATCCGTGGGTTGCTGGAGTTTTCCTCGTATCGCAAGGGGGCGGTGTCCGACCAGGATTTTGGTCAGCTCTTCGAGCAGACGATGACGGCACTGGAAAGTGAACTGACAGCACACGCCATTTTGGTGCGAGCCGATTATGCCCCCGATCTGCCGAAACTGCGGCTTGATCCGCGCGCGTTGCGGCATGTCTTGATCAGTTTACTTGGGGCGGAGATCAATGCCTGTCCCCTTGGCAGCGATCTGTTCGTGCGCACGTATCTGAAAGCCCCGCCTGCCGGACCAAACGGTCGCTCGTCGGTGGTGGCGGAAGTGGACGTGCGGCATCCCGGCGGTGGTGGTGAAGGCTCGACGACCACCATTACCAAAAAAGCGATTCCTGGCAGCACCGATGATTTCGGAATGATGGTCGCTCGAAAGATCATCGAGTTGTATGGCGGTCGGGTGGAAAGCCACCGCACGCGACTCGGGCATCGGTTTATTATTTCATTTAGTAACTAAGGAGTACCAAAACTATGACAAAAAAACGCATCCTCATCGTGGATGATGAACCCAGCATTACACAATTGCTGCGATTGAACCTCGAAAAAAGCGGGCACTATACTGTACGCACGGAAAACGACGCCGAGTTGGTGTTGGGCGCGTTGCAGGAATTCAAACCAGACGTCATTTTGCTCGACGTGATGATGCCCGGCATGGACGGCGGCACGCTGGCGGAAAAAATCCGTGCGCTGCGGGCGTTCAAAACCACGCCGATCGTTTTTCTCACCGCGGCTGTGAAGCAGGAAGAGCTGGATGCTCGGAATGGTGTGATCGGGGGATTTCCCTACATCGCCAAACCGCTGAACATCCGCGGCGTCATCAGCATTATCGAGAAGTTGCGCCGGATGAGCTTGTTCCTGCGGGCCATTGAGCAGGCCGGCTTCGTTTCAAACTAGTGTCAGGCGCGCTTGAATCCGGGCGGCTTCCGTCCGATCCAATAGCGCTTTGACTGCGTGCAACAGCGTGTTTGGTTCGAACGGTTTCGACAAAAAGTTGATGCCCGGCGCGAGCGAAGCGGGCATTTCTTCCTTCAATGTTTCCGAGCCGTAGCCGCTAATGCAAATCACCTGCAGCTGCGGATCGCGCTCGCGGAGCAGTTGCGCCAGCTTTCCGCCGCCTAAGCCGTTTGGGAGCACCAGGTCCGTGATCAGGTCCAGCGATAGGCGTCGCTACTTCCCGCCAGACTTGGAGCGCGCCATTTGCATCTTCGGCTTCCAAAACCCGGTAGCCTCCCCGTTCCAAGGTGGCGCGTGCGAGTTCCCGTACGCTGGGATCATCCTCCACCACCAAAATTATTTCGCCGTGGCCTTGCGCCGGGGCGACATCACGTAACACCTCGCATTGCGGAGATTTTAGATTCTCCGGCGGCGCCGCGGGCAGGAACACTCGAAACGTCGAGCCTTGGCCCACTTCGCTTGTGGCTTCGATCCAACCGTTGTGTTGCTTGACGATGCCGTGAATAGTGGACAGGCCCAACCCCGTGCCTTTGCCGATTTCCTTTGTGGTGAAAAACGGATCAAACACGCGGCGCAAAATGTCCGGGCTGATGCCGCAGCCGGCATCGGTTACTGCGATCGAAACAAACAAACCAGGGCGTGCGTCCGGATGGCGGCGCGCGGTTTCTGCCGTCAATGTCAATTGGCTGGTTTCAATGCGGATCGGTCCGCCCTTGGGCATCGCATCACGGGCATTCAAGCAAAGGTTGATCAGGATTTGCTCCATGTTGCCGGCGTCAGCCAGAATCAAGGGGAGTTCGGGGGCGCACACGAGGTGCAATTCGTGGCGTTCGCCGATCAGCTGCCGCAACATCTTATCCGTGGCCTCGACGGCGGCGGACAAATTGAGCGGCTGGAGTTGCATCGGTTGCTGGCGACTGAACATCAGCAGCTGTCGCGTCAACGTAGCGGCACGCTGACTGACCTGACTGATGCGGTTGCTGGAATCAAGGATTTGCCGCGGGGCAATCTGGGCTTGGCGCAGCAGCTCTGCATGACCTTGGATGACGGTGAGGATGTTGTTAAACTCGTGGGCCACGCCGGCGGCGAGGCGGCCCACGGCTTCCATTTTCTGCGCCTGCCGCAACTGAGTTTCCAGCCGTAGCTGATCGGTAACATCCTCCAAGATCAGCAGCACGCACGCACCGTCGGCAAGGGCGATTGGTTCGGCCCATAACACGACCTGGCGCGGTGAACCGTCTTGCGCCTGCAGCGAGCAGGGGTGGTTATGCAGGTTGTCTCCGGTTTTCAGAGCGGCTATCTTGCGCTCCGTGGTTTCCGCCCACAGTTGGGAGCCCTCGGCCGTCTGGGTTCGTAATTCTTCCGCAGTGAAACCCACCAGCTTTAGAAAACTTTCGTTGGCGTCCACGAACTGGCGATCCAGCTGACGGAGGATGGCCATCGGCATGGGACTGGTGCGAAACGCCTTGGCAAACCGTTCCTCCGAGATCCGCAACGCTTCTTGCATCTGGGTGCGAGAGACAATTTCGGCGCGTAATTGTTCGTTGGCAACAACGAGCTCCTGCGTGCGTTCGCGCACCAGCCGGTCGAGGTCTTTCATCCACAGGCGCGATTGCAATGCGAGTGCCCATTTCTTCGTCAGCGCGTGGGCAATCTGAAGTACCTCCACCATCTCGAACGGCTTTTTGAGGATCAAGAGATTGTCCGTATGCCCGAACCGTTGGATCAAATCTTCCCAAGTGTAATCTGAATAAGCTGAACAGATCACCATTTGCAGGTCGGGACAGATTTGCCAGATGCGTTCGATGGTTTCTACCCCATCCCAACCGGGCGGCATCCGGATATCCATGAAAGCGAGGGTGTAGGGATCGTTTGCCGCCAGGGACTGTTGGACCAACGCCAAGGCCTCCTGGCCTTGAAAAGCGGAATCCATGCGAAACGAGACGCGTTCAATCAGGCTTTTCGGCTTCTGGAATAGCGCGGCTTCAAAATCTTCCAGCTCTGAAGCGGCCTGTGCTGGCGTCGCCAGAATTTTTTTGAAATCCTGGTGAATGGCGGCGTTGTCATCCACCAGCAATAGCCGCGGAGTTTTGGGAGGCAACGAACGGCTCATACAGCAGGAGTATAATTCCGATTGAAGGGCAGTTCGAGCGTGAATGTCGCGCCGTGACCCGGGCCGTTGCTTTGTACCGTCAATGAGCCGCCCAACTCCTTGGCGGCAATCGCACCGCTGTGCAGGCCGAAGCCATGGCCATCGGGCCGGGTGGTGAAACCATGTGCAAACACGCGGGTGAGATTTTCTGGGGCAATGCCGACGCCGTTGTCTGCGACCTGAATTTGCAGCATTTCAGGGCTGGTTTGCCGTACGCGCACCGTTACGATTTTGTCTTCCCGGGGCGCGGCACTGACCGCGTATTTGGCATTGCTGATGAGGTTGACCAAAATCTGCAGCACCTTGTGTTTGTCCACCACGAGGGCTGGGACGGGGTCAAATTCGCGGATCAATTCGACGCGGTGGCGGACCAGAGCGCTGGCATTAAGGCGCAGGGAATCTTCGATCAGATCGGCCGCCGCAACCCGTTCCTCGAGGCCGGCCACCTTCGCGTAATTTTGCTGCATGGCTACAACCTGCTTGATGTGGTCAATGTGCCCGCGTAATTGTTCGAGTTCACCTAACGCGAACGTGCGTTGCTCCTCGATGACTTTGGCGAGCGCGCCCAGATAATCCGGGATTTTTTTGCCTTTTGGATCTGTGGTCAGGAACGTGTCGAGGTTGCCGGTCTGTTCTTTGAGCAGTTGCGGAATGCGCGCCAGATTCGCGGCGGGTGACTCTTGCAGCCGGCCCATCACCATTGAACATGAAACGTTCACGCTATTGAGCACATTGCCGACGTTGTGCAGGATGTCCGTGGCAACCTCGGCCATGCCCGCCATGCGAGAAGCGTGACTGAGCCGTTTGTGAGTTTCTTCGAGCTTTTCCTCGGCTTCTTTCAATTCCGTCACGTCACGGGTCGCGCCGAAGGTGCCGATGATGTTCCCATCCTTGTCATGCCACGCCATCTTGGTCGTTAACCGCCACGCTGGATGATCGTCTTCCCCAATGATTTTTTCCAGCCGGCTGATCAACGGCTGGCCGGTGCGCATGATATCCAGCTCCTGTTGTCGAGCTTCTTGGGCTTTAGCCGGCGCCATCAGGTCGAAATCCGTTTTGCCAATCAGGTATTGCGCGCAAACAGCGGCATCAATGAGGTGTGGAGCGAGTTGTTCGGTGTGTCCGGGGCCATGCTTGGCGCGATGTTGTTGCAGCATGGCTTTGCGGGCGCGTTCCACTTTGGAGCGGCTTAGCTTTACGAAGCGCGATTCGCGGTCCTTGAAGTAGATCGCGTCCGGCAAGGTTTCGACCAACGCATGGAATAGCTCCCGTTCGTGTGCCAGCTTTTGCTCCGTCTCCTTCCACGCGGTGACGTCCTTCGAGATGCCGAACGTGCCGATGATCTCCCCAGCGCGATTTCGCCATGGCAGCTTCGTGGACAAAGCCCAGGTTACGCGCCCGTCATTGTGAGTTTCCTTTTCCAACATGCCAATGATCGGGACTCCGGTTGCGATGATTTTTTGTTCATCTTCGTAGGCTTGGCGGGCGTGTTCTTCAGAAAACAGATCGAAGTCGGATTTACCCTTGAGGAGATCGGGCTGGGCGAGGTTAAAGAAATTGGAAAAGGCCTGACTGTAGCAGACGAAACGCGACTGGCGGTCCTTGAAATAGATTGGGTCAGGGCTGTTGACCAGCAGGACCTCCAGCATTTCGGCGGAAGAGTAGGCGGAGTTTTCGCTGAGGCCGCCCGGAGCCGATTCATGCAATGCCCCAGGCAGCATCGTAGGCTGTTCATCTCGATTTGGCGCCGGATGGGCCGGGGCGACGATGGTGGCAGTTGAGTGCGAAGTAGCGACCGGGCCCGTTGGCAGCGCGGGCCGCGTCAGAGTTCTGTTTCCCTGATTCATGGCAATTCCAATCCGTTCTGTACCGCGTGATCACGGTACAGGTCACCCTGCAATGAGTCTTAGGTGCGTCACCGGAGATTCAGCAGCCAGTGTGCCGAGGTGTTTCATCGAGAAATTGAAACATATTCATGGGGTGGTTGCAGGAGCGTGTCTTGCTATTGGAACGCGATTGTCCTACGGCTGTCGCAATTCAAGTATTGCAGGATTATGCCTGATTTTAACGAATATTAGCGGCGTACGCTAAAAACCCGCCTCGTTGGGAAACCAAGGCGGGTTAGAAAACGGGGTGGTTGGGGTCAGCCGATGAAGGCTTTGTGAACAGCCTTGATAGCCTGCTCGCCCTTGGCCAGATCAATTGTCACGGAAATCTTGATTTCGCTCGTGGAGATCATGCCGATATTCACACCTTCGTTGGCAAGCGTTTCAAACATCTTGCCGGCGACGCCGGTGTGCGACTTCATGCCGACGCCAACGATGGAAAGCTTGCCGATCTTTTCGTCAGTGAGCACTTCCTTGAAGCCAATCTCAGCCTTGAGACCATCAATGACTTTCTGCGCCTTGAGCAGATCAGGTTTGTCCACGGTGAAAGAAAGGTCGGTGGCGGGGGTGCCGCTGCCGTGGCTGATGTTCTGCACGATCATGTCCACGTTCACAGTGGCGTCGCCGATGGCTTTGAACACGCGCGCGGCCATGCCGGGTTTGTCGGGCACGCCGACGAGCGTGACTTTGGCTTGATTCTTATCGAGCGAGACGCCGCGCACGACGACGCCTTCCATACTTTTCGTTTCTTCTTTCACAATTGTTCCGGGGTTGTCGTTCAAACTGCTGCGGACTTCAAACACCACGCCAAATTTTTTGGCAAATTCAACTGAGCGGCTCTGCATCACCTTCGCACCGAGGCTCGCAAGTTCGAGCATTTCGTCGTACGAAATCTCGGGCAACTTCTTCGCGTTTGGCACAAGGCGCGGGTCGGCGGTATAAACTCCGTCCACGTCCGTGTAGATTTGACAGAGGTCGGCTTTTACTGCGGCCGCAAGCGCAATGGCTGTCAGGTCCGAACCACCGCGACCGAGCGTGGTGATCTGGCCTTCCTTCGTTTCGCCTTGGAAACCGGCGACGATGACCACGTTGCCGGCGTCGAGCGCTTCATGGACTTGCTTTGGCGTGATGTTGTGAATCTTCGCCTTGGTGTGGACGCCGTCCGTGACGATACCTGCTTGCGCGCCGGTCATGGAAACCGCCGGGATGTCCAGTGCATGAAGCGCAATCGCTGTGAGCGCGATGGTTTGCTGTTCACCGGTGGCGAGGAGCATGTCCATCTCGCGTTCGTTCGGGAGCGGGACGATGTCTTTGGCGAGTTTGATGAGGCCATCGGTGACGCCACTCATGGCGGAAACGACAACGATGACTTGGTCGCCGCGCTTACGATATTCTGCGACGCGTTTGGCGACGTTTTTAATGCGGTCGGTGTTACCCACCGAAGTGCCGCCATATTTCTGAACGATCAATGCCATAAATCCGAGGGAACAACGTGCCGGGTTGGAGGTCAACGAAGTCCCAAAGGGACGCGCAGGGTAGCAAAAGGCGTTCGTTTGAAAAGTGTGGAATTTGCCAAGGCTGCCGCAGCAATTGGCTGCCTCTGGGGGACTAAATCTGGCTTGCCGTTGGGTTGATTGCGCCGGCAGGCTTTGGACTTCAGGCTTTAGACTTGAGACGTTCATCTTTAAACTCCGCCGCCATGAACAGCGCTGTCATTGTTGCCGCCGGGAAGGGGACCCGCATGGGGCCGGGGGCGGACAAACTTTTCCTCGAAGTTGCTGGGCGACCAGTAGTGGCGCACACGTGGCAACGATTCAATGATGCCGCGTCCATTGACGAAATCGTCCTCGTCGTGCGCGACGGCATGCAATCCGCCTTCGCCGAACTCGCGCAGCAGCTCAAGCTGACTAAGCCGCATCGCTTGGTTGTAGGCGGTGCGGAGCGCCAGGATTCCGTCTGGAACGGACTTGAAGCGCTTTCATCCGCCGCCAGAATCGTGGCCATTCAGGATGGGGCCCGCCCTTGCACCTCAGAAGAATTGATTGCCGATACCATCAAAGCAGCACGGGAAAGCGGTGCCGCAGTCGCGGCGCAGCCCGTGACTGATACCATCAAGGAAACCGCCGACGGCAAAACCATCGCGCGCAATGTGGACCGATCCAAACTCTGGGCGGTGCAGACTCCGCAGACCTTCCGTGTGGATGTCATCCGTCGCGCGTTGAGCGAGGTGCGGGCGCGTCAGCTTCAAGTCACTGATGATACAACGGCTTGCGAATTGATCGGTCAACCCGTGCGCTTAGTGACTAGCGCTGCTCCAAATCCCAAAGTAACGACGCCCGCTGATTTACCTTATCTCGAGACATTGCTGCGTCGGGTGTAAGTGGAGCTTTGCTGCAAAATCAGACTCAACGGCTTCGCCAAAGATAAAAGTATTTTAATTTGCTCGGTTTTTTTGGGGGCGTTACGCTCGCACCTGACCAAATGGGAGGAGCTGACTCGTCAAGTTACACTTGGCAACCATTTTGTCGCATCGGCGTATCTATTTATGCGTATCACTTCATTTGTTTCCGGGGTTTTCGTTGTGCTGGTGGGACTTGGGCTGCCCTTGGAGGCTGCGCCGGTAATCAACGAATTCTTGGCATCCAATCTTTCAGTCCATCCAGACAACTGCGATTTCGACGACTACTCTGATTGGATTGAACTTCATAATCCGGCGGCCACCAACGTGGCGCTCAATAGTTATTTCCTGACCGATGATCTGACGCAGCCGTTCAAGTGGCTGATTCCGACGAATGCGGTGATTCCGGCAAATGGCTATTTGATGTTTCGCGCCGACGGTTTCGATTCGGGTACAAACAAAACTGTTTTGCGCGGCTATTGGCCGTGGGGTTCGACATTTGTCACGCGGCGCTATCATACCTCTTTCAAGTTGAGTGCGGACGGTGAAGCGTTAGGGTTGTATCGCACGGATTTGCCGCCGCAGGATTTGTTGCTCATCGCGACCAATGCGGTTTGGAAATATCGGGATACGGGAACAAATCCGGGGACGAATTGGATGGCGGCCTCTTACGATGATTCGACGTGGGCACAAGGTGCGGCGCAATTGGGTTACGGGGATGGAGATGAAGCGACCATTGTCAGTTATGGTCCGAGCAGTGCCAGCAAATATCCGACGACGCACTTTCGCCGGCATTTCACCGTCACTGATCCCACGCGGTTGGGAAATATCCGTTGCCGCGTGAACGTGGACGACGGCGCAATCCTTTATCTGAACGGAACAGAGTTCGCCCGACTGCGCCTGCCGGAAGGTGCGATTACCCACACGAATCTTGCCAATGGCCAGCCGCCTACGGAAAACGCCTTTGAGACTGTTGAGTTGCCGCGTTCGTTATTTCAGACGGGAGACAATGTTTTTGCGGCTGAAGTCCATCAGTTGACGGCCAACAGTTCCGATTTGAGCTGGGCGGCGGAATTGGTCGTCGCGGAAGTCACTGGTCCAGCCATCTTGGTGGATTCGGTGACGTTTGGATTGCAGACCACGGATGTTTCCTACGGTCGCAATGCGACGAACGGCTGGTCATTTTTCGGAACGCCTACACCAGAAGGGCCGAACAACACCGAGCCGCTGACAGCGTTGACGCTATCGCCAGCGGTGAGTGCTTCGCTCGCGAGTGGGTTTTATGCAAGCTCTCAGAGTGCGAGCTTAAGTGCTTCCGGTGGTGGGACGGTGATCCGCTATACATTGGATGGTTCTGTGCCGGGACCGAATTCGCCGTCGTATTCTGGTGTACTGACCATTTCTTCTAACACTGTTTTGCGGGCACGAACATTCGTGTCTGGACTGATTCCCGGACCGGTGTTGACGCGCTCGTATTTTGTCGGCGAACCCGCGCGTACGTTACCGGTGCTGTCTTTTGTGGCTGATCCGGCCTCATTGACCAACGACGTCATCGGCATTTACGAGAATGACACGGCCTGGGTTTACAAGGGGCGGGAGATTCCCGTGCGTACCGAGTTCTTTGAAACCAACGGCGCGCCGGCGTTTGCGGTGAACTGCGGTGTCCGCATCGGTGGCGAGAACAATTGGCCCTTTGCACAGAAGCCGTTGAACATCCACATGCGGAGCAAATACGGCGACGACGTCATTTCGCATCGAATTTTTCCGGGTGAAGCTGTCGGCACGTTTGGCAAACTCAATATCCGCAACGGGGGCGACAACTGGAATCAAGACATGCTGCGCGATGCAATGATGGCGCCCATTTTGCGCGGCCAGACGGAGAACGATCAGTCCTCCTATCGCCCGACGGTGGTTTTCATCAACGGCACCTATTGGGGACTTCAGGACATGCGCAAGATGTTCGATCCGGTCTTCTTTGCCAACGAACACCAGTTACCAGTGGACACGTACGACTTGGTGCAATACGCCCACGATTATTCGCAGAGCACCGAGAACGTCAAATTACTGGCCGACACGGGCACGACGGACGCCTATGAGGCGTTTCACGCGTTCTACACCACGCACCCGATGAGCCAGCAGACGAATTACGATGCACTGCTCGCGCAGATGAACGTGGACTCATTCATTGATTATCTCGTCGTCATGGATTTCGGGGTCAATACCAGTTGGCCGTGGAATCGCGAGTTTTGGTGCGGCCACGCGCCCGGCTCGAAATGGCAATGGACGTTGCCGGATTTCGACCGCTGCTTCTACACGAACAACGCGAATAGCTCGCTGATTGATGATTTTGTTGATCCTGCGCCAGCGTTGCCGGATGTGAATTATCCGTTGTTTCGCGCCTTGACGAACAGTCCTGTGTTCATTGATCGGTTCTTGCAACGTTACGCGGCGCACCTCGGTAGCACGCTCTATTCGAACCGTTTCATTGCCATCATGGATTCGCTATCTGCCGAAGTGGATGGCGAAATGCCGCGGCACATCGCACGTTGGGCGGCGCAAGGCGGCATGCCTTCGCTGGCCTCCCGGCAATCGTATCTGAACCAGATCAAACAGTTTGTGACCGTGCGTCCGACGGGCGCAGTCAGTCGACTCCAAGCAGAATTAGGACTGAATCGCGGCTTGGCAAATCTGGCTGTTACTCTTTCGCCTGCTACCGGCGGAAATCTGCGTATCGCGGGCGTGCCGATGACGCCGCAATATAACACGACCTTCGGGCTCTTCAAGAACACACCGGTGGAACTCACTGCCGAGCCCGCGCCGGGTTACGCGTTTGTCAGTTGGAGCAACGGCAGCACGAATCCCACCATTTCGCTTACGCTGACGGCGGATCAGGCCCTCACTGCGAGTTTTCAAGCGGGCGCGGAGACCGTTCTCCCGTCCAGCATTGCGGTCAACACCACGCTGACGGCTGCGAACTCTCCGTACTCGGTCACCAATGATTTGATCGTGCCGTCCAACGTCACGCTGACGGTTGAGCCGGGCGTAAAATTCCTACTGCCGCCCGGTGTCAGCATTTACGTGCATGGCGCGTTGCTGGTGAACGGTACTTCCAATGCCCCCGTCCAGATGCTTGCCCGTAACGGCCAAACTTGGGGCAATCTCGGTTTTGTGAATGCCACGGGCAGTTCCGTGATTTCTAATCTCACAGTTCGCGGCGCGACGGCGAGTCGCCTTGATCCCGTCAATCTCAAGGCCGCAATTTCCGCCTATAACTCCACACTTACACTCGACCGGGTGGACATTGACGCAAACCAGCCCGTCTTTGTGCGTTTCGGTTCGACCACGTTGCGGAACAGTCGCATCAACTCGCGCTTCACCGGCGACGGCATCAACATCAAATCTGGTTCAGGTTTGGTCGAAAACTGTGTGTTCACCGGTGCCGCAAATCCCGACACGGATGCGATCGACTTTGACAACGTGACGAACGGCGTCATCCGCGGCAATCATATCTACGCATTTCTTGGTTCGAACAGTGATGCGATTGATATCGGTGAAGGCTGTCAGGGATTGCTGGTCGTGAGCAACCGCATCTATCACATGTTCGACAAAGGCGTGTCGGTCGGGCAAGCCTCCGTCGCACGGATCGAACGCAACTTGATCGTCAATTGCGACATCGGCGTTGGCGTCAAGGACGCTGGTTCAACGGTGTACATTGATCAAAACACGTTCGCGCGCGATAACGTCGGCGTGGCGGTTTACGAAAAGAATCTCGGCGTGGGCGGCGGCATTGCCTACATCACCAACAGCATTTTCTATCGCTCGAAGACCGCGCCTGTCACGGTGGATTCGCTGTCGGTTCTCGCAGTGAATTACTCGCTTTCCGACACCGCACCGCTCACCGGCACAGGTAACCTGCTGGCCGATCCGCTGTTCACTGATGCGGGGCTCTATGACTTCTCGCTCGCGGCAGGTTCGCCAGCGATCAATTCCGGTTACCCTGCGCACGCGCTTGATGCCGATAATTCCCGTGCCGACATGGGCGCTTACTACAGTTATAGCACCAACGATTATCCGTATGTCGTGCCTAATCTCGTTGTGGTCAACGAAGTCATGGCGCACTCGCATAACTCGTTACCCGACTGGATTGAGCTCTACAACAACAGCGCTCAGCCCGTGAATCTGGGTGGCTGGTTCTTGAGTGACGATGCGAATACGCCGCAGAAGTATCGCATCGCCGATGGTACGATTCTTCCGGCGCGCGGATATTTGGTGTTCTACGAAAATCTTAACTTCGGCGTGGGCAGCAGTGATCCGGGAGCGCTGATCCCGTTTGCGCTGAGTGAAAACGGCGACACCGTGAATCTCTTCGGGCCGGGCGATAGTTTACGGCCGGATTATACTGAAAAAGAAGATTTCGGCGCGTCGGCGACGGGGGTGAGCTTTGGGCGGTATTACAAGGCCAGCACACGCACTTACAACTTCGTCTCCATGGCCACGCCGACGCTGGGCGCAACCAACAGTGCGCCGCTTGTTGGTCCCGTGGTCATAAGTGAGATCATGTATCATCCGCCGGTGGCCGATGCGGAATATCTGGAGCTTGCCAATATCACGGACGCTCCAGTTACGCTCTTTGATGCCACGACGGCTGAGCCTTGGAAATTCACTCAAGGCATCACGTATGTGTTCCCCACTAATCCAGCGCTGACCTTGGCTGCGAATGAGAAAATTCTTCTCGTGCGCAGCAGCACAGTCTTCGCCCAGAACTATACGCCTGCTGTTGGCACGCGTGTGTTCCAGTGGACTTCGGGTGGATTGGATAACAACGGCGAAACGTTGGAACTTGCGATGCCAGGCGACACCAACAACGTCGGTGTGCGTCAGTTCATCCGCGTGGATCGTGTGGACTTCACCGATGCAGCTCCATGGCCAACTGGGCCGGATGGTGGTGGCACGTCATTGGTGCGTGTGAATGAAAATTCGTACGGCAACGATTACGCGAACTGGGCCGAGGCTGCTCCGACTCCCGGCCAGACCAGTTACCAACAGTGGCTCGCGAGTCAGAACCTGCCCGTCGGCCAAACCGGCCCGGACGCCGACCCGGACGGCGATGGCATCCGTAACGCCATGGAATACGCGCTCGGTACGAATCCCCAAGTCAGCTCCACGTTGACTTGGAACATCACCAAAGTCGGTGCGGATACGCAGGTGAGTTATCAACTGTCCGCCTTGCGACCTGATGTCGGTTATTTCATTCAGAAGACCAGTGCGTTGGGGCAGGGAAGTTGGTCCAGCCTCGCGACCATTACTGCTGGCGTGAGCCCGTCCTACCAGCTCTCTGCTTTGGACGCAGCACATGACGCCGCCTCGTTCTATCGACTGGTGGTGGTTTTATACAATCAATAGTTGCGCTAAGTCCCAGGTGGTTGGCTTTGGGCGGTTAGTCGCCGGCATGACTTCCCGTGGTGCTGCCTCACTCCAAATTGGGAGGATTGTGCAGCTGTCAGCGGTTGCTTTTGGGGCATCAGTCCGCTAAAACCATCGCGACTCATGCAACCCCCTAACTCAGAGCAGAAGCCCGATATCCATAGCGAGGCATTCCTGCATTCGCTGATGCGCAAGCAACTCAAGCTCTCCATCACGTGTGCGCTGTCGTTTCTGCTTGTCGTGCTGGGGCTGCCGCTGGCGAATTACTTCGCGCCGGAGTTGATGGCGAAACGTATCTGCGGTTTCACGCTGACATGGTTTTTCCTCGGGATCGGCTTTTTCCCCGCCGTGTGGTGCATCTCGTTCTATTTCATCAAGCGCTCCATCGCGCTGGAAAACGAAGAAGTGGCGGAAGTGAAGCCTGACAACCAATCCAAGTCATGACGCCCATTTTTGCCGCGGTTGACTATTACATTCTCGCCTTCAGCGCCATCACCGTCGTCGTGACGATCTGGATGGGCTTTCGCTCGGCGAAAACTTCCAAGACCGCCAGCGACTTCTTCGTGGCGGGCCGCAGCGTGAGCGTGGGTTGGAATGCCAGCGCCATCTCTGGCGAATACCTCAGCGCCGCCAGCTTCATGGGCATCGCGGGCATGGTGATGTCGAGCGGTTACGATGCGCTGTGGTATCCGGTCTGTTACGCGTGCGGGTATCTGTTCCTGTTGCTGTTCATCGCCGGACCGCTGCGACGCTTCGGGGCTTACACGATTCCAGACTTTGCCGAAGGCCGTTATGACTCGCCGCTGTTCCGCAAGATCGCCGTGTGCTTCGTGTTGTTCATCGGGTTCTTCTACACGATGCCGCAGATGAAAGGCGCGGGGACGACGCTGGCTTACATTTTCCCGGGGCTGCCGTATTGGGCGGGCGTGGTGCTGGTGGGCGCGGTCATCACGCTCAACGTCGCGCTCGGCGGCATGAAAGGCATCACGCTGGTGCAGGCGTTTCAATACTGGGCCAAGATGTTCGCCATCTCAGTGCCCATCTTCGTGCTCATGGCGGTGTATGGACATTATGGCAACAACCTTCATCTCAATTCAACAGGTCGTGCTTCTGATTCCAGAGACAAGCAAATGCATTTCCGCCCATTGAACTGGGGTTATGATTCAATAAATGGAAACAGTAATCAGATTTACATCGCATATTGGCTTACAAAAGATCGAATCAACAAAGAGCTGACAAAAGGAGATTGGAACTATGCTGAGACTGAACAAAATGTTTATGGTGCATTGGCAAGTTACTCCGAACTCACCGGTCGGCGATTGATTTACTCCACGAATATTGTCCTGCTCATTCAGGCCAATCGTCAAAACTTTCCGATTGCGCAGGCGTTCTCCAAAGATGTTCGTATAGGTCAGCTAGTTACAGGTCTTGCGAGCAGGGGAGTCGCTCTGTTGGATTTCGCGGAGTTTATTGCTGCAGTGCCGAAGGACGATGAAGCGGTGGTGCGCAAGCTTTATGAAGCGCGTGGACCTTTAGCATTTAGTCTTCTGAAGAGCCTGCCAGACAAAGCGCCAAATGACGAAACATGGGTTAATCCCTTCGGCCCGCTCACCACCAAAGCCGCCAAGGCCGCTAAACTTTCGCCCGAGGAAGCCAAGCCCTATTCGCTCCTTTACACCTACTCGCTCATCATCGCGCTCATCTGCGGCACGGCGGGATTGCCGCACATCCTCGTGCGCTTCTACACCAACCCCGACGGCGGTGCGGCCAAGCGCACCACCATGTGGGTGATGATTCTCATTGGCATCTTCTACGTGTTCCCACCCGTGTTCGGCGTGATGGGGCGCAATCTCTTCCCCGAGCTTTACAACGGCATCGGTGCGAAAGGCACGGACAAGATCGTGCTCGAACTGCCGCGCCTACTGAATGAGAAATACGCGCCGCTCGGCTCGATCCTCTCCGGCATCACCTGCGCCGGGGCGTTCGCGGCGTTCATGAGCACGTTCAGCGGTTTGCTCGTCTCCATGACCGGCGCGCTCGCGCACGATGTCTATGGCCGCATGTTGCGACCCAAATCCACGCCGGAGCAGCGCATGCGCATGTTCAAGTTCGCCGCCGTGCTGATCGGCTTTGTTTCCATCCTGCTCGGCAGCTTGGTTGAACCGTTGGAAATCAACTTCATGGTTGGCCAGGCGTTCGCCATCGCGGCGGCGAGTTATTTCCCGCTGTTGTTCATGAGCGTCTGGTGGCGCGGCATGACGATGCGCGGCGCGGCCGTCGGCATGTTGACCGGTGGTCTGTGCGCGCTCGTTGCAGCCACGTTAACCAACGTGAGCAATCTCGCGCTCGACAAAGGGCCGATGGGCAAAATCTTCTCTGGGTTCGCGGGCATGAATGACTTTTGGGCGCATCATCCGCTCTTGCGCATCCTTTGCGAGCAACCCGCCATCTGGACCGTGCCGTTGGCGATCACGTTGATGATCGTGGTGAGCAAGGCAACGCGCAAAGATGTACCATCCGACGTGCGCATGAAGATGCTGGTGCTTCATGCACCAGAAAAGCTCGGCTTAAAACAGGAATACATCCAGGAACACCAGGGCGGGGGGCATTGAATACGGGTTCGGGTCAACCAGTCGAAGCCAACATTATGAACTTATTCCTCAAACGGACGTTTGGGCTGTTCGCACTTCTTTCTACCACTTCGCTCCTCACCGGCTGTGTCATCGCCATCGGTACGGGGAAGGACAATCCTCCGCCACCACCGACCGTCGTCGTGACGGATTCGGCGGATGCCGCCACCATGGCGGAGATCAATGCCGCGGCAAAGTTGAGCATGGACAACGATAAGACCCATGCGTTAGGTCAGATCGCAGAACGCGCCACGCTCGCTGTGCCGGTGCAGGTTCATCTGGTGAATACCGCTTATCGCAGCCTGAGTTTTGATAACAACCGGACGCATGTGCTGAGTAAAATTATCGCGCGCGCGGATTTCTGCGATGCGACGCGGCACGCCATCGTGTCGCAGTTGGGTAAATTGAGCTTCGACAATAACCGTCAGTACATCTTGCAACAGATCAATGAGCGGTTAAAGACCACGCCTGCTCATTGACAGTAGTGCGTCGTGCCGGGCATTCTGATTTTATCACGCATGAAAAATATCATTCATTCCACGTTCATCATCACCTTGGCGACGTTGCTCAGCATCTCCGCTCAGGCGCAAAGCAATGTTCCTGCTCCGACGACCGACGTTGCCGAAAAGACCAACCCGGCCATCGTTCCAGTGCCGCGCACCGGCGGCGCCACCAATCGGCAAGCCAAAGTTTTGTTGCGGGCCAAGGAGAATCCTCGGCCCGTGCGACATCGTGTTCATCGGTGATTCCATTACGGAAGGTTGGGAGGGCGCAGGCAAAAAGGTCTGGGAAAAGTACTATGGCCAACGCAAATGCCTCGATTTCGGTGTTGGCGGCGACCAGACGCAGCATGTGCTCTGGCGGTTTGAAAATGGCCAGCTTGACGGTCTTAAGCCTAAGGCTGCCGTGTTGATGATCGGCACAAATAATTCCAACAAGAACAAGGATGGTTCGGAACAATATTCCGAGGCGCAGATTCTCGAGGGCGTGCAAGCCATCATCAAACAGATCCGCACGCGTTTGCCGGATACCAAGCTACTCGTGTTGGGAATTTTTCCGCGCGGCAAGACATTCAGCACGCAACGCGGTAAATTGCTTCAGATCAATCAAGCGCTGGCCAAAGTCGCCGATGGCAACATGATTCATTATGTGGACTTCGGCTCACAGTTGATCGAAGTCGATGGTTCGCTTTCCAAAGAGGTCATGCCAGACTCCCTGCATCTCTCCGAGAAGGGCTACACGATTTGGGCGGAAGCCATCGAGCCGAAGCTCAAGGAATTGCTGGCTCAATAGCAACGGAGCGGAGTTGGATTGATCGGTGTGGTTCGCCATGACTGATGAACGAATACCTCCGCTTTTGTCGGGGGCGCGTGCCACCAATCATACCGCAAGCGCCCCCGTTGGTAACGCCGCCAGTAGATCGCTCCCGTCTCGTCTGGTTCTATCGCTGCTGGTGCGGGTTGTTCGTGATCATCTATTTATCCTTTGCGGCGTACGGAATCATGCTGGCGCTTGGGAAAGTTGAGCCTGACTTGGGGCTCATCGAATCAGCGGTCAGTCGTAACGACCCGAAACTTCGCCACGAGATCATTGCGGAAAAGCGTGCGGAAGCGCCGGAGGTGGCTGTATTTACCATTGGGGTGGCGGCATTTTATGCGTTTGCCGCCTGTATTCCTCGCCGCCCTTGGGCGTGGACCTTCGGGCTCGTCGTGATCTGTACCACGATAATGCCCCTTCTTATCACAGTCGCCGGAATGATTCCGCTGTTGCTTCAATGGGTGAGCCCCTCAGCGAAACAGTATTTTGGAAGACGACCGTAGCCATCGCGATGTGCGATCACTTGTGACGCACGGGGAAACATTCCTCGATGGCGTCGCGCAAGGTTGTGAGAATTTTTCGCGCCTGTGCTGGCGACGTGCAGTAAGGCGGCATTAAGACGATGACGCTGCCGATAGGGCGGGTCAGCACGCCTCGCTTGGCCATCGCTTCGCAGACGCGGATGCCGGCGCGTTCACGCAGTGCGAATGGTTCTCGAGTGCGCCAGTCTTTGACGAGTTCAACACCTGCAACGAGCCCAACGCGGCGGATGTCGCCGACATTCGGTAAAGACCAGAGTGTGTTCAATTCCGCTGCAAAAACGGTTTCGAGCTTTGCCCGGGTTGCAATCGAGGAGTTGCCGCGCAGGAGATCGAGACTCGCCAATGCCGCGCTCGCCCCGAGTTGGTTGCCGGTAAAGCTGTGACCGTGAAAGAAGCTTTTGAACTCCTCGTATTTGCCAAGGAAAGCCGCAAAGATGCGTTGCGTGGTCATGGTTGCCGCCATCGGCAGATAACCGCCGGTCAAACCTTTCGCGACGCAAAGAAAGTCCGGCTGCACGCCTTCGCGGTGGCTGGCGAAGTTTGTGCCAGTCCGTCCGAAGCCCGTCATCACTTCGTCGGCGATGAGCAGTGTTCCGTGGCTGCGGGCAATGTTTGTGACTCGCTTCAGCCAGCCGTCGGGTTGCGGAATCATGCCGGCCGCACCTTGCATCAACGGCTCAAACACAAAGGCGGCGTAGGGATTGCCGCGTTTCCTTTGCGCGGAAAACTTCTGTTCCACCTTGCCGACGCATTCCCAGTTGCACGAGCGATACGCCCGCGCGTCGGCACGTTCCGGCTTGGCCCTGTTGAACGGGCAGCGATAGCAATACGGCGACATGACCTTGTCAGTCTTGAACAGCATTCCGCCATACGCTTTGTGAAACAGATCAATGTGCCCGAGCGAAACCGCGCCGATGGTGTCGCCGTGATACGCGCCGTTGAGGGAGAGAAAGCAAGGCTTGGTTTTCGGCCCACGCGCGCGGCGGGTGTATTCGTAGGCCAACTTAAGCGCGACTTCGAGAGCCGTCGAGCCGTCGTCGCTGAAGAAGACCTTGTTGAGCGAAGGATTGAGTTTGGCTGCTTTCGGGTTTGCGATTTTTACCAGTTCAGAACTAAGAACGCTGGCGGGTTCATTCGCGAATCCGAGTGCCGAGCTGTGCGAAATTTTCTTCAACTGCCGGGCGATGGCTGTGTTGATTTTCGGATGTTGATGCCCGTGCAAATTGGTCCAAATGGAGGAATTGGCATCGAGATATTTTTTGCCATGAATATCGCGTAGCACCGCACCTTTCCCAGAGGTGATTACGATGGGCTCGCGCTTAAGCCAGTCGCGCATCTGCGTGAACGGATGCCAGACGTGCGCGTGGTCGAGTTGGGCGAGTGGATGCATCAATCAGTCTTGAGTCTGAGGTCTAATGCCTAAAGTCGCGAGCGCGTTCATGAGCGCAACGACGTCTGTTTGCATGTGTGCCGCAGTCAGCGTAACGCGCAAGCGTGCCGCACCACGCGCGACAGTCGGGTAACGAATGGCCGGGACGAACAGGCCTTGCTCGTGTAGGCGCGTAGCGGCGCTGACGGCGGCGGATTCTTCGCCGATGATCAACGGGAGGATGGCTGAAGGGATGGCCAATGGCTGATGGCTGATGGCTGATTGAAACTCCGTCACGTGTTTCCAGAGTTGTGTGGCGCGACTTGCGCCTTCATCAGACTGGACTAAACGAATGCCGGCTTGCGCGGCCCCGACCGCAGCGGGAGCCGGTGCAGTGCTGAAGATGAAACTGCGGGCGCGGTTGATGAGGAAATCCGCCAGTGCCCGGCTGCCGCAGATATAACCGCCGCTCGCCCCCAAAGCTTTGCCAAGTGTGCCCATTTGGATTTCGATGCGGTTGCTGACGCCGAGTTCTTCGGCCAGGCCGCGGCGGTTCTGGCCGTAGAGACCGGTGGCATGGGCTTCATCTACCATGAGCCATGCCCCATATTGTTCCTTTAATGCGACGATTTCCCGAAGCGGCGCGGCATCGCCATCCATGCTGAAAATGGATTCAGTGACGAGGAGTACCTGTGATTTTTCTGATCGGGCCTTGCCAGACCACTGAAGTATTTCCTCAAGGTCATGCAGGTCGTTGTGGGCGAAGACTCGTAGCTTCGCGCCACTGAGTTTGGCGGCGTCCACGATGCTGGCGTGGACGAGCTTGTCCAAGATGATGATGTCATCCTTGCCAAGCAGTGCCGTGATGGTGCCGACGGCGGTGGCGTAGCCGGTGGAAAATGTCAGTGCGGCCTCTGTGCCCTTGAAAGCGGCGAGGGACTCTTCCATTTCGTGGAACGGTGCGAGCGAGCCGCAGATGAGGCGGGATGCTCCTGCACCCGCGCCAAATTTTTCTGTGGCTTGGATGGTAGCTTCCTTGAGTGCAGGATGGTTGGCGAGGCCGAGATAATCGTTGGAGGAAAAATTCAGCAGCGTGCGGCCGCCGATTTCGATGCGCGGGCCTTGCGGCGAATCCACGCGACGCAATTCACGCAGCAGGCCTTGCTCGCGGATGGCCGATAGGCGGGTTTTTAGTTCCTGGTCGAACGCTGCCACGGGGAGAGATTAGCTGCGTTCTCACGAACGCAGCCACGAAATTATTTCGAGGCGATCGCCCACGCGCCGTTGATCAGGCTGGCAGAGACATCGCCGCGATGATGGAGGACGGCCTCGGGTACATCGGCGAGTTTTTCGCGGCAGGGAATGGTGATCAAATCGGCGAAAGCACCTTTGGATAGCGCGCCGATCTTGCCGGTGAGGCCGAGGGCTTCCGCGCCGTTGAGTGTGGCGAGGCGCAAAATGGTGCCGGCGGGCGTGCCGGGGTTTTTGCGGGCGAAGGCGCGCAGTTCGGAGAACATGTTCAGCTTAGGTGGCTTTTTACCGCGCCCTTCGATGCTGGCAAGGCTGTCGGTGCCGAGGCAGACGTTGACGCCTGCGGCGGTGAGTTCCTTGAAGGGAAATTTGGGGTGACCGAAAAACGTATGGCTGCGCGGGGTGTGCACCACGCTGGAATGTGTGCGCGCGAGTAGGGCGGCGTCGCCGGGCGCGAGGCAGTTGGCGTGGATGGCTAAAAAATTCCCACCGAGTAAGCCGGCTTTTGCGAGGTGCTGGATCGGAGAACGGTCGCCGCAGTCGGTGCAATCGCGTTGCCCGTTCAACCAAGCGAACATCCGACCGCTCGCGGCGCTGAACATCTCGAACTCTTCGGGTGACTCAGCAACATGCGTGGTAACGCGCCAGCCTTGGCGTCGAGCCGCAGAGGCGGTGCGTTGCAAAAGTTCCGGCGTGGTGGAGTAGGGGGCGTGCGGGGAAAATCCGGCGAGCCGATTCTTGGTCCGGAGTGATTTTATTTTGGCGGCCACGCCCGCAATAATTTTCGCGGGCGGCTGCTTGGAACGGACGCCTGTCATCTCAAGGAATGAGAAAACGCGCAACGGCGTGGGCTGTGGTTGGATATCGGTCAGCGCGACGATGTCGGCAACCGTGGTCGTGCCAGTGCGGAGGAGCTGTTCGGCGCCGTGTTGCCAAGCGGCGGCGAAATCGGCATCGGAGCGGATGCCTTTGGCGGTGACGATGAGTTTGAGCCAGTCGCTGAAATGGCGTGGCGGCAAAAACTCCCCGGCGAGATCGGTGTATTCGAGATGGCAATGCGCGTTGATGAGGCCGGGCAAGATGGCGACATCCCCGAGATCCTGGACTCTGGCACGGGGGAATTCTTTTCGGATGATGCCCCAGCGCCCGACGGTGCGGATGCGCGGCCCGGAAATAACAACCGCGCCGTCTGCGATGGCCGGGCGGCAAATCGGCAGGACGACGCGGCTGCGGAGAATCGTCAACGCATTGCCAGCGATCAAAGCCCGCGCTCCTTGAGCTTGTGCTTGGTCTTGGAGGCTTCGGTGTGATGCTTTGCCTTGGCTTTGCTGTGGCGCTTGCGGATCTGGCCTTCGATCTTTTTGATGCAGAGATCAATGGCGGCGTATAAATCTTCCTCGCGATCCTCGGCGAAGAGATCCGGGCCGCGAAACGCAACGCGGACGGAGCAGGAGAATTGTTTAGCCGGCGCACGAGTATGGTCGTGTTCAACGATGACGCGCGCGTCAATGGCCCGCTTGTCCAGATGGTCCAACTTTTCGATCTTGGACGCGATGTGATCTTCAATGGCTTTGGTCAGGGTGACACTGTGCGGGATGATGATCAGTTTCATACGCAGAATGATGCTCTCGCTCTCTGGCAAAATCCAGTGAAAGAATTTTCGCGGAAAGAAAAATTGTCTCGGCGCGGCGCTTGGCCTTAAATCTGCCGGGTGTCAATGAAAGTCATTGCGGTTGCGAACCAGAAAGGCGGCGTCGGTAAAACCACCACCTCGGTGAACCTTGCGGCGTGTCTGGCTGCGGCGGGCAAACGGGTGCTGCTCTTCGATCTCGACCCGCAGGCCAACGCCACCAGCGGCGTCGGCGTAGAGAAGATCGAGGGGGCCAGCGCGTACCGGCCCTTGTTCGGTGAGGGGCCGCTGCAGGAGAAAATCAAGGCCACGCCCTTCGAGCGGCTTTCCCTGATCCCGAGCGAAGTGGATTTGTGCGGCGCGGACGTAGAGTTGGCACGTTCCGAAAATCATCTCATGCGGCTGAAGCTGGCGTTGCAACCCATCCGTGATGCGGAGAATTTCGATCTCATTCTGATTGATTGTCCGCCGTCGCTGGGGATTTTGACATTGAACGCTTTCGCCGCGACGGACGGGGTGTTCGTGCCTTTGCAATGTGAGTATTACGCGCTCGAAGGCATTTCGATGATGAGCAAGGTGCTCGGGCAGTTGCGCGATGCCGGTGTGAATCCAGCACTCGACATTTCAGGAGTGGTGATGACGATGTTCGATGCGCGGACCAAGCTCTCCAATGAAGTGGTCAGCGAAGTGCGGAATCTTCTGGGCGAACGGGTGTTTGAGACGGTCATCCCGCGTAGCACGAAACTCGCGGAAGCCCCGAGCTTCGGTAAACCAATCATCCACTACGACAAATACAGCGCCAGTGCCGCCGCCTACGAGGTGTTGGCAGGGGAAGTGATGAAGCGACTCGCGCTGTAGGCTTTCATCACGCCAAGGATAGGTTTGAGGCCAACATCAAGATGTCGGTGGGGCGAGGTGATTGCACCCTTTACACCAATCTTGCTTCTTTTAAGCTTCGGCCATCCTTATGGCTCGTGAACCTATCGAAATGCTCATCGAATCGACGACCATGGAGTTGCCGGACACCAAGACTGTCCGCCTCCAGTGGCCGGAGGGGCACAATCCGGAATTTCTCACCGGCCAGTTCATCACTGTTTATTGGCAGGACACACCTTATTACAAACGTGCCTATTCGCTCTCATCGTGCGCGCTGGATCGCGGTGCGTATGAAGTCACCGTCAAGCGAGATGGCAAGATGGGCACGCGCATCGTGGACTGG
The DNA here is from genome assembly GCA_049840435.1 of Verrucomicrobiota bacterium. Lineage (GTDB taxonomy): Bacteria > Verrucomicrobiota > Verrucomicrobiia > Limisphaerales > JADLHS01 > JADLHS01. Next base: position 162,508 of record JASGKY010000032.1, on the reverse strand, counting down.
GCCAAGGCCGGGGACACATTGTTCGTGCTGCCGCCCGCGGGGAAGTTTCTTCCGGTGTTCGAGCCGGACAAGCACCTGATCTGCATCGCTGGCGGATCGGGCGTGACGCCGTTTCGCGGTTTTGTCCGCGAAGCGACGCTACGCAAGCTGGAGACGCAGATCACCGTGCTCTACAGCGTGCGGACGACGAACGACATCATTTTCAAACAGGAGTTTCATGAGCTGTCATTGCAGAACCCAAACTTCAACTTCTACGTCACCTGCACGCGTTTGAGCGAACAAGACTCGTGGACCGGCCGGCGCGGGCGCATTGATCCGGCTTGGATCAAGGAACACGTGCATGACCTGCCGAACACGGTTTTCTACGCCTGCGGCCCGAATGCATTGGTGGAAGCGACGGAAGAACTGGTCGTCCACGGCCTGAACGTGCCCAAGCTGCAGATGAAGACCGAGAAGTGGGGCTGACGAAAAGATTGAAGTATGAAGTATGAATGATGAAACTGTCGGGCGGAGCATGCTGGTATCAGCATTCATTATTCAACATTCATAATTCATGTTAAAACGCACTTCACTTTACGCGACGCATCAGAAGCACGGCGGCAAGCTTATCGAATTTGGCGGTTGGGAGATGCCGGTGCAATATACGTCCATCATGGACGAGCACCATGCGGTGCGGAATGCGGCGGGTATTTTCGATATTTCGCACATGGGCGAGGTCACTGTCAGCGGTGCGGCGGCGACGGAATTTCTCAATCACGTCCTTACCAACGATGTCCGCAAACTTGCTCCGGGGCAGGGGCAATACACCCTCATGTGCAACGACCGCGGCGGCGTCATTGATGATCTCTACGCGTATCAACTTTCCGACGGCGTCTATTTCCTCGTCATCAACGCCTCGCGGATCGAGGCTGACGTCGCGTGGTTACAGGCGCGCGCGACGGAGTTCAAACAACACGGCAAGGACCTCAGCCTCACCGACGCGTCCCACAATTACTCTGCCGTGGCCGTGCAAGGCCCGCGGGTGAAGGATTTCATCAACGATTGCATTCCCGGTGCGTCCATTTCCGCCAAACGCGTCGCTTGCGTGACCGAGTTGAAGAAAAACGAGATCGGCGGCTTTCCGTTTCAGAAAGGTTGCGTGCTCGTGTCGCGCACAGGTTACACCGGGGAAGACGGTTTTGAAATCGTTGGCGAAGCCCCGGCCATCCAACAGGTGTGGGATGCTGTGCTCGCGAAGGGCGCGGCGTTTGGCGTGAAACCCTGCGGGCTTGGCGCGCGCGATACTTTGCGCACCGAAGTCTGCTATCCGCTCTACGGTCATGAACTCGACGAAAATACCACGCCCATTGAAGCCGGCGTCGGCTTCTTCGTTTCGCTCGACAAGGGAGAATTCATCGGCCGCAGTATCATGGCCACGCAAAAGGCCAACGGCACCGGCAAGAAATGCGTCGCGTTCAAGATGACTGAGAAATCCGCACCACCGCGCCCGGGTTATCCGATCTGGATCAATGGCGCTGCCGGGGGGCAAGTCGTCAGCGGCACCCAAAGCCCCTCGCTTAACATTGGCATCGGTATGGGCTACGTCCCGCCGGAGTTTGCGAAAGCGGGAACGGTGCTCGAGATCGAAGCGCGCGGGCGACGCTCTGCGGCCGTCGTGGTGGCCAAGCCGATTTTCAAACGAAGTTGATCCGGTGTTGGGCATAAGGGTTATGAAGTTATTTGCCAAACTGACAGTGCTGGTTGCTCTGTTTGGTTTGTCAGGTTGCATTGCGCTTAATCAGGATTGGACTAGCAAGCCAGCCGCCAAAACTGATTACGTTCCAGGCCAAAACTATCAGTTGCTTACGAATGTGTTTTTTGCGTCTCGAGATAGTTTTAGCCCCGCGCTGTTCCTTAGAAAGAATGGAAATTGTGATGGCATGTTGGATGCAGGGACTCGTTTGCGGGTAACAACCGTCCATTACAACGGTGATAGTTTCGAGGTTGGCTTTTACACCACGGTTTGTGCTGAGGCGATAAACGGACCGTTCAGGGGAACAAACTTTAACATCTCATTCTTATCGGCCAATTCATGGGCATTTATTGCTCGCAATACAAATGTTTTGGTGCCGGTCGACGCAGTCGCTCCGGATCTTAACACCAATCACTTTGCTTGGGCTGTCGAGCAAATATCCAGTTATCGAGGTGTATACACTTGGGATTGGTGGAAGCGTTGCGAGGAAGAGCCTGATATAATTTTTCCAGTCGAATTCCTCTTGCGGCAGAAGCAAGCCGATATGCTGGTGGTGGCCTATCACAATGCTGCTACTCCAGAAGCAAAAGCTTATGCCATCGCAGCACTAAGAAGATTGGATGATCATCGTGTTGCTGAACTTGCTGGAGAGTTGATTGCCAAAAAACAGAAGATAAGTGTCAGTCAAAATGGAGTTCGTATGCTGGAATCAACTACGAGTGTCATCTCGCGTATGCAGCAAGAGGTTGAAGTGCTCTTCCCCAGACGTTAGGGGTTAAAGTTATTTCGCCATAACAGAAATTTCCCGCGGGATTCAGTTTGCCTTGGAAATTCCTCTACTCCTGTCGCGCTGCGTCGACACAAGAAGCATCACCTCGATTCTTCAAAATGCATTCAATTGGAACAACACCCTTGCCTTGGCGCGCGGACGACCAGTATAAATTCGCCACCGTGAATTGCGAAACGCATCCCAGCTCGGTCGTCCGCCAGTTTCAAGTCGTTCGCCAACTGGTCAAATCGTTTTTCCTGTCCCCCCCACTTCGCCTGTTGCGATCACTGGCGCTGGTCCTGGGCGGCTCGCTGGCTCTGTCCGTCAGCGCCCAAAATCGCGTGCTCGAACTGGACGGGAACAACAGCTACGTTGAACTCCCGCCCAATATCTTTCGCAACCTCAACGAAGCCACCGTCGAAGTCTGGGCCAAGTGGGACCGCTTCAACACCTACTCCCGCGTGTTTGAATTCGGCGCCAGCTTTCAGTCCATGAGCGTGTTCAACCATTACACCACGGGTGACCTGCGCTTCAACCTTTACCCCAAATACTCCAAGGACAATCCCGCCTATTCATTCGTGGCCCGGGCCAACGGTGTGCTGCGCAGCAATGAATGGATCCACATCGCCGCCGTCTCCGGGCCGGGCGGCATGAAACTCTACGCCAACGGCGAAGTCGTGGCGATGCACACCAATGAAGCCTGCTTGGCCGCTATCAACGCCGAACAAATCAATGTGCTCGGTCGCGGGCTCGCGCGGAATCCTGGCGACCATGATTTTCGGGGCCAGATTGATGAAGTCCGCGTCTGGAATCATCGCCGTTCCCCGGAACAGATCCGCGAGAATATGCATCGTCGGCTCACCGGTCGCGAGGAAGGCCTCGTCGGCTTGTGGAATTTCGATGACGCCCAGGCCACCGACCTGACTTCCGGCGCGCATCACGGCAAACTCATCGGCAACGCCCGCATCGTCACGCCCGACTTTCCCGCCGGCCTGAAATTGATCGCCTCTGAACTCACCGCGGCCCCTGCGGCTGCTCCCGCGCCTGCCGCGCCTCCCGTTCCCGCGGCCGCTCCGGAACGCAATGTTCTCTATTGGTGGATCGCCGGGGCATTGACCCTGATCGTCGCCCTGTTGGCGTGGCTCGGCTTCACGTTGAAACGAAATGCTCAGGTCAACGTGCCCGCCCAGCTGCCGCCACCAGCCACCACCGGCGACAAACCCACCAAGCTGGAAACCGCCGCCAGCCCGGACCTGAAAGAACGCGCCTTGGCGGAACTGACTGAATTCGCCAAGCAAAGCCTTGTGCAAGGCTTGTATTCCCAACGCAACGCCCTGCTCGAAACCCAGCAGCAAGCCCAACGCGAACTCGCGGAACTCGAGGCTCGCCTCCTCGCGATGAAGCTTCCCGACCGCATTCTCGCCTACGAGAAACGCATCCTGGAACTCGAGCGCGAACTGGAATCGCGCACCGGCGAACTTCGCGAGCTGACCAATGCGACGTTGTCCCTGCTGCGCCGCAAGGTGGAAGAAGAGCGCGAACTAGACCGCGCCACGCGGCGGTTTAATTGACGCAAAACAGCGGAACAAGGGCTGGCATCCTGTTCCGCTGGCTTACAAACTCGGCACGTTTGCGTTTCAGTTTTGTTACACAAGGGGGAAACGCCACTGCGCGAGAGCGGGTTACGACTTACGGTGCGAACAACGGCACGGGATCGCTCCACGCGCTTTGACCGGCGGGACCGACCGAGGCCACGCGGAACCAATACTTCTTTCCGCTGACCATCGAGTTGAACGACGCAAACTTCTTCGTCGTGTTCCCGATCACCTGATACACCGGCACCGGCGCATCTTCCGCGCGCTCGACTGTGAACGAACGATAACCACGGTCGCTGTCCCAACTGATGTCGGCACTGCCGGCGTGTTCGCTCGGCACCACGATGACATCCGTGGGGGCATCCGGCAAACCGACCGGCGCGGGCGCGTTGCGTACCGAGAATCCGGCACTCTCGATGATTGCTTTGTCGCCCGCGCTGATGTTCTGCACGTAGTTGGCGATCTGTGTGATGAGACCATCCCACGTCGCCTCGTCGTTGTCCTGCGTCGTGGTCCGGAGCTTGGCCAGTTGCCGCGCAGTCTGCGCGGTGTTGTAGGCTGCCTCCAGCTCATCCGAGCCGTCGGTGAGGACGGCCAGCGTGGGGTTGGGGGTGGCGAAATTCGGATTGTCCGTCATGGCGGAGACCACCTGGCGACCGAATTGGATTTTGTCTGGCACAGTCATCTTGTCCAGACCCAGTTTTATTGTGCTCATTTTGCGTTTTGGGTAGGCCACGCCGGGCGCAGTACATACCGCACCCGTGCGCGGTTACGACTAGCGGGGAGAACTGCTCAATCCAGAAGTCTCAACGCCTCGCTTTGAGCCACAGGCTCATCACGCCCCAACGTTGACCGGACGGGAAACCCACTGGCTTAGGCCGTGCCAAGGCCAATTCCGCAGCAAAACCCCTTGTTTTTGAATCAAATCGATACACGCATGAACATGTAGGTGTAGAAAATCTGGAAACTGCCGCTCCCAGCAGCAGGACCATGCCAACTCCGTTTTGAGTAAACGGAATACCGATTGAAGCAAACGGAGTAACGATCAGAGCAAACGGAGTAACGATCAGAGCAAACGGAACAGCGATTGGCCCAACCGGAGTTCCGATTGCAGCAACCGGAGCAGCGACGCGAGCAAACGGTGTTACGATTGGGCGGATCGGTGTCACGGTTGGAGCAAATGGAATACCGACTGACCGGATCGGAATACTGACCAGAGCAAACGGAGTAACGATCAAGGCAAAGGGAATAGCGATTGGAGCAACCGGTGTTACGGTTGGAATGTTTGGAATCCCTTCCGGAGCAGGCGAAGTAGCTATCGGGCGTCAACTGTTCCAAGCCGCGATTTTATCGATGATGGCATTAACTTCCTTTTCAAGATCGAAACGTGCTGCCATGAGTTCTTTGGTCATGAGTGGCGTAGTTTGAATTGCCAGTTCCATTTTCTCATATGTTTTTCGCTTTAGATGTTTTTCGAGATATGACTTTGTTTCGCTATCGCTGCTTCTTGGCAGAACAACCTCATATTGCTTTGGATCAGGTAAACTATCGGAAGCAAAAACTCTCGTGAGAACAGAGCCCGGTAGGTAGTTTTCAATCTCCTTGGCTTCCGTGACCCAAGTGTAAGACCTTGGAACTTTTTGTATTTCTTCGCAGATTCTTTGCACGCGGCCTTTCAGCCCATCTTCCGCTGATTTGCGGTCGCTGTCACAAACCACCACGACGTTTGGATTCACCTGGAGCAAATTAGCCAATTCTTTATTTGTCTCATCTGAAGGTTGAAATTCGACACGAGCTAAAAGTGAACCACCATAAAAAGCGCACTGATAATCCCGCCCTTCTTTCCATTTGCCATCACTGAACAACTCGATCCATCGGTTGATATAAATACGATCCGATGGTCCTTCAACCCAGATGATTCCATTGGCTTGAAGCAGGTCTGAAGGTTTTGCACCAAGTTCTGATATTACTCCTGCACGATCAAAATGAGCTGAGACAGTGGTTGTGCTGGCGGATTCTCCATTATGAGAGACATGGAGGATTTGAGCGTCTTTTGAAGTGCCGAACAAATCCAGTGTTCCACTTGAATGTGTTGTGAGAAAAATCAATGCGTTTTCCCTAAGTGCGTATCTTTCAATGTATTTTAAGAGTCGTCGCAACAATGCTGGATGAAGGTTGTTTTCTAATTCTTCAAATGCAAAGACACATTTCTTTTTCTCAGTGTTTGTAATTTGAGGTACAATCAAAAGATTCAATAGGACTAAGATTATAGTCTTTAACCCGCTGCCAGATCGACTCAGTGCAACCAGCCCCTTTTTTTCTTCTGCTAAAAATATCTCCCATGTATTCACAGGATGGCCTGATTCACCTTCGTCGTGATGCTGGGATTCTATTTCAGTGAATTTCCCATCTTGCCCAAATATTTCGTTAAGGGCTGCAAGGAGGTCTTTTTGAATTAAATCGCGAGAAAGTTTAGAACTCGAGCTGTGGATGTAGCGCCGTATGATATTTGTTGCGCCTGTTCCATCAGGCGACAATGCAAGAGCGTTAGATGCTTGCTCGGGTCGAATGTCGCGTTCGGCAGAAAGTCGGCGATAGCCTCGCTTGTGAAGCATGTGATAACCCTTTTGAACGATTCGCCTTAACGATTTGTATGCGCCTTCATCCAAGCCTCGAAAAGGTTCATTGCCTATATGCTGGGTTGCTTCTGCACTAGGTGTCTCGTGAACCTCGCCGTCTAGATTGGTTTCCCACTTGATTTTGTTCCCAACTAAATATCTGCCTTGCGAATTCCACTGATTGTATTGCAGGCCGTTTGTGTAAAATCTTGTAGTCTTATCAAACTCAATAGCCAGATCGACCTCCATGAGTTTTCCCGTGCATTGAAATTTCCATCGCTTCTCTTTTCCAATTGATTGGATTTCTTGAGAGCAGAGAGCCTCTACCAGGTCAAGAAGGTGAGATTTTCCGGTATTGTTTCTTCCAATAATTACGTTGATGGGTTTGATCGTTTCAAAGCCTGCCCAATCATTTTTGAAGCATCGGTGTCCCTTAAACTTGATTGAATCAATCAGCATATATTTACCCTCTGGATGGAGAGAAATCGTAAGAAGGGGATGTGATTAGGCAATCTCAAAGCGAATCGAAAAGGATTGCGGCGACAAGGACGGCGCAAGAGCACTCTCTCTGCCGTTAGCAATTCGTCGGCACTTCTTGCAGGACTTCGACGCAGTGGGGAATCGCGCCGACAACGAAGCTGAGGCATTCCACGGCGCCGCTGGGTTTGCCGGGCAGGCAAATCACGAGGGCGCATTCCACCACCACGGCCAAGGCGCGGGAGAGGATGGCGTTCTTGGTGATCTTCATGGATTCGGCGCGCATCACTTCGCCAAAGCCGGGCAACTCGCGCACGGCAATCTCGCGCACGGCTTCCGGGGTCACGTCGCGCAACGCCACACCTGTACCGCCGGTGGTCAGGATGAGCTGGCAACCTTTGCTGATCTGTTCACGGATGGCGCGTTGGATGTCGGTCTTTTCGTCGGGCACAAGGGCCTCGGCGAGAATTTTCCAGCCGTAACCTTCCGCCGCTTTCTTCAAAGCGGGGCCGCCAAGGTCGTCGTAAAGTCCGCGCGAGGCGCGGTCGGAAATGGTGATGATGCCAACGGAGATTTGCATGGGGGAAATATGTTAACCGCGCAAGGGACGAGCATTCAAACGGAACAGCTTTGACACGAATTTCACGAATTGACGCGAATCCAATTTCCCTTCGTGCGAATTAGTGTAATTCGTGTCGTCAACTCCGTTCGTGTGTTTGGTTTGGTTCGCGGTCATTCAGATCTAACTTTTGATTGGGGTCTTGGTTTTGGAAAGGAGTTTGATGCCGGTGATCTGCATCCGTTTGTCCACGGCTTTGCACATGTCGTAAATGGTCAATGCGGCAACGCTCACGGCGGTGAGAGCTTCCATCTCGACGCCGGTCTGCGCTGTAATGCGCGCGCTGGCGGTGATGACGATGCGGTTGCGTGACTTGGGGATTTCAAACTCCACTTCGCAATGCGAGATGGGTAGGGGATGGCAGAGCGGGATGAGGTCGCCGGTCTTTTTGGCGGCCATGATGCCGGCGAGGCGCGCGGTGGCGAGGACGTTGCCCTTGGCGATGCGGTGGCGCTCGATCAAATCGAGCGTGGCCTTGGCGAGGCGGATTTCCCCTCGCGCGACGGCGACGCGGTGCATGGGCGGTTTGGCGGAAACGTCCACCATGCTGGCTTCGCCCCGGCGGTTGAGATGTGTGAGTCGGCGCACGGAGACTTTCTAGCGGACGGGGGCGGGATTGGCAAAGTTCTTTCGTTGCGGGCGTTTGGTTAATGTTCCGGCGAGGTCTGCATTTCTCCAAAAGCGGTGGAGGCCCACCGCAGTCCAAGACGCTGGCGCGTTCGGCAGAGGTTTTGTTCCTCGCGAAGCATCTTGGAGTGCGCCAGTCTTCTGGCGCTTTGCTTTCGCACTGCTTTGGCGGCAATTCAAAGAGGCGGCAATTCAGGGAGAGCGGATCAATCCAAAGTGCGCCATCATTTCCCGGGCAACACGGACCATTTCAATCTGTTCCTTCAAGTGTTTCACATCCGCTTCGACATTGATGTAAGGAATACCTTTGCGCGCGAAGTAAACCGAGGCCGAGCCGTCATCGGGGACGTTGGCATCGTCCTGGAGCGTGACGTTGAAATCGCGCGCCTGGAGATAATCAAAGAAACGGCGGTCGGTGACGTAGAAGAAGTCGCCCGCGAAACGATTCGTGCCGACGTGCGTGAGGCTGGCCGTGGTGGGCTTGTCGCCGGTGGGGAAGTAGCTGTTGATGCTGAGTCCACCGCCGCCGGTGTTGTGCAGCGCGATGATGACGGGCTCGCGGTCGAGCGCGAAGGTTTCGAGGAAGTGCGTGGTGAATTGTTCAATCTCGCGTTGCGCAGATTCGGAATGGTTCTTTGTACGTTCCAACGTTGCGCGGACGCCAACTGGCGAAAAGATGCGGTTGGGATCAAAGCGATACGTTTGTCCGTCGAGTTTAAATACGACCAACCGTTTGCCGCTGTGGTGCAGTTCAATCAAGCGTCCGCCGGATGCGGTGAGGATTTTCTTTCCGGCTTTGACGGCTGTGTTTTCGTCGTCGTGGACGTTGAGGTAAGTCGGGCCGGGCGCGGGGAACTGGTAAACCTGCGCGCGGATGGTGGCGGTGCCGATTTGAAAGGGGACGGTGGCGGTGCAACGCGGTGTGGAGCAACCAGAGATAACCAATGTGATCAACAGCAGCAGGGCTGAGGCGAGGCGTGTGGTTTGTTTGAGGCCTCTGCAAGAAGGGGCAGTGCTGTAGCGGCGGTCTGTGACCGTCGCTGTTCTTCGTAAGCCAACATCATTTGGCGCTCGCAGAGCGCCGGTACAGGATTTTGGCAGAATTCTAAGTTTATTTGCCATTGATGCCTTTGAGATACGCGAACACCAGTTCCGGCAAGTCATCGCTGTAACCGCCTTCGAGCAGGCTGAACATCGGTGCGCCAACGCTGCGTAGTTCCCTTCCAAGCCATTGAAAATCCTCGGCGAGTAATGGGCTGTTCGCCAGCGGGTCTTCGGCGTAAGCATCGAAACCAGCGGACACGGCAATGAGTTCTGGCTGAAATTGCTCCAGGTCGGTCAAGGCGTTGGTTAGCGCAGCGCGATAGGTTTCGCGCGAACTGAATGGGGCGACAGGATAGTTGAAGCAATTGTTGCCGACGTTGGTTGCGCCCGTGCCGGGATAGCAGGGATGTTCATGGATGGAATAGAACGTTGCGCTGGGGACATCGCGCAGAACGTCTTCCGTGCCGTTGCCGTGGTGCACGTCGAAGTCGAACACGGCGACGCGCTTCGTGCCGGTCTGCAACGCGTGCAATGCCGCGATGGCGATGTTGCTCAGGTAGCAAAACCCCATCGGAGTTTCCTTGGTGGCGTGATGGCCGGGCGGGCGCATCAGGCTGAAAACGGTTTTGCCTGCGCGCGCTTGTTCGAGCGCAAGCAAACCTGCGCCAGCAGACAGTCGGGCGAGTGATTCGATCTCGGAAAACCAAGCGGTATCAGCGTCGAAATCATACGGGACACGGAGGCGGGCGATGTATTCCGCCGAGTGTGCGCGGAGGATAGCTTCATCCGTAACGGGCTGAGGCCCGAGCCATTCGATGGGAAGTTCGGTCTGGGCGCGAAGTTTTTCGAGCGTGCTGGTGATGCGGGCAGGACGTTCCGGATGCCCCGGACTGTGATAGCCGGTGCAGCGTTCGTCGGTGATGATTTGCACGCAAGGATTGAAGCAAGAACGGCGCAGGGTCGCTACGCAGAAATTAGAATTCAGGAAACACGAAGGTGTGGGGAAAATGAATTTGGAACTTAGGAAGGTTGGGGCATCCGTTTTTCCTGATTTCTTGAGTTCCAAATTCGACTCAGCGTCGGCAGGAGCGCGTTTGACCGGAGTGGCGATTTCCGACACAATTCACGCATGGCAAATTCGTTTGGCGAACTGTTCCGTATCACGACCTGGGGCGAATCGCATGGCGGCGGCGTCGGCGTGGTGGTGGATGGTTGTCCGCCGCGGCTCAAACTTACGGAAGAAGACATCCAGCCTGATCTTGATCGGCGGCGTCCGGGGCAATCGTCCATCGTGACGCCGCGCAAGGAGACGGACACAGTGCAGATCCTTTCCGGCACGTTCGAAGGCAAGACGCTGGGCACGCCGATTTCCATGTGGGTCAAGAACACGGATCAGCGTTCCGAAGCTTACAACGAGATGGCGGAGAAGTTTCGGCCCTCACATGCGGATTACACTTATCAGGCGAAGTATGGGATTCGCGCGTGGCCCGGTGGTGGCCGAACCAGTGCGCGGGAGACGATCGGGCGTGTGGCAGCGGGGGCGATTGCCAAGAAGATTTTACGCGAGAAGTTCGGCGTCGAGGTGCTCGCCTGTGTTTCCCAAGTGCAGAAAATTTCTGTGGAGATTGACGTGGAGCGGCTCAAGCTGGCGGACGTCGAAGCGAACATCGTGCGTTGTCCGGATCAAGTCACAGCACACAAGATGATCCGGTTGATTGAAAAGATGCGCAGTGAAGGCAACAGCGTCGGTGGCATCGTCACGGGCGTGGCGCGCGGTGTGCCGCCGGGTTGGGGCGAACCGGTGTTTGACCGGCTTGAAGCGGATCTGGCCAAGGCGATGTTGAGTCTGCCAGCGACGAAAGGATTCGAGATCGGTAGCGGCTTTGGTGGCGTGTCGATGACGGGCTTGGAGCATAACGACCTGTTCCGTATGAAAGGCGGCAAGGTGCATACAACGACGAACCGCTCTGGCGGCATCCAAGGCGGCATCAGCAATGGCGAGACGATTTATTTTCGCGTGGCGTTCAAGCCCGTGGCGACGGTAATGCACGAGCAGGATACGGTTTCCACGAAGTTCAAGAACACGACGCTTAAAGGCCGGGGGCGGCATGATCCGTGTGTGTTGCCGCGGGCGGTGCCGATGGTGGAGGCAATGACGGCGCTAGTGCTTGTGGATCACGCGCTGCGGCACAAGGCGCAGTGCGGTTGATTAGCGCGCGAGACCGCGTTCGCTCTTTCGCACGAATTCAATGAGATGCTTTACCTCGGGGAGCTGCGGGAGTTCTTTCTCCATGCGCTCGATGGCGTTGGTCATGGTCAGCCCCTCGCGGAATAGCAGCTTGTAGGCTTGGCGCAAGGCGGTTTGGGCTTCTTCTGAAAAATCATTCCGCTCCATCCCAACCTTATTGATCGTGCGGGTTTCGGCCGGGTTGCCATCGCCGATCATGAAGGGTGGGATGTCCTGCACCACCTTCGAGCAACCGCCGATCATGGCCATTTTGCCCAAGCGACAGAATTGATGCACCGCCGCGTAGCCACCGATGATGACGTGATCTTCCACGATGCAATGACCCGCCAGCGCGGCGCTGTTGGACATGATGATATGGCTGCCAAGCTGGCAATCATGCGCCACATGGGTGTATGCGAGCAGGTTGTTGTGCGAACCGACGCGGGTGGCATCGCCATCGTTTGTGGCGCTGTGGATCGTCACGCCTTCGCGGAAGCAGTTATGGTCGCCGATCTCGGTGCGAGTGAGGCCGCCTTGCCACTTCAAATCCTGGGTCTTGAGGCCGATGCTGGCGAAGGGAAAGATCTCGTTCGCGCATCCCAGCTTGGTGTGGCCGTCAATGACCACGTGGGAATGCAGTTTGCAATCGGCGCCGAGTTCGACGAATTCACCGATGACGCAATAGGGGCCGATCTGGCAATTGGTCCCGATTTTTGCGTTGGGGTGGATGATGGCAGTGGAATGAATCATGGCGGCGTTCAAGCGGATTGAACCATGAAGGTCACTTCGGCTTCGCTGACGATTTCGCCGTTCACCTTGCAGATGCCATTCGCTTTGCCGATCTTGCCGCGGGATTTCATCATTTCGACTTCAATGATCAGCGTGTCTCCCGGAACAACGGGCTTGCGCCATTTGACGTTATTGGCGGCCATGAAATAGGCCATCATGTTCTCGGCTTCCTGCGCCTTGATCATGAAAATACCGGCGACTTGGGCGATGGCTTCCAGTTGCAACACGCCCGGCATGATCGGATGAGCGGGGAAGTGCCCTTGGAAATAGCCTTCGTTCATCGAAACATTTTTTAGCGCCACGCATTTGTTGCCTTCGATGCTCAATACGCGGTCTACGAGCAGGAACGGATAGCGATGCGGCAGATGTTTCATGATCTGCTCAATGCCCATGGCGCCGACGCCCGAGGCGGGAATTTCGGCTGGTTGTGCCGGAACATCGGCGGGTTTCGGCGGCGGGGGGGGGGGGCGCAAAAGTCTGCGCGGCGCGTTTGGGCTTTTCCATCTGCAACCGGATCTGGCGCGCCATCTCGACGTTGCCGCTATGGCTGGGTTTTACCGCAATAAGATGCCCGCGGATCGGTTTGCCGACGAGTGAAAGGTCGCCGACGATGTCGAGCATCTTGTGGCGGACGAACTCGTTCGTGTAACGGAGCGGTTCGGTGGTGAGTACGGCGTCATCGCGGATGACCACGGCATTTTCGAGGCTGCCGCCCTTGATCAGGCCGTTCTTGATGAGATACTCGATTTCTTCGTAAAAGCAGAACGTGCGCGCGTGGGAAAGTTCTTTTTGCCACGTGGTGGGCGTGACATCGGTGCTGTGATATTGCGTGAAACGTCCGCCCTTGTCCGCGCTGGTGCAGGTGACCTTGAAATGATCGTCCGGCACGAGCGTCATCGTGGTTTCACCCATTTCGATCTGGATGGGTTCAGTGACGGTGTAAACGTCACGCACTTCGTCCTGCGGTAAGATGCCCGCGGCTTCAACCATCTTGCAAAATTCCCGGGAGCTGCCGTCGGCGATGGGCGGTTCATTCGCGTCCAGTTCCACGATGGCATTGTCCACGCCAAACCCTGCGAACGCGGCGAGCACGTGCTCCACGGTGTGGACCTTGATGTTGCCCTTGCCGATGGTGGTGGAACGATTGGTTTCGGTGACGTTTTCCACGCGCGCTTCAATCTCGGGTTTGCCGTCAAGATCCACGCGGCGAAAGCGAATGCCGGAATTGGCCGGAGCGGGCAAAAACGTCATGTTGACGCGATTGCCGCTATGGAGGCCGATCCCGGAAAAACTGGCGGAACGATTCAGGGTCTGCTGGTGTAGCACGCGCAAATTGAAACAAAACCGTCACCTGCTTGGCAAGCGGGAGAATCAATGGCCGTTTATAAATTTGGAAATCAGGAAAGCTGGAATGGGACAGTTGCAGTTCGTGATTTCTTGAGTCCAAAATCAAACCGGCCCTGTAGCCGCTCGCTTGCTGTCGCGCGCCACTCCGCTAGACTGCGTTCATGCAGAAAACATTGCTGACGTTCGTGGATGACATCTACGAAGACCTCGAGCTCTGGTATCCGAAGCTCCGCTGCGAAGAAGGCGGCTACGCCATGCGCGTCGCCGCGCCCGAGATCAAGACCTACAAAGGCAAGCACGGTTATCCCGCCAAGTCCGATTTGTTGCTGAAGGACGCGAACAGTAACGATTTCTGTGGCCTGCTTGTGCCGGGTGGTTTCATGCCGGACAAACTACGGCGCGATGCCAAGGTGCTTTCCCTCACGCGCGAGTTCTTCGAGCAGGGCAAACTGGTGGCCTTCATCTGTCACGGCGGCTGGATTCCGATCTCGGCGAAAATTCTCAAAGGCAAGCGTGTCACCGGTTCGCTCGGCATCAAGGATGACTTGGAAAACGCCGGCGGCATCTGGGTGAACGAGCCGGTTGTCGTCGATGGCAATCTGATTTCCAGTCGCACCCCCGTCGACCTCGCGCCGTTCGGCAAGGCCATGGTCGACTTCCTCGACCGCAACCTTCGCTGACATGTCACATCACGCTCGCGCTACTGAATCCAACTTCGCTGCCAAGAAGCGTTCCACGTCGGACGTGCTCCGGCGCGTGGCGGTGTATCTGCGGCCGTATCCATGGCTGGCTTTTGCCACGGTAATGGCGGCGGTGTTGTCTTTGCTCGCGTCGTTCGCGTTTCCCAAGCTGACACAATTCGCCATTGATGAAGTCATCGGCAAGTCGCGTGGCGATCTGCTTGCACCGGCGATGATTGGTTTGCTCGGTGCGTTTTTCCTGCGGGACGCGTTCAGCGGGCTGCGCGTGCTCGTTAACAACCAGCTTGAGCAAAACGTCATTCTCGACATGCGGCGTGCGGTGTACGGCAAGTTACAACGGCTGCCCGTCGGCTATTTCGATCAACGTGCATCCGGCGATCTGTTGACGCGGGTTATTGAAGATGTGAATGCCGTCGAACGTGTGTTGATTGACGGCTTGGAGCAGGGCGTGGTGGCGATTCTTAGCGTGGTAGGCGTGGCGGCGTTTTTGTTTCACATGAATCCCATCCTCGCGCTCGTCGCCATGTCGCCAATCCCGGTGCTGGCGGGGGGAGCAATTTGGTACACGCTCACGGCGCATCGGCGCTATCGCAAGCAACGCGAAGCTTCCAGCGCGATGAACGCGTTGCTCATGGATAATCTTCAAGGCGTGCGGCAAATCAAGGCGTTCAGCCGGCAGGCGCACGAGGACGAACGCTTCGGCACGCGCGCGGCGGCGATGCGCAGCGCGCAACTTGGCATCATGCGGATGTGGGCGGTTTACGGGCCGGGCATGGGGTTCGCGGGCGCGGCGGGTTTCGCGCTGGTGCTGTGGGTCGGCGGCAGTTTCACCCTCGCGGGCAAGATGACCTCGGGGGAACTATTTGGCTTTCTCCTGTTCCTGCACATGTTTTACGCGCCCATCGGACAGTTACACGGGTTGAATCAAATGATGCAAAGCGCGCGGGCGGCGGGCGAACGGGTGTTCGATATCCTCGATACGCCGGAGGAACGCTGCACGCAGACTGGTGGCGTGGCGCTCCGCCAACCGGTGCGCGGCGAGGTGGTTTATGAGAATGTGAGTTTCAGTTACGAGGCAAATTCGCCCACTGCTCCGGAGACCGGCGCTCCGAAGCAAAGCCGCATCGTGCTCAAGAATGTTTCGCTGCAAGTGAAGCCGGGGCAGATGATCGCGCTCGTCGGGCCGACGGGTTCAGGCAAATCTACGCTCGTGAATCTGCTGCCGGCGTTTTACGAGGCGACGGCGGGCCGCATCTCCGTGGACGGTCAGGACATCAGCACGGTGACGTTGGCGTCGTTGCGCGAGCACATCAGCGTGGTGAGCCAGGAGCCGTTTTTGTTCAACGGCACAATCCGCGAGAACATCGCTTACGGCAAACTCAACGCGACCGAGGATGAACTCATCGCAGCGGCGAAGGCAGCGAATTGCTACGAGTTCATCACGCGGCTGGCGGAAGGCTTTGACACATCGGTCGGCGAACGTGGCGTGAAGCTGAGCGTAGGCGAGAAGCAACGAGTGAGTATCGCGCGGGCTTTGTTGAAGAATTCGCCGATCCTCATCCTCGACGAAGCCACGGCCAGCGTGGACACGGCGACGGAGCGGTTGATCCAGGAAGCGCTGGAGCATTTGATGCGCGGGCGGACGAGCTTTGTCATCGCGCATCGCCTCAGCACGATTCGGAATGCGGATCAGATTTTAGTGTTGCGACAAGGCGAGATCATCGAGCGCGGCACGCATGAGGAATTGCTGGGACGCGACGGGCTTTATGCGAAGCTGGCGCGCATCCAGAACACGTCCACGATCGAGGAAGGGTTTGAGAAACTGGAAGTGACGACTTAGGAAGACAGAATTAATCGAATTCACAGAATTTAATTCTGCATAATTCCGTTAATTCTGTCTGCATGTGCATCTGATAAAACCTTGCGAGGGCCACCGTTTTTTTAGACTATCTTCGGCATGGAAACAACGCAGTTGCTCCAATATCTCGCAGTGCTGATGCTGTTCGTCGTTGCCGTGGGCGCGACGGGCGGGATGATTGGCGCGTCCATGTTGCTCGGCAAAAAGGGCGGACGGAGCAAGATCAAGGACACGGCTTACGAATGCGGCATGTTGCCCATTGGCGAGGGCGCGACACGGATGTCCGTGAAGTTCTACCTCGTGGCGATGTTGTTTATCCTGTTCGATATTGAAGTCGTCTTCATGTATCCGTGGGCAGTCGTTTACAAGGCGATGCTGGCTGACCCGGCCACGCGGAACATGATCCTCGGTTCGATGCTTTCCTTCCTCGGCATTCTCTTCGTCGGCTACATCTATGCCGTGAAGAAGAAGGCGTTCGATTGGAAGAGTTAAATAATCTCTCAGCCAACTAAGCCGTTCCTTTCGTAAGAGGGAGCGGCTTTTTCTTTGTCCGCAGCGGTGCGATTAAAGGAACTTAGACCGGTCGTCAGTCAGTTTGAGCTTTAAGATCGTTATCTCAGCAGTGATGACAGATCACACGCACAACTTGTTTGCTATTATTTGAGTGATGTTGGCGCTTGGAAGATGAATGTTCCCCGACGACCAAGTGATGTTCCTTGATGATCGAGCGTTGTTCCCTGACAACCGAACGTTGCTCCCTGACAACCGAACGTTGCTCCCTGACAACCCAACGTTGCTCCCTGACAACCGAACGTTGCTCCCTGACAACCGAACGTTGCTTCCTGACAACCGAACGTTGCTTCCTGACAACCGAACGTTGCTTCCTGACAAGTGAACGTTGCTTCCTGACAAGTGAACGTTGCTTCCTGAAAGTGAACGTTGCTTCCTGACAAGTGAACGTTGCTTCCTGACAAGCGAGCAATGTAAGTCTCACCAAAGGCTTTGGTGGGCAAAAAGCGACACAATTCGGGGGATAATACCGGATTTGTCCTGAGTTTGGACATTCCTCTAAAAACGCAATCAACCTCAGCACCAGCGGTGCGAGATAGTTGTAGAAACCGAAATTGTCGAAAACAGTAAAGCTCCGGAGGAGCGACATGGCGGCGGATAATTATGCCGCTCCTCCGGAGCTTGGGATTGTTGCTTGCGGCGATGGACTACAAAGATGCCGCGCCGCTGGCGCTGGGGATGGTTTTGCCCCGACTGCTGCGCACATGTATCGGACTATGATGTCTTGAAGGGTTTGCCTATGGATGTTAGAAACAGCGGCAATCTAAAGCAGGGCATGAAGGCATTTCTCCAAAAAATCATTCCGGTCATCCTAGTAGCGATTTCGTGGAGGGCAACAGCGGTGACCCGATATGTTGACTTGAACAGCCCTGAGCCCACACCGCCTTACACTAATTGGTCTACGGCAGCGACACTGATTCAGGACGCAGTCGATGCAGCGAAGCCAGGGGATGAGATCCTGGTAACCAATGGTGTTTATCAATCAGGGGGTGCGTATGCCGGAGGCCTGTTGAAGAGTCGACTCGCAATTACAAAGCCGATTACTGTGCGCAGTGTTCATGGGGCTGGCGCAACGTCGATCAAGGGATATCAAGTTCCAACTCTAGTAAATGATGATGATGCTATCCGAGGTGTCTTCCTGGCAAATGGCGCTACTTTGTCAGGGTTTAAGATTTTAAATGGCGCAACACGGAGCAGCGGCTTATTCCCGACCAACTCTGATTATGTGGGCGGTGGCGTCTTCTCGTGCGTCTGCCGATGCTGTGGTGACGAATTGTATCGTGATCGGCAACGCGGCTTGGAGTGCCGGCGGTGGAGTGTATGGTGGTTCTCTAAAGAGCAGGTACTATCCAAAACAATTTCTCTAGTTATGTGGGAGGCGGTGCTTGCAGCGGCAGTGTGAGCAATTGCGTCGTGATTTTCAATGCTGCGACTAATTACGGTGGCGGGGTGGATTCCTGTGTTTTAGCGGGCTGCAATGTAAACAGCAATTCGGTGCTTCGGTTTGGTGGCGGCGGAGCAAGTTATTCGAAACTGAGTGATTGTCAGTTATCCGGTAACATTTCAATCGAAGGATCGGGTGGTGGCGCACATTCGTGCGCCATGACGAATTGTAGTCTGGATTGGAATCAAGCTCTCCAAAGTGGCGGTGGAATGTATGCCGGGACTCTGACGAATTGTGTGTTGAAAGGGAATTCAGCGGATTATGGAGGGGGAGCGGGCAGCGCACAGCTCTTCGGCTGCACATTGACTGGTAACAGTGCCTTTGGCATTGGCGGTGGCGGTGGCGGTGCATATGACTGCATACTGTTTTCATGTGTCTTGCTGACCAATTCGACTTCGAGTCTGGGCGGAGGCGGTGGCAAGTACTGCACGTTCAATACTTGTCTTTTGATTGGAAACGTTGCAACTCACACCCTTGGCGGAGGGGCGCTGTGGAGCACGTTGAACGAGTCTACGCTGATCGGGAACTTGGCGCATAGCGGAGGAGGCGCTTATGATTCGGATTTATCCAATTGCAGTGTTGTCGGGAACAGTGCCGTGAACGGAGGTGGTGCGATGTATTGCGACTTGTATGGTTGTACGGTGGTGGGTAATTCAGCGGGACTTGGCGGCGGGCTTGTTAAAGGCACTGCACAAAACACCATCGTTTATTTCAACACAGCGACATCCGGCACAAACTATGCCGGTAATTTGTCAGCACCGGTGCTAAACTATTGTTGTACTTCACCGTTGCCTTTTGGGGTTGCTAACATAACCAACGCTCCACAGTTTGCAGACCTCGCCAGCTATGATTTGCGTCTGCAAAGCAATTCCCCTTGTATCAATGCAGGAAATATTTCCATTGCTCCCTCGGTTTTCGATCAGTTGGGTAATCCTCGCGTCTCTGGTGGGGCGCAGGACATGGGCGCGTATGAGTTTCAAGGCCCGGCATCAATCCTTTCATATGCTTGGGCTATGCAGAATGGTCTGCCAATAGATGGCTCAGCAGATTTTAGTGATCCGGACGCCGACGGGATGAACAATTACGGAGAGTGGCGAGCGGATACAGGTCCGACCAATGCGCTTTCAGTGTTGCGGATGGTAGGCTTGACCAACAGCGCTATTGGTGTTGCTGTCACTTGGCAGAGCGTGTCCACACGAGTCTATGGATTGGAACGCGCAACGAATCTTGCTTCCCCAACGTATTTCGAGCCCGTTGAATCTATTCAAGGTTTGCCCGGCACGACCACTTACTCGGACGTTACGGCAACCAATGCCGGACCTTATTTCTATCGCGTTATGGTGCAGTAAAAAGGCCCGGCCGTCAGTCACCACTTCTTCCCATCCGCCTTCGTGCCGCAGAGGTTGACCTTGATGCCGAGCGCGGCGGCCATGGAGGATTTCGCGAGCAGGGCTTGGTCAGCGTCTTTGGCGTTCTTGGCGTAGACGCATTGGATGTGGTTGGCTTGATGCTTGGCCATCATTTGGTCGCGGCTAACACCGTAGGTGACGGCATGCATGATGGGCCATTGCCACGTGGTGGATTTCCAGCGGCGCTGGGTCTCCGCTTCGGGCAAGGTGATGACTTTGGCACGGCCCAAGTCCATGTGCAGCCCGCCTTCGGCGACGTAGATGCGTGACCAGATGATTTCGCCGGGTTTGGAGATGCCGCGCAAGGTCGCTCCGCCTTTCGGGAAATACATCGGCGGTTGGCGGAAACCTTCCGCGCCTTCCCAGCCGTCAATGAAATGCGCGGGCGGCGCGCTGCCGCTGATTTCGAAGACCCACACGTATTCCTTGGTCGTGCCGGATTGATCCCAATCGCCCCAACGCAGATCGTGCAGCGTGTTTTCGACCGGTTGCTTGAGCGCTTCGTGGACGCGTTGGGTGAGAATGGCATCAAGGCCGGCGCATTCGTCCACTTCGTTGAAGTGCGGGAGCGGCTTGCCGGAATAAAGCGTGCGTTTGCCGTCGCGGGATTTTACGGGCGGACGATCGCTGTTGTTCAACGAACCTTCCACGAGATCGCTCGCGGGGAGCAGGTCTTTCAAGCCTTGCTGATATTGGATGCCGATGGTGTCGCAGCCAAAATCATCGGCGAGGCGTACGGCGGCGATGTAGGTTTTGCATTGCCAGAGGACCTGACGTTCGGTGAGGTCGGTGGATTCGTTGCGACCGAGATCAAAGCGCATGCCTTTCTTCTTGAACCAAGCGAAGCATTCGCGGGCGTCGTAATCGCTGACCTGCGTGGCTTCGTAATAGAGCGCAGATTGGCTGAGGCGTTCCTTGAACACGCCGGTGGCGTGGAGCAGATCGTCGGGGATGATGGCGTTGAACATGCCCATGCAACCTTCATCGAACACGCCCATGATGGCTTTGTCCCGCTGTAACGTGGCGGCGAGGGTCTCGCCGAGCTTCTTCGCGCTCGCGTCCACTTTCACTTTGGCGAGGGGCGTAACGTGGTCGGTCTTGTGCGAGCATGCGCCGGTCTTGAGCCAGTCGCGGAGTTTGGATTTGAAATTGTCGTCGGTGAAATCTTCGCTCCAGAGTGTGGAGTATTTCACGCCTTGCTTGGTGAGCGAGCCGTTGAGGTTGAGCATGCCGACGAGGCCGGGCCACGTGCCGGACCAGTTGGCGACGGTGAGGATCGGGCCGCGATGCGTGGTGAGGCCGGCGAGGACGTGGTGGGAATATTGCCAGACCGCCTCGGCGATGATGAGTGGGGCGTCGGGATCAATGCGTTTGAAGACTTCGAGACCTTTGCGCTGCGAATCAATGAAGCCGTGCTTGGCGACCGGGTCAAATTTATGGGCGCGGACGAGTTCGTAGCCTTCGGTCTTGAGCGCGGCAGTGAGGGTAGCTTCCATCTGTTCCTGGGCCGGCCAGCAAACTTGGTTAGCCGAGAGGCGCAGATCGCCGCTGGCGATGAGCTGGACTTGATGCTTTTTCAGTTTGGGAGCCGTCGTCGTTGTCTTCACGTGATAGATGGTTTTTATGCCCGGAATCCGACCCAAGCGTAAGCTGTCAGGGTAGGGGAGCGGGATGCGAAATCAAGCCGCGTGGTGTGTTGGGAGGCGAGACAGTGGCAGTAGTGCGAACCGCGCCAAATAAAAACCCACGCTGACAGAGAGCCAGCGTGGGTGCGTGAAGTTAAAGGCGATTATTTCTCAGCTTTCACCCGGATCACCGTGAAGGAATTGCCGGGGAAGGCGGATTTGATCTTGGTGCCGCTGACTGAAAGGGTGGTATTCTTGGGCGCGACTTTGGTCGGTTCATCAAGGGTGTTTTCATCCTTCGGGCTGTCGGAGGTCAGCACGACGGCGCTGGCGGAGGATGCCAGTTTCTTCGCGCCGTTAAGGTTGATTTCCGTCTCGGTTGGCGTGGTGGCGGCATTGACGACCTTTACAATGATGTCGCCGGTTTTGCTGTCTTGCACGGCGCTCGCAAACAGGCCGCGGGTGACCGTGAGCGTGTTCTTCAGGTCGTGAATGACTTTGCCGTCGAGGGAACATTTCACCGCGCCGCCTTTGACCTCCACCTTGATGTCATACCAACGGTTAACTTCGATATGCCCGCGCTTGCCATCGAGCGTATCGCCGACTTCCATGCCGTGCTGGGTGTTTTCCCAACCACCGATGTTCCACCAGACGCGATCCTCGTCGTCGTTGATGTGGAACAGAATCAGGAAACCTTCGCGGCCGGAAATCTTTCGGGCCTTGAGCGTCAGTGTATAGTCCGTCCAGGAGTTGTCTCCGGCGAGGGCGCGGATGAATTCCCGCTCGCCCGTCTGCCGCAACGCGCCATCCTGCACGCTCCATTCGGCGCCGTCGCCGAGCAATTTCCAGCCGGCGCTGTTTTGACTGAAGTCCGAGGTAAACAGCACCTTGCCGTCGGGGGCGGTGACTTTGATGTCCTTGAACTCAGCCGATGTGTTCCACGTGCCAACGCCGATGCCGCCGGTCGGGGGCTTTTCTTCAATTGTGCCGACCTCCACGCTGGTGGGGAGCACGGTGTCACCACGATGTTCGCTGAAGAGTTTCTGCACGTAGTAGCTCGGGATGCCGAACCAGCGGGTGCTGTCGAAGTTGATGAGATTCACCGGCCAGCGCTTGTGATTGGCGTTGCAGAACAACGGCGCGTAAGCAGCCATGGAAACGACGTCGGAGTTGCGCTCCATACCGGTCATGAAGGCAGCCTCGCCAATCGCGCCGCGCAGATTGCCTTTGCCGGTGTTGCGCGTGACGGCGTATTCGCCGACAAAGATCTTCGGCCCATTGCGGTCGTAAGTGTCATAGCGATGCGCCTGCTGCATGAAGAACTCGGGCGTGTTGTAATAGTGCTCGTCCACGAGATCGGGCTTGGGATCTTTGGGGATATTGTTTTGCCAATCGTTGGCGATGAGGTGTACGTCCGGATATTTGGCCTTGATCGCCTTATGAAACAGCGCCCAGCGTTCGTTGTAAGCTTGCGTGCCGTTCTCGTTGCCGATTTCCAAAAATTTCATGTTGAACGGCGCGGGATGACCGTTCTTGGCGCGGAGGCCACCCCAGAAGGAATTCGTCGGGCCGTTGGCGTATTCCAACGCATCCAGTGCGTCCTGTACCCATTGGCCCATCTGATCCATGGGGATGACTTCCTTGTGTGACATGCCGACGTTGATGCAGAAGAGCGGCTCGGCGCCAAGGTCTTCGGCCATCTGGAGATATTCGTGATAACCGAGTCCGTGCGTGGCGTAGTATTGCCAGATGTTCCACAATGGGGTGCGGGCGTCCACATTACCGATGGTCTTCTTCCAATTGTACATTTTCTCCATCGTTTCGCCTTCCACCCAGCAGCCGCCGGGGAAGCGGAATACCGTGGGCTTCAGCGCGTCTACGGCCTCGGCTAGATCGGGACGCAGGCCGTTGTTCTTCCAGGTCTTTTTCGGCAGGAGCGAGACCATGTCGAGGAACACCGTGCCTTTGCTGGAGGCGAGGATTTGCAGCTTGGCCTTGGCATCGCTGTCCACGGCGGTGAGTTCGATGCTCTGATACTTCCAGCTTTCGCCGATGTAGCGGATCTCGCCGGAAGCGAGTTCGCGCCCGTCGTTGCTCAAGATCTTGATCACAAGTGGGCCGCTGAAGTTGTCGCCCCGCAGCGCCGCCTTGAAGGTATAGGTTGCGCCTTTGGCAATCCCCATGCCGTAGTAACCGTTGTTTTCCAGTGTGACCGCCCCGTCCAGCTTAATGCGCAGGCTGCGCTTGTTCAGTGGATGCAGCGGGCGACTGGTATCAATCGTCGCTTCACTTGCGCCATCGCCGATCTTGGCGAAGGTCCAGTTCTCCAGTTTGTCCGAATCCTCGAAGGACCGGTTGCGCACCTGTTCAGGGTAGATGCCGCCGTCGGCCGAGAGATTGATGTCCTCGAAGAAAACGCCCCAGAGGGTCGGCGGAATTTGGTGCCCTGGCTTGTCGGCTTGAATGGTGACCGTGGCGGCGGAAGCAATGCTGGTCGTGGCCAAGGCGGCAAGACTCAGCGACAACAATTGGGAACGAAGGTTGGTTTTCATTTTTGCGATGGACTTCCAAATTAAAACGAAGCCGCCTCTGGGGGACAACGCCAAATTGCGCCAGTAAATCGCCAATGTGCGGCAATGCCGCGTCAGGGGAAAAAGTTTTTAGCCGTTGGGCGATTTTGGTTACGCTGGCCTCATTCATGAAAACATTTTTGCTGCCAGTGCTGTTGGCGACGTTCGGATTGCAGATGGGGTTTGCGGCGCCCGCGCCGAAGCCGCTCTTCCGCGATCCGGTCCATGACGGCGCAGCAGATCCGGTCGTGATCTGGAATCCGCACGCGAAACGTTGGTGGATGCTTTACACAAATCGCCGCGCCAATGTGACGAATGAGCCGGGCGTGGCGTGGGTTCACGGCACCCGCCTTGGCATCGCCGAATCCACCAATGGTGGCGCGAGCTGGTCTTATGTCGGCACAGCACAAATTGAACTGCCGGCCGTATATGGTGGGACAAACGTTACGCACTGGTGCGCGGAAGTGTTCACCGCTCCGGATGGAACGCATCACATGTTCCTCACCGTTGTGCCGGGGATTTTCAAGGATTGGAATCATCCGCGCCATATCGTGCAACTGACGAGCCGTGATTTGCGCACGTGGGGAAATGCCCATCCGTTGAAGTTGGCGTCAGATCATGTCATTGATGCCTGTATTTTGAGTGTGACGGAGGGGACGAATCAAATCTGGCGGCTGTGGTACAACAACGAACGTGATCACAAATCCATTTACTTTGCCGATTCCGCGGACCTTGTGAACTGGCAGGACAAGGGTAAGGCCATTGGTGATCAGAGCGGCGAAGGTCCGAAGGTGTTTCGCTGGCAGAATAGCTACTGGATGGTCACCGACGTTTGGCGAGGGCTGGGCGTGTATCGTTCGGACGACGCACTAAACTGGCAGCGCCAGTCAGGAGATAATCTCTTACAACAGCCGGGGCTGGGTGGGGACGATCAAGTTATCGGGGGACATCCCGATGTGGTTGTGAGTGGGAATCGGGCATTTCTCTTTTATTTCACTCATCCGGGCCGGCGCGCGGGTGGGCCCAAGGACGCTTACGAGCAGCAGCGCACTTCGATATTGGTGACGGAATTATTTTATCGCGATGGCAAGCTGACGTGTGATCGCGATCAAACCACGGATATAGATCTAAAATCGCCACCGCAGTGACGCCCTCGAAAAAGGCGTCAAGCCGCTTCTGGTTTAGCTGGCGGCAACGTGAAGAAAAATTTCGCACCTTTGCCGGGCTCGCTTTCCACCCAGACGCGCCCGCCGTGGCTGTGCACGATGTGTTTCACGATGGACAGGCCAAGCCCCGTGCCGCCTTGATCACGGGAGCGGGCTTTGTCCACGCGGTAAAATCTTTCAAAGACGCGTTCCAACGCTTCCGCCGGAATGCCTGGACCATCGTCTTGCACAGAAAGTTCCAGCATTCCGTCTGGCAACGCGCGCCCGCCAACGGTCACCGTGCCGCCTTCGCGACCATACTTTACAGCGTTTTCTAACAGGTTGCCGAGCACTTGTTCGAGGCGCGCTTCATCTGCGTGAACACTCAATTCCGGCACCGCGCCGACGAGTTTGACATGCCGGGCTTCGGCGCGGGATTTGAAGTCGGCGAGCATCCGGTCGGTCAACGCATGCAGGTTCACCGGGCCGAGGGAAAGACTGACGCGACCTGATTCCAGCGACGAAATGATGAGTAGGTCTTGGATCAACAGATCAAGGCGGCGCGCGTTGCGGTCAATCGTTTGAAGAAACTTCGTGGCGACTTCGGGATTATCCTTCGCGCCATCGAGTAGGGTTTCCGCATAGCCTTTGATGAGCGAAAGCGGGGTGCGCAACTCATGACTGACGTTGGCGACAAACTCCTGGCGGGTGCGTTCAAGTTGCTTGATTCGGGTCAGATCGTGGAAGACAACGATGACGCCCAGTTTGCGCCGGTCCCCGCTGACGAGCGCGGCGGCGTTGATCTGCAGCGAGCGTTCTGGTTCGGTTGCCAGCCGCAACTCGTGGTCAGCCACGCGTCCTTCGGTCTTCGTGCGTTCGACGACTTCTGCGATTTCATGCAAGCGCACTGCTTCGAGCAAAGTTTTGCCGCGCAGCACACCGGTTGTGGCGAACATTTCTGCGAAGGTGCTGTTGGCGAATTGCACACGCCCGTTTTCATCGAGCACCAACACGCCTTCAATCATGCTGTCGAACAGTGCATCCTGCCGGGCACGCGCTTCAACTTCAGCTGAGTGGTTTTGCGCGGTGTGCTGGGCTAGTTCGGTCTGCCATGCTGCTCGCTCGCGTTGCAGTCGCGTCCACCACCAAAAATGGAGGGTGGTTAGAGCGAGGAGCGCAATGATGATTACAGCGGGCAACATGCAGAGCAGGGGAGGGACATCCAATTTCCAACGCGCAACGTCCGATTTTCAAGGTCACGCTGCCACTCTCCTCTGGAGATTGAGTTCGGGGCGTGGCGTGTTGGACGTTTGGGTTTGGAATTCACTCCATAAACCGATACCCGACGCCGCGCACCGTATCGAGATATTTCGAGGCGCCGCCGAGTTTCTCGCGCAAGCGGCGCATGTGCGTATCCACCGTGCGTGTGTCAATCATGCTGTCGTATTCCCACACGTCGCGGAGCAAGGTGTCGCGCGACTGTACGCGCCCGGCGCGTTGTGCGAGGATGGTCAGCAGCTTGAATTCGGTGGCCGTCAGGTCAAACGGTTTCCCCTTCCATGTGGCGCAATGCTTGGGAATGTCAATCTGCAGATCGCCGTAGCGCATCGTTTCCCGGGACTCCGGCTTGGTCTGGCCGCGGTCGAGAATTTTTTTGATGCGGAGGACGAGTTCCCGCGGACTGAACGGCTTGGTGACGTAGTCATCCGCGCCAATCTCCAGCCCGAGCACGCGGTCAATCTCCGCCGCTTTTGCGGTCAGCATCAGGATGGGAATTTTGGCTGTGGCAGAATCGCGGCGCAGGAGTTTGCACACTTCGAGACCGTCAATTTCCGGCAACATCAAATCCAGCACAACGAGCGCTGGGAGATTGGCTTTGGCTTTCTTGACGGCTTCCTCGCCGTCGGCGGCGGACATGACCTCAAACCCTGCCTGTTTGAGATTAAACTCCACCAATTCCACCGCCTCGGATTCGTCATCGACAACAAGAATCTTCTGCTTCATCACTGCTAGTTGAATAGCATGGGGGGCGGCGCGAGACAATGCCAGGGTCGCAACAAGCCCGTGACGGGAATGTTACGAATGGGTGACGATTGACGCTGGTTCTTGCCGGAAGATAAGAGCGGAAACAGCAGGAAATGAACTTTGTTTCTTTCGCCGTTAATTCGGTATGTTCTTGTTCAATTTCTTTTTCGTCGCCAGCCCGCGATGAACATACCGTTGCCGCCCAAGTCCTGCGGCCAGAGTGTTACAGTTGCCGCGTCTCCAAACGTGCAACCGTTGGCTTTCAACACAGGCAAAGTCAGTGGCTCAAACTCTGGCTGAGTCGCGTTGAAGTGCTCCACGACGTCCGTGGTTTCCGGACGCGTCAAGGTGCAGACGGCAAAGATCAGCTTACCGCCGGGCTTCACGCTGCCGGCAACGTTCGTCAGCAGGCGCTTTTGCACCTCAGCCAATTCATGCACGTCCTTTTCCGTCGTCGTCCAGCGGGCGTGCGGATTCCGCTGCCAGGTGCCAAGGCCGCTGCACGGCGCATCTACGAGGATGCCGTCGAATTTTGTCTTCGTCGGCAACTTAGCGCTGCCATCCCAAACTGCGGCGCGATAGTTGAACGCCTTCGCCCGCGCGGTGCGACGCTTCAGTGTTTTCAATCGCCATTCTGCGCGGTCGCTCGCCCAGATCAGGCCTTTGTTTTGCATCAGGTCAGAGAGGTGAAGCAATTTTCCGCCTTCGCCGGCGCAAGTGTCCCACCAAGTTTCTCCCGGCTTGGGATCGCACAGCCAGCCGACGGCTTGGGAGGCAATGTCCTGAATCTCAAATTCACCCGCGTGAAATTCCGGGGTTTTGAACAAATCCGTTTCCCCGCTGTAAACCAAGGCATTCGGCAACGCGTTGCTCAAGTCGGCCCCCGGTAAGCCGCGTAACAACGCGTCACTCGTGTCATGCTTGGCGCGCAACCAAAGTGTCGGCTCTTGTTGCAGGGAGCGTAACCATTCGTTGCTCACTTCCATCACCGCGTTCGTCCAAGCCGGCACTGTTTTGGCCCGCAGTTCGGCGAAGGGGATGGTATTGGCGCGAAAGCGTTCGGCCAGCCGCCGAGACAGCCGCATTCGGGCGTCTACCGTGCGCTCATCGCGCAACCAACCGTGCCAGCGATAATATGTGAATACGGCGCGACTTACGGCCGCCGCGTCGAAGGGCGGCAGGTCGCGCATGGCTTTCAACACTTCGCGCAAAGCTTGGTCGGCCGGTTTATCCCGGCCTGCGGTGCGGATGACTTCCACGGCGATGTCATGGACGGAAATATTCACGGCGGGAGCTTACGTCGGTCGGAAAAGCAGACCTAGCGAAATCCTCCCGGCGGCGGGTGGTTGGTTCCGGAAGGCCATCGGGCATCGCCAGCGGCACAGCTCCGAACTCTGGCAAAACCGGCATACTATTGATGAAGTGCTCAACCAACTGGGCTGCTGAATCATACCGATACTGGGAAGGATTATCCCGCCTTTCGCGAAGGGTCGTGAATTCCGCTTTGACTATTGGGGCATTGGTTGGCAAGGTGACGGACATTTTATGGCAGAACTCACTGGAAATCTCTTGGTCGCTCAATCGGGTGGCCCGACCGCCGTCATTAACGCGAGCGTGGCCGGCGTCATCACTGAAGCGGGTAAACACGAAGTCATCGAAGAAATTTACGGCGGCCTCAATGGCATCCTTGGTATCCTTAACGAGGAGTTGATTGATATCAACGACGAGAAGCGCAATAGCATCGAAGGCTTGAAATACACGCCCGCCGCCGCGCTCGGCACGTGCCGCTACAAGATTGATTTCAAGAAGAAACCCGAAAAAGCGGCCCAAGATATGGACCGTTTGTTCGAGGTTTTCGCCGCGCACAACATCCGCTATTTCTTTTACGCGGGCGGCAATGATTCCCAAGACACGTCGCACAAGATCCACGAAGAAGCCGTCAAGCGCGGCTACGATATGCGCGTGATCGGCGTGCCGAAGACGATTGATAACGATCTTCCGCACACCGACAACTGCCCCGGCTACGGCTCGGTCATCAAATATAACTCTACCACCGTGATGGAAGTGGGCATTGACGTAGGCGCGATGGCGACCGATGACGGTTCCTGCTGCATCATCGAAGTGATGGGTCGTTCCGCCGGCTGGATCGCCGCTGGTACGGTGCTCGCCAAGCGCGGCAACCCGGCCAATCCGCCGCACATCATCCTGTTGCCGGAATTGCCATTCGACGAAGCGGCGTTCCTCGCCAAGGTCAAAGAGACTGTGGCGGCTTACAAGTATTGCATCGTTGTGGTCGGCGAAGGCATCAAGGACAAGGCTGGCAACGAAGTCGGCGCGGACAAGAGTCGGCTCGATTCGTTCGGTCATCCGGTGCTCGCGGGCGCAGCGGAGAAGCTCAAGGAGATCGTGCAGGGTAAGATGAATCTCAAGACCCGCACGGTGCTGCTCGGTTACTCGCAACGTGCCGCGGCGCATTTCGCCAGCGCCACGGATGCGAAGAACGCCTTCGCCGCCGGTGAAGCTGCCGTTCGCGCGGCCGTGGATGGCAAGAGCGGTTACATGGTGAAGATTGTTCGTGGCGGCACGCCGGGAGCAGTCACTTGGAGCACCGATCTGCAACCTTTGGCTGACATCGCCAATGTGGAACATTTCATTCCGAAGGACTGGATCAGCGAAGACGGCTTCCTGCCGAACGAAAAGTTCGTCGATTACGCCAAGCCGTTGATCGAAGGCGAAACCAAAGTCCCGACCGAAGGTGGTTTGCCGAAATACATCACCTTGGACAAGGTCGCCGTGGAGAAGAAACTCGCTCCCCGCGCCTGATTCCCGGTTGAAATTCTAAAACAGCAGGGCCGCACGATTTGTGCGGCCCTGTTTGTTTTTAGCACAGAATCAGTTTACCCGCTTGATGCGGATGGCCAGGTAAGGTATGCCGGGCAAGGCGATGCTACGACCGTCTTTGTCGGCGTGATAATAATTGTCTTTCTTCTTGAGCGTGAACTCGCTGGCTACGGGCGTCACGGTCATGTTCCACGTGTCGAGGACTTCCGCAGTGAACTTCATGCCATCGGCGGGTGGCTGGCCTTTGCCTTGGGGCGGTTTCGGAAGTTTGAACTCCCAGCTCGTCGGCGTTTCCTTGCCGAGATAGACGAGGTAATACTCGGGGGGCTTGCCGGCGATGGGCGTATCCTGCCATTTGTCCACTGGATCAATGCCTTCGGCAGGCGAATCGTCTAATATCTTTTTTAGGAACGCGAGGCGTGCGGGGCTTTGACCTTTGAGCACGCCACCCTTGGCCCACCAAAGAATCTGGTCATCACTCTTGTAGGTTTCGCCGTGGCCGCAATACGTGCCGGCGATGGTGGCGTTCCAAAAGCGGAAAACGAGTTCCTCGGCGGAGATGTGTCCCCAGCGGCTCTCGATGTCGCCCTCGTATTTCACCTCGTCATAGACGATGGGCTTGCGGATAGGCGTCACGATAAAGCTCCGCGCGTCCGAACTCCGCCACCGCTGCGCCGTTCTGGATGCTCGCGTGGGTGATCCACGGGCGCGTCTGATTGAAGATGCGCTCGCCATTGTGAATGCTCAACAGGCGATGGAACGGGTCGGTGCGCGCCACAAGCTGGCCGATGCGCTCCCAATCGTCCTCGGTCTTGCGCTTCATGAAATCGTATTCGTTGGCGAGCGACCACCAGACGTTACGGAACGCCGCGAGTCGCGCGACGACATATTTTAGATAGCGATCATCTTCCTGCGGCCGTCATGGCGTCGAAGCCCCACGCACCTTTGTCGTAGGGGTGCAGCAAAATGATATCTGCTTCGATGCCGAGCTTTTGCAGATCCAGGATGCGTCGCTCGAAGTGCTGGAAGAATTTGGGGTTGAAGCGTGAGGTGTCGAAGCGACCTTTCGACGACGAGGCGTCGCCGCCACGCTGTTCAAACACGATACATCGTGGGCTCGTTTGTATTCCAGGTGTAACGCTTGGGGAACACGCAGAAGCGGATTTTGTTGAACGGTGCGGTCGCGAGTGTCTTAAGCGTCTGCTCCTGTAGTTCCTCCGGCTGATGCGTCCAGACGTAACATGTCGTCCCAAGTTGTTTGTAAGGCGTGCCATCGGCATAGGCAAAGTGAAACGTGTTCGTCACGCGCACTGGACCGTGATTGTTTGCAGCCGGTTTTGTCGCGGTAAACTCGCCGGTCTTGCCGTTCAACTCCGCCGCAGTGCTGGAGGTTTCGTATTTCCAGTCACCTTGTTGCTCCGGGCTAAACCGGATGCGATAATTCCCGTCGCCGTCGTAGAAGCCGGGGACTTCAATCGAGTCATTGCCCTGCACGAACTTTGCCGCGAAGCGCACGTCGAGAAATGGATTACCATTCGTTGGCCCTTTGAGCGCGACTTCATATACGCCCCATTGCTCGACGCCCGTAGCGGCGTAAGTTGGAGTCATCGTTGCCAATACTAGTATCAGCGCCAGTCCCCCAAGTTGCTTCATGTAATTACTCCTTCGTCAACCAGATGACCGTCGCTTCGGGCAACTTCACTTTGCCTCCAGCTTTCACTTGGTCGCCTGACGTTGCAGTGCCCGTACGTGGGTTGATGATGTTGACGTGGAATAAGCCGGATTCTGCGGATAAGTCCAATTCCGCCGCGTTGCTCAAATAAACCAACATCTGTTTACCGGGCTGACGCAAAACCCTGCGATTATCGTTGGACACTTCAGCCCATGGTTGCATGTGCGGAATCGCCGCGAGTAGCGTTGGGGCAGTGGTTTTTGGCAGACGCGGCATCGAACCGCCGGCGCAAACCCACGCCCAACCCGCCGCATCAAAATCACAGATCGAGCGGCTTGGTCGGGAACTTCGCGCGATACTCAGCGGCCATGCTGGCGAGGTCGGCCTCGTTTGGACGACCGCCTTTCCACATCCGCTCAAATTGTCGCGGCGAGAGATTTTTGCCGCCGGGCGGGGCGAATTCGCCCTTGTCTGTGCGCCACCAGTAGCGAAAATCGATCACATCTACCGTCGCGTTTCGGTTCTTATCGGCAAGGACGGCGTCTTGCACGTCCTTGGTGCAGCTCAAGGCGATAATCGGGTGATTGCGATTGTTTTGCTTTTCCCAAGTTGCGACGGTATCCAGCCAGAACTGCATGAAGCGCAACGGGCCGGTGAATTCGGCACTGGTAAACTGGATGACGTTCGAGTTGGTTTTGAAATTGTCGAGGCACTGGCGGATGTAACCTTCGTGCAATTTCCGGCGCACGGGGTGCGTCACGTCATAAAATAACTCCGCTTGGAAGATGCGTTTGTCGCCGGCATAGGGCGGTGGTTCGGGGAAATCGGTGTTATTGATGTTGTTCGCCGCACGCCACGGCGAATCGGCCCAGTGCGCCCCAGCTTCGAGGATGTTGTGTTGGAAATAATTCTGGTGGAATAGAACCAAGCCGCGCTGTTCGCATATGTCGGCGAACGCGCGCAGGCGCGACCAATACCACGGATTGAATTTGGTGAGATCGTATTTGCTCAATCCGAGCCAAGCCGAACCTTCGCCGCTTCGAGCGAAGGGTTGCTCGTAGAACGGCGGCAAAACATCACCGTTGATGCGACGGACGCGTTCATGGTCGTCGCGGCGGCGGTCATACCAGAGGCCGTAATTGTGATCGAGGGAGACGGTGCCGTTGGCGACGAGTTTGTCAGCAACTTCGTTGAGGTTGTCGGTGAAGCCGGCACCGATTCGGCCAGGGACAAACCGAGTAATGCCGAGCACCAAATTCCTTCGCCTCGTTTGGGCGGATATTGCCCCGCCACCACGTGACGTCCGCAGTGCTGCCAATGGCAAGTTTACCATCAATGGTGAGCCAGCCGTTGGTAATAGCTAGCAGCGAACGAGGATGGAGGATGGAGGATGGAGGATGGGAAATGTCTTCGATGCGTTTGGCATTCCCGGGTTCGCTTGGAATGGGATCGCGCTGACTGGCAGCGAGGATATAGTCGCGAAGCTGGGGCGCAGGTTGATGCGATGCCGCGGCGAGTTCCTGGGCTTTGTCGAGCGGCGGATTGCTGGATTCTTCGCGAGGACGGGGCATGAGTTGCAGGCGCGTGGCAGCCTCGGCGCCGAGTCGGAGTTTTAATTGTTCTGCGAACAAACTATCTGGGCGCATGAAGTCGTTTGAACTTTTCCAGACGCCGTCGCCTTCAAAGCTGGCCCATGAGCCAAAGCTCCAGTTGGTCGCGCCGGGCGGATTCCAGCAACGGATAACCGACGCGCTGCAATTCCACAGCACGCTATTCGCCGCCGCCCAGCCAATGCCAGCATTGTTGCCAGCACGATATCCGAGCGTGAGGGCATTGCCGTCAATGCTTACGTTGTCGTAGAGAACGCCACTGACCCAGCTTTCAATCGGGCCGCTGTCGGCCAAGGCTTCGCGGGCTTCGCATTGGACAAAAGCATTCGGTCCGGCAGCGCAGTGACCAACGGAAAAATCATGTCGTCCCTGTTCACCGTAGCAGCGCAGGAAAAGCGTCTGCTGCCCCATTGTGAAGAACGTGTGGCGACGATAACCGCCGATTTCGGACACAGGTGCAAGCGAGACGCAATCTTGCACAGTGATGCGTTGGGTGGTTTCGTAGAGAGCAACGGCTGAACCGGCGAAGTGCTTGAACGTCACTTGCCGCACCCAACTGTCGGCGGCGTTTTCCATCGTGATGGCGCACCAGGAATGGTTTTCGTCTTTGGCGTTTGCGGCATCAAAGGTGGACTCGAGTGTGAGATTCTCGATGCCGATTTGGGCGATAGGGCCGCCGAGTTCTGCGAGACTGACATAAGCGCCGGGTTCATCGAGCGCAGTGGTCAGAGGAGCGTCCAAGGTGATGCGGTCACCATCGACGGCGGTGATGGTGCGGGTCCAAGTGATATCGCGGCTGCCGGGTTTCCAGCCGCCACCCTCACCACCGCCGAATTCAGTCGCGCCGAGTTTGGTGATCCATTCCTTGGTGCTAGGGCGTGTGATACGAATAAGATTCGTAGGCCGGAGACCGCTGGGATCAGCGAGGGAAAAGGTGGTAGCGCCAACTGGAACGTTGGTGCTAGTAATGGCGACGCGCTTCGCGCCTGCGGGCGCGGGTTGGCCCAAAATGCAGATGAGGGTGCGGCGATCAAGGCCGGCGGCGACGAGCGTGGTTTCGTTCACCCCTTGGCCGCGGAGGACGATGCCGGAGTTGGTGATGATCAAGCCGTCAAGAACTTCATGCCGACCTTTGAGCAACAGCACTGCGCCACGCAAGCCGTTGGGATCGGGCGTGAGCGTGCCGATGTAATCAATCGCGGCTTGGATGCGAGCGGTGGCATCGCCTTTCACCGGTGCAATGGTCACTTGCACTGGAGCGGTGGGGATGCGTTTATTGTTGGCCGCGTATCCTGCAGTGGAAAAATCAATCGGACCGAGGTGCGTTTGGGCGCATGCGGTCACGTTTACCAAGACAGCTGCAAAGGCGCCCCAGTTAGCCATCCGCCGAAATAGTGTTCGCGGAGAGTTCATGGAAGTTTGCCGGTGATCCGTTCTAGTTTTTCTGATCGGGCAATTTCGTTTCCACTCACCAGCACCCGCAAGCCCGCGCCGCGTTCGTAGCGCGAACCGTCTTTGTCCCAGATCACGGTGAGCATGCGGCCACGATATTTCACGTTATCCAGACAGAACCAGTCCCAAGTGTCGACCGGAAGCAGTGGAGAAATTTCCACTATGTCATCGGCACGTGGGCGTAGGCCGATGACGCCCGTGATGAGCAGATCCGCGTAGACGGAGTGATTGTAATATCGGCTGCGGTCGTTCTTGCCGTTGATCCAATCGCCGGTAACTTCGTCGAGGTATTCGCCGATGTAGGGCTGGCCGTTGGCGCGTTGACTGCGGGTGTAAGTGAGGAAGTT
Source organism: Verrucomicrobiota bacterium (assembly GCA_049840435.1). Taxonomy (GTDB): domain Bacteria; phylum Verrucomicrobiota; class Verrucomicrobiia; order Limisphaerales; family JADLHS01; genus JADLHS01. Next base: position 127,395 of record JASGKY010000032.1, on the reverse strand, counting down.
GTTAAAATAATCCTGCGGGGCGACGATATTTTGCGGGTAATCCCGCAGAACGTTGGCCAAAGCATAGAGTGTTTGTGAGGTCGCAAAGGGCCAGACGGCACCGTCCCATTCGCAAGTGCCCACACCGTGCGAGCGGAACTCCGGATGGCGCCGCTCGGCGGTCGTGATTCCAAACGGTGCGCTGAATCCTTGTGAGTCAATCAGCTGAGCCCAAGCCGCTTCGTATCCCTTACCGGAGTCTGGTAGCGCAAACATCCATGGGATAAACCCGATTTCCTCTCGTGCGTCGGACAACACGCCGTTTTCCAGTCGCACTTTGAAGAACTGCGCTTGGGTATCCCAAAGATTTTCCTGCGCGAGTTTTTTAAGGGCGGCGGCTTTGGCTGTGAATTCGTTGGCGATCTTCTGTTTGTTGGCGAGGCGAGCAAGGTTCGCGATGGCCTGCGCGTTGCCGAACATGTAGCTGTTGATGGTGGGGCGGATGTTTTTGTTAGTGCGCGAGCCAGAGATGGATTCTTCCATGGCATCGCGTACGTCGTATTGCCAGTAAAGGCCATTGGTGAGCTGGCGCTCAGTTTCCCAGGCGCGGTAATCGGCGACGAGGTCGGGGAGAAGTTTTATGAGGAATTTCTTGTCCGCATTGACGAGGTAACGATCCCAGGTGGCAGCGGCGAACCAACTGCTGAAACTGTGGAATTTTTTCGCCGGTTTGCCTTTGTCGCTGCGCAGCCAGAATTTTGTGTAATCGTTCAGATAACGGTCATCGTGCAGCCAGCGTCCTTCGGCGAGGTGCAGGCTGGTGGCGCAACTGATGGTGTTGAATTCGCCAGCATGGCTGACCGGTAGGAGAAATTCTGTGATGACGAATCCTTTGGGCGTCTGTTTGATGTGTTTGCGAAAGCTCCACCAGCGGAAATAGTAGATCTCCTCGACATCGCGGTCAGGGCATTCAAACAACGGGATGTTCCTTTGCAACCAGTCCCAGGATTGGGCGTTAGAGATGTGGTTCACGACGGTCTCGGCTTCCATCGTATTGAAGCGTTCAATGTGATGGGCGAAGGCGTTAGGCTTGAGGATGGTGGGTTCGGCCGAAAAACTGTCCTGAACAATAAAACTAAAGGAGGCCGAGCCGAGGCCAAGAATAAGGCAAAGGAGACGAATAAAACTTTTGATGCGATGTGTTGGGTGAGAACTGGGCATGCAGGGCGTCTTAGTTCTGGTTCGTGAAAGTCTTGAAGGCCGCGTTCAAATCCGGTGGCTCATTAGTGGGAGAGGAGTGGATAAAGGCGGCGAAGTGGAGGGTGAAGCTTTCATCCTTCTTCACCGGGATGCTGCTGGGTTCGGAGGTTTTGGCAAAGGCTTTCTGACCGAAAGGATTGGCAACGATGAGGCCGTAGTCGCGACTGTGAAACCAACTGGGGCGAAAGTTCTTTGGATCAGGCATGACGGTAATGCCTACGAGACGATTGCTCAGGATGCCGGAGTAATCGCACCACCCGGCGGTTTTGCCCCAGGGCGTTTTTGGCGCCGACCAAGCCGTCGCTGTTCTTGACGGTGCCGCCGTTCTTTTCCGAGATCGGAGTGGTGATGCGTATGCCGAAGCCCATCTCTTCCTGGTCGCCAAAGGTGAAACTGTCGATTTGCGGGGTGAAGGTAGCTTTCCAATCCACGAAATATCCACCACTGGATTTGCTCAGAGTGATGGTCGAATCAAATTTCCCCAACACCTCCGCATTCGTTGTGAGCAGACTGCTCTCAGTCGCAAAGGTGAGCCGACCGTTCGAGACTTTTGGTGCGGTGGTAAATTTTTCGTGCCGGATGATGGCTTTGTTCCGCCAGAAATCTTGTCCGCTGATGTTGCCGAAGGCCAGCCAGATGCCCGGATGCATCGTGGGGTGATCGACTGGATCAACACCTGCGATGGGCGGGTGATTGCGCGTGACTTGGATGCCGTCGGTGGTGTGAACGTGGGCGAAATAGGGCCGGAGCGTGTTTGTGTCTGCGAAGACGAAATGCGCGATGGGTTTGCCGTTGCTTGTGATGATCAGGCGATCCGCTTGCTGTTCTACGGAGAAGGCAGATGCACCGCGTTGGCAGGTCGTGCATGAGGTCAATGTGGCAGGCAGCAGGATGGCAAAGAGAAGGGACAGGATTCCGATGCAGCGCCAGTTGTCGTATCGTTTGGTCTGGTTTAGTTGAGGGCACATAGGCGATTAAAGTAGAACGCTCATTCCTCCAATGATTTGTTCGTGGTATCGGGAGCGAACCAGATGACGATCATGCCGAGAGCGTAAATTGTCCCCGCCGCGGCACAACTTTGGCAAGGTCACCCTTGAACAAGCCGACGAGCACCCCGGCGATAAACACACCGATAGCAGTCGCGAAACGGCCGACATTGTAGGCAATGCCACTCCCGGTAGCGCGGACTCGGGTGGGGAATAGTTCCGGCAAATAAAGCGGCAACCAACCAAAGAAAAGCGTTGCGACAAAGCCTTGGCTCAACACGAGCCAGAGAAATTCAGGACGCAGCGGAGCAGTGAAGAGAAAGATGCCACATGTCAGCATGGTTGAACCAAGACTGATGAAGAAATACGAAACACGTCGTCCAAGGAGACTGGCCAGTTGTGCGCCAAAAAAGCTCCCCAGTGCTGCACCTACAGCCCAATAGCCTTGCGTGGCGGCCTTGTAGTCAGGCTGCCCGGCAGCAGTGCCTAATTTGTCCGCCCACGGAATCATCCATTTGCTCGCCGCCCAGGCGCCGAGCAAGAGGAATGGCGCCCAAAGCAATGCCCGTGAGCATCGAGCGAAGTAAAGGCTGGGTGAACAATTCTCGCAACGGAGTGATGGACTTTTTGTTTGCGCCTCGTGTAGCCAGCCAGCGGGGCGATTCCGGTAACAATGTGAGCGTGGCAAGGCCGAGTAGTATGGGGATGGCACTCGATTCGAACAGCCAGCGCCACGACTCTGGAGTGATGTGCCAGACGCGGGCAATTTGGGAGAGCAGCAATATTCCAACATTAATGCCTGCACCCATGATACCGGCGACGATGGGGCGCGAGATATTTGGCCAACGTTCGGAGACGAGCGCGACGCCATTAGGCCAAACGCCGCCAACCCCTAGCCCGACAAGAAAACGGAGGACGAGCATTTGTTCCATGCTGGTAACAAAAGCGCCCAAGCCCGCGAATAACGAATAGAAAAGAATGCTGATACCCAGCGCTCGCGTGCGGCCAATCTTGTCGCCAAGGGCGCCATGCCAGATGCCGCCGATGGCAGCACCAAGCATTAGGCTAGCCGTGAGCCAAGCGAACCAATCTCCGCCAAGTTTGTCAGTGAAATCTTGGCCGAGTAGGTTTTTTGCGACGGAAAACGAGGCGATGGGCATGAGGCCGAGTTCCATGCCGTCGAAGAGCAGGGCGGCAAAGGCAATGAACAGGACGGCATAGCGGGCGCGAGAAGAAAGTGGAGCAACGGAACTCATTGCGCAGAGGAAATGGAGCTGGCGCGATGATCGCGACGCGTGGCTTTGCGCTGTGGCTTGCTTGAGGCGGGTGCTCCGTTGGATCGGGGCAACTTGGAGGCGTTGCGCCGATGACTCGGATGATGGCGCTGTTGTCGAGTTGGCCGAGGCCGGCGGCTTCAGCGGCCGAGAGAATCTTTTTGTGCGTTTCGCTTAACGGCAATTTGGTATGCGCTTTGTCAGCGGCGGCGAGCATGAGGCGGACGTCTTTCAGATGTTGCGAGAGGCGGGCCTGAGGTTTGAAATCGCCGTGCAACATTTTTTCGCCTTTCACGTCCATGATGCGGGAATAGGCCATGCTGGCGCGGAGCGTTTGCAGGACTTGTTTGCCGTCGAGTTTCAACGCGTGGGCGAAGCTAAGGCCTTCGGCGAGCGCTGCGCGGTTAAGGCCGAGAACGAGGTTGGTGACGAGTTTCATGCGCGCCGCGCTGCCGGTGGTGCCGGTGTAAATGGTGCGCGTGGCGAACGTGGCGAAAAGTTTTTGGCAGACTTTGAAAGCAGGCGCGAGACCGCCAACCATCGCCAATACTTCGCCGCGGCGTAATTGATCGCTGTTGCCAGAGATGGTGGCGTCGAGATAGCGCGCGCCGGTAGGGGCAATCTGGAGGCAAAGTTCTTCCGTGTCGCGCGGATCGCCAGTAGTGGTGTCGGCGATGATGTGGCCGTAATGCAAGGTCGGGACGGCTTCGCTCAGGACGCTGCGGGTGATTTTGGTGTCGGGCAGGCTGAGAAGGATGCGGTCGCAGTGAACGAAGACATCATTCGCGCTCGTAGCGGGCTGCCCGCCAATTTTTCGCAGGCGGGTGCGGGTTGGCGCAGCGATGTCCCAGCCGATTACAGTGTAGCCAGCAGTGAGGAGTCGTTCAGCGATGGCGCTGCCCATCAGGCCGAGGCCGATCAATCCGATGGTCCGATTGCGACGGAGAGGTTTGGGCATGGCGACAGGTTATTTCTTCGCCGGCATCTTATACTCACCGACGAGGGAGTTGAGATATTTTTCCAAGTTGGTGTAGCCGTCGCCGGTCAGGTCATTGTTGCCGTCGGTGGCGTCGCTCGCATTTAAGCCGTGTTGTTTTTCCCAGGCGTCGGGCATGCCGTCGCGGTCGGTGTCCCAATCCGCGGCGCGCTTGACCTCAGGATAATTGTCCCAACCGCCGACGTCGTCTTGAGAATCGGGCAGACCGGGCAAGCCGGTCTTGCTGCCTTTGAACTTGGCGGTGCCGCTGCGGACCTCGGCGATGACGCGGGTGTCGTGTTCATCGAGCGAGGGAAAATTACAGCCGACATTGGCGAGAACATTGGTGTAGGACTCCTGGGCCGAATGCGTCGTGACGTGTGACTCGAAGAAGGGTGTGTCGGACCACGGAGAGTATTCGGTCGGGAGACTGCCGCCGCGTTCGGTGCTGGCTTTGCGACCGGTATCTTGATTGGTGAGGCCAAAGTGACCGGGCATGACATTGCCGGCGAAGTAGTATCGCTGCGAGCCGGGAAAGCCGCCGTATTGCGCGTTCAGGGCAAAGAAGAAAGTCGTAGCGGGACCGGGCTGGTAATAGTTGTTCACGAAATTGACTTCGTGCGCGCCGCCGTCCGTGGCGCGGGATTTCCAGTTGTAAACGACGTTGTTGCGAAGGTCGAGGCGGCCGGCATATTCGTTTTTTGGTTTGCTCAGGCCGCCCGCAAGACTCCAATTGCGCCCGGCGCAATGGGCGAGGAGGTTGTGGTGAAAACTGCCGATGTCGCCGCCGATGCTGGCAGCGTAACCGTGCTGGGTGCCGGGTGGATATTTTTTGTGGCCGGCTTCATTGAGTGCTTCGGAAATCAAGGTGCGTTGAAGGGTGATATTCTTTCCGCCGCGTGAGCTGAAAGATTCATCGAGCGTCCAACTGATCGAGCAATGATCAATGATGCAATGATCGCTGGAGGCCATGCCCATGCCGTCGAGGGTCATGCCGGAAAGATTGCCGGGGCGCACGCGCAGATAGCGGATGATGACATTGGTCGCGCCCAGCATCCCCATGTTGTATTTGCGAAGGCAGATGCCTTGACCGGGCGCAGTCTGGCCAGCAATGGTGAGATTGGAGTTGGTGCCGCGGATGATGAGCCGGGATTCAAGGGTGATAAGTCCGGAGACATCGAAGACCACCGTGCGTGGACCGGATTGTTCAACGGCATCGCGTAGGCTCCCAGGGCCAGAGTCTTTCAGATTGGTGACATGGGTGATGCGACCGTCGCGGCCTCCGGAAGCAAAACGGCCATAGCCTTCTGCCGAGGGGAAGGCGAGGCGAGATGCATCAGCGTTGGCCAGAAGCGTGACTACAGGGCAAATGCAAAGAACAGTGAGAATCGAGGTCAAAGATTTCATCAAAATGTGATGCGTACGAAAAGCGGCTATTCTGCTGAGTCGTAAAAAAGTCGCCGGGGCACGACTTGCGCCGTGCCCCGGCGGTGATTATGACCGGACTAATCCGGTTACACTTACGGATACGTGGTCCGATAGAAGACAGCCGCGTTCGTTTTATCGATTGGGACGGTCTGTCGAACCCAAAAAACGTCCGGCTGGTTCGTGATGTCCGGGTAGTAGTAAATGGATGCATTTGTACCGCCAAGCGCGGTGAATAATGTGTTCCAGTTGGTTGAAGGCGATTCCAATCCAACATCCAACGTGCTGATCTGCCGTTCTACACGCCAGCCGCGGTAGGATGCGGGCCACTCAAACACAAAGTTTGTGCTGGTGACCGTATTTGTTATCTGCGGCAGCGGAACGACGTTAAGCGTCAGATTGGTGATGACTTCGGCGGTATTCCAGACTAATCCAAGGGCTGGTTGCGGTGTGATTTTTGGGATGGCGGGATTCGCGTTGTCTGGTGGGTTCGAGGTTTGATCGAACGGCAGCAAGCTGGTGGCGGCGTCGAACGCAGGGCCAGCAACGCGGTTGACAAATATTGTTCCGCCTTGGTTATTCCCAACGCCGAAATTCACTTTGCCAAAACCATACGGAGTAGCAACGAGTATGATTTTATCATTACGTGGTCCGGTATTATCCACGTCAAAAGTTACTGTGCTTCCAGCGTTAAGATCCAGACGTACGCCGATGGTCATGTTAGTGATTTCATTGGGCGAATTGCCAATCATCAGGGTTCCGCCGGCGCGAATAGTCACCCGCACATCGCTTGATAGCTGAGTAGCCGGATTTTGACCAATCAGGCCTACACCTTTCAAGGTGCCGTCAACATTCATGCCGAGGTTGCCGTTGAGGGTGCCAACTTGGTAAATGCTGCCGTTGTTGATCAGCGTGGTATTGGTAGAAATAGTCCAAGGCAATATGACTGTCATGGTAGCACCCGGACGATTGTCCAGCGTGACGCCATCAGCAATATTTACCAGGCCATTGATGCTGCCAAAATTAATCAAGCTGCCAGATATCAGGTTCAAGCCACCATTGACTGTGCCAGTCACATTCACGGTTGCACTCGATACACTGAGTCCGTTGTTAATAGTACCGCTAAAGCCTGTCATCGTCGTCCCGCTGCCGAGAACGGTTGTACCCAAAGTGCCGTTACCAACCAACGATCCGGCTTCAATCGTAAATCCGGGAGAGAATGAAGCGTTTACTGTCAGGCTGCCTGCGCCAGCTTTGTATCCGTTTGCGCTCCCACCCACGGCGCCTCCAGTGAACGAGTAGTTATGGCTTGCATCATTGGTGATAGTGATGCCGTAAGCTGCTGCCGTTTGCCCCGGAGTCACGCTTCCAACAACTGTGATCGCATTCACGGCAGAAGAATTGCCGAACACCACCGAGTCACCATCGGTGAAGCGGGTCGGTGTGCCACCCACTTGAGTGACCCAATTTGAGGAGATTGTATCCCAGTTGCCATTCGCAGCACCCGTCCATACCAAGACCTTTGGCGTGTTGGTTGTAAATGTGAAGTTGATGGTACCGTTCGGAGCAAGACCAGCATTGCTGTCTACGATTGTTTGAAGCACAACTCCCGATGGCAACGTGCCCGCGATAAGTCCTGCGATGTTCGGATTTGCAGTGACATAAGAAATAAGCGGGATCGTGACGGGCCAAATAGTGTTGGTCAACGCCGGGATGTTTACCAAGGAGGCGCTACCAATGTTTGCGGCGTTAAGCGTAGTCACATAAATGCTCGGCGCTGTATCGCTCACATTATGCACCGTCAATTGCGACCCGTTGGTAATTGTGAAGAGGTTCACAGCTTTGGTGACATCACCGATTCCGTTAGTCACGATAAGCCGACCGCGATTCATGAAGATGTTGTTGGCAACGGAGAGTTTCGACACACCACCAGCGAGAATGTTACTTGCCATCACTGTACCGTTGGAGCTGATGTTGAGGATGCCGGAGCAGTTTTCCGGGTAGTTAGGCGTGCCTGTTGGAGATGTCGTCGTATAGCCCAAATGAAGAGTCCCATTGACCTTGAACGTTGCGTTGCTGTTAACAGTCACGGTTCCGCTTGGACTATTCGCCGCACTGGTAACGGTGGTCGCGAGGTTTGGATACTCTTGGATGCCTAAATAGGCAGTGTTTACATCAAAAATACTGCCTGGCGACGCGCCTCCGATTGTTAGTGATGAACTAAATGTTATTCCCGAGTGATTCGTCCTAACACGGGAGAGATAAAGGCGGTCAACCAAGACATCAACTTTGCCATTGCCAAAGTCCACTGCACCTCGCGAATTGGAGCCACTCGAATTGGTTCCTGAACCATCAGCCTGTACCCAAGCTGTGATTCGTGAATTGAGTCCAGTTATTCCGCGAAATAAAGCATATGAATTTGTCGCATTAAAGTTAAACAGATGTGGGTTTCCGACCGCCCCACTTGCACCAAAGCAAATGCTGTCGAGGAATACTGCGTTAGACAGTCCGAAGGAAAACCGAAGTACTTGGCCTGACCCCGTTCCTTGCGTTTCGTTGTTACCAAGTGTCAACGCATACGTCCTAACGCCTGGATCTAAGTAGTTATTGGGATCAACATACGAAGCTTTGATGACATTGGTCAGCGCAAGATAAATATATGGAACGAACCTAGAAGCAAAACTAGCTTCGGTGGCGCCGGTTCCGACTGAACCGTTTGTATAATAATTGGGGAACTCCCGAAAATCACCCAACCCCAGACGATTAACATTTGCCTCAAAAGAAGCGAGTGAACGCATATCCCAAAGACCGTAACCTTGGCCGTCTATGAGGTAGTTGATATTGGCGTTGATATTGTCCACTTTCAATTTACCCGCACCTGAAAACTTTACGTCCGATTGTTGCGAAACAAATTTATTATCCCGTAAGATCGAAAAGCCACCTGGTCCCGTTACTGAAAGAGTTGCTCCCGATTGGATTTCAAAATGAAAAGCGCGGCTCGTATTGGTCTGTTGAGCAAACCGAATTGCGCCTACTGTTGTGTCCGCAGAAACTATTACGTTTGTTGCAATAATCGGCGCAGTTTGAAGAGTATTAGGTGTGCCCCCTCCCGGTACCGAATTGGCAGAATTCGTGACCGCTCCCATATTTGCGAACACCACAGCATCACTCGCTCCGGGAACAATCCCGCCTTGCCAGTTACCCGCGCTAGACCAGTTGGTCGAAGTTCCATTGGCATAATTTGCGCCGCTCCAGACGTAGGTGCAGGTAATAGGTATCGGCAGACGGAAGCTCGCGTCTCCTGTGGCTACCACTGCCATGTCGTAATTACCGCCATTCAGCGTTGCATCGTTGGTCAAAGTGAGAGTTACCGTCGTAGTTGCATTCGCTGCTATGGTGGTTTGGCTTAAGGTTGCAAATGCGTTTCCCGAACCCGGGACATCTGTCACGGACAAGTTAACCGACGGAGTCGGCAAGGATGCCGTTACAATTGTTAAAGTTATGGTGTTTGTAGTCGGAACTCCCTTGGGAATCGTAAGGCGCAACGGCTGTGAACGGATGACTACTGATTGCGCCCATGACGAGCTTGTAGCGAGAGCTATTATTGCGACTGCCAAAGCACAGGGGCTGGCCCATGTTGAGCGCAGCGAGGCGAAGCGAGTGTTATGTTTGATGTGACCGGTTTTCATGATTTGTTACTCTGGTTGGGGGTGGGGGCAAGCTAAGTAAATAACGGGAGCTTTTACTGGTAGGGTAAGCGATCATTAATCCACATCAGATCTTCGTTTCCAGGTGAAGGCTGAGGTGAAGGTGTGGGTTGAGCGGAGCCGATAATCGGGGGTTTTGTTCTTGAATCTTTCCACTTATGAATTTCTGCGTGTCCATCAGCGAAAGAAATGTTGCCGCCGCCGCCATAATGGTGGCTTGCAGGAATATTCCGCATCAGCCCATTCGCCAAAGGATAACCGCCCACGAAATGGCATAAGGCATCGTCAATACTGTCCGGGTGTTCATCCAGAACTGTAATTATCATCGAAGGGCCTGGTTTGTTGAGCTCTGATACTTTTGATGCCCCTTTACCGTTTGGCGCATAAGTCCTCCCTGGAATTCCAGTTGATTGCGCTGTAACACTTACACCGCTGACCCATGCGTTTGCGGAAATGGTGAATAGGCGGTTCCCGGTAGTTGGATCTCTACGGTTATCAGCAGGACATTTGTAAACGCCTATTGCTTTTATGTAGCTGACCAAACTTGTGTCAGGGCTTCCGTTTAAATAAACAGCTACATTGGTATTATCTGAATTTCCCCACGAAACCCCATTAGGATAAATCTTTGTTGGGAAAATGTCGTCATGATCGCCATTAAAAAGAGTCCATCCCAGCAATATCTGTTTGGTGTTGCTCAAGCACGCGATTGCTTGGGCCTTGCCTTTTGCCTTTGCCAATGCTGGCAATAGCATGGCGGCGAGAATGGCAATTATCGCAATCACCACAAGCAGTTCAATCAATGTGAACGCGACCGAGTTGCGTGCCTTGGCGAAGCGGTGGGTTTGGGAATGGGTAGGCATTGGGTTGGTAATGTTGTAAAGACGACAAAGGCGTTGAGCGCTTGCTGTTATGGCTTGTTGCTTTTGTGTATAAACGAATATATTCTAACTTCAAGCATTATTTTAAGCAGGAAATCGCTGCTCATTTGTTCGGGTAATTCTTAGTAACTGATAATCGAATTGTTGCGATTATCAAATTCTTTTTCCGAATCGGTTCGGTGGTTGCAAACCTTCCTTGGAATCAGGCAACAAACTGCTTTTGCGGTTTATTTGCCGATTTTGAATGCCACCAAGTTTCTTGGGGAGAATCGTCAATGTGGGACAAGGTAAGTTCCAAGCTGCGTTGGATATGTTCAGCTATTAGCTGGCTGGCTTGGGCTGCATTGCGCTGTTTCAGCGCGCTGAAAATGGAGCGATGAATTTGATCAGCTTCCTCCATCAACTCCTGATTGTGGCCGAAGCGTTCCACGCCAAAGATGCGTGAGTGAATGTGGCTGTCGCCCGCCAGTTTGGTCAGGCGTGGATTTCCTGCGGCTTCGATAATGGTCATGTGAAAAGCGAGATCTGACTGGAGGAAATCAGAAAGGTTTTCACCGGTCATGATGCTATTGGTGGTGGTGAATGATTTGGTAATCAACCCGCGCATCTTGTTCAACAAGCCTTCCAGCTGTTGCAAGCGAGCGTCCGAGATTTTCTCTGCTGCTTTGGTTGCTGCGTAGGTTTCGATGGCCTCTCGGACACCATAAAGTTGAATGGCTTCTTGAGCGCCCAGCTTGCGAACGATGGCGCCGGCTCTCGGGACCAACTCTACCAATCCCTCGCTGCCAAGTTTTCCCATGGCCTCGCGGACGGGGGTGGTGCTGACACCCATTTCGACGCTAATTTTCTTGTAGTCCAGTCGGGTACCCGGAGGAAATTCCCCTGCCAGTAGTTTGGTGCGGAGGTGATGATATATTTTTTCAGGTAACAAGGTGCCCATAGTTGCGATTCCTAAAGTATCTGGCGTGTGGTTGGGTATATTCTGCTATTCTGGTAACGGGCAAAGGCGCGCAAGTCAAAGGCTTTTTGGGGATCTTACCGAATTTTATAGTTTTGGCGTCCGCAAATAAGCGGATAAGAAGTAATTTGAACCAGTTTGATGCTTTGCCAAGCTTGAAGATCCAGTGCAGTCTTGCCGGGTGGCTGCTGAACTAAGATTAGAACTGCAAGAAGGAGAAAAAGCCCCAGACTTTTCTGCCGAAACGAATGGCGGGCGAATCGTCAAACTTGCCGACTACCAAGGCAAAAACGTCATCCTCTATTTCTACCCCAAGGATGATACACCTGGGTGCACCAAGGAGGCTTGTGCTTTTCGCGATCGGTTTGCAGCCTTCAAGAAAAAGGATGCGGTCGTGTTGGGGGTCAGTGTTGATCCAGTAAAAGCCCACGACAAGTTCGTGGAAAAATACAAACTCCCTTTCACACTGCTTGCTGATGTGGACAAGAAGATTGTTACAGCTTATGGAGTCTGGGGGCAAAAGACCTTCATGGGGCGGAAATACTTGGGGGTGCATCGCGTGACTTTCTTGATTGGGGCGGACGGCAAAATCAAAAAAATCTGGCCGAAGGTAAAGCCAGAAGATCACGCGGATGAAGTGCTTGCTGCACTTTAAGTCGCGGCCTTGGCAAAAGGAATAAGGGTTCGGGCGAGCGCTTCAAGCTGTTCCTTGGTGTGTTCGCTCGAAATCACAAAGCGAAAATATCCACCAGCTGGAGAACCAGGATAAGTTAGAAATGGCGGCAAAATCTTGGCCTGCAAAAGCGCATTACGAAGCTTCTGGTTTGCTTCGACAGTTTTGAGTTGAACCGGCACAATCGGGCCAGGAAAGCGCTCCAGTGCAAATCCTGTTTTTTGTAACGCAGCCTTGATGTGTTCAGCATTTGCAATCAGTTTGGCCCGAAATCTTGCTTCTTTTTTTAACAAGCGAACTGATTCAGTTGCTGCGTAAGCCAATGGCAACGGCAGTGGCGTGCTGCCGACAAAAAAATGGCTCTTCTGAGTCAATCTTTGCCGGACCACCTTCGAACACAAAATCGCACCGCCATAAACGCCAAACGATTTGCTCAGCGTGATGTTTTGTACGATTTGATTGCGATTCACGCCTTCCAATTCCACCGAACCGCGTCCTCGCTTGCCGACTGTTCCTGCCCCGTGCGCATCGTCCACGACGATCAAGCCATCGCGCGGCAGTAGTTTGAGGTAAGCCGCGAGCGGAGCGATTGACCCATTGTGTGCGAAAAGACCATCTGTCAAAACCACGGGGCGTGCTTGTTTGCCGCAACGCTTGAGCTGGGCAGCGAAATCAGCGACGTCCCGATGTTTGAATCGCAACACCGGGCAGCTCAGCGTATCCACAGCGTCTTTCAATGCCACATGAGCGCGTTCATCAATCAAGGCGTGAGAAAATTGTCCGGCGAGCGCTTGCGCAACCATTAGGTTGGTGACGTAGCCGGAATTCGCGAGCACCGCTGTTTCAGTACCAAAAAATTTTGCGAGTTCCTTTTCTAATCGAACATAGACCTTATGATTGCCCGTCGTGATCCGGGAGGCGGCAACATTTAGGCCGTAGCGCTTCATCCCTTCGCTGACCGCTTTTAGGACTTTGGGATGACTCGCTAGCCGGAAATAATCGCAGCCGCCGAAGTAAGAAAGCGTTTTTCCGCGCTGACGGATGTAGCTGCGACGCACCTGTTGCAACGGCTCGGCTTCTTGCATGGACCTGACGCTAACAAGCTTGCTACGGGCGAGGCGAGGAAAGTTTCGTGGCATGAAAATGCAGGTTGCTCGTTTGTGTGGTGTAGCATGGATTGATTCACATCACCCACTATCCAAAACCTCGCCATGCCGAACCCCGGCTTGTGGGGAAGGTGCGGTTCGCGTAATATGGTTGCGGTTCTGGAAGAGCGGAGAATCGCTCGCGGCGCAAGTCGCGGGAGGAAAGTCCGAACACCGCAGAGCACGATGCCGCGTAACTCAGGCTTGTTGGGCTGAGATACACGCGGGCGGTGACGGCGCGAGTCGTCCCGACGGACAGTGCCACAGAGAAGATACCGCCATTGTAGCGGCGCTCTATGAGCGCCGGAAAATCTGCGACGGTCATAGACCGCCGCTACAGTGGTAAGGGTGAAAAGGTGGGGTAAGAGCCCACCGCGCGAAGCGCAAGCGACGCGGCATGGAAAACCCCATCGGGTGCAAGGCCAAATAGGAAACCGAGGAGCGGCTCGTTCCGCGTTCCGCGAAAGCGGACAGGTTTCGGGTATCGGCTGCTGAGACAAATGATTCTCTCCGTTCGCAAGAACGCAGACAGAAATCGGCTTACAGCTCTTCCAGAACCAACTTCAATTCACAAACGAAAACTCATTCGCCTGCAAAAGCGCGTGAGCGTATTCCTGCCAGGCGGTGAGCGGGGCGCGTTTCTTCTGTTGGGCATTGTTCGGGCGATTCTGGCCCAAGCGTTCGGCCCGACGCTCTTGCTGAAGTTCCTGTCGGCGTTCCTGCGGTGATTTTGGACGATTAGCGGCAACTGTTGTTGCTTTCTTATCTGTGCTTGGATCAGCCAGCGGAGTTTGCGCGATGAAATCCAAGCCTAGTTGAACTTCCTCCGACCTCGGCTGGCGTTGATAGATGCGCCCGTAGAGAAACTCGATCTTGTCCTCGCTGTTGGTGCAACTGAGGAATTTATCCTCCGCCACCAGTTTTTTGGCCTGCTCGATGACGACCGGGCTGTTCATCAGGAACAACGCCTGTTGCGGCACGCTGGTTTCGTGGCGGATGCCGTTCACCATGTCGGGATTGGCAAAATCAAAGTTCACGAATGCATCCAGCAAATCCTGGCGGTCCACCACGCCGTAAACCGTGCGGCGTGTGGATTCAGGATTGCGTTCCAGATCGATCGGCCGGCCGTAAAGCGTGCGATCCAGGGAGTCACCGATGGCCAGCAGCGTGTCGCGCAATGATTCAAACTCAAGGCGCTGGATGTTCGCGCGCCACAGCAGGCGGTTGTAAGGATCAATCTGTGCATAGCGCGGATTGTCCGTCGTGGTCTGCTGATACACAGACGAAAGCATGATAAGGCGGTGAATCTTTTTGATGCTCCAATCTCTCTGAAACTCGCTGGCCAGATAATCCAGCAGTTCGGGATGGCTCGGAGGTTCGGACATCGTGCCGAAGTCGTCCGGCGTCGGCACGAAGCCCGCGCCGAAGTGGTGTTGCCAGATGCGATTGATCATCACGCGCGGCGTGAGCGGATTGCTCTTGTTCACGATGGCGTGTGCGAGTTCGAGCCGCCCGCTGCCGTTGGTGAAAGGCTGGCGTGTCGCACCAGCGATGACTTCTAGAAAACGTCGTGGTGCGATCTCGCCTTTGTTCTCCGCTTCACCCCGGATGAACACTGGGGAATTGCGCGGGCGCCCGGCATCTTGCACGGTCATCGCGCGGACGACGGCGCCGGGATGCGTCATTTCCAGCTTTGCCACCTGACTGGCGTTCTCGCGTTGCTCGCGTTGCAGGATGCGGATCTGGTCGCGGTCGCGATCGCGGCGTGCGGCTTGGAACTTGGTTTCAATCTGGTCGTGCTTGGCTTCGAGTTCGGTGCGCTGTTTGTAATAATCCTTGTAATCGTCCGTGTTCGGCAGTTTTTGAATCACGGTTTCAACCGATGGCTCGACCGTGCTCGCAAAGATACCGTGGAGCGAATAGTAATCCTTGGTCGGAATCGGATCGAACTTGTGGTCGTGGCAACGCGCGCAGGAAACCGTCAGGCCGAGAAACCCTTTCGTCACCACGTCAATGCGGTCGTTGAGCACGTCTTGTTGCATGCCCATGAAACGTTCGCCAACGGTGAGAAAGCCAAGCGCGGTGAGGTTGGTCGGGTTGGATTTCGTCGCCGGCAATTTGTCTGCCGCGAGTTGCTCGATGATGAAGATGTTGTAAGGCTTGTCGTCGTTGAAGCTCTTGATGACGTAATCGCGGTACGTCCACGCGTAGGGGCTGCGCGGGTCTTCGCGTTGCCGCCGCACCATGCCCTTCGTGTCGCTGTAACGCGCAACGTCGAGCCAATGGCGTCCCCAACGCTCGCCGTAATGCGGCGAAGCGAGCAGACGATCCACGACTTTGGCGAAAGCATCCGGCGATTCGTCTTTAATGAACGCTTCAACTTCTTCGGGCGTTGGTGGCAAGCCGATCAAATCGAACGAAGCGCGGCGAATCAATGTGCGCTTGTCGGCTATGGGATTCGGGGAAAGCCCCTTGGCGTCCAGCTTTGCGAGGATGAAATTGTCGACAGGAGTTTGCGCCCAAGCCTTGTCCTTCGTTTCCGGCACAGCGGGTTTCGTCAGTGGCTGCCAGGCCCACCAGTTTTTGCTCGAATCCTTCCACTCCTTTTGCGCAGTCGTCGCCGACCGCGGATCAGGCGCGCCCATCTTCACCCAGCTCTCTAAGTCTGCGACCTGCTCATCGCTCAACTGCTTCTTGGGCGGCATCTGCAAATCCGCATCGGTATAGCGGACCGCTTTGATGAGCAGACTTTTTTCAATATCGCCGGGCACTACGGCTGGACCGTTGTCGCCGCCGCGCATGGTTGCTTCCCGTGAATCGAGCAACAGTCCACCTTTGACCTTCTCGGAATTAACGCTGTGACACTTGTAGCAATTCTGCGAGAGCACAGGGCGGATTTTGTTTTCGAAGAACTCCACTTGGTCGCGCGTTGGCTCGGCGGCGAGGCTGGGCGACAGCGACATAGCCAGCACGCTCAACCATAAAATACCTATGCCCAATCGCGCTCCATGCCGGATGTAATGCTGAAGGGCTACGGAACTACGGATGATGAAGCGCGCGGGTGGACTCTTCATGGCGTTGCTTGCCGGCGTGGTGCTATGAGTCGTGTCGGGGCGCGACTCGAAGGTGATGGCTCGGCGGGCAGGACTTCGGATTTCGGATTTGGTGTCTCGAAATTCCGGGTTCATGCCATGATTCCTTTCACCACGTTGCCGCTCACGTCGGTGAGGCGGAAATCGCGTCCGTTGTAGCGATACGTCAGCTTGGTGTGGTCGAAACCCAGCAACGACAAAACCGTCGCGTGCAGGTCGTGGATGTGAACCTTGTCCTTCACGGCGGCAGCACCGAATTCATCCGTCGCGCCATAGACTGTTCCGCCTTTCACGCCGGCGCCGGCGAAAACCGTGGTGAATGCCTTGGCGTTGTGATCGCGACCGGGATTGTCGTTGCCGTTGCGATCTTTGACGGGTTTACGACCGAACTCACCGCCCCAAACGACCAGTGTCTGATCAAACAAACCGCGTTGCTTTAAATCAGCGATGAAGGCGGCGAGTGGTTGATCGATTTCCTTCGCACGCTCGGGCAGACGATCTTCGATGTCTTGGTGATGATCCCAGCCACCGGCCCAGACTTGCACGAACCGCACGCCGCGTTCGATGAGCCGGCGCGCGATGAGAAGTTGATTTCCTTGCGAGGTGCGGCCGTAAGCCTCGCGGACGAGGGCTGGTTCTTTGCTGATGTCGAATGCGTCCGTGGCTTCGGTCTGCATGCGGAACGCCATCTCGTAGGATTGCAGGCGGGCTTCAAGGTGCGAGTCTTTCTGGAGATTCTGCGCGTGCATCTCATTGAGCTGATGCACGAGGTCCATCTGGCGTCGCTGTTCCTTGAGCGAGATGTAGGGGTTCTTGATATTCTCGATCAACTGATCCACGGCGGTGACTTTGGTGTTGATGCTGACGCCTTGGTATTGGCCGGGGAGAAAAGCGGATTGCCAATTCGCGCTCCCACCGACGGGTGGGCCACCCGGGCGCAGCGAAACGTAGCCGGGCATGTTTTGGTTTTCCGTCCCCAAACCGTAGAGCACCCACGAGCCGAGGCTCGGGCGCGCCTGCCGCGTCGAACCAGTATTCATGAACACCGTGGCGACTTCGTGCGCGGGAATGTCCGTATAGCACGAGCGCACGACGCAGAGGTCATCCACCAGTTCGCCGAGCTTCGGGAAAACTTCGCTGACTTCGATGCCGGATTTGCCCTTCTTCTCGAACTTGAACGGCGAGGCCATCGCCACGCCGTCCGAGCCGGGGATGGATTTACCATCGTATTTGGCGAGCGATGGTTTTGGGTCCCAGGTGTCAATGTGTGAAGGTGCACCTTGGGCGAAAATGTGGACGACGTGCTTGGCCTTGGCCGGGAAGTGTGGCGACTTGGGCAGCAACGAATCCGCCGTGCCTTCGCTGGCCATGGCTTCATTGAGAAAGATTCCCTCTCCGAACAGCGCGGCGAGGCCGAGCGCGCCAAAGCCCATCCCGGCGCGGTTCAAGAACTGGCGGCGAGTGAGGAAGTGATCCGAAAGTTGCGCGGAGTGCTCCTGCTTAAACTTGTCGTCGGCGTTCATAGGCATAACAATAAGTCAATTGACGCCATCAGTGACACTGAGGTTTCAAATTATTTTGGTAGCGATCCATCGGGGCATGTCGGAAAGATGCCGATGTTCCGAGGAACTGTCGCCTGACACGAAGATGTTAAAGATCAAAAATCTCCGCGGCGAATGCCAGCATTGCGGCGGGCCGATCGAGTTTCACGCCGAGCACACCGGCACGACGGCGGAATGTCCGCATTGCGGCCAGCAGACGGAATTGATGCTCGCGCTTCCGCAGGAGTCGCCGTCACCAGTGCCTAAGAAAGCGATCGTCTTCACGGTCGTCGCGATCTTGATTCTGGGGGGCGGCTTGGTGGCAGCAAATATTGCTTTGAAGCGGGCCAAACGGATCCAAACTCAGCGCCTGCCAGTGCCGCAAGCTGAGCCGGAGAAGCCTGCGGCCTCCGCCAATCCATTTGCAGCCCAAGGTTTCGGGGTTTCCGCTGTTACATTGGAGGCCGGGACTGGAAGTTCGTTGGTTTATGCGGTGGGCCTAGTGACGAACGTCACCGTGCGTCAGCGGTTTGGTTTGAAAGTGGAACTGGAACTCTTTGCCGCCGATGGCAGTCAGGTGGGGAAGGCGACTGATTATCAGAAGGTGCTCGAACCTAGCGGAACTTGGCAATTTCGCGCACTTGCGGTGGATAAGCGCGCGAAGACGGCCCAAATCGTTGGCCTCAAGGAAGCACAATAGCGTTGCCGCTGAAAGGCGCTTCAGTGGGATCATTCTACCAGGCGATGTTGCAGTGCGTAGCGGGTCAATTCGACATTGGTTGCCAAGCTCAGCTCTTCGGTGAGCCGGGCGCGATAGGTGCCGACTGTTTTTTCACTCAGAAAGAGTTCGGTGGCAATTTCCTTCAGAGATTTGCCTGCGGCGATGAGCCGGAGCACTTGGAACTCGCGTTGCGATAAGGCTTCATGGGGCAGGCAGATTTCTTCGCCGCCGAGTTGCGCCGCCAGTTTGCTGGCGACGGCTGCGCTGACATAGCGTTTCCCGGAGGTGGCGCGGGTAATCGCGACGACGATTTCCGTGGCAATCGTCCGTTTATCAATGTAACCGGTCGCGCCATTTTTCAAGGCGCGTAGCGCGAATTCTTCCTCCGGCAGGGCGCTCATGATGAGCACTGGAACTTTCGGCAGCAGTTGTTTCAGTTCTGGCAGGACATCCAATCCACTGAGTCCGGGCATGTTGATGTCCACCAGGACGACGCTCCAATCCTCCGTCCGGCAAAGCGTCAGCAATTCCCTGGCATCTGCGGCTTCACCGAAGGTGGCGGTTTCAAAGTGATCGCTGATAAGACGCTTCACCCCGCGCCGGACGATGTAATGGTCGTCGGCCATCAAAATCCTTAACGGCACAGCTGCCGGAGTTCCGGCAGAGGCGGACGAAACTTCAGGATTATGTTTTGCCGTCATGAGCTGCCTGTTTTGTTCGGGCCTCAGTCTGATTATGGTGGGGTGGATTGTTGGCCGGTGGACGCGCAGTTTTCAATTGGAATTTCCAATTGAACCATCGTGCCTTGCCCGGGAGCGCCTTGAATCCGGATGTGGCCGTTGACCATGGCGGCACGTTCAGTCATGCCGAGTAACCCGAGGGATTGGGGGTGCGCGAGATTCTCGGGGGAAACGCCCACGCCGTTGTCTGCCACCCGCAACCGTAGCAGCGTCGGGGAGACGTCCAGGCTGAGCCGGACTTCAGTGGCTTGCGCGTGGCGTATAATGTTGGTGAGCACTTCTTGAAAAATCCGATAGGCCGTGGTGGCGATTTGATTGTTCAACTTCACCGGGCCGGTAGGGAGGTTTAAAACGACTGGGATGCTGGTGCGTGCTTCGAACTGCTTGGCTTCGTATTGCAGGGTGGAAACAAGGCCCAGATTGTCGAGTGTCGCCGGGCGCAACTCGGCGGCGATGCGTTGTACGGTGACCACGATTTCGTCGGCCAGCGCTGTGGCCATGACGATTTTTTCCTCCAACCCGGCGCGCAATGCCGGATCGCCGACTTGCGGTAATTTCTTTTCCAACGAATACAAGTCCATCTTCAACGCCGTGAGTTTCTGGCCGAGTACGTCATGGATTTCCCGGGAGATGCGGACGCGTTCGGCTTCTCGTGAGGTTTCGAGGTGGGCACTCAACGCCCGCAACTGGCGGCTGGACGTTTGGAGGGCGGCCTCGGCTTGTTTGCGTTCGGTGATGTCGAGAGTGGTGCCGACGATTGTTATGGCGCGGCCCATGGCATCGCGAAGCACGTGGCGGGTGGCGCTGAGGTGGCGCATCGGCCCAAGGGCTGGATTGGTGCGATACTCATGCTGGAGCAGCATCGAGGTGGCGGAGAGATCAGCGTGAACTGCTTTGAGGCGCGCGCGATCTTCCGGGTGGACCAGTTCCAGAAATTCCTCAAAGGCCGGTGTGCCACGGGTCAGATCGTAATAAAACAGCCGGCCCATTTCTGCCGACCAAGTGCCCCGTTGCGTGGCTGGACCCAATTCCCAACTGCCGAGGTGTGCTTGTGCCTGAGCCGTGGCCAGACTGGCTTCGCGGCGTTGCAAGATGGCGGCTTGCTCAGCAATCCGCGCCAACAAGGTGCGCTGGCGCAGCACCGCCCAGATAGTCACAGCCAAGGCTAGGCTCAAGCCGACCGCCACGGCTAACAGGACTTGTTCGGTCGTGTAACCGGTTGGGGTCACGAAACCGAACCATTTTTTGTAGAGCGCGTCAAACTTGCCGGTACGCACCAAAATGGCCATGCCTTCATTGATCCGGGCCAGCGTGACATGATCCCCTTTCTGTGCAGCGAAGCAGTAGTTTACTTCAAATTGTGGAATCACCACATCCAGCACTTGCACTTGATTTAGGCCGAGCCGATGCACCAGTGAAAGACCGGTCAAGCGGGTGGCCAGTGTTGCATCGGCGGCGCCACGTTCCAACTGCACAAACGCTTGCTCGACCGATTCGGCATAGACGATGGAGTCTTGCAAGCCAGCTTTCAGCAACAGGGATTCCCCCAAGCTGCCTTGATGCACTAGCACTTTCCGGCCTTTGAGATCGGCCAAGGCTTTGATCGGTGGCCCTCCTTTCCGCGCGAAAACCTGTCCTGTCATCGCCAGATACGGGACGGAGAATTCTATCGTACGTTCACGTTCAGGCGTCCGGGCCAGACTTTGCAACAGGTCAATCTGGCCCGCTTCAAATGCGCCGTTGATGGTCTTGGTAGTGCCTTCGATGCGGTCGAACTGCAGCCCCATGACCTGCTCGATCTCCTGCGTGAGTTCATAAGCAAAGCCTTGCATCTGACCATCCGCTTCTCGGAAGGAAAAGGGATAGTTGTCCACCAGCACGCCGACCCGGATTTTTGAAGGCGCAGGCGTGGGTTGGCTGAACCCAAGATTTGTCGCCAACCAGATGAGCGCGATGCTTAGGATGTTCCCGAGCCAGCAGGGGGAAGTCGCGCCTGTTGAGATTAGCCGTGGCTGATGCCGGGCATTTTTTTGCCAACCAGCGTCTGAAGCGCAAGCCGCAACCAGATGGGGGCTGGTGATCACGAGTTCAAACTACAAATCGCCTCTCGAACGCGCCAGAAAATATCCCAGGCATTGGAAGAAACTCAGATCGTCGCCGCAAAATTTCCGTCCAGCCAGTCGCGGACGGTTTGCAGAAGCACGGCGGGGTTGAACGGTTTTTGCAGATAACAACTCCCGGGCGGCAGGGAAAAGTTTTGCTCGCCAAACTCCGGACTGTAACCACTGCTGAAGATGACTTTTAACTCCGGGCGTTCCCGGCGGAGTTGTTCCGCCAGCATCAGGCCGGTGATGCCGTCGGGCATGACCAGGTCCGTCAGCAGCAGATTGATTTTCTGATGGTGTTCGCGCCAAAGCGTCAACGCGGTTTTGCCGGAGTCGGCTTCGAGGACGCGATAGCCATTACGTTCAAACACACTGCGGACGAGGCGGCGCACGGCGGCTTCGTCCTCCACCAACAGGATGGTTTCCGAGCCGCGGGCCAATCTGGTATCAGCGGAATGGAGGGCGGGGGAGGTTCTGCGGCGCGCAGCATTTTTCGCCGCCGGCAGTCCGATCAGAAAGGTCGTGCCTTGGCCGGGCTTGCTCTGGACCTCCACCCAGCCGTGGTGTTGTTGCACAATGCCGTAAACCGTGGCGAGGCCGAGCCCGGTGCCTTTGCCGGCCTCCTTGGTGGTGAAGAACGGTTCAAAGATGCGAGGCAAAATTTCCGTCGGAATACCGCAGCCGGTGTCGGTGATGCTGAGACAAACATGGCCGTCGGGCGAAGGACTAGGGGTGACGGGGTGGAACAGTCCGTGGCGTGGGTCCAGACTGGTGCGCAACGTCAATTCACCGCCGCGCGGCATGGCATCGCGGGCGTTGACAACGAGGTTCATAACGACTTGTTCCAACATGCCGGGATCAGCCTGCACGGGCGGCAGATCTGCGCCGAATTCGCAATGCAGGCGGATGTCTTCGCTGATGATGCGCCGCAGCATCTTGGTCAGGTTTTCCAGAAGATCGTTCAAGTTGAGCGCCTGACCGTGAAGCGTCTGGCGGCGGCTGAATAGGAGCAGTTGCCGCGTCAAGTTGGCGGCGCGGTCAGCGGTCGAGATGATTTGTTGGAGCAGTTCCCGGGATTCGCCGGGATTGACGTTCTCGCCGCTCCACAACAACTCGCTCGCAGTGCGGATCACGGTCAGCAGGTTGTTGAAATCGTGCGCGACCCCACCGGCGAGTTGGCCGATGGCTTCCATCTTCTGAACCTGCCGAAATTGTTCCTCCAATTCGCGGTGGCGGGTAATGTCTTCGGCAATGCCGACGATGCGGTAAATTTGTCCCTCCGCGTTGGTAACCGGGAAGGCGCGGTCGCGAATCCAGCGGAGCGAACCGTCGGGACGCAAGATGCGATATTCCTCGTCGTAACGACCGAAAGGTTGTTTGGTCTGGATGGCGAAGGTGATGCGATCGCGGTCATCAGGATGGATGGCTTCAAGCCAAAGATAAGCGTTGTGGTAAAGTTCGGCACACGGCCGGCCCCAGATTTTTTCGTAGCCAGGGCTGATGTAGATCATTTGCTTTTTGCTGAGATCGGTCATCCAGAAAACTTCCTGAATGTTTTCGGCGAGTTGGCGAAAACGTTCCTCGTTCTCGCGCAGGTGTTCCTCGGCGCGTTTGCGGGCGGTGATATCCCACATGATGCCGATGATGCGCGTGACGCGACCTTGTGCGTCGCGCGACATGACGCCGCGATCAAAGATCCAGACGTAGTGCCCGGATTTGTGGCGGAAGCGATATTCCGCAACGAACAACGGCTCGATGGGCAGGGTGGCGAGTTGATTGGTGACGCGGGCGAGGTCGTCGGGATGGACGCGTTCGGTCCAGCCGCCGGCGGCAGCTCCCGAATTCGGCTGAAGTCCAGCCGACACATTTTACAGTGTCGCCTTCCCATTTGATCTGTTGGGTGATGACGTCGTTGTCATAAACAATTTCCCCCAGCGCGCGGATAAAAGAGGCGTTGCGATGGATGAGTTCGGCCTGGACGAGTTCGGCGGCCTGTCGCTCGGCGCGCAGGCGGACTTGCTCCAACGCATGTTGCACAGCCGGGCCGAGCCGGATGATGCGGTCTTTGAGCACATAATCGGTGGCGGCTACGAGTTTCATGGCTTCCACGGCGGCTTCTTCCCCGACTGTTCCGGAAACAAGAATAAAAGGGGTTTCGAGATTTCGTTGGCGAAGCAGTTTGGCCGCGCGCAATCCATTGAACCGCGGCATGGAATAATCTGAAATGATAAGTTCTGGCTGAGTATCGAGGGCTTGGAGGTAGTCTGTCTCTGTCTCGACTCGCCGACAATTTGGCGCGAAGCCAGCGCGCTCGAGTTCGTGCAGAATCAAGTCCGCATCATAAATCGAGTCCTCAACGAGCAAGACCTTGACCGAATGGGGCATGGTGTGATCAGGAGGTTTCGTTGAACTGGAACCAGTACTCCACAGCATTTGGACCGAATTGCCAAAGGCATCAAAGTCCATGGGTTTGACGACGTAACTGTTTGCCCCAAGTTGGTAGCTTTCAATCAGGTCGCGTTGTTCTTGCGATGAGCTGAGTACCAGACCACGGGAATCTTACGGGTTTGCGAATTGGATTTCAGGCGACGCAATACTTCAAGCCCCCCGAGCTTCGGGAGTTTCAGATCGAGGATGATAATCCGCAGGTTCTGGATGTGCTGCCGGTTTACATTGTTAGCGTCGGTAAAAATGAATTCCAAGGCTTCGGCGCCGTCCGGAACGGCGTGGAGTCGGGCCGCCAAGATTGGTCTTCTCCAGCGTGCGGAGGAAGAAAGCCACATCATCGGAACTGTCCTCGACCAGCAGAATTTCAGGTGTATCACTCACCATGAGAATGTTCTTCGGAGAGGGTGAAGGAGAAGGTGGCGCCTCGGTTTGGTTTGGCTTGAGGCCAGATTTTCCCGCCATGCCGATAAATGATCCGCTGCACGATGGCCAGTCCAACGCCCGTGCCTTCAAATTCGTCTGCCCGGTGCAAACGCTGAAATACGCC
Organism: Verrucomicrobiota bacterium; assembly: GCA_049840435.1. Lineage (GTDB taxonomy): Bacteria > Verrucomicrobiota > Verrucomicrobiia > Limisphaerales > JADLHS01 > JADLHS01. The sequence continues at coordinate 102,940 of JASGKY010000032.1, read as the reverse complement.
AAAAAGCTTGCCCGCATATTGCATGTCGAATCCCGCGCCATTGTCTTTGACAAAATAGGCTTGATGTATCTGATCCCAGCCTACTTCGACCACCGCTGGTACCCGTTGCCGCGAATACTTGATGGCATTGGAAATGAGGTTGACGAAGACCTGATGTAGTAAAGTTGCATCGGCTTGGCATGCTGGCAAGGGATCGATTGTAATTTGAACGGAGCGGCTCCCACGTTCCATATATAACTCCTCCCAGACCCGGCGGGCTAATTCGGTTGGCTGGATGCGTTGTTTCTTGAGCGGTTGCCGGCTCAGCCGCGAGAAGGCGAGCAGCCCGTCAATCAATTGCCCCATCTTGTTGGCATTCTCATAAATGCGATCCAATTTCTGAGCGGCTGCCGGGGGCAGTTGGTGCCCCACATCCTCCTGTAACATCCGCGCATAGCCGCCCATGGCTCGAAGCGGGGCCCGCAAGTCGTGGGAAATCGAGTACCGAGAAGGATTCCAGTTCGGCGGTGCGTTCGGCAACGCGTTGCTCGAGTTCTGCGTTCAGCGAGTGGATTTGTTCTTCGGCGATTTTTTTTTCCGTGATGTCTGCGCGGATGGCGACATATTGTCGAAGGCTTACCATCCTCGTCTAGGAAGGGCATAATAGTTGTGGCGACCCAATAGAAGGAGCCATCCTTCGCGCGATTTTTGATCTCACCTTTCCACACTTTGCCTTGGGCGATGGTGGCCCACAAATAACGGATAAATTCTTTGGGGTGGTAGCCGGAGTTGATGAGCCGGTGGTCTTGGCCGAGGAGTTCTTCGCGGGAGTATTTGGAAATGGCGCAGAACTTGTCGTTGACGTAGGTGATTTTGCCTTTGGGGTCGGTGATGGCTACGATAGCGTGTTCATCTAGGGCAGCCTTGAGGTCTGTAACTTCTTTTAGGGAGGCCTGGAGTCGTTCCTCAGCGTTTTTTTTCTCGGTGATGTCTGCCCGGATGGCGACGTAATGGCGGGGTTTTCCTTCCTCGTTGAGGAACGGGACGATGGTCGTGTCAACCCAATAGAATGACCCGTCTTTGGCGCGATTCTTGATCTCACCCTTCCACACTTTGCCTTGGGCAATAGTGCTCCACAGGTCGCGGATGAATCCCTTGGGATGATAGCCGGAGTTGATCAGCCGGTGATCATGGCCGAGCAGTTCATTGCGGGAGTATTTGGAAATGGCGCAAAACTTGTCGTTGGCATAAGTGATTTGGCCATGGTGATCCGTGATGGCAACGATGGCGTGTTCATCCAACGCCGCTTTGAGATCGGTGATTTCCTTTAGTGAGGCTTGAAGCCGTTCCTCCGCTTTTTTGCGTTCGGTGATATCGGTGGACAGACCAAAAATGGCGTACAGCTTTCCCGGTCTCATCGCGGAGCGGGCATTTCACCGACACGTAAGTATGCAATGCATCGGCGTGGGAGGCTTCTTCTTCTTCAGTCAGGGCTTGATTGGCGTTGATTACTTTCGAATCCATGGCCCGGAATGCTTCTGCTTGCGCATGGGAGAAAAAATCATAGTCGGTTTTGCCAACGATACTTTCCTGCGAGGGATGAAAGAGTTCAATGAAGCGGCGATTTGCTAACAGGTAGCGGCCTTCCAGGTCCTTGACATAGATTACAGTCGGCGAGTTGTTGATGACCGCTTGCAACAAATTTTGGCTTTCCCGAAGTTCTTTTTCGGCGTGTTTGCGGGCTGTTAGATCGGTGATAAATCCGCAATAGTTCGTGCCACTTTGGGTTTTGACTGGAGTGATGAATAATTCCACTGGAAACTCGCTTTCATCTCGACGCACGGCGTCCATTTCCATGGGATGTTGCAGAGCCGGTCCTTCACCAGTTGCGAGCAGGTGTGCCATGCTGCTGCGATGTGCTTCCCGGTATCGCATTGGGATGATTGTTTCAGTGAGATCGTGTTCCAAGACTTCGTCGCGGCGCCGCCCAAATATTTTTTCAGCTTGAGCATTCCAATCCACAACTTGCCCATCGGTATTGATGACCACGACGGCGCTGGGAGTCGAATCCAGTACCGCACGCAAGCGTGCTTCGCTTTCTCTGGAAGCTTGTTCGGCGCGCCGTCGTTCCTCTGCTTCTCGGGTCAGTGTAGCATTGGTAATCTCCAGCTGCCGGGTCCGTTCCGCTACCCGTTGTTCGAGTTCGTCGCGGGACTTTTTCAGTTCTCGGGCACTGGGAAGTGTTAGCGCGTGTGGGACCAGTTTAACCAATAGAATGGCCGTGGGAACTGATGCGGCTGCGGTTAGGGCCTTGATGCTTCCCGAGAGCCAGTAGTGAGAGTGCCAGATGTTCCAGATTTCCATCAGATGCGTCGTGCCACAGGCCAAGATGAACAGCGCAAAGCAAGCAAACATCCAGTGGAATTCAATGTCTTTTCGTTTGCGGATGAAATATAGCAATGTGATGGGGATTGAGTAATAAGCCAGGACAATGAGCGCATCTGAGGTGACATGCAACGTAACCAGCCACTGACTCCAGAGATAGCAATGGCCGTGGGGCATGAATGGAGCGGAGTCAAACAAACTACTCGCGATAATCATAGCTTTGGTGGTTTGCAATTATTGGGACCGCTACCTCGGTTGGTTGGTCCGAGCGCGGGAGAATGAACTAAGACCGTCACGACGCTGCAAAGATTCTCCTGCGAGTCTGGGTGTGAGAAGATGGCATTGAACCCTGGCGGAATCAATGGAGGCCGCCTGTCATTTGCCGGCGAAAGCCGGAAACAAAATGTGTGCTGCTGTGGCAGCATGGTTGGTCTGTTTGACTACGTCCGGGTAAATGGCTTCGGCGCACGGAGGCCATTTGCCAACGCCCGCTGCTGATTTTCGTAACCAACGCCGCTATTTCAGGACCTCAGGCTAGTGCTTGCGAGGTCGGCTTGATCAGCGCCCAAACCAAGCATAAATCCGGCGTTATCTTACTTAGCCCCTGCAAATTCACCGGTTTTGGGATGTAAGCCGTGGCCCCAAGCTTTTGACAAATCGCAATATGTTCTTCGTTGTCTGAGGCGGTCAAGATCACCACGGGAATTTGGGCTGTGGCTTTGTCTGCTTTCAGTCGCCGCAGCACTTCGATGCCATCGATCTTGGGCAGTTGCAGATCCAACAGGACGATGAGGTTTTTGGTCTTGTCGGGATCTGGGGATGTTCCGCTTTTGTTAAAAAAGAAGTCTAATGCCTCCAAACCATCCTTGGCCAAATGGATTGAGTTCAAGAACCTGGACCGCTTGAAGGCTTCCAATGTCAGTTCAACATCGTGTGGGTTGTCTTCTACCAACAAAATATCAACGTATGTTGGAGTGGTGGCTTGCTGCCCTTCGCTGTTCGATGCGGGCTCGAGAGTGCCTGCTTCGGGGTTGGAAAACAGAATCGGCAATGAAATCTCCAGCGCATTGGCGAGCTTGCTGATGCTCTCGAGCGAAAGATTTCGCGCGCCGCGTTCCACATCCGAGATGTACGTGCGGTGCAGATCAGCCCGCTCCGCCAGTTCTTCTTGTGATAAACCCCGACGATTGCGCCACTTTCTCAGTGACGTAGCAAACCGACTCCTTGCTTCAGATGATTGCATGTTAGCGCCCAATTAAGTCTCAGATAACTCCCGGCGAGACAACAGACGATGAGTGACATGAATGTGCGATGCGCGAGACGGTTGGCCCATGTCTGTGACAACTCGTCTTGAAAGCATGATTTCGCGTCGCCTTTTTATTCTCATTTTCGTATCAAATCCGGGCTATGCCCGAACGGCTGCCCATATACGACATTGAAACCGATTTCGTCGCCACCTTGAAGGCGACTAACCGATTGGTGCTCCAAGCCCCCACCGGCTCGGGCAAATCTACGCAAGTCCCACAGATGTTGCTTCGCCACAGCTTGCTTGGCAACGGGCAATGTGTCGTCCTTCAACCGCGCCGCCTCGCCGCGCGCATGCTCGCCAGCCGCGTCGCCCACGAACTCAACGTCCCACTCGGGCGCGAAGTCGGCTATCAAGTCCGCTTCGAGAACTATGTCAGCGACGCCACTCGCATCAAGTTCGAGACCGAGGGCATCCTGCTCCGCCAACTTATCGCCGATCCGACGTTGAAGGGCATCACCGCCATCGTCTTCGATGAATTTCACGAACGCCATCTCTACGGCGACATCACGCTTGCCCGCGCACTGGATATTCAGGAACAACATCGGCCTGACCTGCTCATCATCGTCATGTCCGCGACACTCAACGCGGATGAGTTGGAAGACTATCTTTCAAAATCGGCAACCGGCAACCGGCGACCGGCAATGCCCTGCGCCGTTCTCCGCTCCGAGGGCCGCACCTATCCAGTGGATGTAAGTTACCTCCCACATCGTCTCGGCGCAAATCCGCCGCCCCCGTGGGAGCTTGCGGCTGATGCCTTCAGCAGTTTCGTTAGCAACGGCGGCAAAGGCGACGTGCTTGTGTTCATGCCCGGTGGTTTCGAGATTTCGCAAACCATTCAGGCCATCAGCAACGTTCCCGAATCGCGCGGCTATCTCGTCCTGCCGTTGCACGGTGAACTTTCCCCGCGCGATCAAGACGCCGCCGTCGCCCGTTACGAGCAACCCAAAGTGGTCGTCTCCACCAACGTCGCCGAAACCTCAGTGACGATTGATGGTGTGCGGCTCGTGATTGATTGCGGCCTCGCGCGCATCGCCCGCTACGACGCCAATCGCGGCATCAACACGCTGCTCATCGAGCGAATCTCTCAAGCCAGTTCCGATCAGCGCGCTGGTCGCGCCGGGCGCACTGCGCCGGGCAAATGTTTCCGCCTCTGGTCGCGCCCTGAACACGATGAACGCGCCCCGCAGGAATTGCCCGAGATCAAACGCCTCGATTTGTCCGAAGTCGTGCTCACGCTCAAAGCCGCCGGCGTGGAAGACCTGCGCAACTTTCGCTGGCTCGAAAAGCCGGACGAGATTTCTCTCACGCACGCGCAAGAACTGCTCGAAGACCTCGGGGCGTTGGATCACGCCGGTCGCATCAGTCCTATCGGTCGCAAAATGCTCGCGTTTCCGACGCACCCGCGCTATTCGCGGATGCTCCTTGCCGCACAAGAATACGGTTGCGTCCACCAAGCCTGTCTCGTCGCCGCACTCACGCAAGGCCGCGATCTCCTCATGCGTGGTGGCGGCAAAGACGTGCAGAACGACCGCGAAGACCTGCTCGGCGAAAAGGCGACTTCTGACTTCTGGATTCTGATGCGCGCTTGGACCTTTGCGCAAAAGAATCAATTCCGCCTCGATGCCTGCCGTCGCCTCGGCATCCACGCCGTGACCGCCAAACAAGTCGGTCCGCTCTTTGAACAATTCCTTCGCATCGCCAGAGACGAAGGTCTCGACACCGTCTCGCGTGAGATTAAAGACGAAGCCTTGCAGAAGTGCATCCTCATCGGCTTCAGCGATCGCGTCGCGCGGCGCTTGGATCAAGGCACGTTGCGCTGTGAACTGGTTCATGGTCGCCGCGGCTTGCTCGCGCGCGAAAGTGTGGTGAGCAAGGCTGAGTTGTTTGTCGCTGCCGAAATCCGCGAAATAGAACAACGGGGCGGCGAAGTGAACACGTTGCTGTCCATCGCCACCGCCATTGAGCTGGATTGGTTGAAGGAACTTTTCCCCGAAGACATCAAGCGTGTAGTCCAAGTGCAATGGGACGCGCAGGCCAAGCGCGTGCTGGCCGCCGAGTTGGTACGCTTCCGCGATCTGGCACTCGCCGCCAAGCGCATTGACCCACCGCCTGCCGATGCCGCTGCGCGCCTGCTGGCCGAGGAAATCAACGCAGGTCGATTGCCGCTGCCGAACTGGGATCATTCCGTCGAGCAATGGCTGCTGCGCTTGAAGCTGCTTTGCCAGCATTGCGCGGACTTGCAGTTGCCACCTATCACTGACGACGACAAGAAAGCCATCATCGAACAGCTTTGTCACGGCGCGGTCAGCTACAAGGACATCAAGGAACGCGAAGTGAAGCCCGTCGTGATGTCATGGCTGTCGCATCCGCAACGCGAATTGCTGGACAAACATGCGCCTGAGCGGCTCACATTGTCGAACGGGCGCACGCCGAAGGTGAGTTATGAAGAGGGCCGTGCGCCATTCATATCTTTGCGCATCCAGGAGCTTTACGACGTGAACCAAACACCGAAGATCGCACTGGGCCGTGTCGGTGTGACGGTTCATATTCTCACGCCGGGCATGAAGCCGATCCAAGTCACCTCTGACTTGGCGAATTTCTGGCGCGAGCATTACCCGAAAATAAAATCCGAGTTACAGCGTCGGTATCCCAAACACGAATGGCGGTGAGCCATGGGAGTTATCTCTAAACTCAACAACCTATTTCGCCCGGCGCGTTTGTCGCGGCGGCGGATGGCGCTGGCTCTCATAGTGGCAGCGCTGGCCGACGGCTTGCAAATCCCCCTGCAAGTGCCGCCGTTCCCGGAAATCATTGATGTGGTGGCGATGGGGCTGACCAGTCTGCTGCTTGGCTTTCACCTCCTGCTGTTGCCGACGTTCGCTCTGGAGTTCTTTCCGATCGTGGACTTGGTTCCGACATGGACTGGTTGTGTACTGGCGGTGATTGCGCTCCGACGGCGAGAGGAGAAGTTACGCCCGCCAGTTCAATCTTCGCCCGCAGTGCCGCCGCCAGTCATCGCGGTCGCAGCGCCACCGCCCGCCCGGGGGACGAAGGAGTCTTGAGGCGGCGTGCGTTCACCCAATCGGGTGGTAGACGCAACGACGCATTTCTCTAGTATGGCTTGCGAACCATTAAAGTTGGCGCAGGCCAGTGTTTCGCATGACGAATTTGAACCTCAAAAATAAAGTTTTTTTGCAGCGGTTGTTCTGCTGTTGCTGGATGTTCCTGCTGGCGCAGGCGACCATGGCCGACCAGTTAGAATCCGTCTGGAACAATCCGCCACAGGACGCGCGCCTTCGTGCCTACTGGTGGTGGATCAACGGTAACGTCACCAAGCAATCCATCACGCGTGACCTGGAGCAGATGAAGGCGAAGGGTTTTGGCGGCGCACTCATTTGCGATGCAGACGGATCGAGTCAGGACGGCAACGATCGCGCGCCGCATGGTCCGACGTTTTTCACGCCGGAGTGGCGCGAGCTTTACAAACACACCTTGCGCGAGGCGGACCGGCTCGGGTTGGAGATGAGTTTGAACATCCAGAGCGGTTGGAATCTTGGCGGACCGATGGTGACGCAGGAGGACGCGCCGAAGAAATTGGTCTGGACCGAAACACGTGTCGCTGGCGGGACGAACATCGCGCTCAAGCTGGCGCAGCCGAAGGGGCGCGACAGTTACTACCGTGATCTGTTTGTGCTGGCTTATCGCGTGAATCCACAGCCCGCGAATCGGAAGCCGCTGCAGAACTACGCGCAGAAGGCCATGCACGATGTGTTGCACCCTTTCTCGGCGCCGAACACTGCGCCGTTATTTGCTGAGATTCCGGCCACGCCAAACGAGCAAGACATGCAAGTCGGGGATGTCATCAATCTCGCGACAAAATTTTCCGCTACCGGCAACTTGAACTGGAAAGTGCCGGCGGGGGATTGGGTGGTGCTGCGTATTGGCTGCACACTGAACGATCATTGCCGTGTCTCGACGTGTAGCGAAGGCTGGGATGGTTACGCGCTCGATCCGTTTGATGCGGGCGCGTTCAAACGGTATTGGGACGCCGTGGTTGAACCGCTGATTGATGACGCTGGAGCGCTTGCGGGCAAGACTTTGAAGTATTTGCACACGGACAGTTGGGAGGTGGAAGTAGCGAACTGGACGCCGACCTTGCGCGAGGAATTTAAGGAACGTCGCCGTTACGACATGCTACCGTGGTTGCCGGTGCTCGTGGGGAAGATCGTGAACTCGCGTGAGGAGAGCGATCGGTTCCTGCACGACTTCCGCCGCACGATGGGTGATTTGGCGATGGATAATCACTTCAAGCTGTTCAAGGAATGGTCGCATAAACGTGGCTTGCTGATGCACCCTGAGAGCGGCGGCCCGCACGCGGTGCCGATTGATGCGCAGCAATGCCTCGGTTTCAACGATGCGCCGATGAGCGAATTTTGGGCGTGGTCTTGGCGGCATCGTATGGGCGATGCAAATCGGTTCTTCGTCAAGCAGCCGGCGAGCGCCGCGCACACGTATGGTCGCAAGCTCGTGCTCGCGGAAGGGTTCACCACCATCGGACCGCACTGGCAGGAGACGATCTGGGACAATCTCAAGCCGTCGTTTGATTTCGCCTGCACGGAAGGATTGAACCTGCTTGTGTGGCACGCGTTCGTTTGTTCGCCGGAGAGTGAAGGTATTCCTGGGCAACAATATTTCGCCGGCACACACTTGAATCCGCTCGTGACGTGGTGGGATAAATCCAAACCGTTCTTTGATTACATCAATCGCTGTCAGGCGCTGTTGCAACAAGGATTGCCCGTGGCGGACGTGGCTTACTACTACGGCAATCACGTGCCAAACTTCACCCAATTGCGCAGCACCGACCCGGCGAAAGTAGGTGCGGGCTTCGACTACGATGTGGTGACGGAGGAAGTCATCCTCACGCGCATGAGTGTGAAAGACAGGCGGCTCATGTTGCCGGATGGTGTGAGTTATCGCGTGTTGGTGTTGCCCGATCGCGACATCATCTCGTTGCCGGTGTTGCGGAAGCTCAAGCAGTTGGTTGCAGAAGGTGCGACAATCATCGGAACGAAACCGGTGCGTTCGATGTCGTTGGAAAACTATCCCAAACAAGATGCCGAGGTGAAGAAGTTGGCGGAACAATTGTGGAGCGGCAAACTCGGTAAAGGCCGGGTGATCGCCGATAAAACGGCGCGGGAGGTTTTGTTGGCCGATGGGGTGAAGCCGGACTTCGAGCCGGTATCGCCGGTGCTGAATTACATCCATCGCCGCGATGGGGGCGCGGAGATTTATTTCGTGGCGAGCCGGACCAATGTGCCGACAAGTGTGGCGTGTTCCTTCCGCATTACCGGGAAGGTGCCGGAATTGTGGAATGCCGTCACAGGTGAACGGCGGGGCGCTGCCTTTGAACCGGCGGATGGTCAGACGATCGTTCCACTCGAGTTTGATCCCTATGGCTCGTGGTTCGTAGTTTTTCGCAATCAGACCGCGACGTCGTCCGCGTCACCGGAGTCGCTGCGCAGTACGAAGTTTTTTATGACACATACGGAACTTGTCGGGCCATGGACGGTACGATTCAACACCAACTGGGCAGGGCCAGCGGAGGTGATGTTTGATTCACTGGTGAGCTGGCCAGAACGTCCCGAACCGGGCATCAAGTTTTTCAGCGGCACGGCGGTTTACGACAAGAGTTTTGAGTTTCCTGATGCGATGCGGCGCATTCCCAACGCGGCAGTCTGGCTTGATCTCGGTAACTTGCGCGAAGTTGCAGAAGTGAAGGTCAATGGCAAATCCTGCGGCATCACGTGGACGCCGCCGTTCCGGGTCAATATCACCGGGGCGATTCAGTCGGGAATGAATAACCTTGAGGTCGAAGTTGTGAACTTCTGGCCCAATCGCATCATCGGCGACGCCGCGTTGTCACCGGGACAGCGGTTGACGCGCACGAATATCCGGAAGCTAACCAAGGATACGAAGTTGATGGAGTCAGGCTTGCTCGGACCGGTCCGGATCTTGGTCGAACGCGTCCCATAATTGGTCGGTTAACTGAATTCCCCTACATTTCCGAGGGGATATAAGGGGCTCGAAAGCAGGTCTGTTTTGTGCTTATATTGCCGCGATGTTTTGGCGGCGTGTAACGGCATTCCAGTTTTCAGTTCCGCGGCGGGCGTGGCTATGTCACCAGTGGCTGGCAGTATTGCTGGCCGGCTGTACGTGGCTGACTAGCACCGCGCCAGCTTTTGCGCAAGCTCCTCGGCCCGCGCTGCCCGAGTTGCGGGTGCGGGGTGGGGTGCGCGGCGAGGAAGCCATCCAAGCGCTGGGAAATCGGTTGCCGGAAGTCGCGGCACATTATCGCAAGACCGAGGATGAGTTGCGCGGGATGTTGCACCGCGACAAATCGCTGCGGCTTGATGTGCAGGGGAGATTGAATTACGCCTGTGAAGGCATGATTGCGCCGGTAGTAAGTGGCGCCGGGGAGGAGACGATTTTACCCGCAGCGCTGGCCCCGTTAACCGACACTTTCTTGCTGCACAGCAAACCGGACTCCAACCGGAAGATCTATCTGGATTTCGATGGGCACACACTCATCACCAATGCCTGGACGGCGAGCTATAATGGCGGCACAAATATCGTCGCGCCACCGTGGAACATTGAAGGAAGTGACAGTGATTTCAGTGATGCAGAACGGACTTTGATTCAGCGGGTCTGGTTGCGGGTGGCGGAGGATTTTGCCTCGTTCGACGTGGATGTGACGACGGAGTATCCGGGGGAAGCCGCGCTTACGCGGGCGAACGCGGGCGATCAGGTTTATGGCATACGGGCCTTGGTCAGCGCGATCAGCAGTTACTTCGGGAACTACGGTGGCATCGCCTATGTCGGTGTGTTCGACAATACTGGGGATTACAACAAGCCCGCGCTGATCTTTCCGGAAAAATTGAGCAACAACGAAAAGAACATCGCCGAAGCCATCAGTCACGAAGTCGGGCACACGTTGGGCTTGAGTCATGATGGAATTTCCGGGGGTACGGAATATTACGCCGGGCAGAACAATTGGGCGCCAATCATGGGCGTGGGGTATTCCAAACCGATTGTGCAATGGAGCCGGGGCGAATACGCCAACGCCAATAACACGCAAAACGATCTAAATGTCATCCAAGCCAACGGACTGTCATACCGTGCCGACGATGTAGGCAGCACCATCGCCACAGCTACGGTGCTTAACGGACTCAACGTCACCAACGTGGGTATTCTGGAGCGAACGAACGACGTTGATTTCTTTTCGGTTCAATCCTTGGGCGGCGCGGCGACCTTCACCGTCACCCCGTGGGAGCGGGGGGCGAACGTGCATTTTCAGCTCGCGGTCTATGACTCCGCCGGCACCTTGCTCACCAATCGGCAGGTGGCGGACACGACCAGTGGGGTAATGCCGGTTGCGATCAATTGCACACTGGCCGCCGGGACTTTTTATGTCAGTGTGGAGGGCGTTGGTTCGGGTGATCCTGTGACCACCGGTTACTCCGATTACGGTAGTCTTGGCAATTATACATTTACCGCCAGCCTGCCCGCACCAATTTCTGTGGCGGCCTCGCCAACTAATCTTGCCCTCATCGTTGTCACGAACCGGCTGCAACTCTCGTGGCCAGCGGATCACATTGGGTGGCGGTTAGAAGCGCAGACGAACGCTGTGGGGAGTGGTTTCGGGACGAACTGGTATAATGTCACTGGGGCCACCGCGACCAATCGCGTTTTTATCCCGATCAGCGCGGCTCCTGGCAGTGTGTTCTTCCGGCTCGCGTATCCGTGAGTTAGCGCACGTATTCGAGCCGCACCTTTGCTGGTTCAATCACGCCCAGTTCCAGCAACGCGGCATTGCGATAGAGTTCCACGTTGGGGCGTAGATTCGGCGCCCTGGTTTTGCGCCGCTGGGCTTCGAGCTCCTTGAGCGAGAGTAAGTCAAGCGCTACTGGATCGCGACTGAACCGTAATTGATTGAGCATGGCAGAATAATGTAGCAAACCGCGTTGACCGCCTTCGTATTGGCAGATGAGCGCATCGGTGATGTTGAGTACCACCTTGTCGCCTACGGAGGGCAGGGCGTAAATTTCCGGTACGGCTGTGGCGAGGCGGTTCGGGCCTTCAAACCGCAGGATGTTGTCCGTGCTGCCAAGCGCGAGGCTGTAGAGATTGCCGCAGACGCCCGCATCATTGTGGTTCAACAACGGCGTGACATTAATGATCTTGGTCAGTTCGCGGGAGACAAGTTTTGAAACGAAGGATTTACGGCCGACGCTTTCGCCTTTCTTTTCAAATTCCAGATCGCCGAAGACCGGATTGCCGATGAGCGGTGAATCGTAAAAATTGGTTTCATCCCACCCCGCGCGGTTCGCGGCCGCGACGCGAAGGTTGAGTTCGCTCGCCAGTTGAAAGAAACCGGCTTCCCGCAAATCCGCTTCCTCGCGATCCCAGATGACAATGTTGGAACTGGGCAGCCCGGCGGCAATCAAGCCTTTGGCAACGGCGGTAACGACGGCCGGGCGCGTGCCGCTGTTTGGTCCGGGGCGGGAATATACTTTCAATCCCACGACGTCCTGGGTGGAAACAAAACTTCGCCAGGCATTCGAGAGAGTCGTTTCACTGGTAAGCCGGAGCATGCCGCGTTCGACCATGGTTTCTACACAATCGGGTCGGGGGCGAAACGCCTCGGTAGCGTTAGTGTCCTCAACGATGATTACCCGGGTGGTGGCATTGGTATTGTTCTCCAGTGAAAAAGTCTGGGCGGAGGCGAGGTGGCTGGCGAGCCACCAAAGCAAACCGAGCGCGAAGTAAACCAGAGGAAAACTTCGCGCGTCTCGAGTCATGGCCGGTGCGTTTCTTGACACGTCAGGGCGCGGATGGTACCACGAGCCGCGATGCTCGCCACAAAAAATCGGGTACCGCGGATGGTTCTCTGGCTGTTCGGTATGGTCATGTTGGCCGCCGCCTGTTCACCGACTGGCCCCGGGGCATTGCTCGCCGGCAAAAAATCCTTGGAAGCCGGTCAGTTAGAAGCCGCCATCGCTTCTCTGCAGACCGCCGTGCGGTTATTGCCAACCAATGCGATCGCCTGGAATTACCTGGGCGTAGCGTATCATCAGGCTGGGCAATGGACGAACGCCGCCTCTGCCTATTCGCAGGCCTTGCGCTTCAACCGTGATTTGCTTGATGTGCGGTTCAATCTCGGCTGCCTGCTGCTGGAACAGAACAATCCCGAGGCTGCTGCGGTGGAGTTGTTCGCTTACACGGCCCGTCGCCCCAATGATACTGCCGGCTGGGCCAAACTCGGGCAGGCGCAGCAACGCGGTTCGAATCTGGTCGAGGCGGAGAAAAGTTTTCGCGAAGCGTTGCGTTGCGACGCCCAAAGTGCCGACGCGCAGAACGGGCTTGGGATGATTCTTGCCCAGCGCAATCGCTTGCGCGAAGCCGCGGATGCGTTCATTGCCACCTTGAAAATAGAGCCAAAACACCGCGCGGCGATGCTGAATCTCGCCACGGTGCAGCAGCGCTTAAACAATCCTGCCGAGGCTTTGAAGTTGTATCGTGAGTACCCTCGGCTTGCAACCGCGCCCGCCAGGATTGGGAAACCGTAAACGCCATCGTTCGTTCGCTCGAACCGGCCCCGACCGTCCCGGTCCATCCGACGGGGACAAATTCCGTCGTCGCATTGCTGCGCTCCAACAGCATCCCACGTCCCGCGCCGCCGGAGGTGGTAGTCCCGCGCTCCAATCCCCCCGCCGCCAAGGTTGAAGCGCCGGTTGTGGCAGCCAAGCCGGCTCCGTCGTCGGCAGCAACCCCAGAAGTGAAGTCGCCAACTGAGCACGTAGTGAAGCCGATTGTGGATGACTCCAAAGTTGCAGTGATGCGGACCGATAATTCGGCGACCTCACTCTCTCCAGCGCCGCCTGTGGCATCGGCGGCAAGCGCACCCGCGTCGAAGGGGCTGTTCTCCAAATTGAACCCCTTTAAACGTGATCCCAAACCCGTTACGTCTGAATCCAAACCAGCCGGAACGCTGGTCCCATCCACAAAATCCGAAGCTGGAACGAATGTTACGGTTGAGGTCGTTGCGAGTAAGCCGAAGGCAGGGGATCGCAAAGCGGCCGAGGCCGAATTGGTTCGTGGTCAACAGGAACAGCGGGCCAAGCGCGTGGCGGAGGCGCTGCAGTTTTATCGTCGCGCGGCCAATCTCGATGAGAGTTACTTCGAGGCGCATTACTGCTTGGGATTGGCAGCATTTGAAATCCGCAATTTCAAGTTGGCCGCCACGGCCTGGCAGAGCGCCATTGCGTTGCGTCCAGATTCCGGCGATGCCCGTTACAATTACGCCTTAACACTCAAGGCAGACGGGCGACCGCGGGAGGCTGCCGCCGAGTTGGAAAAGCTTTTGACGCTGCATCCAGATGAGGCACGCGCTCATCTGATTTTGGGCATCCTCTACGCCGACCCGGTGCGCGATATCCCCCGTGCTCGGCAGCATTATCAGAAGGTTTTGCAGTTGGATCCACGAAATCCGCAGGCCGAAGCCATCCGCTACTGGCTTGTGGCCAATCCCCGCTGACGCTGGCACGCGTCTGGCTTGTTCTTCCGTAGGACAGTCTGCCCTGAAGGCGGACCCCCTTGAATTCTTTATGAATGCAAACGGTAATCTGCCGGTAAACTGGTTCGACGTCTTTGTCGTGTTGATGCTTTTTGTGGGCTACATGCGGGGCAAGAAGAACGGCATGTCGCAAGAGTCGCTGGCTGTGTTGCGTTGGGTTGCCGTGATGCTGCTGCCAGCCATTGCTTATGAGCCGCTGGGACTGTGGCTGGCCAACACCGCGCATTTGGGCAAACTTTCGTCGTTTCTAATCGCTTATATCGCCACGGCCTTGCTGGTGATGCTGGTTTTCATTCTCCTGACTGGAAAACTCGGGGAAAGACTCAAGGGCAGCGATGCGTTCGGGAAGAGCGAGTTTTACCTGGCCATGCCGGCTGGAATGCTGCGGTTTGCCTGTGTCGTGATCGTGCTGCTCGCCTTGTTGAATGCCCGTTATTACTCCACCGCCGAGGTCAAGACCTCCCAAAAATACGACCAAGACAATTACGGCAGCAGCTTTTTTCCCCACCTGTATTCGATCCAGGACGACGTGTTCAAAAATTCGTTCGTCGGCTCACAGGTGCATCAATACCTCGGTTTCCTTCTGATCAAGCCGACGCCAGCCATTCCTAGTCAAAGCACGCCCACCAAACGCAAAGAGTTTACGTGGCAATAAATCTCGCTCCGATTTCGGCGCTGATTAATATGGCCGCGTGGCTGGGTTGATTCCTGACAGCACCCTTGAACGTATTCGCGCCGCCAGCGACATTGTGGATGTCATTGGCGGTTATTTGCCGTTGAAACGCGCCGGGGCAAACTTCACCGCGCTCTGCCCGTTTCACAAAGAGAAGTCTCCCAGCTTCAACGTCAATCCGCACAAGCAGATCTTTCATTGCTTCGGCTGTCACAAGGGTGGGGATGTTTTCACCTTCGTCAAAGAATACGAGAATATCGGCTTCATGGATGCGGTCCGAAGGCTCGCTGACCGCGCAAAGATTCCCCTCGAACTCGACAGCAGCCCCGGCGCGCAGCAAGCCCGGCACATCAAGGATCAATTGCTCCAGATTCACGAGCAAATTACCCAACGCTGGCAAGCTTGTCTCGCTAGTGAGGCGGCGGGTCAACTCGCGCGGGATTATCTGGCCAAACGCGGCGTGTCCGCCGAAGCGATTAAACTCTTCCGCCTCGGCGCCGCGCCGGAGGCATGGGACGACACAGTCAATTGGGCCAAGAGCAAGGATTTTGATCTTGCCGTAATGGAGCAAGCGGGGCTCATCATCAAAAAAGAGGAAACAGGGCGGCACTACGATCGGTTTCGCGGGCGGCTCATGTTCCCCATCTGCGACGAACAGGGCCGGGTGATCGGTTTCAGCGGGCGCATTCTGACCGGCGACGAAAAGACCGCCAAATACGTCAACTCGCCGGAGACGCCGATCTTCACCAAGAGCAAGGTCTTTTTCGCGCTCGATAAATCCAAGCGCGCCATTCTCGACGCTGGGTTTGCCATTGTGTGCGAAGGGCAACTCGATTCCATCGCGTGCTACATGGGCGGCGTGCAGAACATTGTCGCGCCGCAAGGCACAGCGTTTACGGATCAACACGCCCGTATCATCAAGCGTTACGTGGATGAAGTCGTCTTGTGCTTCGATTCCGACAATGCCGGCCAGAACGCCGCCGTCCGTTCGCTCGACAGCTTGCTCGCGTCGGGTTTGGCGGTGCGCGTCGCCGTTGTGCCCGCACCGCATGACCCGGACAGTTTCATCAAGGCCAACGGCGGCGAGGCGTTCAAACAACTCATCGCCGGTGCGGAGGGGTTCTTTGATTTCTATCTTGGGCGACTCTGTCGCACGAATGACATTACGAGCGATAAAGGCCGGCTCACCGTCGTGCGTGACATGGCCGAAGCCGTGCGCAAAACTGGCAACACCGTGCTGGTGGATAAATATGCGCAGAAAACGGCACTGCGTTTGGGCGTCATGCCTGATTCCGTTCGCAAGGAATTCAGCAAGGCCAACGTGCCGGTCGCTGCCGCCGCGGCGGAGGACGAGTATTTCGATTCCGCGGTAGCTGAGACGGAAGAAGTATCGATTCAACGGCCTTCAATGATTGAAGGGTGGTTGATGAAGCTCGCTCTGCGGCATGATCCGGGCATGGAGTGGCTGACCGCTCACTTGGATCCGACATGGGTCCAACATCCGCAAGTCCGGGATGTCATCACGCGTCGCGTGCAGACGCACAAGGATTCAAGTTGGAGCAGCATGGGAGCGTTTTTGGATGGGTTTGAATCTTCCGCTGTGCGCAGCTTGATCACCGAGTCCATCTCTGACGAACGGGAGATTCCCAATCCCGACCAGCAGCTGACGGATGTAGTCCTGCGGATTAGAAATCAATACGTGGACCAGCAGATGGCGGCGATTACTAAACAGCTAAGCCAGCCGGGTTTATCCGATGCGCAAAACGTAGAGTTGCTCCAACACCTCCAGCAGTGGCGGCAGTACAAGAAGCAACCGCTTGGTCCGCTCGCTTGAAAGCAAAACGGCGCGAGCTGTCGCCAGCCCGCGCCGCTTGATGAATTTCAAATCTTACTTCGCGCCTTGATCCACCCACGCCCGGATCAAACCGACCTGTTCCTTGGTCAACGGGGCGATCTTCGCCTTGTTGTTCTTTGGCGGCATCCACGCGTCTTCGTCGTCGCTGATGCAGGCGACGCTGATGACGAGGCTGCTCTTGGTGCTTTGTCCGGGCTCGATGACTTTCCCTTCCTTGGTGCCTTTGAGCGCGCCTTCGAGGCTATTGAGCTTCAATCCCGCCTTGGGCTTTTCCGCTCCGTGGCACTTCACGCAGGACGTTTCGAAAATGTGTTTGATGTCGGCTTCGTAGGTGACATTCGCCTTGGTGGAAGCGGGCGGTAGTTTGCTAAGGTCCACTTTGGCCTCGTGATGTTTGTGTTCTTCCGCAGAAGTGTTGTTGGCCACCGAAACCACCGCCAGCGTCAGGGCGACGGCGAGGGACTTGAGCTTAAAGCTGTTTTTGTTCTTCATAGTTAGTATGCGATTCGTCCGAATTGGAACGAAAGACGGTGCGTGAGTCAAAAACATTCAAAACTTTAGCAAGCCTCACAACCCTGCCTTGCGGGTAGGGTTGAGGTCGGCTAACCATTCGGCGTGAGTTTGGAGCAATTCAAAGACGCCACGCTGGTCGTTCTCGGTCATGGCACGACCCTGAATGACGGCTCGGCGCTACCCGTGATGCAACACGCAGCGACTCTGCGCCAGCGCGGCATTTTCGCGGCAGTGCGCGAGGCGTTTTGGAAACAAGACCCGCAAATCAAAGCCGTCCTCGCCGAAATCAAAACCCCGCGTGTATTTGTCGTCCCGCTGATGATCAGTGAAGGCTATTTTGCTGGCGAAGTCATTCCACGTGAACTGGGATTGGGCGCCAGCTACCGACTACGAACTACGGACTACGAACTGATTTACACCAAACCCGTCGGCACACATCCTAGCATGACGAATGTCTTGCTCGCCCGCGCTCGGGGTGTGGTGGAACAATTTCCCTTTCCCCGCGCGCCGAAGCCCAAGGACATCACGCTGTTCATTGCCGGTCACGGAACGGAACGCAGTGAGCAATCCCGCGTGGCTATCGAGCGACAGGTGGAATTGATTCGTGCTCAAAATCTTTACGCGGACGTGCGTGCCGTTTACATGGACGAAGACCCACGCATCAAAGGTTGTCAGGCCGCCGCCGCGACGCGCAATGTCGTCGTCGTGCCGTTCTTTATTAGCGATGGCCTGCACACCACCGAGGACGTCCCCGTGTTGCTGGGCGAACCCGAGCGCTTGGTCAAAGAACGGCTGGCCGCCGGGCAGCTGACATGGCGAAATCCTTCAGAGAAGCTGGGCAAGCTCACGTGGTATTCGCCGGCCATCGGCAGCGAGCCTCTGATGGCGGAAGTGATTTTGGAACGCGTGCGCGAGGCAGCGAGCCAAGTCTGAAGCCGGAACTTGAAGTTGGAACTCAGGAACTCAAGAATGGATTTTCCTGAGTCTCTGAGTTCCTCCTTTAAGATTTTTCCGTAACTTGGGTTCATGACCAAACTCCGTTGGGGAATCCTCGGCGCGGCGAGCATCGCCCGCAAGAACTGGAAAGCTTTCGTCAATTCCGGCAACGGCATCGTCACCGCTCTTGCGGCCCGTGACGTGGCGCGCGGCGAGCAATTCATCCGCGAATGCCAGGCGCAGGCGGCGTTTGAGTCTGCGCCAAAAGTTCTTGGTAGCTACGAAGAACTTCTTGCTTCGCCCGACGTGGACGCGGTTTACATTCCGTTGCCGACGGCGCTTCGTAAGGAGTGGGTCATCCGTGCGGCGCAAGCAGGTAAGCATGTTTACAGCGAGAAACCGTGCGCCGTGAACGCCGCTGACTTGCGCGAGATGCTGGACGTTTGCCGGAAGCATCGCGTGCAGTTCATGGACGGCGTGATGTTCATGCATCATCCACGGCTTGCGGCCGTGCGCGCCGTGTTGGACGACGCCAAGCGCATCGGACCGCTGCGCCGCATCGCGTCGGAGTTCAGCTTCCTCGGCGACAACCCAAATTTCCCCGCGAACATCCGGGTGCAAAGTTCGCTTGAACCCTCCGGTTGCCTTGGGGATCTCGGCTGGTATTGCCTGCGTATCTCGCTCTTTGCCATGAACTGGGAGTTGCCGACCTCCGCCACGGGGCGGATTCTCGCCATTGCTGCCGATGGCGTGACGCCGACGCAGTTCTCCGGCGAATTGTTTTTCGCGAATGGCACATCGGCGGGTATTCATTGTTCGTTCGCCATTGCGTCGCAGCAATGGGTCAGCTTCATGGGCGTGCAGGGCACGGTGCGCATGAACGACTACGTCCACCCGCGCAACAGCTACGAATCGGCCTATGAAGTCAACGCTACCGAGCATCGCGTTCCCGCCGCGCCGAGCACTGTCGTCCCGCTCGATCCTGGAGCATTGTCCCAACTCGGCCACCCGACTGCGCAGGACACCCTAATGATCCGCAACTTTGCCGCACAGGTGCAGTCCGGAAAGCTCAATGAATTCTGGCCTGAAGTTGCGCTAAAGACACAGCTTGTCCTTGATGCATGCCTGACATCAGCGCGAGCGGATGGCCGATTGGTGACTGTGGAAAAAGTTTGAATCAAGCGAGCCCCCCGGCATCTTAATCACCATCATGAAATCTACCTTCCTGACGATTACCTCGTTGCTCCTCGCTTCCTCAACAGTTTTTGCAGAACCGGAAATCAAAGGCACGCCGACGGAATTGGCGCAGCATCTCATCGCTATTCCCAGGACCGTGAATCTTGTTGGTGAAGGAGAGATCAAAGTCGCGTCTGACCGCGCCATCACGTCCATTCGCGTGGTCACGGAGAGTAAATCGTTGCAGGAAGCATCCCGGCTGAATCAGGAGTTGCGGGCCAAGATGCTCGCGACTTTGGCGGAGAAGGGGATTTCTGCCGATCGGGTGCAAGCCTCCAAGTTTTCTTCGACGCCGAAATATGGCGTGTTCGGCGAGAAGCCCAAGAGTTACCGCGTTGAGAATGTCGTGAAGATTACCACGCACGATGAAAAGGAATTTCAGGCGGTGGCGCGATTGGTGGATACCACCGCCGAGTTCCGGCATGAGAGTATTGAGTTTGAGCGCTCCAATAAGGATGCGCTGAAGAAGCAGGCGCTGGAACAGGCCATCGATAAGGCGACGGAGAAAAAGCGGCTATACGAGGAAAAGCTGGGCGTGAAGTTGACGCCGAAAAATTTTGAAGAGGTTCGTGCGGTCAGTGCGACTCCACTGGGAGCGCGCCGGATGTATGCCAAGCCGGCTGAATCGGCGGCTTATGATCTCAGCCTGAAGAGCGGCTCATCTGACTCTGCCGAGGGCAATGACGGGAGTCTGCCCACCGCGTTTGACGAGTTGATTTTCAAGGCCCAGGTGGTTGTGGAGTATGCGGTCGAATCAAAGTGAGAGCGCAAAACATCTTCCATCTTCCCGCCTCCCTCCGCTATCCTCCGCGCTGTGCGTTGGAACAAAATCACACTCGTAGGCGTGGGGCTGCTCGGCGGTTCGCTGGGCTTGGCGCTGCGCCGGCGTAAACTTGCCAAGGAGATTGCTGGCTACGTCCGGCGCGAGGCGAGCATCAAGGAATGTGAGCGTGCGGGCGCGACAGATTACGCTACCACGGATCTATTGGCGGCGGTTTCAGGTGCTGACTTGGTGGTGCTTTGCACGCCGCTCGCCCAGATGAGATCGCTTGTGCAGCAGATGCGTCCGGCGTTGAAGCGCGGTGCCATCGTCACCGATGTGGGAAGCGTGAAGGCGAATGTGGTGAAGGATGTCGAAGCTTTGGCCCACAAAGCTGGCGCGCATTTCGTCGGCAGCCATCCGATGGCAGGCGGTGAAAAGCAAGGCGTGCTGGCGGCGCGGGAGAATTTGTTCGAGTGTGCCGTTTGCGTTGTGACCCCGACCCGGAAGACCAATGCCACGGCGCTGCGCAAGGTGGAGGCACTTTGGAAAGATGTCGGCGCGCGTTTGCTACGCACGACACCGGACGACCACGACGCACTGGTCAGTCGCTCCAGCCATCTGCCGCATCTGATGGCGGCGACGCTGGCGAATCTAGTGCTCGACCCGAAGCTGCCCAAAGAACAAGCCAAGCTCTGCGCCGCTGGTTTCCGTGATACGACGCGCATTGCATCGGGTTCGCCGGAGATGTGGCGGGATATTGCGACAACGAATCGCAAGCATTTGACCCGGACGCTGTCGCGTTTCATCGGAGACTCGGGCCGGTTTCAAGCCGCCCTTCAACGCGGTGATGCCAAGGCCATTACGAAGTTCTTTGAAACCGCCAAGCAACGTCGCGACAACTGGTGCGCCTGCTGCGCCTCGCCGTCACCAGAGTGACTAAACGAGGATGGAGAATTGAAGATGGAGAATAGCAAATTACTTACGCGCGACTCGCGACGCATTCCATCTTCTTCCTGAAATGGCTTTACCCGATCTCATCGAAATCGTCCCGCTCGAAAAACCCTGCGCGCGGAAATCACCGTGCCGGGGTCGAAGAGCATCACCAATCGCGCGCTCATCCTCGCCGCGCTGGCGGATGGCGAAGTGACGTTGACCGGCGCGCTCTGGAGTGAAGACACGCAGGTGATGACCGAGGCGTTGCGCACCCTGGGCTTCGACGTGCGCGTGGAAAATGATCCGGCGGAGTTTTGCAATCGCACTATCACAGTCAAGGGGCAGGGCGGAAAGATTCCCAAGGCAGGCACGTCGGAAAAGCCGCTGGAATTGTTCGTCGGCAACGCGGGCACAGCAGCGCGCTTTCTGGCGGCGATGGTTTGTCTGGGCAATGGCGTGTATCGCTTGAGCGGCGTGCCGCGGATGCACGAGCGTCCGCAGGCGGCGCTATTCCAGGCATTGCGCGAACTTGGCTACCGTGTGGACGCGACGGGTGACAAGCTGCCAGCAGTGATTCATGGGCAGGTGCGAGGTGAGAAGGCTGAGGTGCGAAGCTGCACTGTGAGCATCAACGAAAGTTCGCAGTTTGCGTCGGCGCTGAAGCTTTCGGCCAAGCATGGCCGCTGGGATGTGAAAGTGGCGGGCGACGATGACGAGGAAGCGCCGTATGTCGCGATGACAGAGCGGTTGGTGGAAGTGTTTCCGTGGAAGGGTGGAATATTTCAAATTGAGCCGGACGCTTCGAGCGGGAGCTATTTTTGGGGTGCGGCATGGCTTCTGCGTGGAAGCGATCTTGATCGCGGTTTGGATGCGGCGCGAAGGAATCTAGGGCGCGAACTTAAGCCAAAAGAATCGCTGGCTATTTCTCCAGATCAAATAGGCGAGGTCGTTGTTGCTAAGTGGCCTGATAGCCAGTGGCAGATTGATGCGGATTTTACGGTTTTTGTTGGGGCACGGCTTAGAGCCATCCCGGTTGAGATTTCACGAAGCCATGATTTGGGTGATAGCATCATGACCGCAATTGTGCTTACGGCTTTTAATAATCAAACGGTCAAGTTCACGTCGTTAGGCCGCTTGCGTGTTCAAGAATGTGAGCGCGTTGTTGCCTTGCGCACGGAGTTGACCAAGTGTGGCGCGAAGGTCGTGGAAGAAGGCGACACGCTGACGGTTTATCCAGTCAACCCCGGCGAGCTTCACGGCGCGGTGATCGAAACTTACAATGACCATCGCATGGCGATGTGTTTCGCAATTCTGGGATTGAAAGTGCCGGGCATAAAACTCAAGAATCCCTCCTGTGTGAAGAAGACGTTCCCCAATTTTTTCCAAAAACTTGCCGCGCCGCCGCCCAATGGTCTGGGTGTGGAGATCTGGGAAGTTAAGGACGGAAAACGGACGCGGAAGTTGGAAGGGGAAGATTTGTTCGCGGACTATATTGTAGCGGCGCTCTGTGAGCGCCGTTGGTGAAGAATTTCGGCGGTCATAGACCGCCGCTACAGAAAATTGATTTTGAAAAAACATCCAAACGTCATCGCCATTGACGGTACGAGCGCGAGCGGCAAGAGCACCAACGCCAAGTTCGTGGCCAAGGCGCTCGGCTACGTCTATGTGGACACCGGCGCCATGTATCGCACGCTGGCGTGGTATTGCCTGTCCAATCGGATTGATTTCCACGACGCCAAAGCGGTCGCAACAGCCTGTCGCAAGTGGAAGACCAAGCTGGAAGTCGTGGACGCCAAAGTGCGGCTGACTGTGGACGGTTATTTTCCCGAGAAAGAAATCCGCACGGTGGAAGTGAGCGTGGCCGTTTCGATGATCGCGGCGGTGACCAAGGTGCGCGAGTGGATGAAGAAGACGCAACGCGATTGCATCCAGTTCGGCAACCTCGTGATGGAAGGCCGCGACATCGGCACGAATGTTTTCCCCGAGACGGACTACAAGTATTACCTCGACGCGCATCTCGAAGAGCGCACGAAGCGGCGCGTCGCCGAGGGCGTGAATGAGAATCTCGCTGCCCGTGATCAACGCGACAGCCAGCGCGCCGCCGCACCGCTGATGATCGCGCTGGGCGCCAAGGTCATCAACAACTCGAATATGACGAGCGAGCAGACGAGCGGGTTGTTGATCAAAGACATTCAAGAGCGGTTGAAAGCCGACGGACGATGAACCCGGTCTATTACTGCGGCTGGCGGTTTTTTCGCACGGCTTACAAAGTTTACTGCCGCGCGGAATGGTTCAACGCCGAGCGTGTGCCGAAGTCCGGTCCGGTCATCCTCGCGGCGAATCACGCCAGCATCATTGATCCACCGCTTGTTGGCACGGGCCTGGAGCGCGGCATCAGCTATCTCGCACGGGAATCTCTGTTTCGCTTTCCGGGTGTCGGTTGGGTTTTGCGCAATTGGGATGCCGTGCCGGTGGATCGTGATGGCGGCGGCGCGAAAGGGTTGAAGATCATTTTGGATCGGCTGTTGGGTGGCGCGGGCATCATTCTCTTTCCCGAAGGCACGCGGACGTTGGATGGCAAACTTCAGCCGGCGCGCTCAGGCATCGGGTTGACGGTGATCAAGTCTGCTGCGCCAGTCGTGCCGGTGCGCGTGTTTGGGACATTCGAGGCTTATGGCAAGGACGCAAAGTTTCCCAAGCCGCATAAGATCGCGGCCAAATACGGCAAGCCGATGCTGTTCACGGAACTGCGGGCCGAAGCCAAGACGTGTTCCAAGACGCGGCTGAAGGAGATTTACCAGGAGGTCGCGAACCAGATCATGGCGCAGATCGCCAAGCTGGAGCCGTGTGAGGATAAAGAACGATTTCCGTAAAATATTTGTGCGGTTTGGCATCCGGCGGGTGCTGGTAGGTGAATGAACATGCTAGACGATTCCGCATTGCTGCAACGGTTCGCTCTCGCCCGGGCTGAGGAGGACTTTGCCGAACTAGTGCAGCGGCATCTTAATCTGGTCTATTCCGCCGCGTTGCGTCAGGTCGGAGGCGATCATCAATTCGCTGAGGAGGTCACCCAAAGTGTTTTCACTGATCTGGCGCGTAAGGCTGGCTCGTTGGGGAATCATACTTCACTCGCGGGCTGGCTTTATACCAGTGCGCATTACGCGGCGGCGAAGATGGTGCGGGGCGAACAGCGGCGGCGGTTGCGAGAACAGGAGGCCAGCCAAATGCAACAAACCCACACAAATCCAGCCGTGGAACTGGACTGGGAACAACTCCAGCCCGTGATTGATGAGGCGATGCACGCTTTGCCGGAAGCGGATCGCGAGGTGATTTTACAGCGCTACTTCCAGCGGATGCCGTTTCTGCAAATCGGGGTCCGGCATGGATTGACGGAGAATGCGGCACGGATGCGGGCGGAGCGGGCTCTGGACAAATTGCGTGGAATTCTGGCGTCGCGCGGGGTGAGTGCAACTGCGGTGGCTTTGGGCGCTGGCTTGACGGCGCAAGCTGTGCTTGCCACCCCGACGGCGTTGGCGGGAACGATTGTTTCGACGGCACTGACCGCAGGAACGTTGGCTGGCGCCGGTGTGGGTGGCGGACTCATGACAGCTGCAAAGTTGAAGGTGTTGATTCCATCGGCTTGCGCGGTGGCGCTGCTGGTTGGGGTGGCTTGGCAGCAGTACACCTTGAATCAGTTGCGCGAGGAGAATGTGGCGTTGCGCCGAGCACAAGTAGTGGCGATTGGAGGAACACCGACAACTAACTCGGCAGGACCGCTGACAAATTGCAGGAGGAAAAGTTGGAACTGTTGCGGTTGCGTGGCGAAGTCGGGCGGCTGCGACGGGATTTGGCGGAGCAGAAAGACGTGGTGGCAAAACTTGCAGAAACCAACGGCGTTGCAGTAAAAATGGCGGCGAAGGCCGAGCCGCAGATTAACGTTCGGGCTCGGATATTTACCGGAACGGATGAGGCGCTAGAATTCTTCCAGGACAGTAACCCGGGCATCGTTGAACCGAAGGAGATGGAGAAAATTTTGAAGCGCTTGGAGGAATCTGAAACTGCCGCGTTGCTGGCAAGCCAGCAGGTGACAACGCTGTCAGGGCGGCAAGCACAAGTGGTTTCATCCGAGGTCAAAACAAACCTTTTAACCGGTCTGGTTACAGAGTCTGGATTCGTGGTCGAGGTGTTGCCAACATTTCTTGGAGGTTCAGGGATGTCATTATATCTGGCTGTGATGAAGATGACAGACAAACCGGTTCCTACTGAGGGCACAACCGATTCATTGCAATCCATGCTCGGAGTAGGCCAGAAGGGGGGCAACTTTGGCGTCTTGGACGGTCAGACAGTGGTGATGGCACGCCAATTTGATGGAAAGAAATTGGTGGCGTTTGTGACGACGACACTCGTTGACCCAGCGGGCAATCGAGTTCACCTGGAAACCGAGCCTTGAACCAAATTCTTACTTAAATCCCGCTGTTCGAGAGCGTGGTGCTGATGGTGTTCACCACCTGCGCGAGTTTTGGATGCGTTTGTTCAAACTCGGCGACAGATTTGCGCAGGCCTTCGGTCGAGAGCGTCAATAACTGCGGGTCTTGCTCGGTGCGCATCGCTTCGTAGGTACTGACTTGGGTGAAACCCACGATGCTCTGGGCCTGTTCGGTGTGCGTCTTGGCGAGTTCGCCCGTCTCGGCTTTCAACTTTGTGAGGAGGTCAAGCAACTCGCGGCGGCGCTCGGGTGGGAGGGTGTCGGCGTTCTGAATCCGGGCTTCAATCTGTTTGATGGTTTCGTCAATCATACATTCACCTCGGCTGTCTGGAAGAACCTTACCCGGATTTTTTGCTTCGGCAACCAGCAATCCCGTCGGACTGTTGTGAAAGATTGTTCAACCTTTGCGGCGATAACTGACCGTAGTCATTCGCCCGTCCAATTCAATTTCTGAATAGCCCCAGGGCAAATAACGTTCCGGACCCTTGCGATCCGGATGCTCAATACGCCAGGCAACGACTCGCCAGCCGGAGCTGGTTTTGATGACTTCCCATTCGGCGCGGTCGGTCCAGGACTCCTTCTGTTCCAGCAACCGCCGGGCAGCGGCGATTTGTTCACGGTAACGCCCCTGTGGATCTTCTGGTTTGGCCATGCGCACTTCGCGGCTACAGCCGAAAAGCATTAGTGCAAAGCAGAGCGATACCATGATTCTGGCCACACGTGGTACATCGGCGAGGTGGGGCGCAGCTTTAGCGATTGCTCCGTGGTCCGGCGCAAAATCCTACGCGGCGAGCGTGGCAGCGAGTGGGGCAACCACGCGCCAGATGGCGGCTTGCACTTCCTCTACCGAGCCAGCAGCGTTGATGATCTTGATGCGGTCGGGATGGGCGGCGGCAATTTCGTCGTAACCCTTGGCGACGCGCTCGAAGAAGGCACGGTCGGCTTCCTCCATGCGATCGCGGATGAAGGGCATCGTGGATTGGCGGGAACGCTGCCGTTCTTCGCTGACGGCTTGGGGAACTTTGAGAAATAGCGTCAGATCCGGACGAGTATCCCCGACCGCGAGATCAATGATGCTCTTCACCGTCTGCAGATCGATCTGGCGACCATAGCCTTGGTAAGCAGTGGTGGAATCGTAGAAACGATCGCACACGATGATCTCGCCGCGCGCCAAGGCCGGGCGGATGACTTCGCGAACCAGTTGAGCGCGACTGGCATTCATCAGCAACAACTCGGCTTCGCGCGTCATCGCGTGATTGGCGTTGCTGTGCTTCAGCGTGTGGCGGATTTCCTCGCCGATGGGCGTGCCGCCGGGTTCACGGAAGACTTTAACGGTGTGCCCCCAATCCTTCAGTCGCTCGACCAGCAGCGGCAACTGCGTGCTTTTGCCCGCGCCTTCGTTGCCTTCAAATGTGATGAATAGTCCCTTCACGCGATCAAAGTTTTTTGAGCTTCGGACCTTTGGGTGAATCCTCGACGACCCAGCCTTTGGCTTTCAATTCATCACGAATCTCATCGCTGCGTTTGAAGTCTTTCGCTTTACGCGCGGCTTGGCGGGCTTCGAGTAGGGCGACAATTTCAGTGGGCGCTTCTGTTTCAGCCGCAGCGCCGATTCCCAAAACGGAATTGACCTGTTCCCAGACTGCCAGAGCGGCTGCGGCCGCTTCTGGAGCAAAAGAACTATCCGCCAGACGTTTGTTGGTCTCTGTGACCCAGTCAAAAATAGCGGCCCATGCGGCTGAGATGTTCAGGTCGTCATCTAGCGCGGCAGTGAAGCGAGTGACGAGATCAGATTGCGGGGCATTGGCCGCAGCCGGACCAAAGGCGCGCAGTTTGCCGACACATTCGTCAATCCGCGCCAAGGCTGTGCGGGCGCCGGTTAGTCCATCAATCGTAAAGTTGAACGTGCCGCGATAGTGTGCGGAGAGCAGGAGGTAACGGACTTCGCGGCCCGTGAAACCCTTCGCCAACAGATCGCGCAGCGTGAAGAAATTGCCGAGGCTCTTGCTCATCTTCTTGCCTTCCACAAGCAGGAATGCGCCGTGCAGCCAGTATTTCACGAAGGGTTTGCCGGTTGCGCCTTCGCTCTGGGCGATTTCGTCCTCGTGATGCGGGAACTTGAGATCTTCGCCGCCAAGATGCAGGTCAAAGCTTTCGCCGAGCACTTTCATGCTCATGGCGGAACACTCGATGTGCCAGCCGGGGCGGCCTTTGCCCCAAGGGCTGTCCCAAGTCACTTCGCCGTCGTCGGGCACGAAGGCTTTCCAGAGTGCGAAGTCAGCGACGGATTCCTTTTCGTATTCATCCGAGGAAACGCGTTCGCCGACGCGCATCTCGTCGAAGTTTAACTTCTGGAGCTGACCGTAGTTGCAGCCGCAGCCGCGATATTTCTCGATGCTGAAATAAACCGAGCCATCGTTCGCTTTGTAGGCGATGCCGCGGGCGATGAGCTTCTCGATGAGCGTGATGATGTCGGTGATGTATTCCGTCGCGCGCGGCGTGATGTTCGGCAAATGGCAGCCGAGCGCTTTCATATCGTCGAAGAAGGCGGCTTCGTATTTGCTGGTGAACTCGCGCAGGGTGGTCTTGGTTTCGCGGACGCGGCGGATGATCTTGTCCTCCACATCGGTGATGTTCATGACGTGGTTCACGCTGGTAACCGCGAAAGGGTCCAGGTAGCGGCGAACGAGGTCGTCGAACGAAGAACGTCGCGCCAAGTTGCCGATGTGCGCGAAGTCATCAGACAGTCGGTCCACAGCAATACATCCCCACTCTTTTGCCCGGGGATCAAGCGGTGTAAACTCCTGCACGGAGCGCGACAGCGTATAAAGAAACTGGGAACCGCATTTTGTCGCCCGGAGATTAAGCGAAGAACCGGGAAAACAAAGTGGAAATTTGGCTCCGGGGAATAGTTCGTTATTTCAGCCAGTGCTGCATTTGCTGAGACTCAATCAATCGCAGCTCCCGCTTTAGGACAGACAGTGTGCGGAGGTTGGTGGTCACATAGAGAGACATCAGCCCCAGGATGGTGATCAGGGCGATGACCAGGAATCCGTTTTGGCGGGGGCGACGGCTGAGGGTGGTTTTCATGGTGCAGCGGGGGATTCGGGAACGGCGGTGAATGTGAACAGCGGCGGTACACGGGCTGGTTTGCGCAGCGGTTTCAATTCCAGTTCCCAACGCCAGGCTGCGACGCCGTTTTGTTGTTCCAAACGAATCTGGGATTGATTGAGGTTGGTGAGGACGCTGCTCCACGGTGCGGCGGCGGTAGTGCGCCGGCTGACCTGATCTTCGGCGAAACAATAATCAACCACGCCGTCCTTGTGTATGATGTGCAGGATCTGCGTGGTCGCATCCAGCGCAGGTGGTTGGATGGCGTGGCGGACATCGTTACGCCAGAGTTCGCCGAGGTGGAGAACGCGGGTGATATCATCTGCGTTGCGGCGCAGGGAGCGCATGTGTTCGTAACACCGGTAAAAGGCGCTCGTGGAAACGCCTAACAACGTGGCCAGAACCCCGATATAGACCAAGCATTCGATGAGGGTTGCAGCGGCGCGCGTTTGGCGCCGGACGGCAGTTGGATCAAGTGACAGGTTCATTGCAAGGTTGCCTCCCGCACGACCGGACTGCCGGGCGCTGAACTGGCGGGTAGCCATTCCAGGCGCGCGTGCTTGTCCGTGAGGGTCAGCCGCAATTCGCCAGGTGGCAGGTTGGTCGCCGAGCGGGCGGTAGTTTTGAGGATGTGCATGCCGTTGGTGAAAGTGCGCCAACCGCCCGCCCGGATAATTTCCATTTCGCCATCGACGATTTCCATCGCGACGGCGCGTTCGTAGCAGCGGCGGAGATATTTGCTCTCTTGGGCGAACGAGTAGGCCAGGGGAAAGATGGCCAGTCCGATGATGGCGAGGCCAATCATCACCTCGGTCATCAGCAGGCCCTGCTGCCGGGCGGTCACGGCGGGATGTTTGGTTCGAATCACCATAGGATTCCTGTCTCGACAATTGCGATGAGCGCTCCAAATGTCGTGAGCACAATCAGGCTCACGAAGAGCCCGTTCAGCAGCACTAGCGCGCTGGTCAAAGTGAGTGCCGCAGCCTGTTCCTGTTGAAAGGCCCGGGCATCCAGCGATTCGCACCACCCCGTCAACGCCCGGAGGAAGCCAGCCTCGGCGTGCACGGCGTTGGTGAGCCGCCAGCGGAATTCACCGGAGTCATCCAGGGCCTGTACCGCTTCGGTCAGCCGCTGACCTTGTTGCAGATTAACGATGACGGTTTCAGCGCGGCGCTTGAAAGCCTGGTTCGCGGCGCAAGCGGCGGCTAACCGCACCGCGTCGCTTTCCGGCACGCGCGCATCAAGGAGGAGCGCAAGCAAGGTGGAGAAATCCCGTTGCATCCGGCGCCGTTTCCACGGCGTGCGGCATGCGAACCAATCCACCGCTGGGCCAAACCATTTTTTCATGAAATGTCCTTCGCCGTGAATCAATAACGCCAGCACGATGCCGCATAAGGTAAGCAATTGAAACGTGATCAGTGGCCGGCCGTAAGCTTTCAGGAAGGCTAGCCCGCGGGGAAGTTCACCGGTCATTCCATAAAAGATTTCGACGAACTTTGGGAGGATCAGGATGGAGATGAAGATGAACATCCAGAGGGAGATGAGGATGGTGATGATGCCGTACCAACCGAAGGCTTGGATATCACTCCGGGTTTCGGAGCGTTTATCGCCAGCAAGGCGGCGGCAGGCGGGGAGGACTTTGCGCAGGTCGCCGATCCGTTCACCTGCGCAGAGCATCGCGATGATTTTCGGGGGCAGCAGGCCGGGGATTTCCGCCAGTGCTTCGCTAAGGCGTTGGCCGGTGCGGAGCTTGGCCCCGAGTTGCCGGAATTTTTCGGCAGGCTTTAGTTCCCGTTTGTCTGTGATGGCGACGAGGGTTTCCTCGATGGGCGCACCACAGTCGAGGATGGATTCCAAGAGATCCAGGAACAGTCCGGACGTTTCCTGCCCACGGAGGCGTTTGCCAACGGTTGAGTCCAGCAACAGCAGCAAGAATACCGCCGGGAGCAACCAACAGACGGTCCAGAAGCCGAGGACGAGTAGCCCTTGCAGAATCGTGTTGGCGAGGTCAGAGAAGGAATGCATAAGTCAATTCACATACCGTCCACGCTGATTAAAGCTTTCAAGAAAGGAGCGATGGAGCTGACGGCCATATAACCCTGCGCCGCGATCATCAGCCCCAAGGCGATAATGGCTGCAGGCAGCACGGCGTAAAGCAGGGTTTCCGTGTGGCGCTGAAACTTGCCTTGATAAATTTCAGCGGCGCGTTTGAAGCCGGTAGTGAGGTCCGCGCCGGAGTTGGAAACCATCCAGACGAAGAGGGCCGGGAAGGCGTGGCTTTCGGCGGCGATCTCAGCGAATTGACCGTGGCCTGCGGCGAGGCGTTGCCGCCAGACGGTGATGTCTTTTCCGGCGGGCGTGCCGAGTTCCTGTTGTTCGATCAAGGCCAGGGCATCCCGCAGCGTGACCCCACTCTTGAGCATGATCCAAAGCGCGGTAGAGGCTTGAGCCACGGACGCATCCCGGAACGCAGGCAAGCGCCAGCAGATTCTGGTGCGGAGGCGGCGACTCAGGATGATGGTGAAAATGAACAGGAGCGCGAGCGCGAACAACAGCGGTGGCGCCCAAAGTTGAGAAGCAAGCCGGGTGAACAGTGGCAGGCTGCTGTTGCCAAGCAGACTGCTGGCGGAGGTGGTGAACATCGTGGCCAGGCTAGGCCAGATGACTTGTCCCCAGAGGATCGAGATGACGAGCGATAGGCCAAACGCAGCGATTAACACGAGAAGCGGATACACCAGCAATCCTTTGAGCCGCGTGAGCGTCGCGTGCTGGCGTTGATAATAATCCGCCATGAGTAAGAGGACACCGGGCAGATCGTTGCTCTGTACGCCAACCAGAATCATGCGCTTGTAAAACTCCGGAAGCGTGCGCGCGGCGAGCGCAGCGGCGAGTGGCTTCCCTTGGCGCAAATCCGCTTCCAGAGCTTGCAGCTGGGTTTTCAGCGTGGCGTCGCCCATCTCAGCGCAAAGTCGCTGCAGCGCGCCTTCGAGCGGAAGACCGTCGCTCAGCATTGTGGCGAGCTGCTGGTTAAAGAATGCAAATTCGTCAGTTTTCATATTGAGCCCAGCACGCGCTGGAGTTCTGGTTGATTGGACAAGCCGCGCTGCAAAAGGTCACGGGCGGCGGCGGCGAGAGGTTGTTGCGGCTGGATGGATTGGAGGGAGTGTGAACGGATCTTGGCGCGTAATTCATCCGTGACACGCAACCATTCCAACACGGGAAGGCGACCGGCGTAGCCGGTTTGCAAGCAGTGTTCGCATTGGTGGCCGGCGCAATGCCGACAAAGCCGGCGGAGGAGGCGCTGGTTGACGATCAGTTCCAACGCGGCGGCGACGGCAGAATGATCCGGACACATAGTCAGCAGGCGTTCCAACACGCCTTGACATGAGCCGGCGTGCAGCGTCGAAATGACGAGATGCCCGGTAAGGCCAGCGCGTACGGCAAGCTGAGCGGTGGCTTCGTCGCGGATTTCGCCGAGGACGAGCACCTGCGGGTCTTGGCGCAGCAGATGGCGTGCGGCGCGGGCGAAATCCAAGCCGATGGCATCATTGATTTCAGTTTGCATGATGCCAGGGAGGACCTGTTCGACGGGATCTTCGACGGTGATGATGTGACGGCCGCCGAGTTCGGCGAGGTGGCGCAGGCACGCGTAAATCGTGGTGGTTTTGCCGCTGCCAGCCGGCCCGGTGAGCAGCAGCAGGCCAGCGGATTGGCGGAGGAAAGACTCTAGCTCCGTCGCAGCAGTATCAGGGATTTCAAGCTCGCGGATGGTTTTAGTCGTGGCGATGTTGAACAGGCGGAGGACGATTTTTTCGCCGGTGACCGTGGGATAGGTGGCGACGCGCAAATCATAAGGGCTGCCAAGTTCCGCACGTTCAATGCGCCCATCTTGCGGCAGGGAATCTTGATAGGTCTTGAGGCGGGCGAGAAATTTGATGCGTCCGAATACCCGCTCGGCCAGTGGGGCGGTCAAGGTGGTGATAGTAGTCAACACCCCATCAAGGCGGAAGGATACCTCTGCTTCGCCACCGCGCATCTGGAGGTGGATGTCGCTGGCTTGGGCTTTGATCGCCTGTTGCACGATTTGAAACAGTGCCCCGGGGGCGTCTGTTTCGTTGGGGCCCGGTTTGGTTGCTAGGCTGGTTGGAGCTGCTGACATTGTTTTTCGCGGGCGGATGGTTGTGCCGCCTGAAAAACTGACAATGCCGGGGATGTTTCCTCACTAGTAAATCTTTGGGGAGCTGCGAAATCGCACCGCCTAAAGCTTACTGTAAGCGAATCCAGCTTGTCTGGGTGCGAAACTTCTGGCCGCTGGCCGTCTCGACGATCGCATAGAAGGGGTGTCGCCCGATCCAGAGATTTGTGCCGATGACGTCGAAGGTGGCGGTCGGATTGTTGGTGGCAAAACCGATTGTGCCGCCGGTGGAGTAAAGCGTAGTGAGCGCGACGTTGTTGGTGTTAGCGGAAACTTGGATGTGGGACGTAGCGTTGACTGGTACAGTGTTGGTCAGGTCGAGCAAGGTGAGCGTGGCGGACAGCGGCGAATTGCTGATGCAGATCGGAACAGGGGCATGCGTTTGAGTGCGAACGTGGCTGCCTTCGTAGGCCACGGCGGCAAGTTCGTGATAACCATCGGCGAGTTGCGTTGTGTCGAGCATGAAGCTGGCAGCAAGTTCCGTAACGCCTGCAGTTACGTAAAGATGGTTGCGGGGTTGGAGGTCGGCGAGATTCTTGGTGAGCGTGCGCCAACTGGAGGGAAGAATGTTGAGGCCCGAACGATAGGCGCGCACACCGATGTTGGCTGCGGGATAACCACCGCTGCGGGCGTACAAATTGAATTTACTGTCGCCGTTGGCGTTGACGCTGTAGTCCTCGGCTGTGAGTCCGTCCGGACCTTGCAGATTCGGGTGAGTGTTGATGAGCGTGTAGATTTGTTGAGCGAGATTCGAAGCAGCGATACCCGCCGCGTTGTTGGTGACACCGAGGATAACAGTTTGGCCGTTGGTCTTGGTGAAAGTGAATTGCAACCATGCGCCGGCGGCGAGAGTGTTGTTGAGAATAGTGTAATCCTGCACGCCGAGCGCTTCGGAGTGGAGAAAGGTTGGCTGACTGAAATGGAGGAAAGTCTGTGGCGGGGAATTGCCCGGGCCTGAACTGGTGGCGGTGGCTTGAATTTCCCGGAAGAGAAAATTGGTGAGCAGCGGTGTCCAATCTTGCGTGTTGGTACTGTAAGCGACGCAGTAGGGCCGGACGGCGTTGTCAATCTGGAGGAGCGGACTGCCTGCCGCGGTGGAAACCAGCGTGGTGGTTGGGAGAGTCGTGGGAACGATCCACGCGCGGAAAAATCGTCCGACGGAACTGCCGTCCCAAGGCAGGGGGTAGTCAACCGTGCCGCCGGCGTGATTGGTGGTGAGTCCGGTCCAGTGGAGCAGGTTGGTGGAACTTAAAATGGCGCAGGCTTGGCCAATTTGACTAGTGATGCGCAAGCTGACGCCGGTTGGTTGCGGAGCGATCACAATGGTGGGCGCGAGGTTGGTGGCAGGGCCGATCACGCGATAGAAGCGGCGCGAGAAATTGGTGGACTCAAGATCGTAATAGGTCTGCAAACCAGCGGAGATGTTGGTGAAAAGCGGCAGCCAATGAGTCAGGTTGGTGGAGGCTTGGAGGACGTAGGGCTGCGAGGTGGGAAATTCCAACTGCATGTGAAAGGTCCGATCCGGGTCCCAAGGCGCTGTTGAGCAACCGCGGCGGAACGGAATCTGTCAGGTAATCGAGGCGGAAAAAATCACTGGTGGTGCCGGCGGTTGGGGAGGCGGTGAAAAAGGGAAAGGAAGTGTGATTGGTGGCCGTGGATTGGAATTCGATTCGGTCGCCCCGAGCGGAGGCTTGTATTTTTACGACGTTAGTGACGGTGGCTGTATTGATCAGGGCGGCGAGGCCTTGAGCTACGGAAGCAAGAGTAGCGTTGGTGGAGATGGGGAAGTCGAGTGGGTAACCGTTCAGGCGCAGGTGCAAAGTGTCTTGGGGACGAGGCGGGAGATTTGTCACGGTAACGAAGTATTTGCCGTCCACGAAGAGATCAAGTTGTTGCAGCGGTTGTGTGATAGTGGTGGCTTTGAACTGTACGGATAGCGAAGCTGTCTGGGTGAGAATGGAATTGGAAATGCCTCCTACCCAGTGGCCGGAGCCGGCGCGGGTGAATGGTGCAGCCAGTGGCTCGGCGACCACCAATCCCAGATGCGGCTGGGCCAGGCTTTGATAGTAAGATTCAGCGATGTTGAACCCACGGGCCTGATAAAAGTAAACCTGCGGGTCAGGAAATTTTTTGGCGATGCTGCCAGGTTCGGTAACAGTGCCATAACTGCCCGCTGCTCCGGCGGTGATAAAGGCGAGGAGATTGGTTTGATCGTTCGGGCCGAAGATTATACCGCCGAAAGAGGTCACATTGTCGGCGATGGCCCCTGAGGTGAACGTGCTGGGGGCGACTTCGAATGATTTCATTCCGGTGGCATAGCCCAGCAGAGCGGTTTGGTTTGGCGGGGACGTTGTGTTGGTGCGGAGCACGGTCGTTTTTGCCAGCACCCGGTTGTTAAGAATGGCGTTGTCGAAGTAGGGATGCCGGATATTGCGGTCAGGGTCACTGGTTTTTGCCAGGATAATGGGCTGGGTTGGGAAGCTGGCATCTGCCGACGAACCTTGGTTCACCAATTGCATCGCTTCGGCGAGTGTGCTCCCGGTGATCATGGTAGCCAGATAGGATTTTGTGCCGGTGGGAGCACTGGTGGGGCGAGAGTGGGAAAAAATCTGCTCGCTGGCGGCGTAGCTGTTTGTGATGCCTGGCTGGGGGTGCCATTGGCATTGGTCTTTATGCCGTAGAACAGGGCTGCCGTGGGTACTATTGGTGGCGCTGGGGCTGATGATTTGGAACGGGATGCCCATCGAGAGCGCAACGCAATCAATCTGGTTGCTGAGATTGGCCGCGGTGATCCGAGCCTCAAGCGGCGCTTGCAACGTTTCGAGAAATTGCGCTTCCGACCAAGCAATCGGTCCGCCCGTCCAGTTGATCCGCAGAATGTTCTCAGGCGGGACCTGTCGTTTTTCTGCGTAATAATTTCCGAGCGCGAGCGAATCTAGGTTCTGTTGATTGATGACGATGATCGTGTTCAACCCGCTACCGCCCGCATAGCCGACCCAGCAGCAGAACGTTGCCATCGCGAGCAACACGAAGCGGCGCATGGCGAGTCGCGGAAAGGACTCTACCAAATGAGGAGAGATGCGATTAAGTAGAGGTTGGGTGCTAAAACGCATCGGTAGCAACTGAAAAGGCCAGCCCAGTGGGCTGGCCTGTAATCACAAACTGAGAAACTCAGAGTTTGGAGCGATGCTGTTTCTTCCGATAACCCGCGACCGCAAGCCCTAGCAGCGCGAGCGACAGCGTCGTGGGTTCAGGAATGAGGGTGATGGCCAAGTTCTGGCCCTTCAAGATTTCTACTCCACTATTGATACCGCTAAGATTAAATTGCCACTGAAATGCCCAAGTAGCGTCGCCGCTAGCATAGCCAGTATTGTCCAGATTCAAGTTGGCGGAGTTGTTGAGTTTGTAAAGGGTGGAAGAAGTTCCACCAGTCGTATTGCCTTCAAAATACATGGCCAAAGGATCAATACCGCTTTCGGTGATGGCGAGGGTGCCTTCTTGTTGCAGCGCGGCTGAGTTTTCAATCCAGACTTCGTCTGAGCCAGCTGTGCCGGCGAGATTGAAGTCATTGTATTGATAAAAGTTGATGCTCAGTGCACCGCCAGTCAGGTTTGTGATTCCAACGGATTGTTCCATTTGCGCAGAATTGCCACCCAAGCTGTTCAAATTGTAATGGACATCAATGGAGAAAATGCCGCCGTAATTGTATTTAACGCTGAGTTTGTCAGCCCCGTTATAGGTCGGCGTAATAGTGGTAGCGCCATTTTCAATCGAGTATTGCGGCCCGCTGCTGGTGCGGTACCAAAAAAACTGTTGATTCAATTGGTTGTTGCCGCCGATTGACCACTGGGAGGCTCCGGTTTGGGACATGGGATCAACCACAAAAGTCGAGTTGCCTTCGGTCAGGGCGAAAGACGCAGCGTTGGCGGTTGACCCAATTGAAATGATCGCCGTAGAAATCAAGGCAAGCTGTTGCAATTTGAGCATAAATTTTACTGTGTGGTTGTATTATCTGAATTCAGGGCAGGGCTAATTAAAACTAAGACTTTTTTCGATAGCCCAAGGCGAGGGAGCCGATAGCGATGAGTAATAAACCAGCAGACGTAGGCTCCGGGACTGCCATGCTGAACTGTTCACTCAGCACAAAGCTCTCGCCAGCGTTCAATAACAAATCATATTGAATGGCGTAGGTCACATTGCCTGGGCCCGCATTGGTGCTGAGGCTATTGAAGGAGGTTTGACTTAAGTCTGCCAAACTCAACAGCGTTGTATTAAAAGTATTTGCTTCAACTTGTGGCGTTGGGTTGGGAAGGGCAGTGCCGTTAAAGGTATTCGTCATCGACAACGAACCAGTCGTTTGTACCGCGCGGTTAAATTTACCCAGTGCTTTGAGAAAGCTAACAGATTGCGCCCCGGTGCTACCACCGAGATCGAAGTCGGAATATTGGAAGAGGTGAAAATCCAGCGGGCTTGCTTGGTAGTTGACGAGGTTGACGCCTAGTGTAGCTCCCGAATGACCGCTTCCTGAGGCATATCCTTGCAGGGTGTAACTAAGCTTGATCCCAAAATTAGCGTTAGCGTAGGTGACTTCAATGTTATTTCCAGATAGGTTGACCAAAGGCGACGCTGTAATGTTGTCCAAAGCGTACTGCTTGGCCACTCCCCACCCGATAGAAAAAGGACTGGCGATTGAGTTGATTGACGCCGTCAACAACCCAACTCGTAAGTCCAGCAGGGCCAAACCCGCCATTGGCGACATTTAATCCAATGGAGGAGTTGTTATCTGTTAGCGTATAGGCTTGAGCCTTTGATGTTTGAGCTGCCAGAAGGCAGGGCAAAACTACAACACAGGTCAGACGCAAAAAGTGTACAATTAGGGTATGCTGCTGCTTCTGATTGATCATAGCTGGTTTTACTCACCAGAGGTTTGGGTCAAATACTCTGGGTCGATGTGCTGATTAAGAACCGGTTGGCAAAATTGTCAATAGATTTCTCCGGGTTTTTCCCGATATCCTCCGGGGTTTTTCCTGATTGTGGCAACATTGCTTCAACGCTTGGCTGCGAATGTTCTTTTGGCCGTTTTGCGAAAAGGATTTACGACCATAATTCTTGATCTTCAAACGAGAGTGTGTCGGGTGGAAAAAACTTTCCGGATCTGGTTAACCGCTATTAGGTGGAAGCTGGGAAAAATTTTCCTCAAGTGATTTTTCATTGAAGCGCAACTTGTTTGATTTCAATGCTTATTCGTTGTTTTGGTGCTTGGATTGGAAGCTGCTTTCCGAGATGAGGATGAACCGTCAGACTCCGTTTTGTGCCCATAATCTAAGCACGATCTGTGTTCGCATGTCTTTGACTGCGGCACGGAGAATCATATTTTTCTTATTGGGGGCGTTATCCTTAAATTTGTGCGTTCAAGGTGATGAGGGGGTAGGGATTTCTCCAGTTGGGGGGCGGTCGAGTAATTTCATGGAGCTGAGTTTAGAGCAACTGCTCGAGGTGGAGGTGGACAAGGTCTATGGGGCTTCTAAGTACGAGCAAAAAACCACACAGGCACCTTCCTCGGTTAGTTTGGTGACTCGGGATGAGATTCAAAAGCACGGTTATCGGTACGCTGGCAGATGTGATGCGCTCTGTTAACGGTGTTTATGTCAGCGATGATCGCAATTACTCCTATGTTGGAATCCGTGGCTTCAATCGTCCGGGCGACTACAGTTCTCGCGTTTTGCTGCTAGTGGATGGGCATCGGATGAATGACAACATTTATGGTCAAGGATTATACGGAACAGAAGGCTTCTTGGATGTGGATTTGATTGAGCGTGTCGAGGTGATTCGTGGGCCCAGTTCCTCAATATATGGAAACAATGCTTTTTTTGGCGTGGTCAATGTCGTGACGCGCGACGGCCATGCGGTGGATGGATTAGAAGTCACCGGGGAGGCGGGCGCAGACGAAGCTTTTAAGGGAGGATTCACCCTCGGAAAGCAACTGGATGGCGGGATTGAGCTCTTACTCTCTGGATCAGCGTTCGATACTGCGGGCGAGTCGCGAGTTTATTTTCCCGAGTTTGATTCGCCAGCCACAAACAATGGCCAGGCAGAAAATTCTGACGGTGATCGTGGCTACCGGTTTTATGGTTCTGCGGGTTGGCACGACTTTACTTTGGCTGGTGGTTGGGCGTGGCGGCGCAAAGAAATCCCGACCGCATCGTACGGGACGACATTCAATGACGGAGGCGAATTGACGACAGATGAGCGTGCCTATGTGGATTTGAAGACGGAACATGAGTTCACCGATACGGTGAAATTTATTGGGCACGCCGCTTATGATTGGTCGTGGTATGAGGGAGATTATCCCTATGGCACCGGGGCGGGGCGGTATGTGAACAAGGACGATTCCCGGGGAGAGTGGGCGAGTGCTGATCTACAGCTGAACTGGCAAACGGCGGACTGGTGTCGGCTGGTTTTGGGGGGGGATTATCAAGAGAACCTCATGATGGAACAGCGCAATTACGATGTTACCCCGGCGGCCGTCTATTTGGACGATCAGCAGGACGGCAATAACTTCGGCGCCTTCGCCCAGGCGGAATTCAGCATCCTGACCAATTTGGTTTTGAATGCAGGTGGGCGCGTTGATTACTACAGTAGCTTTGGTGAATCTTTCAATCCGCGGCTGGCCTTGATTTATCAACCGTGGTCCGAGACTACCTTCAAGGCCTTATACGGTGAAGCCTTTCGCGCGCCGAATGCTTACGAGCTCTATTACAGTTATCCTGGGCAGGCCAAAGCCAATCCCAGCTTGCAACCGGAGGAAATCCGCACCTACGAACTGGTTTGGGAGCAGGGTTTGCCCGGTAGTCTGAAATTCAGTGCGTCGGGCTATTACTACGAAATCGATGATCTGGCTTCCCAAGTATTCGATCCGAATGATGGATTGTTAGTTTTTCAAAACACCGATGCAGCTACGGCGCTGGGATTGGAACTAGGATTGGAGGCACGATACAAAAATGGGCTGACGGCTCGCGTGGGCTATGCATTGCAACAAGCCGAGGATGACGCCACGAATCTCGAGTTGAGTAACTCTCCCCGCCACCTTGCCAAGTTCAATCTCACTGTGCCGGTGTGGCTGAACAAGCTTTGGGCCGGCTTCGACGTCCAGTATTCCAGCCCGGTGCGGACGGTCATGGGTAACGAAAGCCGAGACATCGTGGTGGCAAACGCGACTTTGTTTGGCCGGCCAGTGGGCAAAAACTTCGAAATCTCCGCATCTATTTACAATCTATTCGACGAGCGTGATGGTTACTCCGCTTCCACTGAACATGTGCAAGATACGATTCCGTTGGCCGGTCGTTCGTTTCGAGTGAAAGTCACTTATCGCTTCTGAAGTTTTGATGCGTTTTGTTGCCGTCATTTTGAAATTTGCCCTTGAGGGACGGGGAAAATCTGTGCGGACCGCAGTGGGGGTTGTGCTCAGCGTCATGTTCTTGTCTGGGGCCGGGCGCGCTCAGGAAGTTCGTGAGGTGGAATACGAAGTTAAGGCGGCGTTTCTGCTAAAGTTTGCCATGTTCGTCCAATGGCCCACCAATGCCTTGGCCGCGGATCCGCAGGTGCCGTTCGTAGTCGGCATTCTCGGTGAAGACCCGTTTGGTGGAAAATTTGATCAGGCGATCAAAACTGAAAAAGTGAATGGGCGATCCATCGAGATCCGCCGGGCCCGCCGGGCCGCCGAATTGTTAGAGTGCCAAGTGGTTTTCATCTGCGCCTCGGAAGCACCACGTTTTGCGGAACTGATAGCGGCCTTTCAGGCGCGTCCCATCTTGACCGTTGCCGATGAAGCGGGCTTCGCTTTGCAAGGCGGCATGATCGGCTTTTTCAAAGAAACGGGAAAGGTTCGATTTGAAATCAATCCACCGGCCCTTGAGCGTGCGGGGTTAAAGGTCAGTTCCAAGCTGCTTCAAGTAGGTCGTCGTATTACGGGCCGTGCTGCGGCACAAGGTTAGCAATGAAACGTATCATCGATTATTCCATTCGCAGTAAGTTGACCATCATTGTGATGGTGACCACTTGTGCCGCTTTGTTGCTGGCTGTGGTTTCGCTGGGGATTTTCGAGGCGCTGAGCGTGCGGGCGCAACTCAGAACCGATGCTATCACCATGGCGCGGATCGTCGCTGACAAAAGCACGGCTGCCTTGAGTTTCGAGGATGGCAACGCAGCGAAGGAAGTGCTGGAGGCGCTCCGGACAGATCCCCATGTCGGCTCGGCTACCATTTACAATATCGCCGGAGAACAGCTTGCCAGCTTTCAACGTTCAGATTGGCAAACCTCGCCAAACATTGCTTCCGCCACCGAATACTCCCGCTACATCAAGCACGGCGTTGAGGTCGTCCAAACCGTGATGCTTGGCGGAAACCAAATCGGGATGGTTGCGTTACAGATGGATGACAGCGAATTCCATACGCGACTGTCGCGCGGAATCTGGACCGGCGTGTGTGTGTTGTTGCTCGCGGCGGCTACGGGTTACTTGCTGACGCTCCGCTTGCAGCGCTTCCTTGTGGCGCCCATCCAGGAGCTAGCGGAGGCGGCCCGTACTGTTGCCAAAGAGAAAAATTATTCTATTCGGGTGTCCAAACGCGGCGCGGATGAATTGGGCGACTTGGTGGAAGGTTTTAACGAAATGTTGTTCCAGATCGAGCAGCGGGAAAAAGCCTTGCAGGAGGCCCAGAGCGAATTGGAGCGCCGTGTGGCGGAGCGAACTCGGGAGCTTTTCGCGACCAATCAGAAACTTTTTGCGGAGGTGGGCAATCACAAACGCGCACGCGAGGAATCTGATGCGCTCCGCGATCGTTTGCAGACGGCGTGTGAGAATTTGCAGCAGGAGGCTCAGGTGCGTACGGCGGTGCAGGAGAAATTGCTGGCCTCAGAAGAGCGCTTTTCCAAGGCCTTCAAGACCAGTCCGGTGCCAATGGCAATTTTGGCGCGGGATAGCCGACTGTTCCTTGATGTGAACGATCGGTTCATGGCGTTAGCCAATGCGGCCCGGCCAGAATTGATCGGTCACGCCCTGTTCAGCATTCCATTGTGGAGTTCGCCTGAGACGCGAGCGCGAGTCGAACAACTCCTCGCTGACGGCCAACCAATCCGCAATTGGGAATGCAAGATCACTGGCCCCGGGGGCAAACCCTGCGCCGCGATTCTGTCTGCAGAATCCTTCCTTTTGGGCCAGGAGCAATGTGTCTTGCTGGTGACCGAAGACGTTTCGGAACGGGCCAGCTTGGAAGGCCAGCTGCGCCAAGCGCAAAAAATGGAAGCCGTCGGTCAGCTTGCTGCGGGCGTCGCGCATGATTTCAACAATCTGCTGACGGTAGTGCAGGGCTACACGCAGTTGCTGCTGGCCATGCAAACTCCCGGCAGTATGGGCCACGAGGCGCTAGGAAAAATCATCAGTGCCACACAACGGGCGGCCGGGTTGACGAGCCAATTGCTGACTTTCAGCCGCAAGCGCGTCGCTGAGCCGCGCGCTGTGGATCTCAACAAAGTGGTTTCAAATGTCACCGGCATGCTGCGACCGTTGCTGGGGGAAAACATCCGGCTCAACTTGCGGCCCGCCGCAGTCGTGCCCGCTATCATGGCTGATGCTGCCATGCTTGAACAAGTTATCGTCAATCTGGCCGTCAACGCCCGCGATGCGATGCCCAAGGGGGGCGACCTTGTTATTAGCACATTCCCTACGGATATTGATGAGAGCTATGTGAAGCTCAATCGTCAGGCGACGCCCGGGCAATTCGTCTGTCTGCAAGTGAGCGATGCCGGTACGGGCATGGACGCCGCGACGCTAGAACGGATTTTTGAACCCTTTTTTACCACCAAAGGTGTGGGCAAAGGCACAGGATTAGGGTTGGCCACGGTTTATGGCATCGTTAATCAACATCGTGGTTGGGTTGAGGTGAACAGTCAACTTGGGGTCGGAACTACGTTTAAAGTTTTCCTGCCTGCTGTGCAATCCTCCGTGCATCACACGGAGTTTCTCGACAATCAGACGATTGTTCGTGGCGGCGCAGAAACCATTCTGGTGGTGGAGGACGAGGCGTCTCTGCGCGAACTTGTCACCAAGGTGTTGCGCAATTACGGGTATCAAGTCATTGAGGCCACCCACGGCAAGGAAGCGTTGCGTCTCTGGCAGAGCGCGGTGTCCAAGCCCGCTTTGGTGCTTACAGACATGATGATGCCAGAGGGCCTGACAGGGTGGGAGCTTGCCATGCGCATCCGGCAAGATGTGCCGGACATGAAGGTGTTGTTCACCAGCGGTTATAGCCCGGAAATCTTTGGCTCAGATGTCCAGCTCGATGTGAACTCTAATTTCTTGCCCAAGCCCTATCATCCGCGGCTGCTAGCGCGCACGGTGCGGAGTTGTCTCGACAACGAACGCCCTGAGCGTCCTCAAGCTACGGTGCTCGCGTAAACCAGAAACATTTCGTCGCCCATACGACGCGCAGATTTCAGGCGCAGCTTTGTAGCGGTGGCCAGAGTCGGAAAGCCAATTCCCTCCGCAATCGTTGGACTGGCGCGACCACCAAAAATTTTCGGGCAGACGGTGAGATGTAATTCATCCACTAATCCCGCGTGGAACAGGGCATCGTTCAAATCCCCGCCGCCTTCACAGAGCAATCGCTTGATGCCCCAGTTTTCGTGCAGCCATTGTAATGCCTTCCGGAAGTTGATTTTTTTTGCCCCGCAGATTTTCACTTCAGCTCCGAGAGCTTGAAGCCGCCGCAGAGTTGAGGTGGAAGCGCGCGTTGTTGTGAGGACGATGATTGGTGAAAAGCGATGTTTGAATACTTCCGCTTGCGAATCAACTGACCCGCTGCCACTGACGATAATGCGAAGGTTGTATTCTGTGAGACCGCGCGTTACGCGCTTTTTCTGAAATTTCTTGCCGCCCGGCCCCATGTTGATCTTGGCTG
Source organism: Verrucomicrobiota bacterium (assembly GCA_049840435.1). Taxonomy (GTDB): domain Bacteria; phylum Verrucomicrobiota; class Verrucomicrobiia; order Limisphaerales; family JADLHS01; genus JADLHS01. The sequence continues at coordinate 58,978 of JASGKY010000032.1, read as the reverse complement.
AATCCACAGTGCGCGCACCGCTCATTACTGCGTCAACCGTGGCGCGGATTTCCAGTAAATGATCATGATCCCGTTGGCTGCCAAAGGATGAAATCGCGCGATTGGTGGTTGCGATTTTTCCGTCCGCCGTCATGGCCATGTTGATCAAGACGAAGGGGCGCGCGTATTTTTGGTTTTTGATATTCGCGGTCACAAGATAAGCATTGCGTCCCCGTAGCTGAAGAACCGGTAGCGCTCGCGGACCGCTTCGGCGTAGGCTGCTTGGATTGTTTCGCGACCGCTCAGTCTGCCCGGTGCGGCAAACGCGCTGACAAGCATCAACAATGTGGAGCAGGGAAGATGGAAGTTGGTGAGCAACGCGTCCACGATTTCGAATTCGCGCGGCGGATGAATGAAAATCTTCGTGCGGCCCGGCCCGGCGACCATTTTGCCTTTATGTTGGGCGGCGACACTTTCTAAGACCCGCACACTCGTTGTGCCGACGGCAATGACGCGGCGGCCTTCATTTTTTGCTGTGTTTACAGCCTTGCAGACAGTTTCACTGACTTCAAAACGCTCCTCGTGCATGACGTGTTCGGACAGCGTCTCTGCTTTCACGGGGGCGAAAGTTCCGAGCCCGACGTGAAGTGTGACGAAATGAATTTCGATGCCGCGTGATTGGATCTCTGCAAGCAGTTTTTCGGTGAAGTGCAATCCTGCCGTGGGGGCTGCGACCGAGCCGGCGGGCTGCGCGAAGACTGTTTGATAGCGCTCCTTATCGCTAGGCGGCAGTTGCTTCTGGTTGCGCGCGATGTAGGGAGGTAACGGCAGTTCGCCAAGCGAGTCGAGCTCGTTAAGGATGTTTGGTGTGCCGGAAAAGGTTAGCCGGCGATGACCTTCATCGTTGGTCGCCGTAACCGTGGCGGAAATCTTTTCGGTGAGTTTGATTTCCGTCCCGATGCGGGCGCGTTTGCCGGGCTTCATCATCGCCCACCAATCGTTTGGAGCATTTTCCTCTAGCAACAAAATCTCAAAGGCGCCACCGGTCTTGGCGTTCATGCCGTGAAGGCGGGCGGGGATGACGCGGGAGTTGTTCAGGATTAGCACGTCGCCGGGGCGAAGATATTCCAAGAGGTTGCGGAATTTCCGGTGCTCCAACTGTCCGCTGGAGCGGTGGAGGACAAGCAGGCGCGACTCGTCCCGTTGCGCAGCGGGAAACTGCGCAATCAACTCGGGTGGTAAATCGAAATGGAACTCGGCGGTTCGCACGCGCAGAGAGTAGTGACGACGAATGGATACTCAATCTCGGATGAGTGCCGTTCAGGATGGGTTGGACTGGTGACTCGGGTTTCTCCCCAATTCTAGGCTCGATCTATGCGGTTTAACTACGATTCCTACGGCTTGGGGACTCGCGAACTTTCACCACTAGGCATGGGGCAAACAGAGGCGGTTTTTCACCCGGCTCGGACGAACTTATCCACCCTTGGAATGACGTGTGAATAAGTTCTGAAAAAAACTTGGGGATAGATGTTGACTCAAAATGCATCTAGGTGTTTAACAAGGGCAGGAAATGGGGTGTTTTGTGGCAAAGTGGGGCAGTGGCAAAACGCCTGTGAACAAATGTCGAATTCCGCCGCAAATATCGGTCAGATTTACAACTCCGTGTATCGCCACGGTTGTGATGAGAAGCGGCGTATCCAGGTGCCGTCCATGTGGCGGCCCACAGAAGAGGGCGTGCAGTTCACGTTGATCGTCTGGCCGCAGCGGAATGAAGGTCCGTGTTTGCGCGTGTTGCCGCCGAAGGAAATGGCGGAACTCATGGTCGAGTTGGATGCAATGCCGAACACGAATCCGAACAAGACGGTGCTCAAGCGCATCATCGGTTCGAAGTCCACTCAGGTGGCGCTCGATAAGGCGGGCCGGATTTGTGTCCCGGAAGATTTGGCGACGGCGGCGGGCATCAAGGTCGGAGTGGAGGTGGTGCTCGTCGGTTTGTTGGATCGGTTTGAGATTTGGGAGCCGGAGCGTTATGCGCGCGTGAACGCAGCAGATGATGTTCTGGCTTCGGAAGCGTTCAAGTTGATGGAATGAAAATGAAATTTGGAAAATTGCTGGCGGCGGGAAAAAGCTGGGCGGGCGGCCATGGTGTCGGTCGCTACCAGATGCGGGATGGTTTGCATCTGCCGAAGTTCATTTCGCCAAAGAACCCTTTTAAGCAGGAAGCGGTGGCTCGACCATCCGCGCCTCCGGTGGTGGCTGCCGCTCCTGCGATGTCTGTGGCGATGGCGGCGGTTGAGCCTGCGCTGATGCCGGAGGTGACGACTGCGCCAGTTGCAGCCGCATCGGAGTTGGCAGCCCCAAAGCTTTTGTGGAAGACGCACGCAACAAATGCGCGTGAGGTTGTTGTTGGCCTGTTCAAGTTGGCCGGAGAATTTGCCAAACGCAGCGGCGTATGGCTGAAGCGTGGTGCATTCTTCTGCTTGGATCACAATCCGTTTTCCGCCATCGGCAAGCCGCGGCTGGCAGGCATCCCGCGTTTCGGCAAGCCGGCGGTGCAGGGCGAGCTTTCTTTGGACCGGGTAAAAGTGGTGCGAAACGACCTTTCGCACGCGGACCTAGAAGTGGTTGGTCAGAAGTGAATTTAACGCTGAGCGATGCGCAGTGACCGAGTTCAAACACAAGCCGGTGATGATGGTGGAAGTGCTGGAAGCTCTCCAGCCGAAGCCGGGCGGGAAATACGTCGACGGGACGCTCGGTGGAGCTGGGCACGCGGCAGCCGTGCTGGCGGCAAGCTCGCCGACCGGACGACTGTTGGCGTGCGACCGCGATGGCGTCGCGCTTGAGGCGGCGACGCAGCGATTGGCGGAGTATGCGGGACGGTTTGAATTGCGGCGTGGGAACTACGCGGAGCTGAGCGAGTGGATTCCGGCGGGAAGTTGCGACGGCGTGTTGCTGGATTTGGGCGTGAGTTCGCCGCAACTGGACGTGGCCGAGCGCGGATTCAGTTTTCAGAACGACGGCCCGCTCGACATGCGGATGGACACGCGGCAACCGGTGACGGCGGCGACCTTGCTGAACACCGAGAGCGCGGAAGAGATCGCGAGAATTTTTTGGGAATACGGTGATGAACGGGATTCGCGGCGGTTTGCGCGGGCAATTGTGCATGACCGCGAGACGCGCCCGTTCACGACGACGCGGCAGTTGGCGGAGCTGATTGAAAGATTATCGCCGCGCGGTGGGCGTAAGGCGCATCCGGCGACGCGGGTGTTCCAGGCGTTGCGGATCGCGGTGAATGACGAGATCGGGTCGTTAGAGCGTGGCTTGGGCGGCGCGCTGAAAATTTTGAAGCCGGGCGGTCGGCTGGCGGTGATCACGTTTCACAGCCTGGAAGATCGCGTGGTGAAACTTTTCGGGCGTGCGCGTGCTCGGGATTACACGTTCGCAGGAACCGACGTGCCCGAGCTTCGAGCTCCGTGCGCGCCCGAAATTCGATTGGTGAGTCGCAAGGCGATCATGCCCAGCGACGCGGAACTGGCGGAGAATCCGCGCAGCCGCAGCGCGCAATTGCGCGTCATGGAGAAATTATAGATGGCAAGAAATCGTAAAAATGAGTCGGTGGCATTGCGGTTCGGGCCCGCGCTGAAGGCGTTTGGTCTGTGCGTGATCATTGGTGGGGCGGCGGTGGGTTATGTCTGGCAGAAAAGTCAGATTGATCAACTGGGACGGCAGATTCGCGAGCGCGAAATCAAGCTGAGTGAGATCCGTGAGCAGAACAAAAAACTGCGCGATCATCTGGCGATCCTGCGGTCGCCGGGGCGACTGGAGCAAAAGCTGACCGAGCTGAAGCTGGGTTTGGTGTTGCCGCAGGCAGGCGATGTCTGGCGCGTGAGCGAGCCGGTGGCGCCGTGCCGGGGGAGTTCCCCGAGGTCCAATCGCAAACCGCGCGGTTGGCCGGACAGTGAGTCATTGAATTTTTGCCGCCGCCCGGGCTGCGGTCGTGAGGAACCGACTGCGCCGGGTGGCGTGCAAAGTTTTATCGAGAGAAACCAAACGCGGGCGCGAGTCCGTGGTGCGAGCGAGACATTAGTTTTACCACCGCCCGTGGCACGTTGGTTGAGGAACCGACGGTCATGGGCGGCTGGTGATTTTCATTATGGGCAGGCAACTACAATTGCGGCGTTTCAAGCTGCTGGTCGTGATGCTGTGCGGTGCGTTTGCGCTGCTGGCATTGCGGCTCGCGGATTTGCAGGTGGTGCGCCACGACGAGTTGCGGGTGCGGGCGCAACAAAACACGGTGCGCCGGATTCTCATCCAACCCCGGCGCGGTGACATCCTCGACGTGCATGGTAATCTGCTCGCTTCTAGCGCGATGGTGAAGAGCGTCTGCGCGAATCCTTTCCTCATCGGCACTCGGCAGGCTGAAGTGGCGAAGGCGATTGCGCCATTACTCGGCATGAACGAGGGCGCGGTCTATCAACGTTTGTTGCAAACCAATCGCGTTAATGAGAAGGGGGAAACCGTGCCGCGGCTGTATGTGCCGCTGACGAATCGCGTCGCGCCGGAGACATGGGAGCAGGTCAAGGACGCGATGGCGAAGCTGCCGATTCCGGACATGGACAACCGCAAGTTGTCCACCACGGAGAAGAGTTTTCTGCAAGGCTTGCGGCAGCGGGCGATTGCGGTCGAGCCGACGGATGATCAGTTGCGCAAGTATCCGAATGGTGCGCTCGCGGCACATGTGTTGGGTTTTGTCGGGCGCAACGGCGACACGAATTCCTCCGACTTCGGCCAGATGATCGGGGCGGATGGCATTGAGCGGACGTTCAATGAGAAGCTCGCCGGCTCGCTCGGCTGGCGGATTACGGAGAAGGACGGTCGCGGCAATGAAGTGGTGGCACTGCGCGATCAGGATGTGCCGGCGCGGGATGGATTCAACGTCGTGCTCACGATTGATTCCGTCATCCAGAACATTTTGGAGGAAGCGCTGGAGAACGGGATGGAAAAGTATGCGCCCGACAATATCACCGGCATCGTGCTGCGGCCAGCCACTGGCGAAATCTTGGCCATGGCGTCGCTGCCCGATTTTGATCCGAACCGGGTACCGAGCAATCCCGACCTGCGCCGCAATCGGTTGATTGGCGACGTGTGCGAGCCAGGCTCGACGTTCAAGGTGGTGCCGGTGGCGGGCGCGCTGAACGAACGCGTGGTGCGGTTGAACGAAGTGTTCGATTGCGAGCGCGGGGCATTTTCGTTTGGCGGTCGCACGTTGCATGATGCGCATGGCGGGCACGGTTTGTTAACCGTGGAGGGCATCATCACGAAATCATCCAACATCGGTGCGGCGAAGATTGGCATCCGTCTCGGCCAGGACCGGCTGTATGATTACATGAGCGAATTTGGTTTCGGTATGCCGACGGGAATTCCGTTGCCGGCAGAGTCGCGCGGCATCCTGCATCCGGTCAGTAAGTGGAGCAAGGTGTCCATCGCGCAGATTCCCATGGGGCATGGCGTGGCGGTGACGCGGTTGCAGATGGTGATGGCGATGGCGGCTTTGGCCAACAACGGCAATCTGATGCGGCCGATGCTGGTGAACCGCATCGAGGACAGTGCGGGGAGCATTATCACCCAGTATCAACCGCAGCGCGTCCGGCAGGTCGTCAGTGAGGCGACTGCTAAGCAAATGGTGCAGGCGTTGAAGACTGTGGTGGCGACTGGCGGCACGGCCCCCATGGCTTCGCTGACGAATTACACTGTGGCGGGTAAAACCGGCACGGCGCAAAAGCCCGGCAAAGGCGGTTATCAGGCGGGCAAGTATATCTCGTCGTTCATCGGGTTTTTCCCGGCGGACAATCCGCAGGTTTGCATTTCTATCGTTTTAGATGAGCCAAGCAAAGGTGGCTATTACGGCGGCGTGGTGGCTGCGCCGGTGTTCCGCGAAGTGGCGCGTAGTGTTGCCAGTTACTTGCACGTCCAGCCGGATATCGGTCCAGCGGCAACGAATTCTCCGACCAACCTGCCGCGCGTCCTGGCAGTCAACAACAGTAGACCGTGAGATTATGAATTCCAATAGCATCTCCCATCGGTTGTTTGCCGCCGCGCTTAGTCAACAAGACGTTCAAGCGCCAGTGAAACGTAACGGGCGGGAACTAAGCAAGAGTGGAGCGAAATCTAATGTTGCGAATCCGGCGCGGATCGCGCCAGCAGCTGGTGAAACCGCGCAAAAGTTATCCGCTTGGTCCTGGAGCGGTTGGCAGCACACGACATTGTAACGAATGAATACGCCGTCAAAACCACATCTGCTTGGCATGGTTGCGGGATTGTTTCTCGCCGCCGGGCTGATCGTGTCGGCAGTGCTGGCGACGACGGCATGGTTGCAGGTCAAGAACACGCAGTTCATCACCGTGAAAGGTTCGGCGCGCAAAAATGTGCGGGCAGATCTGGTGGTGTGGCGCGGCGTCTTCACGACGCAGGCGGCGACGTTGTTGGAAGCGCAGAAAAATTTGAAGCAGGACGCGGAGAAGGTGCGAGGGTTTGTGGTGACCCAGAGCCTGACGAATTTCGGTTTCACGCCGATCTCGATTGAAGAAGTCCGCGGCACGTTGACGGACAACGCCGGGCTGACGCAGCCGCAGGTGCTGGGCTATCGGTTGACCCAGGCCGTGCGCGTCGAATCGGAGAATGTGGATTTTATGGCGCAACTGGACCGGGACTCGGTGGCGCTGGTGGAGCAAGGCGTGTTGTTCACGGCGCAGGCACCGGAGTTTCTTTATACGAAGGCGGGCGAGGCCAAAGTAGAGATGCTGGCCGAGGCGACCAAGGATGCGCGGATGCGGGCGGAGCAGATTGCCGGACAGGGCGAGCGCAATATTGCGCGACTGCACACGGCGGACATGGGCGTGATCCAAATCGCTCCGATTTACAGCGGACAGACCAGTTGGGAGGGGATGAATGATACGTCCTCGCTGGACAAAACCATCACGGCGGTGGTGACCGCGACGTTTGCTTTGAAATGAATTGTGGAAACCAGGGATTTGGAATTTGTTATGACGGCGTGCGCCGGCGAACTCGTGCAGGGTTCACTGGCGACAAAATTTGGCCGCGTGAACACGGATTCGCGGCAGGCGCAAGCGGGCGATTTGTTCATTGCATTGAGCGGTGAAAGATTTGATGGCCATGAATTTCTTGCGGAAGTGGCGCAGAAAGGCGTTACGGCGGTCCTCGTCGAAAAAGGCCGTCGTCTGCCTGCGTTGCCGAATTGTGTGGTGATCCAGGTCGCTAACACCCGCCAGGCGTACGGGCAGATCGGGGCGGCGTATCGGCAACAATTTTCGCTGCCGGTCATCGCGGTCGGTGGCTCGAACGGCAAGACAAGCACGAAGGAACTTGTCGCGGCGGTGTTACGGCAGAAGCTCAATCCACTGTGGAGCGAGGCGAGTTTCAACAACGACATCGGCGTGCCGGCGACGTTGTTGCGCTTGGAAAGATCTCATGGAGCGGCGGTGCTCGAGGTCGGGACGAATCATCCGGGCGAACTCGCGGCGCTAGTGAAGCTTGTGCAGCCGAAGTTCGGTGTGATCACGAATGTCGGGCGCGAGCACTTGGAGTTTTTTGGTGATCTCGATGGCGTGGCGCGCGAAGAGGGGACATTGGCCGAGGCGTTGCCGGCGGAGGGAAAGCTGTTTCTGAACGGCGACGACGAATGGAGCGATGTGCTCGCGAAACGGACGAAGGCGACGGTGGTGCGGGTTGGCAGCGGGGATAAGTGCGATTGGCAGGTGAGCAATGTGAAGATGGACAAGAATGGTTCGTCGTTCACCGTGGAAGCGCCGACAAAGGAATTGAGTGGGTCGTATCGCATCGGCTTGCTCGGACGGCATCAGGTGGGGAACGCACTGTTCGCTATCGCGCTTGGCGCCGAACTCGGGTTGAGCCGCAGCGAGATCAAGCAAGGGTTGGCAACCTGCGAGCCGGCGAAAATGCGGCTGCAGCTTTACGATGCGGCCGGCGTGCGGGTGTTGGATGACGCCTACAATGCGAATGCTGATTCGATGCTGGCTGCGTTGCAGGTGTTGCAGGAGTTGCCGTGTAAAGGTCGGCGGGTGGCCGTGCTGGGTGACATGGCAGAACTCGGATCGCACAGCGCGAGCGCGCACGCGGAAGTGGGGCGGCGTGCCGCAGAACTTGGCGTGGAGCAGTTGATTGCTGTGGGCAAGATGGCCGGGACGATGGCGCAGGCGGCGCGTGGGGCGGGGTTGGTGCGGGTGATCGAACTCGCCGATGCGGAAGCGGCGGCATTGGCCATCAAATCGTTTTTGAAGCCGGGCGACACGGTGTTGTTGAAAGCGTCGCGGTCGTCACGTCTGGAGCGGATTGCGCAGGCGTTGAAGGCGGGGGACGCGGGCAAACGGAATTGAATTGAGCGTCGGGTCGGTTGTGCCGAGGGCGCGCGATCCACGCAGATGAATGGATTTGGATGTTATTTTATCTCAGTCAGGCAATCGTGAGTTGGGCGGAGGGAACGGAGTACACACCGTACGTGTCGTTTCTCCGTTTGTTCCGTTACATCACGTTTCGAAGTGCGGGTGCCGCGGTGACGGCGTTCTTGCTCAGCTTGTGGCTCGGGCCGAAGGTCATTGCGTGGTTGAAGCGTTTGAAGTTCGGTCAGGAATACAAAGACCTGGCGGACCAGGCGGGTGATTTCAAGACGCGCATCTTGAGCAAGAAGGGCACACCAACGATGGGCGGCATCCTCATCGTGTTGGTGTTGAATCTGACGGCGATTTTGTGGGCGCAGATGAATCCGTTGCTGGAGTTGACGTTGCTCGCGGTGTTGGTGTTGACGGGGCTCGGGTTTTACGACGATTACGCGAAAATCATCAAGCAGCAGGGGGGCGGCGCACCGCCGCATGTGAAGTTGTGGGTGCAATTCGCGGTGGCGGGATTTGTGGCGCTTTATTTGTGGAAGCTGCCGATGTTGAGTGAACTGCGGTTTCCTGAAATGAAAGCTGCGTTGCACAACAATCTGGTCAGCACGTTGTTTTTGCCGTTTTACAAATATCCGATCCAATGCGGGGCGGTAGTGGGGCTGCTCGTCGTGGTGTTGACGATTGTGGGTAGCTCGAATGCGGTGAACTTGACGGACGGCTTGGACGGGTTGGCGATTGGTTGCACGATCATTACGTCCATCGTGTTCCTAGTGCTGACGTATCTGGCGAGCAATTTTCGGTATGCGACGTATCTGCAGATTCCGTACGTGCCGGGTGCGGGAGAGCTGACCGTTTTTTGCGCGGCGTTGATCGGTGCGGGAATGGGTTTTTTGTGGTTCAACTGTCACCCGGCGCAGGTGTTCATGGGAGACACCGGGTCGCTGGCGTTGGGTGGCGGGCTGGGGTTGATCGCAGTTTTGATCCATCAGCCGTTTGTGTTGGTGATTGCGGGCGGCGTGTTCGTGATGGAAGCCGGCTCGGTCATCATCCAGAAAGGCTGGTTCAGGTACACGCGGAAGAAGTTTGGCGAAGGACGGCGGTTCTTTTTGATGGCGCCGATTCATCATCACTTCGAGAAGAAAGGTTGGTATGAGTCGCAGGTGGTGACCCGGTTTTACATTTTGTGCGTGCTGTTTGCGGTGGTCGCGTTAAGCACGCTGAAAATCCGGTGACGTTAGCGGGGTGGTTGCGGGGCGAAAAAAGCTGCCATGAACATGCGAGAGTTGGGCCGCTTTCCTCCTTGCGGCGGAGCCGGTTCGTTGTTACAAAAATGGTCGAGGCGGAGTCGCTCCGCCGGTTTCCCTGCTTCGACGGTTTTTCGCAACGACCAAAAGTGGCGTAAAAGCCTTTGAAATTGGGTGAAATCAATTAGTGGGGGTGAAAAAAAGCCGCACCACAAGATACACGGCAAACTGGGGAGAGGCCGCTGCGAGCTGGCCGGTTTGCTGAAAGTGATAAAAAACAATTTGCTGCCGCTTTTGTGAGGCAAAAGCAGGCAACAGAAATTAACCAAACCAAACCTCAATGAAAGGACGCGATACGCGCCAAGAAAATGAATAGTGCCAGCCCGTTGATCCCCCAAGGCTCCAATTTGGAGCAACAGTCCAAAGCCCGTTCCAGTCTCAAGGTGAAAATCTTTTGTGCGCTCGGCGCAACGTTGCCGTGCTGCTCGTCTTGCTGATGCAAGGTTGCAAACGCGAACAGCCGCAGCAACAGACGGAAGACCCGTATAACTCCGCCGTATTCACCGACAGCAACGCGCCTGCGATGGGCTCAGAAACAAATTTCGTTGCGACCGAGCCAGACACCAACGCCGTGGCTCAACCGCCGACTACGGTTACGCCTCCCGAAACAGTGACTCCGACGCCGACCGCCGTTACGCCGGAAGCGAGCATGACGGAATACACGGTTCAAAAGGGCGACACCTTTTCAACCATCGCGCCAAAGTTCCATATCAGCGTCAAGGCATTGCAGACGGCGAACCCGACCGTTGATCCGGCGAAGCTTCAGATCGGCAAGAAGCTCAACATTCCGGCGGCGCCCGCAACGGCCACCACTTCGACGGCGGCGGCGAGCGGCGCGACCGTGGTGGACACCGCCAGTGGCACGACCACCTACACGGTCAAGTCGGGTGACACGCTTGGCAAACTCGCGACGGATTTCCGCACCACGGTGAAGGCGATCCAAACGGCGAACGGTTTGACCGACACTCGCATCAAGGTCGGTCAAAAGCTGAAGATCCCGGCTAAGTAAGATTCTGGTTGGAGCGCGCGCGGTTCGACCGCGCGCGCTTCCGGGCGTTCATGAAAGCTGCTGTCACAACTCTGGCGTTTTGCGTTGCCGCCCTGCTGACGTTGGGGCTGGTGATGCTCTACAGCTCAAGCATGAACGATGTGGTTTCGCGCAAAACGGGCGAGATTGCGGGCACAAAATATCTCATCTCCCAACTGGTTTGGTGTGGGTTGGGGCTCATCGTTTGTCTGCTGGCGACGCGGCTCGATTATCGCCAGCTCAAGAAATACGCTTGGCCACTTTTCGTCGTTGCGTTGCTCGGACTGGTTGCGGTGCTGGTATTGCCGGAGCCGTGGGCCAAGCCGGTCAAAGGCGCCCGCCGCTGGCTGCATCTGCCGGGTGGCAACGTGCAACCCTCGGAACTGGCCAAGCTCGCCTTGATCGTCGTGCTGGCTTGGTATTGCGAACGGTATCAACGTCAGATGCACACATGGACGCGGGGGATTATGATTCCTGGTGGCATCATCGCGATCATGCTCGGTTTGATCTTCGTCGAACCAGATCGGGGACCACAATTCTGTTGGCTGCGGTCAGCGGCTCCATGCTGCTGCTGGCTGGGGTGCGATGGCTGTATATCATTCCGCCGATGGTTGCCGGCATAGTTGGGCTGGCGGCTTCACTGTTATATGACCCGATGCGGATGAAACGCATTTTCAGCTGGCTCTACCTCGAAGAGAACAAGGACGGCGTCGGTTATCAGGCGTATCAAGCCATGCTCGCGCTGGGGTCGGGCGGCTGGTTTGGCTTAGGGTTAGGCAACGGCCGGCAAAAACTCGGATTTGTGCCTGAGCGCCACACTGACTTCATCTTGTCCATTATCGGCGAGGAACTGGGGTTGGTTGCTACGCTCGCCGTGGTCATCGCCTTTGTGTTGGTCGTGATTTGTGGCATCTACATCGCCACGCACTCGCGCGACACCTTCGGCACCATGCTGGCCGCCGGTATCACCTTTTTGATTGGCTTGCAGGCGTTCATCAACATTGGCGTTGTCACCAGCGCGCTGCCGAACAAGGGGCTCGCCTTGCCATTCATCAGCTATGGAGGATCAAGTCTGGTCGCCATGCTCGCGTGTGTCGGCTTGTTGTTCAGCGTCGCGCGACAAGCGCGGGCCGCGGAATTAAAACCCGTGAATCCTTTTGCAACCGACGAACTGTCGGGCGCTCAAACCACATGATGCCTGCCGCCCCATCACCAGCCCGCGTCGCAATTGCTTGCGGTGGCACGGGCGGACATCTCTTTCCTGGCTTGGCTGTGGCCGCCCAGTTGCGCGCCCGTGGCGCTTCCGTCAGTGTGCTGATTTCGCCCAAGGAGGTAGATCAACAAGCGGTGCAGTCTGCGCAAGGCGTCGAAGTGGTCACGCTTCCCGCCGTAGCCTTGCAACGTGGTAGTCGGCTTGCTTTCTTTCGCGGCTTTCTCCAGTCCTGGTCCGCGTCACGCCAACTCTTCCGGTCGCGTCGGCCGGATGCCGTGCTGGCAATGGGTGGATTTACTGCCGCGCCGCCTGTGTTGGCGGCGCGCAGCCTGCGCATCAAAACTTTTCTACACGAATCCAATACCATTCCCGGTCGCGCCAATCGCTGGCTGGCGCGGGTGGTGGATCTGGCGTTTGTCGGTTTCCCGCAGGCGGAAGGGCGGTTAGCCACGAAGAATGTTTTGGTCACCGGCACGCCGGTGCGCACGGAGTTCCAGCTCCGCGATGCGGCCCCAAGCCGTGCTGCGCTGGGCTTGGATCCGGCGCGGCCCGTGGTCTTGGTGATGGGGGGCAGCCAAGGCGCGAGCGGCGTCAACAACATGATTCTTGGGGCGTTGCCGATGCTGGCGCGGCACGCCATGCAATGGCAGTGGTTGCATCTCACCGGGCCGCAAGATTTGGAGAAGGTCCGCGCGGCGTACGCCAAATTGCAATTGAAAGCCGTGGTGCATCCGTTCCTGGCCCAGATGGATCTGGCGCTCGGGGCGGCGACCGCGTGTGTCAGTCGGGCAGGCGCGTCCTCGTTGGCAGAAATCGCGGCTCTGCGCTTGCCTTCGTTGCTCGTGCCGTTTCCGACTGCGGCGGACAATCATCAATGGCACAACGCCCGCGCGTTCGAGGAAACCGGCGCGGCGCAGTTGCTTGAGCAATGCCACGCGACGCCGGAGAAGGTCTGCTCTGTGTTGCGGGAGTTGATGGAGGATCGCGATGAGCGCGCGACGATGAAGGCGTCGCTCCAGCCTTGGCACGCGCCCAAGGCCGCGGAGCAGATTGCGGAAAAAATTTTGCAACGGGTCGCCCGTCCAGTTGGCGTGATCGAGACGACCGCCAGTCAGCAAACGGATTCGGTCAATGCCGGGAATCGCGCCCCGCTGGAAAGTGCGCCAGTGGCATGAGCGCGTTCGCAACCAACATGGAATTGCCCAAGTCTAATCGCACCGCGTTCGCTGATGAACTGGAACGGCTGGTGTCGGCGGCAACGGTGGTCCGACGCAACGAGCCGCTCGCCAAACGCACGACGTTGCGCGTTGGCGGCCCGGCGGATGTGTATGTTGAACCCGCCAGCGAAGCCGATCTGGCTGCCGTGCTGAAGCTGTGTGCGGCCCGGGATGAAATGTTCTTCGTGCTTGGCCGTGGTTCAAATCTGCTCGGTACGTGATGGCGGAATTCGTGGCGTGGTAATCTGTCTGGCGCACTCGAGTTTCAGCGCGGTGGAAATTGTCGGTGACCGCATCCGTTGCGGTGCGGGCGCAAAGTTGAAGCAGGTTTCCGTGGATGCGAAGCGCGCGGGGTTGACCGGTGTGGAATTTCTCGAAGGCATTCCCGGCAGCGTCGGCGGGGCGTTGCGGATGAATGCGGGCGCGATGGGCGGCGAGACTTTCAACGCCGTTGAATCCGTGCGCGTGATGGATCACGCAGGCAATGCGCGTGACCTCGCGGTGAGCGAGATCAAAGTCGAATATCGCTGCTGCGCGCTGTTAAAGAATCATCTCGCGCTGGGCGCGGTGTTCAAGTGCCAGGCCGCGACGCGCGAAGAAGTCGAGCAGCGCATGAGCGGGTTCAGCAACAAGCGCTGGGATTCACAGCCGGCGGCGCCGAGTGCGGGCTGTTGTTTCAAAAACCCGTCTACCATCCCGGCGGGGAAGCTGGTGGATGAGCTGGGGTTGAAAGGAACGAAGATTGGCGGGGCAATGGTGTCGTTTGAGCATGGCAATTTCATCACGAACGACGGCACGGCCACGGCTCGGAATGTTTTGGATTTGATCGCACTCATCAAGGCGAAGGCTAAGGCTGAACGCGGGATTGAGTTGCACACCGAAGTGGAAATTGTCGGAGAGGATTGAGGTTATGCCAGCGGTTTCAAAATTGAATATCACAGTGATGTTGGGCGGGCCGAGCGCGGAGCGGGAAGTTTCCTTGCGTTCGGGCGCATCAGTGGCGGCGGCGTTGCGCTCGCTCGGGCATAACGTCACGGAACTCGATCCGCAAAAGCCCGGCTGGAAACTCGCGCGTGAGACGGATGTCGTGTTTCTCGCGCTGCACGGTACCTATGGTGAAGATGGCACGGTGCAGGCGGAACTGGATAAGATTGGCGTGCCGTACACCGGCTGTGGTGCGGAGGCGAGCCGCATTGGTTTTGATAAGGCCCTGACGAAAGAGAAATGCGTCGCGCATAAAGTGCCGACGGCACGTTCGCTCGTGTTGGATACGGCGAAAACGCCGTGGCCGATGGGTTGGAATCCGCCGCTGGTCATCAAGCCGGTGCGGCAGGGATCGAGCGTGGGACTACAATTTGTGGAGCGCGTTGAGGAATGGCCCGCCGCGTTGACCGAAGCCTTGCGGCATGATTCCCAAGTGTTGATCGAGGAAAAAATCATCGGTCGGGAAACGACCGTGGGAATTCTGGACGATCAACCGTTGCCCATCGTCGAGGTGCGGCCCAAGTCTGGCGTTTACGATTATCGGACGAAATACAGTGTCGGCGCGACGGAATACTTTTGCCCTGCGCCATTTGATGAAGCGACAACGAAGCGGGTGCAAGCCGCCGGCCTCGCGGCGTTCAAGGCCATCGGCGGGCGCGATTACTCGCGCGTGGATGTGATGGTGCGCGCCAATGGCGAACCCGTGGTGCTCGAAGTGAACACGCTGCCGGGCATGACGGAGACGAGCTTGTTGCCGAAAGCCGCGGCGGCGGCAGGAATCGGTTACGCCGATCTGTGTCAACAGATGGTGTTGCTGGCACTCAAACGAAAATGAATTTGTTCCGACGCAAACAAGGGAATCGCCGGTTGGGGCGGATGCACGTCCTGGATGTGAAACTGCGCTCCGATCAAGTGCGCAAGACGCGCCTGCGCGTGGCGGCCTTGGCCACCGCGGCCTTGGGCGGGACGGCTTTGGTGGTCTGTGGCCTGTGGTTGGGGGGGGCGTGGTCGTTGAACCGGTTTGTTTATCAGAACCAAGCTTTTGCCATCCGTACCATCGAAGTGCAGACCGACGGCGTGATTTCGCCGGATCAGTTGCGGCGGTGGGCGAATGTGCGCTCTGGACAAAATCTGCTCGCGCTCGATCTCGCCCGCGTGAAGCGAGATCTTCAAATGTCACCCGCGCTGGCGACGGTGACGGTGGAGCGCATCCTGCCGAAGACCCTGCGCATTCGCGTTACGGAACGCGAGCCGTTGTTGCAAGTCAGCGTGCCGAAAGTCAACGCGCAAGGCGGACTGGACGCGACCATTTTTCATCTCGACGAAAACGGTGTCGTCATGTTGCCGCTCGATCCGCGGCAGCGCACCAAGCCGTTCCTGCAACCTGACGAAACCTTGCCGCTGTTGTCTGGGTTGAATTTCACAGACTTGAAGCCGGGACAACCACTCAATTCACCCGCGGCGCAAGCCGCGTTGAAACTGGCGGGCGAGTTCGCCTATTCACCGATGGCCGGGTTGGTGGACTTGAAACGCATTGATGTCAGCGCGCCGGATGTCATCGTGGTCACCACGGGGCAGGGCAGCGAAGTGACGTTCGGCTTGGAAAATATTGATCAACAGATGCGGCGCTGGCGGCAGATATACGATCTCGGGCAGCGGACGCATCGCAACGTGGCGAGCATTGATCTCGCTGTCTCGAACAATGTCCCTGTACGTTGGCTCGAGGCAAAAGTGATTCCGCCGCCCGCCAAACTGCCTAAAACCACCCGGAGCAAGAAACGCAATGTTTGATTCCTCTTCTTCCATCATCGTCGGCTTGGAGATCGGCACCTCCAAGGTGTGCGCCGTGGTCGGCGAGATCACCGCGGAAGGCGCGTTGAACATCGTGGGGGTCGGCCAAGCGCGCTCGCGCGGGGTGCGCAAGGGCGAGATCGTGGATACGCGGGTGGTTGAGGAAGACGTGCGCCACGCCATCGTCGAAGCCGAGCAGATGGCGGACGTGGAGATTCGCAGTGTGTATCTCGGCGTGACGGGCGGCCATATTCGCGGCTTCAATAATCGCGGCATGCACCCGGTTGTTTCGGCAGATCGCGAGATCACCAATGACGACGTGCTCGATGTGGTGAAGAACGCGAAGGCCATCAATCTGCCGCAGGATCACACGGTCTTGCATGCGATCCGCCAGCATTTTTTCGTGGACGGTCAGGACGGCGTGAAAGATCCCGTCGGCATGCTCGGTGCGCGATTGGAAGTGGACGTGCATGTTGTGCACGGTCATCTCAACCGCTTGCAGAATGCCATCCGCGTCGTCAAAGGCATTCAACTTGATGTTGAGGAAGTCGTCTTCAATGGGCTTGCCTCGTCGCTGGCGGTGTTGTCACCCGAACAAAAGGAACTTGGTGCGCTGGTCATTGATCTTGGCGCGGGCACGACGAATTACGTGGTGTACTCGGGTGGCGTCATCAAGCACACCGGCGTGCTGGCTGTCGGTGGCGATCATGTTACGAACGATCTCGCCTTCGGGCTCAAAGTTCCGCAAGGCCGCGCCGACCAGCTTAAGATTGAAAACGGTCATGCGCTGATGGATGAATCATTGGCTGGCCAGAAGATGAACATCACGAGCGATCTCGGCCTCCCGCTCAACACGGTCAATCTTGGCCATCTGCGGCGCATCATGGCGTTGCGGCTTGAAGAGATTTTTCAGCTCATTGCCCAGGACGTTGCGCAGGCAGATCTGCTCGACTATCTGCGCGCTGGTGTGTTTCTCTGTGGCGGCGGCGCGCGCGTTGCGGGCGTTGCCCAGCTCGCGGAGCAGGTGTTGGAACTCCCGGTGACCGTTGGCAAGACGACCTGTGTCAGCGGGCTGAAGAACACGCTCGATCAACCCGAGTTCGCCTCGGCGATCGGCTTGGTGAAGTTTGGCTCGCTCAAACATCGTCGTCAGGACGTGCGACCGTCCTTTGTGAAGAACATCAAACACGTTTTCAACCGGCTCCTGCCGCGCTAACCCTTCGCTGCCATGAAATCCGAAACCAATTCCTCGAGCCCGGCGGCGTCCGCCGGGAAATCGCCGCACGTCAAGATCATCGGCGTCGGCACGGCGGGCACGCTGATCGTGAATGGATTGGAGCGCGCCGAATTTGCGCCGGCAGAGTTCGCTTTCATAAACACGGATTCCTCCGCGATGGTCGGGCCGAGCAGGCAGCTCTTGCTCGAGAGCAAACCGTTGCGTGGTTTGGGCACAGGCGGCGATCCGGAACGCGGCCGCAAACTGGCTGAGGAAAACTTTGAAGCCCTTAAGGCGATTTGCGCGGACGCGGAAGTGGTGTTCTTGGTCGCCGGTCTGGGCGGCGGAGCAGGTTCAGGTGTGTTGCCGGTGTTGGCGCGAGCTGCGCGCGAACAGGGGGCGCTGACGCTGGCGTTTGTGAGCCTGCCGTTCGAGTGTGAAGGCAATCGCCGCGCGCAACTGGCGCAGCAGGCGTTGGCCCAACTTCAGAAAGTGTGCGATGGCCTCTTGTGTCTGCCGAATGAAAAGGCATTCCAGTTGTTGCCAGCGAACGTTGGCTTTCTCGACGCCTTCCGCCGCACATCGCAATTCCTTGTGGACGGGCTGCGTGGCATCTGGCGCTTGCTGCAGCATCGCGGGATGATCGAGATTCACTTCGATGAACTCTGCGCCGTGTTGCGCGAGCGACATGGCGAAAGTCATTTCGCCACCGTGGCGGCTTCCGGGGCTGAGCGCACGAACGAAGTCATTGCGAAGATTCCCGCGCATCCACTGCTGGATGGCGGCAAGGCCTTGGAATCCGCGGCCAGCGTCATCGTGAGCATTCTCGGCGGACCGGACCTTGGCATGACCGACGTGAACCGCGTGATGGCAGACATCAATCAGCGTTGTCCGAAGGCCCGCGTCATCATGGGGGCGGCCGTGGCGGAAGACTTTTCTGAACGCCTGGTTGTGACGATCATCGCCACCCACCCGCGTAAGGCTGAGCCGACGAAAGTCGCCGCGGCTGCCGCAGCCGAAGAAGGCGTGCTTGAGCCGACCTCGGAATTTGGCGCTGAGCTGTTGCACCCAACCGAGCCTGAGCGTCCGAAGACCCGGATGGTACCGCCTGCGCCCGCGCTGTCCTTGGAGCAACGGGAAGAGATCATTTCCAAACAGACCGGCAAGCCGACGCGCGCGCGCAAGGCCCAGGCCGGCCCGCGCATGCGGCAGACCACGTTGCCGCTCGATATTGTGAATAAAGGTCGTTTCGACAAGAGCGAGCCGACCATCCACAAGGGCGAAGATCTGGATCTGCCCACCTACATCCGCCGGGGCATCGCGCTGAATTAATTTCTAGCCAGAGCTGCTCGCAACAGATTGCGGGAGCGTATGGGCGCGGGCCGCTCTTGGCCGGCTGCAATAAACTCTTCTGCATCCGAGTCTGGGTTTCCGGCGGATATGATGGTGTTCAAACCAAACCCAAATTGCCATGTCGCCAAAACATCTGACTTATTCCATCGTGTCCCGGTTCTTGATCGTTAGCTTGGTTCTGGTTGGTTTATCTTGGCGGGTGCAGGCGCAATCAGTTTTTGAAGCTCGGCTCAGCACTCTCGAGGGGCGGGCGCAACTCAGTTTGGGACGGATCTATTTCCGGGTGGAGGGCAATCAGATGGATTTCCTGGCTGTGCTCACTCCGGTTGGCAGATTGATGGGCGATCTGAACCCAGTGCTGAATATTCCGGGCGATTCCCTCGACTTTGATCTGGGCCTGGCCTCGTCGCAGTGGTTGCACGGTTCCTACACCGTTGCCGATCACAACCCGTTTCTCCCCGCCCCGGAGTGGCGTCCGCACGGCTCCGATGAAGACGGCAACCCGATCTACATTGATACGACGGTTATTCGCCGGGCCGATATTTACACCGGGCAATTCACGTTGCCGGAGGGATTCCTGGCCGACCTGTTGGCGGGCTCGGGGGACATTTGTTTTAATCTTGGATTCGGGGGCGAAATCACCGTGGTTGCCGTGCCGGAGCCGACGGTGGGGGCGTTGCTGTTAGTGAGCGGTTTGGGGGCGTATGGCGGGCACAGACTGCGCCGCCGGAATGGATCAACGCAAAAAGCTACTTCCGCAGCCAACGTTTGAGTTTCAAGATGCGGCCGAGGCGGATGGCGTAATAAGCCGCGCGACCTTTTCCATAACGGCGGACGCCGAGGAATTCCACCAACATTTCCGGCGCTTTGGCGGCATAACCGTTGCGGAACTGGATCGCATCGTAATGCCGGCCTTCAATCCGGCTCTGCCAGTGCGGCGTTTGGTCGCGATACTCGATGCGCTTCTTTCGCGCCGCGATGTTGGCAAAGTGTTCGCGGTGCAGATTAAGATGCAGGATGTTCATCAGGTGGCGGGTGAGGGCGGGACTTCCGGCGCAGGATCGTCAGCCATGAGGGGCGGCGGTTCAGGTTGCAAGCGCTGGACGATGGCGAGTTTGATCGCGACGGCGAACGCGCCGAACAACAGCGCCAGCAACGTTTCCACTAACGGCAGCCGGGTGACCTTCATGGCCTCAGCCAGTTTGCTGTACCACTTGCCGTCCTCCGCATAGCCGCCGGTCCAGAACACATTGATGCTCCAACTGGTGTTCGTGCTGCCGCCGTGACGGCTGTGGTAATAGAAAACCACTCCCAACAGGAGCAACTGCACCATGATCAACATCCACCAGCGACCGCGCTGTCCCCAACTGACCCTGACCCCGTCGCGAAACGAATCCCAGAATCCGCCCGGATGTTCCAGCGCCACTGGCAGGAGCGCAGCCGTCGCCAGATTCCAGACCACCGCGAAGACTGCCAGCGGCAAGAGCGCGAAGAAACTCAACGCCGGCATCAGCGCCAGCATCAAGGCCACGGCCAGCATCACCGCCGCCCAGCAGATGAATTGCAGGCCGAACACGCGCCAGAAGTGCCGGGGCACACTGGCAAGCATGCGACAAGGATCGGGGTTGCCTGACCGCGCGAACTCCAGCAGGGTGGCCGTCATCCAGACGGCATACGCCACCGACACGACGACGTAGAGCAGCAGCCCCAACGACAGCGCCAGACTCAGATTGAACAAGTGCAATGGCAACGAAGCCCCGAGCAATCCCCCGAGAAGCGGCAGCATGCTGACCCACAAAATCAATTTGTTCGCCACCACCGCGAGCGCAAACGGCACCAGCAGATCCTTGTGCCGCAGTAAAGTCCCGGCGGCCTCCGGCAGGAGCAGCCACGCCGCCAAGCCGGTGAGCAGTGTCAACACCAGCAACACGACCGCGCCCGTGTTGGCCCCGGCAGTCGCCCGCGTGGACAGGAGAAAATCCACCACCAAGACGACGGCCAGCCCGATCCACGCTACGCGCCGCAAGGTTTGAAGGTTTAAGTTGCTCATGTTGGCCTTGCCTCGATGGTGCGGACAGATCGTGAATGCATAAGGTTCGGTGGTTTTAGTTTAGTTGGGTTTCAAAGTCCACTGGGGATTGGCGACCGAGGGTGGCAAAAATTGGGTGGAAAACCGGCGGGGAATTGAGGCAGACTGACCGCATGGCCGATTCCGATACTGTAATTTTGACCAAGCCGGTGGTTCCGCTGGAGGAGGTCCAGCGCGAGTGGACGGATTTGAAGGCGCGGGTCGGTCAGTTGGAGGGCGAGCGTTCCCTGTTGGAGCGGGAGAACAAGACGCTCCGCCTGTTGCTCGAACGCGTGGTGGAACATCGCCAGCGTTCCCACGGCGAACTGATTCTGCTGCTCACCGGTCTCGTCAGCAAACTGCCCATCAATGACGTCGGGGTCGTTGTTGCCAAGCTCGTCGAACACAACGCCAACGTGGCGGAGGTGTGCGCGGCGTTGTCCAAGGGCAGTGTAGAATCCGGCCTGCCGCAACCGACGGTGCTCAAGAATCTGGAACAGGCGAAGCAGGATCTGGTGGCGGCCATCAAGCCGGCGGTGGAGGAATTGATTCAATCTGATCCGGCGCTGGAGCTGGAGATGTTGCGCGGGTTGATGGCCAAGCCCGAATCGTTTTTTGGTCCGTCTGTGGTGCGAGCCTGTCGTTGCTTCGTGAAGGGGCAGGTGCCGCGCGAACGGATTCTGCGCGAGTTCGGGGAGGAGGCGTTGCCGTTCTTCAATGATCTGACGACCGATCCGAAGTTGAATCCCAAGCCAAAGCAGGAGGAAATCGTGCTGGCGTTCAAACCGGATTTCGAGGCGTTAGTGCCAGCGAATACGGCGCTGCCGGCAGAGAAGCGGCAGGTGTTGACGGCGCTGTTTCAGCGCATTCAGAAAGGCCGCACCAACACGGACGTGGCGCGGGCGCAGAAGAACGCATTCCAGCGGATGGCGTTCCTGCTGGAGCTGCTGCATTACTACGAGAATCAGGCGACGGAAGCGCCGGACGTCACGTTCGCGATGCGGTTGCCGGCCTTGCTGGAGCAACTGGTGATTGTTCCCGGGCAGGAGCAGTTGGATGAGAAATGGATTTTGCAGGCGGAAAGCTTGCTGGCGTTCATCATGAACCCGGATCACCGCCTGATGGTCATCAACAATATCGGCAAGGCCGGCGGGCTGGCGCGGCTGTTAAAGTTCGTGTTGCGGTTGCGGGTGGAAAAGCTGACCGAGGAAAACGAGGTGGTGCATGAGTTTGTACGCGCGTTGATCCCGCCACAATCAGCGCCGGACCCGAAACCGTTGGCGCAGGTGTTGCGGTTGGTGCCGCGGGCGGATCGGCAAAAGCTCGTGGCGCGAGGGATCATGGGCACGGATCGCCTGAAGCGCGTGGACGCGGAATTGTTAGGGCGCGCGGTGGCCGTGGAACTCGGCTTGAAAGGCTTGGAGGAAGAGGCGCGGGCGCAAGCTTCCATTTCGCCGGAAGTGGAACGGCAACTGGCTTGGGACAAGGTCAAGGAACTCATCGCTCGTCGTTCCGAGCCGGCGCACATCGCCGCGGCCATCCGGGATCGCCTGCATGCGAAGTACCGATGCGGACGA
The DNA here is from genome assembly GCA_049840435.1 of Verrucomicrobiota bacterium. Lineage (GTDB taxonomy): Bacteria > Verrucomicrobiota > Verrucomicrobiia > Limisphaerales > JADLHS01 > JADLHS01. The sequence goes on along the minus strand of JASGKY010000032.1, from coordinate 36,823 downwards.
AGTGCGGCAGAGCTGGGTCACCTTGAACGAATCTGAGCCGATCTTGTTTATCCGTGTGTTCTGTCAGTTGCCGTACCTGGCGGATGGGCGGACGGACCCGATCGCCCGGGCGGTCTTGGAGAGTTTTGTCACGCGGCTGACGCATGAGAAGTATGCGGCGACGTATGCCAAGGTGCTCACCAGCTTGAAGAATATGTTCAAGGCCAAACCGGACAGCCCGATGTTGCTCAACTTCATCGCGCTGGTGAAATGGGTGGATGCCGAAGCAGCGCAAAAGATCAGCCGCGATGTCGGCGTTCACGCCTGATCGTGCGGCTTCACGGCCCCGGCAATGGGACTGCGGCGCGGTCTGCTTTCAGTGTGCGGCTTTGACCTGCGGCGGATGTGTGAGCAGGTGGTAGATGTAATCCTTGAGTTTCGCCCGCCGCATCTTGCGTTCGTCAATCTGCTGGTCGGTGGCGAAATCTATCTCCTCTTCGATGCGATAGATTTCGTCGTCGAGCCGATGATACTCGTCGTAGAGGTTGCGGAAGTGCGTGTCGCCTTGCAGACGTTTGATGGTGTCGCGATGCTCCGGGAACTCGCGGAGGATAGGATGATGCAGGTCCATGGGATGATCTCCTGGTTGAGGTTTATGATGCTGACCATGGTTGTCATGGCAACTTAGGCTACGCCTTCAATAAACGCCCGTTCCCGTTATTACGCCAGTCCGATTTTGCCCGAAACTTACCCGCGCTTGGTGGTGTCGGCAGCCCGGAATTCCATGCCGAGCAGGCAGACGTCATCCTCGAAGGAATTGCTGTCGGTGAAGCTTTCGATTTCTTTCAACAGCACATCCGCTAAGGACGAGGCGGGGAGCGTCGCGTAGAGGCGGGCGGCGGCCAGGAGTTGTTCGCGCGTGTAAAGCGTGCCGTCCGGGGCATGCACTTCGTAGAGTCCGTCCGTGAACAGCAGCACCAGATCGTTGGGGGTGAGTTTAAGCTCCGAGGTCTGGTAGGAATAGTTCTCAAACAAGCCGAGCGCGGCTTGGCTGCGTTTTTGGTTCTGGCTGCGGATTTCTTCCACGGCAGATTCCGCGCGCCGGAATAAAAATGGTTTTGGATGGCCGGCGTTGACGTAGCGCATCTGGCCTGTGGCGGCGTCGGCCACCAGATAGAAGGCGGTGGTGAGCACGGAAGAGCCACCCGGTTGCAGGATGGCGAACAGTTTGGAGTTCAGCTCCGTCATGAACCGGCCTGGGTCGTTGGCGATGGGGCGCAGGCTTTCCACCAGCGCCCGGATCATGGTCGTGATCAGCGCCGACCGCACGCCGTGACCGGCGACGTCGCAGACCAGCACGGCAATCTCAAAATCCGAGATCGGCGTGACGCTGAAGAAATCGCCGCCCACCGTGCCGCTGGGGAGATAGCGATGGGTGAACTGGAATGCGCTGTCCTCTTCGGAAACGCCGCGCGGCAGGATGGGATATTGCTGCGGCAACATCGCCAGTTGCACTTCGCGCGCGGTTTGGAGGTCATTCTCCATCTGCCGGTTTTTGTCGCGCAATTTTTCCTCGCTTGCCGCCAAGGCATCCTTGGCGCGGGTGATGCGTTGCTCGGCGAGCTTGATATCGGTGATATCCCAGAACATGCCTTGCAGGCCGATGACCTGGTTGGCGGCGTCGAGAATCGGGATCTTGATGACCTGGATGTATTGCGCGTCCTGATGGGCAAAACGGCTTTCTTCGATGTGGGTGTAGGGTTTGCGCGATTGCATCACCCGTTCATCATCGGCTTGCCGGAGCTTGGCGATCTCGGTGGGGAGAAATTCAAAGATCGTCTTGCCGATGACCTCCTCGGCCGGATGCCCGATGAAACGGCAGAACTCACGATTGGCGAACGTATATTTGCCCGTGAGGTCCTTGCGGAAGATGCATTGTGGCATGGTATCCACGAGCGAGTGATAGAGCGCTTCCGACGCGTGCAGATTTTCCTGTGCCTGCCGGATGCGTTCCTCGGCGAGCTTCTGTTCGGTGATGTCCCAGAAGATGCCCTGCAAGCCGATGATCGTGCTATCCTTGCCGTAAAGCGGTGTCTTCACGACTTGCACATAGCTTTTCTGAGTTTGCCCGATGGGCTGGTGTTCCTCGACGATCTCGATGGTCTGACCGGTGGCCATCACCCGGCGGTCATCGGCTTGGTATTTGGTGGCCAGTTCTGCCGGGAAGAAATCGAAGTCGGTCTTGCCGAGGACCTCTGTCAACGCTGCGCCGTAATGGCGACAATACTGCTGGTTTGCAAAAGTGAACCGGCCCTGCAGATCTTTGCGAAATACATTCTGCGGCATGGTTTCCACCAGCGAATGATAGAGCGCTTCGGATTCTTGGACGCTTTCTTGTGCCTGCCGCCGTGCCGTGATGTCTTCCACGGTGCCTTCGTAATAGCGTAACCGTCCGCTCGCATCCCGGATGGCCCGGCAGTTTTCTGAAATCCAGATGATGCTGCCGTCCTTGCGGAAAATCTGCGACTCGAACCCGGTGATAGTGTCATGCTCGTCCATGATGCGGCGGAATTCCTCGCGCCGTCCCGGGGCCACATAAAGCCGCAGGCCGATGTCTGTCAGGCTTTGCATCAATTCATCCGGCGTGGCGTAACCGTAGATGCGGGCGAGCGCCATGTTCGCAATCAGGTAACGCCCTTCTGGGGTAGTCTGAAAGATGCCTTCCACGAGATGATCGAAGATGCTGTGATACTTTTCCTCCTGTGCCACGAGCGCGATTTCGGCCTCGTGTCGTTCGATGGTGTAACGGATGGAGCGTAGCAACCAGCTCGGGTTGATCTGGCCTTTGACAAGGTAGTCCTGCGCGCCGGCGTGCACTGCCTCCACGGCGATGGCCTCATCATCCGCAGCGCCGAGCACGATGATGGGGGTGTGCGGCGCGGCATCTTGCAGGACGACAATGTTGGCCAACCCGGCACCGTCCGGAAGGAAGAATTCTAACAGGATAACGCCAAACTCCTCGCGGCGGATGAGCTTGAGCGCGACTTCCAGGGAGGGGACGGTTACGACCGCGCCCACACTTTCCTGGGCCTGCGCCAACATCCCGCTCACAGCGCGAGAAAAAGCTTCGTCATGTTCAATCAACAGGATACGCAGCGATTGCCGCCGTGAAACCTGAGCTGTGTCATGGATGTCGCGTCCCAACATAACGAACAAATTGTTTCTACCGTCCGCCCCAATAAATGACAGGCGCAAGACGGCGCGGCAAGCAGCATTGGCTCGGGTTCTTAATCTTAATGCTTAATTTTTCGACTGAGGATTAAGATTATGATTACAATTAAGATTTAGAACTCGCGTTTGCCTCGCAAAGTTCGCCTTTCACCCCGCGAAAGTCTCCTTTCCAGCCCGCCTCGATTCTGCCTAAACTGTCCGCCACTCTGCATCATGCCGAGCGTTTATATAAAAACTTACGGTTGCCAGATGAATGAGCGCGACAGCGAGGCGGTCGCGGCGCAACTCGTCGCCAAGGGCTACACCATCGCTGCGTCGGAATATGTCGCAGACGTGGTGCTGCTCAACACCTGCAGCGTGCGCGACAACGCCGAGCAGAAAGCCATCAACAAGATGGAGAACCTCGCTGCCGACATCCGCAAGAACCGTCCGAACGTCGTGCTCGGTTTCATGGGCTGCATGGCGCAGAGCCGCGGCAAGGAATTGATTGATCGTCTGCCGGACGTGGACCTCGTCGTCGGCACACAGAAATTTCATCGCACCGCCGATTACCTCGACGAAATCCTACAGGGCAAACGCGACAAGATCGTGGACACGGAGGAGGAGCGCGGGAGCGAAGCGACCATCAAGGAGCATCTCCTCAACGGAACGGCCAAGGATAAATCCGTCGCTGCGTTCGTCAGCATCATGCAAGGTTGCAATCAATACTGCACCTTCTGCATCGTGCCCTACACGCGTGGCGAAGAACGCAGCCGCACCATTCCGGATATCGTTGCCGAATGTCGCCAGCTTGTTTCCCAAGGTGTGCGGGAAATCACTTTGCTCGGGCAAATCGTGACGAGCTATGGCAAACGCGAGATTCCCAAGCACGACGATAAATCCGGCTTCGTGCAACTCATCGAAGCCGTCCACGAAATTGATGGTCTTGAGCGCATCCGCTTCACCTCGCCGCACCCGAAAGGTTACGGCGACGATCTAGTGGCTGCTTATGGTCGCTTGCCGAAGCTCGTGGAGAGCGCGCATCTGCCGTTGCAAAGCGGCAGTGACCGCATTCTGAAACTCATGCATCGGGGGTACACTCGCGAACGCTTCCTTGAAATCATCCGCAAGCTTCGCGCCGTGCGGCCTGGTATCGGCCTCACCACCGACATCATCGTTGGCTTCCCTGGCGAGACGGAGGAAGACTTTGCGCAGACCATGTCTATTTGCCGTGAGATCGAGTTCGATAACGCGTTTCTCTTTAAATATTCGCAGCGCAAGGATACGCCTGCGGCGGTCATGCCTGATCAGCTACCGGAGGAAGTCATTGAAGAACGTCACGCGCGCCTGCTTGAGCTTGTGAACAGCATTGGCAAGCGGAAGTACGAAACCTACATCGGCAAACCGGTGCAGATTTTGGTGGAAGGTCCGAGTCGCAAGAACGAAGCCCGCATGATGGGCCGTACGCCTTGTAACAAGCTGGTGTTGTTTGATGGCAGCGAGCGGCATCGTGGGCATTTGATGGACGTGCGCGTCACTCGCACCGGCAGCTTCACCCTCTACGGTGATCCTGCGATTATCGGTTTGTGATTTTGCCAAGGGCTTTCTCGGCCAAACTTGGCAGCCTCACTTTAGCCAAAGAAAAGCCGCAAACGCGAAGAGCGCTTGCGGCTGATGAAAGCAAAATCAGGCTGGTGTTGCTTACTTATTGCAACCCGTGGTGTGGATTTGCAGGTTGCCGGTGCTGATGACTGCTGGGTCAACCGCGCTGGTGCCAACTTGCATTACCGTACCAATACCGTCTGTGACGTTCAGGTAAAGCAAATCGTTTCCACCGCCCGATTCCAAATTATCAACGGCTCGGCCGACGAAGGAAACGTCGATTTTCGCCTGTGGATTGCCGGCGATGCCGACCAGCGTGCCGGTGCCGTGGAAGTCAATGATGTTGACGTTGACCCGCGGCGACCGGGTTTCGACACCAGAGCAATCATCCACAATGATTTGTTTGCCTTGGAAATGAAGGCCAGTGAGATGATCAATCACGTTCCAGTTGCCGCCATCCGCTGCTTTGGGGCTGCAGCCTGGATAGACCACGCCGCCGAAACTATAGTTCGCTACGCCCTTGGTCTTACCAATCGTACCGCCACCGGTCAACCAGCACGGTCCAGGAGGAGGCGTGGTGGAGCAGAAATCACCACCAAGCGTGAATTCCACGACCGGCGGTGCGTCGCTGGTCACAGTGATTTTTTGAGTTGTTTGTTTCAGGGTGACACCCGCGGGCAGCGTGCTCTGCGTCACGTTGATCGTGTAAGTACTACCCAGCATGGGCACTTCAATTGTCGCAATTCCAAGGTCATCCGTTAAGGCACAACCGACCCCGACGATGCAGACTTCCACGCCAACTGCGGGTTTATCATTGGGACAAGCGAGTCTGACTTGGACCGGACAAGCAAGTGCTGTCAGGCCGGAAACGGCCGCAGCAAACAGGCCGCACAGTATCATTTTTGATTTCATAGGATTTGGTTTGAGTTGTTTTCCAAGCGCTCCGCCTCCAACACGACGACAGAAAATTCTTCTGCATCTGAAGAGGATGCTTAGGTGTTTGAATAATGAACTTCATCTGCGCTTCATGTCCAAGTGAATGGTGCCCTATAGACTTCCGCAGTTGCAGGGATGGCCTATAGAGCCGAAAGCGCCTAGCGTGGCTCGTGCTGTCTGGCGTCTAAGCCAGTTGGGCTGCGCTTCCTTTTTGCTTTCATCAACCCGACTAAATCGGCCATGCTAAGTCGGTAAATTGATGAAACTTTCGTTGTTATCCATCTTGCTCGGGCTGGTCATGGCGGTGCCTCAAGTGTATGGGCTGCTCAAGCCGGCCGGGCTTGCGGCGGCAGCGCGGAAGTTCCCGCGCCATTTGCCCACGGGTATCGTGCTGATGTTGCTCGGCACGGCATGGTTTGTCTGGAATGTGAAGATTGAGCCGATCGCGGATTTCGAGGCCATGAAGCCTTATATGATGGCGGCGTTTGCGGCCATTGGCATCGGGGCGTGTTTCTATGTGCAGGACTTTCTGGCGGTGCGCGGACTGGCCGTCGTGTTGTTGTTGCTGGGTAAAGTGATGGTGGACACGGGCCGCCCGCATCTGGGCGAGACTCCGTGGGTGTTGTTGATCCAGACTTGGGCGTATGGGTTGGTTCTCGCGGGCATCTGGTTCACAATCGCGCCGTGGCGACTGCGGGATCTATTGAACTGGGCCACGGCCACGGAACAACGCGTCAAAGTGGGCAGCGCCATCCGGCTCGCATTCGCGTTGTTGGTGGTAACGCTGGGGGTGACGGCGTTCCGGGCGATGTGAATCTGAGCCACAGATTTTCATAGACGGAAGACTGCCTGTACGCGAATGGCGCTAATTGACGCAAATTGATCAGGGACTCTCCTTCGCGAAAATTGGTGGAATTCGCGTCAGGTCCGTAATCCGCGTTTATTTGTGTCCACCTGTGGCTGAAACGATTTCCGGTTGAACCATGACTCGTGGCAAAATCCTCGTCATTCGCGGCGGCGCGATCCGGGATTTTATTCTCACGCTGCCGGTCCTCGCAGCGTTGCGTCAGCAATTTCCCCAGGCGCATCTCGAAGTGCTGGGCTATCCGCACATCGTGCCACTGGCGCAAGTCGGCGGGTTGGTGGATCGCGTGCAAGCCATCGAGGCGCGTGGGTTGGCGAGTTTTTTTGCGCGCAAGGGTGAGCTGCCCGAAGAGCTGCGCGATTATTTTTCCGAGTTCAACATCATCGTTTCCTATCTCTACGACCCGGATGGGATTTTTCAGGAGAACGTGCAACGGTGTTCACCAGGGCAAATCATTGTCGGGCGGCATCAGCCGGATGAAGCAGAGCGGGTTCATGCGACACAGGTTTACCTCAAGCCGCTGGAGCGGTTGGCGATCTTCGATGCGGATACTGTGCCGCGCCTGACTCTCGAACCGCAATCATCGACTCGCAACCCTGTGCTAGCACTCCATCCCGGCAGCGGTAGTGAGCACAAAAACTGGCCGGAACAAAAGTGGGCAGAGTTGATCAACCAGTTGCTCGGGATGACGGATTTGAATCTGTTGCTCGTCGGCGGCGAGGCGGAGGGAAATCGGTTGCAGAAACTGGCCGCGGCATTGCCGCCAACGCGGACCAGCGTGGCGCGAAATCTTCCGCTTACGGAGCTGGCGCGGCGGTTGCAAACGTGCGTTGGTTTTGTGGGGCATGATTCGGGCATCACGCATCTGGCAGCGGCGGTGGGATTGCCGTGCGTGGTGTTGTGGGCGCATACGATGGTGGAAATCTGGCGTCCTCAGGGGGAGCGGGTGCAGATTCTTCAAGATACTTCCGGGCTGTCTGAACTCAGCGTGGCCCGCGTCATGACGGCACTCCAGCCGTTGTTGTAATTCCAGACCGCAGCTTCTGCGGGAGGTGAATCGAATTCCGGTCACGTATGACTGATGGGGAGGCTTGTCACACAAACGTAACAAGGCCGCCTTAATCGTGTCACACGGCTGTCACATTCTTTCCGCGAACTCTGGAATTTCAAATGCGAATTAAAAAACAAAAATGGACACTGGGCCTCGTCGCAATCGCGGCGGTGGCAGGTTTCGTAATCAATGGCCGGGCGCAGAGCGTGGACTCGTTGCTCGACAAGCTGGTGGATAAGGGGGTGATCACGGTTAAAGAAGCGAACGAGTTGCGTGAAGAGTCGGACAAGGATTTCACCAAGGCCTACTCCGCCAAGAGCGGGTTGCCTGAGTGGGTATCGGCGCTGAAATTCAATGGCGACGTGCGCGGTCGGTACGAGAGCTTTTACTATGACAATGCGGCGGGAGTGGACCGGCAGCGCTTCCGGTATCGGATGCGTTTTGGCGTGACGGCGCAGTTGACCGACGCTTTTGAAGCAGGCTTCCGACTGACCTCATCGGAGGCGGCAAACGGTGGCAGCGGCGGCGACCCGATCTCCGGTAACTCGACCTTCCAGGACAATGGCTCGAAGAAGTTCGTCTATCTCGATCTGGCTTACGCGAAGTGGACGCCGGTGCGGACAGCGGATTGGTTGGGCAGCATGACGATCGGTAAGATGGAAAATCCGTTCGTGTTTTCAGACCTGATTTTTGACGCGGATTACACGCCGGAAGGCGCGGCGTTGCAGTGGGGCTACAATCTGACCGAAGCGCATGGACTCAAGTTCAACGGCGCGGCATTCGCGTTGGATGAACTCGGGGCGCAGAGCGAAGACCCGTATCTGTATGGCGGTCAGGTGCGCTTGGAATCGACTTGGAACAAGCACTGGTCATCGTCTGCGGGGGTGGCCTGGCTGGCGATTGAGAATGAGCAGGCGCTGGCCAACACGGTCGGTGCGACGGCGAATCCCGTGCCGGATCAGAATAAGGGCAACACGCGGGGGGCATCGGCAAATACCTCGGTCGGCGCGCTTGCGGGCGCGTTGGTGTATGACTTCACTCCAGTGATTGCCGATGCGTCGGTGACTTACACGATGGATGATTTCTGGCACTACAACGCGCCGTTCCCAATCAAGGTCGGCGGGGATTTCATCCAAAACCCCAATGCCGGTCCTGATAATCAGGGTTGGTCGGCGGGCGTGTTGTTTGGCAAGGCGGGCAAGAAGGGGTTGTGGGAAATTGGCTATCGCTACAAGTATCTTGAAGCGGATGCCTGGTACGAAGAGTTGGTGGATTCCGACTTCGGTGCGTTTTATCAGGCCGCCCCGGTGGGTGGAAGCGCTGGTTATGGCGCGGGTACGAACGTGAAGGGGCACGTGATCAAAGCGGCCTATTCGCCATACAATCCGCTGACCCTCACCGTCACAGCGTTCTTCAGCGAATTGATCAATCCCAACCCGGCGGGTTCAGAAAGCAAAACGACCCGTATCCAGATGGATGCGACGTTGAAGTTCTAATTGTTGCCAGAACGTCACCAACAGTTTTTAACCAAATCAGTCAGACTTTAGAAGAAAACGAATATGAAAAAAATTACACAAACATTCCTCGCCGTGGTTGTCGCGTTGGGCTTTGCTCAAGCGGCGCGCGCGGATATCACCGTCAAAGGCTCGGACACGCTGGTCATTCTCGCGCAGAAATGGGCGGAGACCTATATGGGGCAGAAGCCGGAGGTAAAGATTCAGGTTACCGGCGGCGGCACCGGCACGGGCTTCGCCGCGTTGCAAAACAAGACCACCGATCTGTGTAATGCCTCGCGCAAGATCAAGTCGGCGGAAATCGCCAAGTGCATCGAAGCCTTTGGCAAACGCCCGACGGAATACAAGGTCGCGCTCGATGGTCTGTCGGTTTATGTCAACGCAGACAACGCGGTCAAGGAACTCTCGCTGGATCAGTTGCTGGCCATCTTCACCGGCAAGGTGAAGAACTGGAAAGAAGTCGGCGGGGCCGACGCGCCAATCACGGTATACAGCCGCGAGAACAGTTCCGGCACGTATGAGTTCTTCAAGGAGCACGTGCTCAAGGGCGAGTGACTTCGCGGCCAGCGCGCAGACGATGCCCGGCACGGCGGCGGTGTTGCAAGCGGTGGCCAAAGACAAGAACGGCATCGGTTACGGTGGGGCGGCCTACGGCGCAGGCGCGAAGCATCTTGCGATCAAGAAGGACGGTGCTTCTCCCGCAGTGGAGCCGACAGAAGAGAATGTGGTGAATGGCAGCTATCCGATCTGGCGGCATCTGTTCATCTACGTGAATCCGGCGCTCGACAAGGGCGACGTGGCAGCCTACCTGAGCTGGATTCGCAGTGATGCGGGCCAGAAGGTCGTGAAGGACGTTGGCTACTTTCCGCTCCCGGCAAACTTGCGGGAGAAATAATCCGAAAACGGATGGATGCATCGATTCTCAGTTCCTCCTGAGTAAACCTCGGGGCGGTGTCGGCTCTTGGATTCCGGCCCGCCCCGTTTCGACCTGAATTCATGGCGCACCAACAACATCAGGGCAAGCGGACGTCCGGCTGGATGGGCATCCATCGCGGCCACAAGGCCCGCCCGCTCGAATGGCTGGCGGAGAAGTTCATCTTCCTTGTCTCGCTTTCGACGATCTTGGTGGTGTTTCTGATCTTTGTGTTCGTGGCGCGGGAGGCTCTGCCGATTTTCTTAGGTCGAGAGAATAGTGCGTTGATCAAGCCGGTCATTCCGCCGGCGGATATCGACAAGCTCAAGCCCGAGGAACTGCGCATTTATCTTAAATTGTCCGAGCAACAATTCAATGCGATGGATCGCGAGACCAAACTCGACTTGATGCTTGTGAAGCAGGAAGCGCAGGATGAAATTCCCGAACGGTTGCGCAATGATCCTGACGCCCGGCTCAACACCACCGAGTGGGGGGCAATGCTCCAGCCGCGGCAATGGGCGGGGTATGACAAGCCGGAATATATCTGGCAACCCATCGGCCAGATCCACAAATACAACATCATCCCGCTCATCGTCGGCAGCTTGAAGGTCACATTGGTCGGATTGTTTTTTGCAGTCCCGCTGGCGGTTGGGGCGGCGATCTACATTTCACAACTCGCGCGCCCGCGCGTGCGTGAGGTGGTCAAACCCATCATTGAAATGCTCTCGGGGATTCCCTCGGTTGTGGTGGGCTTCTTTGCCTTGTTGATCATGGCCACGGTGTTGCAAAACATTTTCGGTTATGAAACCCGGTTGAATGCCTTTGTAGCGGGCATTGCGCTGAGTTTCTCGGTGATTCCGCTGGTGTTCTCCATTGCAGAAGACGCACTCACGAGTGTGCCGCGCAGTTACACACAAGCGGCGCTGGCGCTCGGGGCATCGCGTTGGCAGACCGCGTGGCAGATTGTGCTGCCGGCGGCGCTACCGGGGGTGTTTGCGGCGGTGGTGCTGGGATTCGGCCGCGCGATTGGTGAAACGATGATTGTGCTCATGGTTTGTTCCGCAAGCGTGATGTCGTGGAGCATCTTTGATTCGGCGCGCAGTATTACAACGACGATTGCCGCGGAAATGGCGGAAGCGGTTGCCGGGGGGCATCACTATCGGATTCTGTTCATGCTTGGGGCGTTGCTGTTTGCAGTGACGTTTATCTCAAATCTGGTTGGCGACATCGTGATGCACCGCCTGAAGCACAAGTTGGAGGGCAAGCGATGAGCGCTGTCTCAAGTCCAATGGCCAAAGTCCAAGGCCGGCATTTCCGAACCCAGAAATTTGATTTCGCTTCTATCTTCTTCAGCGGGCTGACAGGGCTGGCGACATTGCTCATTCTCGGCATTCTTGCCGTCATCTTGGGCAACATCATTATCAACGGCTGGCCCAATCTGACTTGGCATTTCGTCAGCACGATTCCGAAAAAGGATTTCTTTGATCCGGCGACCACCGGCGTGCTGCCGATGATCATTGGCACGACCATTCGGGTGTTTGTGATGACCCTCTTCGTGCTACCGATCGGCGTTATCACGGCCATCTATCTGACCGAATACGCGCCCACTCATTCGCTGGTCACGCGAATCATCCGCGCGGCGGTCAACAATCTGGCGGGCGTGCCATCGATTGTGTTTGGGTTATTCGGGCTCGGTTTCTTTATCAACTTCATTGGGCGGCATATGGATGAACTGATGCGCAACCCCGGCCCCGTCTGGGGACAACCCGCGGTGCTGTGGGCGTCGTTGACGCTGGCGGTGATGACGATGCCGGTGGTGATTGTGGCGACGGAGGAATCATTGAAGGCCATTCCCTCCGGCTTACGCGAAGCGAGTCTTGCACTTGGCGCGACCAAATTGGAAACGATCATTCGCGTCGTGTTGCCGCAGGCATTGCCCGGCATTATGACCGGCGGCATTCTGGCGGTGAGCCGGGCGGCTGGGGAGGTGGCGCCAATCCTGTTCACCGGCGTGGCGTATTACATGGCGTCGTTGCCCGGGCAGTTGAGCGATCAATTCATGGACCTTGGTTATCACGTCTTTGTGTTGTCCACGCAATCGCCGGACATCGAGAAAACGCGTCCGATCCTTTACGCCACGGTGCTGGTGTTATTGATCCTGACGTTCGCCCTAAATTTTGTGGCGGTCCTGATCCGGGCCCACGTCCGCAAGAAACTTCGTGCCCTTGGCTGATTAATCGTATGGCTGAATCTGTATTGCCCAAACTGGAAGTGACAACGCCGGCTTCGTCCGCGGCGGAGGCAGTTGCTGATCCGTTGATTGACATCACAAACCTGTCGCTGTTCTACGGTCAGTCGAAGGCATTGAAGGACATTTCGCTCAAGATCCGGGAACGTGTCGTGACGGCGTTCATCGGGCCTTCTGGTTGTGGCAAGTCCACTTTGCTGCGCTGTCTGAACCGGATGAACGATCTCATTGACGGAGTGCGGATTGAAGGCGCGGTGAAGATTGGCGCACACGACATATACGCGCCCGATGTAGATGTGATTGAGTTGCGGAAACGGGTCGGCATGGTGTTCCAGAAATCCAATCCGTTCCCCAAATCCATCTATGACAACGTCGCCTACGGCCTGAAGATTCAAGGCGTCAAAACCAAGAGCGACCTGGATGCAGCCGTCGAGCAAAGTCTGCGGGGTGCGGCTTTATGGGACGAGGTGAAGGATCGGCTGCACGGCAGCGCTTTGGGGTTGTCCGGCGGGCAGCAGCAACGTCTCTGCATCGCCCGCGCTATCGCAGTGAAGCCGGAGATCGTGTTGATGGACGAGCCGGCCAGCGCGCTCGATCCGATCGCAACCTCACGGGTGGAAGATTTGATTCTTGAACTGAAGAAGGATTTTACCATCGTCATCGTCACGCACAACATGCAGCAAGCCACGCGTATCTCGGATGATACGGCGTTTTTTTACATGGGCGAACTGATCGAGTTTGGCCCGACGCAAAAAATATTCACCATGCCCAAGCAGAAGCGGACGGAAGATTACGTGACTGGGCGGTTTGGTTGATTTGAGATTCTTAATCTTACTCTTAAGGCTAATCTTAAACCTTGGTGGCGAAGTGGCAGATTAAGATGCAGAAAAGGATTCTGATTAAGAATGGAAAAGCACTATGGAACGACACTTTGATCACGACTTGGCGGATTTGAAACAGAAACTCCTGACAATGGCGAGTCACGCCGAAAAGTCCGTGAGTGATGCGGTGACCGCGTTGGTCCAGCGCGACCTCGCCCTTGCCCTCGCCGTCAAGGCTAACGACGAAGTGCTCGATCGCTTCGAACTGGAGGTGGATGAGATGGCGATCAATCTCCTGGCGAAGGCGCCGCTCGCCAGCGAACTGCGGCTCGTGACCATCGCGATGAAGTTGTCGCAGAATCTGGAGCGTGTTGGTGACGAGGCGACCAAGATTGCTAAACGTGCGCGCGACTTGAGCCAGGAGCCGCCTTTGAAGTTACAGTTGGAATTTCCTCGGTTGTTGACCCTGGCCTTGGGCCTGTTGAAAGCGGCGATTGATTCATTTGTGCAGAAAGATTCTGCTGCCGCGCGCGCCATGATTCCGCGCGACAAGGAGATCAACGCGTTGCACAAACAGATTCAGGCGCAGATCATCGAGCACATGAAGCAAAGCCCGGACAATATCCAGCGCTGCCTGCATTTGCTCGTTGCTGCCAAGAGTTTGGAGCGTATCGCCGATCACGCGACGAACATCGCGGAGGAAGTGGTGTATCTTTACGAAGCAGAGGACATTCGGCATGCAGACAAAATCTGAGTGGAACGCTGCCGTCGGGCGGGCGTAATCGCTCAAGGGTGGTGATGTCGTCTGAAGGCGGCGCTCCCCACCTCGTTAGCTCGGCGCCGAATCCACCGCTTGAACAATTGCATTCGGTCCGGTGTGCCCGATGATTTTCACTTGCTGACCTTTGGCGATCATTTCGCCGCGTGTAATAACGTCGAGTAGCTCATCATCAAACCGTGCCTTGCCACCGGGACACAACGGCGCCACCGTCACACCAACTTTCCCGAGGCGGGCGGATTGTTGGGCAGCTTGCGCGGTAACCGATGCTTCACCGCTGGCACCTTGCGAAACTAGACGCTGGAACAGGGGTGTCTCTGGTAGGAAACGGGCAAGAACTAGCACGACCCCTACGGATACCAGCACTGCAATGCTCAGGTCGCGGAGCGGTAGTTGCAATTGCGGCAGCGAGGGCAGGGCGGGCATGCCGGGGTAGACATCCACCATCGCCATGATCAACGCAACGAGGATGGTGATGGCGCCGAGAATTCCCGCGATGAATGTGCCGGGAAAGACGAATAGTTCCAGCGCCACCAGCAGGATGCCAATGATGAAGACCAGAATCCATCCTGCGCCGGACAGCCCGGCCACGTAGCCGCCGAAGAAATATATCGCGAACGCGATGATGCCGATGACACCCGGCAATCCGAAGCCTGGCGTCTTGAATTCGATGTAGAGGCCAATGATGCCGATGATGAGCAGAATCGAACTGATCTTATTGATCCACGAACCGAGTTTCTCTGCGCCGGTAGGTTCGATGGTGATGCGTTGGGCATTCCCATAACCGAGTTTTGCGATCAGTGCGTCGAGCGATTCGACTGTGCCGGAGGAGAGCAGCGGCTTTGGCGGTTGCCCATACTCCTTTGCTGCCTGCCGGTCGGTCAGCGTGAGAATGTTGCCTTCCTTGTTGAGTACGTCGCCGTCAATCTCCAACGCTTTAGTCTTGTCCACCATCGCTTCGATGACCGCGATGTTGTAACCGTTCTTTTCTGCTTGGGTGCGGACCAAGGCGCGGACGGCGGAATTCATTTTTGCTTCGTAGGTGTCCGGCAGTTTCTCGACGCCACCGCCGCCGGGGGACATAACGATTGGCGCCGCGGCCCCGATGACGCTTTGCGGGGCCATGTAGATTTTTTGGGTGGCCACCGAAATGAATGCCCCGGCGGAGAAGGCATGCGTGTTTACGTACGTCACTGTCAGCCCTTTGAATTTGCTGATGATGGCAAATATTTCCTCGGTGATATCCACCCGGCCACCGTTGGTGTCCATGTCGAAGATGATCGCGTCGGCGTTGGCTTCCATGGCTTCCTTCACGCCGCGGCGCACGACATACACCAATGGCGGCATGATGTCCGCGCGGATGGGCACGATGAATACTTTCGCTGTCGGCTGAGGCGCGACGATCAAGTTGGTCTGAGCCACGGTCTGGGGGGCGATATGCCACAACACCCAGCCCAGGAGCAGGGTGCAAGCTAACCTGAAGTTCATACGGGAAGCTTACGGCCATTGCCGGTTGGCAACAATGTCGAAACCGCATCGACCGCGCTGCGGGAGAAACAGCCACGAATCCCGTCACGATAAATGCTTGTGGAGTTTTCCGTTTCAGGGCCATTATCGCGACATGAATACATTCTTCGCGCAAGCTGGCCCACTCGACGGCAAGTTGATGTTCATCCTCTACGGTGGTGGTGCTCTGGTGCTGCTCGTGGCGGGAATCTTGATTCTGAACTTCGGCATGATTTACATCCGCGCCTTGTTCTCCGGCGCGAAAGTCACGTTTACTGAACTCGTCGCCTTGCGCCTGCGCAGCGTGCCGGTGGGCATGGTCGTGGACGGTCGCATCACCGCAGTCAAATCCGGCCTGCCGCTTACCATTGATGATTTATCCACGCACTATCTCGCCGGCGGCAATGTGCAGATGGTCGTGCTGGCGCTCATCGCTGCAAAAAAGGCCTCGATCAATCTGCCGTTTGACCGCGCGTGTGCCATTGACCTCGCCACCAAAGGCACGCAGAAGACCGTGTTGGAAGCCGTGAAGACTTCGGTGAATCCCAAGGTGATTGATTGTCCTGCGCCGAGTGCTGGCAAGACCACCATTGATGCCGTGGCCAAGGACGGCATTGTCATCCGGGCCAAGGCCCGGGTCACCGTGCGCACGAATCTGGATCGCTTCGTCGGCGGGGCCACCGAGGAGACCATCATCGCGCGCGTGGGCGAAGGTATCGTTACCACCATTGGCTCGTCGTCGAGTTACAAGGACGTGTTAGAGAATCCAGATCGCATCTCCAAAACCGTTTTGGACAAGGCGCTCGACAGCAACACGGCATTTGAAATTCTTTCCATTGATATCGCCGACGTGGATGTCGGAGAGAACGTCGGGGCGAAGTTGCAGGCCGAGCAAGCCGAGGCGAACAAACTCATCGCCCAGGCGCAGGCTGAAGTTCGCCGCGCGGCGGCCGTGGCGACCGAACAGGAAATGGTGGCGCGCGTTTCCGAAATGCGGGCGCGCGTGGTTGAAGCTGAAGCGCAGATCCCCATCGCCATCGCGGCCGCCTTTCAGAAGGGACATCTCGGCATCATGGATTACTACCGGATCAAAAATGTGCAGGCCGATACGACCATGCGCGAAAGCATTGGCAGCGAAGGGCGCGATTCTTCCGGCCCTAGCCCGTCGTCCGGTCAAAAATAATTTCCCGACGTTGTGAACTTCACTCCGATCATTGCGGCTGGCTTGTTTGACAGTCCTTGGGTGGTCATCGCCATCGTAGTGGCGAGCAGCATCGCGAACTGGCTGTCCAAGCGGCGCGCAGAAAAGAATGGCGAAGTTCCCCCATCCGGGGAACAACCGTCTGCGCCACCGGATTGGGAAGAACGGTTACGTCGGCTATTGGGTGAAGAAATGCCGCCGGCCGCACCGCCGCCTGTCATTCGTCCGGCAGGTTCATCCAATAGCGCGCCACCGCCTCTCCGGCCCGCACGTCAACCAGCTACGTCCACGCGTCTGCGGCGTCCGCCGCCGGTGGAAGTCGCGCCGGTGATCGGGCCTCAGTCCGTGAAAGAGGCATCGGCAGAAATCCAAGAAACCGTCAGTCGTTACGAACTGTCGGAAATGGCGGTAAAATCTATGCTTCGACCAGCGGTTGCTCGCGCACCGCGGCGGACGACCGGGATGACCGCAGCGTTACGGCGACCGTCGGCGGCGCGGCAAGCTTTCATCGCTTCGCTCGTGTTCGGTCCGCCCAAGGGGTTGGAAAGCTGATAGTGCTTTTGTCGGAGGTGAAAATCTATGACAACAATTGTCATCCTGTTGGTTCTTGGTGCGATTCTGATGTTCCTCGAAACTCTGTTGCCGGGACTCATTGCAGGCATCATTGGTTTCATCTGTCTGCTGATCGCTGTATTTCTGGGTTACGGCGAGAGTTTCGCAATAGGCAATGCCGTGCTGGGTGTGGTGATTGGTGGACTGGCTGTAGGCGCGTGGGCTTGGTTGAAGTTTTTTCCCGAGAGTCGCATGGCGCGAAAATTCATCGCTCAACAAGCCGTGGGTGATTTAGGCGTGGAAAGGCCGGAGCTCTTGAACGGTACGGGCACAGCGCTCACCCAGCTGCGCCCCTCGGGCGTCGCCCAAATCAACGGTCAGCGCGTGGATGTCGTCACCGAAGGCGGACTCATCGAGCGCGGCACATCCGTCAAGGTCGTGGCCATCGAAGGTGCGCGCATCGTGGTGCGTGCCGTTTGATTCTTTGTTTTCCCCACCAATGGCTTGTCAGCTGGGCTGGGCGCTGTTATGTTCATTTCGCTGTTTGGCGAAATATAGAAATCATGCGCGAGTTCATGGCGATTACCAAGGCGTTGTCCGATCCGAACCGGGTGCGGATTCTATTGTCGTTGCGGCGCGGCGAACTGTGCGTCTGTCAGATCACGGAACTGCTCGACCTCGCCACCTCCACGATTTCCAAGCATCTCTCCATCCTGAACCAGGCCGGGCTCATTCTGTCCCGTAAGACGGAGCGTTGGGTTTATTACCGGTTGCCGGATCGGGGCGCGACGTGACCGTGCGCGAGGCGTTGGATTGGGTTTCAAAGTCGCTGGCCAAGACCGAGGAGGCGTCCGCCGATACGACGAAACTGAAGAAAATTTTGAAGATTGATCCAGTGGAGTTGTGCCGGCGGCGGTGTTGTTGAACAGGAATGATTTTATGAGCACATCATTTACTCTTGAAAAGGAACAGGCGGTTCACGATCTGGTGCGGAGTGGTTACGCGAAGATTGCGCAGGAGACGTCAGCCGGGTGCTGCAGCCCGGGCGTGTCGTGCTGCGGTTCTGCGCCGCAGGATGCGGACAAACTGGCGCGGGAACTCGGCTACACCAAGGAGGAACTGCAAGCCTTGCCCGAGGGTGCAAACATGGGGCTTTCGTGCGGTAATCCCGCTGCGCTCGCCGCATTGAAACCCGGCGAGGTGGTGCTAGATCTCGGCAGCGGCGGTGGCTTTGACATCTTTATTGCCGGACGAAAAGTCGGCGCAAGCGGTCGCGCCATCGGCGTGGATATGACGCCCGAGATGCTGGCGAAGGCGCGCAAGAACGTCGCCTTCTATCGCGAACAAACCAAGCTGGAGAACGTCGAGTTTCGCCTCGGCGAAATCGAACATTTGCCCGTGGCGGACAATTCCGTGGACGCCATCATCTCGAACTGCGTCATTAATCTTTCGCCGGACAAGCCGCAGGTCTGGCGCGAAATTGCGCGCGTGCTCAAGCCGGGCGGCCGCGTCGCCGTGTCAGACATGGCGCTGTTGAAACCTTTGCCGCCGGATGTGCTGAAGATGGTTGAAGCGTTGGTCGGTTGTGTGGCGGGCGCGGCGCTGGCGAGCGAGACGGAACGTTGGGCGCGCGAAGCCGGATTGACCGACGTCGTGCTCAAGCCCAAGGCCGAATACATCGAGGCGATGACCAGCTTTGAAGACCCGCTCTACAAGCAGATTGTGGCGCATCTGCCACCGGGTGCGAAGCCGGGCGATTACATCGTGAGCTTGGAAGTGCAGGCCCGCAAGCCGGGCAAAGATTGTTGTGGTTCGGAATGTTGCCAGTCATGAGCAACGCAGCCACCGCTCCTCAAGCTGTCGCCAAGAACATGTCGTTCCTGGACCGGTATCTCACGGTCTGGATTTTTGCGGCGATGGGGTTGGGCGTGTTGCTGGGCAATTTCGTGATCAACGATCCGGCGGCGTTCTTTGCACCGATGACCGTGGGCACGACGAATCTGCCCATCGCCATTGGTTTGATCCTGATGATGTATCCGCCGCTGGCGAAGGTGAAATACTCGCAACTGCCAAAAGTCTTCGCGGACCGACGCATCCTCACGCTTTCGCTGGTGCAGAATTGGATCATCGGTCCGGCCCTGATGTTCGTGCTGGCGATTGTGTTTCTGCGCGACAAGCCGGAATACATGGTGGGGCTGCTGCTGGTGGGCATCGCACGTTGCATCGCAATGGTGCTCGTGTGGAATGATCTGGCAAAAGGCAGCCGCGAATACGCCGCCGGTCTCGTGGCGTTGAACAGTATTGCGCAAATTCTGACTTACAGTTTCTACGCGTGGTTGTTCATCACGGTGCTGCCGCCTTGGTTCGGATTGAAGGGCGTGGTCGTGCCGGTGCGGATGAACGACATCTTTTGGAGCGTGATGATCTACCTCGGCATTCCGTTCACGGCGGGCGTGTTGAGCCGGGTGATCCTCGTGCCGCTCAAAGGCGAAGACTGGTATGAACGCGTGTTCATCCCGCGCATCTCGCCCATCACGCTGACGGCGCTGCTGTTCACCATCGTGGTGATGTTCACCTTCAAGGGCAACGCCATCGTGCAACTCCCGCTCGACGTGCTGCGTATCGCCATCCCGCTCGTGCTCTACTTTGGCATCATGTTCTTCGTGAGCTTTGTGATGGCCAAACGGCTCGGGGCGGATTATTCGCGCTCGGCGACGCTGGCATTCACGTCGGCGGGGAACAACTTTGAACTCGCCATCGCGGTGGCCATCGCGGTCTTCGGTCTGGGTTCAGGCGTGGCGTTCGCAGCGGTGGTCGGGCCGCTGATTGAAGTGCCGGCACTGATCGGCCTCGTGCATGTGGCCTTTTGGTTTCGGCGTCGTTATGGATTATTGTCCTCAGATTTATGAAACCCACCGTTCTCATCTTGTGCACGGGCAACTCCTGTCGCAGCCATCTCGCCGAAGGCATTCTCCGTAAAGCCGCGGGTGACTTGATCAACGTCGCCAGTGCCGGCAGCAAGCCCGCGGGTTACGTCCATCCGCTCGCGATCAAGGCGCTGGCCGAGATCGGGATTGATATTTCCGCGCATCGCTCGAAGCATCTCCAGGAATTTCTTGCGCAGCCGATCCACACCGTCATCACCGTTTGCGGCAAGGCGGATCAGGTGTGCCCCATCTTTCCCGGGCAGGCGCATCGTTATCACTGGGGCTTCGATGATCCGGCGCACGCCACCGGCACGGAGGCGGAGCAGTTCGAAGTTTTCCGTCGGGTGCGTGATGAAATCCGTCGCGTGTTCGAGGCGTATGCTGCGGGTTTACGGGCCATGGCGGAGTGAGGGGGTGGGAAAACCTGACGGGAACGGTGCTGATGTTCGGAGCCCGGCGCGTTCATCAACCCGAGTGGCCCGAGCGGTTGTTAATCGAGTGACCACGCTGTAAGGGGGGTGATGCGTTGTCCCAGCGCGTTGTTGTGGTCGAGCCAAGCTCCGCAGTTGGGTGCTGCGGGGAGCGCCTTGCGCCGATTTGTTCATTGTAGGTTGACTAACCTCTGTTATTATTTGCGCGATTTCAGTGAGCGCACCACCGGCGTGTGGTGTTGCCTGCGCCTGTTTCCCTAAATCGTTTATGACGAATCGTGCTGTGGTTTTCAGTTTTCAACGGCTGCTGGCTGGTCTGCTTGTGGTCATGTCGTGGACTTCGATTTTTGTCTCGCCAGGAAAAGCGCAGAGCTTCACCAACGTGCCCATTGCTGGATTGCAGGGAGTCAATTTAGGTTCGGTGGCGTGGGGTGATTATGACAATGATGGCCGGCTGGATTTCCTGATTACGGGATACGGCGCTAGTTACACGACACAACTCTGGCGGAACACGGGTAGCGGGTTTAGCAATGTGACAGCCAGTGTCGCTCCCGGCCTGCTCGGTGTTTCGCAAGGGGCGGTGGCGTGGGCCGATTACGACAACGATGGCCGGTTGGATTTCTTCCTGACAGGAGTCAATAACGTCACCCCGATTTCCCAGCTGTGGCGGAACACAGGTAATGGGTTTACCAATGTGACGGCCAGCGTCGCCCCCGGCTTGCCGGGGGTTTTTGATAGTTCGATCGCATGGGCCGATTATGACAATGACGGCCGCCTTGATTTTCTTCTCACCGGAAATTACAACGGCTCGGCATTTTCCCAACTGTGGCGGAACACGGGTAGCGGTTTCACCAACGTAACGGTCAGTGTCGCCCCCGGCCTGCCGGGAGTCCATTATGGTTCGGTCGTTTGGGGTGATTATGACAACGATGGCCGCCCCGATTTCCTGCTCACGGGCAATCTTTACACCAGCAATAATGTTTCCCAGCTTTGGCGGAATACGGGTAGTGGATTTATTGATGTGACGGGCGATGAATTTCCGACCAACAGCCTGCCGGGAGTTGGTCATAGTTCGGTCACGTGGGGCGATTATGACAACGATGGCCGCCTCGATTTCCTGCTCATGGGAGGTGTCAGCGGCAGCACTCCGGTTTCCCAGCTATGGCGGAATACCGGCAATGGGTTTACCAATGTGTCCATGCCCGGTCTCCCGGGACTGCAAAATGGTTCCGTCGCGTGGGGTGATTATGACAATGACGGCCGACTGGACTTCTTCCTCACCGGATCGACCAACAGCAGTTCGTTCAGTTCGACCGGGATGCGATCGCAACTCTGGCGGAATACGGGCAACGGATTTACCAACGTGACGGGTAGTGAATTTCTACTGAATAGCCTGGCGGATCTTTCTGAAAGTTCTGTGGCTTGGGGAGATTATGATAATGATGGCCGCCTGGATTTTTTGGTCGCAGGGGTAACCGATAGCGACCGGGCTTCGCAACTCTGGCACAACAACACGCCGACCACCAATACGCTGCCGACTGCGCCTACGGGGTTGGCGGTGAGCGGCGCGGCCAATGTCGTGACGCTTTCGTGGAATGCGGCGTCTGACGCGCAGACTCCCACCAATGGGCTTGGCTACAATGTTCGGTGTCGGCACCACGCCAAACGGAGTTGATCTCTTCGCCGGGCACGTGAATCCGACCAATGGCTTTCGGCGCGTGCCTATGCTGGGCAACTCTGGTTCGCGTCTCAGTCTTACGCTCAACGGTATTCCGAATGGTGTGCCGATTTATTGGGGCGTGCAGGCGGTGGATACGGCTTTTGCGGGCGGCCCATTGGCGACGAACGTTTTCTTTCCGCCCAGTATCTCCGCCGTGAATCCTCCCACTGGTCCGACGGCTGGAGGGATTCCCATCCTGTTGATAGGAACAAATTTTACAACGAACGCGACCGTAACCATCGGTGGGAAGTCCGCCTCAGTGACAGCGGGCATTGATCCCAACACACAGATTTTTTGCACATTGCCGGCGGGCCAGGGGACGAACGTGCCGGTCATCGTGACCTCGGGTGGTGTGGCGAGCGCGGCCGCAAATTTCACGTATGACCTGCCCGCTGTCACCAACGTGAGCCCTGCGATTGGGCCAACCCCCGGCGGCATCACGGTCACGCTTGAGGGAAATAATTTTGGGACGAGCGGTACGTGACTATCGGTGGGAATCCCGCGCCAGTGGTCACGACCAACTGGTCGCATACTCAGATTAAATGTTTGTTGCCCGAGGGGCAGGGCGTGAATCAGCCAGTTGTCGTGATCAGCGGTGGGCAGGCAAGTCTGCCGGGAAATTTCAATTACGCTCTGCCGGGCATCACCAATGTCAACCCGGCGACCGGTCCAACTGTTGGCGGAGCGGTGATCACCTTGCGCGGAACGAATTTCGGGACAAGCGGCACGGTGAGCATCGGCGGGAAGCCAGCCTCGGTGGTAACGACCAACTGGTCGCATACCCAGATCCAATGTGTTTTGCCTCCGGGGCAGGGCGTGAACCAGTCGGTTGTGGTGACGACTGCCGGTCAGTCCAGTCCGGCGGCCAGTTTCAATTACGGCGACCCAATCATCACCAATGTTGTTCCCGCCCTTGTGCCGACGGCGGGCAGCAATACGATCACCTTGTGGGGAACGAATTTTGGTGTGAGTGGATTCTTGTTCGTCAACGGGCAGTTCCTCTCGATCGCCGTGACGAATTGGTCCGATTCGGAAATCAAATTTCTCTCGCCGCCGGGACAGGGTACCAACATTCCGATCTTTGTGATCACGGGCGGGCAGAGCAGTCCGACGACGTTCTATGGTTACGCTCCGCCCGGGATCACCAATGTGAGTCCGTCACTGGGCCCAGAGATTGGTGGTATCACCGTTACGCTCCGGGGTACAAACTTCGGAACGAGCGGGGTGGTAACCGTTGGGACGAACGGCAACAACGCGATCATCAGTGGCTGGTCGCATAACCAGATCCAATTTACGCTGCCACCGGGAACTGGCACGAATGTACCCGTGGTCGTGACTGTAGGCGGGCAAATCAGCCCGGCTGTCGGTTTCAACTATTTCCGGCCCGCGATCACCAATGTGAGTCCGGCGACGGGCCCAACGGCGGGCGGCAGCTTCATCACCTTGAAGGGAATGTATTTTGGGACAAACGGCACCGTGACCATCGGTGGCAATAACGCATTCGTGGCGAGCACCAACTGGTCGGATACCGAGATCCAGTGCACCTTGCCAGCCGGGCAAGGGACGAACGTGCCGGTCATCGTCACTTCCGGCGGACAGGCAAGTGCCCCGGGGCATTTCAGTTACTTCCCTCCCGGCATCGTCAATGTGAGCCCGCTGACTGGGCCGACCGCCGGTGGTGCCACGATCACTTTAACGGGGACAAACTTTGGCACGAGCGGGGTGATGTTATTTAACGGTTCTGTAGTCTTCGTGGCGGCCACGAACTGGTCGGACACACAGATTCGATTTGCGCTGCCGGCGGGGCAGGGCACGAACATCGCGATAGTGGTGAACACCGGCGGGCAAGCCAGCGCTCCGGCGTACTTCGGTACGTTGCGCCGGCCATCATGGGGGTGACTCCACCACTGGGACCTGAGATCGGCGGAATCTTGATCAAGTTGACCGGAATAAATTTCGGCTCGAGCGGTGTCGTGACCATGGGAACGAATTTCAGTCAGATCCCAACGAGTGGTTGGACCGACTCAGAGATTCAATTCACGCTGCCGCCCGGCCAAGGTACAAACGTGCCGATCATCGTCAATTCCGGTGGGCAATCCAGCGCGCCCGCCAGCTTCGTTTACTTCCGGCCGGCCATCACCAATGTGAGTCCGGCCACCGGCCCAACGGCAGGAGGGAGCACCATCACCCTGAACGGGCAATACTTCGGCACGAATGGCACGGTGACTTTTGGCGGGAACTTTGTTCCGGTCGCCGCCACCAATTGGTCGGACACCCAGCTCCGATTCACGTTGCCAGCGGGACAGGGAACGAATGTGTCGATTGTGGTGACCTCGGGTGGACAGGTAAGTGCTCCGGCAAGTTTCAGTTACTTCGTGCCGGGCATCACCGGAATGAGCCCGCTGACCGGGCCGACTACCGGCGGCGCGATGATCACTTTGACGGGGACAAACTTTGGGACGAGTGGCGTGGTGATGTTTGACCAGACGATGGTCTTTGTGGTCGCCACGAACTGGACGGACACGCAGATCCGATTCACGCTGCCAGCCGGGCAGGGCGCGAATATCCCGATCGCAGTTTTGACTGGCGGTCAGATCAGTGCCCCGACCAACTTCAGCTACTTCGGGCCGGGGATCGCCAGCGTGAATCCACCCACGGGGCCGACGGCGGGCGGCACGACGATCACTTTGACAGGAACAAATTTTGGGACCAGCGGGGCGCTGACATTTAATGGAAACATTGTCCTCGTGGCTGCCACGAATTGGTCTGATTCCCAGATCCGATTTTTGTTGCCGCAGGGGCAGGGGACAAACCAGCCGATTGTTGTGTTGACCGCTGGTCAGTCGAGTCCAGCCGCCTCCTTCAATTATGCCGCCCCAGTCATCACCTTAATCAATCCTACGAGTGCTCCGACGGCGGGCAGCGCGGTGCTGACGATAACAGGGAGCAACTTTGGGGCGAGCGGGACTGTAAAGGTTGGCAACAAACCCGCCACGACTGTTTTTCCTGGTAGCGGATGGAGTCACACCCAGATCAGTTGCCTCATCCCTAGTGGCAGTGGGGAATCATTGCCCGTCGTGGTCACCGTGGCGGGCCAGGCGAGCAATCCATTCTATTTTAGCTACCTGCGCCCGACCCTGACCATCATGCGGGCTGGCAGTGGCGTTGTGCTGGCGTGGCCGACGAATGCACCGGATTATTGGCCCGAGGAATCCACCAGCCTGAGTGGTTTGCCGTGGAGCTTCATCCCGCAAGGCCGGAGCATCAACGGAGCGGAATATAATTCTGTAGTTCCAGTGGCTCCCACGAACACCTTTTTCCGGCTGCGCCAATTGTGAGATTGAACGCGGCTTAAGATTGGTGATTCAAGGGGGTGGCGAGATGGGCATGGTCGCTGAAGTTGAAATTTCGCCGCGCAGCATCTTGCTGGCTTGATCAGCGAGACGCAGATACCAGTCGCTGGGCAGATTGTAACCATCAACGTTCAACGGAACGAACTTGCCTTGTGCCGGCAATCCTGCGGAAGTCGTCACCAGCTTGTACATCGCCGTGCCTTCATCCACTTCGTCATACATCGCCCCATAGATCATCGTGCAGCCGGAACGGACGGCGTTATAGGCTTGTCGCCAGTAGAAGTTGCCGCCGTTGCGCGGAATCTGGTTGAACGGGCCGCCATTGAGATTTGTCCAGGAGAAGCCGGGAAAAATCACCGGCAAGTAATCAATGCCGTTGGTCGTGCAATCAGTGAGGTCGGGCACGATCTGGTTCACGCGAAAGTTGTCCACTTCAGTGATATTGCCGTAACGGCCAACCGACCATGGGCTGATGACGTCGAAGGAACGGAAGACGCTGGCCCAAGCGGTGTTGGTTTGCGCATCGCCGTTCAACGTCCGCCAATGGGTCGGCAATCCACCCATAACGGTGCAGCCAGCCGCCTTGAACCAGTCGATGGCCTGTTGCGCCTGCTGTGGGATGTCACTTCGCCCGCTGAAACCAAATCCCCAGATGGCGACGACCGGTTTGCCTTTGTGCCGCAGGTAGGCGGAACTGTTGGTGACTTGCTGCGTGTTGACGAGATAAAGCCAGTCGTTGGTCAGCTTGCTCACGAGCGTATTCGTGGAATAGCCGGAGATGTCATACATGATGGCGAAGGCCCGGCCGTAAGTTTCGCGCCCACGCGAACATTGACCGCTACCTGATTGCGGAGGGCTAAAATACTTCCGCCGCCGATGTCGCTGAGAAAGCGCTGAAAGAAGACGCCGTCGAGATTATTGTCCGCCATCCACTTGAAATGGCGCACGACGGTCTTTTGCTTGTAAGCAGAATACAATTTCGCCGGCTGGCCGTTTGAATAGGTCATGCTCGTGTTGAACAACTCATCCGCGTCCAGTTCAGAGGTGTCCGGCCAGAAATCGAAGTTGGCATTGTCAGCATTCGGAGTGTTGTTTCCGAACCAATGCACCCAGCTGTTCTGCGCTGAGCCATCGCCCGGCGTGGAGAACCAGCCTTGGTAACCCATCATCAATTTGCGGTTCAGCGTCGAGGTGTCCACGCCCACCGCCAGTTGGAAGAATGACCTCTGGCTGGACAGATTCAAAACCACCTGATTGGTGCCGTTGCTGGTGGTAACGCCGTTCGTGACTTTATTCCAAACAATGGGAGCAGCAAGATTCGTTGCGGACTTCAAGACGTAGTAAACCGCAGTGGTCGGCCACGAGAGCATCAGATTGGTATTTGTCAGTTTGATGGGAAGAAGGCTGACCACATTGGTGGTCGGCGGTGTGCCTGGAGTGGCGGTGATCGTGGTGGTTGTGCCGTTGAAGTAGTTGCTCACGACGCCTGTTCCGCCGTAGCCGGTGATTTTGCCGCTGCTGATGTAGTTGCTGATGGAAGAAACGCGATTGCCAGAAATCACCACGGCGCCTGCGCCGATGTCCAAGACCGACGCGCCGAGAATCGAACCAGGGCTGCTTGCACTCCACTGGGAAAGATTCAATGTGCCGCCATTGACATGCACCGTGCCTTTCCCGCCGTTCCAACCCAGCCCGAACATTCCTGAAACCGTCACTGTTCCTCCATTCATCGTTAATGTTCCGTCCGCACTCGGATCGAAACCCACCCACAGATGATTTGCAAACGTGGCCGCTCCGCCGCTTTCGACCGCGAGGAGCGCGGTGTTGTTGTAACCGATGGCGGACCAATCGGTGGCACTCGCAGTAAGATTGCCGCCGTTGGTAACGATAAGTGAACCACCTGCGCCGTTATCCCCGACGACCATTTGGCCGGCGTTGACGGTACGATTCACCACGCAAGCTCGCGCGCCCGAGACATTGAACACCACTTTATTTGTATTGTTGGCGACCTGACCACCCGTCCAGTTAGCGCTCTCAGACCAGAGACCGTTGCCGAACGGATTTGCTGCCGGATTCCAAACGGTCGTTGTTAGCTGCGCTTGGGCGCACACAGCCGTGCAAAGCAGCAGGCCAAACAGGATTTGTGCTCGTAACGTCATGCGGTTGCCTTCAAGCCTATCATACTTTGCGGGCTTGCCTCTCGAACAAATGAAAGGCAAGCCCGGCGATTTTGCTGGTTAAACGAATTTCTAGGTATCAATAGGCAACAATACGATAGAATCGCGCTCCGGGACTCGCTGGGAACACGAATGTTACCGGAGCTCCGGTTGCCGCATTCGTGCTGCCTGCCACTGGCGTCCATACCGGAGACGACAGACTCGGAGTGCCTTCAATGTAATACGTATGCTGATGCGTGGTCTGGGAGTCACCGACACATCGCCACCGCCAACTGAAACTGCCGCGAACCACTGTCTCGGTGCGGGGAGCAATACGGCACTGACAGTGGTTTTGTCCGTGTTCGGGTCATAGAAGTAGAACACGTTGTGGCCACCATTGGCCGTGATCTTTCCGTTGAAGACATAATTGCTGATCGCGGTGAATTGATTGCCGTTGAGAACCACCTTGCCCGTCCCGGCAACGTTCAGCACTGATGCGCCCTTGATGGAATCTGTGGCGCTCAATTGGGACAGATTCAAAGTGCCCCCATTGATATTGGCATGGCCGGTACCGCCGTTCCAACCCAAGCCGAACATTTGTCCTACCGTCACCGTTCCGCCATTCATGGTCAGCGTGCCGTCGTGGCCGGTGTCGAATCCGATCCAGAGATGCTGAGCGTAACTCGCCGATCCACCATTTTCCACGATCAGCAATCCGGTGTTATTCATGCCGATCGAGTTCCACTCATCGGAGTGAGTGCAAACCAGACTGCCGCCATTGGTGATGATCATGGTGTTGCCCGGACCATTGAGACCGATGCGCACCACTCCGACGGTTGCCGCATTGGTCAGGACGCAAGGAATCGCATCAACAACATTCAGGAACGTAAAAGTGCCGTTGCCCGGAACAATGTTTCCAGCCCAGTTGCTCCTGATGTTCCACAAACCATTATTGCCATCCGGATTATTGAGCGCAGGATTCCACGTGGCTTGCGCCGGCGGCAGATAGAGGTTCGCCGGGTAAATCGTGGTCTTGCCGAGATTGATGTTGTTATAGTCCACCAACACCATTCCTGGTCCGGCATGATTCGTGACCTGGCCGGTGCTGATGAAACTTTCTATGGAAGCCTGTTGGTTACCATTGATCACCACTTTGCCCGTTCCAGAAACATCCAGAACCGATTCGCCTTGGATGGAGCTGGAGACCTCCCACTGGGAAAGTTCCAAGGTGCCGGCGTTGATCTGGGCCTTGCCTTTACCACCCTGCCAACCCAGACCGAACATTCCCGCGACAGACACCGTTCCGCCGTTCATGATTAACTTGCCATCCGATCCTGGGTCCAAGCCAATCCATAGGTGAGTTCCAAAACTGGCTGTCGCACCGCTTTCAACCAACATCACACCGTTGCTATTATAGCCAATGGCGGTCGCATTCAACGCCCCGCAAGTTAGGTGGCCGCCGTTGGTGATGATCAGCGTGCCGCCCGGGCCGTTGTCACCCATGACCACATAATCAGCCAACGCTGCATTGTTCACCGTGCAGGGGATGCGCCGCTGACATTGAAGATGGCCTTTGTCACACTGGCCGGAACCACAAACCCCGTCCAATTAGTTTGCTCATTCCATTTGCCCGAGCCAGAGGGGTTGGCCGCCGGATTCCAGCTTGTTTCCGTCGGCGGCTGCTGTTGCGGGACGATGGCGAAGAGTGTGGTCTTGCCTGCGTTCGTGTTGTTGTAATCAATTCCCACTGTGCCGAGGCCGCCATAGGCTGTGATTCGCAAGGCATTAGTATAAGCACTCATCACCGTCACGCGGTCACCCGGAATCGTGACCACGCCGCTACCGGAAATATCCAGGACCGAGTTGGGCTGGATTGAATTGGTGGGAGAAATATTGGCCAGGTTAAGAACGCCACT
This sequence comes from Verrucomicrobiota bacterium, assembly GCA_049840435.1. Taxonomy (GTDB): domain Bacteria; phylum Verrucomicrobiota; class Verrucomicrobiia; order Limisphaerales; family JADLHS01; genus JADLHS01. The sequence continues at coordinate 7,144 of JASGKY010000032.1, read as the reverse complement.
GTCTTCGACGCGCTAAAGCGAACATCTCCCGCCGGATGGGGTGCTGGCGCCGCCGCCGTTCCCAACCCAATGTTTCCCCCGACGTTGATCACTCCGCCATTGCGGATGGAAATCGTTCCAACCCCAACCGCCGCGCTCCCACCCCATAGGTGGCTGCTGATGGCTAATGCGCCGCCGTCATTCGTAAGAATTCCAGTGGCGTTAGCGCCGACAAATAGAACGTTTGTGACATTCACTATACCGCCAGTGTTGATCGTCAATCGTCCCACAACGCCCGCGCCTCCGTTGTTCCCCACCGTGCTGTTCTGTGTTCCGGTCGTGTTTAATATTCCTCCGGAAGTGACAATTAATTGGCCCGACTCATCCACGCCCATTTGGAAATTCCGGAGCAGTGGGGCTTCGCCAGCCAGCGTGACCGTATTATTACCCCAGTTGAAGCGGGCGGTATCGTTGATACCAGGGATGACGCCGCCTTGCCAGCCGGTTGTTTCCAGATAGTCGCCGTTGTTCATATACCGGATATCCGCGGCCAGAGCGTCACCGCTTGGTGCACTGATTAAAAATGCAGTCGCAAGGAGCAAGGCCGAGCGAATGGGTTGGTATTCTTTCATGGGAAGGTTGGGTTCAGTTTTGGGTGGTTGTTCCGGACGTTTATCACAATAATTTTGTGCGTCGTGTTTATTGGGAGGCGTTGGACCTTTGCACCATGACGGATATTCCGCTTTGTGAGTATCCCCGAAAGCGGGGAGGGCAGCCCCGGAATAGCGAAGCGTCCTCCTTGCTTTTCTTCAGGGGGGCTTTGCGTCGATCCGATACAGGAGCGTGGCGGCTCGACCTTATAGCGGCGCTCTGTAAGCGCTGGTGTTTGCGGACGGTAGCGAAACAGCGGTCGTAGACCGCTGTTACAGGGTCACGCCGCGGCGATTTTGCGCAATTCGGTCTTTAGGATCTTGCCGGTAGGATTGCGCGGGAGGGTTGGTAAGAAATTGATCTGTTTCGGGACTTTGTAGTCGGCGAGCTTCTCACGCAGGAATTGGTGCAGCGCTTTTTCGTCGAGTGTCACGCCGTCGGCGGGAGCGACGTAAGCGACGGGCTGTTCGCCTTTGCGTGCGTCGGGGATGCCGATGACAGCGGCTTCTTTCACCCCGGGGAATTGATAGATCACCTCCTCGACTTCGCGCGGATAGACATTGATGCCGTTGACGAGCAGCATGTCTTTCTTACGGTCGGTGATGTAAAAGTAGTTTTCGGCGTCGCGATGGCCGATGTCACCGGTGAGCAGCCAATCACCGCGCATGGCTTTGGCGGTTTCCTCGGGCTTATTCCAGTAACCGAGCATGACGTTGCCACCGCGCACGCAGAGTTCACCGGTTTCGTTCGGTCCGAGGATCTTGCCGGTGTCGTCTTGGATGGTGAGTTCGAGATTGGGCAGGGCGAGGCCGATGCTGCCGGGCTTGCGCACCCCGCGCAGCGGATTCTTGGTGACGACGGGGCTGGCTTCGCTCAAGCCGTAGCCTTCGATGATCGGGATCTGATGTTTGGTTTCAAAATCCTTCAGCACTTGCACTGGCAAGGGCGCGGCGCCGCTGACGCACAGGCGGAACGGCAATTTGCCGGGGAGATTTGCGTGGGCCAAGGTGCGATAGAACGGCGGGATGGCGGGCAGCACGGTGGCTTGGCGTTGGTACATTTCGCGGAGCATGTGCTGCGGTTGGTTCAGCGACTTGATCAGCACGATGCTGCCGCCCACCAGCAAGGGCAGCAGCATACCGACGGTCATCATGTAGCTATGGAACAATGGCAGGATGACGGCGTAACGATCCGATTCAAGGGTGTCGAGGACGATTTTGCAGCCGGCGACGTTGTGCAAGAGGTTGCCGTGCGAGAGCATCGCGCCTTTCGGGCGACCGGTGGTGCCGGAAGTGTAGATGATGACGGCCAAATCGGTTTTCAACCGAGCCGCTGGAAATTGGAAGTTGGAAGTTGGATGTGCCGCGACGGCTTCCTCGACTTTGCAAATCTTCAAGCTGGGGCGGGTGGCAAGTAATGCCGTCGCATGCCCTCCGAGTTCCTCGTCGGTGATCAACACATCAATGCCCGCGTCTTCGAGGATATAGCCGACTTCGGTCGGCTTGAGAAAATTATTGATCGGCACGACGACGGCGGCGGCATTGAGGATGCCGAAGAAGGCGGGGATGAACTCCGGACGGTTCTTGAGCCAGAGACCGACGCGATTGCCGGGGGTAACGCTTAGTTGGGTGGCGAGCTGTGCGGCGATGGCGAGGGATTGCTGTTGCAGGGTGGCAAAGGAAAACTCGGTTTCGGCCCAGTACAGGGCGATTTTATCGGGCTGCGAACGCACCACTTCTGCAAAAGCTTCGGGCAAATTCATCGGTGAGAATTTTAGCCATGCGGCGGGCGGTGGTGCAAAACGATTTTGACTTGAGGGCGGACTTTCGCGTTTCATCTGGCGAACGTGATTGATACTGAACAAAAGCTGGCGGATTTTCTACCGGTGCTTCGCTCGGCCCACTGGGTGGCTGTAGATACGGAAGCGGACAGTTTGCATGCCTACCCGGAAAAGGTCTGCTTGATTCAGATCAGCACGAGCGTGCGGCGACCGCCTGGTGGACCCGCTGGCGGCCATTGATATTTCCCCGCTGCTTGATGCGCTGAGCGGGCATCAACTCATCATGCACGGCGCCGGACTACGATTTGCGCCTGCTCCGCAAACATCACGAGTTCATCCCCAGCGCGATTTTCGACACCATGCTGGCCGCCCGCTTGCTGGGCATCCGCCAATTTGGCCTCGGCGACCTCGTGCAAAAACATCTGGGCGTGAAGCTGGAAAAAGGGCCGCAAAAGGCCAACTGGGCGATGCGCCCGCTGACCGCCCGCATGGAAACGTACGCCCGCAACGACACGCATTATCTCAAGCCCCTGTCCGACCGGCTCAAGGCGGAATTGCAAGCCAAAGGCCGCCTCGAATGGCATGAGCAATCCTGCGCCCAACTCATCGCCGATTCAACACCCCGCGCGCCGCCGGGACCTGGACGCCGTCTGGCGAATCAAAGGCAGCCACCTGCTGGATCGTCCGGCGCTCGCGGCGTTCTCGCGAACTCTGGCAATGGCGCGAGCGCGAAGCCATCGCCGCGAACCGTCCCCCGTTCTTCATCCTCGCGCACGAGAAAATGGTCGCGCTTGCGGACGCGGCGGCGCAGCACCAGCCGATTGAGCCGATCTTTCCGCGGCATCTTTCCCCACGGCGCCGTGAGGGAGTTTCCAAGGCAATCAAGGCGGCGTTTCTCCGGTCGCCGGACACCTTTCCACAAATCCTGCGCAACCGCAGCCGGCGGCCTTCGGAAGCCGAGCGCCAACGCTATCACGTCCTTGAAGAACGCCGTGATGCCGCTGCCCATAGTCTCGGGCTCGATCCAACCATCATCGCGAGTCGTTCCACACTTGGAGACCTGGCGCGGGATTGGGACAAGCACGCGGCGGAGCTGATGATGTGGCAGCGGGCGTTGTTGCAGGGGTAATTATTTCTGGTGCACTGGCTTGAAGCGCCAGAGCAACATGACCACAGTTACGCCAACGCACGTCCAACCGAAGCGATCGCCGTTGCGATTGTAAAGAGTGGGGATGCGTGACTGCGCCGAAGAGTAGGAGATTTCCCAATTCGCAAATCCCACGCCGTATTCGCTGCCGCTCTGGTCGCGGAACATCTCGCGCATTCGCCCGGTGGCGTCGAACCAGCAGGTGAGGCCGTTGTTGCAGGAGCGGAGTAGTGGCACGCCGTTCTCCACGGCGCGAAACGCGGCACACGCCGCCTGTTGCCATTGCGCCGCTTGGTCGCCAAACCAGCCGTCGTTGGTGAGATTTACAAGCAGGTCCGTCTCGGTGTCCACGTGATCGCGGACGTGATGCGGGAACATGTCTTCAAAGCAGATTAGCGGGGCGATTTTCTGTTCACGCAGGCGGAAGCGTTTGATCTCCTGGCCTGCGGTGTAACCGCTGGTGATGGGCGTAAACCACTTCACGAACGGCAAATAATTCACCAGTGGGATGTATTCTCCAAAGATGACAAGCTGGCGTTTATGATAGCTGTCGGCAAAGCGCCCCGCGGGATCGAGCAGCAACGCGGCATTGAAGACATCATAGCGGGCATCGGATTTTAGCTCAGCCTTGGGCAACACATCGTCGGCGTTGAACAACATCCAGGTTTGATGGCTGCGGGCGAGGTTGGTCAACACGGCAAATGTGTCATCGGTCAATTCGGGGCAGGGCTGCCTCTGGCCAGAGCAACAAGTCGGTTTGGTTTGTAAGGGCCGTCTGTGTCAGCGTGATGAGTTTGTTGAACCGGTTGGTGTTCTCCGTTGTATCCCAGATCATCGTTTGCGGGACGGCGGGTTGAATGGTTGTGACCCGGAGCGCGGCGTCTTCGGGCGTCGTGTTCCGGATGCGCGCGAGGCCGACGTTGAAGGCCACCATGACAACCACGGTGGGCAGGGCGATCTCTCCCAGCCAGATGTAGCGCGTGGTGGGATTGCGCAGCAACGCGATCACGCTGGGAGTAAAGCGCGAGCGCCGTCCACACGACGAGAAACGATACGCCGTAAACACCGGTGACGGCTGCAATCTGAATGAGTGGCGTTAGTTTCCACTGTGATGCGCCCAGTGGAATCCACGGAAAGCCACCCAGGAAGCGGGCGCGGATCATTTCCAGCGCCACCCAAAACGGCGGCGCCGCTGAGCGCCCAAAAGCAGCGCCGCAGCCAGCTGCCGCGCCCAATTTTTCGCGCTAGTAACCAGACCCAGAACGCCGGGTAGATGGCCATGTCAGGCCGACAAAGCCACCCAGCCGACGATGGAAAAGCGGTGACCGGGATTTCCAATAACCACGAAAGCGAAACAAACGCAGAACACCGTGCCGCCGTGTAACCGATAACGACAGGCCGCAATGCCCGCCCGCCCATGAGCGCTGGCGAGCAATAACGCCGGAGCAATCCACGCCGCCCCAGCGAGATTGAAATTGGGGAAAGCGAAGGCGAGTGCCAGTCCCGCCAGCGCGGCGAGTGGGTGGCGATGGTTTTTTTGATGAACGCCCCAAATTTCAACCGGGCGCAGCTTGGCGAATTCGATACGAAAGGCAAGCCGGGGCATGTCACTTTCCCCTTTGAAGTCGCGCACGCATATCTCTAGCTTCTGCGCCGTGCAGAGCGATTTACCCAGCGTGACGGTCATCATCCCGGCGCGCCCCGACGAGTCCGAAGTGACCGCGGTGGCGGCGGCGCGGGCGCTGGATTATCCCGCGGACAAATTGGAAATTATTCTGGCGCGGGGCAAACAACCGTTGCTTCAGGCGCAATACCGCGCTGCGCATCGCCAAGGGGGAAATCATTTGTTTCCTCGACGACGATTCGCTGGCGCAGCCGGGCAACTTGAAGCGTGCGGTGGAACATTTTCGCAATCCCAAGGTGCAGATGGTTGGCGGCCCGAACTTGTGTCCGCCAGAAGCACCATTTCTTGAACAGGTCTTCGCGCTAGTGCTGGCGGAGTTGGATCGCATTCAGTTCGAGCCGGGGCGCGTTACGCGAAGATCGGCTCAGTGCGCCCGACGAGTGAGAAGGAGCTTATCCTCTGCAATATGCTGGGCCGTCGCGAAACGTTGCTGCAACATGGCGGCTTCAACGAGGTGCTTTATCCCAATGAGGAAAATGCGTTGATGGATAACATCCAGAAAGCTGGCGGCGTGTTGCTCTACGATCCGGAATTGTTCGTGTGGCGGCGGCCGCGTCGCACGCTGAAGCAGTTCACGCGGATGTTGATGACTTACGGGCGCGGGTGCGCGAAGCAATTCCGCACCACGCCGACGCTGGGTTCGCTGCCCAACTTCGTGCCGCCGGCGTTTGTGGCGTATCTGCTCGTGGCGATTCCGGTGGCGTTGTTGTGGCCGTGGATACTCGCGCCACTCGGCCTCTATACGTTCTCAATTCTCCTGCAGACGCTGGCTCTTATTCCACACGGCGGAATTATTCGCAGCATGTGTGCCGGCGCTGCCGTTTTTGATTGAGACGAACATTTTCTACGGTCTCGGATTCTGGATGGGGTTGTTCACCAAACTTAAACCGCCCGGCGTGAAGTCCAACGTCGAGGTGAAGATCCAACAGATCGCCAAGTGATCTAAATTTTTCTTTGGCGGCTGGCTTCGTAGAGAAACACCGCGGCAGCGCTGGCGACGTTGAGTGAATCCACGGTCGGTGGCATCGGGATGGCCACCGCTTCATCGCACGCAGCCAGCACAGCGGGGGAAATGCCGTTGCCTTCCGCGCCGAAGACGATGCAGGCGTCCGTCGTGAAGCTGGCTTGGTATAATAATCTCTGATTTGTGTGCGGATGCGCGGCGACGCAGCGGACGCCATGGTGTCGCAATTCCTGCAGTGCCCCGACTAGATTTTTTGTCTCGATGATCGGCAGTTGAAACACCGTGCCCATCGAGTTGCGCACGGCGCGGCGCAGATAGGGGCTGGCGCTAGTTTCTCCGATCAACAAGGCTTGCACATCGAAGGCGACGCAGTTGCGCACCAGCACGCCAACGTTCTCCGCGCTAGTCAAACCATCTGCCGCGGCAAAGAGTCGCGGTGCTGCGGACTTGGCCAGCAATGCGCTGAGGGGTTCGATCGGAGGAATCTTCGCCACGGCCATGACCCCTTGAAACATCTCAAAGCCCACGAGTTCTTCCAGTACGCGTTTCTCGGTGACGCAGAACGTCAGAACGTCTTCAGCGCGGGCGCGGAGCGCGGGCTCATATTCAGCCAGTCGATGTTCTGGCAGAAGCACGGAAACGATTTCCAGCGAACTGGTGAGCAGGCGGTGGACAACTTTGTCACCTTCCGCCACGAAGAATCCGCGGTCGCGATGTTCCTGCGGAAGCTTCAGAGTGCGGTACGGCGCGAGTTCCGGCAGGTTGAGATCAGCAATGCGGTGGACGTGGAACATGGTTGCGATCCGCCCGGATCAAAGCGTCAGCGTCGGGCTGGCCGAGTTCTGACTGGTGACGTGTAGTTGCACGTGCGTTGCTCCGAGCGTCGGGAGGCGCTGGTTAGGTGCTGTTCGGATTCTATCGTGTTTCCCTATTAACCTT
>JASGKY010000031.1:0-19083 GCA_049840435.1 Verrucomicrobiota bacterium | reverse complement strand
CCTCACCAAGAGCAACGGGATTGAACGGCTTACTGAGAAAATTAACGCCTTCCTTGAGCGGGAAATCTTTCCCGGCGATTTCCGCGCTATAGCCGCTCGTATAGATCACCGGCAGTTGCGGATTTTCCTGCAGCAACCGGGCAGCGAGTTCCTGGCCACTCATACCGTCTGGCATCACCAGATCCGTCACCAGAAGGCTGATGTTTTCGCGATTATTTTTCCAGACCTCGAGAGCGACCACCGCTGTCGGAGCATCGAGCACAGTGTAACCGAGCCGTTTCAACAGGTTGATGCCGAGTTTGCGTAAGGCGGCTTCGTCCTCGACCAACAGGATGGTCTCTGAACCGCCCCGCACGGCCGCTAGCGTGGGTTTGGCGGGCGCAGGGGCTGTGGTCTGGGCAACGCGGGGCAGATAGATGCGGAAGGTGGTTCCTTTGCCAACTTCACTGTAGGTGCTGATCCAACCCTCGTGCTGTTGCACGATGCCGTACACCGTGGCAAGGCCGAGACCGGTGCCTTTGCCCACGTCTTTAGTGGTAAAGAACGGTTCAAAGATCTTGGGGAGAATTTCCGCCGAAATACCGCACCCGGAGTCACTCACACTCAAACAGACAAACGTGCCGGCTCGAGCCTGTGGCGATTGGTCCGCCTGCGTTTCGGTGATTTCGACCAGCGACGTCTCGACCACCAGCCGGCCACCGTTCGGCATCGCGTCGCGCGCATTGACCACCAGATTGAGCAGCACCTGCTCCATCATGCCGACATCGGCATACACCGGGGTGGGATGCGACGAATAATGCATCTGCATCCGGATGTCTTCGCCCCAGAATACGTTGCAGCATCTTGGTCATGTGCGAAGTCACCTCGTTCAGGTCAAGCGCGCGCAATTGGATAGTCTGCCGCCGGCTGAAAGCGAGCAACTGGCGCGTCAGGTTTGACGCCCGTTCAATGAACTGTTTGATCTCGAGCACCGACTCCTGCAGCTCAGTCGGCAGCGTTGAATGCGATTCGAACTGGGCCAAGTGCATCTGCACCACGGTGAGGATGTTGTTGAAATCATGGGCCACCCCGCCGGACAGCTGGCCAATGGCTTCCATTTTTTGCGACTGGCGCAACTGCTCCTCCAGCTTGCTGGCTTGGGTGATGTCACGCGCATTAAAAACAAGCTGCCCCTCCGCCTGATCGAACCGGATGTTGCGGCCAATTGCTTCAATGATCCGCCAGGCGCCATCCCGATGCTTGAGACGCACCGTCAGTGTAACAAGGACGCCTGGCTGCTGAATTAAATGGTCGATCGCCTCGCGCGCCTTCACCACATCCTCCGGATGCACATAACTGAAGGTGCTTTGTCCGACCAACTGCTCTGGCTGATATCCCAGAATGCGCTCGACGGAAGGGCTCTGGTACCGGATCACTCCGTCATGATTCATCACGGTGATGATGTCCGAAGCATTCTCGATCAAGGTGCGGAAACGTTCTTCGCGCTGGCGCAACTCCGCTTCCGCCCGCCGTCGGTCAGTGATGTCCCGCAAGATGCCAAGAATGCGGCCATCCGGCAGGATCTTCGCCGTCACTTCGCCGTCGAACCGGGAGCCGTCACGGCGTTTGATGGTCCACTCGTTCCGGGTGGTCCCGCCATTATATAACGGCCCCAACGGGCTGGTGATTTGAGCCGCCGCTTCCTCTTCAACGATGTCGCGGAGGTGCAACCGGATGACATCCAGGGTACTGACACCCCAACAGAGCGGCCCCTGTGGAATTGATGTCCACAAAACCACCCTGTGCGTTGGTGATGAAAATGCCATCGGTGGACTGCTCGACCAGCGTGCGGAATTTATGCTCACTCTCGCGAAGTGCCTTTTCCGCCGCCATCCGCACGGTGACGTCGCTGCCGACGCCAAGAAAACCCGTGATGTCGCCTTTAGCGTCCCGCATCGCCGTGATCACCAGATGAACGGTCAAATGCGTGCCATTCTTCCGCACAAAGGTCCAGGCGCGGGCGTCGGACGGCCCGCGGCGCACCGGTTCCACAAAGATGTCAAACCCCTGAATCGGCCCGCCGTAACGCTTCGATAATTCGGCGGCGCGAGCGGCCAGCTCTTCCGCCAAATGCCAGATCACGGGCGTTTGTTTGCCAACGATTTCCCCCGCTGCATAGCCTAAACTGCGCTCAGCCCCGGCGTTGAACAACGTCACCTTACCCTGGGTGTCCGTGGCAATGATCAACACTTCAGTGGCAGCATTGAAAACGTTTTGAATCAACTCGCTCGCCTGCCGCAAAGCGGCGTCGCGCTGCCCGATCACCTCAAGCATCTGGTTGAATGCCTGCGCCAGCCGGCCCAGTTCATCCTCGCGCTGCAAGGTAGCGCGGATGCTGTAATCGCTCTGCCGACGGACCCGGGCGGTGGTATCCACCAAGCTCGCCAGCGGCAGGAGAAAGTTCCGGCGCACGCCAAACAGCAGAACCCCGCCGACCACGACCAAGGCGAACACAACGGTCCCAGTCATGATGCTGTATTGCGGCAACCGGGCTGGCAGCGGCGGCAGTTTTTCCACCATGTAAAGCTGGCCCAGAACCTGATCCTTGCGCCGGATGGGTTGCCATAACGTCAACTCACGGGCCATGAAATTGAACCCCGCCGCTCCCACGCGATCTGGAATGACCGCCGCATCGTTCGGGCGCCGATAACTGGCAAAGACACTACCTCCGCTGTCATAAACCACCGCCAGCACAATCTCCTCCTGCGCTTCGCAGCATTTTTGAAGATAGCGCTGGGCTGCCTCCTGATCGCCAAAGTCCAACGCCGATTGGATCACCTCGCCAATGATGTTGGCCGGACGCTGCAAGCGGATCTCGGCCCGCGGCCGAAACGTGCGCGCTTCATATATCACCACCGCTCCGAGCACTGCCAGCAACGCCAACCCTGCCGCCGTGCAAATAAGCACCAACAGCTTTTGTTGGATTGAAAACTGGGCAACAGGCTTCATGTCAGGGGACTCCTTCCGGACACGGGCACCCTCTCGCGTTGCTCAACAAATCCGCATCCAGTTTTAAGCCCGCAAATTGACTGGCCGGCAGGCTGGCTTCAAAACGGAGCCGTTTCCCGTCCGTAACGAACTGGAGAATGCCACCACGTTCGAGGGTCTGGGCCGACTCTCCCACAGTCAGGATGGGCTTGTCTTTCAAAGCAGCAAGCCACCGGGCTTCCTTGCCTTCTTCCGCCTGACTGATGAAGACCACGTGACATTGCATGGCGTCAGCAATGTTGTCCATTCGACGCACCACCAACGGTCGCCCCCCCTGCTCCGCCTTGGCTGTTTTTTCGAGCACATCCCCAAAAGGGTTTGCGCCCATTACGCCGATGACGATGGGGGCGTTAGAACTGGCAAAAGTATTGGTTGGCCATGAAATGTATTTAACGAACCGGATCAAATAGCCGGCTTTCAGATTGTATTCCGGCGCGTCTGGAGGCTGGGCCTGAAGTGTTCCGGCCATGAAGATGCCTAGCCACAAAAGCAAAATTCTCGTGCGAGACAACACTTGGTTCGCGACCGGAAGCATGTGGGGTTTGGCAGTCATCAAAAATTACCGGTTCAACACAGTCCTGTCACCAGACAAATGCAGTTGGACTCCTTCCGCTCCAGAGCGCTCCGCAGGAGCAGGCGTTTCATTCATGCTGATCTTCGTGAAAATGGAATTGAAATTCATGGTTGCGATTCAGAAACGACAGGTCACGGTCAAATAGACTGAACGCGGCACTTCAGAGAGCAACGGGCTCAAGCCGCGCGGAAACTCATAATGTGATTTATCCAGGAGGTTCTGCCCCACCAGCGCAATTTCCCAATTCTGAGCGGGTTTCCACGCCAGCCGCATGTCCATTTCCAGATAAGCTGGCACGTTCACAGAGGTGAGTTCCCCGACATAGCGCAGGCCAGTATCCCATTCCCAGTGCGCGCCTAGGTCCACCGAGGAACGCAGGCTGAATTTGTGTTCCGGCGAAGCGTCCCCATCGCCTCGGCCCACGCTGGCTTGGGTCACGTCCGACTCGAACCACGTGTAACCCGCTTGCAAGCGCCAACGATCCAGCGGTTGCCAGCCCAGCGCCACTTCCACTCCGTAGGTGTGACCAGCGATGCGGTTGACCCAATTCACCGGCAGGACTGGCGGTGTACCCGGAATCACCGCTCCAGTCTCCGTCGCCAGCAAATCGGCATAATCATTATAAAAGGCCGCCACATCCACCGAGACTCGTTCGATGGGTTGAATACGATAGCCGATTTCGTACGCGAGCAGCTCCTCCACGCGATCGGACTGGCCTTGGACTTGAACCAGTGTCGCTGGCGAACCGGGCCCGAGCGCGCCCGGCGGCGCCACGCGGAGGTTGAAAGCCATACCGGTTGAAAGATGATTGGGCGTGGTCACCGCCCGGGACACCGCGCCCCAGACCGTTTGTTTCTGCGTTGGCTGCCAACACAACCGAGCACTGGGGGAGGCTTCCCATCCTGTATAATCGTTGTGTTCTAGCTTGGTCCCCAATGTCAGGAATACTTGCTCCAATACCAATGCGATTTCATCCTGCGCGAACAGGCTCAACAATTGATCATTCGCCTGACTCCGACCGGGAACGCTCAAAATCTGCCCCGCTTCCAACGTGTCAAAGGTCACGCGATAACCAGCGCCCCAGTTGATCTGCTGGCGCTCGCCCAAGGTAAAGTTGTGCTGCAGATCCAGATCAAACGTATGGAGGTATTGGTTCGCAGCCAGATTGCGATCTTCGAAATAGTCATAGTAAGTTTGAATCGATAGCGAGGCCTCATCTGCGTATTCGCGGGTCCAACGGCCTAGCATATTTGCATCAAGCTGGTGAAACCGATTCGGCGCCAAACTCACATAAGCGGGAGGAGTCAGGCTTGGAACCGGCAAGATTGCGTCGGCTTCCACAAATTCCACATCACCTTGCAAGGTCAGCGTCGTATCGCAGCGCAGTTGAGAATCCAAACGAAAACCGCTCCGCCAACGGGCCCAGTCATCCTGTGAATCTTGGCCTTGGGTGGTGGGGGTTTCCCCAAACTGATCATACTTGGAATAAACGCGAGCGTAGGTGTCTTCCGAAACCTGAAAACCATACCGCCCAGCTGTGATAACCTCATTGAACGAGCCTCCCCCAACCTTGACCACCGCGCCCTGAGTGTCCTTGGCATTCTTGGTGAGAATGTTGATGACGCCATTTACTGCATTGGCGCCCAAAGTGTTCCGCCGGGCCCGCGCACCACTTCGATGCGTTCCAAATCCTCCAGTATGACGTCCGGCATCCGCCAATTAACACCTCCATACGACGGATTGTAAACGGAACGACCATCCATCATTACCAACAGCTGATTTGCATATTGGCCATTGAATCCCCGTGCCGCGACACCCCAGATTGATGAGCCAATCATCGCCACATCCACACCCGGCACATAGCGCAAGGCATCAGGCAAGGTGGTGACGCCACTCCGATGCACGTCCTCATCGGTCAATACATAAACCGCCGCCGGCGTGCCAGCCAGCGCTTCTGGGCGCTTGGAAGCAGTGATGACCTGGATCTGCGCGAGTTGTTCAAAAGACAGATTGGCCAGGATTGGTTCAGTGGTGCTGGACTCCGCTGCCCCCCCCCGGTTGCCCCAATAACAGCAGGCCGGAGAATACCATCCCGGTCAGGTGCGGTCGCGTCCCGTTGGAATGTTTGCTCGGTTGCATATTCCTTAAAAGCGCCACGTCAATTTCGCGTAAACGCCCCGCTCCAGTTCATAACGTGGCTCAATTGTTTGCGCCCCAAACTCAGCGTGTTGGTTATCGAGGAGATTCTGGCCAGCCACCGCCAGCTCCAAACCGTCGCGAATGGTCCACGCCACCCGCACATCTACCTCCAGATAACTGGACACATTATAAGCAGGCACTTCATCCACCCAGCGCAAGTTCACATCAAGCTTCAATTTTTTGGTAAGATCAAAACTAGAACGCAGCCCGAACTGATGCCGCGGAGCACTGTCCTCCAAGGTCGTCAACGACCGGGAGCCGGCCACCGTCTGCTCCGCGTCCACCTGCAGATAACTGTAAAACGGCGCCAAGCGGACGCGTTCGACCGGCTGCCAGTTCAACGCCAGTTCGCCCCCGTAACTATGCGCTTTGGCCGAATTAAGCAGCACCACCGGCGTCACCAAGTGAGGCGGTGCTGGAGTAGCTTCAAAGAAGGTAGCCCCAGGATTTGGACTGCCCAAAATAAGATCGTCGTAGTCGTTGAAAAACGTGGCCACGTCCACCGAAAACTTCGGCGTCATCTGCATCCGCCACCCCGCCTCGTAGGCAATGAGATCTTCGCTGTCGATATCGGGATTGCCGCTCGCCCGGATGAGCACCGGAAAGGCAGAGGGGTTTTCCGGACTCGGCCCGGGCGGAACATAATAGGCATCGAAGTTGCGCCTGTGTCCGCGCGATTCGGATTTCGCACCGCGCGCGCGACGCTCGCCCAATACGTCTGCCGTTCCGAGGGCGTCCACAGCAAGCGAACCCCAGGCTGCACCTCCAGACCGGTAAAGCTGTTATGCTCCAGCTTGCTCCCCAACGTGAACTCCAACCGCTCCTCGACCAACGTGATTTCATCCTGCACAAAACAGCTGTAGAGTTGGAAATTGTAATCCGCCGGCACAAACCCGCCCGGCACTAACGGGCTCGCGGTCTGATCCCCGCTCCATCGGCACCCCACCCCCCAGGTGATCATCTGCCGCTGCCCCAATTGCCAGTTGTGCTGCGCGTCCACATCAAACGTATCGCGCGTCTCTTCGGTCAGCACCGAGTCCCGCCAGGTGTGGTCGTAATAGGTTTGCACGGTGAACTGCGATACCTCTGATAAATCGTGCGTCCATCGGCCTAACACGTTCGCCCCGGTCACTTCGATGGGCTGATTCAAGGTCACCACTCCCGCCGCCGTCACCAACGGACTGATACGATCCAGTTCGCCACTGTAAAAATCGCTCTGCAGCGTGAATTGATTTTGCGCGTCGGGCTCCGCATCAAAGCGAAACCCGGATTGAAAATTATCCCACCCATCATTACCCGAGGCACCGTTCGGCCAGCGACTGTCATCGGCGAGATCGTATTTACCATAGACCCGCAGCCAGAATTGCTCACTCACTTTGAATCCATACCGTGCGCCCCCCATCGCCTGCTTTTCCGTGCCCCCCCCGCCGTAAACCAAGCCCCCCTGGGTTTCCTTCGCAGATTTACTAAGAATATTGATAACGCCGTTGACCGCGTTGCCCCCCCACAGCGCTCCGCCCGGCCCCCGCACCACTTCGATGCGATCCAAATCTTCCAACATCGGATTCATTGCGTCCCAATACACTCCCGCCAACAAGGGCGTATAAACCGAACGCCCATCCATCATCACGAGCAGTTTGTTGGAGAAGCGACCGTTGAACCCGCGCGACGTGATGGCCCACTCAGCGGCGTTGATTTGCGCCACGGCAAGTCCCGGCACCCAGCGCAACGCTTCGGGCACGCTGGTGGCCCCCGAGCGAAGGATGTCGTCTCCGCTCAGCACGGTCACGGCTGCCGCCGTATTCGCCACCGATTCGGATCGCTTGGCAGCCGTGGTAACCTGAATCTCTGAAAGCTGCTCAAAGGAAAGATTGGCAAGGATCGGACCACTCTGCTGCGATTCCGCAGCGACGCTCCCCACGAGCCCCACGAGCCCCACGAACCCTGCGAGACTAAAAGTCAGCGAAAAAACCCCAACACTCTTGGTCAAGGTGCGTCCCGCGCTGACCTGATGACAGATTTTTCCCACAAGCTCGGATTAGGCTAGGACACCATGAGCGATGGGGTGAAAATCAGAACCCCAAATCGACGGAATCCCGGATTACTTGTTTTCTGCGGATAGCCGAAACGCTTATCGGCTGATTTAGTTGATCGGTTTAGGTTGCAACCACCCCTAACTTCATCAGCCCAAATGGGCTGACGAGCGGGAGTGAATCGTTGAATGCAAGAAACTTTGCTTGTCCGGAGCGGAATCGCCAGCTTTTTTTATGATCCAGCACTAGCAGTGCGTCTGATGGTCACGACGCAACACCGCCTGAAGAATTCCGTTCTCATCAAGTCACCGCGCCCAAGCCGGCGGCGGTGCAGTGAACACGACTGGCTGCTTCGTGTGAGGATGCCGGAACTTCACCTGCCACGCGTGCAGGCACAACGGCGGCGCCGTCACCGGTAAGGTTTGAGCGTTTCCGAGTTTCCCGCCGGCGACATACGCGGTATCGCCACATACAGGAAACCCAAGATGCCAGAGATGCACGCGGATCTGATTGGTTCGTCCGGTAAGCGGTCGGGCTTCGAGCAACGTGGTACCATCAGCGCAACATTCGCGCACCTTGAATTCTGTCCGCGCTTCCAACCCATTCTCAGCGTCCACCGTGCGTGAACCCAATGCGCCGAGACTCTGCGCTAATCGGCGCCTCGCAGGAAAACTCATCTTCAAGCGGCTGCCCCTGCACGCGCACGAGATAAAGTTTCTCGACCTCCCCCTTGGCGAACTGCGGTTGCAACCGCCCCGCAAAGTGGCGCGTCCGCGCCACGAGTACGACCCCGGTGGTATTTGCGTCGAGTCGATGCGCTGGATGCGGCTTCTGCGGATGATACACCTCGTTGAGAATGTGCTGGAGCGTATTGCGATAAAACCGCCCGCCCGCATGCATCGGCAGCGGTGCAGGCTTGTTCAACACGATGATCGCTTCGTCCTCGTGCAAGATTTCCACACGCCCGTTCACGTCCGGCTCGGTGACGTTGGGAAACTTGTGCAAAAACCGCTCACCCGCGCGCACGATCTGATCTGCAACTACGGGGACATGTTTCGTCGTCATCACCATGCCGCGTGCGCATTCCTCTTCCCAATACTGTCGCCGGCAGATGCTTCACCATGGTGCAAAGTGCTTCGAGCAAGCGTTCCGCCATCGCACTCTTCCGGCACGTTGACCGGCTTGAAATTGTCATACGGCATACTGCCCGGCATAGGCGACGTTACTCGCGCGATGGCTTCGTGCCTCGTTGCGATCGTCGCCATCATCTGCTCGGCAGGTGTTTTGAAACAAAACGGGCACGATTGCCCCGGCGACATAGCGCTCGTCCTTTTGGTCCGCCTCGCACAACGGCGTCTGACAGCGGAAACATTGTGTCGAATCCGTTTCCTGCAGACTCGGATCAAGCCCGACGCGTTGATCGAAGACGAAACATTCGCCATCGTAGTGCGCGCCGCCGCATTCTTCAAAATATTTCAAAATGCCGCCCTCGAGCTGGAAAACTTTTTAAACCCTTGCCATTTCCATGAACGGCCCGGCCTTCTCACAGCGAATGCCACCCGTGCAAAACATCACGATAGGCTGCTCTTTCATCGATTCCGGCAACTTGCCACCGCCGCCGGAAAATCCCGAAAGTGATCGATCCCAATCGGCAGAGCATTTTTGAACGTGCCGAACTTCACTTCGTAATTGTTCCGCGTGTCGAGGAATGTCACCGGACGGCCTTCATCAAGCCATTGCTTGAATTCCTGCGCCTTGAGTTTCGGCGAAGTGCGCTTGGCCGGATCAATCCCCGGCACGCCGAACGCAATGATCTCTTTCTTCAATCGCACCAGCATCCGGGTGAACGGCTCATGATCGGTCACGCTCATACTTCGGTGTAAATCAGCAAGACCCGGCAAATTACGCAGCTCGACGAGAAGTATTTCGACTGCTTCTCACGGGCTGCCCGCAACGAACAAATTGATGCCCTCGACGCTCAGCAGAATCGTGCCCTTGAGTTCCCAGCCCCGGCACAATGCGAGCAATCGCGCCCGCAACGAGCGCAGTTCCGTCAGCGATGCAAATTTGTAAGCAGCGATGTTGACGATATTGTTCATCTGAGCGAACCGCAGAATAGCAAAAGCCTTCCCTGACGCCAGTCAGGGTTACAAGCACTCAGATTGCCTGAGCTAATCCCCTAGGTTGATGCGCCCGAATGTTTAACGAAATAACTTGTCGCCCTAATTTTCACGAATTCATCCCATGAGTGACATTAGTTATCTACCAACTTGTGGGTATTTGCACTTTTTGGAATCAGCGCGAAATTTAGAACGACGGTGACCGCCATCCATGGATGGGCTTGGCGCTTTTACCATTGATTACAAGTTTCACTCGGAGACGTACCAAGACGCAGCAGAGCATGGATGCTCCTTCTCGCTTGAAAACAAAACTGCACATTTTACTGGTGGAAGATAATCTTCGCGACGCGGAGTTGATCACCACTCAACTGAAGTCATCCGGCTTTGCCGTTTCCGTGACGCGGGTGCAGACGGAAACTGAGTTCCGGCATGAACTAGAGAGTCGGCCCATCCCGACGTCGTCCTCTCGGATCACAGCCGTCGTTCAGTGGGTTCAAGGCGCTGGAGATTGTGCGCGAAACGCATCCGACACTGCCGTTCATTTTCGTCAGCGGTTCGAACGATCAAAACATGGTCGCCCAAATGCACGATGCAGGAGCGACGGATTATGTCTTCAAAAATGATCCTGCATGATCTATCGCCAGTAGTGCGCGAAGCTTTGCAACAAAAACAGCCAACCGAACTCACGCCACCACAAGACTCCCTCAATCGCCGCCTAGTAGTGTTGCCTTTACCCGATTGAGAGTTTGTCCGGCCTGCCCCGGGCGCGCGATGAACAAGGGACAATCGTTGAGTTTCTAAGACTACTTTCCGCAGCCACAACAAAGAAATCGTTGTGCTCCACGAGCTGTGCGATGCCTGCATTCCGATCGCGCCGCTAATTTAAAGATACCTTCGCCAAGAAGCATCGCGCGAATGCGATCGATTGCAAAAAGCCCCACCTGCTGTCAGCCCTCCGCACTAGAACGTTAGCCCGACGCCCACACTGACCTGCCCTTGCCAGAGCGTGTCGCCGCTGAAACTGGCCACGGTAATGCCGTTGAAATAGATGAAACCGCCTTCAGCATCCACCACCGTGCAAAAGCCACGCAGGTCGGCGCGCAGATAAAGGTTTTTGGTAAGGTAAGCCTTAACCCCCGCACCAATGCCGCAGCTAAACCGAGTATCGTCGCCATAACCATCGGATGAATAATGCGTCGCGCCGACGTGTGCCGAGACATAGCCTCGGAAGCGCTCCGGACCATATTCCACCACTCCGCCGATCTGGACCACATCCACCATGAGATCCACTTTGCCCAAACCATTGTTCCCATTAAAATCGATGCTGCTATCCTGATGACTCCAAAGCAGTTCAAAGCGCCCGAGATACCCCAGTGGCGCGTAGTCCAAGCACAGGCCAAAAGCCGGCCCATCATCGAAACTGTATTCCGTCCCGGTGACGCTATCTTTCACCTCGCCGCCAAAGCGATAGCCATAAAAGGGGGTTATCCCAAACTGCGTCGTTTGCGCCAACGGCATGGCAAAAAGCGAGTCTGCATCATAAAAATCTTGCGCCCGGACCGTCAGCGCCACACAGCCACTCAACATGGCGAGCAGCAGTCTCATTGAAATACGGAGTTTCAGAGTGTTCATGGAAATCCTGATGGCTTGGATATTTGCTAGTTTCTTCGGCTGACAGACATGCAACTGAGAAATTCCGCTGCTGCCAAGAATGAATTTCATCGCAAATCCGCTACCGGCGCATTTTGGGCGTTATCAGCGCGATGTTTGTTCTTGGTTGCAAGGCAGGCAAATAGGGAAATTGGCAGCAAATCTGACAGCAAACGACCTGTCCGTAAAATTCCCGAAAAAATCTCTGGCCAATTACGGACAACCCAAGCATCTTGCGCACGTGAATCCGACAAGCCAGACCACGGCCCGAGTCGTTCAAACAGAGTTGCAGCCGCAATTGCAGCAGCAACTGGATGAAGTGTCCTCTCACTGCGCCGGATTCACAGTCCGGGTCAAAGCTTGGTTTGCCTCGTTCTTTGTTCAGCAAATTCCCTACGGCTACGAGGACGCAGACGGCTTTCACTACGGCAAGCCGGATTCTGAAATCGCTGACCACCGCTAAGCAGACGGCGCATTTCGTCCGCGCCTCTATAATCAATCCTTCTTGAGCGCGAGAAATCACCGCCTCCATCATGCTTGCGTGTTGATTCCCTCGGAGTTGCTTCAGAAGCTTGCCGCCGCCCAACACGTCACGGTGCTGACCGGCGCAGGCGTCTCGGCAGAAAGCGGTGTACCCACGTTCCGCGATGCCCAGACCGGCCTGTGGACAAAATACAAACCCGAAGACCTTGCCACCCCACACGCGTTCCGCCGCAATCCACGCCTCGTTTGGCAATGGTATGAGCGGCGCCGCAAACTCGTCGCGGACGCAAAACCAAATCCCGCGCATCTGGCACTCGCAGAACTGGAGAAACTCATCACGCGCTTCACGCTCATCACGCAGAACGTGGACGGACTGCATCAACGCGCCGGCAGCCGGAACGTCATCGAACTCCATGGCAATATCACACGGACAAAATGCTTCGACGAAGACACCATTGTCACAAGCTGGCCGAACACCGATGCGGTACCGCCAAAATGTCCGCGGTGCGGTGGGTTGTTACGCCCGGACGTAGTGTGGTTTGAAGAAGCCATGCCCGAACGCGAGATGGAACTTGCCGCCGCCGCGAGCACGACTTGCGATATTTTCCTCTCCATCGGCACATCCACTGTAGTGTACCCCGCCGCTTCACTACCGTTTGAGGCCCTTCGCTACGGCGCGACTGTCGTCGAGATCAATCCACAGCCAACACCATTCACCGCACAAGCGCACTTCGCACTTACCGGCGCCGCGGGCGTGGCGCTGCCGGCACTCTTAGCGAAATTGCCAGCAGCCCGATAACTCCGGGCTTGGCGTCTGCCCTATTCTGGAAAGAACCGATTCAACTCGGCGGTAAGCAAAGCCTGATTCACAAAGCGGAACGTCCCCTTGGTCTGCGCTTCCTGCGCAGCCTCCAGCAATCCCGTCATAGCCGCGCGATAGAACGACGCGGCGAAACTGATCCGCTTCACCCCCGCTTCAGCCAATTCCGCCACGCTGAATGACCTGCCACGACCACCGATGGCAAAATTCACCGGCTTCGACACTGCAGCACACACCGCGCGCACCGACGCCAAATCCGGCAAGCCCGGCGCAAAGAGCACATCTGCACCCGCCTTCTCATAGGCGACCAGCCGTTTGATCGTGTCATCCAAGTCTGGATTGCCGCGCACAAAATTCTCCGCCCGCGCTGCGAGCGTAAACGGAAACGGTAATGCCCGCGCCGCTTGCACGGCAGCCGCTATTCGCTCCGTTGCAAGCGAGAGGTCGTAAATCGGTTTCTCACGATAAGGTCGGGCATCTTCGATTGAACCGCCCACCAAACCGATCTCCGCCGCCAACCTGATAGTTTCCGCCGCCGTAGCTGGATCGTCGCCAAAACCATGTTCCAAATCCGCGGCCACGGGCAGTTCGGTCGCCTCCACAATGACCCGCGCGTTCGCCAGCGATTCCTCACGCGACATCTTGCCATCGCGCCGCCCCAGCACGCCTGCTGCCGCCGCGCTTGAGGTAGCGAGTGCTTCGAATCCCAAGCCCGCCAGCAGCCGGGCCGAACCGGCATCCCAAGGATTGGGGATCAGAAAGACGCCAGGCTTGAGATGCAGTTCCTGAAATATTAGGGCCTTTTCATTTTGTGACATGATCGTGATGTGAGTTGTGGTTAGAGCAAGGTCGCTAACAACAAAACCACACTTGCTCAACGTGATTTTGCTATAAAGGAAGATATTTCAATCTTGCCGCCAGCTGAGCCGTCGCATAATTCAAGTCGAACCGCCACAACTATGGGGTCGCTTGCGTTGCCACAAAAACGAATCCGGCAAACCGTGCTATTGCTTTTGACTGGCTTGCTCTTCGTCGGTTGCACAACCCCAAAAAGCCGACCACCGACTACAGTCACGCAACCGCCAGAGTTTCTAAAGCTCCCATTGCTTTATCTGCTTTCCTCCCCGCATCCACGGATCTATGTGGAGGTGGATGCAGTCGAAGGTTGCGAGCCGACAGAAAAAGCGCTGGTGCAACTCCAGGCATTCCTCACCAACCACTGCCAGAAGCCTGACGGCGTTGAAATCATGGTGAGCGACATCATTCCCCGCAAAGTTGCGCGCCACACGACACCTCGGACGCTGGGTCGTCGCTACATGAACGGCCCGCCGGACGATCAGGGATCGCCACCAGCTTTCATGTATGTACTCTACTATCCCGGCTGGCCTGGCAGAGTGCCACCGTTTGCCGATATTGCGCCCTACCCGGCGATTTATTTCAACACCCGCTTCTCGCTCGGAATCGCTCTAGACGAAATCCTCCTGCACGAAGCGGGGCATCTGCTGGGTTTGGTCAATCGAACCGAACACGCCAAAAACGGCCATTGCTGGAACTCCGGCTGTGCAATGAACAATCATTGGGGCTACTTGCGTAACTTTGGCTGGCTGCCTTGGCGCAAACACAGCCAGTTTTGCGCTGAATGTGTGAACGAACTGGCCCAAGCCACCAAACAATCTCCACTTTCGAATTTGCGTTACGTCGGTCCGGTGCTCGTCCGGGCGGAATCAGATTATGATGTCCTCACCCTGCCAGAACGTTTCCTGCTCGTGGTCGGCAGGGCCAATGAATCCGATTGCCAGCAATTCATCACCAGCGTCCGCGCGGCACCCGACAATCCCAACAACTGGTATCGCATTGATTGTCGGGCGAAGGAGGAAACGTTTAATGATCCGCAGCAGGTATGTCGGATTATGGACGGCATCCGCACTGACTCTTTTGGAATCATTCGACAATATGGGCCGGGCGTTTTGTTGCAAGCAGCCTTGCGACGCTACGAAACCACCCAGCAATACACCAACGCTATCATCCTGCTTCAACACGCCATCCAGTCGGCTTCCGACGAAGCACAAAATTACAACCTGCTCGCTTGGATTAAAGCCACTTGCCCCGACGATGCCGTGCGAAATGGAGCAGAAGCAGTGCAGATTGCCCAGCAAGCCTGCGAGCTGACAAAATGGCAGGAAGGGCAACCCATCGATACCTTGGCCGCGGCCTACGCCGAAACCGGCGACTTCAGACGCGCCATCGAACTACAACGACAAGCCCTGCGCACCGGAAAGCCAAACCAGACGGAACAGACTGCCATGCGTGAACGCCTCGCACTATATCAGCAATCCAAGCCGTATCACGAACAGCCTCCTCAAAATTAAATCGCCCCACATTGACGAACCAGCAACAGTTCTATCGCGCGCAGTGGTAACCATGACAGCGCTACAACAATCGTCGAAGTGGACACCAGCCCCCCCCTCGCCGAATAGAGGCAGGCCTTGCTATCCCCAACACCAACACGCCCCTTCTCAACTGTCGCTCTTCGGTGGGGTTTCATCCTTGCTGTCAGGCGCGGATTTACCGAGCACCCACCCCTTCATGAAGAAACCCAAGGCCAGGCTCACCGCCGCCACCGTCCAGAAGATGGCGACGCTGTTCGAATTAAGTCCGTGCAGCAGATTCATGCCAAAGAGACTCGCTACCGCAGTGAGCGGAAAAAATAGCGCTGCCAGAATGTTCAACCGATGACTTGCCTGCAACGCCGCCTGGCTGAGACACGCCTGCTCCTCCGCCTTGCGCGCCATACGATGCTGGATTTCGTTCCGTGTATCTTCGAGTAACAGATCAAGGTTACGTTCCACCTCATACGCGAGATCGCGCAGCTCGACCAAAAACTGATCGCCCTTGACCGCCTCGCGCGCCGTCTGGATGGCGGCGTGCATGTTCCGCGCGAACCGGGTGAGCGGCACGAGCGTTTCCATCAGATCGAACAACGTGCTGATGCTCGTGGCTTGTTCGTAGGTAGCGGTCAACTTGGCCTCCAATTCGGCAACCGATTGCACATGCCGCTTCAATCCACCCGGCCCCGGGCCGCCGCGATTGAACTGCCACTCGCCTGCCGGACTCCGCCAGAACAACACCCCCTCCCGCGTGCGATCATCCGGCCCGGGCGGCTTGTGCAGCACCAGTAACAAATGCCCATCTTCAAAAATCGCGCGCTGACGGCCATAGGTATTTTGCCCCAAACGAATCTTTATAGCGTCAGGAACGGTCCAGGTAGGTGGAATGATCATAAGCGTAGTGGCGTTGACGGTCGTCGGAAAAATGTCCGGCACATCCCGCCCGGTCAACGTCGAAATCATTAAGATCGTGTAACAAAACGACGAGCACGCGTCGCTTCGACTCAACTCAGGTTCAGAGATTTGTTGCTTCCGTCTGCACCAATTCGAGAAACCGATGTAGTGCCGGGTTGTCATCCCGCTTTCGCCAGACCGCGCCCACGGCCCAGCGCGCCGCGCGCTGCGGCAGCAGTTGGATGCGGACGCCGCCGAAGCGCTGACTCCAGAAACATTCCGGAATGATCGAGATGCCCATGCCTGCCCGCACAAGCGCCATTGCCGTCGTCAGCTCCGACACTTCCTGCACGATGCGCGGATGAAAACCATGCTCCGCGCACAGCTTCAGCATCATCTCGTAAAGGCCGCGCGACCGTTCTCGCGAAAGGATCACAAACGACTTGTCTCGACACTCCTCCAGCGTGATCGCGCGTGCAGGGAAGCCATGCTTCGGCAGCACCAGCGCCAATTGGCCGGACATCAATGGTTGGGCCGTCAAATCTCGCGCTGCCTTTGGCAATGGTAAACGTGTGAAACCCAAATCTAATTGCTCTTTCTGTAAGCCATCGAGTTGTTCAGCGGTGGACAGGTCGCGCAACGACACTTCGATGCGGGGCTCAAGCGCGCGCAGCTTCACGATGAGCCTGGGCACCAGATCTAGCGTGTATGAGCCCGAACCGATGCGCAGCCGCCCGCCGTGACCTTGCGCTTCCTGTCGCGCTTCGGCCAGCAACCGATCAAACGCCGTCACCAGTTCCTTCGCGCGCGGCAGGAAACGTTCGCCGAACGTCGTCAGCTTCGAGCCTTGTTTGCCGCGCTCGAACAGTTTTCCGCCCACGGCCTCTTCCAGCCGGTTCATCTGCTTGGTCAACGCCGGTTGACTCACATGCCGCGCCTGGGCCGCCCGCCCAAAATGCAGGTGACCCGCCAGGATCACAAACGAACGCAGTTCCTCAATGCTCATAGCCAATAGTTATCACAGCGATGAAATCTTGCCATTATTGTTTATCGTCGCGGACTGCTAATCTATGGGCATGAGTAGTTCAGTTTTAGCGCAACAATTCAAACTCGCCGCCATTGACCTCGACGGCACATTGCTCGGGCCGGACCGGGAAATCAGCCCGGCCAACGTCCGCGCCGTGCAACAACTGCAGCAAGCCGGCGTGCAGGTCGTGCTCGCCTCGGGGCGGCACTACAACAACATGCGCCGTTACGCCGATGCCCTGCCTGGTGTGCAATGGATCGTTTCCTGTCAGGGCGGCGAAACCGCCAACCTGACCCGCAGCGTCGTGTTAAACCGCGATTTCCTTCCGGCCGCCGCCACGCAGCACATTTTGGAACTGGGTCGCGCGCAGAAATTCACCACCACGGTCTATACCGTGGACAACGTTCTCACGGACGCCGAATGGAATTCCGATCTAAAGTTCTATTCCGATCTGTCCGGCCGCCAGCCGCGCCAATTGCCCGCGTCCGGATTAGCGGAGCAACCTGTCTTCAAAATCATCTGGATGGGTGCGCCCGACGAACTCACCAAAGCTCACGCGCAAACCACCGTGCCGTCCGGCATCCAAATGGTCCGCACGCACGAACGCCTGCTCGAAATCATGCCGGCGGACGTGAACAAAGCTTCGGGCTTGAAACATCTCACTGCGCGTCTTGGCGTGGAGGCGGGCGAAGTCATGGCGTTCGGCGACGGCGACAACGACGTCCCGATGTTTGAATGGGCCGGTGCTTCCTTCGCGATGGCGCACGGCTGGCCCGCCGCGCTGCAAAGCGCCACGCACATCACGCCCGCCGGCCCGCTCGAAACCGCATTTGCCCGCGGCGTGGGCTATGCCGTTGAGAATGGCTTGTTGTCTTAGAACGAATTTCTAGTCCGAAATCTCAAGTAATAATAATGCGCTTCACATAATCGAGAGCGCTTGGTGAAGCAATTAAGAACCAGTCTGCAACGACTGGACATGGACCGGTAGAAAGACTGTAAGCGCTCTCTGTCAACACCTTTGGCCCAGCGGAATTTTCGGGCCGCTCAGCGGGATTTACCGCTACGCATTTTTTGGACCTCATAAATGATGTCGCCAATGCCGGGCCAAGAACTGGGCGCGTTACTGGCCTGCAGCAATGCCCGGTAACCTGCTTCGCTTCCCAAATCACGCAACGCGTAGGCGGCGCTTCGTTGGAGGACATTATTAGGGTCGTATAAGAAAGGAGAGATCAAGGGAAGAACACCTTCGGTTTGCTTCGGATCTTGCCAAGACCAGAAAGTGCTCCTCCACGAGCTTCCCAATCTGAGGATTTCAGAGCATTGGTTAGAGCTGGCAAAATGGCGTCCGAATCTTTTGCAAAAGAACCCAGTGCTGTCGCAGCATCGCGACGCACCATTGAATTAGAGTCGCGCTCCAGCGCGTTCAGAAGAACGGGAACGGCTAAATCTGGACGTTGTCCTATTTCCCCCAAAGCAGTGACCACACCAGCGCGCACAAAATAATCTGGATCATTGACCCAATGGATGATCGCCGGAACGGCAGGCGCACCATCGGCACCAAGATTCCCGAAATTATGAAGCAACTCCCAAACTTCATGCCGCCCTTGCAAATTGGTGGCAGCTGTCAGCATAGGCACAATGGCCTCAGGGCCTAGGTATGAGATGACTTTGGCGCTGACCGTCCACACAGAGTAGTCATCCATACTCTGCCATGGTTTGCTTATGTTGCGGGCCAGTCTGGGGATCGCGGACTTACCCTTTTCCCCCAGCGCCCACGGGCGATTTCGACATCGCTCGAATTGGGAAAGCCTTCGACGGTCTTTTCGCTTCTGGTTGCGGCATCCATTCCAACAGGAACGGAACAGCGTT
>JASGKY010000030.1:0-37551 GCA_049840435.1 Verrucomicrobiota bacterium | reverse complement strand
AAGGTTAATAGGGAAACACGATAAATGCAACAGCACCTCTCGCCGGACGCGATCAAAATCATCTGCTTGATCAGGTCGATGCCCGTCACTTCTTCCGTGATGGGATGTTCAACCTGGATACGTTTGTTGACCTCGAGGAAATAATAATTGCCGTTATCATCCACGATGAATTCCACCGTGCCGGCATTTGTATAGTGCGCCGCTTCCGCGATGCGGATGGCCGCATTGCCGATTTTGTCGCGCAGCTTCTGGAACTTGTTATCGATAAGAGGAGAAGGTGTTTCCTCGACGACCTTCTGATTGCGGCGCTGCACCGAACAGTCACGTTCACCCAAGATGGATGATGTGCCCCTTGGTATCACCGAGGATCTGGATCTCGATGTGATGCGGGTTCTCGATGAACTTCTCGATGTAAACCACCGGAGTTGCCAAAGCTTTTCTCCGCTTCAGTGCGGGCCGTATGATAACCCTTCACCAAGCGAAATATCGTTGTGCGCGATGCGCATACCGCGACCACCACCGCCAGCGACCGCCTTGATCATCACCGGATAACCGATCTTCTTGGCGATCGACCAGAGCGTCCTTCTCATTTTCAACGATGCCTTCCGATCCAGGCGGCGTTGCGGCACGCCAGCTTTCTTCGCCAAGGCGCGGCTGACAGCCTTGTCTTCCAAGCGCATT
This sequence comes from Verrucomicrobiota bacterium, assembly GCA_049840435.1. Taxonomy (GTDB): domain Bacteria; phylum Verrucomicrobiota; class Verrucomicrobiia; order Limisphaerales; family JADLHS01; genus JADLHS01. Next base: position 36,870 of record JASGKY010000030.1, on the reverse strand, counting down.
CATCGCCCGTGGAGCTGGGACCGATGAAACGGATGTTGCAGCTTTCGCAGACTTCCGCAAAATGCGCGTTTTCCGACAGGAATCCGTAACCGGGATGAATAGCATCCACATCGGCGATTTCCGCAGCGCTGATGATACGATCGATGCGCAGATAACTTTCACGAGGAACGCGCTTTGCCGATACAGATCGCTTCGTCAGCCAGCTGCACGTGCATGGAATTCACGTCGGCCTCCGAATAAACCGCCACCGTGCGGATATTCAGTTCTTTGCACGCACTGATGATACGGACGGCGATTTCGCCACGATTGGCGACTAGAGACTTTTTCAAACATGGGGATTAGACTGAGTTAGAGCGGGTTGTGCGAGGTTTAAAAACAGGCCTCACGTGGGGCGAACTCTTGAACAACGGCTGGCCGAATTCCACAGGTTTGCGCATTCTCCACCAAAACCTGTGTGATCACGCCTTTGACCTCGGCTTTGATTTCATTCATCACCTTCATCGCCTCGATGATGCAAACCACGGTATCCGGGCCCACTTCCGTGTCCGACCTCCGACATAAGCAGCGGATTCCGGAGACGGTGAACGATAGAAAGTTCCAATCATCGGCGATTTGATGTCAGCGTCAGTCGACGTGGCGGCAGCCGGAGCACCGGCGGGAGCGGCGGCAGCCGGAGCATCAGCGGGCAGCAGACGGCATCGGAGCATAGGCGATGACTTGCGGTCCGCCTTCCTCCCCCGAAATAACTCCACCATTCATTCCGCGCTTGAGGCGGATTTTGAAATCCTGTTTCTCTAGTTCAAACTCCGAGACGGAGTTCTTTTTCATCAGGTCAATGATGGCCTTAATGTCTTTGAGGTCCACAGTTTTAATCGTTAAAGTTGTTTCGCTGGCTTGAAACTCAGCGGATTGGTTCTTTTTACGAAAAAAGCAGACGTCGAATTCGACTCTGCTTGTTTCAATTTTTAGCTGGGCAAAGCGTAGTGAAAGTATCCGACACCGTCAAGTGAGAAAACCAGAACGAGATTGGCTGAGCAATTCTGTTTTAGAGGCTAAAGCAGCCGGTTGAGCTATTTTTCTCTGTTTCGATAATGTTAATGGCCGCTTCCAAGCCAAGAGCGTAAGAATTTGCTCCGAAGCCAGCGATCTGTCCGCGACAAACCCCGGCGATGAGTGATTTGTGCCGAAATTCTTCTCGCGCGTGAATGTTCGAGAGGTGGATTTCGATGGTCGGGACACCTGTTGCCGAAATGGCGTCTCGGATTGTGACGCTGGTGTGGGTGTAGGCTGCCGCGTTCAGGACGATGACGTCAAAATTCCCTTTCGCGCCCTGAATCCAAGTGACCAATTCGCCTTCCAGATTGGTTTGGCGAAAATCAACGGACGCGCTACGTGCGGTGGCTTGCTTGCGGACCATGGCTTCAATGTCTGCCAAAGTCGTCTTACCATAGACTTGGGGTTCGCGTGTGCCGAGGAGGTTCAGATTTGGGCCGTTGAGGAAGAGAATCTTCATCGCGGCAATAGGGTAGGAGCGGGCGGTGGGTTTTGTCGAATCGTTTCCCGGGTGCTACCAAGCAGCCATCCGCCGAGCGCAAAAGCCGTCCAAGTCAGCGACGGTACGTAAAGTGTGAACTCAAATGCCGACTGCACCGCCCAAGCCAGTAATCCTAGCCAAATACCACAGGCTACGGGTGTTTTCTGCCAGTTCAAACGTTGGTAGCCTACCCAAAGCATTCCGCTGATGAATGCTGCGTAAGTAATCAGCCCCAAAAAACCCGAATCGGACGCCTGTTGCAGATAATCATTGTGGGTGAGCCGTGCCATTTCGGACTCGGGCTTTTTCACAGCCTCGTACGCAATAGCAAAAGTTCCTGGGCCCGAGCCAAAAACGGGTTTACTGACAGCGGTTTTCCAAGCGGCTTGCCAGTAATCAAATCGAGCCACCACACTGGTTGCGCCGCGCTGCATGTATTCCCGGTTTTTCCAATAGAACCCAGCCCCGCCTGTTGCAAGCAAGATAACAATGAGGAGTATTTTCAGTTGCTTGGCGAAGTTTTGATGCAGTAAAACCACAAAGCCGAGAAACAGTGCTAACAGCCAGCCACCCTTTGACCCGGTCCAATAAAGACAGGCTACAGCGCTCATTCCTAGCACGGCGCAGAGAAAACTGCGCGCGCCGACAGTAAGCCGTTCTTTCGCCTGCCAGACCCACGCCAGCAATGGTGGTGTCAATAGCAGCAGCGCGCCGGCGAAAGCATTTGGATAGAATACCGTCGAAAAGATGCGGCTGCTTTGCATTTTTTTGAGGTATTCCGGCGGCACGCTGGGCAAAGTCGGATAGATGTAGGTCCAGAAATAGTCACGGGTTTCCTGCAATCCACCAAAATGTTGATTCCAGCCGCCTGTCACGACCAAGCCATAGGCAATGATTAACGGCCAAAGGAAAAACCTCGCTATCCCCTCCCGGTTGAGGCTCAGCCAGCCAAGATAAAGACAGCTCAAGCAAATTCCAAAGTGCGCCAGCACTCCCGCGCTCAAGTTGGGGGCTATGCTTTGAGTTGCCGCCAGAAACTGCCAGCCCAGCCAAATTAGAGGGAGTAACACCAACCAGCGTGGACTGAAGTTGTGCCATCGGATTGCGGCCAACCCTGCTATGACCAGTACAAAAACCAGCGGATAAGCTAGTCGCATGGGCCAGACGAAGACGAGCCATTCCCAGCCGTTTGTAGGTGGCTCAACGAACTTATCCATCACCGAGGGAGTACCGAATTTCAGCAGCGCCAAGCCTAAAAAAGCGCCAAAAAGAACGGCGAAAACCTTGGCCCACAAGTCAGCTTTGGGGGCTGGGGCAGAAGCAGGTGGGGGCTTGGGCGGCATCGCGCGGGTGGGGTTCACGTCAAAGATTCAGCTTTAATAGGCCGACCTCTAGTGCGAGGGCTTCCTGGACGTTTGTGAACAGCAAGCGCTGGGTCTGCTCCATGACGCGCAGGTTTTCGCGGGCTTGGTGTGGCGTGATGCGTTTTGCAACGTTGGCTGTGCCATCGGCATCGGGGAAACTCAAGAACTCTCGCCCGCTCGTCAGTGTGTGCAACCAGACATCGCGAAACCACCATTGCAAACCGAGCAGCAGTTCGCCGCGCCGTCGTCGATATTCTGCCTCGATGGCCGCTTTCAACTCATCTTCCCAGCGTTCTCGCAGATCTTTTTCCACGTCATCATATTTTTCGAGCGGCGATTTGGCGGTTAGCTCCTCCTCCACGGTGGTTTTCATTTCACTGAGCCGCGCCGCCAGCACATCCATCAAGCGATATCGCCCCAGCAGGCTTTTTTGCTCTCCGCCCGCCATTTCGCCAAAGCGATTCAGCCAGTTTTGCGTCGCGTCGTCCCAGCGGCGGGTGCTTTCGCCGCCGAAGTTCAATCGCAAGCAACGGGAGATGATGGTCTCCAGAATCCGTCCGGGCTCGGTAGTTAAAAGGATCAGCACCGACTTGCTCGGAGGTTCTTCGAGCGTCTTGAGGAAGGCGTTCGCCGCCTGCGGGTTCAGCCGATCCGCCGCCACGATGACCGCGACTTTGAACTCGGCATCATTGGGTTTGAGTTGGATTTCTCGCATCAACTCACGCATCTGATCCACAGATACAATCCGCGACTTGGACTCGGGCCGCACCCAATGCATGTCCCCGTGTGCTTCATCACCAATTTTCCGGCAGGTTGGGCATTCATCGCAACAATCCACTGCTTTGCCGTTGGTTTTCTTCGGTTGCTGGCAATTCAACGTTTTGGCCAACGTGCGGGCGAGCGCTTCGAGCGACGCCAGTTCCGCGCCAGAAAACAGATAGGCATGGCCGAGCCGTCCACGCTCCAACGACCGTTGCAGTAGCGTGATGCCTTGGGATTGTTCGGAAAAATCTGCAAATGCCACGCGCCGGTTATAGCGGACAACCGCAGTTGAAGAAAGCCCCAGAATTCATTTGCGTCCCGGCCAAATGTTGCGACGCTGCAAAATAAGGTGATAGAATAGCAACCGACAGGCGGCTCAATGCGGTCGCTTCCCCGACAATCTAATCGTCCAAGCAAGGACCTTGAATAACGATTTTACTGACATGCAACCCAACCAGAAGCCCGGTGCGGCCGGCATTGAATCCGCCCACGACATCTTTCATCACTCTACCAAGCGTCCGCTCGATGCGATCTTCCGCCCGAAGTCCATCGCGCTGATCGGCGCGACAGAAAATCCGGGCAGCGTCGGCCGGACGGTGTTTCAAAATCTCGGGCGCGGTGGTTTTCAAGGGGTAGTATATCCCATCAATCCCAAACGTAACTCTGTTCTTAGCGTCAAAGCTTATCCGAGTCTGGGCGCGTTGCCGGAGAAGGTGGACCTTGCCGTCATCTGCACGCCGGCCAAGACTGTTCCTGGCATCATTCAGGATTGCGTCAAAAATGGAATCACTGGCGCGGTGATCATCAGCGCGGGTTTCAAGGAAACCGGGCCGGAAGGCGTGGCGCTTGAAAAACAAATTCTGACTGACGCCCGTGCCAGCGGAATGCGTATTGTCGGCCCGAACTGTCTTGGGGTGATGATGCCGCATCTCGGGCTCAACGCCACGTTCGCCACCACCATCGCCAAGCCTGGCAACGTTGCGTTTCTCAGCCAGAGCGGTGCGCTCTGTACGGCGGTGCTCGACTGGTCGCTCAAGGAAAACGTCGGTTTCAGTACGTTTACTTCGTTGGGGTCAATGCTCGATGTCGGTTGGGGCGACTTGATTTATTACCTCGGCGATGATCCGAATACCAAGAGCATTGTCATTTACATGGAAACCATCGGCGACGCGCGGGCGTTCCTCTCTGCGGCGCGGGAAGTGGCGTTGAACAAGCCGATCATCGTTATCAAGCCTGGGCGTACTGAGGGCGCGGCCAAGGCCGCCGCGTCACACACCGGTTCGCTTACCGGCAGTGATGATGTGTTGGATGCCGCGTTCAAGCGTTGCGGCGTGTTGCGCGTGAACAATATTTCCGACCTGTTCTACATGTCCGAAGTGCTCGGACGTCAGCCGCGCCCGAAGGGCAATCGGCTGACGATGATCACCAACGCCGGCGGTCCGGGCGTGCTGGCGACGGATGCATTGCTGATGAGTGGCGGCGCCCTCGCAGAAGTTTCCAAGGGCACGATTGAGGAGCTGAACAAGATTCTTCCGGCTGCGTGGTCGCACAACAATCCGGTGGATGTGCTGGGCGACGCCAGCGCGGATGTTTACGCCAAGACACTCGAAATCGCCGGTCGCGACCCGAACAGCGATGGTTTGCTCGTGATTCTCACGCCGCAAGCGATGACGGATTGCACGGGAACGGCGGAGAAGTTGAAGGCGTTTGGCCACATCGAAGGCAAGCCGGTGCTCGCAAGCTGGATGGGCGGGCAGGACATTGCGCAAGGCGAAGCGATCTTGAATGCTGCCGGCATTGCGACCTTCCCGTATCCCGACACTGCGGCGCGTGTTTTCACGCAGATGTATCGCTATGCCGAGAATATCCGCTCGCTTTACGAAACGCCTGTTCCCTCTGCCGCGGATGACGATATGGAATCTGGTCGCGCCAAGGCGAAAGCGTTGATTGAATCCGTGAAGGCGTCCGGTCGTGTGATTCTCACGGAAGCCGAATCCAAGGAGTTGCTCGGTTGCTACAAGATTCCAACCGTGGTCACGGAAATCGCCAAATCCGAGAGCGAAGCGGTCAAGCTCGCGAACGAAATTGGTTACCCCATCGTCCTCAAGCTCTATTCCGAAACCATCACGCACAAAACCGATGTCGGCGGCGTGCAGTTGAACTTGAAGGACGAGACGGATGTGAAGCGCGCGTACAAGGCGATCAAGGCCGGTTGTATCGAAAAGGCCGGCGCGCAACATTTCCAAGGGGTCACGGTGCAGAAGATGATCAAGTTGAGCGAGGGGTACGAAATCATCTTGGGCAGCAGCATCGATCCGCAGTTTGGGCCGGTATTGCTCTTCGGCATGGGCGGGCAACTGGTGGAAGTATTCAAGGATAAGGCGCTCGGGTTGCCGCCCCTCAACACCACGCTTGCGCGGCGCATGATGGAAACGACCAAGATTTACACGGCGCTCAAAGGCGTGCGGGGGCGCAAGTCGGTGAATCTCGCTGCGCTCGAAAAACTCATGGTTGGCTTCAGCCAGTTGGTCGCCGAACAGAAGTGGATCAAGGAAATTGACATCAATCCGCTGTTCGCCTCGGCTGACGATCTCGTGGCGCTCGACGCGCGGGTGATTCTACATGATCCGAAATTGTCCGAGAAAGCTTTGCCCAAGCTCGCCATCCGGGCTTATCCGACCAAGTATATCTCCAAGTGGAAAACCAAGAGCGGCACAGCAGTGACGATTCGCCCAATCCGGCCCGAGGACGAGCCGTTGCTGGTGAAGTTCCACCAGACCTTGTCGCCGGAGAGTGTTTATTTGCGTTACTTCAACCAACTGAAACTTGACGAGCGCATCGCGCACGAACGTTTGGTTCGCATCTGTTTCAACGATTACGACCGGGAAATGGCGTTGGTTGCTGAGCTGAAACCAAAAGGTGGCGAAAGTGAAATCCTGGGCGTGGGCCGGCTTACCAAGGAGCGCGGTTTGAACGAGGCTGAGTTTGCCCTGCTGGTGAGCGATAAATACCAGAAGCAGGGGCTCGGTACGGAATTGTTGCGCCGGTTGCTGCAGGTGGCTACTACGGAAAAGATTTCCCGCGTGTCTGCCGAAATCCTCGCCAGCAATCACGGCATGAGGACGGTCGTAAACAAGCTGGGCTTTACGGTGACCAATGTTCCTGACAGCGCCGATGTGCTGGCGGAATATGTCGTGAAGCAGTGAGCATTTGCTCGTCCATCTGGGGACGAGCGGGTTAGGGTGAGTGATAACGGCGCGCAATTGGGGAATTGCGCGCCGTTTAATTTTTTCGGTGATGGGTTACGCGGCGATCTTTTCGCTCTTTTGCGGTGCAAAGGCGCGATGCACGCGGATCGGTTCGGGCGTTTTGTAATGGCGCTTCAAGCCGAGTTCCGTCAGCAAACCGGATGGCGCGCGGTTGATGAATTCCGGGAAGCTCTTTTCTACGCGGTCGCGCAATGCCTTTTGGCCGGCTTTCGACGCCCAGAATTCTTCCTCTGCTTTGGCTAGTGCGATGTCAGCTTCGTCCGGCGACATGTTTTCGCGTTTGGCGAGCAACCAGGTCAGTTCGGGATCGCCGGGTAGGGCCACGGGGAACGGCACGAATTTCAGCACGATTTCTTGCTCATCGCTTTCCTCGGGCGGGGTGGCGCGGACTTTGATCTCGGTGTTGAACTGAGAGCCGTCTGGTAGTGAAACCTCCACGGCGAGGCTCTTTTCCTTCTTGTTCGGTTGAATGGTGACGTCGCCTTCGCCAAACGCGGCGGCGAGTTGTAGTTTCACTTCGTCCAGAGTCTTCGCTTCAAGGTCGGGCAACGGCATCCGGTCGCAGAATTTCTTGAACGAAACCGCCTGGTTCTTCGCTTTCAACTCGGCTTCGATGGCTTGATAAATACGCTCGGCGATAGCCGGATCGGGCGCGGCTTTGGGCAATACTTGTTTCAATAGGGCGAGCAGTTGGGCTTGCTCCTTTTGTTTCGATTCGGTCGCAGATTTGGTTTTCGTTTTCTTGCTCATGAAAAATGGGTCGCTGATATGCCCGAAGCGCAAAGAGAACGCAACTTTGTATGCAGTGAAACCAGGGCGACAGCCGGTAAAAGGCTCAAGCCGTAAATTTCTTTCGCAGATAGTCCAGGTGATACTTGCTTTGGGTGGCCTCGCCAGTCGCGTGTTTTATCAATTCTGACGGCGTGTGACGAGAGCCAGCCTGGTGCACTTTTTCCCGCAGCCACTTTAAGAGATTGCCATATTCGCCGCTGGCGAGATCGGATTCGAGTGCCGGATTGTCTTGTTTGGCGCGGTGCATCAGCTGCGCCGCGTTGAGATTGCCGAGGGTGTAAGTCGGAAAATAGCCGATCAAACCGATGGCCCAATGAATATCTTGCAAGCAACCATCGGCATCCCGCGCCACCTTCAAGCCGAACATCTTCTCGAATTCCTCGTTCCATAGCGCCGGGACGTCTGCGACCGAAAGCTCCCCGGTGATCAACTTCGATTCGATCGTAAAGCGCAGGATGATATGGAGATCGTAGGTAACTTGATCTGCTTCCACGCGGATGAAGGACTGCGCAACACGATTCACACCGGCGCTGATTTGGGCCGGGGTGAATCGCTTCAGGCCGGGGAAGTGTTCGCAGGCTATGGGGTGCCAATGCTCCCAAAACGCCGGGCTGCGGCCGACGTGATTTTCCCAGAGCCGCGATTGGGATTCGTGGATTCCGAGCGAAACCGCGCTGCCCAGCGGCATGCCGTAGAATTCTTCGCGCAAACCCTGTTCATAAAGTCCGTGGCCGGCTTCGTGCAATACGCCATAGAGCGACTGCGCGAAGTTCTTTTCATCATAGCGAGTGGTCAGGCGGCAATCGCCTGGGCCGAGCGTTTCGCAGAACGGATGCGTGGTGGTGTCGATGCGGCCCGCGTCAAAATCAAATCCGATGGCGGTGGCGACTTTGCGATTGAAGGCCTGTTGGGCTGCGACGGGGTAATCGCCGGAAAGGTAATCTTCAGGGATGCTTGCTGATTTTTCGACGGCTGGGCCAAGAATCGAGACGATGGCAGGGCGGAGCGAAGCGAACAGGGTGCGCAACTGACTGGCTGTTACGCCAGGCTCGTATCCCTCAATCAACGCGTCGTAGGGCGATTCTTGGAAGCCCCAGCAATCCGCCGTCTGCCGGCTGAGATCGAGCAACTTTTGCAGGTGCGGCTTGAAGAGGCGAAACTTGGATTCTTCCCGCGCCTTTTTCCAGGCTTCACGTGCGTGGGCGCGGACGCGCTCGATTTTTTCCACCAGTCGTGCGGGAATCTTGGTGGCGCGATCATAACGCCGCCGCCATTCGCGCACGTTGGCGGCCTCGTCCGAGTCAGGCGCAAAGCCGTGTTGCTCGCACTCGGCGATCAGTTGCCCGACTTTTCTGGCCGTGAATATCCGATGCGCTTCGCTGCCCAGATACGCGAGTTGTTCGGCGCGAAACTTCAATGCCTTCGGAGGCATGTAAGTTTCAACGTCCCAGTTCAGCGCCGACGCAGAACTGGCCAGGAAGGAAATCTCCCGGGTGCGTTTGAGCAACTTGCGATAGGGGGCGAAGTTGGCAGACATAATTGTGGCGAAAGCGAACCGGGAGTTTACTTCGGGAATTCCGGCAGGGAGACTTTCCAACGCATGGCGATCAGGCGCAAGCCAAGGGTGGTAACGATGCCGATGAGCCGGTTGAGATGATGGCCGGCGTGATAATGTTCCAGCAGCACGTAGCTGGTCGCCCCGACGACGGCTGCAGTGGCGTAAAGATAAATCCCCGCGCGCAAGACGAGGGGGACTTCGCCCACCAACACATCGCGCAAAATCCCGCCAGCCACGCCGGTGATGACACCCAGCACTACGGAATTGGTCGCGCCTACTCCGGCGGCGAGGCCGATGGACGTGCCGAGGATCGTGAACAACGCCAGCCCGAATGCATCGGCGATCGCCAAACCCACCGGCGGCACGGTCCAGTAACGCACGACAAAGAACGTGCAGGCTGAGGTGACCACGCCATTGATGACGAAATAAGAATCCGCCAGCCAGAAGACTTGTTTGCCAAGGATGACATCGCGCACTGTGCCGCCACCGAGCGCAGTAACCAACCCGAGCACGATGACGCCAAACAAATCCACCCGTTTGCCGCTGCCCGCGAGCACGCCGGAGATGGCGCTGACGGCGACGGCGAAATGGGTTTGGAGAAATTGAACGGTCATGCAGTCTTCCGATTTACTTGAGCAACGCTTCTAGGCGTTTGCCATACTCGACAAAATTTTTCCGTGCTGCATCGGTCGGGGCGGTAGTTTTTGCGTTCGGATCGTGGAAGACCGTGGTCATGTGCGGCTCGATGCTGAGGCCTGCCGTATAACCGTGTTTCTTGGCGTCCTGCAAAATCTCACGCACATAGCCCTGGCCTTCGCCGGGCCAGCGATACGCTTCGGAGTTTTTTGCTTTGTCCCAGGCGGCGTCTTTCACGTGGATGTGGATGACATGGTCGCGGACGTGGGTCCAAAATTCCCACGCGTCCTGCCGCGGCCAGGGCTTGGGTTTGCTGCGATCGGGATTGAACACGGGATTGGCGGTGTCGAACACGAGTTTCAGGCCAGGACACTTGTCGAGCAGCTCCAGCGTGTGTTGCCAGCTCATGCCGCCGTAGTTCATGCAATTCTCGTGAACCGGCTGGATGCCCACATCGAGGAACATGTTCGTCACGTCCTTCACGCGGCGGAACACTTCAGTGGGCGTCTTGTAATCTTCATCGCCCGGCTTGAAGCTCATGATGCGGACGAACTTCGTCCCCAGTCGATTCATGCGTGGGATGCAGCGCTTCACTTCGCCGAGCGTGACTTCAAATGGGTCTTCGATCTTCTTGGCCCAGTTCATCACCGCCGAGCCGAAGCAATACACCTGCACGCCGGATTGCTCGAGGAGTTGGACTGCCGTATCGAAGGCCGCGTCCGGGATGTCGTGGAAATTTGCCTTCGTGTGCCCAGGCAGTTCTACCGCGCGCATCTCGATGAATTTCCAGCCCAAATCACGCGTGGCGGCAAGCTGGGCTCCAGACTTGCGCCCGCTTCGTCGCCGATGCCCATCAATTTCATGGCTCAGCTCGCTTTGCGGCAGCGATAGACGTAGGCCGGGGGAATGTTCCGCCAGATGGTTGGTGTGGTCTCGAAGGTGGCGAAGCGCTGCTGCATCAACCGACGGAAGCGTACGGTGGTCGGATAGTAACGCGCGTGGCTGTAGGCGAAGCCGACAAATTCACCGCCCGGCGCGAGCGCGGTGACGATGGCGTTCATGATGCGGTCTTGCAACGCGGGCATCATGTTGCCCCAGGCCAGTCCGCTGACGATACATTGCGCAGTGCCGGCGGGAACGTATTTCGCCAGATGCTCGGCGGAGTCGAAATGGATTTCGCTTTGCGGAAAACGTTGCTTCAAAACTTTTACGTTCGTCTCGCTCAATTCCAGCGCTACTAGGCGACCGTTCGGATGCAGTCGTTTCAGCAATAAGTCAGTGAAGTTGCCCGTGCCTGGGCCGAGCTCCACGACAGTGTCGGTCGGCGTGAACTGGCAGGCGTCCACGATGGCGCGCGACAGATCTTCCGAGCTGGGCCAGATGGCGCCGACTTTCAGCGGCTCGCGGATGAACGCTTGCACAAATCGCCAGGCGCGGGCGCTGACGTTGGTTTCCGGTGCCGTATCTTCAATGGGTTTCATTTGTTCGACGGCATCAGCATAACGACGCGTTCCGGGGGGACAATCTCAATTCTCGAAATGTAAACGCACGTTGTGGCGACTAATTTCCCCGCACGCGGAAGAAGGCATTGCCGGGGAGGATGGGGACGCTCGCGGTCTGGACGGAAGTTGTATGGATGTTGCTCCATGACGGAGCGAATAGATTGGTGGTGCGTTCGATCACGAACGGTGGTGTGCCGCCGGACCAACTCAGGTTGAGGTTTGCGCCGGATTTGATCGCCGTCATCTGGAGCGCCTGACTCACGGTGATGATTACGGCATCGTAGGCCACTGCGTGAACACCGTTGCTTGCGCTTAACATCAGCGTGTAAACGCCCGGAGCGGTGAAGGTGGCTGTGGTGTTGGTCAAGCTGGGGTTTGTAAAACTTACATTCGTTGGTCCGGAGTAATGCTTCCAACGGACGGTCAGCGGCGGTGTGCTTGTGTAGTTCACAAAACCGCTGAGTGTTATCGGCACGCCGACGAACGCAGTTTGGTCCGTCCCTGCGTTTACGGTTGGCGCACCTGGGGAGCGCGGACCTTCGTTTGCGCCAGTGCTCACGATGGCTTCAAAATTTGTGATGCCCACGGTGGCGAGACGATCGAAACATCCAGATGGCCAGCGATCGTCGGGTGTCACGGAGATGGAAAAGAAGCCGCCATTGTCCGCCACCAACGCGCCGTATTTCTTTAACGCCGTCAATATGGCCTTTTCCTGTTTTGTCCACGTTGGTGGAATAACGAAGGAAGATTTCAACCGCACCCGCTGGCCCATGGCCGGGTAATTCGTGCCAGTGAGCGATGAAGCGTAATGTGTCGCGGGATAGATATATTCCTTACGCGACTTGGCAACCACGATGCGCATCGCGTGCTCGACCACCCCGCGTTCACATTCATCAAAACGCACGAGGGCAGGGAACATCGGCAGGCCTGCTGCGTCTCCTGACGTCCAGCCTGCCGGGCGCAGGCCGTTCGTGTTCAGATTGAACTTCGCGCCGTTGGACGATTCCCAATTGCTGCCGACCAATTTCGCCTGCCACATCTCACGAAGGTAACCGCTGCCCGGCTGGACGAGGATTGCATGGCGATCGCCACCGTCGCTGTTCACGTCCTGCTGCCATTGCTGCAACGTGAGCCCGCTCGTCTCCGACGGCCACGTTTCAATCGGCATATTCGCCGGGATTGGATATAGTCCATTGGGGAACGCGCCGCCGTCCAGATCGGATTCATCCGGGTAATCGAAGAAGTTGATCGGCAGAGTTGGTTGCGTATCCGGAACGAGAACAAAATTCATTTCCTTAAAAGCCCGCAACGTGCGTCGCGATGTTGCGAGATCAGCGCTTATCTGCGCGATCATATTGCTGGAATTCGTCAGCACTGGACGATTCGAGATGTCCTCGTTCCACGGATTCGTCACCGGAAAGATTTGCATCGCAGCCAGGACGGCGTCCGCATTCGTGGTGTTGAACAACGTGGGGCTGGTGATGCTGGGCAGCGGCCCGAGGATGCGACCTTCGTGATTGATTCGTTCCGCCCGAAGCGGCAGCGCGGGAAGCAGCAGGAGCAAAATTGTCAAACCGCGTTTCATACGACTCAGAAACAAACGCATGCCGGACTGGAGCAAACCTAAGGCCACGTGGCTGCCTAGCGTGCCCCGGGTGCGGGCCGGGGTGCGGTTTGTCTGGATTTCGGTCGTAGCGTGTCCGGTTTGGCGCAGGCACAATTTTCAAAGCGCTCGGCAAAACTCCATGGGTGACGTGGCTTGTTTGTGCTGTGGAACTATTGAACCCTTGAAGAATCAATCACCAAACAGCGTCTGTTATTGCCATGAACCACGACTCGTTTTCTCCGGCGCGCGATTTTTCGCGGCGCGAATTCATTGCCACTACTACGGTTGCCGGCACAGCTATGCTCGCAGCGCCAGCGCTGCTCGCGCAAGCCGGTGCACCGCGTAAGCGCTATGCGCAGGTGGGGGTTGGTTCGCGCGCCCGCATGTATCAAGATGCCGTAAACAAGACTTACGCCGAACATTGCGAGATGGTTGGTTACTGCGACAATAACGCCGGCCGCCTGAAACTCGCGCAGGAACGCGCGCGCGAACAGACCGGCAAGGAGGTCCCGCTCTACGAGGCGAAGGATTTCGATCGCATGGTGCGCGAGCAAAAGCCGGAGGTGGTCATTGTCACAACGAAGGATTCGACCCACGACCATTACATCATCCGCGCGATGGAACTCGGTTGTGATGTGATGACCGAGAAGCCCATGACCACGGACGAGAAGAAGTGTCAGGCGATTCTCAAGACGCAGAAGCGCACCGGGCGGAAGTGCATCGTCGCGTTCAACTACCGCTATTCGCCGCATCGCACACAGGTGAAAGATTTGTTGATGAGCGGTACGATTGGCGAGGTGCTCTCGGTAGATTTTCATTGGCTGCTCGACACGGTGCATGGCGCGGATTACTTCCGCCGCTGGCATTCCAACAAGGCTAATTCCGGCGGGCTCATGGTTCACAAGGCGACGCATCATTTTGACCTCGTGAACTGGTGGCTCTCGGCAAATCCTGCGACCGTGCAAGCGAACGGCAAGCGCGAGTTCTACACGCCGCAGATGGCTAAACGTCTCGGCCTGCAAAGTCATCATGAGCGTTGCCACACTTGTCCCGAGAAGGACAAATGCACCTTCTTCCTCGATCTCGCTGGTAATCCAAACTTCCGCCGCATGTATCTCGAACAGGAGAAATATGACGGCTACTTCCGCGACAAATGCGTGTTCCGCCCGGACATTGACATTGAGGACACGATGAATGTCAGCGTGAAATACGATTGCGGCGCGACGCTCAGTTATTCGCTCAATGCCTTCAACGGCTGGGAAGGTTATCACATCGCGTTCAACGGTACGAAAGGCCGGTTGGAACATGGCATTCAGGAAAAAGTCACCGTGTTTGGCGACGGTAGCACGCCCGGCGCGGTCAAGCCGGGCGGCACATACATCCGCGTCTATCCGCTGCGTGCGCCGGCATATGAGGTCCCGCTTTGGCCCGAAGGCGAGGGCGGTCATGGTGGCGGCGACCAGGTCATGCTCGACGACTTATTCCTCCCGAAAAAAACAGCGGACAAATACCTGCGCGCCGCCGACCAGCGCGGCGGGGCTTATTCCATTCTCACTGGCGTCGCAGCAAATCTTGCCATCCGCACTGGCAAAACCGTGGAGATTTCCGACCTCGTCCGGGACATCGGTTGGCCTGATTATCCTACTATGCCGGATCAGGGCGCTGCCGTGCCGATGCCACCGCGACCTGAAGCGAAGAGCTAAACTCTTGTAGCAGCTGATGTGCGGTGACTCCAACTTCCAGCGTTGTTGACGAGCATCTGAATCGCATCGCTTTCCGCGTCGTCGGACTCCACGATGAACGCTGAGATGAATGTTTCACAGAAGCGTGGGTGGTCGTTTTTTCAAAGAGTTTCAGGTGCGCGGTTGGGAGTGTTGCTGTTAGCGTTTGCGTTCGGCTGGCCCGCAAATGCGGTGGTTTATTACGTGGACAGCCAGAGCGGTGATGATGCGCAAAACGGCGCTTCCCAGACGCAAGCGTGGAAAACCTTGGAGCGCGTCAATGCCCACGTGTTTCAGCCCGGTGATCAATTGCTCTTCAAAGCCAGCTCACGTTATACCGGACAGCTGCGTCCCCAAGGTTCAGGTAAACTGGATGATGGCAAACCCGTGCCCATCATCATCGGCAAATTCGGCGACGGCCCAAAGCCGCGCATTGATGGCGAGGGGTTGTTTCTTGACACGCTGTTGCTGCGGAATGTCGAGTTCTGGGAAGTTGCCGATTTGGAAATCACCAACCTCGGCACGAACCGCGCCCCGTGGCGCACTGGCGTGCGCGTGGTCAGTGATGGCTTTGGCCGGATGCGGCATATCCATCTGCGTAATCTCTATGTCCATGATGTGAATGGCGACTTGCGCAAGGAACAGGAAGGCTGCGGCATTTATTTCGAGAGCCGGGGGCGCAATCAATCCCACTTCGACGATTTGCGTATCGAGAATTGCCACGTTGCGCGCACCGACCGCAACGGCATCTGTCAGCGCGGCGGTGGGCGTACGCGGAGCGTTGGCGTGGTGATTCGCGGCAATCTCCTCGAAGACATCGGCGGCGACGGCATCAAGATTTGGGGCAGCAACGGCGCGCTCGTGGAACACAATGTCATCCGTGGCGGTCGGATGCGCTGCGATGATTATGCCGCCGGCATCTGGCCCTTCGACAGCGACGATACGCTCATCCAGTTTAATGAAGTCTCCGGCATGAATGGCACGAAGGACGGTCAGGGATTTGATTCAGATTATCTCTGCCGGCGTTCGGTGTTTCAATACAACTACAGCCACGACAATGAGGGTGGGTTCTTCCTCATCTGCGCGCCCGGTCGTTCCTACAACGAAGACACGATCATCCGTTACAACATCAGCCAGAACGACGGTGTCAATTCTGCGCGCGTCTTTCACATCAGCGGCGCGAAGAACACGAAGATTTACAACAACACGATTTACGTCGGCCCGACGCAGGATCTGCCGCTGATGCTTTTCAACGACTGGGATGGTGGTAGCGCGCGCGACACGTTTTTCTACAACAACATCTTTTACGTGGACGGTCGTGTGGCCTACGACTTTGGCAAAAGTCAGAACACTGTCTTTGAGAATAATGTTTTCTATGGAGTACATGTTCAGCCTCCAGCCGACAAGGTTGGCAATACAAACCAGCCCGCCTTGATCAAGCCGGGTGGTGGTGCAAACGGATTCAGTTCTTTGGTGGGTTACAAGTTGCGCAATGTGGATGCTTGCCTGTCTGGCCTTCTCGTGCCGGACAACGGTGGTCGCGATTTCTTTGGGGCTTCTATCTCTACGAATCAACCGCCCTGTATCGGCGCCGCGCAATCAAGGTAACGGGTTCTGATTGAGCAGTGTTTGACTGAGGTGCGATGGGTTGAACGCTTCTTGGTGCGGGAGGTCAAATCCATCATGAAAGAAACCTCGTCGCCCCAGCCAAAAAGTTTTCGCACCCGGGCTCATCGCTACTGGAAAAAGGAAATCCGCCCGCTGCTCATCCTCGCGTTGATCCTGTTTTCCATCCGCTCCTCGCTGGCAGATTGGAACGATGTGCCGAGCGGCTCGATGCGCCCGACCATCATTGAAGGCGACCGGATCTTCGTGAACAAACTCGCCTACGACCTCAAAGTGCCGTTCACCACGTGGCACATTGCCGAATGGAGCAACCCGCAGCGGGGCGACATCGCGGTGTTTTTCTCGCCGTACGACGGCAAGCGTCTCGTCAAACGCGTCATCGGCCTGCCAGGCGACACCATTGAGCTTCGCAACAATCAACTTGTCCTTAATGGCGCGGCTGTCGAATACCAGCCCATTGCTGAGGAACTCTTGCGCGACATTCCCGAATCGCAACGCGCGGGTCGCACCTTCGCCAGCGAAAAACTTCCCGGCCAGACGCACGCTGTTGGCGGCGCTCCCGCCGCTCCTGCACCTCGAACATTCGCGCCCATCGTCGTGCCACAAGGTGAATACTTCATGATGGGCGACAATCGCGACGATAGCTTCGACTCCCGCTTCTGGGGCACGGTGAAACGCGAGAAGATCGTTGGTCGCGCCACGGCGGTGGTTCTCTCATTTGACAAGAGCCGCTACTGGTTGCCGCGTTGGGGTCGCTCCTTTACTTCGCTTCAGAGCGATTAGGTGATTTGTTCCCGTTTTCCTGATTTCCAAACTAAAACAAAGTCGCCGGTCGCTGGATTTGCCTCGCCTCTGAAGTTCCGCTACGTTCGATCGTGATCAATTCATGATCGCAAGGCATTTTACTCCGCACCTGAAGCGACTGTTTGAACGCTCTGTTCTCACGGTTGATGTCGCGCGGGCCTTGCGGAGTTCCCTGGCCTTTACCACTTCTTGGGTGGTGTGTCTCTTGATCGGACAGCCGACTGCCGCCGCCTTTGCCGCGACGACCGCGCAGAATGTCGCGCTCACCGATGTGCGGGGCGACTATCGGGTTCGCCTCGCGGTGTTGCTGACCAAAATCACCGTGCTGGCTGGTGCGACTTTGGCGGGTGTGCTGGCGGCGGGAAATCCATTGGCCGCAACATTCATGATGGCGGTGTTTGCCTTGCTCGGCGGGGTATGGCGACATCTGAGCGCGGACTATGGCCCGAATCTCGCCGTTGCCTCCGCATTGCTGTTCCTCATCGGACTCTCACAACCAACTGATATGCTAGGTGCTGGGCTGTTGGTGGGTTTGGTTTTCCTCGGTGGTCTCGGTGCCATTCTGTTACAGGCGGCGGCGTGGTGGTTTCGCCCGCAACATCCGTTGCGGCACGCGGTCGCCGAAAATTGGGTCGCTGCTTCCGACCTGATCTCCGCGCTGCGCACAGAGACCAACGAAGGCGAAGCTTGTGATAATAAATTCACGGAAACGGAACAAGCGCTCCGGGCAACGTTGGATTCAACCTTCGCTGCGTTGACAGCGGCTCAGACCAAGCGACAGGCGGGGTTTGTCGCGCACCTCACTAGTCTCACTGACTTAGCAGGCCGGTTGGGCACGCGGGTGAACGCCTTTTATACCGCGCTTGAACCGCTGCGTCGCCGCGAGGAATTTCGCACTATTACACCGGCGCTTGATCTGGTTCTGCGCAGCCTGGCGAATACTGCCCGTTCGACAGCACTCGCCATCATTACGCATCGCGCCGATCAATTCATCGCGTTGGAAATCCGGTTGCGCCGTAATGCTGATTTGATCCGTATTTTGGATACGCGACTAGCGGCCCTACCTGGTGGCGAAGCGGAAGTCGCCCGGCAGTTGCTTGGCGAAGTGACGGACGTGTTGCCAGTCATCAAAGCCGCGCTGGAGGAAACCGTGGATCTGGGTGCAGCGCGTTCGGTGTTCCATCTGCAGTTGCCGGAATTAAGTGCGATGTCCTTGCGCTCGCTGTCTTCCTGGCTGAACTCCACCCCACAACTCAATCCGGTGCTGTTGCGTTACACGATTCGCGTGACAGTTTTGAGCGCGCTGGCGGTGGCGGTCTATGAAATCTTCAAAGTGCCGCGCGGCTACTGGATCGCCTTTACCATCATGGTGGTGTTGCAGCCGGACTATGGCGCGACCCGCAAGCGCGCGGGCGAACGTATCCTCGGCACGATTGCAGGCACGGTTTTAGGTAGCGCGTTGATCTGGGTGCGTTTGCCGCTCAGCGTTCACATCGCGCTGGCGGCAATCACTTCGTTCCTGTTTGCGTATTTCTTGAAGCGTCGCTACGGCTGGGCGGTCTTCTTTGTCACCTTGATGCTCGTGTTGATCACCGATGCCGTAACTCACGTCAGTCTGGAGTTCACCGTGGGCCGGCTGCTTTCCAATCTGGCAGGCGGTGTCGTTGCTTTGATCGCTGCGTTATTCTTCTGGCCGAGTTGGGAACAGGAACAGTTCCCCAAACTCATCGCCGCCGCTGTGCGTGCCAATCGGGATTACCTCCTCGCCATCGCCACGCATCTGAAGACGGGCGAACCTTACGTGGGCAAAGTCGTTGCTGCCAAACGTGTCGTCGAACGGGCGAACAGTGTGACCGCCGCGTCCTTGCAACGCATGCTGGCCGAGCCACCGGCCCAACAACACCAACCCGAACGCGCCGCCGCGCTCACCACGGCGAATCAACGTGTGACGCGCGCGCTGACCGTGCTCGGCGTGCAACTCAACAAGCGCCAAGCGCTCTCACGTCCGGAACTCGAAGCCTTGATTCAGGCGGATGCCCGACATCTGGATGAACTGGCGCAGCATTTGGAAGAAGACCGTCCAGTTGAGCTGCAACAACCCAACTCACCAGCATCAAAGCCAACTGATTCCAGCGATCCCGCTGCCCGCTTGTTTTATCTGCAGCTGGCCAAGGTCGAAACCGAGATCGAAGCGCTGACGATGGCGGCTTTGCCGCCCGCCTAGGTGTGATATCAAAAGCTCAGTCGTTCGTTCGTGACGATTTGGCTGTGGGCCGGTCATATTTCATAAGGGCTATGAACACGAAATCAATTCTCTGTTGTGTGTTGATCTTGACGCTCGTCTTTCCTGCCTTCGCTTGCCTCAATAAATCCGGAACGAAGTATGGGGGCGGCACAGGCTCCTATTTCGGCGCGCATGGTTTAAAGGCTGCCATCCAGAAAAACCTCCTCAATGACGGTGTGGAAATGGAGGCCCAGCTGCGGGGCGCTACCAACTACAACGACCGCAGCGATTATGCGGTGGCGCTGATGTATCTTGGGCGAAATGCAGAAGCGGTCGAACTTCTGAACAGGCTGGAGCAGGAGCAACCCGGGAATTTTTTTGTCGCGGCCAATCTAGGGACGGCCTATGAACTTTCCGGGAATAACGCTGAAGCACTCAGGTGGATTCAGGAAGGCATCCGCCGCAATCTGAATGATCACGAAGGCACAGAATGGCTGCACGTCAAAATCCTTGAAGCAAAAATCGCCAATGAGAAAGACGCCAAGTATTTTGAGAAGCATTCCGTGCTGGAGCTGCAACCAAGCAAGCTTGGCGAACAGGTGGAAATGGCCGGAATCATTCTGACACCCAAAGAACTGGCCAAAACCATCCAGTATCAGCTCGGCGAGCGTTTGCAATTCGTCAAAACGCCCGACCCGGCCGTCGCCAGCCTGCTTTACGATTACGCAGCGATTGAAGCGGTCATTACTTCGATGGAATCCGCGCAACGCGTTCTCAAAATGGCGACGGACTATGGTTATCCACCTTCCAAGGCGATGACGCTGAGCAAGGAATTGGACCGTCGGCTTCTGTGGGGGCTGCCTTAAGTTCTGGGGTTTGATTGGAATTGTGGCTACAGCCGTGCTTACCATGCTTTACAAGCGTGGGATTTTTGTGCTTTCAAGCCGAGATTTGAAGCGGGCGTAGTCGCTTACCCAAACAAATCCATCTGCGGCGGTGGGGCGAGTTGCTTGAGTTTGTCGCGTTCTTGCTGGCGGCGGGGCTGGCGGACGTTGCCTTCGGGGGTGAGTTCGGATTCTTCGAGGTTCACCAGGATTTGTTTCGCGCGTTCGACCACGGCTTTCGGCACGCCGGCGAGGCGCGCGACCTGGATGCCGTAACTCTTGTCCGTGCCGCCTTCAACAATCTTGCGCAGGAAGACGATGGAATCGTGCCACTCGCGCACGGCCACATTGAAATTCTTGATGCGTGGTAGGCGTTGGGCGAGTTCGGTCAATTCGTGATAGTGCGTGGCGAAAAGCGTCTTTGCACCGACTTGATTGTGCAGATGTTCCACGATACTCCACGCGAGCGATAGGCCGTCGAATGTGCTCGTGCCACGACCGATTTCGTCGAGGACGATGAGGCTGCGCTCTGTGGCGTTATTGAGGATGTTGGCCGTCTCGCTCATCTCGACCATGAACGTGGATTGCCCACGCGCCAAATCATCGCTCGCGCCGATGCGGGTGAAGATGCGGTCCACGAGATCAATGCGCGCCGTTTTGGCGGGAATGAAACTGCCGGTGTGCGCGAGCAGCGCGAGCAGCGCGACCTGTCGGATGTAAGTGGACTTACCCGCCATGTTCGGCCCGGTGATGAGGGCGATCTGTAGCTCGTGGTTAAACACCGTGTCATTCGGCACGAAGCGCTCATCAATTAAGCTCTGCTCCAGCACCGGGTGGCGGCCATCAGTGATTTGCAATACGCCTTCATCGCTCACTTCCGGACGGCAATAGTCATGTAGGCGAGCGATTTCAGCGAAGGACGCGAGCACGTCGAGTTGCGCGAGGGCGGTTGCGGTCTGCTGGATTTTGGCAAGCTGACCGAGAACTTCTTCGCGGAGGCGCTGGAAGAGTTCGTATTCCAACTTCACGCTACGCTCTTCCGCGCCGAGGATTTTGCCTTCCATGTCCTTCAACTCGGGCGTGATGAAACGCTCGCCGTTGGCAACTGTCTGCTTGCGGATGTAATGCGGCGGGACTTTGTCGAGATTCGACTTGGTGACTTCGATGTAATAACCGAAGACGGAATTGAATCGCACCTTGAGCGACGTGATGCCGGTCCGCTCGATTTCGTCTTGCTGAAGTTTGGCGATCCAATCCTTGCCGCCGCGCTGGGCGTTGCGAAGTTCGTCGAGGTCGGTGCTGAAACCGTCGCGGATCATGCCGCCTTCCTTCACGGCAAGCGGCGGTTCATCCACGATGGCGCGACCGATTAGCTCGACGAGGTCGGGCGACTCGGAAAGTTGCGCGGTGAGGTTTTCCAGCAAGGTAGGGCGGAGCTGCTGCTCCGCCGGCTCGATCTTGGTTCACAAGGCTGAGCGGCAGCTCAGCCCTACCGACGAAAGTGTTTGTTTGAGCGCTGGAATTTGCTCCAACGCCTGGCGTAACACAACAAGGTCGCGGGCGTTGCCGCTGCCGGTGCTGAGGCGGCCCAAAGTGCGTTCAAGGTCGCGAACATTTCCAAGTTGCGCGCGGAAGGTGTCGAGGCTGGGGGTGTTTTCGATGAACGTGGCGACGGTTTCCTGACGTTGGCGGATAGATTCGACGGCCGCCAGTGGTTGCGAAAGCCAGTTGCGCAGGAGACGTGCGCCCATCGGAGTGGCAGTTTGGTTCAGTGCGCCGTAGAGACAGGCATTGCGCGGGGCGTCGCGATGTTGTGGCTCCAGGATTTCCAGATGCCGCAGCGTGGTGTAATCGAGGGCGAGGAAATCCGTGCGTTGATAGAACGACAGGCGCGTGAGGTGTTTCACGTCGCGCCGGAGATTTTGGACGAGGTAATGCAGCGCGCCGCCCGCCGCACCGATGGCGGCAGTGCGATCTTTGAGGCCGAAGCCGTCGAGCGAGGCGACCTTGAAATGCTCGCGCACGGTGAACACCGCGGTTTGCGGGGCGAAGGTCCAATCGTCGTAGGCGCTGACCGTCCAGCCGGAATTGCGCAGCAG
The DNA here is from genome assembly GCA_049840435.1 of Verrucomicrobiota bacterium. GTDB lineage: Bacteria > Verrucomicrobiota > Verrucomicrobiia > Limisphaerales > JADLHS01 > JADLHS01. Next base: position 14,489 of record JASGKY010000030.1, on the reverse strand, counting down.
ATCGCGGAGCGCGGTGGCTTCCATCGGGTGCACGATTTCGGCGGGGCGCAGGCGTTCGAGTTCCGTGAGCAACGCAGCTTCGGCTTCGACTTCCGTGGTGAGGAAGTCGCCGGTGGTCAGATCAATGAGCGCGAGGCCGAACGTACTGCCGCTACTGACGACGGCGGCGAGAAAATTGTTTCGTTCGGCGACGAGCATCCGTTCGTCGAAATGCGTGCCGGGGGAAAGGATTTGCGTGACCTCGCGATTGACGAGTTTGCCGGGCTTGGCTTCCTCGGTCTGTTCGCAGATGGCGACTTTGCGCCCGGCCTTGAGCAGGCGGCTGATATAATTGTTGGCCGCGTGAAAGGGCAGGCCGCACATCGGGATGCCGTTGCGGGCGGTGAGCGCGAGGTTAATGAGTTGCGCGCCTTCCTTGGCGTCCTCGAAAAACATCTCGTAGAAATCACCGAGGCGGAAGAGCAGAAGCGCGTCCTTGGGCAGTTCGCTTTTGATACGGCGATACTGCGCCATCATGGGAGTGAGTTGCGCTTCGGCAGACATGCGGCGGGGAAGTTAATGAGCGGCGACGCGAACGTCGAAGGGAAATTACTCACAGCGCGAACTTCCGGGAGCATTTCCGCGGGCCTTCCCGTCGAACTTTCCGTATGAAAATGACGTTCAAGGTGGATGAAATCCGGATCGCTTCACCATGTCACGCGCGTTGGAATGACATGGGTGGCGATGAACGCGCGCGATTTTGCCGACAATGCTCCAAGCATGTTTTTAATTTATCTGCGATGACGCGGGCGCAGATCGAGACGCTGATTCGCGAGAAGGAAGGAAGGTTCTGCGGGCGATTCCATCGTCGGGCCGATGGCACGATGTTGACGGCGGATTGTCCATCGCGATTACGGCGGCTGCGGGAGCGAGTCGCAAAATTGGGAGGCGCTTTGTGCGCGTTGGTTTTGTCGCTGACGGGATGTTCGGCGCGACAATCGAACCCCAATCGCGGTGAACCAGGACAAGCGTTGATGGGAGATGTCGCCGTGACACCGGCAGTCTACACCACAAATAACCCGCCGGAAATCATGGGCAAAATTGCCTGGCCACAACCGCCGCCAGCGCCAGCCACCAATACCCGGGTGCTGATGGGCGAGATTTCCGTTGCTCCAACCCACTCCGGCAACGCAGGGAAATAGCAGGCGGATGTGCTTGCCTAAACAGTTGCTCCGGCACGCCGCCTGCGGCAACCTAAGTTGACATGGTGGTCAATCGCACCGACAAAGTGACCTTGCGCACCGGCCGGCTGGAGTTGTCGCGACTCGGCTGGGCGTTGGTGCTTTCGTTGGTCGCACATCTGGTCTTTTGGGGCGGTTACGAGGTGGTTAAACGCTATGACCTTGTGGTCAAATTGCGTTTGCCGCCATGGTTGCAACGGCTCATCGCGCCGCCGCCGCCGGTTGCCGCCGCGCCGCCACCAAGCCGCGAGCCTTACATGTTTATTGATGTGAGCCAGGCGCAATCGGTTGCCGAGCCGCCCAAGGATGCCATCCGCTATTCCGACCGGAACGCCATTGCCGCAAATCCCGATGAGGCCAAGAATCTGAATGAGCCCAAGATTGATGGCGCGCAGAACGAACTGCAGAAGACCGAAGATACCGGTCGTAAGAGCAAGTTCGATCAGCTCATGCCCGATCCGCCCAAGCCCGAAGCTGAACAGTCCAAGCCGCAATTGTCCCCGGGCACAATGACGGTGGCGAAAGCTGATTTGCGACCGCCCCAAGAGCGACAACGGCCACGGACGATCAAAGAGGCGTTGATGCAGCGCAATCAGACGCCGGGACAGCGGTCCAAACAGGACGGTGGCGCCACGCAGCGACCCAATGCTTCGTTTGCAGTCAAGGCGACTGGTTTCGGGGCGGACCGATCGTGCTTTCATTGATGCGGTATCGTCGCGCTGGTACAACTTGCTCGACAATTTGAGCTACGACGCTTACCGGCAGGGGAAGGTGGTGGTGCAATTTAACTTGAACTACAAGGGCGAGATTACGGATATAAAGGTCACCGAGAACACGGTGTCGGAGATGCTCTCGCTGATGTGTGAGAAAGCCATCCGCGATCCTGCGCCGTTTGGGGAGTGGACGCGGGAGATGCGGCTGGCGGTGGGGGAGGATTCGCGGCGCATCACCTTCACTTTTTTTTACAATTGAAGATTACGGGCTGACGGGCTGAGTAACGAAACGGAAATTCAACATGGAATTCATTGTCTATATTTTGCTGATTCTCACGTCTATCGTGGGGCTGACCTTCATCGTGGAGCGGGGGCTGGCCTTGCGCTGGAAAAGAGTGGTGCCGCCGGAAATCGAAACTGCGGTGGATGCCTGCCAGTCGCGGGAAGACACGGAACGCCTCAAGCGTGTGTGCGAGAAACATCCGTCCCCATTGGGACGGTTGCTGGTGCTGGCCACGGAGCGCTTGAACTGGCCCAAGGAGGAAAATGTGGACGCGTTGCAGACCCGCGCGCGGCATGAAATCGTGAAACTGGAGCGCGGCCTCGTGGTGCTGGAGATCATCGTCGGCATCGCGCCGTTGCTCGGCCTGGTCGGAACGATCCTCGGCATGATGACGACGTTCCAGAACGTCGGCCAGATGGGGTTGAACGATGCGGCCAAGCTCGCCAGCGGCATCGCGCTCATCTTGAAGGCGACGTTGATCGGGTTGCTCATCGCGATCCCGGCGCTGATCTCGTGGAGTTATTACACCAAGAAAGTCGAGATGCTCGCGGTCGAGATGGAGACGCTGTGCGATGAAGTCGTCCGGCGGTTGTATCGCGACGAAAAGAACTGAGCCGCCATGCGCTTCTATTCCCACAAACGCCGCCAGCCGCCTGCGATCATCATCGTGGCGCTGATTGACGTGCTGATCGTGCTGCTGATTTTCCTGATGGTGACGACGACCTTCAAACAGCAGAGCGCCATGAAGCTGGCGTTGCCGGAGTCGAGTCGCGGCGAAAAGACGGGGGCGAGCGAGGATGCGCCGTTGGTGGTCACCATTGAAAAGAATGGCACGTTGCGCCTGGGCGGGGGCTCGGATGCGTTGCCGATGACGGAGGAGAACTTGCGCAGTGAGTTGATGACTCGGGCTGGCAAGAACCCGGAACTCAAACTCGCAATCAATGCCGACACGGAAGCGCCGTTTGGCAAGGTGGTGAAAGTCATGGACGCGGTGAAGGATGCGAAAATCAAGGTTGTGAGCGCCTACACCAAAGAAGCCGGCAAGTGACCCGCGCGCGGCGGGCTGATCCTTTACCCCGTTATTCCGATGAATCTCTTCGAGTTGCTGGAACGCACGGCGGCGCGGCTGCCGTCCAAGCCGGCGTTGATCGAGGACGATCAGGCCGTGGCGTATGCCGAACTGCTGCGCCGCGTGGAAGAACTGGCGCTCGAACTGAAGGCGCAATCCATCGGAGCTGGCCAGCGCATCGGGTTGGCGTTTCCCAATGGGGTGGCGTATGTGGCGCTGACGTTTGCGCTCTGGCGCTTGGGGATGATCGTCGTGCCCGTGCCAACGGAATGTTCCGAAGAGGAAGTGCGGGAGCTTTGCACCACGATGCAACTGGCGGGAATGCTCACGCCCAAGCCGCGGGAGGACAGTGTGAAGGTCGATGCGGATTGTTATTATACGAAACTTCAATCCGTTTCAGCACCGGATAATCATGGCTTGAATCTGGCCTTCATCCGCTTTACTTCCGGTACGACCAGCGCCCGCAAAGGGGTGGCGCTGACTCACGAAACGATTCGCGATCGGGTGGCTTCCGCCAACAAAACCTTCGGCATCACGGCGGCTGACACGGTGATCTGGTGTTTGCCAATGGCGCATCATTTCCTCATCACCATCGTGCTCTATATCGAGGCTGGCGCGACCATGGTGCTGGCGCGGCATGTGACGGCGAAACCGTTTCTTGACGCCGTGAATCGCTGGCAGGGGACGGTGCTTTACGCTGCCCCGTTTCATTTTTCCATGCTCGCACGAGATAATTCTGGCGTGCAAATCCCGTCCGTGCGGCTCGCGGTGTCCACTACTTGCGCGTTGCCGGAAAGCGTGGCGCAGGATTTTTGGAAGCGCTTCAACCTCGCGCTCCTTCAAGGGCTCGGGGTGATTGAACTTGGGCTTGTGGCGCTGAACATCGTTGCGCCGCGGGAGAAGTGGAATTCTGTCGGGCGCGCCGCGGGCGACTTTGAGGTGCGCATCGTGAATCCCGATGCTGATGGCGTGGGCGAACTCGCCGTCCGCGGTCCGGGCATCTGTGACGCCTACGTTGCGCCATGGGTTTCGCAGGACGCAATTTTGCAGGAAGGTTGGTTTTTCACCGGCGACATCGGCCGGGTGGATGCGGCAGGTTGCCTGTTTTTGCTGACGCGCAAAATCGCCGTCATCAATCTAGCCGGGCGCAAAGTGTTCCCTGAGGAGATTGAAACGGTGCTCAATGGTCATTCGGATGTGGTTGAATCCCGGGTTTACGGCAAGCTGCATCCCCATCTCGGTGAGACGGTGGAGGCGGAACTGGTCTTGCGCCAGCCGGACGCAAACCTGGATTTCCTGCGCGCTTATTGTCGCGCGCATCTGGCGGCTTACAAAATTCCAACCCGGTTCACCATCGTCCCCGCCTTGCCCCGCACGCCGGTCACTGGCAAACTGCGCCGCGCCGCTCCGGTGGCTTGAATGATTGAAGCGTCAGAAATTGAAACCAGACTCCTCGACTTCCTGAAACGCGAAGTGTTCGCGCCCGAAGTAGTGGTTACGCCCGAAACCGACCTCATCGCGTCCGGCTTCGATTCCATGTCGCTCGTGCGCGTCCTGCTCTTCCTCGAGCAGGCTTACGGTTTTTGGATTCCCGAAGGCGAAATCACCGGCGACGCATTGCAGAATGTCCGTTCGCTCGCCACCACCGCCGCCCGTTTGCTCAATGCCCGGTAAGCTCCCACTCCACGGCTGCGACTATCTCATGCTCGGGTTCGATCATGAGCTGCGCCGGCATGGCTACGCGGGAAATTCCTGCCAGATCGAACTGGAACTCGATGCGGCGATTGCGCCGGAGGTTTTACGCCAGCGCATCATGGTGCTGGTAAATCGTCATCCCGTTTTGCGCGCCCGACCGGGCGGCTGGCTGATACCAAGGTGGAAATTACCTTCGGCCCATGCGCCATTGCCGCAAGTGCGCGTCCATCGTGAAACTCCCGGTCTCCGTGAAAAACTGTGTGACGAGCCCATTGCCCTGAGGCGGGGCGAGTTGTTCCGGTTCGACCTGATTGAGCGGGCCGCTGGCATGACGGTGATTTTCACCTGGGCGCACACGCTCATGGACGCCAACAGCGCCGAACATTTCGTGGCGCTGCTGGGCCGCGAGGACATCCCGCTGCCTGCCATTGAGCCAAAGCTTGCCTCTCGGTTACCGAAAACCTTTCGTGAGAAATTTCAACTCGCCCGGAAAAGCATTTTGCAGCTCGACGAGTTCATCAAGAACCAGCCGCGTACCGTTGGAGTGCGGTTTCCCACGGCGCCAAAAGTGCAGCGTTTCCGTGTCGAGCGATTTTCTCCCGAGGAAACCGTCCGGGTCCGCACCCATGCCACGAAGCTTTGTGGGCCGCTGGCAGGCGCCCAATTTCATGCGGCGGCGACGATGATCGAACTGCACCAGCTGCATCAACGGATTGGGAAGCAGAGTGCGAGTTACGTTTTGCCGGTGCCGGTCAGCCTGCGGGGCAAAGGCAGCGTCGAACCGTTGTTTTGCAATCAAGTTACGATGTTGATGACGCAGTTGCTGCCCGCGCAACTTGACTCGACTGCAACCGCCGTCGCCGCGCTCAAGCCGCAGATTGCCCAAGCCATGCGCGACGGTCTGATCGAGGCGGGGGTGGCCATCGCGGAAATCTCGCGCTTTCTGCCCCTGACCCGTACATGTTCATGCTCAAGTACGGCCTGCGCGGCGAAATCTGTTCCTTTTTCTACGGCGATGTCGCCGCCGTCACGCCGCTGCTGACGACGTTTTGCGGCGCAACCGTCCGCGAGTTCACGCACATCGGGGCGACCACGCCGTCGCCCGGTATTGGCGCGATCTTTTACAGTTTTCGGGGTGAACTCCGCCTCACGGTCTTTCACCTCGAAACCCATTTCACCGCGGCGGAGGCGGAGGCATTTGCCCAAGGGCTGCGCGCCCGCCTGCTCAACCCGTGAACGCGCGCGTTGACATCGCGGTCGTTGGCGCGGGCGCAGCGGGGTTGGCTGCCGCAGTCTGCGCCGCGCGGGCTGGAGCGAACACTCTGTTGGTGGACGCGCGATCTGCTCCGGGTGGAACTGGCGGCTTCAGTGGGCTGACCACACTTTGTGGCCTCTACGATGACGCAGGAAATTTTCTCAACGAAGGATTTGCTCGGGAGTTTGCTGAGGCGTTGACAGAACGCGGTGCGCCGTTGCGCATGGGGCGCGTCTGGGTGTTGCCTTATCGTCCGGAAAAATTTCGCGAGGTGGCGGCACAACTGGTCGCTGCCACCCCAAAACTTCGAGTGCAATGGAGTGCTCCGCTCAAGGAAGTGATTTGCGAGTCTGAGCGGATTACAAAGTTGAATGGCATCGCAGTCGGTGCGGTGATTGACTGTACCGGCACGGCGGAAATTGCCACTACGATCGGGGTGGAAACGTTCGCCACGGATGAATCCACCCAAGCGTCCGCTGTCATCTTTCCGCTGCGCCACGTGGCGCGCGCGTTGGGGACGGCGGCGGACATGGCACAAGTGCTTTTGCCGCTGGCGCGGGCGGGTTTTCCGCCGCTGAACTTGCAAGCGAGTCCAGGGGGCGGCGAATTTACGGCCAAGTTTGCTGGAACGCCGGAACAAGTCCCGCAACTCCTCACGTTCCTGCGCAACAATGTGCCAGGCTTCGAGCAATGCGATGCACCGCAGCAGGAATTTACGCTTTCCCGCCGCGCTGGGCGCATGATTGTCGGGCAATACGTTCTTTCCGGCCCAGATGTATTGGCGGGGCGAAAATTTCCGGATGCTGTGGCAAGGTGCGCTTGGCCGATTGAGCAATGGGACGCCAAGGGGGCGGTGCGTTTCAAATATCTTCCCGCGGGAAAACACTACGAGATTCCGGCGCGCGCCCTGCGAGCGGCGCAGGTGGAAAATATCTTCATGGCCGGCAAAACTCTCAGTGCGGATGTCGACGCCATCGCCAGTGCGCGGGTGATGGGCTGTTGTCTCGCAACCGGTGCGGCGGCTGGAGTTCTGGCGGCGAAGTTTGTAAACTCATCCCGAATCAGGTGACCAAAACCATTGACCAACTCTGGGCTGAGACATTTCGCCACGTGGCGGAACGTTCTCCGTTTTATCGCGAACTGTTTCGTGGTGCAAAGGCCGTGCCGGCGTTGGAATCCGTGCCGTTGCTCGACAAGCAAACGTTGTCCGAACGCAATCAGGAGTTTCTCTGCGTTTCACGGGAGGACGTGGTCGAAATTGTCACCACCAGCGGCACCACCGGGAATCCACTGCTGTGGATGCTGACGGAGGCCGATGTCAAGCGTCTGGCGGTGAACGAGCAACTTTCGTTCGGTTGTGCCGGGGTGACGGCTCGTGACACGGTGCTTGTGGCGGTGGCCATGGATCGCTGTTTCATGGCGGGGCAGGCTTACTGGCTCGGATTGCGCGAAATCGGTTGTGGCATTGTGCGGACGGGCGCAACGTCGCCGTTGCTCGTGTTGGAAATGATCCAACGTGTGCAGCCCACCGCCATTGTGGGGGTGCCGTCGTTTCTGCGTCTCGTGGCGGACAAGGCGCGGGAAGCGGGCTTGGATCTGAGGCAATCGTCGGTCAAAAAACTCATCTGTATCGGCGAACCAATTCGCGCCGCGGCGTTTCAATTGAATCACTCGGGCGCGGCATTGGAAGCCGCGTGGGGGGCGAAAGCTTATTCCACCTACGGCGTTACAGAGTTGGCCAATTCGCTATGCGAATGCGAGGCTGGTCAGGGCGGCCACTTGCACGAGGAGCAACTCCACCTCGAAATCCTCGATGAGTCCGGTCAGCCCGTGGCAGCGGGTGAAGTGGGCGAAGTGGTGGCGACAACCTTTGGCGTCGAAGCGATGCCGGTGATCCGGTATCGCACGGGGGATTGTGCGGCGCTAGTGCGCGGTAATTGTTCCTGCGGTCGGACCACCCCACGGCTTGGCCCAATCATCGGGCGCAAGAATCAGAAGCTGAAATTCAAAGGCACGTCGCTATATCCCGCAACGCTCGCGGCGGTGCTGGAGCAGAGCCCAGGCGTGGAATCATTTGTGATCTTGGCACGGAAGGAAAGTGAACTGTCCGATGCGGTGGAAGTGCTGGTGCATGGTTCGGCGCTCGTGGCGCAGTTGCGGGAGGCGTTTCAAGCCCGGGCCAAGATTGCACCGCAGATCCGGCACGCAACCCGGGAAGAGATCGAGGTGTTGCAGATGCCGTCGCAGGCGCGGAAGCGGCGGACATTTGTGGATTTGCGATGAAGCCCTGCGTTCTCATTCCCTGTTACAATCACTCCGCAACTGTGGGCGCGGTGGCGCAGGCGGCGTTGCTACACGGCCCGGTGATTGTGGTGGATGATGGCTCGACGGAGCCGCTGCCGGAGTTGAAGGGATGCGACGTGGTACGGTTGGCGCGGAACGGTGGCAAAGCGGGCGCGTTGCGGGCGGGTTTTCAACGTGCGGTGGAGCTGGGGTTCACGCACGCCATCACCATGGACGCAGACGGCCAGCATTTCGCGGAAGATTTGCCCAAGTTCCTTGTCGCTGCCCAGCAGCAGCCGGAGGCTTACCTCGTCGGGGTGCGAAATTTTCGCGAGGCGGGTTGTCCGACACACCGCCGCCGTTCAAATGCGATTTCCACGTTCTGGTATCGCGTTGAAACCGGGGTGCGGTTGCGTGATACGCAATGTGGTTTCCGCTGTTATCCACTGCCGCTGGTGCAACAGTTGAAGATTCGTTCGGATCGCTATGCTTACGAGTTGGAATTCATGGTGCGCGCGGCGTGGGTGGGGGCGGCGATCATCGCTGTGCCGGTGAAATGCACTTACGAACCAGGCAAGACGGGCACTTCGCATTTTCGGACGGTGCGGGACTTTGTCCACATCACGAACCGCAACATCATCCTCGTGTTGCAATCATGGCTGGTGCCGCTGTCGTTGCGCGTGGATTGGTCGCGCGGGCGCAAGGACAAGTTTGCGCATATCCTCCACGAGTTTTTCACCGAACATGCGCATGAGCCAGGGCGGCTGGCGGGAGCGGTGGGATTAGGGTTGTTTTTCGGGATTCTGCCGATCTGGGGATTTCAGATGGTGGCCGCGGCGGCGGTTGCTCACCGGCTGCGGATCAACAAGGCGATCACGTTGCTGGCGAGTAATATTTCCATCCCGCCGGTCGCGCCATTTATTTTCTGTGCCGCACTGGTATTGGGCCACTGGTTGTTAACGGGTGAAGTGCTGGCATTGTCTCCGCGCTTGATCACCAAGGAAACCCTGTGGGAATACCTCGGGCAATGGCTGTTGGGGAGCGTGGCGCTGGCTCTCAGCGTTTCCGTGGTAGGAACGATTTTAACCTATGGCATCGCGCGGCTGGTCCGCAGGAAATGAAGGATAATCTCTACACGCGACTTTATCTCTGGTTGATCGCGCGCCGGCGCAGCGTGCTCGCAGTCACGGCGCTTGTGATGGTGGCGGCGGGGTGGTTCTCGACGCGGATTGATCTACAGGAAGACATCCTCGATATGCTGCCGCGCAATGACCGGCAGGTGGATGACTACCGTTACGCGCTGGGCAAGTTCCGGCAGATTGACCGCGTCTATCTCGACATCGGCATTGATCGCGACGATGCCGAAACCTTGGCGCAAGCGGCGGACGAGGTGCATTCCTGGTTTGCGACCAATGAGAATTTTGTCCGCATCACCTATCGGGTCGAGATGAGCGGGCAGGGGAAGGTGATTGAATTCCTCACCGGCGCGTTGCCGAACTTGTTCACGGCAGCCGATGCCGAAGCGTTGCAGGCCAAACTCGAACCAACGGAGGTGCGGCAATACTTGGCGGTCATGCGTCGCAAACTCGCCGGGCCGGAAGGCCTGGTGCTTAAAGATGTGGTGGCGGCCGATCCGATTGGCATGAGTGCCTTGGTGGTGGCGAAGGTGCTGCCGTTGCAGACGGGGTTTGGGGACGCGCAAGTGGTGGAGGGCCGAATCACCAGCGGGGATGGCCGCCATGTGTTGCTGCTCGCCGAGCCGAAGTTTGCCTCGTCGGACTCGAAGGCAAGCGGGGCGTTGGTGCGAGCGATGGAACAGGTGGCAAGCGAGGTGGAGCAGCGCTTTCCCGGAGTGCATGTTGCCATTACCGGCGGGCATCGCATGGCGGTGGATAACGCCAGCATCATTCGCGGGGATGCGACGCGTTGTATCGCCATTGGTTCCGCGGGGATGATTGTGCTGTGCTTTGTGGCGTATCGGCGGCGGTGGCTCGCGCCGATTTCATTTATTCCGTCGTTGTTCGGCACGCTGATGGCCGGTGTGGGGTTGATGCTCTGGCAGAAACATCTTTCCGCCATTGCGACAGGTTTTGCCTCCATCGCGGTGGGGATCACGGTGGATTACGCCATTCATATCATCTATCACCTTGATGACACGAGCAGCCGAGATCATCGCGAAATCGGGCGGCATTTGAGCCGGTTGGTGTTTCCGGTTGCGTTGGGGGTGATCACGACCATCGCGGCGTTTTTGGTGATGATGACGTCGCCGCTGCATGGCTATCAACAACTTGGTTTGCTGGGGGCCGTGGGCGTGGTTTTTTCATCAGCCTTTGCGCTCTTCATCCTGCCGTTACTGATTCCGGTGGCCAAGCAAGCCGGGCAACCACCGCTCTGGCTCACCACGGTGTGGGAAAAATATTTCCGGTGGGAATCGCGCCGGCGCGTCTGGTTGATACTGGGGTTGCTGGTGACAACCATCGTGATGACGTTCGGGGCCAAACGACTGAAGTTCGAGGGCGATATTACACGGCTCAACGGCATCAAGGCCGCGACCCGGCAAGATGATGATCTGATCCAAAAAACTTGGGGCGGCGCGCTCGGGATGACCATGATTGTCGCCCGCGGCGAAACCCCCGCCGCGGCGCTGACGCAAAACGACCGCGTGTTCGCCGCGCTGCGACAGGAAACCAACGTGGCCGCGGTGTATTCGCTGGCGTCGGTCTGTCCCGCGCCGGAAGCGCAACAGGTGAATTTGCAGCGGTGGCGGGAATTCTGGACGCCGGCCCGGCGCGCTGGTTTGCGCGCGGGTTTGGAAAAAATCGGCGGTGAAATGGGTTTTCGCGCCGACGCGTTCGACCGGTTCTGGCAGAGCGTGGCGGGTGAACGCCCCTTGTTGACGTTGGACATGTTCCGCGGGACGCCACTGGAGAGCGCGCTGAACGAACGGGTGGCGCTGGGCACGAACGACCACGCCATCAGCACGCTGGTGAAGTTGAAGAATCGCGACTTGGCCGGGGAATTGCGCGCGGCGCTGCCGGACACCATCGTGCTCGATAGCAAAGGGCTGGCGGATCATATTGCGGGCTTGGCGCGGGTCGGATTAGAGCGGTTCGCGTTGTGGTCAACAGTGTTCGTGGGGGGGCTGCTCTTCCTTTCGATGGCGTCGGTGGAACTGGTGGTGATGACACTGCTGCCGATCGCGATTGGGTTGATGTGGACGTTCGGATTGATGGGCTGGCTCGGGTTGCCGATTGACCTGATGAACAGCATCTTTGTGATCTTCGTCATCGGTGTGAGCGAGGATTACGCGGTGTTCATGGTGACGAGCAAGCTGGACGAATGGCGCGGGCGTCCCGGCATGACCGCAGTGAACAGCGCGTCCGTGCTCATCTCCGCCCTGACGACCATCTTCGGGTTTGGCGTGATGGTCATCGCGAATCATCCGGTGCTGTTCTCGATGGGGGTGACGGTCTTGATCGGGATGGGGTTTGCATTTCTGGCGACACTTGTCGTTGTGCCGATCGGGATGGATATCCTGCTGTTCAAGCCGCAGCCGCGGGGTGCGCCACGTTGGTGGCATGTGTTGGGAACGGTTTGGGTGGTGTTGCACCTGGGAGGAAGCCAGGTGTTCTTGTATTATGTGTTGCGACCGATCTTGAAAGTGATTTCACCCAAGACGGCGGATGACCGGTTACGCCGCGCGACGCGGTGGATGGCGCGAGGTGTCGTGAAGGGGATGCCGTTCGGGAAACTGGAATTCCAGAACATCAGCGCGGAAACTTTCGCCAAACCTTGCATCGTCATCAGCAACCATCAATCTGCCGTGGACGTGATGTTGATGGTCAGTCTGCCTGGGGATGTGCGGCAGACTGCGAAGAAGCGCGTATTTGACGCGCCCATGCTGGGTATGGGCTGCAAGATTCTTGGTCACGTCATGGTTGAACCAAACGACCCGCAGAAGACCTTGCAACGCTGTCGCGAAACGCTGGCGAGCGGCGCGTCGGTGCACTTTTATCCCGAGGGCACGCGGTCGGTGGACGGCTATGTACAGCGCTTCCATCGCGGCGCGTTCGAGCTGGCCGTTGAATTGAAGCAAGACATTTTGCCCATTGTGTTGTGCGACTCGAACGTCGCGATGCCGCGCGATTGGTACTGGATTGAGCCGTTTCACACCACCGTGCGGGCGCTGTCGCGCATTACACCGCAGAACTTTGATTACGCGCAGGGCGTCGTGGCGCTGATGAAACATTGCGAAACCGTCGTCCGCGCGGCGTTGCAGGAGCAACTCGATGCCGTTAACACGCCGAAGGTGGTGCGACGCAAAGTGGAGCGGCTCTACCGCTATCAAGGCATCTATGTTGAACAGTTCGTGAAGTGGAAAATGAAACTGGATCCATTCTTCCTGAAACTGGATTCGGTTGTACCGCGGCAAGCGCAGGTGTTGGATCTCGGTTGCGGTTATGGCATGGCGACGCACTGGCTCGCGGCGTTCACCGACACGCGGACGTTCTGGGGGGTGGATTACGACGAGGAAAAAATCCGCGTGGCCCAACGCAGCGCCGCCGAAATTTCCCGCATCAAGTTCACCCAGGGGGATCTGTTGGAATGCGAACTGCCGCCCGGCGACGCCGCGTTGCTGCTGGATGTGCTGCACTATTGGACGGCGGACAAGCAGTTGCTCATCCTGAACAAAGTTCGGCAGGCGTTGCGCCCGGGCGGGCGGTTGATATTGCGCGACGGCGCCCGGGCCGAAACCAGCGAGCACCGCAACATTCATCGCTGGGAAGTATTTGCGACGCAGCTCGGGATGAACCGCACCAAGGAAGGGCTGCACTTCCAGACTCTCGCTGAAATGGAGACGATGCTGAAGCGCGCGGGTTTTGCGCATTGGGAGATCCAGCCCGGGGCGGGAAATGATTCTAATGTCATGCTCGTGGCATTTGTTTAGGGCAGCCAAGGGGCAAAACGCATTCGGGTATTGTGGCTATGGCAATAATGCATTTTTCTAAAATGGAAGTTTGAGTCTGGTGGTAATTTGTGCAAATGATTGGCTCGCATGACCAATTCAGTATTTGGCTGTTTTAAGCGAATATTGCGGGCAATCGGGGTGGTCTTATTTTGCTCCTTACAGAGCTTTGCTCAACCATTCGCTCCCTTGGACTTCGGGACAACCGTAAACGGCTTTCAGGACGAGTTCAACGGGGCATCCCTCGGTGCGAATTGGACGGTTCGCGGCCAAAATGTTTTCTCGGTGAATGGGGGAGTGTTACACATCGCGCCGGCGGAGGGTGACCCCAACCATTTGCTCTATGAATTGCCTGGCTATAATAGTTCGACCCAAGAAGTGTTGGCTCGTATCCGGGTGAAAAGTTTCAGCACGGGGGCGTATCCGCGTGGAGGCGTTGGAGTAGGGGTTAATGCAGCATCGAGTCAGGGAATCAATTTCACCTTTCGTGAAGATGGTTCAAGGCATGTGACTTTTCTCAACGATTTCACTGCATGGGACCGGTTCAGAATTTTACCTGGCAGACCAATGTTTGGTATTGGATGCGTCTGCGGCAAGAGCCTAATGCTGCTTCGTACGGTGGCGTCAACGATGTGTTTGCCAAGATCTGGTTGGCGGATGGCAGTGTTCCTGAGCCGACCAGTTGGCAACTGACGTGGGATTATACGCCAGCCTCGGGCACACGTGCTGGTTTCGCGGGAATCATGGCGGGCAGCGAGACAAGCACGCAGGGCGGGCTTTCTGAGTTCGACGCAGACTACGTTTTGATCAAGGCTGCGGGGTTGCCCAGCATTGTTATTGCGCCGAGTTCGGTTGTCCTGATTCCAGTGACGATTACGAACCAGCCGCAAAGCACGAATATCATGGAGTTGTTTCCGGCTTCATTCGCTGTTGTGGCGGGCGGAAATCCCCAGCCGACGTATCAGTGGTATAAAAGCAACATTCTGATTCCAAGCGCGACCAACG
>JASGKY010000029.1:0-119177 GCA_049840435.1 Verrucomicrobiota bacterium | reverse complement strand
CTTCAGGATTCAGTTCTTCCAGATTAGTATTGCGGAGATATTCAGCAATAGCGGTTGTAGTTTGCTCGTACTGCTCTTTGGCTTTACCCGCTACTTTTTGAGGTGCTTGCCAAAATATTGTCCCGGACTGCAAGTAAAGAGTCAATGTTTTGGTTTATCTGTTCTTCGCTCAAATCTTGCCGCTGACTTAATAATTTTACTAAAGTATCGCGGTCAAATTGTGAGAACCTTCCTTAAAGCCTCAATCCTACTTGGCGATCTTCTAGCAAAGTTCCAAATCACGCTTGATACCTTCTGGATTGAGTTCTTCTTTGTTCGTATTGCGCAAATATTCTTCTACTTTTTGCCGCAGTTCATCAGCTTTCGCTTTGTTGGAGCACTTCGGCATTGCCTAGGTAATGCTTGATGAGTTCAGCGATCTGCGTTTTGCCTTCCGGTGAATAAAGCGCTTCGGCGGCGCGCTGCACGATGTAGCTCACGCCGTTGAACTTCGTGGTCATGCGACGCGACCACAACGGGTGCAGCGGCTTCGCTTCGCCGGCCTTGGTGTAGGCGTTGAGCGATTTTGGAACGACCGTGAACGCGCAACGCGTGCCGGTGAACCCGCCGTTCTTCGAGAAGCTGCGGAACTCGATGGCACACTCACGCGCGCCGGGAATTTCGTAGATGGAATGCGGAATCGCCGGATCGGTGATGTACGCCTCGTAGGCTGCATCGAACAAGATGACGGCTTTGTGTTCGAGCGCGTATTTAACCCACGCTTCAAGTTGTGCGCGCGTGGCGACCGCGCCCGTTGGATTGTTCGGCGAACAAAGGTAAATCACGTCCACGTGCTTCTTCGGCGGCTCGGGGATGAAACCGTTGCTCGGGCGGCACGGCAAATAGACGAGCTTGGCATAAGCGCCCGCTTCATTCGCCACACCGGTGTGGCCGACCATGACGTTCGTGTCCACATAAACGGGATACACCGGATCGCTGATGGCGATTTTGTTTTTGTCACCGAGGATATCGAGGATCGCGCCGCAATCGCACTTTGAGCCGTCACTGACGAAGATTTCGTCGTCGGCCACTTCGATACCACGGTCACGAAAATCATTCTTGGCGATGGCACTGCGCAACCATTCATAACCCTGCTCCGGACCATAACCCTTGAAGCTTTCGCGCGTGGCCATTTCGTCCACGGCCTTGTGCATCGCCGCGACGACGGCTTGCGGCAACGGTTCGGTCACATCACCGATGCCACAACGGATGAGGCGCTTGGCGGCTTCGGGATTGGCTTCACAAAAAGCCTTCACGCGGCGACCGATCTCGGGGAAGAGGTAGCCGGCTTTGAGTTTCAGATAATTTTCGTTGAGCAGTGCCATAATGGTTGGTTGGTAAATCAAAACGCCCGTCCCACAGCCGCAGGACGAGCGGACGTCGGTCATGATAGCTAAAAGGAGCTTGGTGGCAATCTTCCGTGCGAAGTTGAACAAACTGATTTGTAGCGGCGGTCTGTGACCGCCGTTGGCCGCGCGTCAGAGAGAGTCGGCGCTCACAGAGCGCCGCTACAACACAAGCCTTAGCCCTTCCACACGCCCAACGCCACGAGTTGCTTGGTGGCTGCTTCCGCCCAACCGCGATTCGCCGCCGGACTGGCCGGGCTGGGATGTAAAATCTGGCCGAGCTTGATGTTCAACTCCGCGCTAAACGCCTCGCCCCGTTCCCGCGCAAACCCACCCACACCGATGAGCCATTCGGGCTGAAGGATTTCCAAAACGCGCCGCAGATGGGTATCGCACGCGGCGAATAATTTCTCCTGTTCGGCTGCGGGCAATTTGTCCGGCGTGAGATTGCTGCCGGTTTCAGAAAGAAACGCCAGCGGGCAATAATTCACCGCGAAGTGCTCGACGAAAAACTTCTCCGCCGTGCCAAAGCGTTGCGCGAACAAACCCCACAACCGTCGCCCGCTCACTTCGGAGCGCGGGCAATCAAAACCCAACACCAGACGCTTCGGATGTTCATGCTGTGGTTTGCCGACCGGAACGTTGATGCCCATCCAGTCACGCACCGCCGCCACTTCACCAAACGGCACGCCGACCTGTGCCATGCCGAACGGACCGGGATTCATGCCGAGGAACACGATACGTTTGCGACTGTTGCCAAAGTGACGCAGGTATTCCTCGTGTGCGGCCCAGGCGTAATCGAGCGGATTGTAAACGTGCTCGACGGGCGGCTTGAATTTTAGCCGGTCAACCGCTGCGGACATTTCGCGCGCGGCGGTGATGAGTTGGGAACTGGTGGCGTTAGCTTTCAAAATTTCTATTAATCAAATGCGCGCGGACACTAGCGAGCCAACGGTTGCGCCTCAAGCGAAACCACACGCCGCCCAGCTTGGCATTGCGCTGCCCCGCGGGAAACCGCTACGTTTTCGCCGTGAATTCATCTGTGGACAGCATCGGACTCATCGCCGGCAATCGTTCGTTGCCGCTCATGTTCGCCAGGCAGGCGCGCAGCATGGGCGTGAAGCGCATCGTCGCGGTGGCGTTCGAGGGTGAAACGGATCAAAGCATCACCTCGCTCGTGGATGATGTCATCTGGGTCAAGGTCGGCCAGTTGTCCAGGATGATTTCGGCCTTCACGGATCGCGGCGTGAAGCAATGCGTCATGCTCGGCCAGATCGCGCCCAAGAATCTTTTCGATGTCCGCCCTGACCTGCGCGCGATGGGTGTATTGTTCAAACTCAAAGAGCGCAACGCGCACACAATCTTCGGCGCCATCGCTGACGAGTTGAAGAAGGACGGCGTGGAACTGATCGAGGCGACGCCGTGGCTGCAGCCGCTCATGCCGGGCGCGGGTTTCCGGCTCGGACGTAAACTGACCGACGAACAGCGCGTGGATGTGGAATTCGGCTTCCGTATCGCCAAGGAAGTTTCCCGCCTGGAAATCGGCCAAATCGTCGTTGTGAAGGAAGGCACGGTGCTCGCCGTGGAAGGTTTTGAGGGCACGGACAAATGTCTCGCCCGTGGCGGTGAACTCGCTGGCAAGAACGGCGGCGCGGTAGCGGTGAAGGTCGCCAAGCTGAATCACGACATGCGCTTTGATGTGCCGTGCATCGGGCCGAAGACGTTGGAGACCTGCGCCAATTCCGGTGTCGCCGTGCTGGCGTTTGAAGCAGGTCGCAGCCTAGTGTTAGAACAGGAAGCCTGCGCTGCGCTCGCGGATAAGCACAAGCTGGCGGTGACGACCATCGGCTGACCTCTTTTTTGTGGCTGCACTCATGAAAGTGCGGCAAATCCGAACTGAGCGGGCACCATCCCGAAATCAGCCGCGTTCTCACGAACGCAGCCACGGCTCGACTTCCCTTCGCCGCACTCTAAACTCTCCCGCGCCATGGCCAAAGTCGCTCAACTGCTCGCCGAACTCATCGCGATTCCCAGCGTGAACAGCGCGTTTCTGCCGGCGCGTCATCCATACGCGGGTGAAGGACGCATGGCGGAATATCTCGCGGTACTGGGCGCGAGAGCCAGGCTTAGTATCGAGTTTCAGCGCGTGTTACCGGGGCGTCCCAATGTAGTGATTCGCTTCCAACCGAAGGGAAAGATTCGCCAGACCGTCCTGCTCGCGCCGCATCTCGACACGGTCAACGTCGTCAGCGACGCGCAACTGAAACCCGTAAAGCGCGGCGGCAAGATTTACGGTCGCGGCGCGTGCGACACGAAAGGTTCGGTCGCGGTGATGTTTCAAGCTTTGCGCGAGTTAGCCGCTTCCAAGCACCGTCCGACGGAAACCGAAATCATTTTTGTCGGCCTCGTAGATGAGGAAAACGGCCAGAGTGGCTCACGCTATCTGGCGGACAAAAAATTCAAGGCCGACCTCGCCGTCGTCGGTGAGCCGACACGCCTCGCCATCGCCACGGCGCACAAAGGTAGCGTCTGGCTGGAAGTGGAAACCCACGGTCGCTCAGCGCACGGTGCGACGCCATGGTTCGGCGACAATGCCGCGCACTCAATGGCTCGCGTCGTGGTCGCGCTGGAAACAGATTATGCCGCCGCGCTAAAAAAAAAGCAGCACCCCCTGCTCGGTCACGGCACGGTCAGCGTCGGCACCATCCACGGCGGCACACAGACGAACATCGTGCCGGACAGTTGCCTCATCGGCGTAGACCGACGCACCTTGCCGGGTGAATCGGAAGCGTGGACGCGCCAGAGCCTGGGCGCATTTCTCAAAGCGCGCGGGCTGAGCGCCAAAGTTTCCAACGTGAAATTAAAACCCTGTCCGGCGCTGGAGACAAATCCGCAGCTTCCGCTCGTGAAACAATTCCTCCGCAGTGCCGGCCAGAAACGCGCGACCGGGCTGCATTACTTCTGCGACGCCGCCGTACTGGCGGGCGGCGGAATTCCCAGCGTCGTCTTCGGCCCGGGCGACATCGCCCAAGCCCACACCGCCGATGAATGGGTGGATATTTCCCAACTGGAACAGGGTTGCGCCAAGCTGTTGGCCTTCCTGAAATCGCTTCCTTGAACCGAACCGCTCGCGTATTGTCCAAGCCTCATGGTTTCAGAAGGAACACCAAAGGCCGTCACTCCGACGGCCACTAAGAAGCACAGCCACCTGACTTTTTTCCGGGAAAGCGGCTGGCTGATGATCGCCACGGTAGCCGGCGGAGGACTGATGTTTGCCGTGCACAGCATCGCGCAACGCATGCCCAAAGATGAATACGGCGTGTTCACCACGTTGCTACAGATCATCAGCTTAATGGGCATTCCGGCGGTGGGGCTGCAAAGCGTCTTCGCCCAACAAGCCGCCTCCGTTTTGACGCCACAACAGGAACGCGAACTGGCTGGAACCTTTCGCGCCGTGTTGCGTGGCACCTTTTTAGTCTGGCTCGTCATGGCCGCCGTCGTGTGGTGGTGGCGACAAGACATTCTGGCGGCACTCAAAATCGCCAACCCCGCCGCGCTCTGGCTGGCGGTGGTCGTAGGACTGATCGCAGTGTGGCGGCCGATCGCTCAAGGTGTGTTGCAAGGACGACAAAATTTTCTGTGGCTGGGCAACATAATGATTGCGGACGGCATCGGCCGCTTTAGCGCGGTGTGCTTGACCGTAGGGTTGTTGGCACATTATGCCGCCGGTGCCGTAATGGCAGTGTTGGTGGGAATGATCACCGTAGGCATCGTGGGTTTCTGGCGCTGCACAGATTGTCTGCGCGGCCCGGGAGAACCGATGCACTGGGGCGGCTGGCTGCGCCGCGTCTGCCCCTTGACCTTGGGCATGGGTGTCAGCACGTTCATGCTGAGTGCGGATATGATTTTTGTGCAGCGGTTTTTCTCCAAGGATCAAACGGGCTACTACGCGGCAGCGGGAATGATCGGGCGTGCGCTGGTTTACTTCACCGCCCCGGTCGCGGCCGTGATGTTCCCCAAACTGGCGCGCAGCAAGGCGACGGGAGAAAAATCCAATGCGTTGTTTCTCGCGGTCGGCTTCACCGCGCTGGCTGGCATTGGCGCGGCGCTGGTCTGCACCCTCTTCCCGAAACTACCACTCCAACTCGTGCGCTACGACGCTTCCTACCTGGAAATTTCTGGACCACTGATCCCGTGGTTCGGCTGGTGCATGTTGCCACTAACACTGGCGACAGTGCTGTTGAACAATCTCATGGCCACCTCGCAATTCCGCGCCGTGCCGTGGTTGATCGCGGTGGCAGCAAGCTATGGGCTGACGTTGTATTTCCGGCACGATAGCTTCATCCAAGTCATCCAAACGATCGGAATTTTTGGCCTGCTACTGCTGGTGGTGACCGCGTGGTTTACGTGGCGCAAACCTGCGGTTACTCCCACTCGATAGTTCCCGGCGGCTTGCTGGTGATGTCGAACACGCAGCGGTTCACGCCTTTGACTTCGTTAATGATGCGGCTCGCGAGTTTCTCCAGCAGGTCGTAGGGCAGCTTCACCCAGTCGGCGGTCATGCCGTCCTGCGATTCCACGGCGCGGATGGCGATGGTGTAATCGTAGGTCCGTTCGTCACCCATCACGCCGACGCTGCGCACGGGCAGCAACACGGCGAAGCTCTGCCAGATCTTGTAGTAAAGCCCGCTGGCCTTCATCTCCTCCACGACGATGGCGTCGGCATTGCGCAAAATTTCGCAGCGCGACGGCGTGACTTCTCCAAGGATGCGCACGGCGAGGCCCGGTCCGGGGAACGGTTGCCGCCAGACGATTTCCTTCGGCACGCCAAGTTCTTCGCCGAGCAACCGGACTTCGTCCTTGAACAGATTTTTCAGCGGCTCGACGAGCTTGAACTTCATCTTCTTCGGCAGGCCGCCGACGTTGTGATGGCTCTTGATGAGCGCGGCGGGATTGCCGGCGATGGGCACGGATTCGATGATGTCGGGATAAAGCGTGCCTTGTGCGAGGAACTTGGCTTTGCCCACGCGCTTCATGGCGGCGGCGAATACTTCGATGAACGTCTTGCCGATGATCTTGCGCTTCTTTTCGGGATCGGTGACGCCTTTGAGCCGCGACATGAAAATCTTCGTGGCATCTTCGTATTGCAACTTGATCTTGAAACTCTTGCCGAACACCTGCTGCACGACCTCGGCTTCGCGCGAACGCAACACGCCGTTGTTCACGAAGATGCAGGTGAGCTGATCGCCGATGGCCTTGTGCAAGAGCGCCGCCGCCACGCTGGAATCTACGCCGCCGCTCAAACCTAGGATGACGTGTTCCTTGCCGACCTGCGCGCGGATTTCCTTCACCGCCTGTTCAACGTAGTTGTGCATGTTCCACGACTTGTCGCAGCCACAGATGCCGTGGACGAAATTGGAAATGATCTCCTTGCCACGCGGCGTGTGAACGACTTCGGGGTGGAATTGCAGGCCGAAGAATTTCTTGGTGCGGTTTTCAATGGCGGCGTATTCGGAGTTTTCCGTGACCGCAACGGTTTTGAACCCAGCGGGCATCTTGGTGAGCTTGTCGCCGTGGGAATTCCAAACCTGGAGTGACTTCGGCAGCTTGGCAAACAGCGCGCACGAAGCGTCTTTCACTAACAACGTGCCCTTGCCATATTCGCGCTTAAGACCTTTTTCCACTTTGCCGCCATTGAATTGCGCGAGCAGTTGCACACCGAAACAGATGCCGAGAATCGGCACGCCGAGTTCAAATACGTTTTTGTCCGGCAACGGCGCTTTCGGCGCATACACACTGGACGGACCGCCGGACAAAATGATGCCGCTCGGCTTCATCGCCGCGATCTCGGCGGCGGGCGTGTTGAATGGGATGATTATGGAATAGACGTTGCACTCGCGGATGCGCCGGGCGATGACCTGCGTGTATTGCGAGCCGAAATCGAGGATGACAATCTGTTCGGTCATGAAAATAAATGGCGGTGGCCCCGCGAGCGGGCGGGCCGGGTTCAAGTTGTGCGTCTGGGTTAACCGAGAATGCGGCGACCTTCGTCGAGGAAGATGCCTTTGAAATTCATTTCGAGCGCCTGTGCGTTCGTGGCCTTGGCCAGCGCTTCCTTCTCGGAAACGATGCCGGACTTCACGAGCTGGAACAGTGACTGGTTGAAATTCAACATGCCGTCATCTGTGCCGGTCTCGATGGCGGCGGCGAGTTTATCGAGACGGTTTTCCTCAATCAATTTCTTCACCGTGGACGTGTTGATCATGATTTCCAACGCGGGCGTCATCTTCCCGGCGATGGTCGGCACCATGCGTTGACAGATCACCGCCTGCAATGTGCCCGCGAGCTGGCGCCGGACTTGTTCACGCTCGTTGGCTTCAAAGAAATCCAAGATGCGCGTGACGGATTGCGAGGCGTTCGTGGTGTGGAGCGTGGACAAGACCAAGTGGCCCGTGTCCGCCGCGCTCATGGCCGCCGCGAAGCTGATGTTGTCACGCATTTCGCCGACCATGATGATGTCCGGGTCTTGGCGCAGCACGTGTTTCAGCGCGTGATGAAAGGACTGCGTGTCGAGGCCGACTTCACGTTGCTCGATGATGGATTGATTGTCCTCGAACACGAATTCGATCGGGTCTTCCAATGTGACGACGTGTTTTTTGAAGTTGCCGTTGATGTGCTCCAGCATCGCAGCGAGCGTGGTGGACTTACCACTGCCAGTAGAGCCAGCGACCAGAACAATGCCGCGCGGCGATTCTGCAATCTGCCGAATCTGCGGCAATAAACCAAGTTGCTCGAAGCTCGGAACTTGGGTTTTGACGTAACGCATTGCGAGCGCCCACTGACCACGCTGTTGGAAAAGATTCGTTCGGAAACGACCGACCTCAGGCAGGAAATACGAGAAGTCCACCTCGCGCTCTTCTTCGAGTTTTTTCTTGAGGTGCGCCGGGGTGATGTTCTGCACCACTTTGTTCATCCATTCTTCCGAGGGATGCGGGCATTCGATGGCGATCAATTCCCGATTGATCCGGAAGACCACCGGCGTGCCGACCTTGATGTGCACGTCGGAGGCATGGCCATCCACGGCGGTCTTCATAATCTTGTTGAACAATTCCATGGCGGGAGACTAGCAAAGCGACTTCAAAATGCCATCCCGGAAAACGGAAAGCCGCCTTGGAATCCAAGGCGGCTCAGGGGAAAATTTAACTTAGCTCAGGCGTGCGTGAGCCATCGTGTTCAAGCGCGCTTCGGCCTGCTTCGACATGCTCGTGAACACCATCGAGACATGATAACCCTCATGCTTGTTGCCGATGCAATCCACAACGACTCCGGTGCAGTTGACTACCATGTCATCCACCGGCGATTTGAGGGAAACCGTCATCTCGACCCAGTTCGGAAACGAGGTCTGGCTGCGAAATTCGATGCCGCCCTTGTGGATGGAAACCGCTTCAGGAGAAAGTGTTAAGCTCGCCTTGCGGGAGTTGACCGTTAAATCTGTTGAATTGTGGTTGCTGATTTTTCTCGCACTCATATACCTGAAATGAGGCTAACACATGAACTCACGCCGTCAAATAAGCGTTGTTCACAAAATTATTACGGATGCTTAGAACGGAAGGCCCTGAGTTGACCTCGACTGCAATCACCGATCTCGCTTCAACAAAAATTCTGCGAGCGCTTCAAGCGCGACCGCCTGTCCTTTGAACGGCTTCAATGCAGCAAACGCTTTATCCGTCAACTGCCCCGCAATCTTCCGCGACTTCTCCAAGCCCACAATAGATGGATACGTCGCTTTCTGCGCTTTCGTATCTTTGCCAGCCGTCTTACCAAGTTTCTCGCTCGTCTGCGTTACGTCGAGAATGTCGTCGATCACTTGGAACGCGAGGCCGACGTGATAACCAAAATCGGTCAGCGCCTTGAGTTGCGCTGCTGAGCAGTTCGCGCTCATGCCACCAAGACGCGCCGAACAACAGAGCAAGGCCGACGTCTTCCGCTCGTGAATGTACTTCAACTGAGCCGACGAAGTTTTCTTTCCCTCGCCCTCTAAATCCGCCACCTGCCCCGCGATAAGTTGCAGCGATCCAGATGCCTTAGCTACTTCCAAAATCAAATCCCGATGTGAGTAACGTGGCCAGCCCTTCGCCTGCGCCGCAATCTCGAAGGCCTGTGTCAACAAAGCATCCCCCGCCAGCACCGCAATACCTTCGCCAAAGACCTTGTGATTCGTCAGTTTGCCTCGACGGTAATCGTCATTATCCATCGCGGGCAGATCGTCGTGGATGAGCGAGTAGGTATGGATACACTCGACTGCACAGGCCAAAGGCATGGCGTCGGCATCCTTCCCACCGCAAGCCTGCGCTGCCGCCAAAACCAGCGCCGGACGCATCCGCTTGCCACCGGCAAAGAGCGAGTAGCGCATCGCCTTGTGGATGGTCGCCGGCTTGGCCTTTTCAGACGGGAGAAAGCGGTCGAGCGCGGCATTAACGGACACCGTGCTGGACGCCAGAAAGGCGTCGAGGCTGAATTGGCCCTGTTTTGCTGTGGAACGGGACTGTTTGGTGACGGACATGCGGGGGAGGGTTTTAGGCCAAGGGACGCGGCGGGGCAAGTTTGAAAGCCAAATTTTGTATTGCAACCAAGCCGGCGTCAGCTAACCTGACCCGCTCGATTTTGGACTGAAATACTGTGAACGCTGAACTCTGCAAGAAAGCTCTGGAAAAGGTTGGCACGCCCAACATTTTGATCAACATCGTCTCCCGTCGCGTGCGCCAACTGAACGCCGGCGGCGGCGGTATGGGCCGTCCGCTCATCGCTGATTACACCACCCTTGGTGCGGCAGACATCGCCCTGCGCGAAATTATCGAGGAGAAAATCGGCTGGGATCTTCCGGAAATCGAAGAATTGACCCGGCCCGTCGCCAAGAAGCGCAAAAAGCACTAAGCCGCGAACCATCTTGATTTTGCACAGCCAGAGGCTTCAACCTCTGGCTGTTGTTGTTTATGGCTGACATAGTCACCAATCACAAAGCCCGGCGGGATTATCATATCCTCGAAACCTTTGAGGCGGGCATCGTCCTGCACGGCACAGAGGTGAAGGCGCTGCGCGCCGGCAAGGGCCAGATCGCTGACGCCTTTGCGCGCGTGGAAAAGGACGAAGTCTGGCTCTACAACGCGCACATTGACGAATACTCCCACGGCAACCTGAACAATCACGCCCCGAAAGCCCCGCGCAAACTGCTCCTGCATAAGGCGGAAATCCGCAAGCTGTTCGGCCTCGCCTCGGTCAAGGGCAACACCCTGTTCCCGCTGGCGATGTATTGGAAGAACGGGAAAGTGAAAGTCTCCATCGGCGTCGGCAAAGGCAAACAGCAGTTCGACAAGCGCGACGACATCAAGCAGCGCGAATCCGACCGCGAACTGAAACGCGCGACGATGAAGTTTGCGAAGGGAAAATAAAATTCACTCGGCAAATCATGAAAGAGAAAATCAAAATGCGCGATGGAGATGCGATTCTCGCCATGGTTAAAGGCGGTGAAGTGGCACACTTCACTTTCAACATGAGTTGGCCACATGCGGAATTCGTGAAACGAACAACAGGCAGCCTCCCAGAAGGTGCTTGGGTCGGAACAGTTTCCAAGCTCGGTGGCGAGGTTGCAGCAATCAGTTCAAAACACTTCTTTGGATATCAGCTCCCCGCTCCGCCTGATGTCGCCGAAGCAATCCGCCGCAACTTCGAGTAGATTTCAGCCTCTCCTATCAAAACAAAAAAGCGAGGCCGTTAAGACCTCGCTTTTTGTTTGAAATGATTCCGGCTTACTTCGCCTTGGGCGCGTCCTTCTTCCAAGTGCGCTTCGGCGCTTTGGTGACCAAACCCTTCTTCAGAGCGCGGGTGGAAACGCGAATGTAGCGGACTTCGCCGTCAATGACCGCCTTCACGCGCTGCAGGTTCGGCATGAACTTGCGCTTGGTGATGGCCGTGACGTGCGTACCGATACCGCCCAGCTTCTTTTTCTTACCGGAGCGCCAGATGATGCTGCCCTTGCGCGGGCCGATGCCGGTGATTTCACAAATTCTTGCCATAAATCTTTTCCTAAATAAGGGCGCAGAGCATAACTTACGAGCGTCGAGTGGCAAGCTTTCTTTTGGGTCTTTTTTCGTGCGTTCCCGCCCCGCCCCGCCTATCTTCCCGCCCGCTTTTATGGCTACATTGAAACCTTTTGCCGCCCTGCGACCCAAACCCGAACTCGCCGCCCAGATCTGCGAACTGCCCTACGACGTCATGTCGTCCGAGGAAGCCCGCCAGATGGCCGCCGGCAATCCGCTCAGCTTCCTACACGTGAGCAAACCGGAAATTGATCTCGCTCCCGGCGTGGACCTTTATTCGGACGCCGTTTACGCCAAGGGCAAGGAGAACTTTGCCAAACTCATCAGCCAGGGCGCGCTCTATCAGGACAAGCAACCGTGCTTTTACCTCTACCGCCAGATCATGGGCGGTCATGCGCAGATCGGTCTCGTCGCCGCCGCGAGCTGCGAGGAATACCTGAACAACATCATCAAGAAGCACGAGTTCACTCGCCCGGACAAGGAGGACGACCGCGTGCGTCACATCGAAACGCTCAATTCCCAGACCGGCCCGGTGTTCCTGACCTATCGCGCCGTGGATGCACTGGACACGTTCATCGGCGATCGCGTCGCCAAAACGCCGGACGTGGATTTTACCGGCAAGGACGGCGTGCGCCACACCTCATGGACCGTTGCCGATGCGGACGGCATCAAGTTCATTGCTGACCAGTTTGCGAAGATTCCGTTCCTCTACATCGCGGACGGCCACCATCGCAGCGCCGCGGCGGGACGTGTGTATCAATCACGCAAAGGCGCGGGCCACAGTGGACAATTCCTCACCGTCATCTTCCCACACAACCAGATGCAAATCCTGCCCTACAATCGCGTGCTCAAAAACCTCAACGGTCTGACCGCCGCGCAGTTGTTGCAGAAGCTCGACGCCATCTTCGTCATCAAACCCAACGGCGCGGCCAAGCCTACCCGCAAACACGAACTTGGCCTCTTCATCGGTGGCCAGTGGCACACGCTCACGTTCCGGCCGCAATTCGCCGCCACCAACGATCCGATCGAGAAGCTCGACGTAACGTTGCTCCAGAAGTTCGTGCTCGACCCGATCTTCGGCATCACCGACCCGCGCACAAGTAAGAAGATCAATTTCGTCGGCGGCATCCGCGGCACGGCGGAACTGGAGAAACTCGTCAGCAGCGGTGAATACGCCTGCGCGTTCAGCATGTTCCCGACGAGCATCGAAGACCTGATGACCATCGCTGACGCCGGCGGCATCATGCCGCCCAAGAGCACGTGGTTCGAGCCCAAGCTCCGCGACGCGATGTTCTGCCACATGATTTGAGCGAAGCGCGTGGGCTGGTCAGGACTAATCGCAGCGCTGAAAGGGCAGATGATGGGGTTTTTAGAGAAGCAACCTGCTCCCTTGGCCTCTTAGCCCCGACCGCGATTTGGCGCCGAACGTTTTCTCCGGGCTATAGCGCAGGCCAGCAGCCCAATTCCCACCAAGCTCAGGGCCGTGGGTTCCGGCACAGACGGCACTGTGGCGGCTGCAGCAGGCGTCAAACCGTGCCGCTCATATTGTTCCTTCCGTTCCAAAACAACCGCGCCTGACACCGGTGTCACTAGTTGGTTTTGCACGGCGAGTTTGGTCGCCGCATCTATCTCGCGCGCACGGGCCAGGCGCTGGGCTTCATCACGCGCCCAAAGCCGTTCAACATGTCGGCTGCCCCGGATGCCGTTCGGACTGTTGGTGATTTTCTCCCGTTTAAGTTCAACGATCAGAATGCGCCCATTCAATTGACCCAACAAACGGCGCAAGTCGTCCTGCAGCGATTTGAACCGCGGGACGCTCTGTAAAGCTGAACGACCGTCCAGCTTCTCCAAAATACGATCAGGGCCAGACTCGGTTTGCACTTCAAACAGGCGGGTTCGCGATGTATTGCGCTCCAACCGTTGCAGTAAACCACTTTCAGCCGAGAGCAGAGCTGGCGTTGGCCCATGCACCCAGAGCACAGCACCGCCCTCCACTGCGGAGGCCGTGTCCCACGCGGCGGCAAGCGCTAGAAGGTTATCCTGCCCGCCCCCGAATTTGACACGTCGCAACCGACGTTCAATCTCCTCCACGCGCTCGGGCTGAAATGTCGTTGTGCGATTTGACTCAACCTCGACCGTATCACTTGCGAAGATCAATTTTAGTTCGATCTGACTGGATAGAGCGGAGATCGCGTCAGCTATCTGACCGGCATACGATTCCATTCCTTTGGAGCCATCGACTACGAGCACGAGCCGCCGAATTCCCGCCGACGCACTTTTCGCAATTTGCTGTTGGATATTCCCGCTGCCATCGCTGGCAGGAGTCCAAACCTCATTCACCGCCGCAGCACGCTCGACAGTGATTGTTCGGTTTCCGCCCGCAAGTTCGCCCTCGCTCAAGGATTCATGCAACGCAAATAGGTGGTCGGAAGAAGTTGGAGGTGTCGCTTCGGCTTTACCACTCTTGAGCTGCTTCGAGGAGGCCATCCAGAGCTCGTGGCGTAGACTGGAATTGATTGCGAAATTACGTTCCAAGAAGTGCGGCCACACAAATGCTCCTCGCTCCACGGAATCCAGGATCAACGGAGCGGTAATACCAAGTTTCACCTTCATCACCCCGCCGTTGGGCTGCACTGGAAAACACTGCACCAACACCCGATCCGGCCCGCAAGTGGTCACGAGGATGGGATCGCGTCTTTGCTGCACAGCTACCTCCTTGTATGCAGCGCGAGTTTGAGCACGGCCACCAAAAGCCGCCTCACGTTCCTCGCCATCAATCCAGAGAGTGACACGCGAAACCACCGCCCCGGGAGGCAAGGTAACTTGAGCGCGCGCCTCCCGTTGCTGGGTCGAGACATTCTTGAACTCCATGATCCACTCGCAATAAACCAGGGCGGCATCCGGCTCTGCCACCGCATCCATTCGCGAACTCAACATCGAGAGTCCTTTGACGCGCTGCGCTACCGCGTCGCCCCCAAGTCCATCGTCCCAAAAGAATTCTTCGTCCAGACCAGTCCAGCGCCCGGCCCGAGTGTACATACTCGGTGGAGGAACGGAATTGAACGCCTGCCCCGTCACCCGGTAATAAATCTCACGCGCTTCATCTGCGGAAATAGTTGCGTTTTCGCTTGCGAGCCAACGAACCACATCCATATCCAATTCGCGACGAAGCAAACCGTATGAGGCGCGAAGCAGCATTTGTTCATCACCAAATTGTCGCAGCACGCGGACTCCGTGGGCTTTGATTCCCGGATCGTCCGAGGTTGCCCGCGCCAAACCATAATAAGTAACCGCGCTGGGTAGTTGCGCCAGACAGAGCAAACCGAAAGCCACCGCAGCCCCCTTCCATCCACCCGGCAATTGGTCAACTCCAACCCGGCGTCGGTATCGAGCACGAAGCACCGGAGTCACTATTGCAGCCAACAACGGCGACATCGGTATCAATCCTAGCCCAAAGCAGATGATCCCGATCGCCGCGAAAGGCAGAAATGGCAGGTAGAGGAGGGTGTAAAAGCCAGCAATCCCAATCGTCGCGCCATTAAACCACCCCAACAACTTGAGTTGACGGCGATCGCGCGTCACTCCTGCGCGCCAAATCCAAAGGTTCACCACAGGCACAAATGCAACTGCGAGCAACTGAAACCAATTCGGAATCGGATCGAACAACGCGCCTGCCGAACTACCCGTCACCCATTCGAAAATCAATGCCACCAACGGCAACACGACTCCAAAACTGACCAGAAAAAATCCCGCAAAATGGTTAAGCTTTTCGCCAGCTGGCTTTCCGTCGCTGGAAGTGCCCCCAGCTTTTGGCAGCTCCGGTGGGTTCGGCTGAGGTTCTCCGACTTTGGTCAGAATTCGACGGATGTCTACCTCCGTCACCACGTTGATGTGCGCCGCGCGCACTTCTTCTTCCACATGCCGCCGCAAGTCTTCGCTGACCTCTTCAGCGTCGGCCCCGCTGGCCGTCACCGACTCTTTTGCGCGCAGGCAGTATTCATTCAACACGCGACGGGCAGATTCGGTCCACTCAATCATACTAGGCTCCTTTTTCCGCAGCCCGGTAACGCTGCGATTTAACTCAACCATGTAGTTGTTCATAGCTTCCATCGTTTTGCGCCCGTCCTTGGTTAGTGAATAATACTTGCGGGCCGGCCCTGAAGTTGATTCCTCCAACCGGGATGTAATCAATCCCGCCACCCGCAATCGTGATAGAAGTGGATAGATTGTGCCTTCAGTTACCCCAAGCCCGTGGACCTCGACCAAAGTCTTCACCAAGTCGTAGCCGTAACGCTCCGTATCTGCCAACGCATTCAGAATGCAAAGCTCCAGCAATCCTTTGCGCACCTGCACCGTCCAATTGTCGAAGAAATCATTCATTAATTTGCCGGCAGCTAACGACCATAACAGCATCGGTTAGCCAACTACCTTGCAATACATAGTATTAAACACCAGTTCCGTCAACAAGCTTCTGATCGTTGGACAAGCGCATGCATTAGGACCGTCACCGTGGCACCAAGTAATGGACACGGCTTTGTCCGCAGTGAATCTTAATCCTATAATCTGATTGCGAATCTTCCTATCAAACGCCTAGTTCCAAGCGCTGGGAATTGGCCCTCCGAGGCTAACTGAAAATGCGGCAACCTTTCGAAGGACAGAACCGACGATAATAGCTTCTACGAAACAATATAGTCCATCATCGCAAACCGCTGCGACTCGCAGTCTTTTTTGCAGTCTTTTCGTGTGTTTCGCGCGTTCTGTGGGCTAACCTTCCAGCGTGCCAGAAAATCGTAAATCACTCACCCGCTTTGCCTGGCTGTCCATTGCGGCAGCCTTGGTCACCATCGGGTTGAAGACCGCCGCCTATCTCATCACTGGCTCGGTGGGTTTGCTTTCGGATGCAGTTGAATCACTGGTCAATCTCCTCGGCGGCATCATGGCACTGGCCATGTTGACCATCGCCGCGCGTCCGGCGGATGAAGACCACGCTTACGGCCACGGTAAAGCCGAGTATTTCTCCAGTGGTCTTGAGGGCGGATTGATCCTTGTCGCCGCCATCAGCATTGCAGTCGCTGCCACGCTGCGGCTGATCACACCACAACCGTTGCAAGAGCTCGGCGTTGGCCTTGGGGTCTCCGTTGTGGCCTCTGTGGTAAATCTCCTCGTCGCCCTGCTCATCCTGCGCGCCGGCAAGAAGCACAATTCCATCACGCTTGAAGCTAATGCCAAGCATCTGCTCACGGATGTCTGGACCAGTATCGGCGTGCTGGCTGGCATTGGCCTTGTCGCCGTCACCGGCTGGCAATGGCTCGACCCCGTGGTCGCCTTGCTCGTGGCGGCGAACATTGTGTGGACCTCGGTCGGCATCATGCGTCGCTCGGTCGGTGGTTTGATGGACATCTCCATTTCGGGATCAGACTTGGCAGCCATTCAAAAAATCTTTCAGACCTACGAAGCAAATGGCATGAAGTTTCACGCTCTGCGCACCCGCCAATCCGGCGCCAGAAATTCATCTCCGTCCACGTCCTTGTCCCTGGTGACTGGACCGTGCAGCGCGGTCATGAATTGCTGGAAAAGATTGAAGCCGACATTCGCCACACAGTTTCTGACGCCGTAGTTTTCACTCATCTTGAATCGTTGGATGATCCCGCTTCTTGGGAGGATCAAGAGTTGGAACGGGAAAAGAAGAATCAGTGACGCCGGTCAACCAGGACCGCCAACGCCCAATCGCTCAATCTCCGCGCTGTAACCACTCCGAAAATCCGGATAGGCAAAATTGACCCCCAATTCCGTCTTCAGCTTCTGGTTGGAAACCCGCTTGTTCGTCAGGCCGCGTTTACGCGGAACGGCAGCATCTTCCGGCACAGAGGGCGGCATAGCTTTGCCAAGCTTCGCGGCGAGCCAACGAAAGAATTCCAACTGACTGACCGGCTCATTATCTGCCGCATTATAAATCTCCCCGCCCCGACCGCTCTCCAACGCCGCAATGAGCGCACGAACCAAATCGTCGCGATGAATCATATTTAGCGTCCGCGTTCCAGCGCCTTCGATACGCGCCTCGCCCCGCAGAAACTGCTTCAGCAGATAGCCTCGCTCCGGCCCATAGATACCCGCCGCACGAAGCACCACGGCTGGGAAATTCCATTCCCGTCCAGCGGTCAGCAAAGCTTTCTCCGTTTCCACCAATACTTGCGCTGTCTCACCCAAGGGTTGCACCAGACTGGTTTCATCCACTTGTGAACCATCGTTCTGGCCATAGACGCCGGTGCTGCTCGTGTAAACGAAGCGCGACACCCCGCCCGCCTTTGCCGGGACCAGCCACTCGATCAAGTTTCGCATCCCCAGCAAATAAAGCTGCCGGTATTCGTCCACGCCTCCGCCACCAGATGCAACACAGTTCACCACCCAGTCAAAGTCTCGCGGCAATTTTTGCAGAGCGGTAGGCTGGGTTATATCGGCCTGAAGCAGAGTTATGCCAGCGCGTTGGAGTTCAACACTGATTGTCGCCGAACGACGCAGGCCAAACACGACATGACCAAGCCGCGCCAGTTCCATTGCCAGCAACGAGCCCACATAACCACAACCAACGACAAGCACGCGCATAATGTCTAGCTGCTCGCGAGCAGTTCTGCGTAGGCGACACTTAGTTTCTCCACCGACGGTGATTGGCTTAGCGGACTACCGTCCAGTGTCGCCGCAGCCACCACGCCCAATGAACTCAGCGTCACAAACACGCCTTGCGCGCGACGCAAATTTTGCGGCGTGATCTGTCGTTCCGCCGAAACCAAGCCAAGTTTCTGACACAGCTCCAACGTCACCGCACGCGTCACGCCCGCCAGAATTCCGCTCGCCAGCGGCGGTGTGCAGATCGTGTCGCCCTCCACCCAGAACAGATTGCTGCTCGCGCCTTCGACGACGAAGCCCTCCGTGTTGCAGAGCACCGCTTCATCTGCGCCCGCAGCATCCGCCTCGGCGCGAGCCATGATTTGGGCGAGTTTGTTGGCGGTTTTGAAATGGGCCAGCTTCTCACCGGCTGGCAGACGGAAGGATGCGGTGTAAAGTTTCCAGCCCGCCGAGGTAGCGCCCGACGTTCCGGAAAACGGATGCAGCGTCATGACTACCATTGGCTGATTCGCGCCTTTGGGTGAATAACCGCGTAACCCCACGCCGCGCGACACCGTCAGCCGCAGCAACGCCTCAGGCAGTTGGTTCTTCGCGATAAGTTCCACCGCAAGCTTCTCCAGCGACTTACACGCGAACGGAATCTTGATGCCAAGAAAATCACCTCCCTTGCGTAGGCGCTCCATGTGCTCCCACCAACGGAATGGTTTGCCCTTGGTCACGCGCAGCGTTTCGAACAATCCATCCCCGTAAAGAAACGACCGATCGAACACGGAAACCGTCGCCTGTTGTTCGGGCACAAACTGGCCGTTGAGGAAAACAATCATGAGGTGGGTACTGGAGTGGTTGGTTGCGTTGCAAGATTCAGAGCCGCCAGGAAACCTCGTGCTTTTGCTAGCGTTTCCTCGAATTCCGCTTCGGGAACTGAATCCGCCACGATGCCCGCGCCGACGTGAAAATAGGCGGTCGCATCTTTGTAGATCGCCGTGCGGATACTGATACTCAACTGGCTTTCGCGGTTAAATCCGAGATACCCAAGACAGCCGCAATACGGTCCGCGGGCAATAGGCTCAAGCTCATCAATGATCTCCATCGCGCGGAACTTCGGCGCGCCGGTAATGCTGCCGCCGGGGAACGCCGAAGCCAATGCGGCGAAATGCGTGACATCCGAACGCAGCCGACCTTCCACCGTGGATACCAGATGTTGCACCTGGGCGAAGCGTTCGAGATGCGCGAGCTCCGGCACTTGCACACTGCCGAACTCGCAGAAGCGCCCGAGGTCATTGCGCAATAGATCGGTAATCATCACCAGTTCGGCGAGTTCCTTGGCGCTGGTCTGAAGTTCGTAGGCCAGTTGCGCGTCGCGAGTCACGTCGGTGGAACGCGGACGCGTGCCTTTGATCGGGCGTGTGGCGATGTGCGAACCGCTCATACGCAGGAACTGCTCCGGTGACGACGATGCGAGCTGAAAGTCTCCACAATCGAGATACGCCGCGAACGGCGCGGGCGAAACTGCCAGCAGTCGCGTGAACAAATCCCAACCTGCCGCGGCCCACGATGTCGCAAGCCGCTGCGAAAGGTTCACCTGATAGATGTCGCCGGTGCGGATGTATTGTTGGGCGCGCACAACGTTGGCGACAAATTCTTCGCGGGAAAGATTGGAATTAGGTTCAACCACAGAGACACGGAGACACGGAGAAGACTTGGACTTGTCCGTGTCCTCTGTGGCTCGGTGGCTCGGTGGTAAATCCTTCCGCAAAACTGTTTCCCAAAACGCCACCTGTTCCCGCGCCCGCGCTTCCGTGCGTGCGCCGTCAGCACCGAGTCCGGTCGCAACGATGCACGTTTTGCCGAGGCGATGATCAAAGACGACCAGGCTGGCGTAGAAGCCGACGTGACAATCGGGCAACTCCAGATCATTCACCGCACGACGCGGAAGCTTGGGCTCGGTGAAATTCTTGAGATCGTAACCCCAGTAGCCGAAGCAACCACCCAGCGGAAACGGCAGATCAATCTCATCCAGCAGTTCGTAGCGCGCCATCAGCGCATCCAACAGATGCCAGGGGTTGCCAAATTGGAGTTGCGTGTCAGGCGTTGCACTTTGCGCAGCGAAGCTGGTGACCTCACACCGCGAGCCGGAGGAGCGGAACGTCAGGAACGGATTCGCCGCAACAAAGGAATAGCGTGCCTGCGGGGAATCGAACCCCGCACTACGCAGCAACACCGCGCCATGTTGCCCGGCGAGCCGTTCAACGAGCGATTCCGGTGTTTGCAAAGTGGCGATTTCCTGAATGGACGGACGCACGGTTAAATTGAAACTCCGCCGGTGCGCGGCGGCAAGGCGCAAATGGCCTTTCGTTAAACTGCTGGTTGCCCTTGTGTGCGATTCCACAGCAGCCACACCATCTCATCCAACAATAGCTGCCGGCTCGGATAGCCGCGCACCAACGCCACCCCGTCGCGTACGTCCTGCGCCCCGCGATTCAGCAGCGCTTGCGGCGCGCGGCGCGTCATCTCGCGCACCAGCCAGACAAACTTTTCCATCAATGTCGCCGTCGGTCGATCCACCACACCAGTAAAGGGGAATTCGTGCGCTTGAATCTCATACCGCGCCGCACCACGCCCAACGACGAGTTCGAGAATAAATTGGCGCTCCGTTTCGAGCCGGCTCCGGACCTCCTTCACTTTTTTGGGCCACATCCCAAACACCGGATGCGGCCGCAGGGCCGTGCGTTGGGTTTGGGCAGCACTAAGCTCCACATGCGGCACTGCCCCCGCAGCCACAAGTGAAATTTCGTTCCAAGCCACGGCTGTGGGTCGCCCAACGTAATCAGAAATCATCAGGGCGTCATGCGTCAGTTCAATACGATGCAACCGCTGGCACATTGGCAGAAACCGCAAGTCATCGTCGTTGACCAGCACGGCATTCACTCCTTCTTTCACCAAAGCTTGTTGCAGCGCCTTGGCTTCATCTACGCTGAGATGCCGCATCAAAATCCCCTGCGCATTGGCGGCCAACCGGATGGCGTCCGCGGCGGTCAGGTGACTGAATGTACCGAAGGCGCGGCGGATCGGATCGGCACTCAACGTGGCGGTATCCCGAAGCAGAATCGCATAGGAAGAGGTGGCCATGCGGTTTTGCTTAAGAGAACGCCATCGGCACGGCCTGCGGCGGTCCGACGCGTTGCAGATAGTCACGGATGATCGCGACGGCTTCATCCACGTCATCGGTGACCGTGAGCAAATCTAGATCGGGTGGACCGATGTATTTGTTCCGCTCGCGCAACTCCGCCTGCATCCACTTCAACAATCCGCTCCAATGCTTTTTGCCGAAGAGAATCAGCGGAAACTTCGGAATGCGCTCCGTCTGCACCAGCGTCAGCACCTCGAATAGTTCGTCCAGCGTACCGAAGCCGCCGGGCATGAACACGAACGCCACACTGTATTTCACGAAGCAGACTTTGCGCGAAAAGAAATAGTGAAAATTGACCGGCACGTTGGCGAAGTCGTTGCCTTTCTGTTCGTGTGGCAATTCGATGTTCAATCCCACAGATGTCCCCTTGCCGAGCGCCGCGCCCTTGTTGGCGGCTTCCATGATGCCCGGACCGCCACCGGTGATGACGGGGATCTTGTGCGCAGCGAGTTGTTTGGCGAGCGCCACGGCGGCCTTGTAATACGGGTCACTCGGCTTCGTGCGCGCCGAGCCGAACACTGTCACCGCCGGCCCGACGTGCGATAGGGTTTCGAACGACTCAACAAACTCGCCCATGATACGGAGAACGCGCCAAGGGTCTTCCTTGATGAAGCCGGGACCGTGATTGTTCATAGCGAGAGCGTAATGCCGGGCAAGATATGAAACAAGAACAGGCACACATACACATGTGCCGCTCGCACCGGGGTCGTAGTTGTGAATTGCTTGAAGTGCCGGCCCGCCTCCACTAGAAAGCTTCCCGTTGTGAGCAACCAAAGTTCTTTGCCTCTCGTCGCCCCCAAGTGTGCGCCCGTGCTGGACGCGCAATTTCGCCCCGCCGCACTAGCCGCCCGCGCGTTTCGCGAACAGGTGCTTCGTTCCGGCGCGGCCCAAACCGTCCGCCTCGCCATCGAACAAGAAGATGGCTCGATCCATCCTTTCCAGACGGAAATCTTCGCCCACGCCGCCAATCAGCACGAGGCGAACTATCAGCATCTCGAACGCATCGTGAAATTTCTCCTGTGGTCGCGCGGCGGCTGGCGGATTTATTTCGATGGCCCGGCCAATCTGGCGGCCAAACTCGCCGCGCATTATCGCGAAGACGCCACGGGAAAGTTCGATTCCGAGATCGTGGGCGAACGCATGTTCGATCATCCCATCGAAATCGTCTGCACGCAGGACATCCCGGCGGAATGCTCCTCCACCAGCGCGCTGGGTCGCAATCTGAAGGGCTGTCGCATCGGCTTTGATCTCGGCGGCAGCGATCGCAAAGCGGCAGCGGTGATTGATGGCAAAGTCGTCTTCAGCGAGGAGACAGAGTGGAATCCCTATTTCCAGACCGACCCGCAATATCACTTCGACGGCATCATGGATTCGCTGAAGAAAGCGGCGGCGCATTTGCCGCGAGTGGACGCCATCGGCGGCAGTGCAGCGGGTGTCTATGTGAACAACCGCGTCAAGGTCGCCTCGCTCTTCCGGGGCGTACCGGCGGATGTGTTTCAACGTCGCGTGAAAGACATGTTCCTCGATATCCAGAAGCAATGGAACGTGCCGCTGGAGGTCGTAAACGACGGCGAAGTCACCGCGCTCGCGGCTTCGATGTCGCTCGGCGTGAACTCCGTGCTCGGCATCTCGCTCGGCACGAGCACAGCCGGCGGCTGGGTCAACGCGGATGGCAACATCACGACATGGCTCAACGAACTCGCCTTCACCCCAGTGGATTATCATCCGAACGCCCCGCGTGATGAATGGTCCGGTGATTACGGTTGCGGCGTGCAGTATTTCTCACAGCAATGCGTTGGCCGCTTGCTCGCCCCGGCGGGCATCGACGCGCCGAAGGACATGCCATTGCCGGAAAAGCTGAAGCACGTACAGGCGTTGATGAAGCAAGGCGACGAACGCGCGCGGAAGATTTACCAGACCGTCGGCGTGTATCTCGGCTATGGCATCGCGCACTTCGCAAGCTTCTACGACTTGCGGCACGTGTTGATTCTCGGGCGCGTCACTTCGGGTGAAGGTGGCGACATGATTCTTTCAGGCGCGAAGGAAGTTTTGAAAATCGAGTTTCCCGAACTAGCCGGGCAGGTCGCGTTTCACATCCCCGACGAAAAGGACAAGCGCCACGGTCAGGCGATTGCTGCTGCGAGCTTGCCGAGCATCAGTTAAAAGGTTGCCATGAATCCGTACGCGAAATTTGTCACCGCCGCAGTTCAGACAGTTGCCGAGGCCAAGAATCTGCCTCTGGGTGGCATCCCACCTGCGCCGCGCCCGGTGCTGCCGCCGAATGCGCCCCGTGCGTTGTTTTTCGCGCCGCACCCGGATGACGAAACCATCTCCGGCGGACTCGCCTTGCGTTTATTGCGCGAGGCGAAGTTCAACGTTATCAACGTCGCCGTCACGCAAGGCAGCAAGAAGGAGCGACAGGCAGAACGGTTGAAGGAATTACACAATGCCTGCGCCTATCTGGGCTTCGGCGTACAAACCACCGGACCGAACGGCTTGGAACGTGTCACCGCCAAGACCCGCCAGAGCGAACCGCAGTATTGGGCGAACATGGTGCAGGTCATCGCGGAAATCCTCATCAAGCATCAGCCACGCGTGATCTTTTTCCCGCACGAACGCGATTGGAACGGCACGCACATCGGCGTGCATCATCTCGTGATGGACGCGCTGCATACGATGCTGCCTGGCTTCGAATGTCACGTGGTGGAGACGGAATTCTGGGGGGCAATGGATGATCCGAATCTCGCGGTAGAGATCAGTGCCACTGACCTCGCAGATTTGATTGCCGCCACAAGCTTTCACGTCGGTGAAGTGCAGCGAAACCCCTATCACCTCTCGCTACCCGCGTGGATGATGGATAACGTCCGACGCGGCGCGGAACTGGTCGGCGGCCAAGGAGGCGCGGCCCCGCAATTCACCTTTGCAGCTTTATATCGCCGGCGGCGTTGGACGCATGGCGGCCTGCTGCCAGGAACCGATAAGACCCGTTTCTTGTCCCACTCGGTCTCCGCCGCAGAGCTCTTCGATTGAAGCTTGCCAGCGGTTCAATCGTTCAGACCGCCATGCGAATAACCGTCACCACAAGCCATGATCTTTTCCAGAATTAACGTCATACTGGTCGCGCGCAGTTCGATGGCCTCCCGCGTTTCCATTTCTGGGAGCGACGGAGTGGAACTGGCAGGTTTGGCCATGACATCACGCTCCGGCACTAGTGCCAAGGCAACCGGAGGCGTCTGTGGTTGCGTCGAAATTTGAGGAACAACATTCATGGTATTACCACCGTCTGCCTCTCGGGCGCGACCGCTACGCATAATTTGGCAAACCCTGCCCCGATTTTGCCTGACAGTAGACGGAAAAATCACGATACAACGCAGGCTTTTCCTTTGTCCTGCGGCAGTTCACACTTTTGAAAAATGAAAAATAAGTTCATGCGCGAGGCAATCCGGCTCTCGCTGATCAAGATGCGCGGCGATCATGGAGGTCCGTTCGGAGCAGTTGTAGTTCGCAAAGGAAAAATTGTCGGCCGCGGCTGGAATCAGGTCACGTCCACCAACGATCCGACGGCCCACGCCGAGATGGTCGCCATTCGCGACGCCTGCAAACGCCTGAAGACGTTTCAACTCGACGACTGCGAACTCTATACGAGTTGTGAACCGTGCCCGATGTGCCTCTCGGCCATCTATTGGGCGCGCTTCCGGAAAGTTTACTTTGGGAACACACGTAAAGACGCGGCGCAGATTGATTTCGACGACGACCTGATTTACCAGGAAGTCGCCACGCCTATCGCCAAGCGCAAGATTCCGATGCAGCAACTGCTGCGACCGGAGGCCTTGGAAGCCTTCAAGGCTTGGGCTGCCAAATCGGATCGCGTGCGTTACTGAAGCATTTTGACCGCAGCTATTTTTGGGCTCGACCGCAGCTGCGCCTGCGTTTAACCGCGTGACTGCGCTCTTAACCCGCTCAAGAGTGCCAACTTCGCGCGGCAATCCCCGCCTCACCTCGCGCAAAAAACGACTAGGTTTCCCGCTTGGCACTTATCAGACGGAGGCGTAGTGTCGCTTACATGAAAGCCGGGCTTAAAAATCCAGCGCCTTCGTCGTCTTCAACCCGCAACCCCGTTTCCCTATGAAAGAATATCAAGCTGCCGACATCCGGAACTTTGCCATCGTGGGTCATGCCTCCGCAGGGAAGACCCTGTTGAGTGAGGCGATGCTTGTCTGTGCGGGGGTGATCAACCGCATGGGCAGCATCGCCAACGGCTCGACCGTATCCGACTACCACGTGAGCGAGATCAATCGCCAGATTTCTGTGCAGGCGTCGTTGCTGCATCTCGAATGGCTGGGGAAGAAGTTCAACATCATTGACTGCCCTGGTTACGCAGATTTTCTCAGTGAAGGGTTGGGGGCATTGCGTGTCGGTGATTTTGCGCTTGTGGTCGTTAACGCCGCGCATGGCGTCGGCGTGGGCACCGATGCCGCTTGGAAAACAGCGACCGAGGACGGCATCCCCAAAATGATCGTCATCAATGGCATGGATAAAGAGGGGGCGGACTTTGACAACCTGCTGATCGAATTACGTTCCCACTTCGGCGAGCGCGTGTTTCCCCTCTCCATGCCGGTCAATCCTGGGCCGGGTTTTAATCAACTGCTCGACGTGCCTCGCAGCGAAATCATCACCTATGCCGGCGACAAGAGCGGGAAATTTACTGAAGCGCCCGCGACCGGTGATTGGGCGGAGCGGGTGAAAAGCGCACACGAACGTCTGATCGAGTATATCGCCGAAGCCGACGATACGCTTATGGAAAAGTGGATGGAGAAAGGATCGTTGACCGAGGCAGAGTTGCGCGGTGGTCTGCATGCGGCGGTGCAGAAACAATCCTTCATCCCGGTGTTCTGCACTTCGGCGGAAAACAATATCGGCGTGGCGCGACTCATGGACATGATCGCGAAGTACAGGCTCTTCGCCAGTGGATCGCAAGACTGTTCCGGCGCTAGACGCCGATGGCAAAGAGTGCGACGTCGCACTCAATGGCAGCGAGACGATTTGCTACGTGTTCAAGACGATGAGCGAGGCGCAGTTCGGCGAGCTGTCGTTCTTTCGCGTGTATTCCGGACAGGTGCATTTCGGCAGCGAACTTTACAACAGCGACCGACGTATCACCGAAAAGATCGGCCAGATTTACACGCTGAACGGCAAGAATCGCGAACCGGTTTCTGTGGTCAACGCCGGCGATATCGCCACGGTGGTCAAACTCAAGGATACGCATACAGGCAACACTCTTTGCAGCGCCAAGCATCCGGTGACACTACCCAAAGTGATTTATCCCAAGCCCTGCATCCACGCGTCACTCAAGAGCACAGTGAAGGGTGAAGAAGACAAGATCGCGTCCGGCCTAGCGGCGTTGCATCACGAAGACCCGACATTCGCGCACCACGTGGATGGCGAGCTGCATCAGACGATTCTCTCAGCCCAAGGCGAACTACATCTCGATGTCATTGCGGACCGGCTGCGGCGGAGGTTTGGATACACGTCGAATTGCAAGAGCCGCGTGTAAAATATCGCGAAACCATCCGCGGCAAAGGCGACTCGAAGTATCGGCACAAGAAACAGACTGGCGGCGCGGGGCAATTTGCCGAGGTATGGCTGCGCGTTGAGCCCCAAGCACGCGATACAGGCGTTGATTTCAAACAGACCCTCGTCGGCCAGAACGTGGATCGCAACTTCGTACCGTCCGTCGAAAAGGGCGTAGCCAAGGCCTGCGAAGAAGGCATCGTCGGCGGTTATCGGGTCGTGGATGTGAAGATTGAATTCTACGACGGCAAGATGCATCCGGTGGACTCGAAGGACATCGCGTTTCAGATTGCGGGTTACTTTGCGTTCCGCGAAGCGTTCAGCGCCGCGCGTCCCTGCATGCTTGAACCGATTCATAGCATCGAGATCCGCATTCCCGAAGATTGCATGGGCAAGGTGATGGGCGACCTTCTCTAGTCGGCGCGGGAAAATCCAAGGCATGGACGTAGATGGCAGCTTTCAAGTCATCAAAGCGCACGTGCCGGCCAAAGAGCTTTACCGTTACTCCAGCACGCTGCGATCCCTGACCGGTGGACGCGGAGTTCATATTGAGGATTTCAGCCACTACGAAGAAATGCCGCGCGAGGCGGAATCCAAGCTGGTCGAGGAATACAAGAAGCATCGCGCTGAGGGGAATAATCATCACGAGTGAGACCGCTTATGGCGGCGGCCTTGTGATTCAACTTTGCGCCGCGCCCTCATCGCGCTAAGCTGCAGCGCATGTCTGATGCGCATTCGATCCGCCGTCATTTCGCCAGCGATAATTACTCCGGTATCTGCCCCGAAGCGTGGGCCGCGATGCAGGAGGCCAATGCCGACCATGAAGTCAGTTATGGCAACGATCGCTGGACGCAACGCGCGTCCGATCTCCTCCGCGAAATCTTCGAGAAGGACTGCGAAGTGTTCTTCGTGTTCAACGGCACCGCCGCCAACTCCCTCGCGCTTTCCTCATTGTGCCAGTCGTATCACAGTTTTCTCTGCCACGAGATGGCACACATCGAAACGTCCGAGTGCGGCGCCCCAGAGTTCTTCGCCAACGGCAGCAAGATTCTGTTGCTGAAGGGCGGGAACGGGAAGATTGATCCTAGCGACATTGATCGTGCGGTCAACAAGCGCAAGGACATCCATTATCCCAAACCGCGCGCGCTCAGCATCACGCAAGCAACCGAAGTCGGCACGTTGTATTCCTTGGAGGAATTGCGCACGCTGACCGAGGAAGCACGGCGCTATGGGCTGCGCATCCACATGGATGGCGCGCGGTTTTCCAATGCCGTCGCCGCCCTGAATATCTCGCCGGCTGAAGCGACGTGGAAATCCGGCGTGGACGTGCTGTGTTTCGGCGGCACAAAGAACGGCTTGGCCGTCGGCGAAGCGGTGGTGTTCTTCGATCACGATCTGGCGCGGGAATTTGATTATCGCTGCAAGCAGGGCGGGCAGCTCGCCTCCAAGATGCGTTTTCTCTCCGCCCCGTGGACAGGAATGTTGAAGGATGGCGCATGGCTGAAGCACGCCCGGCACGCCAACGCCATGGCACAACGTCTGGCCGTCGGCCTGAAAAACATTCCCGAGATCAAGGTTGCCTACGCGGTGGATACCAATTCCGTCTTCGCCACCATTCCCGATCCGTTAGTGAAAGCCATGCACAACCGGGGCTGGTTGTTTTATACGAACGTCGGCGGCTGGCAGGAGGCACGCTTGATGTGCAGTTGGGATACGACACCAGCGGACGTGGATAATTTCCTGACTGACTTGCGGAAATTCACGGCAGCTTGAAATGTCACGGAGAGGCGGCGCGCTTTTGTACGCCCGGAAGAATGAACGCTGGGGAATCATCCGTAATTCTCCAGCTCGACTCACACAGGCTTGAAAAGCCATCCTCCCGCAACGCATCATTCCAATTCGGAACACAACTGACGACCCATGGCCCGCAGCTTTCCAGACTCCATCCACACCGTCGCCATTCTCGGCGGCGGCCCGACCGCCAGCACTCTGGCTGTGTTACTCGCGCGCGCTGGAATTCGCGTCGGCCTTTGGCATAAACCGAAAGCCGCGCCGCTGATTGTCGGCGAATCCCTTGTACCCGCCATCATCCCGATGTTGCGCAAATTGGGCGTGGAGGATGAAGTCCGCAAATACAGCATGTTGAAACCGGGCGCGACGTTTAATCTCACCCCCGACATCGCGTTCTCTTTTTTCTTTGAGAATCTGCGCGGGCTGCCGCGTTACGCCTATAATGTGCCGCGCGATAAATTTGACGCCACCCTGCTCGAAGCTGCGCAGAAAGCCGGGGCTGCAGTATTTGAAGAAAACGCCGAAGTTTTGCGAGTC
This sequence comes from Verrucomicrobiota bacterium, assembly GCA_049840435.1. Lineage (GTDB taxonomy): Bacteria > Verrucomicrobiota > Verrucomicrobiia > Limisphaerales > JADLHS01 > JADLHS01. Next base: position 89,982 of record JASGKY010000029.1, on the reverse strand, counting down.
GGCAATTCTGATCGCGTGGAACTTTCCGCAGCCACCTTGGCCGCAACCGGGGGATTTTTCCGCACCCCACCGGATCTGGTCGTGGACGCCACGGGGCGAGTGCGGCTGGTGCCGAATCTCATGGGAATCTCGAGCTGGGAAGGTCGCCGCAAGGACACCGCACTGTTCGCCCATGTAGATCAGGCGCAACTTGATTACGAAGGCCATGTCCACACAACCCGACTGGATCGCGGTTGGAGCTGGCGCATTCCGCTGCCGGGGCGGGTTTCGCTCGGAATGGTTGTGCCGTCGGAGCATCTGCCGCAGTTCGGAGCGACCAAGGAAGAACGCTACGACAATTTGCTGCGGCAGGATTCAATGTTAAAGCGTGTCGCTGGTAACGCGAAACGGATCACTCCAGTTTTGGAATACAAAAACTACCAGCTCGTTTCCGAGCGCATGGTCGGAGATAACTGGGTTTTGGTCGGCGATACGGCGGGCTTTATTGACCCGGTTTTTTCCAGCGGACTTTTCCTCGGCATGAACGGCGCGTTCCTGCTGGCCGACGCCATCATCGCCGGCTCCCGCAATGCCTTGGACCGCTACGCCACTGAAGCAACCCATCACCTGAAGACGTGGCATGAAATCGTGGATTATTGGTACAATGGCCGATTGTTCACCTGTTTCAAAGTCGGGCAGAAATTGCGTGACACACTATTGGTGAAACTGACGTTCCCCCATATGAACAAGCACATGGGCAGGATCTTCGGAGGAGCAGCCTCAAACTCAATTTACAGCATTGGATTGCTGCGGTTCGCCATGAAATATGGCCTGAAGAATGAAGACCCGAACGAGTTTGTGGTCCGCTAAAGAAATTTTTGCGGCTTGGCCAGAGCGCTCAAAGTCCGGCAAAACCCTGTCTCACTTCTAGCCAGCCAAGTCAAAAATCATTCAGCGGCGAGCACCGCTCTAACAGAAAAACGTCGGTCGAATCCTCCTCGACATAAAGCCGCCGCTCTTGGGCATTGGCCCGGGCCACGAAGGTGTTGCTGATTTCCAGACTATCGGTGCGGGCGACGCCGTCCGTGCGAGTGGTTGTCTGGACGAGAGTTACCGTGCGACCCGGAGTTTGAGATTTGATGGTTTGCATACGCGTGTTTTTTCCCGCCCCTACAGCGCATCACACCCATTTCCACAGTGGAAATAATCGCACAGTGCGCTCGTAACCGGCTTAAGCGGATAGAGCGCATTCCTTGTGCCACCAACGGCAGAACCATGGCCGACAACGCGTCGGCACAAATGTTATCGGCAGATCTGATGAAGAACATTAACGAGCCCGCAACAAACAATCATCTCAGGCGGGACGGCATTTCAACCAGGTGTGAAACTGGCCAACCCGGTCGCGTTGCTCGACCACCTTCAAACCAGCTGCTGCTAGACAACGCAACAGATCGGACGAGTGATACATCTGACTATTGCCATTGGCGATGGTAGCGAAGTAGAGCGAAGTCTGCTGCAAACAGAACGCGGCAGTCTTGTTCGGCTGCCGGTCCCAGAACAATTCCAAGATATGTAACGTGCCATTGTCGCCCAACGCTGCTGCAGCCCGGCGCAGAATGGAAACGATCTGCACCTCCGAGAAACAATCGAGGAACTGGCTCATCCAGATAACTTCGTGGCCGGGCGGCAACGCCTGCTTTTCATCCAGCATATCCACCGCGAAAAAGTCAGCCCGCGATTCCAAACCGTGTTGCCGCATCGTTTCGCGCGTGAAGTTCAGCTGTTGCGGCAGGTCCGCCACAGTGATGCGCACGGCCGAATCATGTTTCAGACACTGCAACGCCCACCGTCCGGTGTTGCCTCCGACGTCGAGAATCCGCTGGGGCTTGTCGGCGAAGACCAACGGCAATGCCGCTGGAAAGGCCTGATCCGAATAGTAGTGATCAAACGCGAACCAGCTTTGGCGCGCGTGCTCCGGCAGGGAGGATAATCCCTGATAAAATGTTTCCCACGGTCCGAGCGTCTTCAGACCCGCAGGCGTTTCTGTGGCGAGCGACTCATCCAGATGAAACAACCCGCGATAACAGATGTCATGGACCAGATCCATGTTGATCCGGGTCATTGGATCACGCAGTACGAAGTAACCCAGTTTGGTCACCGTGAAACGCTCGTCATTCAGGCAAAACAGGCCGATGCCCAATCCGGCTTCGAGCAATACCTTCGTGCCATAGCGCGGCAAACCACAGCCCGCCATCGCCTCGGCCAACACCACGCCACGCTCGCCGCTTTTGTAAACGAGCTCAAGCAGACCGGTCTGCCGCAGCACACGACATGCTTGAAACACAACCGGCCCGAAGGCAATCCGCTGCGCTTCGACCTTGGCGTCAAAGGCCGATTGCGTGTCCTTGGAAAAGAAATTTTCTGGCGTGCTCATCAAGATTATCTCTCTGGCTAGGTCTCAGGATGGGAATGCTCCCGGTCTGGCGGAAATTGTGGCCAACGCCCGCAACGCGCGGTCCGCCTGCGTCACATAGGGATTCGACTGGTCCCAAACGTAACCGGCCAGCACCGAACAGATCTGCCGCATCACACCGGGATTGCGTTGTGCAGCGAACAAGATCGTCGGCAACCGGTCATCGTACCACGCCGTGACATACGACCGGAACGTGTCCACGCCCTGCATCAAATAGTCCGCGTAATCCTTCTGCCAATCCACGGTTTCGCCGCGTAATTGCCGCGCCGCCACCTGTGCCGCGCGCAATCCGGATTCCATCGCCAACGTCACGCCCGAGCTGAATACCGGATCAAGAAATTCCGTTGCATTGCCGGCCAGCGCGAATTGCGGCCCGAAAACTTTCTTGATGGAACAGGCAAACCCCTTGATGCGCTGCGGCGGAAAAACAATCTGCATGTCGCCCAGTCGCGCGGCAGCGTTCGGCTCGCTCTGGATGATCGCGCGCAATTGGGCCTCCGGTTCACCGGGATACTGCGCATAAAACTCCGGCGTAGCCACAATGCCAATGCTGGTCTTACCGTTTGCGAATGGAATGATCCAGATCCACGCGCCCCCGGGATGAATGCAGATCCAGATCTTGCCCTCGTCACGTCCGCCGGGACGCTTATCCCCGGTAATATGCGTGAAGAGCGATTCGCGAACGGGATACCTCGAGGGCGCTTCGAGATCCAGCAGGCGCGGCAATACGCGACCGTAGCCGCTACAATCCAGCACGAACCGCGTGGCCACTTCGCGCTTATTGCCGTCAGGCAATTCCAATGTCACTTCGGCGTGCGCGTTGACAAAGTTCACCGCCGTCACGCCCGTGCCGTAAAGCATCTCCACCCCGCGCGCCGCGACCGCGTCCGCAACCGTCTGATCAAACTCCGCCCGCGGCACGTGGTAAGTATATTTCCAGCCGGGACCGGATTGATTCATGAAATCGAAATCGCAGACCTGCTCACCGCGCTTGAAGACCGCGCCGGTCTTGTGAATGAATCCCTGCCCCTCCACAGCCTCCAGCAACCCGACCTCCTGCAGTAGATCCATCGTGTGCGGCAGCAGACTTTCGCCAATGACAAACCGCGGAAAACGTTGTTTCTCGACCACGAGCGCACGCAAGCCGTCACGATGCAAACTCGCCGCGGCGACCGCACCCGCCGGGCCGGCGCCAATCACCAACACATCTGTTTCGGCATCCTTCATGAGCGCAAGCAGTGTTGCTGCGCCGCCTCGGATTGCAACAGTTCCGCCACCCGCGTGATGTCCTCCGTCAGTGGTCGATCACACTTCATCTCCGGCGAAACACCCCGCACCAACTCATACAACTTCCGGTAATCGCCGCCCAAAACCTTGTCGCGCCCCCGCGCATCGGCGGCTTGCGCCAGCGTCAACGCCTCAATCGCCATCAACTTCCACACCAACGGTAACGTCGTCCGCGTCATCTTGGCCGCGATGCAGCCCATGCTCACCACGTCCTGATTGTTCGCGTTCGTCGGGATGGTTTGAATCGAAGCCGGCGTGCCGAGCAATCGCGCCTCCGCCGCCAGCGAGGTCGCAAGCAATTGCGCTCCACCAAAACCGGTGTTCAACCCCGGCGCTCCCGCCGCCAACAATGGTGGCAAACCACGGCTGTAACGCCAATTGACTAATCGTTCGATCTGCCGATCCGCGAGCAGCGCCAGCTTGATCAACCCCATGCGCAGGTAATCACTCACCATCGCAATCTGCTGCCCATAGAAATTGCCACAATGAATCACCATGCCCGTGTCGGGAAAAATGAGCGGATTGTCCGTGCTCGCGTTCAGTTCGCGCGTCACAACCTGTTCGACGTGCCACAACGCCTCCTGATAAGCGCCCAGCACTTGCGGCGTGCAACGCAACGAATACGGGTCCTGGATTTCTGTGCCCTCGGCCACCGGTTTCGCACGCGTGCCCCACTCGTGATCGTCGATCCGCTTCGCATAATCGGGATGCGTGCGGAGCGACTCCGTGATACGCTGCGCCACCAACGCCTGCCCGCGAAACCCGCGCGCCCGCTGCGCCTGCTGGCAGAGAACTTCCGGCTCGCCACCCAGCACCTGAAACAAACACGCCGTCAACAACTCCATCCAGCGCAACACTCGATCACCTTCATGTGTCGCCAGCGCCGCGAGGCCTGTCATTACAGACGTGCCATTCACCAGCGCGAGACCTTCCTTGCATTGCAACACGACCGACTTCAGCCCGACCCGCTTCAAGGCTTCCGCGGCAGGGAGCCGTTCCCCATTTAAATGCGCATAGCCCGTCCCGACCAGCAAGCCCGCCATGTGCGCCAACGGCACAAGATCGCCACTCGCCCCGACCGAGCCTTCGCTGGGAATTTCCGGCAGCACCCCGCGATTCAATGCCGCGAGCAGCAGCTCAATGAGTTCTTCACGAATGCCAGAATACCCACGCGCCAACGCATTTGCCCGCGTCAGCATAATTGCCCGCGTTTCCGCCGGCGAAAACAACACGCCCTGCCCCACCGTGAGATGATACAGCAGATTGACCTGATGCTGCGCCAGATCAGCGTCCGAAACCCGGAAGCCACTCAACGGCCCAAAACCAGTGTTGATGCCGTATATCGCTCGCGGCTGCGCGGCGAGCGATTCCACGAGGTCGCGACTGCGTTTGATAAGCGGGCGCGCTTCGGCGGAAAGTTCACACGGGGCGAGTTGCGTGGCAACCTGCCAGGTTTCTGGGATGGAGAGATTATGACCGTTAAGTGAAATCATGACGCAACAAAATAGGGCGGTGTTCTATAACAAACTGCTTGAACAAGCAAGCGCGCCCCTGTCTGCTAGCGCGCGTAATTTTGAGCATAATGTTTTTCACTGCTGACACGATGGTTTGACCCGCTTGAATCATGGCGAACAAAACCATCCTCATCATCGGCGCGGGCATTGCCGGGCTGGCCACCGGCAGTTATGGCCGCATGAACGGGTACCGCACCCGCATCCTCGAGCATCACTCCGAACCCGGTGGTGTGGCCAAGGCTTGGAAGCACAGCGGCTATCTCATTGACGGCGGCATCCATTATCTGATGGGCCATCGCCCAGGCCTCGCGTGCCACGAGATTTATCGCGAGTTGGGAATCTTTCACAACCGCACCTACCCCGACCTCGACACCTTTGTTCACTTCACCGACGAAATCTCCGGCCAGAGCATCAGCTTCACCGGCGATCTCGACCGGCTCGCGCGCGAATTGAAAATCATCGCGCCCGAAGACGCACGATTCGTTGATAGCCTCATCAAAGGCATCCGCAAATTTCAGCACACCGACGTCTTCAGCACACTGGAGCAACCGCCAGAACTGCTCGGCGTCACCGGGCTGCTCAAACAAGCCTGGAAACTGCGCCGCGTGCTGCCGTATTTCGGTGGCCCATACAATCAGCCAGTCGAAAAGTTCGTCGCGGGCATCAAGAACGAGGGCTTGCGGCGCATCCTTGTGAATCTGTTCCTGCCGGAAGTGCCTGTGTGGTTCGTGATGCTCATCCTCGCCCTGCTCGCCAATCGCCAGATGGGGCTGCTCAAAGGCAGTTGCTCGGACTTCGTCGCCAGCATGGCTGAACGCTACCAAAACCTCGGCGGCGAAATCTCCTTCAGCTCCACCGTCAAAGAGATCCTCGTCGAAAATAATCGCGCCGTCGGCGTCCGGCTCTTGGACGGCACGGAACATCGCGCCGACATCGTTGTCTCCGCCGGCGACGGCTTCAGCACGCTGTTCAACTTGTTGGGCGATCGCCACACCAGTCCCAAGCTTCGCGACTGCTACAAGAACTGGCAACACCTCGTCCCTATTGTCACGCTCAGCTTCGGCGTGAACCGCGAGTATCCCGACAAACCGCCGCTGAATTTCTTGCTGCTTAAGAAACCGCTGACCATCGGCAACGTGACTATCGGCGGCTTTCCCGTTCGCATCTTCAATTACAGCGACAAGTTTTCGCCGCGCGGCAAAACCATCGTCCAACCGCTGCTGCATTCGGACTGGGATTTCTGGGAAAAACTCCGCCACGACCGCAACGCCTACGAAGCCGAAAAGAAACGCGTCTGCGCCGAAGCACTGGAGCGACTCGAAACCCATTACCCCGGCATCACCGCGAGCGTGGAGATGACCGACATCGCCACGCCCTACACCACGTGGCGCTACACGCTGAATCACAAAGGCGCGTTCATGGGCTGGGTGCCGACGCCCAAAGCCCTGCGCACGCTATTCCCGAAAACCCTGCCCGGGCTGGAAAACTTTTACATGGCTGGCCAATGGATCATGCCCGGCGGCGGCGTCCCGCCCTGCCTCTACTCCGGCCGCCACGTCATCCAGATTCAATGTCAGAAAGACGGGAAGAAGTTCTCCGCCAGCGCTCCTTAGAAACTTGGAGTTTTAGTCATACAGAAACAAACCCCGAACCTCGACTCGACAAGCCACAAAGCGGGATTTAACGTCGCAATCCATAAATGTGATAAACGAAAATTCTGTCGCTCAATCATAATGTTGGGCGGCTACGCGCATGACACTTCCGCAGCCAAGTCGCGACGAGTTCATTACATATTGGAAGGATTTTGGTGCGCCTTTCCAATTGCAACAGTTAGTGCCTCATTTTATTTACGTCGGTGGGCTGGCGACGTTTGCCGTTGTTGTTCGACTGCTTTCGCCACCAGATCGTATTCTGGGCTTGTGCTTCGGCTGTGGCATTGCCTACGCGATCCTTTTTCCGGCGCTTGGTATTTGGTTGTATCAACGGAAGCGCGTGAGGTTTTTTCGGTGTTCACATTGTGGCGCTTATTTTGCCAAAGAGCGACATTTTGAGGATGTGATTGAGACGGGACGCTGCGCTTGCTGCAGGAAGCAGGTATTAAGAGATTTTGTTAAAGATTAAGCCACCTAACTGTCGTGCCTCAAGAGGTTGTCCGCAGTTTTGAGGCGTATTAACAAAAATACGGCGCACCCAGCCCAGCCGGATGCGCCGTTGAGAAAACACCCGCAGCTTAGGACTTGGCCTTCAGCGTAAAAATCGCGTCCTGCGCGTCCTTTTGCACCTTCGGATCGGCGTGCTTGAGCAACGGCTCGATGTTAGAAACATGGCTCTTGTTACCCAACACCGCGAGGGTACGGAGCGCATCGCGGACGATGCCAACATGGGCATTCTGGAGCAATCCCACCACCTGCGGCAGGGTGCTTTCCGCCTTCAAACCGCGCAACGATTTCAACGCATCCATGGCCTCTTGCGGGTCCGTGGCGCTGAACATCGCGGTGATATTCTTGAGATCCACATCGCTGACTTCGGCATGGACCGAGCCCAGCACGCGACCGGCTTTGCGCCGGACTGCGGAGCGCGAATCAGTGAGCATCTTTTTCACCTCGGGCTGCCACTTGGTGCTGGTGGGATGCTCCTTTTCGAGTTTGAGCATCGCCCCGGTGACTACCGATTCCTTGGGGGAAGCAAGGTCTGCAATCAATTCATCTTCCGTCTTCACTTTGGCCGCAAAAGCCGGGGAAGCCGCCAGCGCCACGACACCGCATGCCAGCGCGAAAAAAAAACTACGTTTGGTCAGGTTGATCATAATTCAATTTCAGTTTGGGCTGTCGCAGTTGGCCCCCGTTCTGGGCAAGTCGTGAACCCGCTTCGCGCACTTGTTTCCAACTCCAGCCAATGACCGCAGCCTAATCAAGCGAAGTAGGAAGTCAACCGCGCCGCGGCCCCTCCCGGGTAACCGAAAGACCCAGCCAGCTCCAGCCCTTAATCGTAATCTTTTCTTAATCTTAATCACTGCCCCTCATCCAGAAGCGTGGGCGTTTCCTCTGCCCCGACCGCCCGTTGAAAAATCCTTCTGCCGCCCCGGCCTCTGATTCTATGCTGCCGCTGTGAAAGCTGCCCAACTTGTCATTACCGGTTCGCCAGGAACATTTGAACTCCGCAACCAGCTCGATCCGCAACCCGCGCCCGACGAAGTCGTCGTCTCCGTGCGCGCCTGTGGCTTGAATCATCTTGATCTCTGGCTGGAATCAGCGGGCTTGCCTATCCTCGTCCCGCTCCCACGCACGCCCGGCGGTGAAGTTTCCGGCGTCATCGCTTCCATTGGCAGCAACGTCACGGATTGGAAACCCGGCGACCGCGTCGCCATCCAATCGAATCTCTTTTGCGGCGCGTGTGAGTTTTGCCAACAAGGCGAAGAATCCCTCTGCCTGCAGGGAGAACTGCTCGGCGTCACGCGCGATGGCGGATTCGCTGAACAAGTCGTTGTTCCCTCCCGTGCCCTCGTGCGTTTGCCGGACGCTTTGGATTTTAATACCTCCGCAGCGCTCACCCTCGCGGGCAGCACCGCCATGCACATGCTCACCAACCGCACCCAGGTTCGCTCCGGCGATTGGGTGCTCGTCATGGGTGCAGCCAGCGGCGTCGGCTCGGCGGCCATCCAGATCGCCAAACAACTCGGCGCTCGCGTCCTTACCACCGCCTCGAGCGAAGCCAAGCAACGCCTCGCGAAAGAACTCGGAGCAGACATCGTCCTCGACTCCACCCAGCCCAATTGGCCCGCCGCCGTGCGTCACCATACCAACAAACATGGCGCCGACCTCATCGTTGAACACGTCGGCGGCGACGTGCTGGTGAAATGCTTCGATTGCCTTGCTCGCAACGGCACCATCGTCACCTGCGGCGCGACAGCCGGGCGTGAGATCAAACTCAATCTCTGGCCGCTCTTCGTGAAACAACAGCGCCTCATCGGCAGCTACGGTCGCAATCGCACCGACATCGTTGCCACCTTGGAATGGGCCGCCGCTGGGAAACTCGCGCCCGTGATTGATTCTATCTTCCCGCTCGCCGAGACCGCCGCCGCCTTCGCCAAACTCCGCGCCCGGCAAGTCCTCGGCAAGGTGCTGATTCAACCGTGACAGGATAGCGGTTAAAGCCGTACGACAACCCGGCAGTGCCACTTCCTCCTTGCTAAGAATAACTTTGCAATGCAAAGTGAACTCATGAAGACGGATCAAGCTCATGATACATTGATCACCATTCGCACCCTAATGGAACGCTCGGCGCTCTATCGGCGGGCGCTGGCACCGATCATGACTTTTGCCGGCACGATAGGAATCATTGCGGCGATTGCTGGCATCTGGTTGCGCGTGGAGGCTGAGACGACTTTCATCGGATATTGGTTGGGGATAGCCTTGGTTGGATTGGCGGGAGCGCTGGTGCTGGTGCGGCGACAGGCACTTAAAAGCGCCGAACCCTTTTGGTCGCCTCCCACGCGCCGCGTGGCCATCGCCTTACTGCCCTGCCTGACGGCAGGATTATTCCTGAGCCTGTGGTTTCTCACCATCAGCTTAGCGCCTATCGCTGGCGACCCGCCTGCTGGCATGACGTATGACCGTAGCACTTTGATCTGCCTCGTCGCCTTGTGGGCGATTCTTTATGGGTGCGCCTTGCACGCGGCAGGATTTTATACCACTGACGGAATCCGGTTGCTAGGCTGGCTGTTTTTGACCGGAGGCGTTGCAATATTGTTTGGAATGCTGATCGGCCAGCGCCAGGATTTCCCGGTTGGTTCATGGCGAACACTACACTGGCTGATGGGAGCGCTCTTCGGCTTGTTACAACTCGCCTACGGCATTTATCTCTTTTTCACTGAACCCAACGAAAACGCGGCGTGAACCCCGAACCGTTCCTCCAACTGGATCGCGTGATCCACGAAAAAGGCCGGCTGGCCATCATGTCCATGCTCGCGGCCACGCCAGAACTGTCGTTCACCGAACTCCGTGACACACTCGACATGACCGACGGTAACCTCACCACGCACATCCGCACCTTGCAGGAGGCCGGCTACCTTGCCGTCAGTAAATCTTACGAGAAGAACCGACCACTCACCACCTGCTCCCTGACCGCCGCCGGCAAGAAAGCTTTCGCCGGCTACATTGATCTGCTGGAACAGATCCTCCAGCAAACCAAGCCGAAATAAATTTCTTTGAACAAAACCGTTTCGCCGCAGTCACACACTTTGTAATACAAAGTTTAACTACATTACGTATGAAAATCCTCAAGGCCGAACATCTCGGCATGTGTTTCGGCGTCCGCGACGCCATCGCCTTGGCCAAGGAGACCGCCCTCCTCCAACCGCTGACCGTCCTCGGCGACCTGGTCCACAATGAAACCGTGTTGGCTGAGTTGCGGTCGCGCGGCGTTCAGTTCGAACCAGAACCCGAGAGCATCAGCACGCGGGCCGTAATGATCACCGCACATGGCACCTCGAAGAAAACCCTGGCCGCCACCCGTGCGCACGGCTTTCAAGTGTTGGAAGCCACTTGCCCACTGGTACACGTCGCCCACCGCGCCCTGACCAAACTGGTAGCTGAAGGCGCACATCCCGTCATCATTGGCAAACGCGAGCATGTCGAAGTGCGAGGCATGACCGGAGATTTGACTGATTTCGACGTCGTGCTTTCAGCCCAAGAGGTTTTAAACCTGACGGAGCGTCCTTGCTTCGGCGTCGTGGCCCAAACCACCCAACCTATTGAACGGGTCCGGGAACTGGCACTCATGATCCGCCAACGTTTCCCGAAATCAGAGGTTCGCTTCATCGACACCGTTTGCCAGCCAACCAAACAACGTCAGCACGCCGCCGAGGAACTGGCACAACACTGCGACGTCGTCATTGTCATTGGCGGCGCTCACAGCAATAACACCCGTGAACTCGTCGCCACCTGCGCCAAACATTGCCCCCGTGTGCACCATGTCCAGACCGCCACGGACCTTTGCAAAGATTGGTTTCGCGAATCCGACACGATCGGCATCACGGCTGGCACTTCAACCCCCGATGTTTTGATTGATGCGGTAGAGGCACGCCTCCGGGAATTCTGCCTTCAACCTGCGATCACTCCTCACTCTTGATGCTTGTGAGCTTCTTCATCATTGGCGTCATTGGGTTGCTGCTGGCATTACCGAGCCTGTTGGTCGAATGCTCCCTCAAACGGCTTACGCTCGCGTTCCTAGCGTCGGTTTTTGGCATCCTCGTCCCACTGCTGGTCTTTTTGCTCAGCGCCTTTCTCACCCCAGAATGGAAAGGCGACTGCCCGCATGGTTGGTTGGACTGTTTTCATCTGGGCAAGCTGGCCCTGGCGCCAGTGGTATTGTGGGCGCTCATTTCCTTCTACGTCGCGGAGATTTGCCGCCCCACCCGACCGCTGGCCCGCGACTTGGTCATGGGCCTCTTCCTTGGCTGTGCGGTGGCAGGCGCATGCTTCGCCTACGGGGCGGCAACGTTGCGAGCCGAATCCGCCCGAATGATGGTTTATCTCATCGTCCCGTTATACACGGCAGTCTGGCATGGGGTGCGACTCGTGCAAGCCCACGGCCGCACCCGCCCGAATCCGATCTGGTATCTGGTTTATTTGCTAGGTTCGCTGCCTTTTTGGATTGCTGGCCTAGTGTGGTCGCGCCGGATCTTTGAGACGTTGCCGAACACGCCTCCGGAATGCTTTGTTGTGACTGCGGCAAGCTGTGGACACAAGCGTCTCGTCGGACCATTCGCTGAAACACTCCACCGCGGCAACCGCCGGATCGCAAACCAACAATTAATGGCGCTCTGGAACTTCGAACAACTTTGGCAGGAACGGTCACCGCAAACGCTTTACCGCTTTCGGCACCGCTACAATCGCTTCGGCCCAATGATCGCGCGCCAAATCAATTCCCCGCTCAAGGCCGATGTCGTTCACTATGCCTTGAAACCCGTGGAATGGATGGCCCATCTGGCGAATTACGTTGCCCAGCCTCGCAACGCTCACACCTCACCACTCCACACCTAATGAGAATGTTTTCATCGCATCAGAATCTATCTCGCTGGCTGATTGTCGTGACCTACGCCATTGCCATGGCTTGGGTGGAATCCGCGGTTGTCTTTGACCTTCGCACGTTCGTAAATCGCATTGAACCCTATCAACCCAATCCACTCCCGCTGGTCGGCAAGCTTGGCCCCATCGAATTAGTGCGGGAACTCGCCACGCTCATCATGCTCTTTACCGTTGGTATGCTCGCCGGGAACACCTGGCGCACGCGCCTTGGCTACATGCTCATCGCCTTTGGCGTCTGGGACATCTTCTACTACGTGTTCCTCAAAGCAATGTGCGGTTGGCCCAGTCATTGCTGGACTGGGACATTCTCTTTCTACTGCCGCTACCGTGGTGGGGGCCGGTATTGGCCCCCGTATTAATCGCGACGTTGATGATGATCTGGGGCACTTTCGCGGTCCTTTTTGAACGCACCCCTGCCCCGCCCTTGTCGAACTGGGGCGGGCGGATTTGTTGTTTCAGCGGCGGAATGCTGGCACTGCTGGTCTTCATGACGGACACCATGCGAGCCGCGCATCAGGGGGTTGCAGTCGTGCGCGAAGTATTGCCAACACAGTTTAACTGGCCGTTGTTCGCAGTCGCACTCAGCCTGATGAGCATTCCGGTCATCTCAGAATTATGGCACTGGCGCAACCAACTCCACCCCGCCACAACTCAACCATGAACGCCACCTCGCCACCCACCGCCCCGCCGTTTGCCTCACTCTTGCGCGGCGAACTACCCGCGCTGCGGAGCTGGACCGCCCATTGGCGAACCCCGAATTTGTTGCGTGACTGCACGTTCATCATCGCTGGGGCTGGCGCCTTCGGGCTGGCAATTGGCTGGTGGCGTGCCCCCGAGCAAGCCCTATATGCCGCCATTAAACTGCCGCTGATCATGCTCCTCACTGCGGCGGGCAACGGCCTGTTGAACGCCATGCTGGCGCCGCTGTTGGGCTTACAGATCGCCTTCCGACAATCCTTTCTCGCCATCCTCACCAGTTTCGCCTTGGCGGCGGCAATCCTCGGCGCAATGAGTCCGCTCGCCGCCTTTGTCATCTGGAATGCACCACCGCTGACGCCCGGCGCAAACAACTCCGAAACCCACGCCGGCGTGTTGTTGCTGCTCGTAGCAACCATCGCTTTCGCCGGCATCGCCGCAAATTTGCGGCTGTGGCAGTTGCTCCGGCATCTCGCCGGACAACCCACTGCCGCTTGGCGCGTCCTGCTTGCGTGGCTGGCAGGCAATCTGTTCCTTGGCAGTCAGCTCTCGTGGATTCTGCGCCCCTTCATCGGTTCGCCAGGATTGCCGGTGCAATTCCTCCGCGCCGACGCTTTTAACGGAAACTTTTTTGAAACCGTGCTCCGCTCCGGTCTCCGCCTCTTTAACTGAAACATCCTAAAACTATGAATGAATCCTATCCAAACCAACCACCTTACCCACCGCAAACTCCATCCCATCTGCCGCCACCGCCGCTTCACGGCCCACGCCCACTCGGCGATGATCCCGCCGAACGTGAGCCGATCCCGAACGTCATCGTGGCCATTGAAGCGTTGCTACGCCAGCCCCGGCGGTTGATGTTTCAACTCCGGCAACCCGGTGCCGGCGGACTCATCGCTGGCATGTTGTTCGTCGCGATCGTGTGCAGCGCCATCTACGGCGTCATCGTCGGCTCATTCTCCGGCGGCGCCCGATGGTGGGCCGCCCCCGTCAAGGTCACGTGTGGCCTGCTCATCTCAACGCTCATCTGCCTGCCAAGCCTTTACATTTTTACCAGCTTGAGCGGCGCCAAGCGCGGTTGGTGGAAATCTTCGGCCTCGTCGTCGGGCTGCTGATGCTGATGACTATTCTGTTGATCGGTTTCGCGCCCGTAGCCTGGCTCTTCTCGCAATCCACCGCCTCGCTCGCGTGGATGGGTTTCCTGCACCTGCTCTTCTGGGGGATCTCGACAGCGTTCGGCCTACGCTTCCTGCAAGCCGGCTTCGCTCATGCCAAAGCCCGCTCGAACTCCGGCCTCAACACCTGGGCTGTCATCTTTTTACTCGTCGTGTTGCAAATGACCACGGCGCTGCGCCCCATCGTTGGCCCAACGGAGGAATCCTTTTTGCCCACCAAAAAGGTGTTTTTCATCAATCACTGGTTCAATTGCCTGGATAATGCTGCACGCTGACCACGGCGCACTCAAAGCTGGCGTGCCGGCTGCTTGAGGTGAACCCTTTGGGCTCGATCCGGTCCAAAGAGAACTGACTATGAATGTCCTGAAATTGTTGTTCCGCCGCGAAACCCTAGCGCCGATGGCGGCGCTGGGGCTGGCCTCCGCCGTCAGCGTCGGCATCGTCCTGTTGCGCGTGCTCTTCACCAAGAACCTTTACTACAGCTTTCTCATCTGGAATCTGTTCCTTGCCTGGCTGCCGCTGGTGTTTGCCCTGCTCGTCCGCGACACGTTTCAACGCACCGAAGCCCAGACGAATCGCGGCGGCAAGTTCTGGCTCTTCAGCGCACTCTGGCTGCTGTTCCTGCCCAACGCCTACTACATCTTCACCGACCTCATCCATCTAACGAATCGCTTCCACTTCAACTTCTGGGTGGACCTGACTGTGATCCTCTCGTGCGCCTTGACCGGACTAGTGCTCGGGTTTGTGTCCCTTTTCCTGATGCAATCCATCGTGATTCAACGCCGCGGGCTTCTCATGGGCTGGGGATTCGTTGCCGCCATCGCAGGTTTAAGCAGCTTTGGCATTTATCTCGGGCGCTTCTTGCGCCTCAACAGTTGGGACATCGTTGCCAAGCCAGGCAAACTCTATGAAGGCATTTCCTCCTTTGCCATGGGCCAGGGACAGCCGCACCATTTCGCTTTTCTCGCGCTGTTCGCCGTCTTTTTGTTCGTCGGCTATGTGATGCTGTACGCGCTGACACATCTGCCAGCTGGAATGCAACTGGCCGCGCCAACGAACACCAGCGTTTCCGCCCCGGCTCGCGCATGAATCGAGAACAAGCTCTCCGCCGCCGCATCAAAGCGTGGACGTGGTTCTTCATCATCGGCCTCGTCCTCAGCAGTGTGACGGCCATCCCGCTGGTGACCGAACTCGACTTGCTCGCGCGCTGGTTCGGCATCGAGTTCCAGACAAGCGCCACCACCACGAGCACGTTGGCCCGGTGGTTGTTGCTCACGCGCGAAGCCTTGCAAGACACCGCGGTCCGACACCCGATGCTGTTCTACGGGTACGGACTGGCTCGCGTTCGGCCACTTCGTCATCGCGGTAGCCTTCATCGGTGTGCTGCGCGATCCGGTGCGCAACCGCTGGCTGTTCGACTTCGGCTTGATCGCATGCGCGATGGTCATTCCGTTCGCGCTCATCTTTGGGGCTATGCGCGACATCCCGTTCTGGTGGCGGTTGATTGATTGCTCATTCGGCGTGTTCGGCGCGATCCCCCTCTGGTATTGCCGAAAATGGAGTCAGTCGCTTGAGCCAGCCGGAGCAAGCGCCAACATCAATTCTCGTCCCTGAAGATCACCCTGTTTTGCAATTCGGTTTTTAGCGCGAGGCAAAACATTGGACCTATAAAAACCCGCTTGTAACGCCTCTCGGGCGGCTTACCATCGCGCGCATGTCCTTGCTCCGGGTTCAGGGTTTGTTCAAAGCCTTTGCGGCCATTCACGCGGTGGATTCCGTCAGCTTCGAGGTGCGTCCCGGAGAAATCTACGGACTGCTCGGCCCCAATGGCGCCGGCAAAACCACCACCATCTCCATGATCTCCGGCCTGCTCAAACCCGATGCAGGCGAGGTCGTGGTCGCCGGTACGCCGTTCTGGTCCGATCCCCAAAAGGCCAAGCGCATCATGGGCGTCGTGCCGCAGGATCTGGCCCTCTACGAAGAACTCACCGGTCGCGAGAATCTGGAGTTTTGGGGGCGCATGGCAGGCTTGAGTTCGAGTGATGCCAAATCGCGCGCGACGGAATTGCTCGCCGCCCTCACGCTTACCGACCGCGCCAAGGATGCGGTAAAAAGTTATTCCGGTGGCATGAAACGCCGCATCAACCTCGGCTGTGCCCTGCTCCACCGCCCCAAACTGCTGTTGCTGGACGAACCGACCGTGGGGATTGATCCCCAAGCCCGCTTGAACATTTTGGAGTTCATTCGCAACCTCCGCGCTTCGGGCACGGCGATTCTTTACACGACGCACTATCTCGAAGAAGCCGAGTCGCTGTGCCAGCGCATTGGCATTATTGATCACGGCAAACTGCTTGCCGAAGGCACACTGCAGGAATTGCAGGATCGGCTGGGGGGCGATCGCTTGTTCGTCTTGGAGGCCGACCTCAAAGACGCCGTGCCGGATTCGTGGGTTGGCTTTCTCCAACGTTTCCGCGTTCTCCAGAAAACCGAACGACAACTGGTCGTCGCGGCCATCGGAACACGTGATCCTTCCGATTGCCTGAAAGAGCTGTTGGGCCTGCCCGTCCACGTTGAGAACGTCATGCTCAAGCGGCCCAGCTTGAACGATGTGTTCCTTCAACTCACCGGCCGTGATCTGCGGGAATGATCATGTTGCGCATCTTGCTCGCCAAAGATCTGTGTCGCGCGCGGCGTAATCCGCTCCCGCTGCTGATCAATTTGCTCATTCCGCTTGTGGTCACCGCACTGATTGGCCTGACATTCGGTGGCAAATCGGATAGCGGCGCGCTCGGGCGAATTCGCTTTGCGCTCGTAGACGAGGACAAAACGATCCTGACCGATTTTCTCAGTGGCGCTGCCAACCAACGGGAGGGCGCAAGTATCTTGAACCCGTGGTGCTGGAGCGTGCCGAAGCGTTGCGCCAGATCAACGCCAACCAGATCAGCGCGGTATTGATCATCCCAACCAACTTCACCCGGCATTATTTTTCCGGACAGGACGCGAGTCTTGAACTCATCAAGAACCCGGCGCAATCCATTCATCCCGCCGTGATGGAAGAATTACTCGGGGCACTGGTCACTGGGCTAAACGCGCTCGCCCGCAATTTGCAATCCGAGCTTCCCGACTGGCAGAAACTTTTTGAAGGCAAGGGCGACTACAAGCAGGTGGCAGCTCTGATTGAGCGCGCCGGCGACAAACTCAAGGTCGCCGAGAAATTCATCAATCCCCCGCTGGTCTATTACGAGAAGGATGCCCCGGTGGATGCGGAAACAGCTCAAACCAAAACCACTGCCACAACCAAAAGCGCGCCAAAGAAAAGTGATCCCACTTCCGGAGTCTTCGGTTACCTGCTGACCGGCATGTCCGCCATGTTCCTGCTGTTTCTCGCCAACAATGCAATGACCGACCTGCACCGGGAAGTGCGCCAACGCACCATGGCGCGTTATCACACCCTACATCAGCACCTGACCCCGTTCGTGGCCGGCAAAATCGTGTTCGCCGTGGTGGTGCTGGTGATTTGCAGCAGCATTCTGCTCGGCGGCGGCGGCCTGATCTTTGGCGTCACCTGGCAACACCCGGGAGCGCTCATTGGATTGGCGCTCAGCTACGCCTTCTTTGCCGCGGGATTAATGGCCGTGCTGGTGGCCTTGATCCCCGATGAACGCAAAGCGAGCGCGCTCAACACAGTCGTCAGCATGGGCCTGGCGTTGGCGGGCGGCTGCATGTTTCCCCCGCAAGGTCTCCCCGCATTCCTGCGCGATCACCTCACTCCGCTGCTGCCGACCTACTGGTTCGTAGACACGGCGCGCAACCTCCAGGTACAGCGGCGGCACCGTCACGTGGATTCCCGCGTTGCTCAAATTGATTGGCCTCAGTGCGGGGTTGCTCGCGCTGGCGGCGTTGTTGTTTCGCCACCAATTCAAGACGGGCGCACGCGTATGAAACCCTTCTTGACCATCGGCCACAACGATCTGCGGCTCTTCATGAAAAGCCGGAGTGCCTACATCTGGCTGTTTGTCGTGCCGTTAGCTTTCACCTATTTCATGGGCTTTGCCATTCGTGGCCCGGGCGATCCCCACAACCGCAAACCATCGGTGTTGGTGGAGAATCACGACACCGGCTTCCTCGGTCGGGTGTTTCTGGAAGAACTCGACACCCAAGGCATGTGGTTGCTCAACCCGACGAATCGCGAAACCGCAGCACGCACCATCCGGATTCCCACCAACTTCACCAGCCAGGTGCTCAACGGAGAGCAAAGCAAGGTGGGCTTCTTCAAACGCGACGGTTCAGCCGAAGGCGATGCTGCCATCATCGAAGTGCGGCTCGCCCGCGCCTTGATCGCGATGAACAGTCATCTGCTCGAAGCCGCCACTCAGACCAATACTCCAGCAACCATCACCGAGGAATCCCTGCGCGCCGTGATGAAGAAACCCAATCCCGTCAGCCTCAAGTCCACCTTCGCCGGACGCCAACCCGTTCCGTCCGGATTTAATTTTTCGCTACCGGGCAACCTCGTGATGTATCTGATGATGAACCTCATGATCTTTGGCGGGGCGAGCATGGCCGCCGAGCGCCGCAACGGCGTGATCCGCCGGCTCATGGTCCATCCGGTCACCAAACTCGATCTGGTCATGGGCAAGATCTACGGACTCATGTTATTGGGAACGGTCCAAATCCTTTTCTTCCTTGCGGTGGGCAAATTCGTGATGGGCGTCACCCTCGGCGCGAACTTGCCCGCAGTAACTTTGACGTTGCTGGTACTAGGATGGGTGGGCAGTTCACTAGGCGTACTCGTGGGCTCACTATTCGCTGCCGATGATAGGGTTGTCGGGGTATGCGTACTGACGAGTTTGTTAATGGGCGCGCTCGGCGGATGCTGGTGGCCGTTGGAAATCGCGCCCCCGGCCCTGCAAAAAATGGCGCTCTGCCTGCCGACCGGCTGGGCGTTGCAAGGCTTGCATCAGCTCATTAGTTTCGGCAGCGGCTTCGAGGCGGCGCTGCTGCCGGTGGGCGTTTTGCTCGCATTCGCCACCACGGCTAATCTGCTCGCGGCGCGCTACTTTAAATGCTGATTATTGCACCGTAACGCTCTTCGCCAGATTCCGCGGCTTGTCCACATCGCAACCGCGTGCCACGGCGATATGATACGCGAAGAGTTGCAACGGCACGCTCGTCAGAATCGGATACAACGGCTCGATGGTCTTCGGCACGTAAATGACGTCATCCGCAACTTTGGCAATTTCAGTATCGCCTTCGGTCGCCACCGCAATGACCGGACCTTTGCGGGCGCGGATCATGGCAAGGTTGGCCATCGTTTTCTCGTACATCGAATCCTGCGGCACGAGGAATACGGTCGGCGTCTTTTCGTCAATCAACGCGATCGGCCCGTGCTTCATTTCCGCAGCAGAATAGCCCTCCGCGTGGATATAGGAAATTTCCTTCAACTTAAGCGCCCCCTCGAGGGCCGCCGGGAACGTGTAGCCGCGGGACAGGAAGAAGAAATCTTCCGCCTTGGAGTATTTCAATGCGAGCCGCTTGATCTGTTCATCCTGCTTGAGCAGTGATTCGATCTGTTTCGGCGCAGCCTCTAGTGCTTTAAGAATTTCCGTGGCACGCCCTGCAGACAACATCCGCATCCGGCCTAAATGCACGCCAAGCAACGAAAGAATCGTGAGCGTGGAGATGAAAGCCTTGGTAGATGCAACGCCAATTTCCGGCCCGGCGTGCATATAAATGCCGCCGTCGGATTCGCGGGCGATGGTGCTACCGACCACGTTGACTATGGCAAGCGCCTTGTGCCCACGCCGTTTCGCTTCGCGCAAAGCCATGAGCGTGTCGGCTGTCTCGCCCGATTGCGAGATGACGAGCAGCACAGTGTTCTTTTCCAACGGCGCGTTACGGTAACAAAACTCGTGCGCGAACTCGACTTCGACAGGCAGGTGCGCAAACTCCTCAATGAGATATTCCCCGATCAACGCCGCATGCCAGCTCGTGCCGCTCGCCGCAATGACGATACGGTCAATGCTCCGCAGTTCTGCTGCACTCAGGTTCAACCCACCAAAACGTGCCGTCGCGCCTTCGTAATCGATGCGGCCGCGCGAGGCGTTTTCAACGGTGCGAGGCTGCTCATAGATTTCCTTGAGCATGAAGTGAGCAAATTCGCCCCGCTGCGAATCCTCCGCCTGAAACTCCAGCTGGCTGATCTGCACCTTGGCCGTGTCCGTGCCGAGATTGATCACCTCAAAACGGTCCCGCGACACCGTCGCGACATCGTAGTCGTTCAGGAAAACCACCTGCCGCGTGTGCGCCACGACCGCATTGGCATCACTAGTTAGAAAATGTTCGCCGCTGCCGATGCCAATGATGAGTGGCGAGCCACGTCGCGCCCCAACCATCACGTTGGGTTGTTCGGTGCAGATAACGGCCACGCCATACGTGCCGATGACTTCGCGCAATGCGTCGCAAACCGCCAGTGTGAGCGGATTGCCGTCTGATTTGTCCTGCGCGCGTTTGGCGTAATGCTCCCCGATGAGATGGGCGAGAACTTCGGTGTCCGTGCTGGAATGAAACTGGTGTCCAGCCTTGATTAGGCGTTGCTTGAGTTGATCGTAGTTTTCGATCACGCCGTTGTGAACGACCGCAATCTTGCCGGATTGATCGAGGTGCGGGTGGGAATTTTCATCGCAAGGCGGCCCATGCGTAGCCCACCGCGTGTGGCCGATGCCAACATCCCCATTTGCCGGACGCACCTGCAATTCGCGGGCGAGCCCCTCATCAATTTTGCCCTTCTTCTTGCGAACCAACAGGTCCGCCTCATGCAACACCGCGACGCCAGCACTGTCGTAACCGCGATATTCCAAGCGCCGCAACCCTTCGAGCACAATCGGGGAAGCCGCTTTTTTACCGATGTATCCAATGATTCCGCACATGTTGATCTCTATTGTTGTCCCAAAATCCAGCTGGCAGCTGCCGCCAAATCATCCACCACCTCAGCCCGATGAAGCTGGGCCGCGTGTTTTTGTTCGGTTTCCCGACCGTAACCGGTGCGAACAAGGATGCTTTTTTGCACGCCCGCATTCCAGCCACATTCAAGGTCAATCCATTTGTCCCCGACCAGGAACGACTTAGCAAGGTCCAAGCCGAACTCTGCCCGGGCGTCGAATAAAAATTGGGGCGACGGCTTCCGCCCCCGGCTCGGCTGATCCGGCGCTTCCGGGGCGACGTAGATTTTCTGAATGCCAACGCCGTGCCGCGCCAACTCCGCGCGCAGATGGTGATGAACTTCCTCAACCTCCGCCAGCGTGAAGTATCCGCGGCCGACCCCGGACTGATTCGTGACGATGAACAACTCGAAGCCGGCAGCAGCCAATTGCTGTAACGCCGCAACCGCCCCCGAAATGATCACCACATCCTCAACGCGATGGAGATAATGCCGATCCTCAATCAGCACTCCATCGCGGTCCAAAAAAACGGCACGTGGCAAGTTCATTGCCGGCGCATTGTGCGATGTTGCCGTACTCGCATAAACAAAAAAGCAGGGTGGCTTACGCCACCCTGCTGGGAATAGATCAAATTACGAACCGATCAATTGCGCTTGATACGATAGAACTGGGCATTGCCAGAAGTAGCCACCGAGGCTTCAAATGTGCCCGCGCTTGGACTGGTGATGACCGCCCCGGCCGCCGTATAAGTGCCATCAACCGTGCTCGAACTAAGCAAACTGAAGCTGCCAATAGAATCACCAGCACCAGCCGTAAAGGCTACCGTCACAGTGCTACTGACCACGCTGATTCCAGTGATATTGATCGGTGCTGTGACCGGAAGCGCCGGGAACGACGTGCTCACGACTAAATTGCTAATCTGAAGATCACCAGTATCGCCAACTGTAGACGTACCGCCGGTCTGGCGCAGGCCATAACCGCCAATCGGTGTGGTTTGCAGGGCGTCGGCACCAACAATAGAAGCACTTGCCTCGCTAGTCGGATTCACCCAAAGCGTCGCTTCACCGATAGCACTGTTATAGCGGGTAACGACCAGATAATCCGTATTCAAACTGCAATCCACGGGCAAATAGGTACCCGCATTCGCTTGATTCGCGATGCCGATCCGGAAGCTATTGGCCGCCGCTCCATTCGTGGAGGTGAACACTTTGGCTCGGAAAGTTGTGCCGTTGTAGCTGTTTTTGAGGTGCGCGAAGTAATCACCAGCAAACTTCGGCAAGCTGGTAGCTTTGAGTGTGAAACTGCTGTAAAACACAACCCCCTCACTGGAAGCATAAGCAGTAAAATTGGGGAAAGTCCCCGAAGTATTCGTCAATGGAGCACCGAGATCTTCGCTTAAGGCTGGATTGATGTAAGCCCAGCCATTGGTGCTCTGCAATTCATAGGCTGTCCCGGAAGCCGTCAGCCACGGACTGTCGGTGGCTTGATACAGCGCATTCGGAAGCAGAAAACTGGTATAGGCGAATTGATCCTGAAGCAAAACCCCGAGTGCTGGCGTAATTGAAAGCGCAAAGCTCCGGGTTGTTGTGGTGAAGCCATCGCTAAAACTTAATGTTATTGTGGTGAAGCCATTGGTGTTCGCTTCCGGCACCAAGGTTAACGTCCGACTCGAACCAGTTCCATTGATGGTGATATTTGCACTCTTGAGAATGTTGGTATTTGAGGAAACGACTGACTGGCTCAACGTATCACCTTCGGGATCGCTCACCGTGAATGCAACAGAAGGGATAACTGCATTAACCGCCGCAATTTGATTAGGAACCACAGAAATGCTCGGCGCACCCACAGTAACCAGAAAGGAAGAATTCGCGATGTTAGGCCCATCACTTACGGTAAGAGTGATTAAAGACTGGCCTTGTTGGCCTGTGGCTGGGGTCACCGTAACCGTGCGGTTTGTACCGTCACCATCATTTACCACAACCCCCGACAACGGTATTAAAGTTTCATTGGTTGACGCTTTTGAAACTGTCAGCGATGCAGCAGTTGATTCAGCATCACCAACGACAAAAGGAAGCACACCACTTCCAACATTTCTTGGAACTGAAACATTGGGAATTGAACTAATCGAAGGGGCAGTGTTAGCACCTGCAACATCAGAAAAGGCAGTCCCCACTCGAAGACTATCAACTCGCACAGCACCTTGCGCCGCCGCTCCTTGACGAAAAGCATAGTAAACAATGTTTGCCGTGCTCGGACTGAGGGTCGCAGTCACACTGGGACTACTTTCATCAACGGGGTCTATCCACAAAGTAGATAAGCCGGTGCTCAACACATATTTGGTAACCACAGTATATGTCACATTGGTCGTCAATTCAGTTGGGAAAGGCACACTCAAGCCGACTGTTCCTGAGTTATTTGCGATCCCCAAATAAAAATTACCGGCAGCGGCATTTCCCAGAGTGGTAACGTTTGTAGTACACGCAAGAATACGGGCGCGGAAATCAGTGGTGATATTTGGGCCAGTAAAGTGTGCGAAATAAGTGCCTGCCCCAGACGGCAAGGCAATGAATCGCACAGTGAATTTTGAATATAGTGCAGCGACAGGACCACCGCTCAGATAGGGTCCTCCTGAAAGCGTCGCATTAATATCTTCGGAACGTCCTCCATTAACTTCTAATGAGCTATTGGTCGCCAGCATTGATCCAGCAGTGCCAGAAACATAGCCCCAAGGAGAACCTGATGCGCCAACAATTGCGCCGTCTGGATAATTAAAATCGTCACTGAGAACGCTTGCAGCCTTGGAGGAAACCGCCAAGCCAGCGATGGCGAGGAGGATCAGGATACTATTTCTTTTCATACGTCAACTTTGCTTCTAGGGTTACTCTTGTTTTCCTTTTTGAACTAAATCAAATATTCCAGCCTCACTGTTTAGTGGTTGCGGTGGGCCACCAATACATCCGACGATCCTCAGCCCATTCCAAGGCCGCAGTAGCCGTGTCGGTTCTGTAAAAGTCATTCGTTTTGGCAGCACGGGAGCTCCCATCCGCCATGGCAAAGTTCCCACGTTTGTCATGCCTTGCGACCGCATAAACCTCGGTCACACTCGCCAACGCTGGAAAAGTGTTGTTTTCATTGGGCTCAACTTCTGCGATCAAGATGCTATCTGAAGGTTTGGTGATCATTGAGAATTTAGTTTGCGGAACACCGGTTGCTCTAGTGCTACGGTTGACGCAAAGGCGACTGTTCTCTCCGTACATGAAGAACGCTTTGGCTATGTTGAGTGGGTTTGAAAATGGCGGCGTTTTTGGGGCAGGACAACTCGGACAAGAAAAAACACTTCGACTTCCCGGCAGCGGAGGATTTCCCGAAAGATATAAGTCTCTCAATTTCTTTTGCCCCAATAAAGGCGAAACAGAATTGTACCAAGCCTCCGGATCGTTCCCGCTTACGGTATCGGTGATAGACGCACCAACATTACCCTCTTCCGGCACTTGATCATTATAGTCCTCCGCATACATACGAAACCCCAAAGACCATTGCCGCATGTTGCTCAAACAGGAAATAGATTGCGCCTTGGCTTTGGCTTTGGACAAAGCAGGCAACAGCATCGCCGCTAAAATTGCAATGATCGCAATAACGACCAACAATTCAATCAAGGTGAAAGCGCGGAGACGTTGATGAGTATGGACTTTGAGAGGTGGCTGCATAATGACAGCAGGAGGTATAGGATTCGCCAGGTTGTTTGTTTGGTGAAGCGGTTCAGCTTTAGCCGCCTCGTTACGACTGTTTGGTTATCTTCATTACGACTCTAGAATGCACGCCTCAAATTGCAAGAGTTTATCCCGGCGAATTATTAACATTTTGGTGTCAATAAAATGTCTCGATAGCAACACCCAGCACCCCTTGGCAATCAATTCTAGTGGTTCACCGCAAACGACGGCTCGCACTCGGTCGCATCCTGTAATTTTAGCAACGCCCATGCCCAACATGCGACTTGTTAAAAACAGGCTGTTTTAGCCCTGTTTTTACATTCCCGAACTGCACCACACCTGTTCATGTGTAGCCAGCCAGCAACCACACTGGGCAAAAGCCAACAACCCATTCCCCAACGCCATTATCCGCTACTCATCTCTAGACCAATCGCCGCACGCTGCCCATCCGCATGAAATGGGGACATGCCGCCCCGCGATATTTTCATTCAGTCAAAACAGATTGATACAGCAGGTTGCGAGTTACTTTTCCCTTGCCAAGCTTAACCCAACGTCTGAACGTAGTCGCCGCGTCGCTTCTCCGATATCATTTATGACAACATTGCTATTTGCCCGCCTTCCAAGCTCTCGCATGATGAAGTGTTTCTGCCTAATCGCTGCCAGCGCACTTTTGTTCGGGTGTCCAGGAACAAAACCGGTCGTTGAAAATGATAGCGGCGCTGTCACCGCCGGGAGTGCGGACAAAGTCATCCTCCGCGGCTCGAATACCATCGGCGAAGAACTCGCCCCGCATCTGATTGCAGAATTCAAAAAGGCGCACCCCAAGGTCACGTTCGATCTAGAAACCAAAGCCACAGGTTACGGCATGGCGGCCTTGCGCATTGGGCAATGCGATATCGCGGCAGCCTCTCGAGCGGCAATCGCCGAAGAGCGGGAACTTGCGAAGGAAGCCAATCTTGAGATGAACGACTATGTCCTCGGCGCGTACAGCGTAACCATCGTGGCCAACGCCAACAACCCGGTCGCAAACCTGACCACCGAACAGGTGCACGACATCTTCACCGGCAAGCTCCAAAACTGGAAAGACGTCGGCGGCCCGGATGCCGCGATCCATCTCTACATCCGCGATCCGATTTCCGGCACATATCTTGGCTTCAAGGAAGTCGCCATGAAGAACGAAGACTACGCGGCGCATCCCAAACTCTTGAAGAGTTACCAAGCCATCGTGGAAGCCGTCGCGGCAGATCCGAATGGGATTGGTTATTCCGGCATCCTCGCCAAGCCGGCGGCTGGCATCAAACAACTCACCATCGGCGGCGTCGAACCGAGCGCGGCCACCGTGCATAGTGGCAAATATCCTTACGCCCGCATGTTGCGCTTTTACACCAACAAAGCCCTCGAATCCGAACCGACGAAGAATTTCATCTCCTTCGCACTATCAACGCGCGGCCAGGAAATCCTGACTGAAATGGGTTTCACGCCAAAGCCCTAAGGTTTTCTGCCGAGCAAGCCAAACGCCGGGTTGATCCGTGATGATCCCCCCGGCAGAATAATTTCCACTGCCGCGCAGTCCAACTTGCGTCATTCTGCGCCTATGATGCCGAAGCTGAATCTTCTCCTCCTCTGCCTTGCGGCTGGCACAAATGAAATTTCCACCCCCGCAGCTGACTGGCCGATGTATCGCGGGCAACCAAGCCTGACCGGAGTAGCCAGCGGCGCCTTACCAGACAAACCAACGTTGCTCTGGAGTTTCAAAGCCCAAGGGCCAGTCAAATCCTCCGCCGCCATCGTCGGCAATCGGGTCTTTGTCGGCGCCAACGACCGGAACCTCTACGCGCTGGATTTCACCACTGGCAAACTCATTTGGACCTTCACAAACAGCGATGCGATCGAATCCTCTCCGTTAGTTTTGAATAGAAACGTTTATGTCGGGTCGAGCGATGCACATCTGTATGCGCTTGATGCTAGTTCTGGCAAAGAACTCTGGAAATTTCAGACCGGTGACAAAATCCTTGGCGCACCCAACTGGTTTGCCGATGGAGCCAAGACGAACCTCCTCGTCGGCAGCTATGACTTCAAACTCTACTGCCTCGATGCCGCCACTGGCCAAAGCAATTGGGTCTTCGAAACCGGCAATTACATCAACGGCAGCCCCGCCATAGCGCAAGGTATCACAACACTGGGCGGCTGCGATGGCGTGCTCTACTCCGTCACTCTCACCAACGGTCAGCTCGCCCACAGTAACGACATCGGTGCGCCCATCGCGGCGTCCGTGGCGTTGGCGGATGGGCGCGCCTACTTTGGCCATTACGAAAACCAGTTTCTTTGCGTGGACCTAAGCGCCAACACAAATGTCTGGTCCTATCGCGACCGCTCCTTCCCCTATTTTTCTTCGCCCGCAGTGACAAAAGATCGCGTGCTCTTCGGCGGGCGCGACAAAAAATTACACTGCGTTAATCGTGCTGACAGCAAACAAATCTGGACCTTCGCCACGCGCGGCAAAGTGGATTCCTCTCCGGTGGTCTGCGGAGACAAAGTAGTCGTTGGCTCGGATGATGGACGGCTCTACCTCGTCTCGCTCACCGATGGAAAAGAATTGTGGTCCTACGAAATCGGCCAAGCGATTGAAAGCTCCCCTGCTGTGGCGGACGGCAAAATCATCATCGGCAGCAACGATGGCAGCGTCTATTGCTTCGGCGCGAAAGCAAACTGACACCACAAACTTGTCAGCACCCCCGTATCACGCTGATACTCCGCACACCAACAGCACCAACACATCATGGGCATTAAACTCACTTTTCTAGGCGCAGCCGGCACAGTCACCGGTTCGGCATATCTCGTCCAAACTGGACAAGCCAACGTCCTTGTGGACTTCGGCATGTTCCAAGGCTTCAGTCATCATGATGAACTGAACATCCTGCCTAAAACACTCGACGTCGCCAAACTTAACGCCGTTCTAATCACGCACGCGCATCTGGATCACACCGGACGTCTGCCCTTGCTGGCCAAGGCCGGTTATCGCGGGCCAATCTACGCCACCGAAGCCACGATTCCGCTCACAAGCCTGATCCTGCGGGATTACGCGCACCTGCAAATCGCCGATCTGGAGCGCACCAATCGCAAACGTCAGCGCGCGGGCGAACCACCGCTCGAACCGACCTACACAGCCGAACACGTCTCGCAGATCATGGAGCAATTCGCCACTGCGCCATACAATCAAGCAGTGGAAATCGCCCCGGGCATCCGCGCCCGCTGGGTGGAGGCGGGACACATGCTCGGCTCAGCCAGCTTGCAACTATGCGTGAAGGATGGCCCGACGACCAAGACCATTGTCTTCTCCGGCGATGTCGGCCCCAAAGGCGCTCCCATTCTCGAAGATGCGGTGGGCTTCGACAAGGCGGACGTGTTGATCATGGAATCCACCTACGGCGATCGCGACAACAAACCGTTGCCCGAAACCGTGACCGAATTTGAAGGCATCGTCAAAAATGCTGTTGCGCGCAAAGCTAAGATTCTCGTGCCGGTATTCGCCGTTGGGCGCACGCAGTTATTGCTCTATCTACTCGCGTTGATGTTCCGCAACAAGACCGTGCCAAAATTTCCTGTCTTCCTCGACACCCCGATGGGAATCGAAGCGACGAAGGTTTACTGGGCGCACACGGAATTGTTCGACGACGAGTTCCGCGCCCTGCAACGCGAGCGCCCTTTGCAACAGGACTTGAACACGCTCACTGTCACGCCAACCGCGCAGGACTCCATGAAGCTGAACGACGAAAAAGGCCCGTGCTTGATCATGGCCGGCTCGGGCATGTGCAACGGCGGACGCATCCTGCATCACTTGAAGCAAAATCTCTGGCGCGAGGAAACCGCTGTCCTGATCGTCGGCTATCAGGGCGAAGGCTCACTGGGCCGGCGCCTGGTGGACCGCGAAAAAGTCGTCTCCATCTTCGGTGAAAAGATCGCGGTAAACGCAAGCATCCATACGTTGAACGGCTTCAGCGCGCACGCGGGCCAGACCGAGCTGTTGAAATGGGCCGGGCAAGTCGCTCATTGCAAGCCACGCGTTTTCCTGACCCACGGCGAAGCGAAGGGGCGTGACCCGCTGGCACAAAAGTTCAAGGAACACTTCGGATTGACGGCAGAATTGCCGGAGTTGAATCAGGTAGCGAATCTCTGAGTCTGGATTTCCCGCAACCGTGGTCATTCAATTTCGTTGTCCAACTGCACGGCGCGGTTTAGTTCGTCGAAGAAATCCGGCAACGCCGATTGGATGCGGTTCCAGTTCGGAATCAACGGCGTCCACAACGGATCGTTCTGGAAGGCCCGCGCCGCCGAGCTGATCGAGCGCACAAACGTCGCCACCGCGCTCTCCTCGTCGTGACGCGGATAACGCAGCCCGTTGAGCACCGAGTCGGCGGAATAAAACCGCAGCGTATCCTCCGCCTGCCGCACATAGGCACTCAGCAATGTGTCGAACAAGCCCGAGTCCAGCTTGATCCCCTCCGCCGCCATCCGCCCGAACAGCGACTTGGTAATATCCACCGCCATCTTGTTCAACCCCTTTTCCATGTCGCGCGGCGAAAGCTCCTGATGCTTGTGATCGTAGTTCTCACACAACTCGGATTGGCAGATCGCGCGCGGGGCGCTATTGCGGAAGACTTCTGCCAGCAAACCCATCTCCAACGCCCAATCGTGCGGAATGCGGACGCGGCGCACGAGATCCATGTCCATGGAAAATTCTCCCGCCAGCGGATAGCGAAAGGTGTCCATATACACCAAGTATGAATGCTGCCCGATGATCGTCTTGAGCGCCCGCAACAGCGGCGTGACGAGCAGCCGCATCACGCGCCCATTCAATTTGTCCGTCACCCGCGCGTAGTAACCTTTGCAATAGTCAAAGCCCAACGCCGGATGCGCCACCGGATAACACAGCCGCGCTAACAGCTCGCGGTTATACGTGATGATGTCGCAATCATGCACCGCCACCATGCGGGCTTGCTCGCTCGCCAGCGCATAACCAAAACAGATCCAGACGTTGCGCCCCTTCCCACTTTCGCCGGGCGAGAGCTCTGCCTCCTCCAGCTGGCGAAACAACGCCTGCATCCGCGGGCCGCTGTTCCAAAGGAGCATGGGCTTCTGCGGCAGCATCGCAAAAAAACGTCGCGCCCGCCGCCAATCCTTCGCCGACGCGCCATCCAGCCCTACGATGATTTGTTTGAGATAGCGGACATTGCGCAGTTCCCGGACAATGCCTCGCAACGCCTTCGTCCCGAGTTCCCGCGCATGACACGGCAGCACGAGTGAAATCGGGGTCTCCTGTGCGAACTCCGTCAGTTCGCTTTCCATACGCGGGACATCCGTCGGACCGAGGCGATGCAAGGTCGCCACCGCGCCAGTTTGGAAAAAATCCGACATAGCGATGAAAGTTATCGCCCGCCGCGCATGAGTGTGACAAGTTCCGATTTTAAAAAGCGGCAATAATTTTTGCCGCGACCGATCATGAATCTGGTCATTGTCCACTATCATCTACGTCCCGGCGGCATCCGGCGGGTCATCGAACTTGCCACGCCGCATCTGTTGCGGGAACTCCGGGACGTGACAACCGTCACGCTCGCGTGCGGTGAAGCGGGTGACGAAAAATGGCTGCGTCAATTTGCCGAACTTATTTCTCCAGCCCGCCTTCAAGTTCACGTGGAAAAGGCGTTCAATTATTTCTCGGAGCAAAAAATCGCGCCGCAAAAAATTCGGCAACGCCTGCGCCTGGCATTGGAGAAACTGTTCACCGGCTCTGAACACGCCAAACACCTCGTCTGGGCGCACAATCTGGCCATCGGTCGCAATCTATTGCTGTCGCAGGAACTCGCCCGCACCTGCGCGGCCCGCGGCATCACGCTGGTTTCGCATCACCATGATCTGTGGTTTGACAACCGCTGGCGCCGCTGGCCGGAAATCCGTTGCTCCGGCTTCCGCAACCTCACCGACGTGGCGAACACCACCTTCCCCGCGCACCCCGACCTTCGCCACGCCGGGATCAACTCGGAGGACGCCTCCGTATTCCAAAAATATTTCGGCCCAGTCGCCGCGTTATTGCCCAATCCCGTGCCGCGCCAGCGACCACCCCGTCCTGCCGCCGTGCGCGCCGCACACCAATGGTTGGAGCGCACCTTGCGCGAGCACGACGCGCCGGTGTGGATTCTGCCCTGTCGTTTATTGCGACGAAAGAATGTCGCCGAAGCACTGCTGCTGACGCATTGGCTACGCCCGGAGGCCTGGCTCATCACTACTGGCAGCGCGAGCTCCGCCGACGAACTGCCCTATTTTCAGAAACTCGAACGCACTGCCCATCAACATCACTACCGCCTGCGCCTAGGCGTCCTGCAAGGCGACGAGACCAGCAGGCCTAGCGTGGCGGAACTCATGGCCGCCAGCGAAACGGTGCTGCTCACCTCGCTCCAGGAAGGTTTTGGTTTGCCGTATCTCGAAGCCGCCGCCGCCCGCCGCCCGCTTATCGCCCGCAATCTTCCCAATGTCGCGCCCGATCTGCGCCGTTTTGGCTTCCGGCTGCCACAAACCTACGACGAAATCCGCATCGCCACGGATCTGTTCGATTGGAAAGCTGAACGCGCACGGCAGCAAAAAATGTTCACCCGCTGGCGTCAGCAATTACCGACAACACTTCGCAAATCCGTCGCCACCCCGATTGTTTTGGAGTCAACCGAACCGGCCTCAGTTCCGTTCAGCCGCCTGACCCTCACCGCGCAGCTCGAAGTGCTCGCCCAACCGCGCGCCTTGTCGTGGGAACGGTGCGCCCCGCTGAATCCGTTTTTACACGA
Source organism: Verrucomicrobiota bacterium (assembly GCA_049840435.1). Lineage (GTDB taxonomy): Bacteria > Verrucomicrobiota > Verrucomicrobiia > Limisphaerales > JADLHS01 > JADLHS01. The sequence continues at coordinate 58,286 of JASGKY010000029.1, read as the reverse complement.
CTGGCAAAAGCGTGCTGCGACGGGAAAACTGCGCGTCACCCCCTGGCCGGCAACGGCAGACAATTGGCTGAGTGGCGCGACGTATGCCAAAACTTTTGTGCGCCTCGTCCAGGCGACGCCTCGCCCTACTCCCGCGCAGACGCCGTTGCACATCCAAACCGAATTGGTGGGAGAAAAACTTTGCGCCGCCAATCTGTATCCGCTTTTATGGGCCGCGGCGTCATGAAAATCCGCGCAGTCATCTTCGATGTGTATGGCACCTTGATGCAGGTCAGCCCGCCGCCGGCAAACGCCGACGAGTTATGGCAAGAGCTGTTTCAAGAGACGTTTCAAAAGTCTCCACCGCTGTCCCGGCTGAATTTCTCAGTCGCCTGCAACCGCGCCATCATGCTCCGCCATAAGGCAGCCCACGCGCGGGGGATTCTCAAACCCGAAATCGTGTGGCCTTCCATCGTGGCCGAAGTGCTGCCCGGCTTCACCAAGCTCAAGCTGGAAGTCCAAAGTGATTTCATCTACCGCCAGATGCAGATCGGCCGTTCCCTCGCGCTGATGCCCGGCATAGCCACGGCGTTGCGCTGGTTGGTGGACAAACGTTGCACTCTCGGCATCGCGTCGAATGCTCAGGCTTACACTTTGGTGGAATTGGAGAAGTTGCTGAAACCAGAAGGCTTGAGCCTGAGTATTTTCACGCCCTATCTAAGCGTCTGGTCCTTTCAACACGGGTTCAGCAAACCGGACCCGCACATCTTCCAGATCCTGCGGGGCCCGCCTCGAAGCCCGGCAGCTCAACCCGAACGAAACCCTTGTCGTCGGCGACCGCCTCGACAACGACATCGCCCCGGCCCAAACCCAGGGTTTTCATACATGGCATCTGCACGCTTCCAGCCCGGAGAAGAAATCCGGCCCACCGGAAAAACTCCGCGAGTTCCTGGTCCACTCCGATTTAACCGGGAAATTTTTCCCAGCGCACTTCATACGGCTGCAAAGTCACGCCTCCCGCAGGCCCCGGAATCGCAGGCACCGTCACGCTTTCAGCGGCCACGTTGTGCAGACACAGCATCTGCCCGCCATCAGTCTGCACCCCGCGCACCAATGCAAAAATCCGCGGATCAAGCGGCAACACTTGTTGCGCCGCACCCGGCGCAAACGCCGCACTGGCCCGCCGCGCCGCAAGGAGTTTTGAAAGCCCGGCAAAAACCCGCGTGCGCAACGAGTCCGGATTATTCAGTTCCGACTCCAGTTCCGCACGAACAAACTTCTGGCGGTTGATGCGCCGATGTATTCCGCTAGATTCCGCACCAGCCCGGTCGTTGCGCGACCCGAACAACGAGTGGAAATAAATTCCCGGCACGCCCGCAAGCGCAAATTGGATCGCATGCGCCACAAGAAAGCGTTTGATCTGAAGGTCCTCGGATTCGCCCGCCGCCGGATTCGAGAGCGCATCGAAATAGGTGATGTTCAATTCGTAGGGGCTCTTCGAGCCATCGGAATTGTGCTTGTGACCAGACAAACCCGCCATGCGCCGTCGCTCGCGCCACCAAAGCATCAATCTCCGCCTGACTCAGAATGCCACGTGCCGGATTCATCCCGATGCCATCGTGCGAGGCGAGAAAGTTAAAGAAGGTCGTCTGCGGCGATGGGGTGGCCAGCGTCGCGGCCCAACGCGTGAGTTTCTCAGCATTACCCGTGGCGATGGAATGCAGCACCAGCGGCGGCAGAGCGAAATTATACACGAGTTGCGCCTCGTTCGTGCCATCGCCGAAGTAGGAGATATTGTCGGGATGCGGGACGTTCGTCTCGGTGATCAGGCGCACGCCGGGGGCGACTTCATCCAGCACCGCGCGCCAGAGTTGGATCACTTGATGCGTCTGTGGCAGATGAATGCAGTTCGTGCCGATCTCCTTCCACAAATACGCGATGGCATCGAGCCGGATGAACTTCGCGCCGTGCTGCACGTAAAACAGCAATGCCCGCAGCGTGGCCAGTAACACAGCGGGATTCTTGAAGTTCAAATCCACCTGATCCGCGCTGAAAGTGGTCCAAACCTGCTCCGGCCCGCGCGCGGTTTGGAACTCCGTCAGCAACGGCAATGCACGCGGCCGCACCACTTGAGATAGATCAGGCTTCCCAGTCACCGTCACGAAGTAATCACGGAATTCTGGTTCATCTGCCAAAAACTTTTGAAACCACTCTCCCTGCGCCGACATGTGGTTGAACACTGCGTCGAACATCAGATCGAACTTCGGTCGAAAACGCTCGATGTCGGCCCAGTCGCCGAACGCGGTGTCCACGGCAAAGAAATCTTTTACGGAAAACCCATCATCTGATGACCACGGATAGAACGGCAACAGATGGACGCCGCTGACAACACCTACCAACCAAGCGCCGGCAAAGTCAGCCAATGTAATGAGCGGTGTCTGGCCTGCCGCCTGCAGTTGATCGGCATACGTGATGAGCAACACGTCGCGCTCGGATAATTCGACACCCACTCGAGCCGGCAACTGCTGGCGCAACACCTCGCTTTGCTGCTGGATTCCAACCGCGAGCCGGTTTGCCGCCGCAGCCCCATAAAGCCCCGAAAGAATTGTGCTGATCTTCGGATTCATCATGCCTCGTCCAAAAGAAACAGAAAATGCCTGGCGGCGAAAGCCCGGTTTGAAACTAAACTGTCCTGGGAAATAAAAGCTTTATTGCCAAATCCAGACGACACTGGTGAATTGTAGTGCAACGGTCCGGTTAAACATGAATTGAACCACCATGAACACCACCTCCTCCCCAACTCCCGGCGCCATCGCCGAATGCGCCTATCAATTGTGGGAAAAAGCCGGGCATCCCGCGGGGCGCGACCAGGAATTCTGGTACGCCGCCGAGCGTCAACTCCGCGCCAATGCCAGCGCGTCTCCCGCCGCCATCCCATCCGCGCCGGCTTTAGAAGCCCCCAAACCACGCCGCAAAAAAAGCGGCGCACCAGTTGCCTGAGCCGAAAAATTGTCCCTCAAGCATTAACCTCGCAGTGGTCACCGGTAGATTCGAATACTGAAAACTGCAGCCCTTGCCGCTATACTGGTTTTGCCATGAGTCAATCATTCCTCACCCAGACACCCCCCAAGCGCATTGGTTTTGTCTCCACCCGGTTTCATGGCACTGACGGCGTCACCCTCGAAGCCCGCAAATGGGCGCATATCCTGAAAGGCATGGGGCACGATAGTTTCTGGATGGCCGGGCTGCTCGACGCACCACCGGACGCCAGTTACGAAGCACCACTCGCTTTTTTCAATCATCCGCGCGTCGCCGCGCTGCAAACCAAACTCTTTGGCATCACCACGCGTTCCCGCACAACCACGAACGAAATCCAGGCGCTCAAGGAAGTTTTGAAGGATGAACTCTATCGCTTCGTCGAGAAGTTCAAAGTCGAGGTGTTGATTCCCCAAAACATCCTGGCGATCCCGATGCACGTGCCGTTCGGTCTCGCGATGACGGAGTTCATCGGGGAGACCGGCTTGCCCACCATCGCGCATCATCACGACTTCGCATGGGAGCGGGAACGCTTTGTTGTCAGTGCGGCGAATGACTATCTCCGCGCGGCGTTTCCCGGCGCAATGCCCGGTGTCCAGCACGTCGTCATCAATTCGATGGCCCAAAAGGAACTCGCCCGGCGCTGCAGCCTTTCATCCTCGGTCATCCCCAACATCCTCGACTTCGAGACACCCGCGCCAGCCATCGACGATTACAACCGGGATGTCCGCCAGGAAATCGGACTGACTGATCTTGACTGGTTCATCCTGCAGCCCACTCGCGTTGTGGCCAGAAAAGGCATCGAGCACGCCATCGAACTCGTCCGCCGCCTTAGCGATCCGCGCGCCAAGCTCGTCATCTCGCATCCTGCCGGCGACGAAGGCAGCGCCTACATGCAGATGCTCCGTGATCGCATTGACGACGCGAAGATTGACGTGCGTTTCATCGCCGAGCGCGTCGGCGAAACGCGCGGCCTCACGGCAGACGGAAAGAAGATTTACACCCTCTTCGACATTTATCCGCATGCCGATCTCGTCACGTACCCCAGTCACTACGAAGGTTTCGGCAATGCTTTCCTTGAAGCGGTTTATTTCGGAAAACCGGTCGTCGTGAACAGTTATGCCGTGTATGCGCGCGATATCGATCCGCTGGGTTTCAAGACCATTGAAATGTCACAGCTCGTCACCCGCGAAGTCGTCGAACAAACCCGCGAAGTGTTACAAAATGCCGCGCTCCGCGCCGAGTGGGCCAAAACCAATTACGATCTGTGCGTGAAGTATTTTTCCTATTCCGTCGCCCGTCGCAAACTCGCCGCGCGCCTGGCCAATCTGTTCGGTGAGGGGATTTAGGCTTGCACTCCCGTTCGCTACCGGCCCAAATCATTTCAAAGGATCATTAATGAGACATCTGTGGACCATCAGCCTGTTGTGCACCGCGCTGGCCTTCGCCGCCGACCAGCCAAAATCCGAGTCGCCCGAATCGAAGCCGAACCCGGCAACCGCGGCCAAGCCCGACAAAAAGGAGGAGGCCAAGAATACCGTCGCCACTATTGCCGACGCGACAACCAAACCGGTGTTTACCACCAACGTAGTGAAGATCGCCGGTCGCATGGTGCGCTACATTACCGAGACTGGAATGTTGCCGTTGCTCAAGCCGGATGGCACGCCCCGCGCTTCGGTATTCTACATCGCTTACACCAAGGAGGGAGAAACGAACGCGGCCAAACGTCCGTTGACCTTTTCCTTCAATGGCGGCCCCGGCTCATCCTCGGTCTGGTTACATCTGGGCGCACTCGGCCCGCGGCGGGTGAGCATGAATCCGGATGGCACTTTGCCGAAGCCGCCCTTCGGACTGGTGGACAATGAGTATTCCATCCTCCACGCCACAGACCTGGTATTCATTGATCCAGTAGCGACCGGCTTCAGCCGCCCCGCCAAGGACGAAAAGCCGGACCAGTTCTTCGGCCAATCGGGCGATGTCGAAGCCGTCGGCGATTTCATCCGACTCTGGACTACCCGCCACAATCGCTGGCTCTCACCAAAATACCTTTGCGGGGAAAGCTATGGCGTCTTTCGCGCCGCTGGCTTGGCGGAGCATTTGCATTCCCGCTACGGCATGTATTTGAACGGGCTGCTCTTGGTCTCCGGCGTGCTGGATTTTGCCACGTTACGGGATGGCAGCGGGAACGATTTACCGTCCTTGGTGTTTCTGCCCACCTTCACTGCCACGGCACAGTTCCACAAAAAATTGCCGTCCGATCTGCAGGCGAACTTGCCGAAGGCCCTGGCGGAAGCTCGGGAATTTTGCCGCGTTGAATATCCGGCTGCCCTGCTCCAAGGTCACGCACTCCCAGCCGCAGAACGAGCCAAAATCGTAGCCAAACTCGCCCGGCTCACGGGATTGCCGGAAAAACTGATCGCCGACAATGAACTTCAGATTTCCCCCACCCTCTTCCGCAAACAACTGCTGGCGGATCAAGGTTTGATTCTGGGCCGTTATGATGCGCGCATCACCGGACGGGATGCCGACGCGGCTTCGCTGTATCCCGGGTTTGATCCTTCGTATGCCGCCACGTACGGACCGTTCTCCGCTGCAATGAATTCTTACGTCCGCGAAGAACTGAAATTCGACAACGATTTGCCCTATGAAATCCTCGCGGGCGTGCAGCCGTGGAACTACGACTCCCGCAACAGTCCGCCCACGGTTTCCGACCGGCTCGCTTCTGTCATGAATCAAAACCCCCACTTGCGCGTCTTGGTTCTGGGGGGATTACGCGATCTGGCCTGTCCAATCGACGGCGTCCAGTACAGCGTGAATCACTTGCAATTGGCAGAACCATATCGAAAGAACATTGAATTTGCCGAATATGAATCCGGGCACATGATGTATGTTAACCGGCCTGACCTGGAAAAAATGCAACGCGACATCGAAAAATTCTTGAGTCAGTAAATATCCGTCATGAACCCGCCCGCTGAATCAAAAACTCCTGCGCCGCCCTTGCGCCACGAAACTACGGCGGGAAATTATTTCGTCGCGAACTATCCGCCCTTTGCGTTCTGGAAGCCAGAGTTCATCTCGCAGTTTGAGACCGCCCTCGAACACGGCTCATCACGGGCCACGCTCGGTCAATACGTCCATATTCCGTTCTGCCGCAAGCGCTGTCATTTCTGCTATTTCAAAGTCTATACGGACAAAGATTCCTCGGAGATTCGCGGCTACCTCGACGCGTTGCTGAAAGAACTATCCGTTTACGCGAGCAAACCTGCCGTTAAAAGACGCAAACCCAAGTTCGTCTATTTCGGCGGCGGCACGCCGAGCTATCTCTCGCCCGAGCAGTTGAAATTTCTCACCGACGGCATGAAACGCCTGCTGCCGTGGGATGAAGTCGAGGAGGTCACATTCGAGGCCGAACCCGGCACGCTCACAGATCACAAGCTGCAAGCCATCCGCGAGCTCGGCGTCACGCGACTTTCGCTCGGCATCGAGCACTTCGACGATCACGTGCTCGAGATCAACGGTCGCGCGCATCGCTCCAAGGAAATTGCCCGCGCCTACGCGTTTGCCCGCGAGATCGGTTTTCCGCAGATCAACATTGATCTCATCGCCGGCATGGTCGAGGAGACAGAGGAGAAATGGCGCGAGACCGTCGCCAAAGCCGTCGCGCTCCAGCCGGATTCCGTCACGATCTATCAGATGGAAGTGCCGTATAATACCGGCATCTACCGCGAGATGAAAGCCGCCGGCAAACTCGTTGCGCCCGTCGCCGATTGGGAAACGAAACGCGCGTGGGTAGATTACGCGTATCGTGAGTTCGAGAAGGTTGGCTACACCGTCACCAGCGGCACGACCGTCGTCCGCGACCCGGCCAAGGTAAAGTTCATCTATCGTCAGGGCTTGTTCACCGGCGTGGATATTTTGTCTATTGGCGTCGCGAGCTTCGGTCATCTCAGCGGCGTGCATTATCAGAATCACCACGAATTCCAGCCCTATGTGGACGCGGTGAACGCCGGCAAACTCCCTGTCTATCGCGCCTACACACCATCAGCGGACGAACGCTACATCCGTGAGTTCATCTTACAACTCAAACTCGGCACAGTCAGCGCGGAAAAGTTCAAAGCCAAATTCGGCGCCGACCCGCGCGAACAATTCGCCAAACCGCTCGCGACGCTGAAGGACTGGGGCTTCCTTACCAACGGTGGCGATCAAATCGGCGTCACACGCGAAGGCTTGCTCCAGATCGACCGCCTGCTGCACGAATTTTTCAAACCGGAACACAACACCGGACGCTATGCCTGATCAATACGCCTATCCATTGTCAGACTTTTACCGCCGCGCCAAGCTGCCGTTGCCGTGCATCGAAACGATTCCTGGCGATGAAGTGCCAGAGCCCTACAAGTCATTGCTCGTCCACAAGAACGACATGACCCCGACGTTGGAGAATTTCCACAACTCGCGCATCCATCTGGAACTGCTCGGGCGCGATCGGCGTGGGGAGTTTTATTATCGTGAAGTCGTCCTACGGCTTGACCACGATGAAAAGCCAGTGGAGTTCGGCGCCAATAAAGTTTATCTCGGCCAGTTTCCCGAATCCGCCCGCGAACAAATCCTTCTGGAACAAGTCCCGCTCGGTCGGATTCTCAAAGAGTGCAACGTCCGCCATCAGACTGAAGCCAAGCACTTCCTCCGCATCCAACCAGACGGCGTCATCTTGAAAGCGCTGGAACTCGAGACACCCGTCGTGCTCTACGGGCGCAAGGCGGTCATCTCTGATCTGCAAGGCCACCCACTTTCTGAGATTGTGGAAATTCTGCCACCGGGCATTGTTTCCTAAAATGGGAACGCCCGCCACCAATCCAGAGGCCGCGCCAACAGCGTCGCCCGCCTCGTCGCGCTATTGGATTCCGATTTCGGCCTGCTGGGTTTTGATCACGCTCGCCAGCGGGTTGCAGGAATTGTTGATCTTACGCGGTGAATTCTGGGCAGCCTTTCGCTTCGCCGGATCACTCTGGTTGCCGTGGGCGGTTTTGACCCCGGTCATCATCTGGTTCAGCAATGCGAACACCTTGACTCGCACCTGCTGGCGCCGCCGACTGGTGCGCCATTTCATTTTGTGCGTGGTCATTGCGATCCCGCTTGGATTACTCAGTCATTGGGCTGGGCCACCACCCTCGCGTCGCAATACTCAACCGCAGTCCACTTCGACCCAGAACCAAGCTTCCATCACGGAAATCATTTTGCGCCGCGGCATCTTTCAGTTTCCGATCTATTGGAGCATCGTGGCCATCGCCCACGCCTTCATCTTTTCCCAACACGCCCGCGAACGGGAACAACAGGCCTTGCACCTCGAAACGCGCCTCGCCAAGTCCCGCCTGCAAGCGCTCCAGATGCAGTTGAACCCGCATTTCCTATTCAACACGCTCAACTCCATCGCCTCGCTTGTTCACGAAAACCCCAAGGCCGCCGATGAAATGATTACGTCGTTAAGCGAGTTCTTGCGCCTGACTCTGAAGACTTCCGACCGCTCGGAAGATACCACTTCGCGAAGAAATGGATTTCCTCGATCACTATCTGGCCATCGAACAAATCCGCTTCGGCGACCGGCTGCGCATCGAGAAACAGATCGAACCGCCATTGATGGCTGCACAAGTCCCGGTGCTGATCCTGCAACCGCTCGTCGAAAATGCCATCAAACATGGCATCGAAAAGAAACTTGGTCCAGGCGTGGTAACCATCACTGCCAGCAGCACAGACAAAACCCTGCTCCTTCAAGTCCGCGACAACGGTCGCGGTCTGCAAACCACCATTGGAGGGCAAGTTTCCGAAGGCGTCGGTCTCTCGAACATTCGAGCCCGATTGCGCGAACTGGCGGGCGATGCCGCCTCGCTCCAGATCAACAGCCCTGCTGAGGGTGGATTCGTCGCCGAAATCCGCCTGCCGTGGCGGACCATTCCTTCGCGCGCCTCACAAGCTTAACCCCACATGAAACTCCGAGTGCTCATCGTGGACGACGAAGCGTTGGCGCGATCACGTGTCAAAAAGATGCTCGCCGCTGAAGCGGATGTGGAAGTGATCGGCGAATGCGCTGACGGCCCGGAAGCCATTGCGTTTATCCAGAAGCATCGTCCCGACCTCGCTTTTCTTGATGTGCAAATGCCCGAGGTCAGCGGCTTCGACGTGCTACGCTCGGTTTCACCTGACCTTTGGCCAGCAGTAATCTTCGTCACCGCACATGATCAACATGCGCTGGAAGCTTTCGAGGTTCACGCGCTGGACTACCTGCTGAAGCCGTTCAAGGAAGCTCGTTTTCACGAAGCCCTGCAACGCGCGCGTAAACATTTGGCCGCCCGCACCACTGCCACACTGAATCAAAATCTCCAAGACCTGCTGACCGCCGCCAAACCGGAGACCGGCTACCCTAGTCGCCTCTCCGTGAAATCCGGTGAGCGCACCACTTTCGTGAAGGTGGACGAAGTGGATTACATCGAAGCTGCGGCGAACTACGTCATCCTTCACGTCGGCACGCAGAATCACATCCTCCGCGAGACGCTGACAAATTTGGAATCACGCCTCTCCCCGAAACAATTCCTCCGCATCAACCGCTCGGCCATCGTGAATCTCGACCGTGTGAAAGAAGTGAAACCAGCGATGCGGGGCGAGTATCTGGTCGTGCTCAAGAACGGCAAGGAGCTTTCTCTCACCCGTGGTGTCCGCGAAATCCAGCAGCGGCTGGAATTCCTCTAACCCCGCGGTAACCGCCAGCTTCATCAAATCTTAATCTAGGTCGTGCTACGTTTGCCCCATGGACCAAGGAGAGTCCATGCCGTGTTGCTGCCCGAATCAGCGCAGAGTCACGGTTGAAGATCCAAGCATGGCCAATATCGCATCACGCCCATCGCCCGAAGCAGAGCCGCAGCGTTTCCTTGGCATCCGGCTGCGGCTGCTGTTGCCCGGCCTGCTGATTCTCGGCCTGCTCACTTTGCTTACGTGGCATCAGATCGGGCCGGACGGAAAGGCACTTCTTGCAGTGACGCAAGCCAAACGGGCCGTTGAACAGCGCGGCGGAACTTCCCCTCGAACGTCGGGACTTCATCGAGTTCAGCCTCGTTTTTCTGGCTTCCCAGTTAACGAGGCGGTCAATTCTCTTTCTCAAAGCGACACCAATGCGTCTCTGCTTGCCGCAGAACTGATTGTCCAGTTAAAGCCAGGCGCAACCAACATCGATGAAATCGCTGCCACCATGAACGCCAAGGTGACGGGTCGCATCCCATCATTGAATGCCTATCGCCTAGAGTTTGAGAATGCGGCGGCCGCAGACGCCGCCCGAGCCAAGCTGGCAGGCGCAGATGAGGTCGCATCGCTCGATTCGAATTACTCGCTCACGCGTCCCGCCGACAGCACTCTAGCCAGTTCAACTGCCACCACCGCCAATGGACTTACAATCACGCCCGGCGATTCAAACGGAAAGCTTGTTGTCGGGCTCATCGACACCGCCGTGCAGGTGGCAAGCACTGGATTGGATTCCTCCTTCTTTCTCCCTTCCCTCTCTGTGGCCGGCGAATCCACTGCGGACGCGAACACTCCGCTACACGGAACATCCATGGCGGAAGCTATTCTGCAAGGCGTGGCCGCCGTCAACGACAGCGGCGCTTCTAGCGTGCGAATCCTGTCGGTGGATGTTTACGGCAACAGCGAAACCACCAGCACCTTTCAAGTCGCTGAAGGCATTGTGAGCGCCATTGCCAATGGTGCAACCATCATCAACTTGAGCTTGGGCGGCGACAGCGGCAATAGTCTACTCCAGCAAGTAATCACCGATGCCTACGGCCAGGGAATCATCTTCCTTAGCTCAGCAGGAAACGAGTCCGTGACCACTGCAACTTATCCAGCGGCATATTCTCAGGTCATTGCCGTGACTGCCACCGATGCCAGCGGCAACATCGCTTCTTACGCAAACTACGGAGACTTCGTAGATGTCGCCGCGCCCGGCACCATCGTCGTAAACTACAACGGTCAATCCTACATCGTCGTGGGTACTTCTTCCGCCACGGCTTTGGTCAGCGGTGTGGCGGCGGGCATTGCCGAGAAAAGCAGCGTCACTGCCGCGCAGGTCGAGCAAACCATTCGCACCGGTTTGGCCGCCCCTTGAATTCGGCCTTCGCCGATTCATCCCGTTTTTCCTGCCCTTCGTCCCAAAGCGGAAACTTTCATTCCGCACCGGAGTCTATTCCTATAGCAGTGGGGGGCTGCCCAATGATGAATATGAAAACACTAACGCGAGTCAGTTATCTTGAACGTTTGTTCACCCGTTCCTGTCTGGAAACGTCGGTGGCCATTGATCGTATGCCAAGGCTCATGCCCACGACTGGGAAATCGTTGCGAGATCGCACACACACCCAGTTGCATCAATTGAAACGCCAGTTGCTCCGCGACGCGCTCGAAGCGACGCCACAGGCGCATTTGTTCAAGCGGCTGTGTGGCGCGGCGAACCAAGCCGCCGACCAAGCGTGGGAAACTAACGCCCCGCTGCTGGTGTTTCCCTGTCTGTTTGAGGAATTGATTACGGCTGCTCGCGCCCAGCACGACACCGCGCCGCTGGAAATTGCCACCATCGCCTTCCCTTTTCCCCGCCCCGCCTTCGAAACCGCACTGGCCTAAAACCGCCGACTTGCTCCGCCCCGTTCCCACTCAAGGAACGGGGTGTTTTGTTTCCTGCTCCGCTCCGAGGCCAGCCCAATTGGGGAAATTCGCCTCAAATTCACCCGTCGATTCATCCCTGCTAACCGCGCTTTCATCCCATTTCCCCGCCGGCTCATCCCTAATCGGTAGCCCACGCCCGCACCATGGAGTCTATTGCTTCAGAAAGGACAACTATGACGAACTTGCAGACCAACGATCGGATGCCCAACGCGGCAGCGAACCGCGCGCCCACCGGCACCACGACCGCAGCCGCTCCGGAAAACGATCTCCTCGACCTGCTCAGCGAAACGACCACCGAAGCGCCAGCGAAGTCGTCGCGCAAATGGTGGATCATTGCCGCGCTGCTCTTGTTGTTGCTCGGGACAGCGGGCTATTTTTTGAAGCGCACTGGTTCGACCGCAGTGGCAGAATTCAAGACCTCGCCCGTGACGCGCGGCGACATCACCCAAAGCGTCACCGCCAACGGCCAGCTCTCGCCCATCAAAACCGTCACCGTTGGCAGTCAGGTCTCGGGTATCATCACAAAAATTTTCGTGGATTTTAATTCCACCGTCACCAACGGCCAGGTGATTGCGCAAATTGATCCTTCGACCTACGAGCAATCTCTGATTCAGGCCCAAGCCGACATGGCCAATGCCCAAGCAGCCCGCGCGCTCGCGCAATTGAACTTCAATCGCAATAAGGAACTGCTCGCCGCCAACGCGCTACCTAAGGCGGATTACGAAAGCACCGAAGTTGCCCTCCAACAAGCCGAGGCCACGGTGAAGTCCAAAGAAGCCGCCTTGAAGAAAACACAGGTGGACCTCGAACGCACCACAATCTACTCGCCGATTGATGGCATCGTCATCACCCGCGCCGTGGATGTCGGCCAAACCGTCGCCGCCAGTTTGAATGCGCCGACGCTGTTCACCATCGCGCAAGATCTCAAGCAGATGAACATCGAAGCCGCTGTGTCTGAAGCTGACGTTGGCGGCGTAACGGAAGGCCAGACGGTGAACTTCACCGTGGACGCGTATCCGAATCGCACCTTTACCGGCCAGATCACGCAAGTTCGTTACGAAGCCAGCACGAATCAAAACGTCGTGAACTACACCACCATCGTCGCCGTGAACAACGATGACCTCCGCCTCCGCCCTGGCATGACGGCGAATGCCACGATCATTACAGCCCAACGCAAAGATGTGCTGCGTATTTCCAATGCAGCCTTGCGTTTCAAACCCGCAGAAACGGCAGCGACAGAGGGTTCGCCGAACGCGGAAGCCAAGCCCGCTCACAGCACGACGAAAACCGTTTACATCGTGGATAAAGCCAGCAACACAAGCCCGCCGCATTCGACCCAAGTCGCCACCGGCATCAGCGATAGTTTGTGGACTGAAGTGACCTCCGGCGTGACCGAAGGCGAACAAGTCGCCACCGGCACCGCCCAAACCGGCGCGGCCACCAAAGTCGCCAGCGCCAGCAACCCCTTCAGCGGCGGCATGCGTCCACCGCGCTAAGCAAAGGAGTTCTCATGAACACCCCGACCAAACCGATTGTGGCACTGGAGAAATTTGCGAAGGTCTATCAGACCGGCGAAGTAAAGGTTCACGCCGTGCGCAGCGTCACGTTGCGCATCATGCCGGGCGAGTTCGTCGCCGTCATGGGTTCGAGCGGCTCGGGCAAATCCACGCTCATGAACACCATCGGCTGCCTCGATCGTCCGACCGCCGGGCATTTTTTCCTCGATGGCGTGAACGTCCGCTCGCTCGACCGCGATGCGTTGGCCGATTTGCGCAATCAAAAACTCGGCTTCGTGTTCCAGGGTTTCAATCTCCTCTCGCGCACCACTGCCGAGGAAAATGTCGCTTTGCCGCTCCGTTATTCGCGTCGCGAAAAGGTCGGCAACCCGCAACGTCACCAACGGGCCTTGCGGGCTCTCCAATTGGTCGGCCTGGAAAGCCGCGCCAATCATCATCCCAACCAGCTCTCGGGCGGTCAGCAACAACGCGTCGCCATCGCCCGCGCTCTTGTTAACCGCCCGAAGCTGCTTCTTGCGGATGAACCCACCGGCAATCTCGACACGCAGACCAGCATCGAGATCATGGGCATCTTCCAACGTCTCAATAACGCGGGCATGACCATCATCATGGTCACGCATGAACCCGACATCGCGCAGTATTGCCGCCGCCAGATCGTCATGCGCGACGGCCGCATCATGAGCGACGAACTTGTGGCGGAGCGCCGCGACGCCACCGAGGAGCTCGGCAAACTCAAAACGGAACAACAAACCCTCCAACTCACCGTATGATCCTCGACACTCTCGATATCGCCGTCCGCGCGTTGCGTCGCAACTTGCTCCGCACGTTGCTCACCATGTTGGGCATCATGATCGGCGTCGCCGCCGTCATCGCGATGGTTGCCATCGGCAACGGTGCGAAAGCCCAGGTGGAAAGCCAGGTCGCCTCGCTCGGCCAGAACATGATCCTGGTCATGTCAGGCAACGCAACTGCGTGGCGGCGTTTCCATGGGTTTCGGCGGCGCGAACTCGTTGACCAAGGAAGACTTCACGGCGATCGGTAAAGAAATCTCAGGTGTCAGCGCTGTCACCCCGGAAATCCGCACCTCGGCCCAAGTTGCCGCCGGCAACGAGAACGTCAGCACCAGCATCGTTGGCGCGAATGAACAATTCACCACGATCCGCAACTGGCCCATCAAAGACGGCGCGAATTTCACCGAAGCTGAAGTCCGTTCTTCGAGCAAAGTCGCCTTGATCGGCACGACCACTGCCAAAACCCTATTCGGTGACGCTAATCCCGTCGGACAGATCATTCGCATCAAGAGTGCGCCGTTTACAATTGTCGGGGTGCTCACCTCCAAAGGCACTTCGCTCATGGGCAACGATCAGGACGACACCATTGTGATTCCCTACACCAGCGCTATGGTCCGTCTGACGGGCGACACCAAGTTCCGCTCGTTGAATGTCCAAGCAGCGTCCGCCGCCGAGATGGGTGAAGTGCAATCACAGATCGCCGACCTGTTGCGCCAGAAGCATCGGCTCGCGGGCAAGGACGACGATTTCATCATCCGCACGCAACAACAGATCACCGAGATGGCCACCTCGACTTCGAAAGTCATGACCATGTTGCTCGGCGCGGTGGCAGGCGTTTCACTGCTCGTCGGTGGCATCGGCATCATGAACATCATGCTGGTGAGCGTCACCGAACGGACGCGGGAAATCGGCGTGCGCATGTCCATCGGGGCGCGCGGCAGCGACATCTTGCGCCAGTTTCTCATCGAGGCCGTCACGCTCAGTCTGGGCGGCGGCTTGATCGGCATTCTGCTCGGCGTGGGTAGTGCGGCGCTGGTTTCGGCCAAGTTTGGCTGGAACACGCTCGTCTCCACACAATCCATCCTGATGGCCTTCGCGTTCAGCGCGGTCATCGGCGTTTTCTTTGGCTTTTATCCCGCGCGCAAAGCCTCGCGCCTCGACCCCATTGATGCCCTGCGTTATGAATAAAAACATTTTTCTCCGCCTCGTTTTCGCCACGCTCAGTTCCACCTTGGTGGCGGGCTGCGTAAATCTGAAACAGTCAACGCGCCCTGAACTGGGTTCAACAAAAGTGCCCGCGCAGTGGCACAGTGAAACCAGCACCAACGCCGTGCTCGACGATTGGATCGCGTCGTTCGGCGACGACCAACTGGTCAAGCTCGTGAACGAAGCGATGACCAACAACCCCGATCTCGCCGCCACTGCCGCGCGGTTGGATCAAGCCATTGCCAGCGCCGGCGTGGCCAAGGCCAATCTCTGGCCGCAACTCAGCGCAGGATTGAGCGGACAAAACACAACTTTGCTAGAACGCACTGACGCGGACAAAGCCGCCGGCATCAAGGCAAACTCGACTACTTACGGAGCTTCGTTGGACCTGTCCTGGGAGGTGGACGTGTGGGGTCGGTTGCGCTACGCCAAAAGTAGCGCAACCGAGACCGCGCGCGCCTCGACGGCAGATTACGTTGCCGCCCGACGCTCTCTCGCGGCCCAAGTGGCCAAGGCTTGGTTTGCCGCCGCCGAAGCCCAGTTGCAAAAACAGCTTTCTGATAATTTCGTCGCAAGCTACGAGGAAACGCTCCGCATCGTGGAAGCCAAATTCAAAGCGGGTGCGGTCAGTGAACAAGACGTCGCCAACGCCAAGGCGGACCTTGCGAGTTCGCGCCGTCTCGCCGAGGCCGGAGACACCACGCTGAAAGAATCCGTGCGCAGTCTCGAAGTCTTGCTCGGACGTTATCCCGCCGCCGAACTATCCGTCGCTGACGATCTGCAAGCCGTGCCCCCCGCGATCCCCGCTGGTTTGCCCTCGCAATTGCTGGAACGTCGCGCTGACGTTAACGCCGCTGAACGCCGCGTGGCCGCCGCATTCAACACGACGGAAGAAGCCAAGGCCGCACGCCTGCCACAGATTTCGCTGACCTCAAGCCTCGGTTCATCCAGCACGGAGCTGAAAGACTTGGTTGATCCGAAGAACATGGCGCTGAACTTCGCCGGCAATCTCTTCGCACCGCTCTTCGACGCCGGCCTGCGCAAGTCACAGGTTGAACTCGCCAAGGCGCAACAGCGCGAGGCGATGGCCAACTACCGCAGCACCGCTTTGACTGCGTTCCAAGAGGTGGAGAATCTGCTCGTCAGCGAAACCTCGCTCGCGAAGCAGGAGGAACAATTGCGCGAAGCTGTGAAGCAATACGAGAAGACCCGCCAAATCGCCGAGACCCGCTACAAAGCCGGCAGCATCAGCCTGACCGACGTGTTGACCATCCAGCGGCAGGAATTGCAGTCCAAAGTCAATCTGCTGACACTTCGCGACCAACGCCTAGTCCAACGCGTTAACCTGCACCTCGCTTCGGCGGCGATTTCGCCAAGTCTGAACTGGTCGCACAAAATACCCACTGAACTAGGTGCGGTAGGGTTACCCCGCTCGCTCGGCGTCCGGCTATAACCCCGGACTCCCTTCGTCTTAATCTTCGGTTAACGTGGGCGTGGCATGTTGGGCTCAGAAGCCTGGGAAATCATGCCCGCCGCCGGAATTCCCATTGGAAGCTCGCGCGAGGCTCTGTTAAGTTCTGGGCAGGAAACAAATCAACAGGAGCAATACCATGCCACAGGCCATCATGGACCCAGGCGAAGTCCGGCGCTTCGCGGAAGAACTGAAACGCTTCAATATTGACACCCAGAATCGCATGTCGCTCTTGCAGGCGCGCTTCTCCGCCCTCAGCGACACGTGGCAGGACCAGGAACACGCCAAGTTTTCGGAGGAATTCAAGGACACGATGAAGGTGCTGAAGAAGTTCATCGAGAGTTCCAACGTCCATACTCCGTTCCTGCTGCGCAAGGCCCAGCGCATCGAGGAATATCTGAACCAACATTGAGTTACCGATGCCCGAGCGTGCTAAAATCACTTCGCTCGAAGCCCTCGAAAGCTTCCGCGCCCGACTTATCGTTTACCGCGAGAAGGCCAGCCGCGTGCTTGATGAAGTGAGTGACGAAGTCACCCGCACCCGGCTCTGGCTGGAAACCGACCGACCGACCTACTGGCAAAACCAGATCCGCCGCCTCAGTCGCGAGCTGGAACAAGCCCAACAGGAATTATTCAGCGCCCAACTCTCTGGACTCCGCGACGCCTCCATCAATCAGCAGGTCGCCGTGCAAAAGTTGCGCCGCTCCATCCGCGCCGCCGAAGACAAGACCAAGACCATCAAGCAATGGCAGCGGCAGTACCGACACGCGCATCGAAATGCCCGCCCGCCAGGTGGAGAAGCTACGCCACTTCCTGGAACACGATCTCAGCAAAGCCATCAGCTTTCTGAACGAAGCCATCAAGAGCATCGCCGCCTATGCGGAATTAATGCCGGGCGGTAACACAGCCGCCTCCGCCGCGCCATTCACCGAACCCATCAACCCGGACGGAAAACCATCATGAGCGCCGCGCAAAACCGGCTGGTCGGATTGACCAACGAATTAAAGGTCGAGTGGGACCAGACCAAACATTACTGGGCAGATGCCAAGAGTCTGGAGTTCGAACATCGTTTCATGAGCGAACTGATCCCTGCCGTCAATCAGGCCGTCATCACCATTGAATCCCTTGAACGCATCCTTGCCAAACTCCGCCAAGACTGTGAATAGCCCGCGCAGCGTCTCGGAAACCATCGCCCTGCTTGACCGCCTCCGGCGCACGGTGCGGGACTCGGTAAAGCGACGCGACGAATTGGAACGTGAAACCGCGCTCCGCACCAATCGCCTGCGCGCCCAACACACCCAAGCCATCACCGCCGAACGCGCCCGCTCGACCGCTGAATCCACCACCGGCAACGAATCGGCCGCCAAGCAGCAGGCCACCGCCGAGGCTCGCGGCGCATCCCGCCGCCAGCGCATTGCAAAAGCATTAGCGAATGCCCGCCGCCAACGTGGTCAAGAAATCGACAACGAGGAAAGCAAACACACCCTCACGAACCAGGACGGACTGCTCGAGGCGGAACGCGGTCCGCGACACCGAGCTGCAGCAAAACAAAGCGCGGCACGAAAACTTCGTGGCTGAACTTGCGAATGAAGTCAGCGCGCTGGATCGCCTGGCGCTCCGGGGCCGCGCCACGCTAGGCGGGTTTCGCTCGCTGGCAAAACTGTTCACCACCGCGACGACGCCCACATCCCTGAACACCAGCGGCAACGAGAAT
Organism: Verrucomicrobiota bacterium; assembly: GCA_049840435.1. Taxonomy (GTDB): domain Bacteria; phylum Verrucomicrobiota; class Verrucomicrobiia; order Limisphaerales; family JADLHS01; genus JADLHS01. Next base: position 39,875 of record JASGKY010000029.1, on the reverse strand, counting down.
GCCCTGCTCGACCAACTCCGCATCCAACGTGACCTGACCGACCGTGAACTGTCCCGCTGCAATGCGCTCGTCCTGCCCGTACTGTTTCGTGTCTTCCGGCTGTGGTTGTGCGTGCTGCTGGCGCTGCTCGTTCCGTTTGCATTCGTGCCGGAACTGCGCCACTTCGATTTTGCCGCCGTGCCGACGAATGTTTGGGCAATCATCGGCGGTGCACTGGTTGCGACCTTCGGCCTCCATTTCGTGACGCGCAAGCTCGTGGCCGCGCCCGCCCAAGCCGCAGCCACTGCGCTCGCCGCCGCGCGCAAGCTCGCTGAGGTTTGCGGACAGAAGGAAACTGCGCATTTTGAAGCGGAGACGAATCGCATCCGGTCCACCTATGCCGCCACGACCCAAGCGTTGAACGAGACGTGGAAACAATTGCGTCAGCAAGCCCGTGGCCTGCGGGAAGAGTGGGAGCAACGCCTGGCCGAACAAGCCCGCCAGCTCAATCTGGTGAATGACGACCGGCAACAGGGTCAGGTCAATCAGATCAAGACCGTCCAGTTGGAGCGCATCCAGCAACACGACGCACACACCAATGCCACGGTCAAGAAGCTGGAAACAGACTTCACCGAGAACCTTGACCGCATCAACGCCACCCACGCCGAAGCCCAGACCGCCATCCAAACGGAGTGGCAGAATATTGTACTGCCCACGCTTGCGGCGTTGCGACAGGCCGCCACCGAAGCCCAGAGGCATTTCCCGACCTGGACCGATGCTGCGTGGGTCACCCTCCAACTGCCCGAACAATTTCTCGCCGCCGCCCCATTCGGCTCGCTCACGGTTGAGGTCGAACAGTTCTGTGAAGTTTCATTGACCGGGAAACAACCCAGCCTACCCGACACCGGCCCACTCGATGTGCCACTGCTCCTCGCTGTTCCGCAGCAGGCGTCGGTCTTGTTTGAAACCAAGAGTTCCGGCCATGAGCAGGTCATCGGCGCATTGAACAACGTGATCACCCGGCTGTTGACGAGTGCCCCGCCCGGTCGGCTGGCGTTTACAATCTTTGACCCGGTCGGTCTCGGGCAGAATTTCGCTGGCATCATGCACCTCGCAGATTTTGAGGAGCGCGTCATCAACAGCCGCATCTGGACGCAGCCCGCGCAGATTGAGCAGCGCCTCGCCGACCTGAACGAACACATCGAGAAGGTCACGCAGATGTATCTGCGCAACGAATACGAGACGCTCGCCGAATACAATCAACAGGCGGGGCGACTCGCAGAGAAGTATCATTTCCTCGTCATTGCGGATTTCCCAACGAACTTCACCGAGGTCGCCGTAAAGCGCCTGCAAAGCATCGCTGCCAGCGGACCGCGTTGCGGCGTGCATCTGCTCATCCACTGGGATCAACGCAAGACCGCGCCGACCGAGTTTGTGCCCGAAGAACTGCGCAAAAACTCCATTTGCATCGTGCCCAAAGGGGAAGGCTTTGCGCTAGCAAACGCCAATTGGGATGGCACCAAACTATCGCTCGAAGCACCGCCCAGTGCGGAACGGCTCACGCAACTGCTCCAGCAAATCGGCAAGGCGAGCACGGATTCGTATCGTGTCGAAATGCCGTTCGAAGAAGTTGCACCGGAAGACAAGGAGCTGTGGAGCTTAGACACGACCAATGAGCTACGTGTCCCCGTCGGCCGCACCGGCGCGACCAAACTGCAATACCTCGCGCTTGGCCAGGGCACGCGGCAGCATGGGTTGGTCGCGGGCAAAACGGGCTCGGGCAAATCCACGCTGTTCCACGTCATCATCACCAATCTCGCGCTGTGGTGCAGCCCCGAGCAGGTGGAGTTTTATCTGGTGGACTTCAAGAAGGGCGTCGAGTTCAAAACCTACGCCACGCACAAGCTACCGCACGCGCGTGTCATTGCCATTGAGAGCGACCGCGAGTTCGGCCTCAGCGTGCTGCAACGCGTGGACGACGAACTCAAGCGCCGGGGCGATCTGTTCCGCAAACTGGGCGCGCAAAACATTCCCGGCTACAAAGCCGCGGGCGGCACCGAACCCATGCCCCGCGTGTTGCTGTTGATCGACGAGTTCCAGGAATTGTTCGTCGAGGACGACCGCGTCTCGCAGGGCGCGGCGCTGCTCCTGGATCGCATCGTGCGACAAGGTCGCGCGTTTGGCATCCATGTGTTGCTCGGCTCGCAAACACTTGGTGGCGCTTACACGCTGGCCCGCGCCACGATCGGACAGATGGTCGTGCGCATCGCGCTCCAATGCAACGAAGCCGACGCCTACCTCATCATGAATGAGGACAATCCCGCACCGCGCTTGTTGTCCCGCCCCGGCGAAGCCATCTACAACGACGAAGGCGGTGCGATCCAAGGCAACAGCCCATTCCAGGTCGTCTGGCTGCCCGATCAAGTGCGGGACGAGTGGCTAGACAAAGCCGAAGTAATCGCAGCGCGTAGGCAGGTCTCGGCCGAGCCCATCATTTTCGAAGGCAACGCCCCCGCGAACGTCAGTGACAATCCCCTGCTCCGCTCGCTGCTCACGGCAGATGCCCTGCAAACCACCAGCGCGCCCCGGGTCTGGCTCGGCGCACCGAACTCAATTAAAGGCCCAACCGAAGCCTTGTTCCGCCGTCAAAGCGGCAATCACCTGCTCATCGTTGGACAGCGTGACGAAGCGGCACTGGGCATGTTAGGGTTGGGACTCATCGCGCTGGCCGCACAAATGCCAAAAGCAAACGCGCGCTTTCTAGTGTTCGACTGCAATGCGCCGGATTCCGCCGAGGCGAAATTCCTCGAACAAGCTGTCGCCCTCATTCCGCATGAAACCAAGATCATCCGCGCCAGCGACGTGGATGAGGTCATGAACACGCTCGCGGCCGAACAGCAGTCGCGCGCCGATCAATCGGGCGCGGGCGGTCCGGAAACCTTCCTACTGGTCCACGGCCTGCAACGCAACAAGAGGCTCAAGTTCGATGAGGAGATGAGCTTCTCCCTCGACGCCAGCTCTGCAGCGCATCCCGGCCTACAATTCAACAAACTCATCACCGAAGGCGCTGGATTGGGCTTCCATGTCATCGCCACCTGCGACAGCTACAACAACGTGATGCGCTTCCTGAGCCGCAAGGCGGTGAGCGAATTCGAGATGCGCGTCGTGTTTCAGATGAGCGCCAACGACTCGGCGAGCTTGATCGAGTCGCCGCTCGCCAACGACCTTGGGCTACATCGCGCCATCCTCTTCAACGGGCAAGAAGGCTGGACAGAGACGTTCCGCCCGTATGCCTTGCCGGACACGGCATGGATGGACGCGGCGAAACAAGCGTTAGCCCGGCTGCACGCGTGAATCTTTCCCCGGCCATTTGCGTCCAGAGAAGATTGCGCTAACCATTAGCGACGCAATTTGAATCATTTTATGTCGAAGACCGAAAACAATTATGACGCCATCGTCATCGGCGGCGGGCCATCCGGTTCGGCTGCCGCAACGATTCTCGCCGAGTACGGGCATCGCGTGCTAGTGCTCGAACGCGAAAAGTTTCCCCGCTACCACATCGGCGAGTCGCTGATCCCTTTTACGTATCAACCATTGCTGCGCCTCGGCATGATTCCGAAGATGAAGGCTTCGGCGTTCGTGAAGAAGGTACAGCGTGGTATTCATCTCGCGGAACGGCAAGGCCAGCGAACCATTCTATTTCTTCTCGCGCTACGACCGGGATTCCGTCGCACAAACGTGGCAGGTGCTGCGCTCCGAGTTCGATCAAATGCTCCTCGACAATGCGCGGGAAAAAGGCGCGCAGGTCATGGAAGAAATCACCGTGAAGGAATTGTTGCGCGAGAACGACAAGGTGGTCGGGGTTCGCGCCCAGAAGAAATCTGGCGAAACGGTCGAGTTCCGCGCGCCGATCACTCTGGACTGCTCGGGCAAGGAAGCGTTCACCACCACGCGGAATGGCTGGCGCACCGGCGATCCGTATCTGAACAAGGTTGCGGTGTGGACTTATTACAAAGGCTCGAAGCGCGAGCCGGGCATTGACGAAGGCGCGACCACCGTAGCCTACGTGCCAGAGAAAGGTTGGTTCTGGCACATTCCCCAGCACAACGACATGGTCAGCGTCGGCGTCGTCGCGGAAGGCAAATACCTGACGCGCGACGGCGTGAAAGAACCCGAGCAGATCTTCAAACGCGAAATCGAACAGAACGCGTGGATCAAGGAGCACCTCTCCATCGGCGAGCAGGTCGGGAAATATTTTCTCATCAACGAATACACGCAACACGCGAAGCATTGCGGCAGCGCGGGTTTATTGCTGGTGGGCGACGCCTTTGCATTTCTCGATCCCGTGTTCAGCAGCGGCCTGATGCTGGCGCTCAAGAGCGGCACGATGGCAGGCGAAGAGGTTCACAAGGCGATTGCGGCAAAAGATTTTTCACCGGAAAGATTCGCCGGGTACGGCCGCCACATACGCGAAGGCGTCGAGAACATGCGCAAACTGGTGTATGCCTTCTACCATCCGCAGTTCTCCTTCAAGAAGGTCATGGACAAGTATCCGGAGGCGGCGGGCGAAATCACCGATTGCCTCAGCGGCGACGTGAACAAGGACTTCGAGCCGCTCTGGAAAAAATTCCGTGAGTTTGTGCCGCTGCCAGAGGATCTGCCGGTAGGGTCACCACTCACCACCTAGAACCAGCCTCATCAAAGTAGTGCGCTCTGTGAGCGCCGGCGGGACTGGGAAATGTGGGGAAATCGGCGGTCGCAGACCGCCACTACAAGGGCAACGGGTTTTATGAGCTGGGTTCTGGAGTATTCCGCCCCGACGCGGGGCGGGTTCGTCGCAGCGCGACGAACGCCACCTTCATGGATACAGGGCGCGGAAGAATTGATACGGCACGCTGGCGGACGGTGCATTGGTGAAAGCCAAAGCACCCGTCGGGTTCGCCAGATTCGTCAGCACCGACCAATCGGTGAGATTCGTCGAAGCTTGAAGCTGCACATCGAAGCCGGGAGCACCCGTCATTCCCACGCTGATCTTGCTATCCGGCAGCGCCACGATTGAGGTGAACTGCAACGGCACACTGGGCGCCAGCACCAGCGTCGCCACCACACTCGTGACCGAGCCACTGCTGTTCGTTATCACCACGGAATAATTTCCCGCGTGAACGGCCTGCGCATTCAGTCGCGTGTAACTGCTGCCCGTCGCGCCAGCGATGTTCGTTCCGTTCAGTCGCCATTGATAGGCGAGGGTTGCCGTTCCGCCCGCGCTGACGGTGAATTGAGGATTGTCACCCGTCAGGGCATTGACCGACTCCGGTTGCGCCGTGAGGTAAGGCGGCACATTGGTGACAAAACGCTCGACGCGCACATTGTCCGCCAGACCAAAGCTGAGCGCTGCATTATCCGAGATCGAAGCGTAAGCGTCCCAGTAGCCGAGGAAGATGTTGTTCGCGGTGAAAGTCGCGTTGGAAATCGTGGCGACCTTCAGGCCATCAATGAACCACTCCACCATATTGCCAGTCCTGGCAATGCTGACATCACGCCAAGCAAAACCCACCGAGCCCGCCGCAATCGCGCCAGTCTGTTGCGCGTAATTTGCCTGCTGCAACGCCGGCGCACTAACCGCCGGAAACTGCGCAGTATAATAGGCGTTGCCATTGCCGCGCGAATCACTGCCCGCGCCGGCGGCATACACGCCCGAGGTCGCGCCAAAAACTGTTGTGCCGCTCGCCGCGCCGTAGTCCGGCAGGCTAGCCGTAGTCGTGTCGCCACTGCCGCCCTCACCATCCACCACGAACCAATGCCCGCTCGCGCCGCCGCCCGCGCCGGTCCAGTGCAATTGATTACCCGTCGTGCCGATGCCAGCGGTAAAATGCTCGGTCGAACCCGTGCCGCCGCCAGGGAACGGCCCGTTCGCATTGATCCACATATCGAAGCGCAGCCGGTAATTGCCCGTGAAACTCTGACCGACCGGCGAGATGTTCAGCGCCGCGACCGCACCATTGACCAGATTTGCCTCGAACTTCACACCACGCGTCGTCCCGCCGGCGGAGTTGGGGGCCGAAGGAATTCCATCCGCCGCGTAGTTGTAATTGAACGTCACGCGCGTGTCGGTGGAACTGCGATTGGTCACCCAGTTCGCCGCCGTGTTCACATCGAAGTTATCGCTGAACAACGTCTGCAGCGGGGGCAGCATGACTTCCAACAACACCGGATCACTCTCCGCCGCGCCCCAGGCGTTGGAAACCACGACGTCGTAATAACCCGAATGCGCCGGCTGGGCATTGACGCGCGTGTAACTAGCGCTCGTCGCCCCGGCGATATTCGTTCCATTGAAGCGCCATTGATAAGTCAAGGTCGGCGAGCCGCCGGCAACGACGCTCAACGTCGCATTCGAGCCGATGACCACGTAACCGCTCGGCGGCAGGACGACGATGGAGGGCGGGACGTTGGTGGACACCGGCTCTTTCAAAAAGTTGAGGATGTCCAACATGTATTCGTTACGGCGGGCGGCACTGGTGATGGTTTCAAACGGGAAACCAAACAGCACCACGCGACCATTCCCCACCGCGCCATCATATTGGATCGCCGCCGCGCCGCCGGTGCCGCCGGAATAACTCAACGCCGTCGCAGCGCTGCCCACCGGAGCGATGGCGTCGGGGGCTTTCACCCAATAGATGCCGTTGTTGCCATTGTCGAACGTGGCGCTGGCACGACCGGCAAAAATCCCGGCGGGCGCAGTGGTCACGGTGTAGCTGGCGGAACTGTCCGCGACAAAACTGGCGTGAAGCTGGTTTTGCAGAAAGTTGCGATCCGCTGTGGTCGGACCGGAGGCCCGGCCCAAGTCGTAGGCGATCTCCGCGCCGGAAGCGAACAGTGCGCCGCCGGTCGCGAGATAACTAGCGAGCCGGGTTTGCTCCGTGGCAGTAAAAGTTTCATCCGCCACGCCTTCGTTACCTGCGGCCCAGATGACGATGGCGTAGTTGCCGAGCACAACTAGATTATTGGCCACGGCTTCGTTTTGACACGAATCAAACGCCCAACCGGCCGCCGCAATGGCTTTGCCGTGGGCGACCGTGTAATCAAACGCATTGTTCCATCGTGGCATCACCCGCTCAATGGTCCCGGTGTTGCCGGGCTTGGTCCAGTTCTGCGCGCTCACGTTGTGCCGCAGATTGGCGGAGCGATCCAACCGATCAAAGGCATTCACCACCAGCACCCGCGGCGCGTTGTTGCTCGTGGCCATGCGGCAACCAACGGTTTCTGACGGCATAGATTCGCCCCCGGCATTCGCTGCGGTGACACGGAAATAATAATCCACCCCTGCTGTGAGATTGGAAACAGTGTAACTCGTGACGTTGCCGACCGAAACCGGATTGCCGAACCCGAAGCCGTTCGTGGAACGGTAGAGCACGTAGTTCGTCGGGCTCAGACTGCCGCCACTGCTGACCGGCACCGTCCAGGCAAAGTTGACTAGACCGTTGGTTCCAGCGCTGGCGCGAAGATTCGTCGGCGCTCCGGCAGAAAAGCCAAGGGCACCACATGATTCGTGTCGAACTGGTTCATGAACTTGACGACTGCATGCATGGCTGCGCGGCCGATCGCGGCGCGACACTTGGCATCACGCATTAAGGCCGCATCTGTCGCGTTATCATGATAGGCGACCTCGATGATGGTCGCCGCCATCTCGTAGTTGAACAGACTGCCATCAATCTCTGAGTAGCCGCCGGTGTAGGTATGCCCCGGCCGGTTATACCAAGCGTATTCCAATGGCGGCGCGCCAAGGGCCACCAAGTCATCATTCACTTCACCTCCGGCAAGGTCCGCGAGTTCGGCCTGATTCGGGGTCGGATCGCTGGTGATCAACCCCACAGTCCCACGGGCCGTGCCGCTGCCGGCGTTCGAGTGAAAGCTAATATGAATGCGGTCATAGATGTCGCCAGCGGCTTCTCGATTCATGTGCGCAGACATTTTGGGCGGCGAAGACCAGCTATCACTCTCGTCGTCCCCGCTGCTTTCATAAAGCGAGGTAGATTGTCCCTGCGCGAGGTTGGCTTGCACCCAATAGCGCATGCTCTCATCTTCGCGAGGATAACCCGAGATTCCGCCCCCACGATCCACTGAACCCAGGCCATTGCCGAAGCGGATGGCGTCCGCAATGGTGTAGGTCCCCGTAGCCGAGCCGCGCAAATTGCTGACGACAACGGAACCGCTGGCGGCATTGGCCCCGGCATTGAAGTAATATTCGCCCAAGTAAATCCAGCCGTTGCCCACCATGTGATGCGGGATGCGTACAAGCGATTCACCACCGGTATGCCGGATGCGATACAGTTGATCCCCGCGATCCGAACCGGAGAGCACCCACGTATAAACCGGGTAAAATCCCGCCAGCGGAATCGTCGGCGTGTAAGTGGCCGTAGCCGTTTCCGAAGCACTTAACGTGGCATATCGATAGGGTACATCACCGGGACTGCCCCAATACGTTGTCTGCGAGCTGTCCGTCCAACTGCCAGCGAATACGACTTCCGCATCGTCATTGTCGAGAATCACTTCATTGGTTTGATGTCCGAGCGGCCGCATGGAAACAACCGTGGCCCCGGCATTGAAACAGTATTGCGCGAAGAAATTGAGCTGATCGAGATTACCGTAATCCTCATTCATCTCATTACCAACGCCGCGTTGCAACCGCCAGTAGGTGGGGTCGAATGTCCAGCCATGGCCGCTGTTCATGAACACAATCTTGCCAGAAAGCGCGCCCTGCGGTTGTTGCGCCGAAGCACCAAACGCGGCGAACAAGGAAGATTCCACCAGGCCACTTTTGAAAGATGGCGGCACGGAGCCTTCGGAGCCTTCGGGAGTTTTGGTGGCGGCGAGTTCCGCCGCGGAAACCGGCGCGACCCGATCTACATGTTCATCATGCGCGAACGATAAAAGAGGAGTGAACAGCACCACCAGACACAGAAGCCGCCCGCCCCCGAGCTTCCGAGCGGCACTAAAACGCAAGCCAGACAAACAACACATAATACAACGTGACCGACTGAATGATGCCCCTAACAGTATCGCGCCTGCCCGCAGTCACCAAGCGGGATTCCCGGCCTGAATTGACATAAAGATGGGGGCGAGGGGGAGGACTATAGCCAATAGCCGATTGCCAATAGTCGAGCCAGTCAGCTAACACTCAACATCCAACGCTTAATGTCCAAGGACCAGAAGGCATCTCATCAACCCCATCGCTTTTGTAGCGGCGGTCTACGACCGCCGATTTCCTGCCCTGCTCGCACGCGGCATGGCGCTCACAGAACGCCGCGACAGCCATGAGACGGGTTCTAAGGTCAGCGAGGGAGGGAGGCCATTTCGTTACGGAATTTAGACCATTTTTTGATCCATTTTTGTTTTTGCGCCGCACTGGTAAATTGCGGATACGCCGTGGACCAGACCCGATCCGCCCAGGAAGAATGTTTATCGTAATCCGAACCATAGACCTGCGCCAAGGCGGCTTCGACCTGCAAGGCGCAGTCATGCTCGGCGACGGTTTCGCGCAAGTAAGCCCGCGCCTCGGGACCGAAAAGGTGCGGGTCTTCACGGGCCATGCGGTCGCGGATCTTCAGGGATTGCTCGATGTAGCGACAGATTTCCAGCAACCCGTCCTTGGCCCGCGGGCGGCGGCCGCCATTTGCAACAACGGCGGCATAGCGGTTGAGCCGGTGGTTTACAGAATGGTTCAAGGAGCGATGCAAAGCGGTGGACATGAGGAATTGGGGATTGAGATTAGGTAACAAAATAGAACCAAGCGAGCAGGACACGACACTCCGGGAATGGCGACACGCTTGAAAGCGACGGCATAGGACGGATGGGACTTAAGCGACGAACGGAACGGCGCGCACGGAGTGACGCGCCCTACCAGCCACAACCCAAAGTTCAGATCAAAATCAGGGTTCAGTGCGAGGCCGGGAATCAGATAGACCATTGCTGGACGAGTTCATGATATTCCGCGGTGGGGATTTCGGAAATGGGGACGGCGAACTGGAGCGGGCCGATTTCGGCGCGGATTTCGCGGCGCAAACGACTGGCCAGGGCCAGGAGGCCGGCGGTGGTCAGATCCGCCACGCTCCGTTTCTGGAGTTCCGCCTCGACTTGTTTGAGTTGCTCCCCCAAGGCGCGGGCATGGACCTCGCGCGCGGAGAGGACAGTTTGCTCGAGGGATTCCCGCTCGATGGCCTGGAGGTTTTGGATCTCAAACCGGAACTTGCGGCTCCAGTTGATGAGGGTCTGCCGGGAGACATTGAGTTCGGCAGCGATGCGGTCATAGCTCTTCCCTTGCGAGCGGAGGAGGACGAATTGTTTCTGGGTATCGAGGTCGTGCATACGACGGCACGATAGCACGGGTTTCCGAAGCCACTGGAGCAGTGAAACCACCCGAACGCGCCGGGATACACCCAGAACGCGAATGACCGCGCCCGAACGCAGAAAAAATCGAAAAATAAATTTGACGCGGCGCGATAAGACAGAGGAGCGGGCAAAAGGTGGAGTCCACCACGGAAGCGCCCAATCTAGACAAATTTTGCCAAAACAAACATCAGATCATGCGATCCAATCGGTGTTGTTAACCGGACGAGCAAAGGCCCGGATTGGCGGATTATTTTACCCCCACTGAATCAGGCGTCCGCCGGGGCTTGAGTACCGGGTCCGCTTGTCCGGCGCTGAAGCGGTGGATTATCTTCACGGGAACCTCCAGGGCACGAGGCGGAGGGGCAACTCCACCTGGCCCTGTGAAAAACGTCTTCCGCTACTTGCAAGCCGTCTTTCCATTAAGACCATACTCCAGACACATCGCCAAAAAATCGAATGCGTCAACGATTGCAATCCAAACTCGATTTTTTGGCTCATCTTAATCGAGTCCTTTTCCGCGGGGACCACTACGAGTTGGCCACATCTGTAAAGCGTTGCCTTTCTTTGAACCAGCCTCCGAATCATTTAACAGTTCGATTGAGAATCATCTGAAGGTGTTCAGACGTCGATTCAGGGCCAAGTCACTCGATAAAAGCGCATCGGATAATTGGTCGCGAAGGAATCCACAAAAGTGCAAGCTCCATCCGGGAAAGGCACGACGGTCGCAATTGCCTCCCAATCACTAAAGTTGGTGGTGCTCAAAGCGAATCCGACGGAAGATTGTAGATTAGTGGTGGCCCACAAAGTGTAGCTGGCACCTGGCCACGCAAACAAATCCAACTTTATCGCCCCGTCACTCTGCGGGACTATTTCGTCAATCCGCAGTTCGACTGCAGCCCGGCGAACATAGTCGGCCTTAACAAGAGCGCTCCAAGAGTTCGTAGCGAAGGCGCGCGCGCACAATTGACTGTCATTTACCAACGTCAGTGCGAACGTCGGGCCTTGGTCATAAACCCGCGCATCCGGAGAGACGCTGCCATTGGGCAAACGCGGATCGGCCCCGTTTGTGGTGTAGTAGAGAGCAGTTTCGGGTGGAATAGTAATCGTAACGTCCAGTGATTCGGTGATGATGCCACCATGGGGAGTGAAAACCGGCGCGGCCAATGCCGGGTATAATCCCGCATCCCGCAATTGTTGAATGAGAAAATCTGTGCGCCGAGGGAACCAATCCGTCAGCAGGTAAGCCTGTTCAGCACGCCAGTCGTCATATGTATTAAGCCTCCAGTCAGAACCCCACATGTCAGAGGCCCACCAATTGGTAATTCCCCAACGAACCGTTTCCGCGATGATTGCCGCATCCATCTCCCGCGCCCGCTTCATCCAACGAGCGGCGCTGCGCTCCGGGGTGAGCGCTCCGCCGTTGAAGAGCAAGCGCTGGGCATGATCACCGAAGAGGCGGCGGAATTCAGGATATTGGCGCAACGACGAATACAGTACGGCGATCGCATCAGTGCCGATCTCGGTAAACCCTATTATAGGATAGTTGAAGTTGGGATATTGGGTGCGCAGAACCCGAAAGACATCGAAAGTCGATTCCGCATCCCATGAAATAAAGTGGAAAGGCACGCCATTCGTCACGCTCCCGACAAGATAATAATTGTGGCCCAGCCAGTCGTGATTGATGGCGTACCAATTGATCATCAGATAGTCGATGAATCCCGGCACATTCAAATAATGACACACGTTGGACCAAGCGACGTCATCAGTTATCCCAGCTCGGGCGATGGTGAGTAATTCATGCAACGCGTTAGTTGCGCCATCCTTTAGTTCGTTTCCTTGGAAGAGGTCGTAGTCTGACTTGTTTCCGCCAAGATAACTCGCGGCATAGTCGATATCGGCCCGCTCCCCAACGTTGTAGATTCCCCAGTAGAGGCCGTTGATGTAGAGATTCACGTAAACACCGTGCGTGCCAAAGCCTCCTATTTCCTGCTGGGTATCGGCGCACCACTGGTCACGATGCATTTGCGCATTTCCCGGGACATAGAACCAATGATCACCGAACGAGGCATGCATTACGAGAGTCTCAAACTCCCGCACCGGCGAACCAGGATAGAGATCAAAAACCAGCGGCCCGCCGCCATACATTTGTTTGAACAACAGTCGCAGGTTGTGTTTGGGGGTAACGGTCGGATCCCGGCTCATCTCGCCTTCGACCCGAACACCGCAGTTGATTTGAAAGCCCATGCCAAGGTCCGGATGGAAGTATGGATCCCCGTCCTCAGCCGGGCGAAAGTATGAGCCTCCGTCCGGACGAAAGTATTCAACCGAGCACGGACGCTCCCATACCACGCCAGCCCCGATCGGGTTCGAATAGATTCCATTGGTACCAAACATATCGTCCGGATTCATCACCACACTCAACGTTGGCAAACTAAACAATGCCATCGGCATTCGGCTGCGCCACCTCGGATCGCTCGCCAAGTTTGAATTGCAGGTATAGTACGCGGGGACAGCTCCCCATTCCGTAATACCCCAATTTGTCGGGAAACCGGCACCTGTTTGGTTAACAACCTGCCTTGGGAAGACGTAGGTATGCGTGGCGACCGCAGGCAAGTAAGCGGGCCGATACGCAGCCGCCCGCAGTACGGTCGTATCCGAAAAGATCAGTGGGCTGTTATACACAGATCCGTTAGTCGGGCCGGGTATGGTACCATTCGTGGTGAAATAAATGGTTACCCCAGGCGTCGGAGTTCCGATGGAAACGGAAACTCCATTTTTGAACCAACCTCTCCCCGGGCTGAACTCCAGGCTCGCTATGATGAAGTTTGTTATTGGGCTGTTTGGCAATCCAGGCGTGGGCCACGTCAGGTAATTGTTGGTCACATTGTCTGATGGCAAACCAGAGGACACATCCGGAAACTGCGGTGGGAACACGGGGGAAAATTGCGTTGCGATCGTCATACCGTCGGGCAGCACAAGCGCCAAGTATTCGCCTTCATCGGACAGCTTAAAATTGGTGTGGAGTGGAGCGCCCGGAATGCGGCGATTTTTGTCGGACGCCCAGACCACCAGAAACTGCCCGGCGGCAATGTTGGTGGCCGGAAAGCGCCATTTGGTCAACTGCGAGGCATTGTCAGTAAGCGACCAGCCCTCGAGATTCACGGGCACAGCGCCAGCGTTATGAATTTCGATCCAATCCGAGTAAGTCCCATCTTCATCCGCCAAGGTGAAGGTGTTCTTGGCCATGAATTCCGAGATGGTGATATTCGTGGCGCCAACCCCGAAATTCGTCCCAGGGCTGTTGGGCATTCCGGGAGTAGGCCACGCCAGGAAGCTGTTAGTCCCGTTGTCTGCCGGCACGCCATAGGAAACATCTGCCAACTGGGGCGGGAACTTTGGGAAAAATTGCGTTGCGATGGTGACGCCATCCGGCTGGACCAGCGCGAGATACTCGCCTTCATCGGACAACTTGAAATTGGCGTGCAATGGCACGCCGGGCGTGCGTTGGTTCCGGTCGGAAGCCCAAACCACCAAGAACTGTCCGGGCGCAATGTTAGTGGCCGGGAAACGCCATTTGGTTAGCAAGATCACATCGTCGGTCAGCGACCAGCCGTCCAGATTTATGGGACAGTCGCCAACGTTGCGAACCTCAATCCAATCCGAATGCGAACCATAGTCATCAACGATGCCAGTCGTGTTCTTGGCCACGAATTCCGAAATGCTGATATTTGTGTTCGCGCCAACCGGTGGAATCACAGTCAGCAGCAGAGTGCAGGTAGTAGTGTTAGAGGACGCATCGCTGACGGTAAAAGCAACCACGTATTGGCCCACGCCGACCTCGCTGCCGGGCGGCGGGTTCTGGCTCATGAATACGGCGCTGCACAAATCGGCGGCGACCAGTTCACCAGTAAAGTCGGGCAACACGATGAAACAGTTGTTGCTCCCAATTAAAATGCGGTTTGTCGGACAATAGGTTATCACCGGCCCCACCGTGTCCACCACGCTCACAACCTGACTCCACGTGTTGCTGTTCCCAACCGCATCACTCGCCGCCCACGTCCGTGTCCACGTCGCGCCCGCAATCGTCGTCCCCACCACCACCACCGTCACGTTCGTCCCGCTGCAGTCATCCCACGCCACCGGCTCGTCAAAACTCCACGCACTCCCGCATTCCACCGTCTTGTTCGTCCCTCCCACCAACACCGGCCCCACCGTGTCCACCACGCTCTACAACCTGACTCCACGTGTTGCTGTTCCCAACCGCATCACTCGCCGCCCACGTCCGTGTCCACGTCGCGCCCGCAATCGTCGTCCCCACCACCACCACCGTCACGTTCGTCCCGCTGCAGTCATCCCACGCCACCGGCTCGTCAAAACTCCACGCACTCCCGCATTCCACCGTCTTGTTCGTCCCTCCCACCAACACCGGCCCCACCGTGTCCACCACGCTCACAACCTGACTCCACGTGTTGCTGTTCCCAACCGCATCACTCGCCGCCCACGTCCGTGTCCACGTCGCGCCCGCAATCGTCGTCCCCACCACCACCACCGTCGCGTTCGTCCCGCTGCAGTCATCCCACGCCACCGGCTCGTCAAAACTCCACGCACTCCCGCATTCCACCGTCTTGTTCGTCCCTCCCACCAACACCGGCCCCACCGTGTCCACCACGCTCACAACCTGACTCCACGTGTTGCTGTTCCCAACCGCATCACTCGCCGCCCACGTCCGTGTCCACGTCGCGCCCGCAATCGTCGTCCCCACCACCACCACCGTCACGTTCGTCCCGCTGCAGTCATCCCACGCCACCGGCTCGTCAAAACTCCACGCACTCCCGCATTCCACCGTCTTGTTCGTCCCTCCCACCAACACCGGCCCCACCGTGTCCACCACCGTAATGAACATTGTGCAAATAGAAATCCCGTTTGTTTCAGTGACGGTAAACGTTAGAAGATTTGTCCCTAGATCCAACTGCGTGCCGGGAACAGGATCTTGAGTGACCGTGGCCGCCGGATCGCTCGCCTGAAGCTCTCCGGTAAAATCACCCAAAGGGGCGGAGCAAGCAGAGTTCGCAATAATAGTACGGTTGGTCGGGCAGTAGGTTATCTCTGCCGAAGCAACGCCTATTAAGGCCGTAGAAACTGCCGCCAGGACGAGCCAGCAGAAAATCCACGCGATCCGACTATTTCCAAGTCTTGTGAGCATAAAAGCCCCATGATCGCCCTGGTACAAACTGGACTTAAAAAAAACCGCAAAGGAACAGTCACCCACTTAAAAAATATTTCCACCATTTTCTGATTACAATTTAAAGCCTGTTTTGATACGATATTTCCAAGCCTTGAGAGAAACTGTTCGGAACGAAACGTGCGCTAGACGTTGAGTTCTGAAGCCGCCAATCGTGAACAAAACGCGCAACTGGATTCAAAGGCGAACTGAAGGTTCACTCCGAGAAACATTCAGCCTGCAGTTTTTAATACGCTAGAGGAAAAGATGAAACTTGCGGTGAGTTTTTGGATGTGTGCACTTGCCTTGACAGGGGCAGGAGGAATTGAATCACACGCGACCGAAGTCGTCAGAGGCCCCTATCTGCAGTCTGCCACACCGAACGGCGTAACGATTCGCTGGCGCACAGACGTGCCCGTGGAAAGTGTAATTCATTATGGGCTGCAAACCAATGATCTATCATTCTCCGCAAGCCAGCAGACGCCAACCAACGAACACATTTTGTCGCTCTCCGGTTTGACACCCGCGACCACATACTACTACGCAATTGGTTCCGCAACTCAGGCACTGGCGGTGGGGCTTGACTACAAGTTTGTCACGCCACCGCCATCAGGAGATGGCGGATCAACGCGAGTATGGGTGATTGGTGATTCTGGCGGTTTTCTTTACGCCGACGGCAATGGGAGACCGGCTGAAGTACGAGATGCCTATTATCAGCATGCAGGCGCACGCACCACGGACGTCTGGCTGCTGTTGGGAGACAACGCCTACGATAACGGCAGTGACGCGGAATACCAAACAAACTTCTTCAACGTCTACCCTTCCTTGCTCCGCCAAACCGCACCCTGGCCAACGATCGGCAATCACGACACCTACTCGATCTTGCCGAATCAATCCTTCCCGTACTTGAACCTATTTTCACTCCCAACAAACGGCGAAGCGGGTGGAGCGGCCTCGGCCAACCCGAGGTACTATTCGTTTGACCATGGGAACATCCATTTCATCTGTCTCGACTCGACGACGCAAAGCCGGGCCACCAATGGAGCAATGGCTAATTGGCTTCGGGCTGATTTGGCAGTGACCACAAACCAATGGATTATTGCCTTTTGGCATCATGCCCCCTACAGCAAGGGCACGCATAATTCCGATTTCTCCAGCGAGATTGAGATGATCGAAATGCGGGAGAATTTCCTTCCAATCTTAGAGGCTGGGAAAGTTGATCTCGTATTGGGCGGACACAGCCACAATTATGAGCGCTCCTATCTTTTGCATGGTCATTATGGCTATTCCACCGAATTGAAGCCCGAAATGATTTTGGACCAAGGCAGTGGTCGGGAGAACGATACAGGAGCATATATCAAAGCGACCTCCGGCCCCTTCGCAAATCGCGGCACAGTCTATCTCGTAGCCGGAAACGCCAGTCACATCGAACCCGGCTACGGTCGCCACCCCGCCATGTTCACAAACGAATTGCAGATAGGCTCCGTGGTGCTCGAAATCAATTCAAATCGGTTGGACGCCATGTTCCTCCGGGAAACGGGTGCGATTGACGACCATTTCACGATAATGAAAAGGATCCGGAGCCACTACACATCAGTTCCTTCGTCGTTCAAAACGGCAAGGCCATTATTCGCTGGAAATCCATCCGCGGAGAGAGCTACCAAATACAATGCGCAACAGACTGGCTACACCCAGACTGGCAGCCCGCCAGCGAAATAATAACGGCGACGGGGGCAACCACTTCTTGGACTAACGACACCCCAACCAGTGGCGCCAACTTTTTCTACCGCGTATTCTTGGTGCCACGGTTGGGACTTTTGGAGAGAGCGAAAGGACTAGATTCAGCAGCTGATTTCCTGAATCTAGCCATGCTGGTCGATGCCTACAAGACGAGACAATACTGTTTGCAGCCGTTCGCAACGAGCGAGGCGGCTACAAAGCGGCCGATCAAGTCTGAGCCTGAGCGCAATGAAGAAAGTCGCGCGGCCGTGCTCTGCGAATCTACTTGGAGGCGAAAGGTCAAGAACTACGCAGTAGCTTCCAAATCAAACCCCAAATCAGCAGGCTCGTTCCTTGAGCCAAAACCGCTGGCCAGCAACCGCGGCGCATATACTGATTGGCGGAGACGGGCCTAGTCGCTGTGCGCTAATTTCATCAGGCCCGTCGACACTCGCGCAGAAAGAACTGGAATATTAATTTGATCGGCGGCGCAGTCGGCGCAGGCACAAGGTGAAAACAACAACGCCAGCTAAGGTATCCCCCCAGCCGGAGCAGGTTCGTGCCACGGCTTTTGAGCGCGATATAATTCCAAGAGCTCGGAATTGCGGGCTGCGAGTTCGGCCTGCCCGATGGCTCGGGCGAGACTAATCGCCCGTTCCGCCGTTACGATTGCCTCCGAAAATCTTCCCGCTTCCGCATACGCTGCCGCCAGAGTGCCCACGATGGCGGGGAGTTGATAGCGAGTCAATTCGCAAGCCCGTTCTCCGTACGCAACCGCCCGAGTTCCGTCCCGCATTCCATCCTTTGAATCGGTCGCAAATATCCACGCCAGATTATTGAGCGCCTCAACGGAATTTGAATCCAACCGCAAAGCATGTTCAAACATCGATACCGCCGCCTCCGTATTTCCCAAACGACTCAAAACGCTCGCCAGATTCAGAAGAGTGGAAACATCATTGGGATCAGATTCAAGCGCGGCACGATAGGCCGCGGCGGCCTCCAGCCAGCGACCTTGCTTCGCCATAATTGCCCCATGTTATAGTGAGCCCTTTTATAAAGCGGCTCAAGTTGAATAGCCTGCCGGTAGCAATCCATGGCGCGATCCATCTGCCCCTCTTTCTCCAAGCCAACCCCTAGAGCAAAATGAGCAGAGGGGTTGGCCGGGGTGACCTGGACATTACTGGCTAAACAACGTCACGGTATTGCGCCAAAACTGAAGTTGCGTCCACGTCGTCACGCTAAGAATTCCCACCAATAAAAAACACAGCCCTCCCTGGAGTTGCTTGGGAAACTGTAAGCGGCCCGCCCAGTCAAAAAGCCCCCAAACCAACATGATTGCTGGGCCGACCAAGGGAATGTACGTGTAGCGATCAGCCATGGCTTGCTCACCAACTTGCACCAGCCCGATCACCGGCACCAGCGTGCCCAGATACCAAAACCAGCCCACAGTCAAATAAGGTCGGCGGACAAATTGTTGAGCGCAATAAATCGAGATGCCCAATAGCACCAATGCGGCGAGACCAATCTGCCACCCAGCCCACATCGCCGCAGCCGCGTAAGGGGCCGAGGGGTGGGGATACACTACCGCCAAATCAGATGGCCAAAAAGTTTTCCCAAGGTACTTGGCATAGCTCATCACCGCATTGGCTAAACGATCACCCGCAGACACGTTTTTGATGAAAGTCATCGCCCCGGCATTGTTTTGAACTTGAAGCGTAATGAAACAAAAGACAGCCGATAGGATAAGAAAAGGAAGCTTCTCGACCAGCAAACCTCTGACGAATGAAAAATTTAAGCTGACAGATGGCTTGGTCGCCCGGCTTAACGGCCAGACATCGAGGAGCAACAACAAAAAGGGAAACGTCACGAGCATCGCCTTGCTCATCAAGGCACAGGCAAAGAACACGATGGCCAGCCAGTACGCGGGTGATTTGAATGAGGCGAGGGTGGAAGGTGGAGGATGGAGGATGGCATGACGGGAATGACGAACATAGGCAAGCAGCGAAAGCAGGCCAAAGAACCAACAGAGAACATCTTTGCGTTCGGAAATCCAGGCGACGGACTCGACCCGCAAGGGGTGAAGGGCAAATAAAGCCGCGACCACGGCACTCCGCCACATGGCCCCGGTCATCTGGCCCAGGACCAGAAACAACAAGACGGCATTGAGCGCATGAATGAAAGCATTCACCAGGTGATGAGCGCCGGGGTTCACACCAAACAACTGGCAATCCAACATGTGAGACAGGGTCGTGATGGGATGCCAGTTGCCTACCACTGGCTGAGTGAAGGCATAAACGAAGCCGTGAGCCGTCAAGCCCGCTTTGACTTCCTCGTTCTCGGTGATGAATTGCGGATCGTCGTAATAGATGAAGTCGTGATGCCGCACAGGCCAGTACACACCGAGGGTGACTGCGAAGAGCAGCGAACAGAGCAGAAGTTTGACACGCATCCGGGAAAATTCAGTTGGAAGCGCCGCCAAAAGACAATGTCAAAAAATCAGGGCTTTCAACGAACGCCTTGCCGATGGAAAAACCACAACGCCACCGCCCCAAGACCAATCAACGCAAACAGGATGAGGATTGCCTCATACCAACTTCGGATCAACACAACAGAGGGTTTCTTGGACTTGGCAAAACCTTACCCGATACTTGCGGCCGAAGCGGTGCGAAGCCTCCAACCTCATCAGACCCATGTTAGAAGACTCGGACCAATAACCCCCTTTTGAAGACAGCTAGGGTTGGGACCAGAAGAATATGCCCAAGTTATTACCGTAGAAAAAACCTTCACCCATGAAAAGCGTCGGCTCGGGACAATCTGCTCCCAACATGTCCGTCCAGCCGGTAGCGGAAATCGAGTCTCGCGTAAACAGGTTGAACCGCACACCGTTCCATTTGAGAATAAAGTCACCGTCTCGGATCGGAAGCGCAATTGGCCCAGAGAACACCAGCCCCGAATCAAACGACTCCGTGGAAACCACCGAGCTCGAATTCGGTCCCACCGTATTGCCGCGCGCATGGGGCGAACCCAGCGCGGTGAAACCAACGGGAACGGGAACATTGATCGGGCTCGTGGGCCGGACTGCACCAGTGAAGGTGATACTAGCAGTGGTCGAGTTCTTCCCATAGAAGAACGCTCGGCCGGGGCCGAGGATCGGCAAACTGGTCAACGGCGCATCGTTACCCGCCGGATCGATCCAACCGGTAGAGGAAATCGAGTCCATCGTCCAAACCTGCCACGAGGCTCCGGTCCAGAGCTGAATGTTGTCACCGTCAACATAGGGAATGACCTGATCGGCGCGATTGAGTGTCGCGCCGGCTCCGGCATCAAGCGAGTTGGCGAGTAACGTCAAAGACCAAGGCAACGGCACCGTATAGCTCGCGGCGGGGGTGGGGATTGAGCCGGCAACGATCAGCACAGCCGCTACAACCAATGACATTATTTTCATAGTTGATAGGGGTTTTGAGTTGGAGCCGATTATCCTCTGCAAGACGCGCCCGTCCATAAATTTCCGAACATCTTTTCCGGCTTCCTGCAAACCTGTTCAGCTTGTTTTACAAACGTCCACCGATTGCGCTACCGACCAGCTACGTGCGCCTCGCTTTCGCGCTGTTGGTTGCAGGACTGGTCGAGGTAGCCATTGCTTGGCCGACGCTCAACGGACTTGAAACCGACAAGGATGAATCGGAGCGCGTGGCAATCTTGAAAACGATTGCGAAAATCAAGGCTGTGGCCACATCGATTACCACCTTGCGCCGCAGCCGAACGACCGACGGCGGATAAACAGCAGAGCCGCCACGCCAAACCCCGTGAGCGCCTGGCTGGAAGGCTCGGGTATTCCGATCATAAATCCGCCGACTTGGTTCCCACCGGCACCGAACAGCGAGAAAACCGGGAGCGCTCCACCGTCACTAAGAATGAGGTTATTGCCAATTCGTGACCAGCCAAATAAGCCATTTTGCCCACCGCCGTTCCAAGCTGCCAAGGCTTGGGCGTATGTAGTTCCCACATTTGCAGACCAACCACGGACGATGAAGTCCACCGTGGAACCGACGGCATAACCCGGTATCACTGCCGCACCAGCCGTAGTCGCCAAACGACCAGTCCCCGTGGCATGGTTCACGGTTGTGTAGAGGGCAGGACCCCAATCAGCACTAAACGCAGTCCAAGAAGAAATGTATGTGAAATCCGCGGTGACAGTGGTCGACGGGGCCATGAAGACAGCAAAGTAGAACGTGCTGACGGAGCTACCTGGCATCGCAATCCCATTGCATGAAATCAGCGTGCTGGAGCTGTTGCCAAAATTGACGATTCCTTGCGCGAGCGCACCGGAAGCCACGACCACATTTAAGATTATTGACAGGATAGTTTTCATATTTTCCTCAGGCTTTGCAAAGCCTTACTTCCCTACTAACAGACCACTTAAGTTCTGACACGGCGTTTCAAACCGCATTCCGCCGGCGGAAAACCAGCAAGGCCGCCGCACCAAGCCCCGTGAAAGCTAGGCTGGAGGGCTCGGGAACTCCGATAAAGAATCCACCAATCTGATTACCGCCAACACCAAACAGCGTCGTCACCGGAATAGCAGCACCATCGCTAAGAACAAGGTTATTGCCAATTCGAGAACTGCCATCCATACCAGGACCGCCGGAGGACCAAGACAACAAGGCTTGGGCATAGGTAGCACCTGCATCCGCAGACCAACCACGGACGATGAAGTCCACCGTGGAACCAC
Source organism: Verrucomicrobiota bacterium (assembly GCA_049840435.1). Classification (GTDB taxonomy): domain Bacteria; phylum Verrucomicrobiota; class Verrucomicrobiia; order Limisphaerales; family JADLHS01; genus JADLHS01. The sequence continues at coordinate 17,838 of JASGKY010000029.1, read as the reverse complement.
CGGCAAAACCCGGTATCACCGCCGCACCAGCCGTCGTCGCCAGACGACCGGCGGCCGTTGCGTGATTAACAGTGGTATAAAGAGGGCTGCCCCAGCTGGGATCACCGAAAGATGGCTGGGACTGAAAATCTGAAGTCACGGTGGTTGACGGGGCCATGAACACTGCGAAATAAAACGTTTTAACCGAACTGCCCGGCATGATGCCGTAGTTCATTGCTGAAATCAGCGTGCTGGAGCTGTTGCCAAAGTTGACAATTCCTTGCGCCCGCGCACCAGAGGCCACGACCACAGTTATGATTATTGACAGGATAGTTTTCATATTTTCCCCAAGATTTACAAAATCTTAATTCCTCACCAACAGACTGCTTAGGCTCTGACGCGGTGATTCAAACCGCATTCCGCCGGCGGAAAACCAGCAAGAACGCCGCGCCGAGGCCTGTGAGCGCCATGCTAGAGGGCTCGGGAAATTGGGTAATGAGGTTGAAGCCGCCAACCTGATTACCACCAACACCGAACAACGTCGTGACTGGAATACCAGCACCATCGCTAAGAACAATGTTGTTACCGATACGAGCGGAAGTACCAAAGATGGCTGAGGGCACGCTACCGCTGTTGTAAGCAGCGAGAGCTTGAGCGTATGTAGTCCCAGCGTTCGCGGACCAGGCGCGGATAATAAAATCGGCAGTCGAACCACCGGCGTAACCAGGGATTTGAGCCGCAGCAGCCGTAGTCGCCAAACGTCCAGCCGCCGTAGCATGGTTCACGGTTGTATAAAGGGCAGAACCCCAAGTGGGATCAGTAAACGCAGTCGCGTTAGGAATGGTCGTGAAATCCGCCGTGACAGTGCCCGACGGCGCCATGAAGACGGCAAAGTAGAACGTGCTGACCGAACTCCCCGGCATAGCAACGCCATCCACTGAGATTAGCGTGCTTGAGCTGTTGCCAAAATTGACGATTCCTTGCGCGAGCGCACCGGAAGCCACGACCCCAGATAAGATTATTGCGAGAATGGTTTTCATACTTTTCCTTTTAGACGTTTTGATTCTGCACTGATGTTGGACTGCGTTCCGATATTTGAAGCGGTGAGGCTCAGTTCCGTTTTGCTACTTTCGCCGGCGCATCATGACCATGGCCAGGGCGCCCAGTCCACCCAAAACGGCACAGGTCGGTTCTGGCACCAAATTAAAGCCCTGCACCTGATTTTGCCCGACCCCAAACAAGGTTGAGTTTGGAAAAATCCCTCCGTCGCCAAGGTATAAATCATTTCCGATCGTGGAGGAGCCCATAACAGCATCCGGGATGAGTGGCGCGCCATGATTCCAATTCACCAACGCCTCAGCCCAAGTTGCACCAAGATTGATCGACCAACCACGCACCACAAAGTCCACCGGCGTAGTGCCCGCAAACCCGGCGACGGACCCAACATCCAGTCCAGTGACCGGAACCACACGGCCTGCGGCGGGAGCAAGATAATGGTTGGTGGTATAACCCGCCGCCAGTTGAAAGGCCGGATCGAAATAGGAGGGTGTGATGCCGGTGGTTGCGACCGTGGTGGAAGGCGCAAGGAAAACAGCGAAATTGTATTGTTGGACGGATCGAAGTGGCATCACCTGACCACCGACACTAATCAGAGTAAAAGGGGAATTGGCGAAATTCACCAAACCGACGGCGTAAGAGCAGGTGACGGTCGCGACCAAGGTGATTAAAGTGGCAATTTTTCCCATAAGTTGAACCCTTTCCTGAATTTGGCTGAAGCCGTTTATCTCACGAGGTATCATCAGCAGCAAGCCCAAAAGCGCCAGCCATGTCAGTGATTTGAAGTTGAACCGCTCAAGCACTCGGGCAAACTCGACCGCCAGCAATGAAGCAACTGGGAAACAAATCAAAACTGGCGTTGATCAGCCTGCTGCTGGGAGCACTGACGGTCGCCGTGTATTGGCCCGTAGTCCACCACGATTTTATCACGCTGGATGATTCGGAATACGTCACCGAAAACGAATGGGTAACAAAGGGTTTGAGCTGGGAAGGCGTGAAATGGGCTTTTACCACAGGGCACGCCAGCAACTGGCATCCGCTCACTTGGCTAACCCACCAACTGGATTGCCAATTATTCGGCCTGAACCCCACCGGACCTCACGCCATCAATCTGGCCTTGCACCTCGCAAACTCAATCTTGCTGCTCTTGTTGCTGCACCAAATGACGGGCACGATCTGGCGGAGTGCCATGGTGGCGATGCTGTTCGCCCTGCACCCGTTGCATGTGGAAAGTGTCGCGTGGATCGCGGAACGAAAGGATGTATTGAGTGCCTTTTTCGGCATCCTAACGCTGATGGCGTACACGCGCTACGTCAACGATTCCAAAATCCAAAGTCCACGGTCTAAGGTCTGGTATGCGGTGGCACTGGGATTATTTGCGTGCGGGCTCATGAGCAAACCGATGTTGGTCACCTGGCCGTTTGTCCTGTTGCTGCTCGATTTGTGGCCATTACTGCGGGTCCAACCCGAAGCAGGCAGATGGGATCTGGGCTACGGCCGCGGCCGAATCCTGACCGAAAAGATCCCATTTTTTGCGATGACCATCGCTTCCTGTGTCATCACCTTTTTAGTCCAGCGCCAAGGCGGCGCCGTGTCTACCAGCGGAAACCTGCCCATGGAAGACCGGCTGGCCAACGCAGTAGTCTCCTATGTAAAATACCTGAGAAAGACAATCTGGCCGGATGATCTGGCGATCTTCTATCCTCATCCGGAATTAAGATTTCCGGCCTCAGAGCAATGGCCAACGATGGGGATTTTGGCCGCGGCCGTCTTCCTAGTGGTTATCTCAGTCAGCGTCTTCAAGCGGGTGGCCAAACAACCCTATCTAGCCGTGGGATGGTTTATTTTTATCGGCACGCTGGTTCCGACCATCGGCGTCGTACAAGTCGGAACACAGGCCCTCGCCGACCGATATACTTATATCCCGTTAATCGGTATTTTTATCATTATTACCTGGGGCGTCGCCGACTTACTGCAAGGACGACGTTCCGGCCGAGTCGTTGCTGGTGGCCTCGGCGGTGGTCTCACCCTCGGCTGCCTAATCATTACCTCTTGCCAAGTGAAAACCTGGAAAGATGATTTCTCGATTTGCAGACACGCACTAAACGTTACGAAATACAATCCAGTTGCACACTCCCTGCTCGGCAAAGCGCTGGCCAGAAACGGCCAGCAGGATGAGGCCATCACGCAATTTCGCGCCGCATTAGAGGCGTATCCATACTTTCGAGATGCACATCAAGATCTTGGCGCCATGCTGTTGGCTAAAAGCAACATAACCGCAGCCATCAGCGAATTTGAGGCGCAGCTCACCGTCCGACCGAACTATGTGCCAAGTTATATTGCGTTGGGGGTTTGTTATGAGTTGCTATCACAGCATGAAAAGGCTCAGGAGTATTACGCCCAGACCTTGCAGGTTGCCCCTGACCACGCACTAGCAAATTACGCCATCGGGTTGGCGGCAGCGGAACGCGGCCAATTTCAGACTGCGGCCAATCATTTCCGCCTCACCCTGGCGCAGGACCCAAACCATCCCCAGGCACTGATTTCGCTCGCCAAAGTCTGGCTGATCCTCAATGAGCACGGCGAAAATGTAAAACTATTGCAACCCAAGACAACCTCCGCGTCGCCGGCAGACCAGAACGCCATTCTCGGCAATGCACTGGCAGCACTTGGACAGCAAGCCGCTGCCAGCCAGTGTTTCACCAACGCCATCCGAATGGAGCCAGGTCTACCAGAGCGATACACGCGGGAGGGAAAAACTTTTTTTGCCAAGGGGCAAATGGACGTGGCAAGCGCATGGTTTTATCTCGTCGCCCGGCTCGAACCCAATTCCGCAGAAGCCAATGAACAGCTCGGCACCCTGCTGGCAGCGGTCGGAAAACTTTCTGAAGCGACCAGCTATTTTGAAAAGGCACTGAGCATCAAACCATCCGCCAAGGTTTATTACAATCTGGCCCTAGTCAAGGCACTCACCAGCGATGATCAAGCGACACTGAGCAATCTTGAACATTCAATCCAACTGGAACCGGATCGGGCCGAAACCTTGAACGAACTCGCTTGGATGCTGGCAACACACCCCAAGCCAGAATTTCGTGACGGCCGCCGGGCCGTTGCCTTGGCGGAACGCGTTTGCGAAAATACCAAGGAACTGGAGACCCGCTATTGGGGAACTCTGGACGCTGCATATGCGGAGGCCGGCAGATACGCAGATGCCATCCGGATCGCAGAAAAGACCGTGGCTTTAGCCAGGGCAAAAGCAGAACCGCACCTAGCAGAAGCCGCTGAAAAACGACTCACCTGCTATCGCGAACACCGGCCATTCCATCAATGAGCATTCCATTGAAGCCCGCAGCTCATACTCGGGGAACGTTGCAAAGGAAAGGATTGGTTCTCTGGCTCGGCTTGGCGTTATTCACAGCCGTTGCATTCAATTATTTTCCGATGCGCCATGCGGACTTCATCAATTTTGATGATCCGGACTATGTTACTCAAAATCCTTGGATAAAGGCAGGCGTCAACTGGGAGGGAATCAAAACCGCCTTCGAAACCGGACACGCGAGCAACTGGCATCCCATTACATGGCTCTCACACATGCTGGATTGCCAGTTTTACGGCCTAAATGCGGGGGCACATCATCTAACCAATGTTGCTTTTCATGCCCTCAACACGGTGCTGTTATTTCTCCTGCTTTATCGGCTGACAGGAACAACTTGGCGGAGCGCCATAACGGCAGGATTCTTTGGCCTCCATCCCCTACATGTGGAATCAGTCGCTTGGGTTTCCGAACGTAAGGACGTCTTGGCAGCCTTGTTTGGGCTGTTGACCTTGATTGCATACAGTGAGTTCGCGCGACGAAAAAGTCAGGGGCCAGCCTGCAACTGCGCCAAGCTCTGGTATGGCAGTGCGCTGGTCTTCTATTCATTGGGGCTGATGAGTAAACCCATTTTAGTCACTTGGCCGTTTATCATGTTACTGCTTGATTATTGGCCACTCGACCGAGCGCTAGGCAGGAGCGAGGCAATCAGAGGCTGCACGTTGAAAAAATGTATCGGGGAGAAGCTTCCCTTCTTATTCCTTACGATTGTCTCGTGCATCCTGACCTTTGTAGCACAACGCACCGGCGGCTCGGTTGCCAATCTGAATGCCATACCGCTCGGAGCCCGTTTTGCGAACGCCGCACTGTCCTACGCTGGATACCTACAAAAAATGGCCTGGCCAAATGATCTGGCAGCCTACTACCCCTTCCCTACCACCATGCAATTCACATCGGTTGGCCTGGCACTATTGATAGGGGCAGCAGTCTCATACCTGATCTTTCGCAACCGCCATCAACATCCCTACCTATGGTTCGGATGGCTTTGGTATCTGGGAACATTGGTTCCTGTGATCGGCATCGTGCAGGTAGGCGGACAGGCTATGGCTGATCGTTACACCTATATTACACTTATCGGACCTTTCATTGCCATAGTTTGGGGTGTAGAGAAAGTGTTGGGACAGTGGCCTAACCGAGTCCACAACGCAGCAATAATTTCGATCATACCGTTGAGCCTTTGTGCTGTTCTGACTTGGAAACAATGCAATTACTGGAAAAATTCGGAATCCCTACACCGGCACACATTGGCTATCACCAGCCAGAATCCCATCACCCATCTCAATCTTGGCAGCGCCTTGGCAGAGCAAGGCCGAATGACAGAAGCAGCGACTGAATATGCCCAAGCTATCCAACTTCGCCCAGATTATGCCGAAGCATACAGCAATCTCGGTTTTGCACTCGCAGCCCAAGGAAAACACGTTGAGGCAATCGAGCATTACACTCGCGCCTTGCATCTAAAGCCAAACCCGAAAACCGAATATTTACTTGGCAATGCCTTATGCACAATCGGCAAAACCGGCGATGGCATCAATGCCTATCGGAAATCAATAGCGCAGTCACCAAACAACGCCTCCTCCTTGAATGATTTGGCTTGGATCCTAGCGACGCACCCGGATTCCATAGTTAGAAATGGCAGTGAAGCGGTAGATCTAAGCGAACGAGCAAATGCACTGACCAAGTATGGGGAGCCCATGTTTCTTGCACCTTGGCGGCCGCTTACGCTGAGGCAGGGCGATTCAACGACGCCGTCAGCATGGGAGAACGCGCGGAATCATTGGCTGCGAGCCATGGCCTGACCAACTTGGCCGCGGTTAACAAAAAGCTCACTTCACAGTATCGTGTAGCACAGCCCTATCGGGATAATTCGATGCCATCGAAGTAATTAGCAGCAGCAAATAGTTTCAGCAACATTCGCCTAAAATGCTGAAGCCGACTTTGGCAACCAGCTTTGTGCGATCGATTTGAAAACAGCGAGACGAACCAAGCTTGGAGAATCTAATAGCTGGCGCTGAATTCTTTCCAGGGACTCGGGGACTTCAAGCAGAGTGAAGTTTAACATCCCCTTCCAAGGTTACTTTGAGTTGATCACAATTTGCCTGAGCTTTATTTCAAAACAAAAAAGAGCCGCTCTTTCGAGCGGCTCTTGAGATTAAACTGATTAGATTACTTGCGGCGGCGGAAAATCAACAAGGACGCAGCACCGAGGCCAGCGAGCGCCATGCTGGAGAGCTCCGGGACAACCGGCACCAAGTTGAAACCACCAACTTGGTTGCCACCAACACCAAATACGGTTGTAACAGGAATGCCAGCGCCATCGCTAAGAACAATATTGTTACCAACGCGAGAGGTACCAAACACACCGCCTTGACCACCAGCATTATACGCAGCCAATGCAGAAGCGTAGGTAGTGCCAACGTTCGCTGACCACCCACGGATGATGAAGTCAGCAGTCGATCCACCGGCAAAACCAGGAATCGCAGCAGCAGCAGCGGTAGTCGCCAGACGACCAGCAGCTGATGCATGATTCACTGTTGTGAAGAGGGCAGAACCCCAATCAGCAGTAAACGCAGTTGCGGTAGGAAGAGTCGTGAAGTCCGCCGTTACAGTGCCCGACGGCGCCATGAAAATAGCGAAGTAGAACGTGCTCGTCGCGCTACCGGGGATACTCGTACCATTCGCTGAAATAAGCGTAGTAGAGCTGTTACCAAAGTTGACAATACCTTGCGCGAATGACGCCGCCGTCACTGCTACAAGTGCCAATGTTGTTAGTGTTTTTTTCATTTTTTACGTATGTTGGTGTTGATGTTATACAGGTTATCTGCCGAGAATCAAGGATTAAGAATTTGAACCCAGTTAAACGCTCCCACGTTGTTGCCGTAGAAGAAACCTTGGCCAACATTAAGCGTCGGCTCAGGGCCATCACTTCCGTTCGGGAGAACCCAACCGGTGGTGGAGATGGAATCGCGAGCATAAAGCGCCCAAGTATTACCAGTCCACAACTGAATATTGTCACCATCTTGAACCTGCAAGTTGAGCGAGCCAGTGGAAACAGCACCACCAAGGGGCAGCGGTGAACCGAGTGGCCGCAAACCAGTGGGAATCGCAACAGTATTAGTGCCCGTGCGAACTTCGCCAACAAACGTAACACTGGTCGTGCCGATGTTATTCCCGTAGAAGAAGCCTTTACCCGGACCAAGAACAGGCAAGCTGGTCAAAGGCGCATCCGCACCAGCAGGGTTGACATAGCCCGTGGCAGAGATAGAGTCCATCGCCCACAGGTCCCAAGAAGCACCATTCCAAACCTGAACGTTATTACCATCCGCGAACGGAATCACCTTATCAAGGCGATCAACAGCGCCGCCTGCGTCCGCCTTCAGAGAATTCGCCATCGCCGTCAAAGAGCCCGCAACGGGAACATTGTAATAACCAACAATGTTCAAGGAATAAACATTGGATTGCGCCATGGAGGAGGCGACACCTGCTGCAATGAACGCCGCAGCCGCGAGTAATGATTTTGTTCTCATGTTTTTAGTATTTGGTTACCGTGTGTAGAGCGACTATCTCAGGAGGGGGACAAACCGTCAATAGTTTTTTTGAATTTCTTTGAACATTTTTTGTCGCGATACCAGATGCCGTAAGCTATTGAAAATAAGATTGTTGCTAAACAGGAATTCCCCGGTTTGCCCCCCGTATTTTCCCCGATGCAGCTGAAAAAGGGGGACACGCGAGGGTGGTTTTTGTCCCCATTGCGGGGGACATCACTCCACAGCCATAATCAGAATCGGCTCACGCATGGAAGAATCGCGCTAATCAACACGGGAAGAATTGGGGAACAAGCCATCAGGACCTAAACTTGGGGAATAATTTATAACAACCAAGGTAAAGCAACAGAGTTCTTGCCGTCATTACTGATGCTTCACTTGCGCGCACACCAGCCATTCTACCGAAGCACCACCCTTGCGCCCGATCAGAATACTGTCAGTGCGAGACCCCAGTTATGGGCGGAGGCGCCATTTTACCGGCTTCAATCAAGTCACGATTCTTTCCTGCCATCACCTCAATGGCGGCAGCTTGGTGGACCGGATCGTGGTATTCTCCGGCATCAGCCTGGGAGCCAGCAGCGTTGGGCGAGTTAATGCCGCCTATCCCCGGAGTTCCCAAACTTGAATTCGAACTGCGCAGGTTGCGAGTTGGTAGCGTTGCAGAAGCGGCATCAGCGGGAGCGGTAGAGGGCCCGCGAACATTTGGCGGGGGCGGAAGCGAACCCGGCACACCACCGGGCGCACCCACGGGGCTCGGCAACGGCAAAGCCGCCCCGGGCGTCGGCTTGGCAGCATTATCCTTAAGATTGAGCGAGGTAACACTCCCTTGATTTTTCAACTTAACCGTCCCGGCGTAAGCATCAATCTCCAAAACTTCGACCTCACCTTCGCGCTGTCCTTGGTCCATCACCAGCGAGCGGTCCTTGGCCGGCTCGGGTGGCCGAGGTGGGATTTTTAATTTGAGCAGAACCTGAGGCCGGCCCAAAATAGTAGTAAACCCCTGAAGTTCAACACCTGAAGCCGCCACCGGGGGCGCTGTATTGATCGGAGTAACGGGAGTGGGAGGTTTCAGAGCGAAAACATTGCGCCCCGCAATCGCGGCATAAGGATTTGCTTCGGTCAAGGCACAGCAGGAAACCACGCTCAATACCAAGCTGGCACTGGCCAACACAAGCGAGCGACAGCCCTCAAGGGGCATTCTGACTGCGCGTTTCATATTTTGAACATACTTACTCCGCACAAAAAACACCACCGACAATTATTTGTTTCGCGAATAAACCAGCACACTCAACGAACACGCCGCGAACGATAGGAGGTTGAATTGGTCTGCCACAAGGTATTCAACCCTGCAGGAAACTCAGGCAGTTCCAACCAATGCGTTAAAACGGCCAGCTCTAATCCATTCAGCCCAACGGTGGATTTGCGTTTGAAAGCCAACGTGTTCTGGTTGTCAAACCGCCACCGGGAGACAGTGTGCGAAAGATTGGTGCGATTGCCAATCAGCCAGTCGATCGTTGCCAATCCACTGTGAAGACGCGCGACATGGGCGGCATCGAAAATCATCCGTGAAGCGTCATCAAGATACCGCCAGTTTGAAAGCGTTTCCGCAGTGTACCTCCCACTCAAAAAAGACTGTTCCTGGATCTGTGGTCGCAAAATCATAGAGTTCTTGAGCAAGCGGTCGGGGACGAGGAGGCAACATTCCCAAACCGAGATGATAAAAGGATTCATCATTATTGGTAACCGTACGAAACGATGGCGCAGCCAAAGAAAGCCCATCCCAGTGATATTCTTGGAAGGATTGATTAGTATTCATTTGCCCAAACTTCGACGTATCCAAATGAGTGTTCACCCACGCCAAGCACCCAGGAAGGTAAGTTTTAACAAAGGAAGCCGCGGCGGGAGAATTTGGCGCGGCAAAGTGCAATTGCAGCGGCGGTCCAGAACGCTGCCAAGTCAGGAATTGCGACGGAAGCAAGTCGGCGATTTGCGGGGAAATCAAATTTACATCCCTCAATATTGGCCCGATGGATCTCATGAGGGTCAATCCGACCAAAGGCTCCACAACGAGATTAGTCGGCACTGACCATGCTGGTAGATTTGTCTCAAAACGACTTGGAAACACGAGCTCACCTGCGGTTTGGACATTTGCGCCATCACCCCACAGGCGCAAGGTAACCTGCGGCAGGTTTGTCATAGTGTCTTGCGTATAATGACAGACGCGATTGGCCTGAAGCAAATCCAAGGATAGATCAACCCAGCAATTCGAAGCGGCCGGCAAGAAGGGCGTCTGCGTTGCAGCAATTTGAGTTTGAAAGGCCGCCAACAAGGTGGCCGACCGAGATTTTAGATCGGAAGGCTTACCGCCTTGCTCAATATAAGAAAGCAAGATCCATTCACCGGCACCACCCAATTCGAGTCTGAAATCCGACGTCCAGAGGCTGAAGCCAGCAGCTAGATTTTGGACTTCGGACTGCGGGAAAATCGATTGGAGCACCAGAGGTAGATTTGTCCGCCAAGATGCCATGCGGCTAGCCGCCAGCCGAACCGCCAACACGGATTCAACAGGTTGTTTTGCACCGCCACGCGACTCAAGATAGACCTCCTCTTGCAACAGATCGTTGAGAAGAGGTCGAAGTTGCAGACTAGCTGCTTGGGGAATGGCGGTATTTGTGGTCCAAAGCCGCCAAGGCGCTGCTGCCAACTTGTCCAAAGTCTGGGCTTCCAAGCGAATACTTTCAGGAAGCTTCCACAGCGCCATAAAATTAGCGGCACCGCCCTCTGTCGCGAGCCGACTCTTACCCAGCCAATGAAAACTTAAAATCGGCCGACTCCCACCCAAATCCTGACTTTGGCCATTAGCCATCGCAACCGCAGCTCCTTCGGCAGCGGGGCGCGCCTGGGGGTCCGAATCACCACAACCAGTAACCAGCACGGATGTAAGAACGAGAGCAAAGCCGGCAGAAATCAGAAACTTGTGACTCATGTGTGACCAAATTGCCAAGGTTTTCGCCAAGCGGCAAGTTAGACAAAAGCGGTGGGACCAGAGAACTTGAACACGATCACCCCAACCTATTGAGTTAATCCCCTTTGCGCTTAAGGATGAGCAAAAAATTCCCAGAACTCCCAGCTGGGGCTGGAGTTATGGCAGCGAATTCTTCCCCCCCCCTGCCGAGTAATCAAAGTCTGCACCAGCACATAGTGTTGCTCCCAGTATCTCGGCCACCAATCCTGAAGCCGCTTCTCGCTTTCAGGTCTGGTCAGCCACGACAGCGTATTGTTCACGAAGACTATGTAATCCGGTGCGGCCTGCTCTATTTGTGAAATCATGTCAGCCTGCATCTTGCCCGCATAGGAATGCAATTCCATCAACGGGTAGACATAAATGTGCCCGGCAGCAGAACGCCGGTGCGCGTAAAAACAAATCTCCGGCTCGGACCCAAGCACCGCGATGCGCGCGGTGGGTTTGGTGTCGGCGGCAATGATGGCAGCCGCTTCCCGCGCGTCGCTAAAAACAGTAGATCGATACATTTGTTCCACGGCTTTCCGGGGCGACAGGGTAAACCAAAATGAGCCATTGCCGAAAACTACTGCGCCCGTCGCTAGGGCGGCCACAACCACCACACTTAACGCCAAGAAGAGCTCGATGGATTGGTCCCCGCGGAGGAGTTGCAAACTGCGACTCACTGCAACGGCAATCAACAGCGACAAAACAGGCAGTAACAGGATGAAATAATGCTCGCGGAAATAAAAACCGACGCTGATCGCCAGCGCTGAGAAAAAAAACAAGGCCGTGAGGAGAAAACGTTGGTCGCGCTCCAGCCGCTCGTCCCACCACATCATGAGCGCACCGACCCACGGCAAGAGCCAGAAGATCAAGTTCGGGCCGACCACCGCTTTCAGCATGGCGCTGGTCATGTCGGTCGCCTTAACCAAGGGAATGCTCGCGGCGTACTTGCTGCCATAGCTCACGGTCCAGAACCAAAATTCCGGAAACACCCCCGCCGCCCAGAGCCACAAGCAAGTAAGCAGATACGGCAGCAGACAGCCCGCGCTGTAACTCGAAAGTTCCCGCAACAATCCGCTCCAATTCATCCCGGCTTCGTTATTTAGTCGCCGGCTGCCAGAGGCACGACGACGCGGAAAGCGGCGCGTGCCCAGGCCGCCATCGCCCGTGCCAAACCGCACGGCAGCCCAGCGCACCCAAAGCAAATACACGCCACCAAACACGCCAAAGAACACGCCGTGTTGTTTCATCAGAAAGGCCAGACCAAACAAGATTCCGGCAACGAAGTGGCGCCAGAGGCTTTGTTTCTCCAGCGCGACAAGCAAAATCAAGATTCCGCCTACCGCCGGCAATACGACGTAGTGCGTCGCGTGGCCGGCCAACCCCAACACATCGGGACTCAGCGACATCAGTGCGTAGGTCACGGCTGCCGTTGCCCCGCCCGCGGCATCGAGCAACTTGCGCCCCAGCAAAAACATCAACCAGATGGTAGCAGCGTTGACGAGCGCGAGACCGAGATGGATGCCGGTGGGGGTTTGCCCGAATACCGCCATGCTCGCCGCGTAGGCGAGGTACGTGCCCGGCAACTTCATGTTATAGGCTTCTTTGTAAGGCGGCACGCCATCCAGCAGGAGCTGCCCGGCATAGGCATATTCGCCCTCGTCGCGTTCGAGTGGCATGTCGCCCAAACGCACGCGCACCGCGACGGAAAACACGATGGCCAGCACCACGACAATCCAAGCGCGATGCGCGAAATTTTGCCGCAACCGGGCGGGAAACAGCTTTTCCAATACCTTCAGCATGAACCCGGCAAGTATTGAGATTAAGCCCTGAAGCCTAAAGCCTAAAGTCGCGCGGTGAAGGGAACGGCGAAAAAAGTTTCCCGGGATCAAATGGTCAATGGTTCAGGCAAATCCACCCGAAAGAGCGGATCAAGATCAAGAAGGCCACAAGGCGTCACGGGCAACCGAACAGTTTCTTGGTCTTGATGACTTCGGCGATGGGAGCGGGGACTTGGGTTTCCCACGCGACATCCCCCTGCTGCAATTTTTCCATGACGCCACCAGAGCTGACGGCGAGGTAATCGGGATTGAACTTGCGGATGGGTTCGATGAAGCCGTTGGCGAGCAAGTGCGCGTAGAGGTGCTTGATGGGTTCGGCCGGCTGAAAATTTTCGAGCGTGATCACCTGCCCCGTTTCGCGATTCAACCACGGATAAACGTAGAGCTTCACCCCGGCCCGGAAGAGTTGCCCGAGGGATTCCATCAAACCGCCGCCGAGATCGGTGTAATTCTTCTCGTCCAGCACGTCGCGCAACCGCACCAAGCCGAGCGGCAGGCCGATCATCTTCGACGTGTGCCGGGACAGGAATTGCACCAAGCGATGATAGCGACGGAAGTTGGAGATCAACACCGGACGGTTCAAGGCCCGCAACGTATCCACGCGATCCAAGAAATCTCCGTGATCAATCACATCGCCAACCTGCAGTTGCTTCAGGGTCATTTCCAGCAACGTCACCGGCGCTTCGTCGGCGAGGGCTTTTTCCTGAACGAATTGTTCCTGCGCGCGCTCCAACATCTCAAGCATCGGCGTGGTGAGCGGGCGGAAGCTCCCGCGTTCCACCAACACCGGTTTCTTGTAAAGCATCTCGCCGGGAATCACCGCCTCGCCATCCGCCGTAAACATCGCGGCGTCGGTCAGGCCCTTTTCCACGAGCTGCAGGGTCATGAGCCGGTTGTCCACGCCCGCAAAGCACGGCCCGGAGAACTTGATCATGTCCACCTCCACCCGCTCGCGGCTCAAGCCGTCGAGCAACGCGATGATGAGATTGATCGGGCTGGTGTGCTGGTAAAAAGCTGCGTGGGCCAGATTCACGCCGACTACGCCCAACGCCTCCTGTTCACGCACCGGCTCGGGATCAAGCAAGCGGACGTGCACGATGATCTCGGACGGACGTTGCCGGGGCGCACCTTGAAACCGGATGCCCATCCACCCCTGCCCTTCGTCCTTGCGCGTGTAACTACGCGTCGTGACGGTGTTGGCAAAAGCGAAGAAGGCGGTTTTGTCGCCGCGGGTTTTATCGAGCCGCTCCAGCACGAGATTATACTCGTGCGTGAGCATCGCTTGAAGCCGCTGGCGGCTGACGTAACGATCCGCCGGGCCATAAATGGCGTCGCTCACCGTCATGTCGTAGGCGGAAATCGTCTTCGCCACCGTGCCCGCCGCGCCACCGACCCGGAAGAACCAGCGCGCCACCTCCTGGCCGGCCCCGATCTCGGCAAAGGTGCCGTACTTGAGCTTATCAATATTGATCTGGAGCGCCTTTTGATCCGTGTTGAGCTTCTCTTCGTTCATGGAATGAAATGGAGTGCACGACCCGAATCGGGCCGCGCCAAATTACCACCCCCCTATCGGCATTAGCAACGGATAACTTGAACGCCAGCAACGCGTAGCGCGAAGCGCGGCACTGCTAATGTTCCAAAGGAACAGTGGCGCGAAGACGATCAGCCGCCCCCTTCGGGACTTGGATGACACGACGGTGGTCCCGGCGCCAAAGCGCCGGGCGATGTTCAGATGTTCCTTCGGAACAAATGCACCTGTTCTGCCCGCGGCGCGCTTAATCATAATCCTTTCTTGATCCTAATCCCGCCCCGATGACCGAAGCCCGAGAGCAAGATAAAGATTACGATTATGATTAAGAACCTCAGCAGACCGCGGCTGCCAGCACCGCCTCAAGTCTCCTTCAACTTCAGCAACAGATCCTTGCTCTCCACCGCGTCGCCGACGTGCACGGCCAGCTCGCCCACCACGCCATCGCATGGCGCGTAGATAGTCGTCTGCATCTTCATCGCTTCGAGCGTGACGAGCTTGTCGCCCTTCGCGACCTTCGCGCCAACGCTCGCCGAGAGTGCGGTGACGAGACCAGGAATCGGCGCGCCGACTTCGTTGGACTTGGCCGGATCGGCTTTCACGCGGGCCTTCACGGTTGGCTTCACGGATTTGTCGGCGATCGAAATTTGCCGGCTCATACCGTTCAGTTCGAAGTTCACCACGCGTTTGCCTTCCGGGTCCGACGGCGCCGATGTTCACCAGGCGGATGAACAACGTCTTGCCCGGCTCGATATCAATGGAAATTTCCTGCCCCGGCTTCATGCCATAGAAGAACGCTGAGGTCGGCAGCACGGACAGATCACCGCTCACCGCCACCTTCTTCGCGTAATCTGTGAACACTTCCGGATACATCACGTAGCTGAAGACGTCGTCCAGCGTGGCTTCGTGCTTCAACTTGCCCGTGAGGTCTTCCTGAATTTTTTTGAAATTCAACGGCTTCAAGCTTTCACCCGGACGCCCCTTGAGCGGCTTGCGGTCGCCGAGCACGACGTGCTGCAACTTCTTCGGCCAGCCACCCATCGGTTGGCCCAAACCACCGCTGAGCATATCAATAACCGACTCCGGGAATGGCATGCTGCCGGGCTCGAGATTGACCACGTCCGCCGGCTTGATGCCGCGCGTGATGAGGAACATCGTCATATCACCGACAACTTTGCTACTCGGCGTGACTTTCACGATGTCGCCAAACAACTGGTTCACGTCGGCATAGGTACGCGCGATCTCGGGCCAACGATGCGAGAGGCCCATCGCATTGGCCTGCTCCTTCAGATTCGTGAATTGACCGCCCGGCATTTCGTGCAAATAAACTTCCGCGCTGCCCGCCTTGGGCGACGTATCGAATGGCGTGTAAATACGTGCGCACCTGTTCCCAGTAATCGGAGAACTCGTTCAGCGTATCCAAATCCACTTTCGTATCGCGCTTGGTGAATTGCAGCGCGGCCACGATGGAGTTCATGTTCGGCTGGCTGGTTGAACCGCTCATCGAAGCAATGGCCAGATCCACGATGTCCACGCCCGCTTCGGCCGCGCTCAACACACTCGCCGCCGCAATGCCACTGGTGTCGTGCGTGTGGAAATGGATCGGGATGCCGATCTCTTCCTTCAACGCCTTCACGAGCACGCTCGCCGCCGCTGGCCGGCACAGGCCGGCCATGTCTTTGATGGCAAGCATGTGCGCGCCCATCTTTTCCAATTCCTTCGCGAGCTTGACGTAATACTTGAGCGAATACTTCGAGCGCTGCGGATCAAGAATGTTGCCGGTGTAACAGATCGCGCCTTCGCAAATCGCATGCGTCTCGTTCACCGCATCCATCGCCACCGTGAGATTCGGCAGATAATTCAACGAATCAAAGATGCGGAAGATATCCATGCCCGCTTCCGCGGCGTGCTTTACAAAACCCGACACCGCATTGTCCGGGTAATTTGAGTAGCCCACGGCGTTCGAGCCGCGGAACAACATCTGGAAACAGATGTTCGGAATCTTCGTGCGCAACGCCCGCAAACGTGCCCACGGGTCTTCATGCAGGAAGCGTAGCGCGGTATCGAACGTCGCCCCGCCCCACATCTCCAAGCTGTAAAGATTCGGCGTCCGCCGCGCCACCGCATCCGCCACCGTGAGGATGTCGTAGGTGCGCATCCGCGTCGCGAAGAGCGATTGATGCGCGTCGCGGAAGGTCGTGGAAGTAATGAGCAGTTGCTTCTGCTTGAGCGTCCACTCGGCGAATTTCTTCGGCCCAAGCTTCGAGCAACAACTGCCGCGTGCCAGATCGGCGAACTGTGGTCGTGGCTGGAACGCGCGCCGGCTCAACGTTTCCTTCGGCATAAAACCCTTCGCCTGCGGATTGCCGTTCACGGAAACGTCGCCGAGAAAGATAAGCAGCTTGGTCGCGCGGTCGCGGTTTGGGTTCAGCTTGAACAGTTCAGGCGTCGTATCAATCAACGTCGTCGACGCCTGGCCGGCTTGAATGTGTCATTGTGGATGACGTTTTCGAGGAACGGAATGTTCGTCTTGACACCGCGGATGCGGAACTCGCGCAGCGCGCGATCCATGCGCTGGAACGCGGCGGCAAACGCGGCCCGTCACGGTAACTTTCACCAGCAATGAATCGTAAAACGGCGTGATGACCGCGCCGCCATACCCCATGCCACCATCGAGCCGCATCCCGAAACCACCCGCCGAGCGATATGTCAGAATACGACCGTAGTCGGGCTTGAATTTATTTTCCGGGTCTTCCGTCGTGATGCGGCATTGCACCGCGTAACCGTTGCGCCGGATGTCATTTTGCGCCGGGATGCCGACCTCATCGCTATGCATCCGTTTACCGTCCGCGATCAAAATCTGCGAGCGCACGAGGTCGAGGCCGGTAATGACTTCCGTAACCGTATGCTCGACCTGGATGTGCGGATTTATTTCGATGAAGAACCATTCCTTCGTATCCTGGTCATAGAGGAATTCCACCGTGCCGGCGTTGTCGTAGGAAATTTCTTTGCACAGCTTCACCGCCGCTTCGCACAGCTCGGTGCGCACCTTTTCGTCGAGCTCCACGCTCGGGGCGATTTCGATGACCTTCTGATGCCGCCGCTGCACGGAACAATCGCGTTCGTGCAGGTGCACTACGTTGCCGTGTTTGTCGCCGAGGATCTGCACCTCGATGTGTTTCGCGCGCGGAATGTAGCGCTCGAGGAACACCGCGGGATTGCCAAACGCACGACCGGCTTCGCCTTGCGCTTCGTCGAGCAAATCCGCGAGATCGCCAGGCTTGTGAACGGCACGCATCCCGCGACCGCCACCGCCGAACGCTGCCTTGATGATGAGCGGGAAACCAATCTCCTTTGCAATCTTCAGCGCTTCACCGCGATCTTCCACCGGATCTTCTGTACCGGGCAACGTGGGCACGCCAACTTTTTGCGCGAGGGCGCGGGCAGCAGTTTTGTCACCCATCATGCGCAGAGGTGCTGTTCGGATTCTATCGTGTTTCCCTATTAACCTT
>JASGKY010000028.1:0-77171 GCA_049840435.1 Verrucomicrobiota bacterium | reverse complement strand
ACGTATTGCTAATGTTAATAGGGGTAATACGTAACCCGGATACAGCCGCTTCGATTTGTCGGGTCGCCGAACGCCGCCGTCTGGCTGGGCGCGATGGCGTTTTTCTGGTCCACGGCGTTGCTGGTGATGCCGCCCGCGTGCCACCATGGCTTCGCTCGGGATGAGTATCCAGCAAGCTCCGGCGCGCTGACGCAGATCATTTTTACGCGGCTTTTCCATCTGCAAATCCTCTGCGCGTTGTTGGCTTGGGTGCATCTGGCGGCAATAACGGTCGTATCTCTGGCTGGCTGCCGCGCCAGCTTCGCTGGTTTGGTCGTCGACGGCGCTCTTCATCGGCAGCCTGATTGGCGGGCTCTGCTTGTCCGAAGCTGACCCGGTTGTAGCGCGCCCAATACGTGCCTAACGTATCTCTTCAACAAGCAAGTCGAGGCGGTCCGCCACCAGTTCCAGTCTGGGACGGAGTGTTTCAAGTGGTAAACGTGTTAATGATCGGCGATATTTGCGGCGGATCCCGGCGGTGACGCAGGCACAGAACTCGCAACCGCGTTTTATCAGAGCGTCTTTCATGACAGAATTCGGGAGGGACGATCGCTGCCGCTGATTCGCGATTGACCTTCTGGCCCCTTGCTACAAACCGCGCGCCCGAGCCTCGTCGTTCGCTGCTTTTTCACCTGGCAGCAGGAAGAAGAGCGGCGCATCGGACCGGTGCTGCGCCAGCTCGGCATTATTTTCAAGGCAACTACCAGCGGCGAGTTTCAATTCGTCGTAGTGCTGACCAGTTGTCGCGACAACACGCGGGGTGTGGTCGAAGCCGTCGCCAGTTTTCCCTTCATTCGCTTTCTAGATTTCCCCGATCCCATTGGCAAAGGCCTGCGCATTGATCGAAGGGCTCAAGCTGGTCTTCCCGAGGCGGAGATCGTGGGCTATGTGGACGTGCCGACGGCGCGACTCCGCCAGCCGCGTTTCATGCGTCAGCCCTGCTAGCTACTTAACGAAGCAGACTGTATTATCGGGTCGCGTTGGTTGCCGGGAGCGGCGCCTGCATCAGGCGCAGCCGTGGGTGCGCCCCAGCCATGCCGCCGCTTCCATCTCGTCGTGCAAACGTTGTTCTGGATGAACATCAGGACACGCAATGCCCGGCGAAACCGACGCCACGGCGGTGGAAAAGATCCACTCTCAAGAGTGGCCGTATCGCCTATCTGGCCTTTGACGTGAATCTGATCGTGGCCCTCAAGGTGGCCGGTTCTGCCGTCAAGGAGAGTGCCCACGGAATGGACCGGCAAGATTGGCTCGAAGGTCACCTCGTCATTGTTCCGCACGTCGTTGGTGATGTTTCTTTCCACCTTCCGGTACGCTTTATTTATTCACCGCTCTACCTGATGGCTGGGGCCATTGCGTCCCTTGGAAGCCTCGTGGGTTTACAAAAAAATTCGCGCTCCACTTCCGCGTCGGAATCCCAATGACCAGTCAAAGGGCTGATCAGGCCGACTCCAGAATGATGTTCCCGTACGGGGTTGTGTCACCGGTGCGAATGTGGCCCATGGCGGTGCGGGACGGTTCTTGAACTCCACATGCGGCTCGTGGGTGAGCTCCAGCCGCCTTTATACGGTCGCAAGGTGAACGTTTTCCTTATTGTTCGCCTTGATAAGTTCCTGCGCCATCCACGCTTTGCCGATCACGCATTGACCGCGCACCGCGGCCAACGCTTGCAGCACCGTCGGCACATCGTCCACCAGCGAAATGTCCACGGTCTCGATCTGTGGCCAGAACGGAAGCCACGATCCGCGATGACGAGCGTATTGGTGTGACGAATGCGGGCGAGGAGGTCGAGGACGCGTGGATTGAACATTCTGGTCTTGAGCATGGCGGAGTTGTAGCGACTCCCGGCGGGTTGCTCAAATAAAAATCCCGGTGATGGCGGCGTTCAGCAGCGTGGCGGTGAAGCCGACGAACAACGCCCGCAGACCGAGCCGCGCCAGATCGGGGCGGCGATCCGGGGCCATTGCGCCGATGCCGCCAAGCTGGATGCCCACGGAGGCGAAGTTCGCAAATCCGGTCAACGCGAATGCCGCCATACGAAGCGGTCGGTCATGAGACTCCGCGTGGTCTTCCAGCCTTTCATTAGCAAGTAAGCCACGTGTTCTGTTGTTCGCGAGCTTCGTTCCCAGCAACGTGCCGACTTTTGAAACATCCGCCTGCTCGACGCCCATCAGAAATGCCGCCGGTGAGAAAATCCAGCCAAAGAGTTTCGACAGCGTCAGGTCAGGCACGATTTTGCCCAGAATCGCGTCAAACATTGCCACGAAGGCGATGAAAGACAATGAACATGGCGGCATCCAGCGGCGGAGTTTCAGTCCGTCCGTGGCTGGCCGGACGCGGCCGCATCAATGCCGTTGACGTAAGGCGATTTTTCTTTCCCAGAGTGAATTGTGCCTGCTGTCTCCGGTGTGCTGATCTCCGGCATGAATAATTTGGAAAGATAGAGGCGCACATGTGGAGCGCCTCCACGTGCACGTCGTCAATATGGCGATTATTCGCGTTGTCGGAGCTGATGTAAACCACCATCAACGCGCCCGAGATGTGCGCGAAGCCACTGGTCATGAGGGCGAATAATTCCGAGCTGGTCATGCGGGGCACGTGAACGTCACGATGAGCGGCGCTTCGGTCTGGCCCATGAAGACGTTGGCCGAGACGGAAAGGGTTTCCGCGCCGCTCGTACCCATGAAGTGCACCATCACCCTGGCCATCAATCGCACGATGCGTTGCAGGATGCCGTAATGGTAAAGCACGGTGAAGAACGCGGAGACGAACAATATGGGCGGCAGCACTCTGAACGCAAAGAAGAACAAAGAGTCTGTGCCGGGAGTCAAAGCGATACCCGCTGGATGCGAACGCGCAAGATCGCCGAAGACAAATTCCGCACCCTGGTCCGAAAAGCCAATGAAGCTGACGACGACGTCCTTGGCCGACTCAAAACCCTTTTTGATGAACGGCACTTTCAGCACCAGGACTGCGAGGATGAGTTGCAAGACGATGCCCCAGCCGATCGTGGACCATTTCACCGCACGCAAGTTAGACGAAAGCATGGCGACCAAGCCGAAGAAGCACAGCACGCCGGCAACAGCTTGGCCGCGTGGACCGATGAAATCACGGGTGAGAAACGCCACGCCTCCAATCAGAAGGACTGCGGCAGCGATGCCTATCCGCCATGTGAGCGGTGTGGCCGGACGATCAGTCGTCATATTGGGTGGGGACGTTAGCGGGTCGATTACCGGGCGTCCAGACTACAACAATCTGGGGCATGCTGGATAAACGGATTAGCTATGTCCGCGGCTTTTTCCAAATCGGCACGACGCGTTTCATCTCGTCAATCAACCACTGACATGCGGCGAATGCTTCGCCCCGATGCGGTGCGACAATTTCCACCCAAAGCGAAGGCTCATTCACTTTTACAATGCCGACGCGATGCACCAGGCGCACGGATTCGATGGGCCAATTTTTGGCCATGTCGTCGAATAGCAGATTGAATTGGCGGACCACCATCTTCTCGAATGCCTCGTATTCTATGGCAGAGATAGCCTTGCCTTCCTCGCTGCCGCGCACAACGCCTAGGAAATTCACCACCGCGCCCATGCCTGCCGACATCTGGCGTTGGGAAATCAAAGCCGCTTCATTGATCGGCTCGGTGGTGATGGTGAGTTGTCTTTTCATTCTCTAGCGGCGGTCTGTGACTGCCGAAACTGCGACGCTCGCAGAGCGTCGCTACAAATCAGCCGCCTTGCACGGGCGGAAACAAGGAAACCTCTTCGCCCTCCTTCAGCACATAGTTGCGCGGCTGATAATCCACGCCCACGGCCAGCAGCGTGGACTTCTTCATCGCATCTAATTTAGGAAAACGCGTCATGAGTTGATCATGCAAAGCCCCGAGTGTTGCGCCTGTCGTCAGGGTTTCCGTGGTTTCCGCGCAGCCGGTCAGCTCTTTGAAGTAGGAATAGAATTGAACGCGGATTTGCATGGAAAGATTGCTTCACGTCACGGACGCCACGGACGCAAAGGCTTGATTACTTTGCGCGCGTGGCACTCTTGACGCGTGGCTTCGGTTTTGGGCTGGCGTACATCTCCGGCTTGAGCACGCCCACGAACGGCAGGTTGCGATACTTTTCGGCGAAATCTAGACCGTAGCCCACGACGAACTGGTCGGGAATCGTGAAGCCAATGTAGTCCGCCGTCACTTTTTCGATGCGTCGTGAGGGTTTATCCAACAACACGCAGGTGCGGATGCGCTTCGGTCCGAGCAGGCAGAGTTTCTCAAGCACACGCCGCAATGTGCGTCCCGTGTCGAGGATGTCGTCCACCAGCAAGACATCGCGACCCTTCACATCGAGCCGCAGTTCCTTGGTGAAAACGAGGTCGCCCGACTCCGTGCCCTTGCCGTAACTGGAGACGCCCATGAAATCGAGCCGCAACGGATGCGAGAGTTGCCGGATGAGATCGCCAATGAACATTACCGTGCCGTTGAGCAGCGAGACCACCACCATGTCGCGCCCGGCGAAATCTTTTTCGATCTCGCGGCCCAACGCGGCGATGCGTTTGGCAAGCATCTGATCGGTGATGAGGACGCTGGCAACTTCCTTGCGCCAGCGAGGTGGGACAAGTGTTCGGTGCGGAGCGAGCCGGGTAACGGATTTGCTCATGGGCGGATGGTAGTCACTGGGGCCGGGTTGCCGAGAAGTTTTTCCGATGATTTACGATTCAAGCGGCAAGGCCACTGGATTCAAGGTTTCGACAGACCCGATTGCAATAGCCAGTCCAGTGCGGCGGCTTCCTCTGGGAAAACTTCGGCGTTCATCCCGACGTTGCGGGCGACCATGATGCCGAACTTTTCCGGGTCAATCATTGTCTGGTGCACAACGAGGGCCAATTGCACCTTGCCTCCGGCAGTGTTGGCCCATTGCCGGGCGAGGAAATAGCGTTCCGCCAGGGTCGGGGAGGGAAAGCCGCTCAAGTCATGGACGTTGATGAAGAGCTTGGGCACGCGCCGCTCCCGCGCGAAGGCGATGGCTTGATCACAAAGCTTGGTTGCTTGAGCGAGCGTGACTTCGCCGGTGGGCCGATAAAAGGCGCAACCGTCCCGGACTTCGACGTCGTCGTTGCGGTGCGGAGCTTCGCTCATGGGGGAGGCGTCGCGAGTGGCTTCAGATGTGTTTCGAGTCGTGCTCGTCCTTGGTGTGATAACCAGTTTCCTGCCGCTTGAAATTTACCTCGTTCTTCTTAATGTAGGCTTGGAAGACGTCGTCCGCGCTCATGCCTAGCACCTGCGCCATGCTGATAAGAAAATGGAACAGATCGACGACCTCGACGCGCGCGTTCTGCTCGTCGAACTTCTGGTATTTGGCCCACCATTTCCACGGCACGCTGTCCACCAGTTCGGCGATCTCTTGCGTCATGGCGCGCGAGTAATTGAGCAGCCATTTGGCCTTGTCCTCGTCGCTCATGCCTTCGGTGATGACGCCGATACGTTTGTTCAAAGCATCCTGCATTCGCCAGAGTTCGCGCAATTGATCCGGTTTTTCCATGCGCAGAGGATTCGGGCGAAACCCCGTGGAATCAAGCCGGAAAGCAGAAGTTTAACCACGGATGGGCACGGATAAACACGGATTCCAAAAATGCACTCAGGCAAACTCTGCACTGGGTGAAATCTATCTCAAATCAGTTTTCATCCGTGTTTTTCTGTGTCGATCCGTGGTTGAGAATTTTGTCAACCAGTGTGTCGCGTTTGGCGTGCCAACTTGGAACTTGGAACTCCCGCCGCGAAAGCCTATAAATCTGCCATGCCGAACCCATTGGCCAACGGCGACTCTATGCTCTGGAACACGTTTTTTGCTGCAGCAACCGCGCCTGAATCCTTCAAGCTCGCGGATGCGCCCATTCTCTGGGTCATCATCTTTGCGGGCGCAGCGGGGATCGTGATTTTCATCGAACGCGCGTTGCACTGCCACCGCGCGCAGATCAATTCCACCGAGTTCCTCAACGGCGTCCGCACCGTCGTCAAACGCGACAATCTCGTTGAAGCCATCTCCATCTGTGACGCCACGCCCGGCCCGGTCGCGCGGCTCGTGAAGACCGCCATCCTAAATCGTGATTATGGCCGCGAGCGCGTCCGTGAATCCCTTGAAGAAGCCGGCCTCGCCGAAGTGCCGCGCTTGGAAAAACGCCTCGACCTGCTCGCCACCATCGCGCAACTTGCGCCGCTGCTCGGTCTGCTCGGCACGGTGCTGGGGTTCATCAAGACCTTTGGCGTGTTGCAAGGACAGGGGCTTTACGCCAATAGCAGCATGATGTCGCAAGGTGTCGGGCAGGCGCTCATCTGCTGTGCGGCGGGCCTCGCGGTCGCCATTCCGGTTCACGCCGGTTACAACTATCTCGTCAGCCGCGTGAATGCCATCGTCACCGACATGGAACGCGCCGCCAACGAGATCGTGAACATCGTCAGCGAAAACGGTCGCAAGTCCGCATGAAATTTCCTCGGCGCACCCGTTTGCTCCGCAATCCGTTTGACGCCACGGCGTATGCCGCCGTGTTCTTCCTGCTGGTCATTTTCGTCTCGCTCAACTCGCGCCTCTATACGCCGGGTGTGAAGATCAATCTCCCCACCGCCAGCGACCTGCCGGGCACGGACAAACCCACCGTCACCGTCGCGCTGGATGAATCCGGCAATTATTATTATCAGAACCAGATCATCGAGGAGGCGGCGCTGAAAGCCCGGCTGCGCGAAGCCTGCACCAATTCGCCCGAGCCCCTCACGCTCGTTATCCTCATGGACGAATCCGTCCGCTACAAAAACCTGCAGCGTCTCCAGATGCTCGCGCGCGATGCCGGTATCAACGACGCGCTCGCCGCCGCTGCGCCGCAGCCCGGCGTGCCCCTCGCTCAACCATGAATGCCGCGCCCCCCGAAGTTCCGCCCGCATCGGATTATCCGACCGTGAGCGAAACGCCTTGGTCGTTGGGGCGTTGGGCCTTCTGGGTTCTTTTGGCTTTCGCCGCGCACATCGGCTTGTTCCTCGGCTTGGGCAATCATAAACCCATCCCGCCGCGTCCGGTGAAAAACGCGGTCAGCCTGCAACCCGTCCTGGGACGCAACGAAACGCTGGAGTTGCAAGACCCCACTGTATTCGCCGGGCCGCATCCGCGCGGATTCGCCGCCAGCACCTGGTTGCAACTGCCGCACGTTCCCATTCCCGTGTTCCGTTGGAACGATTCGCCCCGGTTGCTGGCCTTGGCCGTGGACCAGTTGGGCACGCTGTCTTTGAATCAGGATCAGGCTGACGCGCGCGCCGTTCGCGTCATCGAAATCGCTCCGCAACCTGTCACCACGATTCTGCCGCCGCTCTCGCTATCACCAGGGCCGGAGAAATCCACCGTGCGGATCACCGGCAGCCTGACAGAACGCAAATGGGAAAACGCGCCCGCCGCACTGCCATTGCAACGCGCGCAGGAAAACCTCACCAACACCATCGTGCAGGTGACCGTGGATGAAACCGGACGCGTCTTCTCGCCGGTGTTGTTGCCGCCGGGTAGTGGCTCAAAGGATGCCGATCAACTCGCCTTGAAGACCGCCGCTGCGGCGCGGTTTGCATCGCAAGGAAAGACGCCGCAACTCACCGTGGGCATTTTGTTGTTCGAGTGGCAGATGGAAGCCCCAACCAACGGCAATCCGCCGAACGCCCCATGACCACGCACGCGCTCATCTTCAGTTACGTGACGCTGCTGCTGAGCGGCGTGGTGGCTGTGACCATTTATAGCGAGATGCGTGGGCGCCGTTTCCGTCCCGGCCAGAGCGAGGACCGGATTTTCCGCTGCGATAAATGTGGCCAGGTTTACACTGACGACCCCGACGTGGACCGCTCCCGCTGTTCCCAATGCGGCAAGCTGAACGAGGCGATCAAGTTTTAGCACCGCAGGATCAGCCCATGAGGCGGCTTATCGTGTCTCTGTATAGGCAACTTTCTGCATACTCTCCGCAAATGTGCTGATGGTCCAAACATTGGTCTGGGCCTCGTTTTGCGCCCACAATATTCCAAAACCACCACGTCCGGCACCTACCATAAGGTGAACGCTGTTCGATGAAATCGTAACCCGACTCGACTCCAAATCGCGGATAATTTTTGGAAGTGAGGGGTCAGCGCCGGTAATACAAATGAACGTGTTTGTTCCGAGCGGATGCTGCGCCAAAACGGAATCGCAGGCGCGAGCGAACTCCGAATAATACCTTTGGTTTTTATCCTCCATAAACCGCAGATAATCAGATTTCAAGAGCCGGAGCACGCCGAAAGCCAAGATGCAGAAACCAACAGATGCGATCATCAGGAGCAGGAGCTTTCGAGGAACACTCATGGTAAAATCTGACTGAAGCTGACCCATGCTCAACCCCCCTTTTCACAAAAACTCTTAAAGCTCTCGAGCATCTGTGATAGCTGCTGGTCAGCCACTTCGACGATGAAGCCGTGGTGCATCTCGCCGGTGTCGAACGCTTCGCACACAACCCGTACGTGGCACTGACCACCAACTTCAAACAAATGATACTCGGTCATCTGAAAGTGGTCAGCGGACAGATCAATTCTCGTTTTCAAAAATTCCGGGACTCGCAGCGAAAGAATCTCGCCCTTCCGGGTGACTCCATCGCAGGCGCTCGTGCAGCTAAACTTGCATCCCTCTGCCAGGTCATCCTCGTATTTCGTGGTGCAACCGGGGTCAAGCCAATGAGGGTGAATGGCTGGATCAACCAAAGCATTCCAAACCCATGTTATGGGCTTGTGGATTTGGATTTCAGCTAACGCGGTCATGCTTAACTGCCCGAGAAATGCGGCCCGGCGCACGGGCCGCGTGGATTGCAACCACGGCGTTCTTACGTCGGGCTTGCTGCTGTGTATGGATAGGCCACGCCGGTGTCATCACGCAAAATGTGTCCGATGAATGAACCACTGGTCAACGAGCATTGGCGGCAAAAATAGCCAGCCTAAAGCTGTGAATCGAAGCTTCTGTCGTCCGCTTGGTGACGTGTAAAGCTCAGAGCAATGCGCCGGAGACCAAGTTTTACGATTATCCTGACCGCCTTGATTGTGTCCGAGATATTGCCCGCGCATTGACAGGAGCACGTAAACACTCAGATACGCCGTCATGGCCGCAACCCATAACCAAGCACGACCCCGTTTGGGGGTAGCGCACACATGAGTCGAGTTGGAGGTCTGCATGGTCGGGCGGTCTAATGACTCAAGCTCACGACTGGCTGGGTGTCATGGTCAGTCCCATACAAACATCCATCTTGTCGGATTAATACCTGCTGAACACCCGCCAGAGATAAATTCGCCATATTCTTTGCGGCATTGCTCAAGCATAAGCATGCCATGCAACACTGGGACAAAGCGCGGGCCGCTGTGCTTACTGCTGTCGACCGAACTGTGGAAACCTGGAACATGAACATCAACTGGAAGCAGCAGCGCAATGCAGAAAAGCACCTCGGACATGATGATAGCGCGACGGCTACCGTGCAGCGGAAAGAACAATTGGAGCGAAACTAAAAGGATCAGCATGACTGCCGCTGTTACGCGAAAAATCATGCACAAGATTATGAGCAGCACAACAACCTCCAATAGGTTGAGTTTTGCCCTCTTGGTTTTTGGAGCTTCTGTAGTCACAACCGGGTTTTGTATCCGGCTTCCTGCTCAATCCCCCTTCTTCTGCGGACGGTAGGGATAAACCCAGTTCGTGAACGCGCCGATCTTCCGCGTTTGAATCCAGAGTTTGCCGCGCCCAGTGAAGTGACAGACTAATCCTTCGCCGGAGAAGAACAGGGATTTGTAGCCGCCGATGCGCCCGACGTTGTATTGCAGCCCTTCGGTGAAGGCGACGATGTGCCCGGTGTCCACGACATACGAGCCGTCCACATCAATCACGATCATGCCGCCGAAGGTGTTGAACCACACATCGCCCTGGCCGGAGCATTTGATGAGGAAAAGGGATTCGCCGGAGAAAAAGCCTTTGATGAGTCCCTGCCACTTGGTCTCGATGTTCACCGCCAGACTCGACGCGACGTAAGCCGTGTTCTGCAGATAGATGGTGTCGTTCTCCAGATAGACGTGGTCCAGGTCGCCGGGCGAGCCGGGCGCGATGCCGATTTCGCCCG
Organism: Verrucomicrobiota bacterium; assembly: GCA_049840435.1. Classification (GTDB taxonomy): domain Bacteria; phylum Verrucomicrobiota; class Verrucomicrobiia; order Limisphaerales; family JADLHS01; genus JADLHS01. Next base: position 66,986 of record JASGKY010000028.1, on the reverse strand, counting down.
GGCCGTTCTGCGCGGTGAATTCATTGATGAACAGCGATTCACCCGTAAGCAGTCGTTTCAACCCGCCGCGCATCTTCGTTTTCATCTGCAGGTTGGTGTCCATCGTCGCCATCGCGGAGGCTTCCACCTTGATGGTCTGCGATGGTTGCAACTTCACGGTCAGGAAGCTGAAGTCCGGCTGGGCCTCGACGCGATATTCGTATTCGGAAGTTTGTTGGTTCATGACGTTCCTGAGTTAGCGCGGGCGAAGTTTTGGACCGATAATGCCGCCGAAGCTCGGGGCATTGTGCGACTGACACCAGACGATGCCCTGGCCTTGAAATTTGCAGACCAAGCCTTCGCCACCGAGAATGGAAGACATCCAGCTCTTGCCGGCCTTGCTAAGTTTAAAGTTCAGCGTTTCTTCAAACGCGACGATGTGGCCAGTGTCCACGATATATTCGCCGTTCACCTGCACCGGATAAATCGCGCCGTAAGAACTCAGGATGAGTCGCCCCGTCCCGCCGATGCGCAGCCAGAATAGACTTTCGCCCGAGAGAAAATTTTTGAAACCCTGCCAGCCGACTTCCATGCCGACGCCTTGCGAACACGCGACGAACGAACCGGCTTGCACGACGAGTGACTGGTTTTCGAGCGCGAGCTTCATCATGTCGCCGGGCAAGGTCTGCGCGAGCCACACTTCGCCACCGGACATGCCGGCGGTGTAGTGGTTCAGGAAAAAGGATTCGCCGCCGAGCAGGCGTTTGAGGCCCTTGATCAAGCCGCCTTTGCCCTTCTGATGCGTGCTGGTCTGGAGCGTGACTTCGCCGCCGAGGGCGATCATCGAGCCGCCTTCGGCCGTGATGGTTTCCCCGGCATCAAGCCGGATGCGCGCTGCAGCACTGCCGGGACTGTGGATGATTTCGGTTTGCATGTGAGGATCAGAGTCGTGGGTTCAACCAACTCTTCAAACCTTCGAGGCTGCGGGTCTGGATGACGACGTTGCCCTTGCCGTTGACGCGGGTGACCAGACCTTCACCGCCGAAGAAACTGCTGAAGAGGCCGCCGGCCAACTGCACCTTGAGCTTCAGTTGTGGCTCGTAGATCACCAGGTGGCTGGTGTCCACGATAAATTCGCCATCCACGGGTTTCTCCAGCAACGAGCCATATGCGCCATACCAGACCGTGCCGGTGCCAGAGACGATCAGCTTGAACAACCCTTCCTTGCCGAGGAACGACGCGAAGCCGGCCCACTTCAAGCCCAGCTTCACGCCAGGGGTCGAGGCAATATACGCGCCCGGCTGGAGGCACATGGAGTTGCCGTTGAGTTCAATCACGCCCATGTCGCCGGGCGTCGGTTGGACCAACGTCACGCGGCGTGGTCCGTCAGTGTTGTTCGTGAAGACGTTGACGAAGAGCGATTCGCCCCCGAGAAATTTTTTGCAGAGTCCGGAGAAGAGGCCGCCGTTGAGCTTGGCTTTCATATCCAAGTCCGCAGACATGCTGGCCATGGCATCCGATTCTGCGATGATGCTCTCGCCGGGTTGCAAGTCTACGTGCATGTGGGCGAAAGCGGGGCGGCCTTCAATGGTGGTGTTCATCTATTTATCCTTCTGATCAGTTTCTGTTTCCGCCGAGTGAAGCTTGGCGCGCAGGCTGTCTTTGAAGGCGGTATAGTTCAAGTCGAAAGTGCGATAGCCGGTCTTCTTCGCCAGCTTGTCCCACTTGGCTTGCAGATTTTTCATCCGCTCGTCCGTTGCTGGGTGGGTACTCAATACCTCCAGTGCGCCCGGATCAATGTCAATGCTGGTCGCCTCCTTCATCTTTTCCCGCAACCGTTTCACTTCCGCTTCCATCTTTTTGAAAAAGACGATCATTCCCTCTGGTTTGATGTTGGCCGCCAGCAGATAATCCCAGCCATGGTTGTCCGACTCGCGCTCGAAGTCGCGGGAAAATTTTCGATCCAGCAAAAACGCGCTGTTATTGGCCAACACGGCAACGATGCCGGACACATCGCCCACCATCGTTTGAATCACCAGGAACAAGCCCGCTGAGGAAATGATGCTACGGATGCTGTGGCGTTGCGTGACGTGCGCAATCTCATGGCCGAGAACGCCGGCCACTTCCTCAGGCGAATCCGCTGCCATCAATAGTCCGCTGTGAATCACGACATTGCCGCCTGGCATCGCGAAGGCGTTCAATGTCGCGTCTTCGACGATATGGAATTTGAGCGGGTAGCGGTTGTCTTTGATGCCCGCCAATAGCGGGTCGGTGATCTGCTTCAACTGCGCGTTGATGTTTGTGTCCGTGACCAACCGTCTGGTGGCGACGATCTGTTCAAAAAGTTTTTCGCCTGCCGCGATTTCCCAATCTACAGGAATGGCCTTGGCCGCGGTACGCACCATATTATCGCGCGCGAGGAACAGGCCTAGCAGCAGGGCCATCACGCTGCCGATCACGCCGAGCAACACCGCCCAGGCGATGCGTTTCTTGGCACGCACCTTCTTCCGCTGGGCTGTGAACGCCGGATTGTTCACCAACATCGGATGATTGAGGATGCCATGGTCTGCTGTGTGGATCGTGACCTTGGGATGCGTCGGGTGCGAAAAGAAGATCAAACGATCGTTCGCGCCGCCGAGTTCGATCTTCAGGCCGTCGGCAGGCAGATCGAAATCGCCCTTGTCTGATCTGAATTGTACCGTGGTGAAGCTGATCAGGACCTCGCCCGAAGCCCGACCATTGGGTAAATCAGGATGAAATGCGCCGCCCTCGACCCGATGGTCGTTCTGCGCTTGTTCTGCCAGGTTCATAATGCCGGAACGCTAACGATGCCAACGAGGCGTCGCGAGTCCAAACTGCCGTTAAATGAACCGGACGGGAGAATCCGCCTAGCAATTCATCAGCGCCTCAATCTCATCAGCTTCGATCGGGATGTTTGCCATGAGGTCGTGTTGGCCATTCTCAGTGACGAGGATGGTGTTCTCCAACCGCACGCCAAAGCCTTCTTCCTTGATGTAGATGGCGGGCTCGCAGGTGAGCACCCAGCCGGGTGCGATCTTGAGATGGTTGTAAGTCACGTCATGCACGTCGAGGCCGATGGGATGCGAGACGCCGTGCATGAAGAACGGACGCACGGCAGGATTGTCAGGCGTGGACTTCTTGAGCTGCGCAAGTTTGATGAGGCCGAGGTCCACGCATTCTTTTGCGGTCAACTCTTCGCATTCGGCCCGAAGGTCTTTTGTGGTTTTGCCGGGAACCATGGCTTTGGACATCGCCCGGAAGATGCGGAGGACGGCGTTGTAAACTTGTTTCTGCCGCCGTGTGAACCGGCCGCTCACCGGAATTGTGCGCGTCAGGTCGCTCATGTAGTTGCCGAGCCCGGCGGCGACATCGAGTAGCAGCAACTCACCCTTTTTGCAGGGTTGATCATTTTGGTTGTAGTGCAGGATGTTGTTGTTCGCGCCGCCGGCGATGATCGGCAGGTAGGCGAACTGACCTTTGTGCCGGATGAACTCGTGCGCGAACTCGGCTTCCACCTCGGCTTCGTTCACACCGGGCCTTACAAATTTGCACACACGCTTGAATCCTTTGCCCGTGAGATCGCACGCCGCCTGAATCGCGGCGACTTCATGCTCGGATTTGATGACGCGCAGATCGTGCATCACGCGGGCGAGCCGCTCATAGCGATGTAGCGGAAAGCGACGCTGGCACTCGCGTATAAAACGCTCATCGCGCGTCTCGACTTCATTACCCGAACGCTGATGTTCGTTGCTGTTGAGATAAATCACGTCCATCTCGCAGGCGATCTGGCGGAACACCGTCGGGAAATCCGAAAGCCATTTCACATTCTTGATACCGGAAATCTTGGTGGCTTGCTCCTTCGTGAGTTTGTGGCCTTCCCAGATGGCAAGGTGCTCGTTGGGCTGGCGCAAGAAAAGGATTTCGCGATGATTCGGATCAAACGCGTCCGGCGCGAGGAGCAACATCGTTTCCTCTTGCCGGATGCCGGTGAGATAAAACAGATCGGCATTCTGCAAATGCGCCATCGAACCGTCGGCGTTGGTGGGCATGATGTCGTTGGCGTTCAGCACGGCGACAGCGCGTGGCTGCAGCGCCTTGACCAGGCGCTCGCGATTCAATGTGAACAATTCGACCGGCAACGAGACGGATTTCATGTCAGTTGATTTCTATTGTGAAGAAATTTTAGGAGATGCGCCGGGCAAAACTAAGAAAAATCCCAACCCTCAAATGAGTGGATAATCTGTAAGTCTGAAAGCAGCATTGCGCGCCGGGCAATCAGGGGTAAAGTTGGCTCATGCGAAACAAAACCTGTCTGCGCTGGGTTCGTTATGTTTGCGTGCTGGCTGGCGTCTTCACATTGCCGCTCACAACCAAAGTTCTGGCCGACCAAGTCGAGATGAAGAATGGCGATCGCTACGTTGGTCAGGTCATTTCGATGAGCACAGATACTCTAGTGCTGAAGAATGAAATCCTTGGCACAATCAAGTTACCGCGCGATAAAGTCGCCCAGCTTACTCTAGGTACAAATGCCATTGCGCCCACGTCGCGTCCGGCAACAAACGCAATCACCGCGACATTGCCAGCGGGGTTGCCTGCCAAAGCCGCAAATCTCGCGCGTTCGTCAGCAACCGCGACGTCACCAACCAACGTCATGCAACAGGTGCAACAACAACTATTGATGGAGGCGTCACCGGAAGCGAAAGCAAAGTTTCAGGAGTTGGCGGGCGGCTATCTGACTGGGGCGGTTTCGGAGAATCAAATTCGTGTGGAAGCTCAGTCGGCGGCAGAGCAGTTGCGGAAGTTCAAGGCGGAACTCGGTGCCGACGCCGGAGAGGATCTCGATGGTTACATTGCGATTTTGGAAGGCTTTTTGAACGAGTCAGGTTCTGCGGCGGCGACGACGGGCCAAACCAATCGCCCAGTTCAGACTGCCCAACCGCGCCGCTAAGTTACTCACCGGCCAGCGCCTTAAATGACAGAAGAAAACAGCTTGTTGACAAGTGTAACTCCTATTGTTACTTTAATCCCGTTGTTATGAGAGCTAGTTGCCGATTTGCCGTGGCTGTGCATGTGCTGGCCGTCCTCGCTTACAAGGAGGGCGACCGGATTACATCCAGTTTTCTGGCCGGCAGCGTCAACACGAACCCGGTGATCATCCGGCGACTGTTGCTCGACTTGCAGCGCGCCAAATTGGTGGATACCAGCAAGGGCGCAGGGAGCGGCTCGCGGCTAAGTCGCGCGCCAGGCCGGATAACATTGGCTGAAATCTACAATGCGGTGGAAGATTGCGAGCCATTTGCCAAGCCGACGCGCAAACCCAATGCCGCTTGCCCGGTGGGTTTCTGTATCCGCGAAGCATTGGAAAAGATTTTCGCCTCGGCTTTCAAGGCATTGGAGCAGGATCTGGCCAAGAAAACCTTGGCGGATGTGATTGAACAAGTGAAGGCCTCGGGCGTCTGCAATAAAGGGAAACACGACTGATAGTTCTCTTTTTTTGAACGCTAGTGTAACTAATTTTGTTACATACAGGTTGAAAGGAAAGAAAGTTTATGACGACAAATGAAACGAAGCAGGACGCAAACAAGGTGGGATTGGTGTCGGGTTTCAAGCAGGCGTGCTTGAAGTCGTGCGACAAGATCATCGGGCGCATCAAGGAAACCAAGGCGGCAATTTTGGCCGAGGCGCAAAGCGAAGCTCACGCCTCAGACGTGATGCTCCGGCTGGCCGTGGCCGAAGCAGAGGCCATTGCCTGGCAGACCGCCGTGCCACATCTGATTTTTCCGACGCTGGCGATGGAGCGGGTGCAAGCGGTCTCGAACTGGAGCGAACGACAAAGACAAGTGCGGCGACAAACGCCGGTGCTGGCTTTGGCGGCATGAATCAACAATTGAAGTGACGAAAGGAAACTGACTATGAAACCGACAATTGAAATCAACGAAACGAACTTTGAATCCGAAGTATTGACCGCCGCACAGCCCGTTGTCGTGGACTTCTGGGCCGAATGGTGCGGGCCGTGCAAGATGCTCGCCCCGGTGCTGGACGAGGTCGCTCGCGAAAAGACCGGTCAAGCCAAGGTCGCCAAGGTGAACATTGACGAGAATCCCGGCCTCGCGGCACGTTACGGCATCCAATCCATCCCAACGCTGCTGTATTTCCGCGCCGGGGAACTGCGTGATCAAACCATCGGCGTCACGGGCAAAAAGACGATTGTGTCCAAACTGGATGCGCTGGCCCTGGCATCATGAACCATTAACCCATCAAAAGAGAAAGTGTTGCCTGTCATGAAAAACATCACCAAACAGCGGATGGCTCGACAGCCTCGGAAGATTGGACGTGCTGGCGCGCGGTTTACGCCGGTGCAAGTGCCTGGCCGCCGGCAAACCGTCACGGCGACGACTGGAGAAGAATCGTCCCGCGTGGAAGCTGCTCCGTCCGCCGCACCGCGCGGAGATTTATTGCAGCTTTATCTCAATGAGATTGGCCGCGTCAAATTGCTCACCCCGGCGGAGGAAATCGCCTTGGCCAAACGCATCAAGCGCGGCGACAAAGAAGCACGCGAACACATGATCAAGGCAAATCTGCGCCTCGTCGTAAAGATCGCCCGCGATTATGAAGGCATGGGCGTGCCGTTGCTGGACCTCATCAATGAGGGCAACATTGGTTTGATGAAGGGCGTCGAGAAGTTCGACCCGCGCAAGGGGGCGAAACTTTCGACCTACGCCGGGCTCTGGATCAAACAACAAATCCGCCGGGCGCTCGCCAATCAGGCGAAGACCATCCGGCTGCCGGTCCACGTCGTGGATCAGGTCGCGGACCTGCGCCGGGCGGAGATGAAGTTGCGCGAGACGCTCAATCACGAGCCGACAGATGAGGAGATCGCTCATCACCTGAAGCTCGATGAGCGGCGGGTGCGACGGTATCGCCAGGCGGCAAAAGCGCCGTTGTCACTCGATGCGCCCATCGGCGATGACGATTCCAATTCCATCTCCGAAGTCGTGGCTGATCCGAATGCGGCGCTGCCGTACGACCGATTGGTGACGGAAACCGACACGGATCTCGTGCGCGAAGTGCTGGCCAAATTGCCCGAACGCGAGCATCGGATTCTCTCGTTGCGTTTCGGCCTGAGCGACGGGCGGGAGCGGACACTGGAAGAGATCGGCGATCATTTCGGCCTGACGCGGGAACGCATCCGGCAGATTCAAGAGCAGGCGCTCAAGAAATTGCGCGCCAAGATGGAAGCCCGCGATAACGTGGAAGCGAACGATTCCTTGGCCTTCGTGGCCTGAACCAAACCGAATGCAATAACCTCAACTGAAACAGACATGAGTACGAAATTGAATGCCCCGGACCTCACGCAACGCGCCCCGCGCAGTCCCCGCGTCCGCCTCGGCGGATACGCGTTGCTGCCGCGCATGTTGGATAAGTGCCGCGCCAGCCTCATCGGCAAGAACGGCGAGTATCATTACAACTGCCCGCTGGACCAACACATCGTCAACTTCATTGGCATTGACGCTGAAGCGTTGAAAACCGAAGTGGCCACCGGTAAGGGCGATGGTGAAATTCTGGAGTGGATCAACGCCAACGCGAAGAATAAGCGTGGCGCGTGGGAAATCGCCCAGTGGAGCACCTTCCAAGACAATCGCGGCCCGGACAGCGATGCCGATACGCTGGGATATTTCGCCGAATCCGTCGGCAAGCTCAGCAAGACCCGCGAAGACATCAAAACGTGGGCGGATATGCTGGATGTGGACGATTACGTCTCCTTCGGTGGGAAGGCCTGATAGCGGACCTCTACCCGTGCGGCTCTGACCTCAGAGCCGCACGTTTTTTTGCTTTAAGCCGGTGGGGTTAGGCATCGCAGCATCTGTCGAAGCCGGACTTGAAAATGAGAGCGAAGGATTTCTGGCCTTGTGGCGTCTTTCTGGATAGAGAACAAATGACGCTCAACCTATGAAACAGCACTTCCTATCTTGCACCTTTGTGATTCTGCTGGCTGCCAGTGCCGCACACAGTCAATCGCCTGCGCCGGGAGCGCCGCCTGTATCTGTTCCCGCCCGCACTCCGAATGCCGTGGTCCCTAACGAACCTCCAAAACTTACCCGGTTCAATCTGGATTTTCCCGGCGGCGATCCGGCTGCGTTAGTTGCGGCAATTGAAAAGGCGATGGGCCGGCCGTTGAATGTGGTCATTCCCGACGAGTACGCCGCGGATAACATTCCTGCATTGCGAATGACATTGGTGACCGTGCCGGATTTGTTTCGCGCTATGGAACTGGCATGCATCCGGACCATTCCGTATCGAAATGCCGGTTTTGGGGGGTATCAGCAATTGCAGACCACAATCAGTTTTCAAACCAGCGGAGCGGCGACGGATGATTCGATCTGGTATTTTCGCGGTCGCCAGCAGCCGCCGGATCTTTCCTTTTTGGAAACTAAACCGGCGCCTGTGAAAGCCAGCCGTTTTTACGCACTTACCCCGTACTTGGAACAAGGGCTCAAAGTGGAAGACATCACCACCGCAGTGCAGACCGCTTGGAAAATGCTCGGCGAAAAACAAACGCCCGACATCAGTTTCCACAAAGAAACCAAGCTGCTCATCGCTGTGGGCGAACCGGGCAAGCTCGACACGATTGATGCCGTGCTGAACGCGCTTCGCCCGGGCGTTCAGTTGCCTGTGGGGGCCAATTTTAGCGATCGCGTTAAAGCCATACTGTCCGAGGCCGCGTCGGCCCCGGTAAAAACCGAAGCCGCGAATCCCAAACCAGCGGTCCCGGTGGAAAAGAAGCCTTGATGATGGCGACTGCTCAACTGGGAGACGACTTGGCCGCCTTTGTGCAGCAATCCACCGTGGCAAATGACGCCGTGGCAACCAAAAGCCCGGCGTCTTTGTCCGTCCGGTCGCTTACCCAGGGCATGGTCGCGGGAAACGAAGCCGCCTATCGCAGTTTTCATGAAGCCTACTTTCAACGGCTGTTGCGATACCTGCTTGTTCTCGCCCGGGGCGATGAGGATGCCGCGCGCGAAACATTGCAAGTTACGCTCGAACGCGTCGTGCGTTACATCAAGCTCTTTGAGGCGGAGGCGCAATTCTGGAGCTGGCTTACGGTGCTGGCCCGGAGTGCGTTTGCTGACCGGTATCGCAAGCGCCGCCGATACCTCATTTTTCTGGACCGGTTCAAAACCCACACCGAGGCCGTCGCGGCGCCTGGCGAAAATGGGGCGGCAGACGCGCGATTGCTGACGGAATTGGATGCGCTCGTCGCCAGTCTCTCCGGGGAAGAACGCGAGTTGGTGGAGCGAAAATATTTTGGCGGCGAGAGCGTGCGCGACATCGCCGCGACCCTCCAGGCTAGTGAGAAGGCGGTGGAATCACGCCTCGGTCGGGTGCGGCGGAAACTCAAGGAGCTCTTGTTGGAGAAGTTGAAGCATGAAACGACGGATTGATCAGGAGCAATTGCTGAACGATGTGCTCGCGCCGGAGTCGACTCCGAACGCGGAAGCCGCATTGCTCAATCATGTGTTGCGTCTGGCTCACCGGCGGCGACGCTGGCGTCAGGGGCTGCGGTTCGCTTCGGCTTTGGTGCTGATGGCCGTTGTCAGTGCTGGCTTGCTTTTCTACGCGGGGCGGCAAAAGCCGGGTGTTGAACAGGCTCGCAAAAGCATCAATTCTCCGGGCTTCCAAACCATCACTTCATTCGCTTTGACTCCCGGCCAGATAATCATTACGCAACCGTTATTGCCAGGGCAGTTAGTCCAGTCGGAAAATGCTGTCACGGAAGTGCGCACTGCTGCGAGCGGTGTCCCGTCCATCAACGACGAAAAATTGTTGGAATTAGCCCGGCCCAACATTGCCGCCTTGGTGCGGCGAGGCGCGTCCGAGGCTGAGCTGGTCTTCGTCAAGTTGCCCGGGGCGGCCAATTGATCAACCGCCCAGGTAGGCGCTGCGGACTTTGGGGTCGGCGCGCAGGGCGGGGGATTCGTTTTGCAGGATGATCTTTCCCGTCTCCAGCACGTAGCCGTAGTGTGAGACTTCCAGGGCGAGATTGGCGTTCTGTTCGACGAGCAGGATCGTGATGCCGTGGGTGCGGTTAATCTCGACGATCTTCTCGAAGATGGCTTTCACCAAGAGCGGCGCGATGCCGAGGGAAGGTTCGTCCATCATCAGGAACTTCGGCTTGCTCATCAGCGCACGGCCGATCGCGAGCATTTGTTGTTCGCCGCCGCTCAAAGTTCCCGCGATTTGCTTTTCTCGTTCTTTCAAGCGCGGGAAGGTTTTGAAAACCAATTCCAACTCCTGCTGGATGACGGCTTTGTCCCGTTGGAGATACGCACCCATCATCAGGTTCTCATGAACAGTCAGGTTGGCGAAGACCATCCGGCCTTCGGGCACGTGCGAGAGGCCGAGCTTTACGATCTCGTGGGCTGGCAGGCCGGAAATGTTTTGGCCGTTGAACCGGATTTCCCCGCCGCGCGGCTTCACCAGTCCCGAGATGGCGCGCAGGGTTGTGCTTTTGCCTGCGCCATTGGCGCCGATGAGTGTGACGATGCTGCCAGCTTTTACCGAGAGCGAAACATCCTGCAACGCGCTGATGACGCCATAGCAGACGTGAAGGTTTTTCACTTCAAGCATGCTTCACAGCCTCCTCACCGAGATAAGCCTCAATGACCTTGGGATTCGCGCGGACTTCCGCAGGCGTGCCCTCGGCGATCTTCACGCCGTAATCCAGCACCGCGATGCGCTCGCAAATCCCCATGACTACCTGCATGTCGTGCTCGACCAGCAGCACCGCGATCTGAAATTTTTCTTTGATGAAGCGGATGAGTTTGGTGAGCTCCGCTTTTTCGGTCGGGTTCATGCCGGCGGCAGGTTCATCCAGCAGCAATAATTTCGGCCTTGTGGCGAGCGCGCGGACGATTTCGAGGCGTCGTTGGTCACCATAGGAAAGCGACTTGGCCATTTCATCGCGCAACTTGCCGAGGTTGAAAATGTCGAGCAACTCCATGACCTGCTTGGTGACGTCTGCTTCACCAGCGCAAAAGGCTTTGCCACGAAAGAGCGCATTACGAATGCCGTGCGAGCGATGGACTTGCACGGCGGTGCGCACATTGTCAAAGACGTTCATGCTGGCGAACAGGCGGATGTTTTGAAACGTCCGCGCAATGCCGAGCTTGGTGAGCTGAAATGGTTTTAATTCCGCCGTCGGCTGGTTGTTAAAGGAGATCGCACCACTGGTGGGCTGATACACGCCGGTGATGAGGTTGAACACCGTTGTCTTGCCTGCACCATTCGGTCCGATCAGGCCGACCAGTTCCTGTGCCCCGATGCGCAAATCCACTTCCGACACCGCCGTCAATCCGCCGAAGCGGATGGTGACCTTGTCGAGCTGGAGCAGTGCGGCACTCATGTTTTTTGTGCCGCCTTGCCGAAGTTAAACAAACCCTGCGGTCGCGCCAGCATCAGCACGATGATGAGCAGGGAATAAATGATCATACGATAATCGGCAAACCCACGCAGAAATTCTGGTAACAGCGTCAACAGAATAGCCGCGATGATGACGCCGGCGGTTCGGCCCATGCCGCCGAGAATCACCATGACGACGATATCGATGGACTTCATGAAGTCGAATCCGGTGGGTGAGAGGAAGGATTTGTGATGTGCGTAAAGGCCGCCGGCGATGCCAGCGAAGAATGCGCCGATGACGAAGGCGGTAACCTTGTAGCGGACGGGATTGATACCGCTGGCGCTGGCGGCGACTTCGTCGTCATGCACGGCGATGAAGCCGCGTCCGTAGGTAGAGTTCACCAGGCAGGTGATGACGAACACGCAAAACGCCGCGCCGGCCCAAGCCCAACCGAAGCTCGTCCAGTTGGGAATGCTGGTGAGACCGGTGGCCGCACCGAATGCCTCGGTGGTTTGGTAGATGACACGGATGATTTCACCGAAGCCGAGCGTGACAATGGCGAGATAATCACCGCGCAGTCGGAGCGTTGGGATGCCGACGGCAAGGCCGGATGCGGCAGCAACCAATCCGCCAAGCAATAAGCCAGCGAGGAAAAGGAGTGGTTGCGCCCACAGGGGCAGGGCGGCTTGAAATACCAAGCTGAGTTTTGCCGCCGTGTAGCCACCCACGGCCATGAAGCCGGCATGGCCGAGGCTGAACTGACCGGTGTGGCCATTAATGAGATTCAGGCTGACGGCGAGGATAATGTTGATGCCGATGTCGATCGCGATGCCGAGGTAGTAGCGATTGAACTGTGCCGAGAAGAACGAGAGAACCACTGCAATGATGACAGCGATCAGCAATGATCTTTTAGCGCCAGTGAGCATCAGACTTTTTCGGTTTGCACGCGGCCCAGCAATCCAGCGGGTCGGAAAATTAGGACGGTAATCAAGATCGCGAACGCGATGCCGTCGCGGTAATTGGAAAGGCCGGGAATACCACCTGCAAAGGTTTCAATGACACCAATGAGCAAGCCGCCGAGTGCCGCGCCAGGGAGGTTGCCGATGCCGCCGAAGACCGCGGCAACAAAGGCTTTGAGGCCGGTCTGCACGCCCATGAGCGGATCAATGCTGGCGTAGTTCATCGCGAACAGGATGCCGCCCGCGGCCGCCAACGCCGAGCCGAGGCCGAAGGTGAACGAGATGATGGAGTTGATGTTCACGCCCATGAGGGCGGCGGCTTGTTCGTTGAAGGACACTGCGCGCATGGCCGTGCCGACGCGGGTTTTTTGGACGATAAAACGCAGCGCGAGCAGCAGTAGAACAGTTGTCACGAACACAATGACCTGCGTGGAACTGATGACAATTTGGCCGATGTGCCAGGTGGAAACGGGGATCAGGTCGGGGAACTTGCGCGGCGCGGCGCCGAACACACCATCGTGCTGGCAGGTGTATTCGATGAAGAGCGAGACGCCGATTGCGGTGATGAGGACCGTCAGCTTGGGGCGTTTGCGCAACGGACGGTAGGCGAGGATTTCGATCAGGATGCCGATGAGCGCACAAATGGCCATCGCAAGGATTAGAACCAGAATTCCACCGGCGTAGGATTGTGGTGGGAGAAAGCGATTGACCATTGGCGCGAGGAAAAATCCCGCAAACGCGCCGAGCATGAAAACATCACCGTGTGCAAAGTTGATGAAGCGCAGGACGCCATACACCATCGTGTAGCCCAAGGCGATCAGCGCGTAGATCGCGCCCAGCGCCAGGCCATTGATGAGTTGTTGGAAAAATTCGGTCATTTCGCGTCGGCGAACAAAAACCGGCGCAAGGTTGCCTCAGGGCTCGACCGTTTCCAAGTATTTGAATTTGCCGTCCTTGACCTGCAGGATGACGGCGGCTTTGGAGGCGTCGCGTTGAGCGTTGATGGTGATCGTGCCTGTGACGGCTTTGAAATCCTTCGTAGCAGCAAGGGCCTCGCGTACTTCGGGCCTTCAGTCGTGCCGGCGCGCTTGATGGCATCAACGAGAACGATGGCAGAATCGTAAGCACAGGCAGCGAGGGCGTCGGGAGTCTTGCCGTTCCAACGTTTACGGTAGTTGTCAACGAATGCTTTGCTCATTTCGCTGCCGACTTCAGGGCTGTAATGCGTGGAGAAGTAGTGGCCTTCGACCGCTTCTTTGCCAATTTCAGTCAGCTTTTCAGACTCCCAGCCATCGCCGCCGAAGAGCGGAACATTCAGGCCCAGCTGTTTGGCTTGAATGGCAATGAGGGCTGCATCGGTGTAGTAACCGGGAACGAACACGCCTTCGGGATTGGCGGCTTTGATGGCGGTGAGCTGGGCTTTGAAATCCTTATCGCCGCCGTTGAAGTCGAGTTCGGTTACGATTTGACCGCCGTTTTTGACAAATTGTTCCTTAAAGAACTTCGCGAGGCCTTTGCTGTAATCGCTCTTCACGTCGGTGAAGACGGCGATCTTGGTGGCTTTGAGTGATTTAGTGGCAAAGTTCGCCATGACCGTGCCTTGGAAGGGATCAATGAAGCAGACGCGGAAGATATAATCCCCGACTTCGGTGACCTTTGGATTGGTCGAGGAGGGAGAAACCATCGGAATCTTATTTTGCTGGCAGATGGGCGCAGCTTCGAGGGAGCGGCTCGAGGCGACTTCGCCGAGGATACCGACCACACCGTCGCGGGAGATGAGCTTGTTGACCACTGTGGCGGGCTCCCCAGCTTTGGATTGGGTATCTTCGGTGAGTAATTCCAGCTTCTTGCCCAGAACCCCGCTGGTGGCGTTGATTTCTTCGATTGCTAGCAAAGTGCCTTCATGTGAGGAGATCCCGAAGGTGGCTTCTTTGCCAGTGAGGGAGGCGAATTCGCCGATTTTGATGGCGTCACCGCCCGATTTATTGCAGCCGGAAGTGGTTAGTAGCAGTAGGGAAGCAACCGCTGTAGGCCAAAACAAACGAGTCAAATGTCGATTCATAGAGGGTTTCTTTTGCTCGGCTCGTCCATTGAGCGCTCGCTCGCGCCGAAATTCGCTGTTCACCCTAGAAAAAGGCTGCGCCACATTCAATCTCCAAAGGCAGACATGGTTGGGTGGGGTATGGAGGGGCTGCACGCTGAATTTTGTCACAGAAAAGAATTTGACGCCTAGGGCAAACCTACCTACCGTTCGGTAGGTCTGGAAGATTCGATGGTCATTCCCACAACCAACGGCGAAACCCGCCAGGACATTTTGCGCGCCGCCCTCAAGCGTTTTGCTCACGGGGGCTACGCCGCCACGTCCGTGCAGCAGATCGTGGACGACGCCAAGGTGTCGAAGCCCACGCTCTACTATTACTTTTCCGACAAGGCGGAGTTGTTTCAGGCGCTAGTGAACGAGGCCCATGACGAACGGTATCGTCGGATTCAAGATGCGGTCAAACGCGCCAAAACCGTCCGCGCCCAACTGGTCGAAATCTTGGTCGTGCTGTTCGATTACTTCCGTGACAACCGCGAATTGATGCGGATTTCGCTGGCGACGGCGTTTGCCTCGCCGGGGGAAGTGCCGGAAGGCTTCAATTGTTCCGACCGTTGCGAACGAAACTTTGAGCTGGTCCACGCTATCATCAAAAAGGGATTAGTGGACGGTGAATTCGATTCCCAGTTTGAAAGCCGCGAATTGGCCTTCGGTTTCTATGGTCAGGCGAACGCCTAC
The DNA here is from genome assembly GCA_049840435.1 of Verrucomicrobiota bacterium. Taxonomy (GTDB): domain Bacteria; phylum Verrucomicrobiota; class Verrucomicrobiia; order Limisphaerales; family JADLHS01; genus JADLHS01. The sequence continues at coordinate 51,850 of JASGKY010000028.1, read as the reverse complement.
TTGATGATGCAGATCCTCGCGCCAGAATCGCCCTTGGACCGCGCTTTAGCTGAACGCATTGTCGAACTCTTTTACTCCGGAGCTGCCGCCAAAAAGGCGACCAAGCCCAAATCCCTTTCCCGAAAATAATCATGATCAAGAAAGTCATCCTCTCAGTTGTGGCCGTCGTGCTGGTGTTTGCGGCGTTGGCGGGTATCAAAGTGCTGCAGATCGGCACGCTCATCGCGTTTGGCAAATCCTATACGCCGCCGCCGGAAACGGTTTCCACCGCGACGGCCAAGGAGGAGAAATGGCAGGACACCTTGTCGGCGGTCGGTTCGATCAGCGCTGTGCAAGGGGTCACGATCACTGCGGAAATTCCCGGCACGATCCGCGAAATTCCTTTTGAATCCGGGGCGCTCGTCAATCAGGGCGATGTGCTCGTGAAGCTTGACATTTCCTCCGAGGAGGCGCAATTGCGTGCGCTCGAAGCGCAGGTGGAATGGGCGCAGACCAATTTCGCCCGCATGAAAAGTTTGCGGACGGAAAACACGGTGTCGCAGGCGGAACTGGATCAGGCAGAAACGTCCGTGAAACAAGTGATCGCGAACGCGGACACCATCCGCGCAACGATCGCCAAGAAAATCATCCGCGCGCCATTCGCCGGGCGACTCGGCATCCGGCAGGTCAATGTGGGCCATTATCTTGAAGCCGCGAAGCCGATTGTTTCGTTGCAATCACTCACGCCCGTCTATGGTGATTTCTCGCTGCCGCAACAAGACCTCGCGCGGATCAAGACTGGTTTGGAGGTGCGCGTCATTTCGGATGCGTATCCCGGCAAAACTTTCACGGGCAAGTTGACGGCGATCAATCCCGACCTTGATCCCGTCACGCGCAGTCTCAAATTACAGGCGACATTTGAGAACAACGAACAATTACTCCGCCCCGGCATGTTCGCGCGGATGGAGGTGGTTTTCCCCGAGGTCAAACCTGTGCTCGCGATTCCGGCGACCGCTGTGTTGAGCGCGCCGTATGGTGATTCGGTTTACGTAGTTGAGCCTTCGACCAATACGGCGGGCGGCTTGGAAGTGCGCCAGCAATTCATCCGCGTGGATCGGTCGCGGGGCGACTTTGTCAGTGTCACGTCCGGGCTCAAGGCCGGCGATAACGTCGTTAGTTCGGGCATGTTCAAGCTCCGCAACAAAATGGCGGTGACTGTGAACAATGAAATCGCGCCCAAATCCGACAAGAAGCCGAATCCGTCAGATAGCTGATTCCATTCTCAGCGCTTTCTAACATGAAGTCCTTTACCGACATCTTTATCCGGCGGCCGGTGCTGGCGGTGGTCGTGAATCTGGTGATTCTTATCGCCGGGTTTCAGGCCATCAAAACGCTGAACGTGCGGCAATACCCGCGCAGCGAAAACGCCACCGTCACCGTCACGACTGCTTACGTCGGCGCCAGTGCCGACCTCGTGCGTGGGTTCATTACGCAACCGTTGGAGCGCGCCATCGCTGCCGCCGACGGTATCGAATATCTGCAATCCAGCAGTAAACTCGGGCTTTCCACCATCACCGCCCGGCTCAAGTTGAATTACGACGCAACGAAGGCGTTGTCGGAAATCAGCTCCAAGGTGGATCAAGTCCGCAATGATCTGCCGCCGGAAGCCGAAGTGCCGATCATCAACATCGAATCCGCCGACACGCGTTTTGCTTCGGCCTACCTGAGCTTCACCTCGGAAATTCTCGAAGCGAATCAGATCACGGATTACCTCGTACGCGTCGTGCAGCCGCGTCTTGCGGCGCTCGAAGGCGTGCAACGTGCCGACTTGCTCGGCGGGCGCACCTTCGCGATGCGTATCTGGCTCAAGCCGGACAACATGGCGGCGCTGGGCATCAATCCGAACGAAATCCGCGAAGCTCTCGCAGCCAATAACTTTCTCGCCGCCATCGGCAAAACCAAAGGTTCGCTTGTTCAAGTCAATCTGACGGCCAACACCGACCTGCGCTCCGTGGATGAGTTCCGCGATCTCGTCATTCGCAAATCCGGCGATACGCTGGTCCGTCTCAAAGACGTCGCGGATGTGACCTTAGGTGCGGAAGATTACGATTCCGAAGTGCGGTTCACCGGCGAACGCGCAGTGTTCATGGGCATCTGGGTGTTGCCCAACGCCAACTCGCTCGACGTGATCAAACGCGCTTCCAAGGAAATGGAGGCCATCCAAAGAGACCTGCCCAGCGGTCTGACCGGGCGCATCGCGTATGACGCCACGAAATACATTGATGATGCGATCAACGAGGTCATCAAGACGTTGACCGAAACCCTCGTCATCGTTGCGGTGGTGATTTTCCTGTTCTTGGGTTCGCTGCGGTCGGTGCTGGTGCCGCTCGTGGCCATTCCGATTTCGCTCATCGGTGCGGTGTTCCTGATGCAGGTGTTTGGCTTCACGCTGAACCTGCTCACGTTGCTCGCCATCGTATTGTCGGTCGGGTTGGTGGTGGACGACGCCATCGTCATCGTCGAAAACGTCGAGCGCCATATTCGCGAAGGGAAAACGCCGTTCAATGCTGCGTTGCTCGGCGCGCGGGAACTGGTCGGTCCGGTGATCGCGATGACCATCGTGTTGGCGGCGGTGTATGCGCCGATCGCTTTTCAAGGCGGTTTGACCGGTTCGCTGTTCCGCGAGTTCGCCATGACGTTGGCTGGCGCGGTGACCATCTCCGGCATCGTGGCGCTGACTCTGTCGCCGGTGATGTCGTCGTTGTTGCTAAATGAACATACGGGCGATCATGGGCTGGCGGGGAAAATCAACGCTGGCTTTGAGTGGTTGAAGAAAAAATACAGCCGCGTGCTCGACGCCACGCTGAACGCGCGTCCGGCAGTTTACGTGATCTGGATCGCGCTCTCGTTGTTGTCCGTGCCGATGTTCATGAATTCCCCCAAGGAACTCGCGCCGGTGGAAGATCAAGGTTTCATGATGGGCATCGTGGAAGCGGCGGCGGACGCCACGATTGACCAGACCAGTTTTTACACGGATGAAGTCCACAAGCAGTGGGCCAGCATTCCCGAGATGGACCGCACGTTCCAAATCACCATGCCGGACAATGGCTTTGGCGGGTTCGTGCTGAAACCCTGGGGTGAACGCAAGCGCACGGTGTTCCAGGTGGCGCCTGAGGCGCAGCAGAAAGTGAACACGATTCCCGGCATCCGCGTGTTGAGCGTGACGCCGCCCTCGCTGCCCGGTGGTGGTGATTTTCCGGTGGAAATTCTTGTTTGCTCCACAGCCGAGCCCGAACAGTTGCTTGAGTTCGCGCAGCAATTGCAGCAGAAAGCGGCGGCCAGCGGGATGTTTGCGTTCCCGCCGTTGCTCGACACCAAGGTGGATCAACCGGAAGTCGAACTCGTGCTCGATCGCGACAAAGTTGCCTCCATGGGCTTGAGCATGCAACAGGTCGGCTCTGATCTCGCCGCGCTGGTGGGTGGCAATTACGTGAACCGGTTTAACTTCGATGGCCGCAGTTACAAGGTCATCCCGCAGTTGAAACGCATCGAGCGTCTGAATCCCGCGCAGTTGGAGAACAACTACGTGAAAGGTCCAAACGGTCAGCTCGTGCCGCTCAGCACATTTGCGCGTTTTGAAAAGAAGACAACCCCGCGCGCGTTGAACCGCTTCCAGCAGCTCAATGCCGTGAAGATCAGCGGTGTGGCGGTGCGGCCGCTCGACGAGGCATTGAAATTCCTCGAAGCCGAGGCCGCGAAAATTCTGCCGCAAGGTTACAAGGTGGATTATACCGGCGAGTCGCGGCAGTTGCGGGCGGAAGGAAACAAATTCCTGCCGGCCTTCCTTCTGGCGCTAGTACCTAATCTTCCTGGTGCTCGCGGCGCAGTTCAACAGCTTCCGCGATCCGTTGATCATCATTCTCGGGTCGGTACCGCTGGCGATGTTCGGCGCGTTGATCTTCACGTTCCTGAAGTTTCCGAATCCCAACATGCACTTCTGGACGGACGGCTGGACGACCTCGATGAATATCTACGCGCAGGTCGGCTTGGTGACGCTCATCGGCTTGGTGTCCAAGAACGGCATCTTGATCGTGGAGTTTGCGAACGAATTGCAACGCGGTGGCATGACCAAGGTGCAGGCGGCTCGCGAAGCGGCGCTGGTCCGCTTGCGGCCGGTGCTGATGACCAGCGTGGCGACCGTGTGCGGTCACTTTCCGTTGACGATGGTCACGGGCGCAGGTGCGGCCGCGCGCAATTCCATCGGCCTCGTGGTCGTCGCCGGCATGGCGCTCGGCACGATTTTCACGTTGCTGGTGATTCCTGCTATTTACGTTTTGATCGCCAAGGAGCATGTCGGGGAGCGTGATGCTGTCCCGGCCAAAGACGACGCCGAGATCAACGGGGCCGCCGTCACAGTGGGGGAAGAAGTCGCGGTGGGGAAGTAAGGGTTGGGTCGCGGGGCAGCTCGCGGCGCACCGCCGGAACGTAGTTTGGGGAAACTGCGTTTCAACCACGGCTTGTCAGCAATCTCCGGTTTCGACCGGAGGTTGCTGACTTTTCATTTTCCGGTGTCGCGCGGTCCGGCCAATAAAAAAGCGGGCAACTGAGGTTGCCCGCTGGGAAAGAAGTTGAGAGCCGTGTCGTCTGTCAGACCGCCGCGTCGCCTTTTTCGTCGGTGCGGATGCGGACGGCGGTTTCCACCGGCAGCACAAAGATTTTGCCGTCGCCGATCTTGCCGGTGTGGGCGCCCTTGGTGATGACTTCGATGGCCTGATTGATCTGCGCATCAGGGAGAACGATCTCAAGCTTGATCTTGGGCAGGAAATCCACGGTGTATTCGCTGCCGCGGTAAATTTCCGTGTGACCTTTCTGGCGGCCAAACCCTTTCACTTCGGTGACGGTCATGCCGGTGACGCCGATCTCGTTGAGGGCGTCTTTCACTTCCGTGAGTTTGAATGGTTTGATGATGGCTTCGATCTTTTTCATAAACTTGTTTCTTCCGCTATCAATCGTTGTACGCGCTTTCCCCATGCTGCGTCAAATCCAGACCGGAATGTTCTTCCTCCGGAGTGACGCGCAAACCGACGGTGACGTTGACGAGTTTGAGAATGATAAAGGTGGCGATCCCGCTGAACGCTGCGGTGAACAGGACGGCTAGGGTCTGGTTTTTGAGCTGCCCCCAGCTGCCGGCCAGCGAAATCACGGTGTTGCCCGACTTGAAGGTGGTGGCGATCAAACCATTGGCTGCAGGATTCGCTAAGAGTCCGACGAGCAATAGCCCGACGGTGCTGCCGACGCCGTGAACGCCGAACACGTCCAGCGAATCGTCGTACCGAAAGGTGTTTTTCAGTTTGGTCACGGCCAGATAGCAAACCGCTCCCCCGCAGAGCCCGATCAGAAAGGCGGCCGGAATCGTCACAAATCCAGAGGCGGGGGTAATGGTTGCCAGCCCGGCCACCATGCCGGAAGCGGCGCCGAGCACGCTGGGTTTGCCTTTGAGCACCCATTCCAATCCGGCCCAACTCAGGGCCGCCCCCACGGCGGAAAAATGCGTGGCGGCAAAGGCGCTGGTGGCCAGTTCGCCGCCGCTCAGGGCGCTGCCGGCATTGAAGCCGAACCAGCCGACCCAGAGCAATCCCGTGCCAATCAAGCTGAGGACGACATTGTGCGGGGGCATAGGTTCGTGCGGGAAACCACTGCGGCGACCCAACATCGTTGCCGCTACCAACGCTGCTACGCCGGAACTGACGTGGACAACCGTGCCGCCGGCGAAGTCGAGTCCGGGAATCTTACCGCCGAGCGCCCAGTTGAACAGCCCGCCTTTGCCCCAGACCATGTGACAGAGTGGGAAATAGACGATGGTTACCCACAACACTGTGAAGAGCAGGTAGGTGCTGAACTTAATGCGTTCTGCGACCGCGCCGCTGATCAGCGCCGGGGTGATGATGGCAAACATCATCTGAAACAGCATGAAGGTTGTGTGCGGAATGGTGGGGGCGTAATCCGGGTTCGGCGCGCCGCCTACACCCTTGAGCAGGAAGTATTGTTCCGGCGATCCGAAGAAGGCGTTTCCCTCACCAAATGCTAGACTGTAACCGAAGAGCATCCAGAGCGCGGAAACCACCGCCATCAAAACCATGCTGTGCATCATTGTGCCAAGGACGTTCTTTTCCCGCACCAGCCCGCCGTAGAACAGGATCAAGCCCGGCGCGGTCATCATCAGCACCAGCGCCGAACTGACGAGCAGCCAGGTGTTGTCGCCGGAATTGATGGGCGACGCAGGCTTGGCGGCGGCTTCAAGCTGGGCAACGCGCTGTTCCAAGGAGGTTTCATTTACTGCCAGACTACTCAAGCACCCGTAAAACAAGAGGCTAATGCCAATGATGAGTGAAAATGTGCGTAACCAATGAGTTGTCTTCATGAATGCGCGCGTGTTAGACCAAATCCAAAATCTTCTGTCAATCTTGCAAGCCCACCGCGAGGTATTATTTAGGGGTGTTCATGGCGATTTTAACCGCGCGCTGGGGGGCATCGTTGCCGTGACGGCAGACTCGACAAACTTTCCCTTCACTGCCAACGTTAAGCGTGCTCGCGGATAAGCTGGAAAAGTTACAAGCGCAGTTGCGCTCTTATGGTTCGTGCCTCGTGGCCTACTCAGGCGGCGTGGATTCAGTGTTTCTTGCCCGGGTGGCCTATGATGCCCTCGGGGCCAAGGCGCTGGCGGTCATCGCGGATTCGCCCAGTCTCCCCCGGCGGGAGCTAGCGGATGCCCTCCAACTCGGCGAACGCTTCGGTTTTCCTGTGCGGGTGGTCAAGACCGCCGAGTTCAATAACCCGGACTACCTCGCGAATCCGATGAACCGGTGCTATTTCTGCAAACACGAGTTGTTTGAGGAGTTGGAGCCTCTGGCACGTGCGGAGAAGTTTGCGGTCATTTGTTATGGCGAGAACGCCAGTGACACTGGGGATTTTCGCCCCGGCGCCAAGGCGGCGGCGGAATTTCAGGTGCGGGCGCCGCTCAAAGAAGCGGGGTTGACCAAGGCGGACATCCGGGAGTTGTCGGCGCAGTTGGGTTTGCCGACCGCAGATAAGCCGCAGATGGCTTGCCTTAGCTCCCGGATTCCGTATGGCGAAGCGGTGACTCCGGAGAAGTTGCGCATGATCGAGGAAGGCGAATACGTGCTGCGCGACCTTGGCTTTTATGATGTGCGCGTGCGCCATCACGAACTGAACGGGAAGCAGTCATTGGCTCGGATCGAAGTCGGTCCGGTTGAGTTGCCGAAGTTTCTGGTGGATGGCGTTTCCACCCAAGTGGCCGATGCGTTGAAAAAGATCGGTTATACGCACGTCACGCTGGATTTACAGGGGTATCGGCGCGGCAGCCTCAACGAGCAGAATGGGGTTCGCAAGTCGTTGGACCTCACCACCGCCAAGGCTTAAGTCGTACGCCGGGGCAACTTTTCGGCAGCAACGGTTTTAACACACAAGTTTATGGCGCAGTTTTCCTACAAGGCCCGGCGTCGGTCGGGCGAGGTGGTGCAAGGTACGCTCGATGTGGCGGATCGGGCTGCCGCGCTCTTGGCGATCGAGCGACTTGGCTTATTCCCTGTGGCGGTGGATCTGCCCAAAGGCGGCAGTTCCGCCAAGGCTGATAAGGCCGTTGTAGGTGCGCCGAAAAATGGTTTTGTTGCCTTGCTGCCACCGTCATTGCAAGCGCAGTTCAATCGCAAGCGCAAACCCAAGCTGCAGGAAATCGCCACTTTCACCCAACAACTTGCCAATTTGCTCCAGGCCGGCATGCCGTTGACCGTCGCGCTGAATAGCATGACGCACCTCGAAACCAAGGGCATCCCGAAGCAGGTCGCGGTGGACTTGCGGCAGGAAGTCATGGAAGGGCGCAGCTTGTCGGACGGGATGGCTAAGCAGCCGCTGATCTTTAGCGATCTGTACGTGAACATGGTCAAGGCGGGCGAACAATCCGGTGCGCTCGTCACGGTGCTGCGGCGCATGGCGGATCATTTTGAGAAATTCGCGGCGGTGCAGGCGAAGTTTACCTCGGCGCTGATTTATCCGGCGTTTGTCGCCATCGTTGGCGTGGCGATCGTGATTTTTTTCATGACCTACATGTTACCGAAGTTCATGACGCTTTTCGGTAACATGCAGATGCAACTGCCAGCCATGACACAGATGCTCATCAGCATCAGCAACATTTTCACCGGCTACTGGTGGCTGATGTTGATGTTGATCATTCTGGCCTGGGTGATGTTCCGGCGCTTCAAGCAGACGGAGGAGGGGAAGGTCAAAATCGATGCGTGGAAGATGAAGCTGCCGGTTTTCGGCAAGGTGATGAAGTTGAATCTCTATGGGCAGTTCGCACGCACGCTCTCGACATTGCTGGAAAACGGGGTGCCCGTGCTGACCGCACTCAAAATCACCGAACAAGTGCTGCCCAACCGCGTCATCAAGGAAGCCATCGCCAAAACGCGCGAAGCGGTGACGGACGGCAAAACCCTCGCGCAACCGTTAGCTGCGAGCAAAATCTTCCCGCAGCTCATGGTGGACCTCGTGCGCATTGGCGAGGAAACGGGTGACGTGCCCGGTGCATTGAAGAACGTGGCGGACACCTACGAGAACGAACTGAACATCGCATTGCGTGTGATGACGAACATGATCGAGCCGGTGCTGATCGTGGTGATGGCAGGCGGCGTCGGCTTCCTGTTGCTCGGCGTGTTGTCGGCGATGTTCTCGATGATCTCCAATGTCGGCGGCTCAATGAACCGATGAAAATGTGGCGTGAGAACCGCGTTGGTCGGCGCACCCGTTCCCGGCGCGCTGGGGCGGCGTTCACGCTCATTGAAATCATGATCGTCTGCGCATTGATGGCGCTGATCTGTGCGACCGCCGTGCCGAGCATTTACCAGATCACCAAGAAGGAAGGGATGCGGCGCGCAATCGGGGACCTCAAGGACGTATGCGACAATGCCCGCTCCCAAGCTATTTTCACCGGTCGCGAAGTCGCAGTGGTGTTCTATCCGCCGCAACGAAAGTTTGGGATCGGCGGCAGCGGCGCGGCGACTGTTTCCATGAATACCGAGCTATCCGCCGTACCGGCGTTCGAACCGGCCCCAGGCACGGGCACGACCGGCGTCATTCCCGAGGATATTTCGTTGGAGATGCTCGACGTGAATCTATCCGAATACAAGGACTCGGAATGGACGCGCATCCGTTTCTATCCGAACGGGACGTGTGACGAGGCGACGATCGTATATCGCTCGGACAAGGAATATCGTAAGATTACCTTGGAGCCGACTACTGGGTTGCTGACGCAAGGACCGATGCGATGAATCCGAGCTTCATTTCCAGAGCCGCCCAGCGTCGCCGGCGTCATGCCTTTACGCTTATTGAAGTCATGGTGGCGATCGCGTTGTTCTTCATGTGTACGTTTGCCATCCTCGGGCTGACGTCGCAATTGCTGCAGAATGCGCGAATCTTTCAGAGCAAGAAATCACCGGGCGTCGCACTGGTGCATGGCTGGTACACCTCCAAGACGAATCGCGTGACCGAGGGGGAAGTGAACGTCGAGTTCACTGATATTTCCCCAGACCTAGGCGAGTTGTATCGCGACTATTATGCCGTCGTCTCCGCTGCCCCGAACGAGGAGATGACCAACGGCTTGTGGAACGTGACCTACACCGTGTTCAATCGGAAGACGCATCAGGTGGATTCGGCGGTGAACACGTTCTATTGGGACCCGCAGTCGCGGAGCAAACAGCAAACAGGATTACCGCAATGAAATGCTGTCGCTTACCCATGCGGCGTGGCGTGCGGCGTGGCGTGCGGCGGCGCGCGTTCACGATGCTCGAAATCATGGTGGCATTTGCCATCTTCGGCCTGGTCATCATCGCGATTTATGCGACGTGGACGCTCATCATCAAGTCGGCAAAAATCGGGCAAGAGGCTGCCGCGCAGTTGCAACGGGAACGCGTGGCGGTGCGCACGTTGAAGGAAGCGTTGGCGAGTGTGATGTCCTTTCAATCCGATCAGAAGAACTACGCCTTCATCGCCGAAAACGACGGGAGCGGCACACTGAGTTTTGTCGCCCGGCTGCCTGAGATGTTTCCGCGCAGCAGCCGGCTGGCATTCGATGGTTTTGACGTGCGCCGCGTGAGTTTTTCGGTGGAGCAGGGGAAGGATTACGAGAAGCAACTGGTGTTGCGCCAGACGCCGTTGCTCAAGGACATGAATGCCGACGAGCGGGACTTTCCTTTCGTGGTCGCCAAGGGCGTGAACAAGCTGGAGTTCGAGTTTTGGGACGTCCGGAAGCGGGATTGGGTGGGCGAGTGGACGCGTACCTAATGAGCTGCCGCGCATGATCAAGTTTAAGCTCGAGTTCGAGCGGAAAAATCCCAGCGAACCCTACGCCACGGGAACAAAGGTGGAAATCATGGATATTGCGCCGCTGCCATCGGTGATGGTGCCGGCCAATGCGCAAGGCAACAATCAGCCCGGGGCCGCTCAAAATGTGAACAACTCCACGCAGCCAGGGATTGTGCAACCCCAGCAGTAGCCGTCATGAGAATCAAACCCAATCCCGCTGCCGGCATCGCGCTCATCATCGTGATGATCTGCGTGGCCGTGTTGGCGATGTTGGCGGCGGCCTTCGCCTATCGGATGAACGTGGAGAACCGGCTCTTCCGCAATGCCAATGCCGAGGCGAATTTTTACGCGCTCGCGCAATCGGGCGTGGATTATTGCAAGGCGGTACTGACTGCGTCGGCTGGTTGTCCCGAGGAGGTGTGGCTCGGCCAGTTTCGCGGCAGTTGTTCCAATGCCATCCTGGATAAAATTCAGGCGGATGGTTACCGTGCCGACCTAGGTTATGGGCGGTTTACTTTCAGCATTACGAACCTTGAATCGTACGCCAACATCAACACTGCGGATCAAGTGATCCTGGATCAGGCGATGCGTTTGCTCGGCGTGGATGCCGGTGAAGCTGGGGCTGTGAGTGCAGCAATCCTTGACTGGATCGATCGTGATAAAAATCCTCATATCAACGGGACGGAGAGTGATTACTACGAGAGCCTTGATCCACCATACAAAGCCAAGGATGGTTTCATTGATGATCTTTCGGAACTGCTGCTGATCCGTGGCGTGACGCCGGAGCTTTATGGTTTGGAAGGCGCGGTGCCGCCGCCCCCCCCGCCGGAGCTGCGGGATGAAATTGGTATGGATGCGTTGCAAGTGCAGCGGGCAACGTTGCGGCAATTGTTCACGCCGATCTCTTCCGGCCAGATCAACATCAACACGGCGTCGGCGGAGGTGTTGCAACTATTGCCCGGCATTGATGAGAACACCGCGCAACGCATCATCTGGGCGCGCGAAGGCCAGGACACCGGGCAGCCGATCCCGTTTCGAAATCCCGGGGAGGCGTTGAACATGGCTCAAGTTAATCCGCAACTTATTGGGCAACTTACGCCGCGCCTGATCGTCAAGGGCATCACCTTTGAGGTGCATCTCGACTGTGAGATTGATGGGATTCACCGGCAATATTCCGCCATCCTCCGGCGCAGTGGGCCGCGCGACATTCAGGTTTTGACCTTCCATTGGAAACTGGCGAAGTCAGGTCCGCCCGCGATCCATGCAGACGCTCGTTGAGGATTTCCTGCAATACCTGAGGCACGAACGCGGGCAGGCCGCGCATACGCAACGCACTTACGCGGGATTGCTGAATCAATTTATCGCCTGGGCCGGGCAAAATGGCATTACGGCTTGGGCGCAAGTGGAGTTGAAACATCTGACTGTCTTCCTGCAGCACGAGCGTGAACGCACGTTGGCCAATCAACCCAAGGAATCCTCGCGCCGGTTGAGCAGTGAAAGTGTGTACCTAGAGATCGCGGCATTGCGGGCCTTCTACCGTTATGCGGAGGAGGAAAAGTTGCTGCCGCGCAATGTGGCGGCGCATCTTTCATTGCCCCGGCGTTGGAAGCGCTTGCCCAAATCACTTTCGAACGACGAGATTGAAAAGCTCCTCACGCCTGCGCCGCTCGTTACGCCCCAGGGCTTGTGTGACGAGGCAATTCTCGAGCTGGCCTACGCCGCAGGACTGCGCCGGGCCGAATTGTGCGCGCTGCGACTCGAACAACTCCATCTTGAAGCCGGCTTCATCAATGTCATCGGCAAGGGTAACAAGGAGCGTGTCGTGCCTGTGGGGAGCAAGGCGATCGAGGCCTTGAACCGCTATCTCACCTCGGGCCGGCCCAACCTGGTAAAGCCGCGCTCGCCGGCCAATGTCTTCCTTACGTCTCGCGGCACGGCCTTCGCCTCCATCACGATGTGGGCACACATCAAAGCCCGCGTCAAACGCTCTGGCGTCGCGCGCAATATCACGCCGCACATGCTGCGCCACAGCTTCGCCACGCACCTGTTGGAACATGGCGCGGATTTGCGGGTGATCCAGGAAATGCTCGGTCACGCCAACATCAGCACGACGGAGGTTTATACGCACGTCACCGGCAATCGCCTGCGCGATATCCACCGGAAGTTTCACCCCCGCCAGTAACGGAGCGCCGGCCTTCGGCCCGGCTCGGTATCGTGGAATGTTGGAACACGCCGGGTTGGAGACCGGCGCTCCAAAACAAAAAAGCCGCGCTGGTTTCCCAACGCGGCTGAAAGTGCTGCCGGTTTGATTTACTTCCGTTGCCCGAAGTTCAGCGGGCTGTTGAACGGCATCTCGTGCGCGCACGGCTGGTTCGTCGGTGCATCGGCGACGCGGGTGTTCGGCTCGACGACCTTGTTCGCCAACATCCACTGTTCGACTTCGTCGCCGCTGATGTCGGGCAGCATGTGGCCGTTGATCTCGACGCAGGGGCTCAACATCTGGCCGCTCTTCTCGATCATCTCGGCGCGCTGGACCGGATCGTTGATGATGTCGCGATCTTCGTAGGGCAGATCGTATTTGCGGAGGACAGCGCGGACGCCGTTGCTCCAGCCGCAGGAAGGCTTCAGGTAGGCAATGATTTTCGGTTTGCTCATAAGATTATCAGTTAAACACGCTGTGCCCATCTTGCCACAAATTTAGCCTCCGTCAAAACCCGAAACAGACAGCAACTCAGCGCCGCTCCAACTCAGGGCTTTAGCCTTCGATCCTTGGACTTTAGACTCGGGTTATGCGCGTCTTGATTGCCCCCGATAAATTCAAAGGCACGCTCACCGCCCGGCAGGCGGCGGAGGCCATTGCCCGTGGCTGGCGCAAGGCCCGTCCCGCCGATGAACTCACGTTGCTCCCTATCAGCGATGGCGGTGATGGCTTTGGTGCAGTGATGGGCGAATTGCTCCAAGCCAAGAGCCAGCGGGTGAAGACCGTAGACGCCGCACATCAGCCCATTGTCGCTTCATGGTGGTGGCAACCCAGAACCCGCACCGCCATCATTGAGTCTGCCAATATCATCGGACTCGCGATGTTGCCACCAGGGAAATTTCACCCGTTTCAACTCGACACCTTTGGCTTGGGCGCAGCGATTCAAGCCGTGCAGAATCAAGGTGCAAAGCGAATCATTCTTGGTATCGGCGGCAGCGCGACGAACGACGGTGGCTTCGGGCTGGCTCGGGCACTGGGTTGGAAATTCTTCAATCGCTCCGGCGGGGAACTGACGCAATGGACCGAACTTACTGAGCTTCACAGCATCCAGCCGCCGGCCAAGCCATTGCGCAAGGGCTGGATTACTGTCGCTGTGGACGTGAATAACCCCTTGCTCGGCGCGCGGGGGGCGACTCGCATCTACGGACCACAAAAAGGAATCCGTCCCCAGGACATCATTCCCGCCGAGCGTTGCCTGCGACGTGTGGCGCAGGTGATGAAACAGCAGTTTGGTTTGGACTTCGCCAAATCACCGGGCGCCGGGGCGGCGGGCGGACTGGGTTTTGGGCTGGCGACATTTGCAGGCGCACGTTTCGTCTCTGGGTTTGAACTATTTGCCGCGCAGGCAAAACTTTCGCGTCGCCTGGCGCAGGCGGAGTTGCTGATCACCGGCGAGGGCGCGCTGGATCGTTCCAGCCTGATGGGGAAAGGCGCAGGACGGTTGGCGGCGTTGGGTTGCGCCAAAAAATTGCCGGTGATCGGATTGGCGGGTGTCATTCGTGACATCGCGGCGGTCGGGGAAAATTTTCATGCCGCCTGGGCGCTCGCCGAGTTGACCACTTCTGAAAAAGCCCGCCGGCGCGCGGCATTCTGGCTGACCGAACTGGCGTTCCGCACCGCACAAAAATTGCCGGGGAAAATCCGCAAAGTGGATTGGCAAAGCTTGCGGAGCATGGTTAAGTTGACGACGTGAACAACGAGCATTCAGTCAGCGCCCATTGGCAGGCCGACTTCGATGAAGCCGGCCTGCGCGATTGGGCGGAAGGCGTGCGGGCGCAACTGAAAGCGCCGCAAGTCTCGCTTGGGCTGGTGTTCATGACGCCACGCTTTTTCCCTTACGCCAAACAGGTGCTGGAAATCCTCCGCGTCCACGCGCGAATCCCGTTGCTGGCCGGTTGCTCCAGCATGTCGCTTGTCGCGGGCGAGGAGGAACTGGAGGACAATCCCGGCCTCGTGCTCGCGCTCTATTCGTTGCCCGGCGCGAAGCTCACCGGAACTTATTTCGATCAAGCCCAGGTCGAAGCCGCCGAAGGTCACGACTATTGGCACGGCATCACGACTGTCAAACCCAGCCAGACCAACGGCTGGCTCACGTTCATCGACCCGTTCCACCTCGATTCGGAATCGTGGCTGCGTTCTTGGAATGAAAATTACCCCGGCTCGCTGGTCTATGGCGGGTTATCGAGCGGCATCTTTGCCGATCAAGCCACGCAGGTTTATCTCAATGGCGAGGTCTACGATGAGGGCGGGGTGGCGATTTCAGTCGGGGGCGATGTGAAACTGGCGGGCGTCATCTCGCAAGGCTGCACCCCGATTGGCGATACCTGGACGCTGACGCGGGTGGAGCAAAACATGATTCACAAGATCGCGAATCGTCCCGCGTATGAAGTTTTGTCCGAGACGGTGAACGAAATGTCCACCGACGAACAAAAGAAAGTCCGCGGCAATCTCTTCATCGGCCTCGTGGTGAACGAATACCTCGAAGAGTTTCATCGCGGCGATTTTCTTGTGCGCAATCTGCTCGGCGGCGACCCGCAAACCGGCGTGCTCGCCGTGGGCGCAATGCCTCGGGCCGGGCAGACGATGCAATTCCAGCGCCGCGATGCCGAGGCTGCTTCGGAAGACATGAGCGAATTGCTGGAGCGCACCAAGACCCAGCTCGGCGGCGCGACCATCTACGGCGGCTGTCTGTGCTGCTGCAACGGACGCGGGCGGCATCTGTTCGGCACGTCCGGTCACGACGCGCAGATGGTGCAAAAACAATTCGGCGGCATCGGCCTCTCCGGCTTCTTCTGCAACGGCGAGATTGGCCCGGTCGGCCAGAAGAATTTCCTCCATGGCTATACGGCGTCGCTGGCGTTGTTTGTGAAGAAGTAAGAGCAGGGTCATTTTCCTAACTCAAGTGAGTGCAACACTTCAGCGAGATCAAGTTTGCACACTCTCCAAGAGTAATTCAAAAAAGGCACTGGACCAGGCGCGTAAGATAAATGAGCCGTGGTTCCGAGCACAGGCGTTGTCTTGGGTGGCTAGGTTCACTGACGGCGATCCAGTTGCGATAGCGTCGGAGGCAGCTAAAGCTGCATGGCAATGTGAGGACGATTACAAGAAGTCAGCTGTTCGTGCTTGGGAGATTGCAGCCTTGGCAGAACGAGAATTTACAACTGAGGCACGCAAACGTCTGCGTGAAGTTTTGTCACGAATCAAAGGGGTTATGCCTGCATCATCCCGAAGTGAGGCCCTCCTTCTACTGATGCAAGCCGCATTCAAGATTGCTCAGAAAGACGCAGAGGAGGTATACGCGTTGTTAAAATCGTCTTGTGCACCTGATGAACATTGGCGATGCAAGCGGGCCATTCGTGATGGCGAGAAGATGATCTCCGCAGAGCTTAAGCCTCAATCATTCTTTAGGTAACGCAACGCGCGCCAGACTACGCCTTCTTCCCGAACTCCTTATCCAACGGAATTAGCAGCACCACGAGGAAGCTGGGAATTGTCGCCAGAATCACCCACAGGAAGAAGTGTTGGTAACCGATGATTTCCTGCAACCAACCGCTCCACATGCCGGGAATCATCATGCCCAATGCCATGAAACCGGTGCAGATGGCATAGTGCGCGGTCTGATGTTTGCCGCGCGCGATGTAAATCATGTAGAGCATGTAAGCCGTGAAGCCAAAACCGTAACCGAACTGCTCCAGCGCGATGCAGGCGGTGATGATGGCCAGATTGTCTGGCTGTGCGTAGGCGAGGTAGATGAAGACCGCATCAGGAATGTGGATGATGAACACCATCGCCCAGAGCCACGCTTTGAGTCCGTGCTTGGAAGCCACCATGCCGCCGAGCAATCCGCCGCACGTCAGGCCGATGATGCCCATTGTGCCGTAAACCCAGCCGACTTGACCGGTGGTGAGCCCGAGTCCGCCGACTTCGCGCGCATCCAGCAGGAAGGGCACGACCATCTTCATCAACTGCGATTCGCCGAAGCGATAGAGCAACAGGAAGGCAAGCAGGATGCCGATGCGTTCCTTGGCGAAGAACGCGCCGAAGGTCTTGAAGAATTCCTTGATGAACGTGGCAATGTTTTGGGCGTCACCGGGAACATCCTTAGCGGGGCGCGGCAGGATGAATTTGTGCCATAGCCCGAACACCGCCATCAATCCGGTGACGACGAGGAACGTCACTGTCCACGAGAGCGCGATGTTGCCAGAACGAATCTCGAAGGTCGCGCTGGTGGCAGACTTGAGTTTGGGATCGAGTTGCGCCACCGCGAGCGCGGGCTTGTTCCAGTTGGAATCGTCAAAGACCAGTCGCGCGCCTTCCGCTAGGGAAATGCTTTTATCGCCAGACTTGAACGCTGGTGTGACGACGATTTCCTTGCCGGGCGGCTGTGAAAGTTGAATTTCAAGAACGGCAACATTCCCAATCGCCTTAACCTTATCTTTATCTGCGCCGAAGTGCTCTTGCAGGAATGGTTCAAGCACCCTGCCAAGCTTGCGGAACGGAGCAGACAAAACATCGCCAACTTTTCCCATGAATTTTGAGAATCCACCCGGCGTTGGAGCGGGTCGTTCTTTAGCGGAGTGACCATTGCTCGCGTTTAACTTTTTAGCTTCCGCAACCAAATCACTGACTTTTGCTTTGTCACCATCCCCAAGCCTGATGCTGAATTGATTGGTTTGAACAACTACCTCAAGTTCGGCAAGCGCGTTTGATCTGGCAGATGAAACGATGCTCAAGCTTTGGACTAGCGGGGCATCATTACTTGTCGCAAACCTTATTTGCTGCTTCGGCAGTCCAGTATTGCTCTGGATCGAGCCGGCGAGAATGACCAGTAGGCCTTGCCCAAAGATCATCGAGATGCGGAAAAATGTGCTGCGGATGCCGACGTAGAAGGCTTGTTCTTTCTCCGTCGTAGCCAGCAGATAGTAACCGTCTGCGGCGATGTCGTGCGTGGCGGAAGCGAAGGCCACGAGATAAAACAGTGTCAGCGATGCTTGAAAAAACATCGGTAAAGGCAGCGTGAGGCCAGCGCTGGCGAAGCCTGCGCCCATGAGCAATTGCATGGTCCAGATCCACCAACGGCGTGTGCGCAGGATGTCCACCACCGGACTCCACAGTGGTTTGATGACCCACGGCAGATACAGCCACGCCGTGTAGAAGGCGATGTCGGCATTCGAGACGCCGAGGCTTTTATAGACGATGACCGAGACGGAATTGACGATTGCGAACGGCAAACCCTGGATGAGGTAAAGCGTCGGCACCCACGCCCACGGGCTGCGTTTGGTGGCGGACGGCTCAGATGTCATCGCAGCGAGTGTTGGGCAAAGCGCGGCGGCTCGCAAGTTTCGCAGGCGGTTTTGCTGGCTAGAAAGCCAACATCTTCATGTGGACAACAAGGCCCGCCCGCGGCAGGCCGAATCTTTTGCTGGGCACAATCGCAGGCTTGGACTAAAACACTGCCCCTCTGCATGAAAACATTGGCCGGGAAACTTGTGTGGCTGCTCATCGCGCTGTTGGGCGGCTGGGCGTATTTCACCATCGCGTTGCATCGCGGGGAGCACATCAACTCCGTGTTCATCCTCATCGCCGCGCTTTGCACCTACGTCATGGGCTACCGGTTCTACTCGAAATGGATCGCGGCGAAGGTGCTCATGTTGAATGACCGGCGGGCGACGCCTTGCGAAGTTCACGATGACGGCAAGGATTTCGTGAAGACGAACAAGTGGATCGTCTTCGGGCATCACTTCGCGGCGATTTCCGGGCCGGGGCCATTGGTCGGACCGGTGCTGGCGGCGCAGTTCGGTTACTTGCCGGGGACGTTGTGGATTCTGATTGGTGTCGTGCTCGGTGGGGCGGTGCAGGACTTGGTGATTCTTTTCGCTTCGATGCGTCGCAATGGAAAGTCCCTTGGGCAGATGGTGAAAGAGGAGTTAAACACGACCGCCGGCCTGATCGCGACGGTCGCGATTCTGGCGATCATGATCATTCTGCTCGCGGTGTTGGCGCTCGTGGTGGTGAAGGCGCTGGCAGAAAGCCCGTGGGGCGTGTTCACGGTGGCGGCGACGATTCCCATCGCGATGTTTATGGGGGGCTATATGCGATTTTGGCGCATCGGCAAAGTGATGGAGGCGTCGGCCATCGGTGTGGTGTTGCTGTTGCTGGCGGTATGGGGCGGAAAGCTGGTTTACGGAAATACCTACTGGTCCGGCGTCTTCTCATTGAAGGACATTAATCTCGCATGGGCCATCATCATCTACGGTCTGGCGGCGAGTGTCCTGCCGGTGTGGCTGTTGCTCGCACCGCGCGATTATCTCAGCACGTTCATGAAACTAGGGACGATCTTCGCGCTCGCTGTAGGGATATTCTTCGTGCTGCCGGACTTGAAGATGCCGGCCATCACGAAGTTTGTGGATGGCTCGGGATTGGTGGTGGCCGGAAAGCTCTTTCCGTTCTGTTTTATCACCATTGCCTGTGGAGCGATCTCCGGATTTCACACGCTCATCGCCAGTGGCACGACGCCGAAGATCATCACGCGAGAAAGTTACGCGCGACCCATCGGCTACGGGGCGATGTGTTTGGAGTCACTCGTCGCCATCATGGCTATCGTCGCGGCTTGCACGATGGATCCGGGCGTGTATCTCGCCATGAATGTGAAAGGTGAGGCTGCTGCTACGGCCGCAAAGGTCACGGCGCTCGGTTTCCCAGTGACGGTGGAACACATGGACGAACTCGCAAAAGACGTCGGCGAGCATACGTTGTTCGGGCGCACGGGTGGCGCGGCGACGCTCGCGGTGGGCATGGCGCAAATCTTCTCAAAAGTCGTCGGGCATCGTTGGCTCGATCTGTGGTATCACTTCGCGATCATGTTTGAGGCGTTGTTCATTCTGACAACGTTGGATGCTGGGACGCGGGTCGGGCGTTACATACTTCAGGACTTCCTTGGCAATCTCTGGAAACCGCTTGGCGACACCAGGGCCGTTGGGCCGAACTTGCTGGCGAGCGGGTTGATGGTTGGCGGCTGGGGCGTGTTTCTGATTCAAGGCGTGCGCGACCCGTTGGGCGGGATCAACTCGCTTTGGCCTCTGTTCGGCATCGCGAATCAAATGCTGGCGGCCATCGCCTTGTGTCTGGCGACGACGATTATTCTAAAAATGGCACTGAAGGAACGGGCGAAGGTAAAGCCGGCGCTGGTATTGATAACCTTTCTTCCGTTGGTCTGGCTCTTGTCAGTGACTTTTACTGCCGGCGTTCAGAAGATTTTTCATGGCAATCCAAATATTGGGTTTTTGTCAAAAATGAACCAATTAGATCAAGCCTTGCCCGGATTGCATGAGGAAGCTGCCAGACGCATGACGCCAGAATTGAATCAATACGAATCGGCTTCCACCCGGGAGATGAAACGCATGGTCGCTCCCGTGGAAAAGCAGATCGAGCAATTCAAGCAGCAACTTCCCTTGACCACAGAGCAATTAAACGCCTTTCTAGTAAAGCATGGCCCGATTTTAGCATTGGCAAAAGCCAAGCAAGCTATCGCAGATAACCGCACGCTTCGCTTCAACAACCTGTTGGATGCATTCGTGGCTGGTGCTTTCCTCTTGTTGGTTTCGATAATTATTGTTTTAAGCATTTGGGAGTGGATATCGCTATTATTACGCTGGAAACCCGCAGTCTTGGAAGAATCCGAACCGATCTGGCTGCCGGATTATGCCGTGGTGGAAGGCGGGCGAAAGTTGGGTGGCGGCGTGGCCGGGACAGCGACGTTGGCACTGGCGCTGGCGAAGGAACTGTCAGGTGAAGCTCATCTGGAGCGGGCGCAACAACAGGCGATGGTCTGCGATTGTGCGCAGTCCCCATTATCGGCCAAGGCTGACGCGCATATTTATGTTAAGGCGACGGAGCAACGCTTCACCGGTGTGCGGCGGTGTTGTTGATGTGAATCAATCACCTGTATCGGTAGCCGACATGGGTCGGTGATTTTTCTGGCAGGAATATTAATAGTCGCCCTTGCTCACTAAATGTTCGGTGCTAATGTCCGATAGACCTATGAAGAAACTGTGTGCGAGTGAGGCTGCCGCTTCTTTCCTTCTGCTCCACCGGATGGTGTGGGGAGCACAAGCGTATCGGGTAATAACTGCCTGACGGGAGGTTTGAAGTCGTATGCGGCATCGCACAGCCGCCGTCCCGCCTCGGGACGCAGGTCTGAATCAGATCAGAAGGCGGAGGAGTTTGTTCGGGCCGCATGCCGAGCATGATGACGCGACGGACAATGTTGACGAAGCTGGCGCTGGGAGTCGCCGGAGTGGCCAGCGCGGCGGTCAGCATTCGGGTTCCGGATGTTTGGAATCCATCTGCCACTGTAATTTCCCCGCAGGATGATGGGTTTTTGGATGAACTTTCCCGCGCCAGCTTTCAGTTCTTTCGCGAATGTGCGCACCCCAAGACCGGTATGGTCAAAAATCTGGGGCGCTTGGCGGATGACAGGTACAATACGGTTTCCAGTATTGCTGCGACTGGGTTTGGGCTGACTTCACTGTGTATCGCCGCAGAACGGGGTTGGGTGAAGCGGGGTGAAGCGGTGGAGCGGGCGCGGAAGACCCTGCGATTCCTTTGGAGCGGCACGCCAACTGCCCAGGGCTTCTATTACCACTTCATTGACTGGCAATCTGGGGCGCGAGTGTGGCAAAGCGAGGTTTCCTCCATTGATACAGCCATCCTGCTCTGCGGGGTGCTGAGCTGTCGGCAATATTTTGCCGACGATGAGATTCAAGAACTCGCGACCCGCATTTACAATCGGATGGATTGGCAGTGGCTTTATCGCAACGGGCCCTTTCTGAGTCACGGCTGGACTCCAGAACGCGGTTTTCTGGCCTCCCGCTGGGACACCTATTCTGAACACATGATGCTTTACCTGCTGGCCATTGGCGCCTCAGAGCATGCGATTCCTGCTGCAGCTTGGAATGCCTGGCATCGGCCGGTGGTGAATTACGGTGGCCACAGCTACATTGAAACGGAAGCGCCGCTCTTCATTCATCAATACTCGCACGCGTGGTTTGATTTTCGTCGCCAACATGACGGGCATGCGGATTATTTCCGCAACTCGGCGGTGGCGACCATGGTTCACCGGCGATTCTGCGCTGATCTGCGGGAGGAATTCCCGCATTACTCCAATGAACTTTGGGGGATCACGGCGTCAGAATCGCCGCAAGGTTACGTGATCTGGGGCGGGCCGCCGCGCCAAGGGCCGATTGACGGGTCCATTGTTCCTTGTGCGGTGGGTGGCTCATTGCCGTTCCTTCCGGCGGATTCGCTCACGGCCTTGCGGGGGATGCGCGCGCGTTTCGGCAGCAAGGCGTGGGGGCGGTTTGGTTTCGCCGACGCGTTCAATCCAGCGACCGGTTGGTCTGCGCATGACTATGTGGGGATCAATACTGGCATCACCTTGTTGATGGCTGAAAACGCGCGCACGGGCTTCGTCTGGGACTTGTTTATGAAGAACTTTGAAACCCGCGCGGCCATGCAACTGGTGGGCTTCCGCGAAACCGCGTTGGCCTGATTTACCATCGCCAAAACTGCGTTCATCCGATTTACTTTTCCCGTGCAACATATTGGATTGTACGGTGGATCGTTCGACCCTATTCATACGGGGCACGTGCTGGTGGGGCAGGCGGCTCTGGAGGAACTGCAACTGGAACGACTGTTCTTCATCCCGGCGGCGCGCTCGCCATTCAAGCCGGAACAAACACCTGCGCCCTGTGAACAACGACTGGCCATGATCCGGATGGCGTTGGCTGGGCGGGCCAACTGCGAAGTGGATGATGTGGAAATCCAGCGCGGCGGCACGTCTTTTACTGTGGATACAGTGCGTTACTTCGCGCAACGATTTCCGGCGGCCAAGCTTTTTTATCTCATCGGGGCGGATAATGTACCGGGGCTTTCCAAATGGCGTGAAGCTGACATGCTGGCCAAGCTGGCTGAATTTGTGGTGATTCCTCGCCCGGGCGACGCCCCAGTGCCATTGTCCGCGCCGTTTCGTGGGCAATATCTCAAAGGTTTTTCTTTCGGGGTTTCAGCCTCGCAGATTCGTGCTCGGGTCAAAGCTGGCCAACCGATCGAGCCACTTGTTCCTGCCGCCGTGGCTGAGGTCATTCGCAACTATCAGCTTTATCTTTGAACGTCAGTTCGCCAACTTGGCCGAGATGGATTCAAAAAAGTTAGCCCTGCTGTGCCGCGAACTCGCCGATAACAAGAAGGCCGAGAATCTCCTCGTGCTGGATGTACGCAAACTTTCGAGCGTGACGGATTATTTTGTCCTTGTGTCCGGCACTAGTTCGCCGCACTTGCGCGCCATTGTGAATGAAATCGTGGACAAACTGCGGGATGAACATGAGTTGCGCCCGCGCGCCACGGACGGAAACATGAACGGTGATTGGGTGGTTTTGGACTACTTCGACGTCATCATTCACGTGATGCGCACGGAAGTACGGGAGCGTTATGACTTGGAGGGCCTGTGGGGTGACGCTCCGCAAGTCAAGCTCGGCACGCCGGAAAAGCCCGGAAAAACCGATAAGCCTGTGGTCAAGAAAAAGACCAAATCCGCTGCCAAGCGGAAATCCACCAAGGCCTAGCGCTTAGGCCTTGGGTGGAATTTCGGCCGAAGCTTTCACCATTTCATCAATCAGCTTCTTGAAGTCTTCCAAACCTGGAGCTGGGATGATGATGGTGTCGCGCCGTCCGCCCACATCTTCAGTGATGCGGAGGAAGCGACCACGCGGATTTTCCTTCAGTGTGAACTGGAAGGATTTCCGCTCGATCTGGATCTTTTCGGAGCGGAGCGTGTCTTCGTTTACCGGAGGCTTAGGTGCCCCGTATGGTTTATGATGACCGTAAGGCGACGGACGTTCGTTTGAGATCATAGTTTTGCCCTTGTCGCTGCTTTACTACTGGTTTCAGACTCAGCTACCTAGCTCTACTCTGAAAATTTGACTAGTTCTGAGCTTTGTCAACCTCGGAATTATCCAAGGCCGGCACCGCTCCACTCACTCTCCAGATGAGTAACTCGTCAAATTCTACATCACCCACCCTATCATGATGACACTCACGACCTGAAACACCCTGTCCCAAACGTCGAAACTATGCTGCACCGCAGCGCGACTGGCGAAAGGGATCATAGGGGAATTCCTGATGCGTGGCAAGTCAGTCCATTTCCAGTGACAAATCCTGAGACTTTCAGCAAAAAAGCCTATGTTTAGGGGGCACACAATTAAGACTGGTCATAATCCGAGGTCTCAGTCATGACTGGACACCGGCATGGGGTTGCTTACAGGCATCAGATTACTGTTGGCTGGAAAGGTTCTGCCGGAGCATTTGCGGCGGGGCGCATTAGGGGAGCGTGCCGCTCGGAAGCATCTACAGAAGCTGGGGTGGAAATTCCTTACAGCTAACTTCCGTTCGGATCGGGGTGAGATCGATCTCATCTTTCGAGATGGAGACTGTCTGGTGTTCGTGGAAGTAAAGACACGATCTTCGGAAGAATGGGGGCGTCCGGCTGTGGCCGTGGATATGCGGAAGAAGCGCTTGCTTTCCCAGACAGCGCTAGATTATTTGCGCTTACTTAAGAACCCCAAAGTGAAAATCCGTTTTGATATTATAGAGGTTTTGCTCCAAGCCGGTGACGTACACGAAGTCCGGCATCTGCCAAACACATTCCCGCTGAGCCGCGGGATGCGCTATGGCTGAAACTGCGGGTGCATCCGTAGTTTTTCCCAGCTTTCCGGCGTGAGTGGGCCGATTTGGTAAGCTGCTTCGTGCAATGGCTCCGCACTGTGTGACCGGCGGGCACGATCCAACCAGCGCTGGTTCAGTGGTTCGGTGATCAGATCGAGCGAATTGGCGGCGATGGTGGTTTCTTCCTTTTCACCCGTCGCGTGGCCGACGCCAACAAAAAATCCCGCTAACAACAGGGTGACGCGCATGATTGTGCTGCGTGAATAAGTCGGCAGTGCACAGGGGCGTTGGGGGTCGAGGAGTTGAAACAGCTTTGTGAACAACGGCAAGGACCACATTGCTGGATTTTTGGCGGGGGAGAAAGCGTCAAACAGAATGGCGTCAGGCTTGGGTAATGTCTGTGCGTCTGGCTGTGCGAGCAGCGTCGGGAAATCGCCGAGATGAAACTGCCAATCCACGTGATGCGCGCCGTTGGTGAATTGGCTGTTGCGTTGGGCGAGCAGCGTTTGAAGGTGGGTTTCATAGCCGCTGAAGTAACCCAACGTGGCGGCATTTTTTAGTGCGAATACCAACGGCTCGGTGGTGTTATCAAAACTGACAAGCCGGATGGGGGTTTGCAATTCTTGGGCAGCACGGAGAACTGTGATGGAATTGGCCGCTGCGCCGAGTCCAACGTCCCAGATTACGAATTCGCCAGTGTGCTGGCTGAGGCGTTTGCGGAGGCGGAGCTGATTAACATAGAGCGCTTCTGCTTCCGCCACGGGGCCGATAACGGGGTGAAACGTTTCCCCGTACGCAAGTGAGTGGAGGCTATAGCCTCCACTCGTAAGCTGGACCAACTGGTAACCGTCGCCTCCGGCGGGCCCTCTCACAGTTTTGCCATCGCGGCGTCGAGCGCTGCGTAGAGCTGGTTCATCGTGGTTTCCGTTTCGTCGCCCATGTTCGAGAGGCGGAACGTTGTGCCTTTGATTTTTCCGTAGCCGCCATCAATCAAGAAGCCCTGTTCCTTCATGAGTTTCTGGAGCTTGGCGACGTCCACGGTGCGACCGCCGGGCTTCGCACCATTGTTCACACAGCAGAGTGTGACGGACTCAAAACCTTTTTCCGGGAATAGCGTGAAACCGTGCTTCGCCGCCCAGTCGCGGGTCATTTGGTTCGTCTTCTTGTGTCGGGCGAAACGAGCATCGAGGCCTTCGGCAAAGAATTCGTCGAGCTTGGAACTCAGCGCGTACGTGTGCGAAATGCTCGGCGTGCTGGGCGTCATGCTTTGCTCGGCGTTCTTCTGGAATTCAAGGAAATCGAAGTAATAGCCGCGATCCTTGATGGTCGCGGCTTTCGCGAGCGCGGCAGGCGAGCAAGTGAACACCGCAAAGCCGGGCGGCAGTGCGAAGGCCTTTTGCGTGCCGGCGAGCAGCACGTCAATGCCAAGTTCATCAAACTTCAGCGGCAGCGCGGTCATCGAACTGACAGCGTCCACGATGAACATGACATCAGGATACTTCTTCTTGAGCGCGGCAATTTCTTCGATCGGGCTCATTGTGCCGGTCGAGGTTTCGTTGTGGATGAGCGTGAGCGCGTCGAATTCGCCGGTGGCGAGCTTCTTGTCGATGGCTTCGGCGCGGATGGGCGAACCCCATTCGGCTTGGAGCGCGTCGGCTTGCTTGCCGCATTTCTTGGACACGTCGAACCACTTGTCCGAAAACGCGCCGCACATGCAGTTCAGGACTTTTTTGGAGACGACGTTGCGGATCGCGCCTTCCATCACGCCCCAAGCGGAGGAGGTGGACAGATAGACGAGTTGCTTGGTGTAAAGAAGCTGTTGGAGTTGCGGCTGCATTTTGGCGACGAGGTCTTTGTAACCCTGGCCGCGATGGCCGATCATCGGTGCGCAGAAAGCCTTGAAGGTTTTTTCGCTGACTTCAACCGGTCCTGGAATGTGGAGTTTAACGTGTCCCATAGAGCGGACATGGTTTCAAAACCGGCACGGGCAATCAAGCGCCGGTTAGCTGATCGAATGCTTCCAGTGCAAGAATTAGAAACGGGAGGGGAGCCGCAGGCGTTGCTCTAATGGCGTTGGCGAGAATATGCTTTTGCCACGTTTTTTGGAGGGAGCCGCCAATAGCTTGTAATCCTCTTGGGCGATCAAGTTTTTAAATTGCGCGGGCATGCAACGGCAAATCAAAGCAGTTATATCGCGATTGCTGGCTTGCTGATAGAGAATTGGCCCGATGGTGGTGGGGCCATCCTCGATAACGTTGGCAACGACGACTTTGGGTGATGCTGCCAAGCTGCGTTCGATTGAGAATTTTCGACCGGGCAAGGGCGGGCCAAATTCCGCCCGTGCCGCCCAATCCAAAGTTTGTGAAACATAGATGATCTCATAAGCGCTGGTATCTGCCAGGATTTCCCAAATTACTGGGGCGTCGCGAGAGTCCAACGTGACCCGGACGCCTTGGAAACGGGGAGCGCCCGCCGGACTGGTTGCTTCGTCCCACGTATAGGTCCATTGCCAGTGCCACCGATTATCGATGAGCAGGCTGTTCTTATGCGCTTGGATGCGTGGCGGTTTGTTTTTTTGGGGGAGGGGATGTTTCCAAAGATCAGGAGAGTTGGCGGAGATGACTTCCAGAATCATCAGCGGCGCGAGTTGAGGGGGAGCCGACGATTCATCATTGGCATTGGGAGTGGCAGGTTTGAACAGGATTACGTTGGAGTAATGGTTAGTGACGCGGTTCTGAATTTCCATGCGCGCAGTGGCACGTGCTGTTTCGGTGGGAAGGTTGTGGCAGGCTGTGACCAGTACACTTCAGCAAAATGACGGCTAGTCTGATCCCAATGCTGGAGCGCAACAGATACATGTCTGGAGTGTTTGCAATCAGCGGGGACAAGCAAGCGTTTCTGGCGTGGCTAAGTCGTGAATTGCGCTTGCGCTGTGGGGCGTTCCATGGGAAACACCTTTGGCAACGATATGAAAACGAAAGCTGACATCGTTGCCAATTGGCTGCCGCGCTACACCGGCACGCCGCTTAAAGACTTCGGCAAGCACATCCTTCTCGTCAATTTTAACAACTATGTGCAGATGTTCGCCGAGTGGCACAAGGTACCGGTGCGCGGCATGGATTGCCCGATGCCCAACGCCACAGCGGATGGCATCACTATCATCAACTTCGGTATGGGCAGTGCCAGTGCGGCAACGATCATGGACTTGCTCACGGCCATCAAACCCGAGGCCGTACTGTTTCTCGGCAAATGCGGCGGCATTAAACACGTCGCCACGCTTGGCAATTTGGTGCTGCCTATCGCAGCTATTCGGGGCGATGGAGCGTCGAATGATTATTATCCGCCGGAAGTCCCGGCGTTGCCGGCATTCAGTCTGCAGAAAGCGCTTTCGACCACGATTCGCGACCACAAACGCGATTATTGGACCGGGACAGTTTACACGACGAACCGTCGGGTGTGGGAGCATGACGACAAGTTCAAGAAATATCTGCGGAAAATCCGGTGCATTGGAATCGATATGGAGACGGCGACGATTTTCATCACCGGCTTTCATAATGAAATCCCGACGGGCGCCTTATTGCTCGTGTCCGATCAACCGATGGTGCCGGAAGGCGTAAAGACTGCCGCGAGCGATAAAAAGGTGACGAAGCAATTTGCCGACGCGCACTTGCAGATCGGCATTGATTCCCTGAAGCAACTGATCAATCGCGGACTGACGGTGAAGCACCTTCGATTTTGATTCCGGCTGGTGCGTTGGTGTTGGCGGCATGGAACTCTGCAGCCATGACTGGTAGGGGGGCTGCGGCGTTGAGCCAGCGCACGGTCATCCCCATCGCTAACCCGACCATGAGAGTCTTTACAATCAGGACGGCGTCCCGCTTACGCCAAAGTTTGCGGGTGGGTTCAGGTTTAGATTTCAATTTCTGGTCAGCTGAGTTTCGGCACGGCTGTGTCGTAACTCATTGCGGGGACGACTTTACCGTCTCCAGTGCGGATGGTGCGAGTTTTTTCGTCAAAGAAGCAAACAATACCGAGGCGTTCGGACATTTCGGCGAGGGCGAGTGTTGTATTCGCCCGAACGGAGAGATCCACATTGCAGAACGGCTCGCCACCTTCGCGGATACACTTGTAAAAATTGATGTGAAGATTCTCGATCCGGCCTTGCGGCGCGGGATCGGTGAATTCTTCCACATCCATCTCTTCCGCGAACAATTTCTCGGGTTGCAATTTCGCTTGGTTCGCACTCGCAGCGAGATAGACCGTTGCTTTGCGGCCACGAATGATGTCCGGCATGCCGACCTCGTTGACAGTGGTGCCAGCGATGACAAAGGTGAGCCCGCTCGGAAACTCCGCTAGCACGTGGGTGGTATCCGTGATGTCGCGGTCGGTCGAAATTTTGCGGGTGCCAGTGCAAACCACGCGATGCGGGAACTCAGGATTGCCCGTTGCCAGCATCAACGGATAAAAACGATGGCTGAGCAGATTTCCCAAGATGCCGGAGTTGTAGGCGTAATACTTGTGCCAGGAGAAATAGTGCTCTGCATTCCAAGGGATCTTTGGCGCTTTGCCGAGCCAACGATCCCAGTCCAGATTCGCCGGGCTGGCGTCAGCATCTACCGGGAACGTCCATTCACTATTGTTCTTGTTGTTGCGGCAATATGAACCTTGCGCCCAGACCAGTGACCCGAGTTTCCCGTCCTTCACCCATTGGGCAACCTTGTGAATCATCGGGTCGGCAGTGTATTGCGAGCCACATTGGTAAACTTTCTTGGTGGCTTTAACTTTCTCGTAAACTTCCCAACCTTCGCCCGCATAACGCGTCATGGGCTTCTCACAATAGACGTGTTTGCCAGCGTCGAGCGCATCAAGTGAACACTGCCCATGCCAATTGTCCACGGTGGCGATGAGCACGGCATCAATGTCCTTGCGCTCTAGCAGGCGGCGGTGATCGCGGTAAGCATCCTTGCCAGTGAGGCCAATAAATTCCCGCGCTCCATCAAGGTGCTTCTGGTACAGGTCGCTTACGGCGCCGACGGCGATATTATTCGTGTCGGTTTCGGCCTTGAACATTTTCAGATGCGTCGTGCCTTGTTTGCCCGTGCCGATCACGCCGAGCACGATGCGGCTGTTCGGCGCCCACGACGTTGGCGGACGGAGCTTGATTCTGTCCGTACACCGGCGTTGGGAGGAATCGCGGCGCCGCGGCGGCGGCGGCCAGCGTGGCGGCTTTCTTGAGAAAGGAACGGCGGGTTTCGCGTTGCGAAGCCGGGCGATTTGCAGCAGTGCTCATGATGCGGGTGAATTGTTTCGTTCTAAAATTAGCAACTTCGACGCGAGAGCAAAAGCTTTTGTTCATCCGCGCTGTGCCAGCCATGGTGGGTGGGATGGGCAGGGACGGGTGATTTGGGGTTTACGCTGCTGGCCGCGGCGGTAGAGTTACAGCATGACAATTCAATCACTCCACATCGGGATGAGTGTGCGGCATCCGCAATATGGCATCGGCACGGTCAAAACCATTTCTGAAAACACAGCCGATATCTTGTTCTCCGAGGGCAAACATACCATTGCTCCCGCCGCTGCGGGACTGGAGCCTGCCGAACCGCAAGTTGTGGTGAGCGGGTTGAGTGTGCCGTTAAAGCAGTTCATCAACGACACGCTGGCAGAAACGCTGACGAAACTTGGGATGGAAAAACCAGATGCCGCGCCAGCAGCCCTTGGTCAACGTTGGCACAAAGGGAAGGTTGTGTTGCATCCCGCTGATCCGACCTTGCAGACCAAAGAGGTGGAGATTGAAGTCTTCTTCCACAAGATCGTGATGATGCGCAATCAGCTCCGCGTGCTGGAGCAGAAGGTCAATGCCCACGAAAAGCTTTCTGACGCCGAGAAGCTCGAGATGCAGCAATACATCACGCGCTGTTACGGCTCGATGACCACATTCAACGTGCTGTTCAAGGACAAGGAAGATCAATTCTGACGCTGGGGCGCAAAGCCCGGGTCGCCATCACTCGATTTTCATCTCGCGCTGGATGCCGAACTTCTCGATGCGTTTGCGTAACGTCGCGCGGGTGATGCCCAGCAGTTTGGCGGCGTGGACTTGATTGTTGGCCGTGTCTTTCAACGCTTCGATAACGAGCTCGCGCTCAACAGCCGGCAACACCTTCAGTTTCGGATCACGTTTAGCGATCTGGAACAATTGCCGGGCCAGACTCGCGGCATCTGACGCTGCGCCTTCACCTGCGGTGGTCGGCAGGACGAGGCTTGAGGTGCTTTGGCCGGTGACTTCCGCTGGCAAGTCCGCCGGGAGGATGGCTTCACTTTTGGCGATGACGTGGGCGCGGCGGATGATGTTCTCCAGTTCGCGCACGTTGCCGGGCCAATGATATTTTTCCAACGCTTTGACGGCGGCAGAGGCGATGGATTTCGGCTGACGGTCCTGTTCTTTGGCGATTTTCTTGAGGAAATAATTTACCAACAGTGGAATGTCCTCGCGGCGGTCACGCAACGGCGGGATGTGGATGCGTACGACGTTGAGGCGATAGAACAGATCCTCGCGGAACTGCCGCGCGGCGACGGCCTGTTCCAGCGGTTTGTTGGTGGCGGCAATGACGCGGACGTTGACCTTGATTGGTTGATTGCCGCCAACGCGTTCAAATGTGCCACTCTGCAACACCCGCAGAATCTTGGTTTGCGTGGGCGGGGTCATGTCGCCGATTTCATCGAGGAAAATCGTGCCGTTGTTGCATTGCTCGAACTTGCCGATACGCTGGCCGGTCGCGCCGGTGAATGCGCCGCGTTCGTGGCCAAACAATTCGCTTTCGAGCAATTGCTCGGGAATCGCCGCGCAGTTGACGGCGAGGAATGGCTGCGAATTTCGTTCGCTATGGTGATAAATGGCGCGTGCGACCAACTCTTTGCCGGTGCCGCTTTCGCCGGTGACGAGGGCGGTGGCATCCGAGGCGGCCACCTGACCGATGAGTTTGAATACCTGCTGCATCGGTTCGCTGCGACCGACGACGCCTTGCTCGTAATCTTCCGATTCGAGGAGCGGTTGATATGACACGACCTGCTTCATGTCGCGCGCGGCTTTCAACGCGTTCGTGACAATTTCCTTGAGCTTCGGCACGTCAAACGGCTTGAGCAGATAATCGTACGCGCCGAGTTTCATCGCCTCGATGGCAGTCTGAGTCGTGCCGTACGCGGTCATCAGGATGACGAGCAGCTTGGTATCCATCTGCCGGATGCGGCGGAGGGTTTC
Organism: Verrucomicrobiota bacterium; assembly: GCA_049840435.1. GTDB lineage: Bacteria > Verrucomicrobiota > Verrucomicrobiia > Limisphaerales > JADLHS01 > JADLHS01. The sequence continues at coordinate 20,258 of JASGKY010000028.1, read as the reverse complement.
CATGCCGGTGATCCCACCCATGCGGATGTCCATGAGGACGAGGTCGGGGCGGAGTTTGGGAATCAGTTGCAACCCTTCTTCACCACTGGAGGCGGTGAAGAGTTCGATATCGGGTGAATCGAAAATCCGGCGGAATGAGTATTGGACGTCCGCTTCGTCATCTATCAGCAGTAGCTTGCTCATTGGCATCTAACAATGCCGGAGAGCATAGCGAAATCGCGTCGTAGCGACAGGGTTATTTTGTGCTGGCCCGCCTTAATCAGCTTAATGATGGCTGTTAGCGACTTCCGTCCGGGTGACGTTAGCTGAGGTGGGCGTGCTGGCAGCAGCGGGCGGTAGGTGTGATTTGGCCTGCTTGGCGGGAGTTGTGGAAGCTGTTTTTGGCGCTGGTTCAGCATGAGTGCCGGGGGCAGTGGGTGAAGGCACTGCCGGAGCGATTAACATTGAGTTGGGAGCTGGTGCTGTGGTGGGGGCCGCGGGTGGGGTTGCGGCGACGGGCGGATGTGCTGGGGCGGAATCGTGAGCGGACTCAACCGAAGCAACGCTAGCTTTGGCTTCCGCGACGAGCCGGTCAATTTCGGGATGTTGGCCGAGCCATTGCACCTTGCCGGAAGCGATGTCATAGACCGCGCCGATGATGGTGACTTTGCCGGCAGCGGCGAATTCACGGACCAACGCGCTGCGGGAGAAAATATTTTCCACCTGCTGCCAGACGTTTAACTCGATGGCGCGGGGGACCAAATCCTCCTCAGTTGCGCTGATACGGGCTTTTTCGGCGGCGGGCTTGATCAAGGAAATCAACGAGGGTAGATGGCCGTGTAGTTCTGCGCCTTTGACGGCGGCGGTGACTGCGCCGCATTTGGTGTGGCCCATCACGATTAGCACCGGCGTGCCGAGATGTGTGACGCCGTATTCCATCGTGGCCAGTTCGCTCAATCCGGCGGTATTACCCGCGACGCGAACGACGAACAGGTCGCCGACGCCACGATCAAAAATGAGTTCCACCGGGTCGCGGGAATCGGAGCAGGCGAGAACGGTGGCCATCGGCTCTTGACCTGCCGCCGCGAGTTCGGTGCGGCGTGAAGATTCGATGTTGGGATGAAAAGATTTTCCCTCGGCGTAACGGATGTTGCCTTCCTTGAGCAACGTGAGGGTGCTCTGTTGCAACATGCGGGTGAGTTTCTCCGGGTTTGCTGCATCCGAGCCGTAGCTCGACAGGCAAACCAAGCCAATTAACGCTAAAACACCGATAAATTTTTTCATAAACAAGTGCGACCCTTAAGGCCACTCACAGGTTGTATCGGCAGAAAATGGTCCTGAGTTAAGCTGGACGAGGCTGGGAGAGTGCAGCCCTTTCTTGACGGGGTAGGCGCGGCTTGGCTAAGGATTAAAGGCTATGAGCAAACCGGAATCACATCAATTTCAGGCGGAGATTCAGCAGCTGCTGAACATCGTCATCCACTCGCTGTACACGGACAAAGAAATCTTCGTGCGCGAACTCATCTCCAACGCCGCCGACGCGTGCGAGAAGTTGCGCTTCAATCAATCGTCGGGCAAAGCGGTGCAGCAATCGGATGTCGCGCCCGCCATCACCATCGTGACGGATGACAAGGCGGGCACGATCACCATCACGGACACCGGTTGCGGCATGACGCACGGCGAGTTGGTGGAGAATCTCGGCACGATTGCGCACTCGGGCACAAAGGCGTTTCTGAAACAGCTCGCGGAGGACAAGAAGCCGGATGTGGGATTGATCGGGCAGTTCGGCGTGGGGTTTTATTCGGCGTTCATGGTGGCGAAGAAGGTGACGGTGCTGAGCCGGTCGTTCGCGCCGGAAGAGCAGGGGTGGCAATGGACGAGCGAGGGCATGGGTGGCTATGAAATCGCGCCCGCCGCCGATCTGCCGCGCGGGACGAAGATCACGCTGGAGTTAAAGGACGACGCAAAGGAGTTCACGCAGGAAAGCACGATCGAGCGCATCATCCAGCGGTATTCGAGTTTCGTGCCATTCCCGATCGAGCTGAACACGAAGCGGCTCAATACGGTTCAAGCCATCTGGGCGCGCAGCAAGAACGAGATCAAGGAAGAGGAGTATAACGAGTTCTATACGTTCATCGGTCACGACCACGACAAGCCGTTGTTTCGGCTGCATTTCTCGGCGGACGCACCTCTGGCGATTCAGGCGCTGCTGTTCGTGCCGCAACGTAACTTTGAGAGCATGGGCATGGGGCGGATTGATTCCGAAGTGAATCTGTATTGCCGCAAGGTGCTGATTCAGGCGAAGGCGAAGGGGCTGTTCCCTGAATGGCTGCGTTTCCTCAAAGGCGTGGTGGACAGCGAAGATCTGCCGCTGAACATTTCGCGCGAGACGATGCAGGACACGTCGTTGATGCAGAAGTTGAACAAGGTACTGACGGGCCGCTTCCTGAAATTCCTCGACGAGCAATCGGAGAAGGAAGCTGAGGCCTACGAGAAGTTTTACACGGAGTATCAACGATTCCTTAAGGAAGGCGTCGTGACGGACTTCACGCACAAGGAAGCGCTCGGGAAATTGCTGCGCTTTGAGTCGTCCACGATGGAGAAAGGGAAGATGACGTCGCTGGCGGATTACGTGAAGCGGATGTCGTCCGAGCAAAAGGAGATTTACTGCCTGCTCGCGCCGAATCGCGCGGCGGCGGAGGCGAGTCCGTATTTCGAGGTGTTCAAGGAGCGCAAATTCGAGGTGCTGTTCCTCTACGATCCGTGGGATGAGTTCGTGATGGAACACCTGCGCGAGTTCGACGGCAAAACGCTGCGGCTCGCGGAGAAGGCGGACTTGAACCTGAGCGCGAAGAAGGACGGCGCGTTGTCTGAGGACGCTGCGAAGTCACTCGCGACGTGGCTCAAGGAAACGCTCGGCGACAAGGTGGGCGAGGTGCGCGCCTCACAACGGCTCGTGGACAGCCCGGCGGTGGTGGTGGATTCGGACAAGTTCATGACGGCGAGCATGCGCCGCATCATGAAGGCGATGAAGCAGGACGGGCCGGAGTTGGGCGCGGCGAAGCATGACTTCGAGATCAATCCGGCGCATCCGATCATCTCGCGGCTGGAAGTGATGCGGCAGAAAGACGCAGCGCTCGCCGGAAGCGTGGCGGAGCAGATTCTCGATAACGCCCGCGTCGCCGCTGGTATTCTGGAAGACCCACGCGCGATGCTGACGCGATTGAACACGCTGCTGGAAAAAGTTCTCGCGAAGGAGTGAGTTTTAATTCCATCCAACTCGGAAACAAAAACGCCGCCCTGATCAGGCGGCGTTTGCTTTTTGGATGAAGCTTATCTCAGCGGCAGTAACGGGCGCTCGAATGATGGTAGCCGCCGCGATATCCGCCATAGTAACCACCAAAGCCCACGCCCACTGCAAACGACGTGCGCGGATAGCAGTAGCTCGGGCCGTAATAACTCGAGCCGTAAGTCACGTAACGTGGGTAGCAGGGGGCGGAATAATAGCTGTAACGCGGATAGCCGATGTAGGTCACCGATACCGTGCTGGCGGGTTGGACCGGTTCGTAATACGTGACAGTTGCTGGAGCAGCAACAATGGTGGTCGTCGGTTGGGTTTGGTAGGTCGGAGCGGCGGCAATGGTTTCAGTTGCGGCGGGCTTTTGTTCAGTGGCTTGCTGCTTGGCGGCATTCGCAGTGGCTTGACGTTGTTCCGCTCCGCGCTGGATCAAAGCCGTGGTGACTTCCGGAGAGACGCCTTGGTTGCGCAAGCTGATGATGTCCTTCGCGCCGACGTTGTAAGTCCGATCGGAACTCTGGATGTAATTGATGATGACCGCGTCGCCCACGCCGGATTTGCTTAACTCCGCCACTTCCTCCAGCGGGCTGGCGATCTTCAGGAACTGGGCGTCGATCTTGGCTGTCCCGGTAGCTGCGGTAATTGTTGTACCTGTGGTCGGTTCGCCTTGGGCAGGAGAGTTAAGCGGTTGAAGTGTGGCGAGAGCCAGCGCCGTGCTGGCGACGATGAGTGAAACCTGGATCGTTTTCATAATTTAGCTCCATTCTATTCCGCCCTCACCCACTGCGGAGTTTTACCTCGGCAATCTACGACGCCTGCCGGGATTGCTCAAGTATTGGAATGGACGCTGGGTTGGTGGGGCGCATTCAACCAGCAGAGATTGGTTTGCTGGGCGGGAAAATAATTGTCCTGAACCCACCGGTTGGTTCGTCGTAGTCTTGAAAGGTACACAAGAAGCCAGCAACTTACGTAAAATCTTATGAGCACATCCCCCAAGAACAGCTATCTGCTATTGTCCAGCTCGGACGAGTGGTACAAGCAACTATCCCAGGCAGAACTCCAGGAAATCCTCGCCGCCAACAAAGCATGGGTCGGGCGGCTGATTGCGGAAGGGAAGGGGCGACCCGGCGTGGCGCTGGTTCGGGAAGGTGTGACAGTTTCAGCCCGCAATGTCATTTCGGACGGGCCGTATGCGGAATCCAAGGAAGCCATCGGTGGCACGCTCACCTTAGACGTGGCGACGCTGGAAGAAGCCATCACCATCGCCAAAGCCTGCCCGAGTCTGCGGTATGGCGGGACGATTGAAATCCGCCCCATCAGTGGGGAATGTCCGCTCGAGGCCTGTGCGCGCACCAAGGGAAAGGCTGAACAACTCACTCCAGCTACCGTCTGACAGGCAGTGCAAAATTTTTGACTCTCAATTATCAACTCTCAACTAAGAACTACACATGAGCACTCCCAACAAAAACGGATATCTGATCATCTTCCGCAGTGCGGACTGGTACAAAGGCCTGTCACCCGAACAAATGCAGCAAGTCGCCGACAATTGGATGGCGTGGTTCAACCGCCTCAAGGACGAAGGCAAATGTGCCGGCGGCAATCCGCTGGAGCGCGAAGGCAAAATCGTCTCTGGTGCGAACCGAGTCGTGTCTGACGGGCCGTTCGCGGAATCCAAGGAAACCATCGGCGGTTATTTTTTGCTGACGGTGAACACGCTCGAAGAAGCGGTGAGCATCGCCAAGGATTGCCCTGGTTTACCCTATGGCATTCGCGTGGAAGTGCGCCCCATCGCCCCGCAATGTCCGCTCGTGGACGAGGTTGCCTCCAAAGAACATCTCGCTCACGCCTGAGACGCCTCTCAACACTCAACAATTAACTCTCAACTACAGCCTATGCCCAACTACGTTGACGGATTCGTGATCCCTGTTCCCAAGGCAAAACTCGCCGCCTACTTTCGCATGGCGAAAAAGGCCAGCAAGATCTGGAAGGAATTCGGCGCGCTCGATTACAAGGAATGTGTCGGCGAAGACTTGAATAACCCGTGCGGTCTGCCCTTTCCGAAGGGCATCAAGACCAAGCCCGGTGAGACTGTGGTGTTCTCTTACATCGTTTACAAATCAAAGGCGCAGCGCGACAGCGTTAACAAGAAGATCATGAAAGATCCGCGCATCGCGGCGATGTGCGACCCTAACGACATGCCGTTCGATGCGAAGCGCATGCTCTACGGCGGGTTCAAAGCGGTCGTCGAAATCTAAACAGAATTCTGTCGCTTAATCAGCGGCGAATCTTTAGAACACGCGACATGTCTGACGAATCAACGCCGCGCAAAAACGGCGACGTCCTCCTGTCGGCAACCGGCTTGGTGAAATCTCTCGGCGGCAAACGCGTCGTCGAGGGCATTGATCTGACGTGTCGCGCGGGGGAAGTGCTCGGGTTGCTCGGCCCGAACGGCGCAGGCAAAACCACTACGCTGCGGATGTGCTACGGCTTTCTGCGCCCTGACGCTGGGCAGGTTCGCATCGCGGGGCACGACCTTGCCACCGACGGCGATGCGGCCCGCCGCGCGCTCGGCGTTTGCACGCAGGACGACACATTCGACAGCGAGTTCACTGTGCGCGGCAATTTGGTGCAGACCGGTCGTTACTATCGCCCGCGCCAGGAGGATTTGCCGAAACGCATCGAGCAACTTGTCGAACGCTTCGGCCTCGGTCCGTTCGCGAATCAAAAGCCCGAGACGCTCTCCGGCGGTTTCAAGCGACGCCTGATGATAGCGCGCTCCGTCGTCCACAACCCGCGCGTGGTCTTTCTGGATGAACCCACGACCGGTCTCGATCCGCAGGCGCGCGTCGCGGTGTGGGAATTGATCAACAGCCTGCGTGCCGAAGGTATGGGCGTCGTGCTGACGACGCATTACATGGACGAAGCCGAGCGGCTGTCGGATCGGCTGCTGGTCTTGCAAGCGGGCAAGGTGCGCGCCGCAGGCTTGCCGCAAGCGGTATTGGGTGATGTCGTCGGCGAACACGTCGTGTTGCTTTCAGCAGCAACTCCGGAAGTCGCCAAGGTCATTGAGTGGTTCAAAGGACGCGGTGTGAAGCCGGCGCAGATCTTGGCGGACTGGCATGTGGCACTGAATGCGCAAGGTCTCGCGGCATTTGTCGCGGCGTTTCCCGAACTGCGTTACGAAGTGCGACCGCCCACGCTGGATGATTTGTTTCTCGCGCTCGCCTCGGAGGAAAAGCAATGAACCCCTACCTCCCCGCTTTCAACTGGCAAAGTCACGCCGTGCTCGCCCGCCACGTACGCGTCCACCTTCGCAACTGGTACACCGCTACGTTGCCGCCCGTGTGCGAACCGCTCATCATGCTGCTCGCGTTCGGCGTCGGCCTGGGCCGGCAGATCGGCAGCCTGACGTGGGGCGGCGCGCCGATTGATTACATGCACTACCTCGCGCCGGGTATTCTCGCTTACACGGCGTTCATGTCGTCGTTTTTTCAATCGCTCTTCGGCGCGTACATCCGCATGCACTTCCAAAAATCCTGGGAAGGCCAGTTGACCACGATGGTGCGGCTCGAACACGTGGTGTGGGGTGAAGCGCTCTGGGCCGCAACTCTGGCGACCGCGTATGCCGTCATCGTTGGCGTGGTGCTGATTGGATTTGGGCTCGCGGGAAAACTGACGTTGCACTGGGCGTGGTTGCCGGTGGCAATTCCGCTGCTGTTCCTCGCGGCGCTGAGTTTTTCTGCCATCGGACTTTATTTCACGGCGATCATCCCGAGCATTGACCACATGAGCCTGCCGTTCTTTCTGGTCATCATGCCGATCGGTTTCGCGTCGAGCACCTACTTCCCGTTGCCGGATGTGCCGTGGCTGGCGACGGTGTCACAATTCAATCCGCTGCATCACCTGTCCGAAGGAATGCGCGGGCTGTTGCTTCACGGTGAACTGACGTGGCATCTGGCGGCGGCGTTCGGACTGTGCCTGGCATTGCTCGCGGTGCTGATCCCCATCGACATGCGCTTGCTGCGGAAACGAGTGTTCGGCGACGGGTGAGCTGGGTTCAAATCGTGACATTGCCGTTGGTTTGAAAGGGTTGAATTAAGTTTCAAAAAAGTTATCAATCATGTCCTGAAGCCGTTCACCCGTTCGTTGTATTCATGAAGTCGCATTAACAAACAAACGAAAACTAGAAAGATCATGAAAACAAACATCACCTCAATCTGCACCACACTGTTGCTCGCGTCATCGCTCTGGCTCACCGCCGCTGAGGCGGCCAAGACCGAAGCGCCCAAGCCGGCGTCGCCCGAATTCGAGCGCATGAAATCGCTCGTCGGTTCGTGGACCGGCAAAACCGACATGGGTCAAGGCCCGATTGATATCACGCTGCAATATCGTCTATTGGCGGGCGGCACGGTGCTGGAGGAACGTTGTTTCGCCGGCACGCCGAACGAAATGGTCACGATGTATTATGATCAGGGCGGCAAACTCGCGGCGACGCATTACTGCGTGCTGGGCAATCGCCCCGCCATGAAACTCAAAGCGTCGGACGCGAAGTCCATTACCTTTGAATTCGACGCGACCTGTGGCATTAATCCGAAAAAGGAATCGCACATGCACGCGTTGAGCCTCACGTTTGACGATGCGGACACGGTGACCTCGAACTGCACCGCCATCATGGACGGCAAGGAATTGCCCAAGAACCCCCACCACGCTCAAGCGCGTGAAATCCTGATTCATCAGCCACAACCAAACACGAACCAAACCAAATCCCATGAGCAAATCTGTCATCGAACCGTATCTGTTCTTCCAGGGCCGTTGCGAGGAAGCGTTGAAGTTTTATCAAAAAGCGCTGGGCGCGGAATTGCAGATGGTGATGCGCTACAAGGAAAGTCCCGAGCCGCCGCCACCCGGGATGGTGCCGGCAAATTGGGGCGACAAGATCATGCACTCGAGCATGAAGATCGGTCAGACCGTCGTGATGGCGTCGGATGGTTGCGGCGAAGCCGGGAAGTTTGAAGGCTTCAAGCTTTCCATCTCGGTGAAAACCGAGGACGAGGCGAAGAAAGCTTTCGCCGCGCTCAGCGAAGGCGGCAAGGTGGAGATGCCGTTGACAAAAACATTCTGGTCGCCGCTCTTCGGAATGCTCGAAGACAAATTCGGCGTCGGCTGGATGGTCGGCATCAACCCGGTGAAATGAGGCGAAGTTCGCCTTCCGATTGTAGCGGCGCTCTGTGAGCGCCGCTCGACGGTCATAGACCGTCCGCTACAGATCAAAATTCATGAAACTTCCTTTCACTGGTGGTTGTGTGTGCGGCGCGGTGCGTTATGAAGTCACCGCCGCGCCGCTGATGATGTTCAAGTGTCACTGTCGCGATTGCCAGCACGTGACTGGCGGGGCGTTCTTGCCCGGCCTGCTTGTGCCGGCGGCGGCGTTTCACCTGACCAAAGGCGCGCTGAAATATCACTTCACGCCGAGTCTCGCCGGCGGACAGCACAAGCGCGGGTTTTGTGCTGATTGCGGCTCGCGCATCACTGGTGGCGAAAGCGATGATCGCCCGAACAAGCCGTTCCTCGGTATCACGGCGGGCAGTCTCGACGATCCGAGTTGGTTTCAGCCGCAGATGGATTTCTTCGTCTCCGATGCACAACCGTGGGATTTGATGGACGCGGCGTTGCCGAAGTTTGAACATTACCCGCCGCCACCGAAAGCGAAGTAAGTCCGCACCACCGCATTGCGCAAAACTTTTATGAAATACCTATGCCTCGCGTACCAGGAAGAAGCAAAACTCAACTGCTTGTCGAAAGCCGAGTGGGAGTTATTGCGCGCTGAGACCCTCACCTACGTCGAGAAACTTCGAACGATGGGCGTGTTGATCGCGACTGAACCGCTCCAAACGGTCCGCACTGCTGCGACCGTGCGCGTGCGGCAGAACAAGGTCTCTATCACTGACGGTCCGTTTGCGGAAACCAAGGAAACCTTGGGCGGTTACTTTTTGATCAATGTCCGCAATCGCGATGAAGCCCTCAAGATTGCCGCCGAATGGCCATCCGCGCGTTTCGGCAGCATCGAAGTGCGACCGATCGAGGAAGGCTTGCCGCAAGCCAGCCGTTACGCGCAGTAGTCGTAAGCTGGCTTCACTTAGTAAACATCCAAAGCGGTTAAAAGAATTATGCAAAAGATGACTCTCTGTCTCTGGTTCGACACGCAGGCTGAAGCCGCCGTGAAATTTTACACGTCGGTCTTCAAGAACTCGACGGTCGGCAAGGTTTCCTGCTACGACGAGGCCGCGTCCAAAGCCTCCGGCCAACCCATCGGCTCGGTCATGACGATTGAGTTCAAGCTTAACGGACAGGATTTCATCGCGCTGAACGGCGGGCCGCACTTCAAATTCAACGAAGCCATTTCACTCGTGATGTATTGCGACACGCAAGCCGAGTTGGACCGTTACTGGAAAAAGCTTACGTCCGGCGGTGGCAAAGAAGTTTGCTGTGGCTGGCTCAAGGACAAATACGGCCTCTCCTGGCAGATCGTCCCGACGATTCTGAGCAAGCTCGCGAGCGATAAAAACGCCACGAAAGCCGCCCGCGTCATGCAAGTAGTGATGAACAGCGTGAAGCTCGACATCAAAAAGCTAAAGGCCGCCTACGCAGGGAAGTGATTCGCACAGGCGTGGCGAATGGGTCTTTCGGTCCAAAAACAATTGTTGACTAAAAGGTAAACATAATCCAAGCTGGGCTTACCTTGCTGAGTGGCAGGGAATGAATCACGAGCTTTGATTGAATTATGGGCCGAGTCAGTGACGCCAAAGAAAGGTTGATGAACAGCCTGACGGAACTGATTTGGTCCGGCTCCTACGGCAGCACGACGATCGATCAGATTTGCGAGCGCGCCGGAGTGAAGAAGGGGAGTTTTTACTACTTCTTCGATTCCAAGGCGGCCCTGGCCGAAGAGGCGATGCGGACGGATTGGGAAGAATTTCGGGTGAACTTTGATCGGGGTGTTCTCGCCTGCGCTGCCGCCACTGGAGCGGATTCATCGCTATTGCGAGTTCGAATACGAAGAGCAGGTCAAAATCAAGCGGGAACATGGGCACGTGCTGGGTTGTCCGCTCTGCACGCTGGGTTCTGAGATTTCGACGTTGGAGACCAATTTGCGCAAGCTGGTAGATGAAATCATGGACCAGTGCCGCCGCTATTTTGAAACGGCGATCCGCGATGCGCACGCTGCAAAACTGATCATGGCGACCGGATGCCCTCTCCAAATCCAAACTGGTTTACGCATATGTGGAAGGGTTGTTGACCCAGGCACGGATTCGCGATGACTTGGAACTTTTGAAAGATATGGAGCGCGGCATCTTGGATATTCTTGGTGTAAACGCATCCGTTGCTGCGGGTTGAAATTTTTTTGCCCGGAAACTTGTCTAAATAGTCAACTATAAGTGTCGGTTGCCTGTCCCGAAACCCTCAAACTAATCGTCATTGAAATATGGAAACGAACTCCTCGAAATCTGAGTTGCGCGCTGTGGTGGCGCAACCCGCAGTTACCCAATCAAACTCGAAAGAAGTCGTGGCGCTGCCACTGCGTAAGACTCACTGGCTCGCTCCGACATTGTTGCTGCTCTCGCTCGGATTGTTGGGCGGAGGCCTGGCAGTGTGGAAGGCCAGCGCGACGCAAAAATCCCAAGCTGCGGCGGCCAACCAACCCGAGCCGATGGAAACGGTGACTGTCGCCATTGCCAGGGAGCAACAGCATCGTCGCACCACGACGGCCATCGGCACAGTGGTGGCGTTGCGCTCCATCACGCTGCGCAATGAACTGCCCGGCACCGTGCGCGAGGAGAAACTCGCCCGGGACAGATCGTCGAAGCGGGCGAATTGCTCGTCGCGCTGGATGTCGCGGTGGAGGAGGCCGAATTGAAAGCGCAGGAGGCCGAGGCCGTGCTGGCGAAAACCCTGCTGGCGCGTTTGGAACGCGCGGTGCAGAGCAAAGCGACCTCGCAGATCGAAGTGGACCGCGCCCGCGCGCAACTTGACGTTGCCGACGCGCAGATTGCTCGCATCAAAGCCGTCATTGCGCGCAAGACGATTCGTGCGCCATTCCGTGCCCGTGTCGGCATTAGCGACGTGCATCCCGGCCAATATCTTAACGAAGGCACGTTGCTCACGACCTTGCAGGGTGTTGATGAGGCCGCGCACGTGGACTTCGCAATTCCCCAACTGGTCGCGCAACAACTCAAGCCGGGCGAGTCCGTTGAAATTCTCGTCAGTGCGGAACTCCCGCCGGTCACCGCGGAAATCGTGGCGTTGGATTCGCGCGTGAATCCTACCACCCGCAGCACGACCGTGCGGGCGCGCGTGGCGGACGTGAACAATGTTCCCGCACCGGGCGCTTCTGTGCGTGTGCGTGTGCCGGCGAGTGCGCCGATCGCGGCGGTCAGTGTTCCTGTCAGTGCCTTGCGCAAAGGTCCGGGTGGCGACCATGTGTTCGTCATCAAAGCTGATGAAAAGGGCGATTTGCGGGCGCAATCGCGGCTTGCGAAGGCTGGCTCGGTGCTCGGCGATGAGGTGTTGTTGTTGTCTGGCGTCACGGCGGGAGAACAAGTTGCAGCGCATGGTTCATTCAAACTGCGCGACAATGTGCTCGTGGTCGTGCAGCAGAAGACGAATTCCGTCGCGATGAAATAACCGCCTGCACACTGAAAGGGAAATCCCATGCGCTCGATTACTGATGTCTTCATCAAGCACCCCGTGTTGGCCGTTGTGGTCAACCTCATCATTGTCCTGATCGGCTGGCGGGCATTGACCACGTTGCCGATCCAGCAATATCCCAGCATCGAAAGTTCCTCGGTGCTCATCACGACCGTCTATACCGGCGCGAGTGCCGAAACGGTGCGCGGCTTTCTGACCACGCCCATCGAACGCGTGGTGTCAGCCATTAGCGGCGTGGATTATCTCGAATCCACCAGCCGCGCCGGTGTAAGCATCGTGACAGTGCGCTTGAAGTTGAATCACAACAGCACGGCGGCGCTCGCGGAAATCACGGCGCGTCTCCAGCAGGTGCGCTCGGAATTGCCCGCTGAAGCTGAGCCGCCCATCGTTGAGATTCAGCGCGCCGATCGTCCGTATGCATCGTTTTATCTCAGCTTCGAATCAAACCAGCGTGATATTCCCGCCATCACCGACTGGCTGACGCGCACGTTGCAGCCGCAGCTTTCGACGCTCGCGGGCGTGCAACGCGTCAGCTTCGAAGGTGCGCGGCCCATCGCGATGCGCGTGTGGATCGATACCGACCGCCTCTCCGCGCACAACCTGTCGCCTGGCGACGTTCACGCGGCGTTGCAACGCAACAATTACCTGGCTGCTGTCGGTCAGACCAAGGGCAATCTTGTGCAGGTCAATCTGCTCGCGAATACTGACCTACGCACCGTCGAGGATTTCCAGAACTTGATCGTGACCGAGCGCGACGGTGCCATCATCCGCCTGTCCGATGTGGCCAACGTGGAACTCGGTGCGGAGGAAGCCCAGTGGATTGCTAACTACGGCGAGCACAAAGCCGTCTATCTCGGCGTGTGGCCGTTGCCCGGATCGAATGAAATCGAAGTGGGCAATCGCCTGCTGAAAGAGATGGATCGCATCCGTCCCACGTTGCCGGCCGACATCAAGATGGAACTCGCCTATGACGCCACGGTCTTCATGCGCGATGCGCTCAAGGAAATCAGCAAGACGCTTGTAGAAACGATGCTCATCGTCGCGGTTGTGGTGTTCCTGTTCATGGGGTCGGTGCGCACCGCGATGGTGCCGCTGGTCGCCATGCCAGTTTCACTGTTGGGCGCGGCGGTCGTCATGCTCGCATTCGGCTTCAGCTTCAATCTGTTGACCATTCTCGCCATCGTGCTCTCAGTCGGCTTGGTTGTGGATGACGCCATTGTCGTGGTGGAAAACGTCGAACGCCACGTGCGCGAAGGCAAAACCCGCATTCAAGCGGCCATGATCGGTGCGCGCGAATTGCTCGGGCCGATCATTGCCATGACCATCACGCTCGCGGCGGTTTACACGCCCATCGGTTTCCAAGGCGGATTGACCGGAACGTTGTTCCTCGAATTTGCCATCACGCTCGCGGCGGCGGTCGTGCTGTCGGGCTTTGTGGCCATTACGTTGTCGCCGGTGATGAGTTCACGTTTTGTGCATCCGCACGGCAAGGAGGGCAAGCTGACTGCGCTCGTGAATCACGGTTTCGATTGGGTGCGTAATGTGTACGCCCGATTGCTCGATGGAGCACTGGGGATGCGTTGGGCAGTCGTGATTGCGGCCCTCGCAGTCATGGTGGCGGCCTGGCCGCTTTACACCCATTCGCGCCGCGAACTTGCGCCGGTCGAAGATCAAAGCCACATCAGCTTCTTCATGGAAGCCGCGCCGGATTCCACGCTCGCGGCGACGCATGCTCAATCACTCGAAGCCGTGCGCGCGGTGCAATCGTTCCCGGAAGCCAAGTTCATGTGGTCGCTGACCACGCATTGGGGTGGCTTCGGCGGCATGGTTACAAAACATTGGAAGGAGCGGAATCGTTCCACGGAGCAGATGTATGGCGAAGTGTATGGCGCAGTGTCGCAAGTGCCCGGTTTGCGCGTGTTCCCGCGCCTCGATCCGCCGTTGCCGACGCCCGGCCAGTACGACGTCGAACTCGTCCTGCAAAGCGATTTACCCGTGGAGCAATTGCTCGAACTGGCCGGAACAGTCGTGGGCGCGGGCTGGCAGAGCGGCAAGTTCCTTTACGTGGACACGGACTTGAAGATTGATCAACCCGAGGCGCGCGTGGTGTTGGATCGCGAACGTCTCGCTGACCTCGGCCTCGATCTCGCTACCGCTGGCCAGGAACTCGGCACGGTGCTCGGCGGCGCGTATGTGAACCGGTTCAATTACTTCGATCGCAGCTACAAAGTCATCCCGCAGATCGGCGACAAAGACCGCGCCACGGTCGGACCGTTGCTCGATCTGAAGATCAAGGCACGCGACGGACAACTCGTCCCGGTGTCGGCGTTCACGCAGATCGAGACCAGCACCGCGCCGCGTTCGTTGAACCGGTTTCAACAGCGCAACGCGGTCCGCATCTTCGGTGGCGTGCAGCCGGGCGTGACGAAGGAGGAAGGCTTGAGTGTATTGGAGAAGGCTGCCGTCGCCGCGAAGACCGCTCAGGTGGAGATTGATTACGCCGGCGAATCGCGCCAGATCCGTCGCGAAGGCGCGGCGCTGACGGTGACGCTCGGCTTCGCCGTCGTGCTCATCTATCTGGTGCTCGCCGCGCAATTCCGCAGCTTCCGCGATCCGCTCATCGTGTTGCTGGGTTCGGTGCCGCTGGCAATTTCCGGCGCACTCATCTTCAGCTTCCTCGATCTGACGACCATCAACATCTATTCGCAGGTCGGCTTGATTACGCTTGTCGGCTTGATTGCGAAGAACGGCATCTTGATCGTGGAATTCGCCAACACGCTCCAGGAACGCGGCCTCAGCAAGATGGCGGCGTTGCGCGAGGCGAGCCTGACGCGCTTGCGTCCGGTGTTGATGACGTCTGCGGCGACGGTGTTCGGCCACTTCCCGTTGGTGCTGGTGTCCGGTCCGGGTGCGAAAGCGCGCAACAGCATCGGCATCGTGCTGGTGACGGGCATGATCGTGGGCAGTATTTTCACGCTGTTCGTCGTGCCGGTGTTTTACTCGCTTATCGCGGAGAACCATCAAAAGTCAGCCGACGTCGAGGAAGGCGTGGTTGAAGCGCCGGCAGCACCCGCAAACGTTCCGACAGCCGCTCCCGCCGGAGCAGCCTGAACCAAAATGAGCAAACCATTTATTAAAGGACTCATCATGAAATCCAATTCTTTTGTCAGCACAGTTCTTTTGCTCCCGTTGATCGTGGCGGGTTGCGCATCGGTCGGGCCGGACTACGAGAAGCCCGCGACTGAAGCCCCCGCCAGCTTCAAGGCCGAGCAGCTCGGCGAATGGAAGGAAGGTCAGCCGCTCGATCATCTGCCCAAGGGCGAATGGTGGACGTTGTTCGGCGATGAAACCTTGAGTTCACTCGAAGCCAAGGCGGTGCAGGCGAATCAGCAACTGAAAGCCGCGTTCGCTGCCATGAATCAGGCTCGCGCCACGGCTCGCGTCGCGCGCAGCGAGTTCTTTCCGACGCTCGACGCCAGTGCCAGCTACACACGAGCGAAGTTCTCACCAAATCAAAACCCCAGTTTCGGCGACATTACCGCGAACACTTTCAGCACCCCGCTCGATTTGAGCTACGAGCTGGATTTGTGGGGACGCGTGCGGCGCAGTTTTGAGAGCGCCCGGGCCGAGGCTGCTGTCAGCGCCGCCGCGTTTCACAATCTGCTGCTGACGCTTCAAGCCGATGTGGCGCAAAATTACTTCAGTCTGCGCGCCATTGACGAGGAGATCGTGGTGTTGCAACGCACCGTCGCCCTGAGGCGGGAACAGGCGGATATCATGCGCACCCGGTTTGACACGGGATTGGGTGGCGAACTCGACGTCGCGCGCGCTGAAACCGAACTTGCCACCGCCGAAGGCGACGTGGCCGCGCTCACCCGCAATCGCACTGAGCTTGAAAACGCGCTGGCGATTCTCGTTGGCGAATCGCCGTCCAGCTTCAAGCTCGCTTCGCAGGCGCACGTGACGAACCGTTGGGAAATTAAACCGCCTGCCGTTCCCGCCGGGTTGCCATCAGAATTGTTGGAGCGCCGGCCCGACATCGCCGAGGCGGAACGCCAGCTGGCGGCCGACAATGCGCGCATTGGCGTTGCCAAGGCGGCGTTTTTTCCCGTCGTGAGTCTGACGGCGTCGGGTGGATACTTAAGCGCCGAGGCGGACGATTTGTTCGATTGGGGAAGCCGGGTGTGGACGCTCGGGCCGCGAGTTTCATTGCCGATCTTTGCTGGCGGCCGCAATACCGCCAATCTGCAGCGCGCAAAGGATCATTACGACGAGTCCGTTGCGCGTTACCGGCAACGCGTGTTGGTGGCGTTCGGCGAAGTTGAAAATGCCTTGGCTGGTATCCGGTTGTTGCAGGAGCAGGCCGCCGCACAGGATCGTGCCGTGCAAAGCGCCGGTCGTGCGCACAGTCTGGCTCGGGAAAGTTTCACCATCGGCATCACCGATTACCTCGACGTGATCGCCGCCGACCGCGCGGAGTTGCAGGCGCAACGCACGAGCCTGCAGTTGACCGGCCAACGGCAGAATGCCGTGGTGCAATTGATCAAAGCCCTCGGCGGCGGTTGGAATGGGAAGCAATTGGTGGCCTCCGGCAAGTAAAGCGTCGGTTTCTGCTGGAAGTGATAAAAGAAAAACTGCCGTTCACTGTCTTGAACGGCAGTTTTCGTTCGTCGTAGAGTTGGGGGCGGAACGAATCCGCCGCCCAAATCCTGTGACGATGCGCTCTGCCAACGCCAAACCCAAGACCATTGACGAATATCTCGCGAACACGAGTGACGAACAGCGGGTCGTGCTGGAAAAGCTGCGGCGCACCATCCACGTCGTTGCGCCGGGGGCGGAGGAATACATCGGCTACGGACTGGCTGGATTCAAACTGAATGGCCGCCCGCTGGTTTACTTCGGTGCGTGGGCCAAGCACTGCGCGCTCTACGCGGCGAGCCCGGCGGTGCAGAAGAAGTTTCAGAAGGAACTAAAAGGCTTTGAAGTCAGCAAAGGCACGATCAAGTTTACGCCGGAGAAACCGCTGCCTGTTGCATTGGTGAAGAAGTTGATTAAGGCGCGTATTGTGGAAAACAAAGCTCGCACCAAAGCGAAATAACAACCTCATGCCAGCGAAACAAACAGTCGCGCGAATGAAAGCCCCCAAGCGCACTGCGCCAAATGCACTCAAGGCTGACGCACAATCTGTGCTCACCATACTAAAGCGCGTGGGCAACCCACGCTTCCGCGCAGAAATGGAGACACGCTACGGCATCGTGACCAAGGATGCGTTCGGTGTGCGCATGAACGAGATGCAACGCGTCGCAAAGCAACTCGGGCGCAATCATACTCTGGCGCTGGCGCTCTGGGAGACCGGCAACTACGAGGCCCGCACGGTGGCGGCATTCGTGGCCGAACCGGAACGCGTCACACCCGCTTTGATGGATCGCTGGTGTCGCGACTTCGACAACTGGGCCATCTGCGACACGGTTTGCTTCAAGCTGTTTGATCAATTGCCGCACGCGTTTGGCCGGGTCGAAGCTTGGGCGAATCGGAAAGATGAACTCCAAAAGCGCGCCGCCTTCGCGTTGCTCGCCAGTCTCGCTCTGCACAATGAGGATGCGGAGGATCAGGTTTTTAAGAATATGCTGCCGCTGATTGAAGCTGCTGCCACCGACGAGCGGAATTTCGTCAAGAAAGGTGTGAGCTGGGCTTTGCGCGCCATCGGCGGACGCAGCGCCTCGCTCAAATCCGCTGCGACGACTCAAGCCCGGAAGCTTGCCGCATCCGAAGATTCTGCCGCGCGCTGGATCGGCAAGGACGCGTTGCGATCGCTCAGCTGACCAAGCAAACTGAACCGCCGCAATGACCATCGAAGAATTCAGAGCCGCCGCGTTGAAAGTGCCGGGCGCGGTTGAAGCGGCGCACATGGATCATCCGGACTTCCGGGTGAAGGGAAAGATTTTTGCCTCGCTGGACTATCCGGACGAAGACTGGGGAATGGTGAAGCTGACGCCGACCCAGCAACGCATGTTCATGAAGGAAGCGCCGGAGATGTTTTCTCCCTGCGCGGGCGCGTGGGGAAAAGCCGGCTCGACGAGTGTTCATCTTGCAGCCGCGAAAAAACGGATTTTGGGCCGGGCACTGCGCGCAGCGGCGCAGAACATCGCTAAAAAGTCATGAACTTACCGGAGTTCAAACTGAAC
Organism: Verrucomicrobiota bacterium; assembly: GCA_049840435.1. Classification (GTDB taxonomy): domain Bacteria; phylum Verrucomicrobiota; class Verrucomicrobiia; order Limisphaerales; family JADLHS01; genus JADLHS01. The sequence continues at coordinate 2,090 of JASGKY010000028.1, read as the reverse complement.
CGCTGACCTGCCATGCCCGACTCATTCCAACTCCTAGTGGCAGCGATTCTTGACGATGATCGCGCAGGGGTGAAAGAGATGCTCAGGCAGGATGCCGCATTGGCGTGGACCAAGGCGGCGAAGCCAAGTCTTGAATCGGCCATCGCCCACTGGATTTATGTTGGCGACAGAGTGTTGCATGTCGCCGCGGCTGGGTATCGAGTTGAGATTGCGAAACTGCTCCTGGCGGCCGGTGCGGATGTAAACGCGGTTGGGAAACATCGCCACAGTCAGCCGTTACACTACGCCGCTGATGGGTCTCTGGAACATGCGAACTGGGACGCCAAACGACAGGTGCGGATGATTGAACTTCTGCTTGTAGCGGGCGCGGATATTCACGCGCAGGACAAGAACGGGGCGACGCCGTTGCATCGGGCAGTGCGGACACGGTGTGTGGCGGCGGTCAAGGCGTTGCTCGACGCAGGTGCGGACGCGACGCTCAGGAACAAACCCGGCTCAACGCCATTTCATCTGGCGGTTCGAAACACGGGTCGTGGTGGCAGTGGCGCGGAAAAGGCAAAGGCGGCGCAGCGCGAAATCATTCAGGCGTTTCTGGAACGCGGCGCCAGTCCAAAGCTCAAGGATGCGAACGGCAAGTCGGTCCTGGATTGGGCGCGGAGCGATTGGATTCGGCAGATGCTACTTAACCACGGATAGACACGAATTACACGGTTTCTCACGAAACCGAAGCTGAAGCGCCTCCAGGGCTTGAATTGTTTTGGTGACATAACCATGACAGAGAAGCTTGTTGAGCGCCGGAGGGGTTTTGGTTAGAACTTTGGCGCGTTTCAAATTATTTCACAAAATTGTCCCAAGCCCTGCGGCTCGTTCGTCGTAGTATTGAATTGAGTTAACTCCAAACCCAGAAAGCTGAAATCATGAGCAAAGTTCGCGTATTGGTCGGCACGAAGAAGGGCGCGTTCGTCTGCACGGCGGATGGCAAGCGCCAGAACTGGGAGATTACCGGGCCGCACTTCGCGGGGTGGGAGATGTATCACCTCAAAGGCTCACCCGCTGATCCGAATCGCATCTACGCGTCGCAGACGAGCGGTTGGTTCGGGCAGATCATCCAGCGCTCGGATGACGGTGGCAAGACGTGGAACACGCCGGGCAGCAGTCCAGAGGAGTTGAAGGGGAATTCGGCATGCCGATGGGCGAGAGCAACAAATTCGTTTACGACGGCGAGCCGGGAAAACATCTCTGGTATGACGGCACACCGCATCCGTGGGAGTTTAAACGCATCTGGCACGTTGAACCGTCGCTGACCGATCCGGACACGGCGTACGCGGGCGCGGAGGACGCGGCGATCTTCAAGACGACGGACGGTGGTGCAACGTGGAAGGAACTGCCGGGATTGCGCAAGGCGAAGAGTCATCTCTGGCAACCGGGCGCGGGTGGCATGGGTGTGCATACAATCTTGATCGATCCGAAAAACGAGAAGCGTATTTACGTGGCGATTTCGGCAGGCGGTTGTTTCCGCACAGACGACGGCGGCGTGACGTGGAAGCCCATCAACAAGGGGCTGAAGTCGCAATTCGAGCTGCCCGATCCGGACGCAGAAGTGGGGCATTGCGTGCATCGCATCGCGCTGCATCCGACGAAGCCGGGCACGTTGTTCATGCAAAAGCATTGGGATGTGTTGCGCACTGACAACGCGGGCGATCAGTGGACCGAAGTCAGCGGAAATCTGCCGAGCGATTTCGGCTTCCCGATTGATGTCCACTTTCACGAGCCAGAGACGATTTTCGTCGTGCCCATCACGAGCGATTCGTTGCACTACCCGCCGGACGGGAAGTTGCGCGTGTATCGCAGCAAGACCGGCGGCAACGAATGGGAGGCGATGACGAAAGGTCTGCCGCAAAAGGATTGCTATGTGAACGTGCTGCGCGATGCGATGGCAGTGGATCAATTGGACGATTGCGGCATTTATTTCGGCACGACGGGAGGACAGGTCTATTGCTCGCCGGACGGTGGCAATAACTGGAACGCCATCGCGCTTAATTTGCCGGCGGTGTATTCCGTCGAGGTGCAGACGTTGACGTGAAGTAGCC
>JASGKY010000027.1:0-14283 GCA_049840435.1 Verrucomicrobiota bacterium | reverse complement strand
CTTGTTGTCAAGATGGGGCGGCGGCGTAAACGCCGCCGCCCGGGTTCAGGCAGGCAAATAAAAAAGGCACAACCGGAAACATCGGTTGACCCCGAGGGTCTGATGTTTCGATTGTGCCTTCGTCTGACAGGCCTGCAATATCCTGCCCGCAAAAGCTGTTCGCAACTGACTGCGAACCTATGCCTATTCCCCATCGGCGTTGCCGCCGAAAACTTGAGCCCTGATTTAATGTTTCTTCGAACCGCCTTCGTCGCGGCTCTCCTTCAAGAGGAGTTCCAAATCCTTGCGCAATTCCGCCAACTCCTTGCTCTTGAAATGGTCCTTGGTGCGCTGCAATACCCCGATGGTTTTGCGCACCGCATTCAACAGATTCTGCCGCTCGATGACGCCCCCGGCACCCAAGCCGATGTCGTCGCGGAGAAACAGCGATTCCAGTTCCACCAAGCCGAGCACCAAGTTGCGCAAGGTCACGCGCAGGTATTGACGCATGGTGGATGGCCGGTCAGAGGTGGCTGGTTGTTGTAACAATCGTTGCAGCTGCTCAATCTCTCGATCCCAATCCTGCAAGCGACTCCGGCTCGCAGTCAGGATGCGCAGGTTGCGATGCTCGACAACGGCCGCCGTCAGGGTATTGCACAGCTCGGTGAAATCCGGCGGCTTCACCAGGTAGGCGACCACCCGCATCTGGACCGAGCGCATGGCGGTTTCTACCGTGGGATTTCCTGTGAGCAGGACAATTGGCAGACCAGCCGTGAGCGAAGGGATGTTCTTTACCAGCTCAAGTCCGACGTTGCCCGGCATGTTGATGTCGGACAGCAGCACATCGTAATCGTTGGAACGCAGCATCGTGACGGCTTCGTCTGCTGACATGGCGAAGTCACAAATAAAACCGGCGCGTTTTAGTCGCTCGCCCAGGCTGATGCGAAACTGCTCGTCATCGTCCGCGAACAAAATGCGTCCCAACGGTGTGCTCGGCGGCGGGGGCGCGTTGCGCGAACTCTGCGACTCGGGCCGTTCAATCAATGTGGTCATACAAGCAGTGGTAGTTGTTTTCACGAGTTTTCGTGTAACGCTCGATTGATGGCGTGAGCCAAGGAATGGAAATCCAACGGCTTGGCCACCAATTCGCGCACGCCCAGTTCGCGGAGCGACGCATCGCTCATATCGCCAGCATAACCGGAGGTAAGGATGATCGGAAATTGCGGCCGTAACGCCAGCACGTTGCGCGCAAGGTCCGGTCCGGTCAACACTGGCATGGTCAAGTCGCTGACGATGAGGTCGTAATTGTCCGGTTGGGTCTGGATCGCTTTCCACGCTTCTTCCGAACTGTTAAACGTGACGGGCTGGTAGCCGAGTCGGTTTATCATGCGGCTCGCGGCTTCACACAGATCGGGCTCGTCATCGACAAACAAAATGCGTTGCCCATTTCCGGTCGGGATAAGGTCCGAACTGGAGTCGAGTGCCGCCGGCTTAATTTGAGCCGTGGGCAGCAGGATCGTAAAGCAAGTGCCCTGACCAGGGGTGCTTTGCACCGTGATCGCTCCATCGTGGCTCTTGATGATGCCGTGTACAACGGAGAGGCCGAGTCCGGTCCCTTCACCCGGGGCTTTGGTGGTAAAGAACGGTTCGAAAATACGTTGGCAGGTGGCCTCATCCATCCCATGGCCCGTATCACTGAAACGCAGTCGGACATAATCGCCTGGCTGGAGTTCCGGATGCGCACCAAGGCTGTCGGCTGCGAGGGTGATCGCCTCGAGCTCCACCCGCAGACGGCCCTGTTGACCGCGCATGGCGTGACTGGCATTCGCACACAGGTTCATCACGACTTGGTGGATTTGCGAGGCATCCGCCAACACTTCGGGCAACGGAGTCGCAATACTTTGTTCAATTTCGATTGTCGTTGGCAACGTGGCCCGGATCAACCCTAACGCTTCAGTCAGGACATTACCCAGTTGGAGGTTGTGCCGCGTTTGCTTTTGCTGGCGACTGAACCAGAGAATCTGGCGCACCAGGCTGGTGGCGCGATTGCCGGCCTTGAGAATCTGGTCGAGGTTCTCGCAGAGTTCGTAGTTGCTGTCATTGTCCATCTTGGCCAGCTCCGCGAACGAGATGATGGCGGCCAGAATATTGTTGAAGTCATGCGCGATGCCGCCTGCCAGGGTGCCCAGCGCTTCCAGTTTCTGCGCCTGGCGAAGCTGTTCTTCCAATGCCTGATGTTCGGCTTGCACCAGTTGCATCGAGACCAGATTGGCCACGGCGATGATAAAGGTCTGTTCGTCCGGCTTCCATTGCCGCTTCTCGCCAACATGTTCGCAACATAATGCTCCGATGGCTTTGCCTTGGGATCGAATCGGCACATCCAGCATCGAAGTGATGCCGAGCGGCTGCAGATAGTTGCCCAGCAATTCCTGCGTGCGCGCATCGCGCTCCACGTCGTGGACGGCAATGACGTCCGCATCCAGCAACGCCGCAAAGTACGATGGAATGGCGGTTTCCTGGAGGACTGCGCCAGAAGAATGGCGGTTCATGTTGGCTTCATAGAGCACGTCGCAAACGATGGCGCTCCGGTCGGTATTGTAGCGCCAGACACTCACCCGGTTTACGTCCAGCGCCTTGGCGATCACTTCGGTGATCTGTCGCAACACCGTCATGAGACTGCCGGGGTCAGGCACATAACTGCGGGTGAGCGTGGTCAGGGCTGCCTCGTGTCGGGCATAGCGGGCGTTGGCCGTGATCAACTCGAACATGTTGCGTTTACGCTCGGTGATGTTTTGAATCTGGAAGACAAAGTGCCGTGGCGTTCCGTCCGGGTTGCGGACGAGCGAAACATTCAACTGTCCCCAGACGATCTGGCCGTCTTTGTGGAGATAGCGGCGTTCGCTCTGATAATTCTCTGCCTGGCCGCTGAGTAAATCGGCGATGAAATCCGCCTCTGCGTCGCGATCATGAGGGTGTTCCAAGGCGTGGAAACTCGCACCCAGCAACTCCTCGGACGCATAACCGACAATGCGGCACAAAGCCGGGTTGACCTCGAGCCAGTGGCCATCAAGTGCTACCAGCCCCATGCCGATGGGGGAGTATTGCATTGCGGAACGCAGCCGGTTCTCGCTTACCCGCAACGCGTCCTCCATACGCCGCCGTTCGGTGACGCATTGGGTGAACATGATCACGCCGCCGATGTCGCCCGTCGGCTTGAACCATGGGCGGTACTTCCCATTGCAGCCATTGCACTGAACCATCAGCGCGCTCGAAAAAGTCTTGCTCGTTGGATTCAGTGACTCCGTTTAGGGCGCGGTGATGAATCTCTTTCCACCGGGCGGGTAACTCAGGGAGCACTTCGTAGTGGGACCGGCCGAGAATGTCCTGTTCGGCCAGATTATAGTCCAACAGCCAACGGTCGCTGGCTTGGAGGTAGCGCATGTCGGTGTCAAACATGGCCACAGCGGCGGGGGTATATTTGATGAATTGTTGCAGCAACGTTTCGCTGGCCGTCAACGCTTGTTTGGTCCGGATAAGTTCTGTGACGTCAGTGCCAATGCCATCCCAGATGACCCGGCCGTCTTCTTGCCGGCGCGGACTTGAACAGAGTTGCACCCAATGCAATTGATCATCCAGCCCTCGCATGCGGATGGTGGCTTTGAAGATGTCCATGGCTTGGAACGAGGCTTCGCGGGCGGCCAGAATCTTAGGACGGTCTTCTTCGATAATTCGGTCGTAGAGCCGGGCGGAATCGGCCAGATTTGCTTCCACCGAGACGCCGGTAAAGCGTTCCACGTTGGCGCTCAGATGCAGAAACTTCATCGTGCCGTCATTTTCCCGCATGACCTGGTAAATCATGCTGTTGGGCAGGTTGTCCGCGATGGTTCGGAAGCGCGCCTCGCTGCGGCGTAACAAGTCCTCGGACGCCCGGCGTTGGCCCTGGCTGATCGCCAACAAGAGACTAACGCCGCCGACAATTCCCAGGAACGTCTGCACCATCAGCAACCGGTCGGTACGCGTGGCGCCTCCCAGTGGATAACTCCCATGCCCCAACCCGGTGGCCAGAATGGCAATCACGCCAATCAAGGTCAGAGTGGTAGCAGCCGTGCGAGGGCCAAACCTCAGGGCCATCCAGAGCGTGATCACACATAGCATGTAGGGATGTGGGAAAATTGGAAACCGGGCGGGATTCATCCAAAAAACCAGCCAAGTGCCAGCCCCGGAGATCAACAGCAGGGCTGCCAGTTCCAGTTTCCGCTTCCAGGTGGCGGCCGCCCATTGCGTCAACTTTTGTGCTCCAAAGCACGATCAGTGGTGTGATTAACAGCAGGCCGAGCGCATCGGCAATCCACCAATTTTTGTAAAAACTCCAATACGGTTTGCCGCCGGTCAGCATCGCTGTGCCGGCGCCAATGAAGGCGGTGTCGGCATTGACTACGGTTGCCGCAAGGATCAGGGTGACGATTTCATTGACCCGAGTGAAGGTGATTTTGGGACCGCACAGCTTGGTAATCAGCCAAGCGCTGAGGCCGGTCTCTAGAACGTTTGCCGTCATGTATCCCATGCCGCTCACAAATGTCCGGCCAGAGATCAAGTGAGCGAGAACTCCCGTGATGAACAAGGAGAGCAACAAAGCGGGCCAGAGGGAGCGTGGATTCAGCAGCAGGGCTGCAAGGGCGATTCCACCTGCGGGCCAAATCGCTACCAGCACGCCGACAGAGTCTGGGAAGAGCGCGGCTAGTTCATAGGCCAGAAAATAGGCCAGTGCTACGGCCCCCAGTATAAGACGGTTGCGTGGCTCGGCGGCGGGCTTAAATAAAGTCGTAAGGATGTCCATTGGCAGATAACGTTGGTGACGTGGTCGCGCTGACTGGTTCAGCAGGAATGCCCTTAGCTTTCATTCCCACCGGCTGAGGATTGCATCGCAGCAGCGACCACGTCACCCTTGGTTTCCCCACCCTCACTTAAAATCTTGTGCAGCGCTTTCAGCAAAGTTCCCGCCGTGTAGGGCTTGGGCAGGAAGGCGTGAGCGCAGCTTTCGCCGGTGCGCGCCAAGGCATCGCTGGTTTCAAGTCCGCTCGCCGCGATGACTTTCAACTGCGGATTGATTTCGGCCAGCTTGCGGATTGTGGCAGCGCCGTCCAGCACCGGCATCATCATGTCCACTAGGACTACGGCGATTTCGGCGGCGCGTTGCTCGTAAATGGCGATGGCTTCAGCGCCATTGTTCGCGGTCACTGTGCGGTATCCAAACGTCTGCAAGGTCTGCGCCATGATCAAGCGAACGGAGGCTTCGTCATCCACAACCAGCACGAGTTCCCCGCGGCCCCGGGGAATTTGAAATTGCTCGGTGTGTGTTGGGGCTGGTGCGGCGCGCTCCAATGCGGGTAAATAGATTTGAAACACAGAGCCTTTATTAATTTCGCTCTGGACTTGGATGAAGCCGCCGTGGTTCTTGACGATGGCCAGCGTGGTGGATAGTCCGAGTCCTGTGCCCTTACCCGGTGCCTTGGTGGTGAAGAACGGATCGAAAATCTTTTCACGAATTTCCGGCGGGATGCCTGTTCCGGTGTCGGTCACCGACATCAACACGTGCGGTGTCGGTTTGGCAGGATTGCCGGACAGTGTGTTGAGCGGATTTGCGGCGATAACATTCTCCGCCTTGATGGACAATTCTCCACCAGCGGGCATGGCGTCACGCGCGTTGACACAGAGGTTGAGCAACACTTGATGTAACTGCGTCGGGTCGCCCGCCACCGGCCACAGACCTTTGGCAACGTTGGAGGAAGCCTTGATCGATTTGGGAAAGGTCTCACCGACGATATGGCGCAGTTCCTTGATGAGATGGGTGGCGGATAGTTCTTCGTGCGTTTGCTGGTCGCTGCGATAGAACGTCAACACCTGTCGGACGAGATCAGCGCCACGCTTGGCGCTGGCAAGAATGATTCCGAGCAACTTCTTTTGTTCAGGATCTGCCAGTTCCATGTCGAGCAACTGGCTGGACATGATGATCGGAGCGAGCACGTTATTCAGGTCGTGCGCAATGCCGCCGGCCAGCATGCCGATGCTCTCCATGCGTTGTGACCGCATGAACTGGGTCTCCAGCCGTTTGCGTTCCGTAATGTTGGTATTGATGGCGAGCATGGACTTGGGCTTGCCATGGCGATCACGGATGAGGGTCAGGCGGGATTCGACGATGATTTCGTCGCCGTTCCGCGCATTCAGCCGCACTTCGCCGATCCACTCGTCCTTTTCAAAAATGGTCCTCCGCACTTCAAGTGACGTGGTGGTGTCGCCCGGCAGAAATTCCGCAATGCGCCGCCCCAACACTTCTTCGGCAGCCCAACCATAGAGGTTGCGCGCGCTTTCGTTCCAATACAGCACGCGGTCTTCGAGGTCGCGGATGATGATGGCATCGTGCGCGAGGTCGAGCATTTGGGCTTGTTCACGGATGCGCTCCTCGATTTGTCGGCGCTGCGTGATGTCCTGCTGCATGATCCAAGCCCTCACGAGGTGATTGTTCTCGACGATTCCGACGAGTGAGTTGCGGGTCCAAATAATCTGGCCGGATCGATGATTGTCCGGCGCTTCGAGATCTGATAGCCGGTAACCGGACCGGATAAACAGGCGAACCAACTCTAATTTTTCCTCATGCGTGCCCGCCATACAATCAGCCAGGCGCATCCCGACGGCGTCGGTCGCTTGGTTGAAGCCGAATTGCCGCGCGAAGGCGTCATTACATTCAACAACCCGGGCATGATCCAAGATATAGTCGACCTGATCCGCTTCCGGCAGCTCGATGGACAGTGGGGCCGCGGCTTCATAGCGCGCCAGTCCATCACTAGTCATCTGCAGGAACTGGCGATAGCGCTCCTGACTTTCACGTAAAGCCTGTTCTACGCGCTGCCGTTCGGCGATTTCATTCCGCAGTTGTTCGTTGGCATGAGCCAGCTTGACTGCGCGGTGCTCTTCTGGGTCGATGGTCTGGACGGGAATTTTGAATGATGCGGGGGCGGAATCTTGCTTGGTGGGGGGAGGGGGATTTTGCTGAAAATTGGCGAGTTCAAAGCAAAGATCGATCATCTTTTCGAACTCGGTGGGCTTGTGAAAATAGAAATCAGCCCCCAGCTCAGCGCAATGCTGGCGCAATTTGGGATGATCTTGATTGGTCAACATCATGATCAACGGAACGAGTTGTTCCTGCTTGGCGGTCTCCAGCAGCGTGATGCCGCTTTCGCCCGGCAGGCCAATGTCTAGGATGAGTAAATCCGGTTTGGTTTCTCGCACTAATCGTAGTCCATCTGGCACGTCACCCGCCTGACCAACAACCTGCACGCCGCCAAGCGAGGAAAGCGTCGCAGCGACGCGCTCTCGCACTACTGCAGAATCGTCGACCAACACAACTCGGTAAACATGTCCCTCGCGAGCTTTGATCGAATCACCAATATGCGCAGTCGGTTGGATATCCGTTTTGGGAGCTTCGGTCTTGAAGTTGCTACTCAGGTAACGTTCGCCGGACATGACGGATTTCAACGCGTGATGCATTTCTCCGGAGCTAGCGTCCTTGAGCAGATAGCCATGCGCTCCAGCAGAGAGGGCGTTGGGGATCGCTTGTTCGTCGATGCCACTAGTGAAGATGATCACTTTGACGTCGGGAGCTTTGGCGAGAATCTGGCGGGTAGCTTCGATTCCATCCAGCTCCGGCATGCACACATCCATCACGACGAGGTCCACGGCGAGATCGGTGGCCATCTGAACGCCGACGTTGCCCGCCTCGGCCTCGCCAACGACTTCAAACCCCGGCATGTTGCCGATGGCCTTGCGGACATTCGTGCGGACCAAGGGTTGGTCGTCGCATAACAGGACGCGTACTTTTCGTTTCACAGCGTCTAGTTAACGGCATTTGCCGCAATTTGAATATTGAGTGAGGCGCTGTTTTTAGCGTAGGAAGCGGAGAAGTGGCTTGTAGGTGCCAGCCCTACAAATTCGACTTGGGCCGTTCGTTTAAAGGTCCGTCAGCCGTCTCGGTTTTCTCCGGAACTCCTTTTACGACACTAGTTTATTTTGAATCGCGTAACGCGAAACCTCAATGTCGTTCTTGAGTCCAAGTTTCTTGAGAATGCGCGTGTGGTAGGTGGAAACCGTTTTCGCACTGAGAGAAAGTTCGGCGGCAATTTCCTTTTGGATCTTCCCGGACGCGATCATGAGCATGACCTGATATTCGCGTTCGGATAGTGTTGCGTGTGGCGGGAGGTTGGAGTCTGGTACCAGATCATCAGCCAGTCGCTCGGCCAATTCTGCGCTGATGTAGCGGCGGCCTGCGAGCAGCGTTTGCACGGCATTGACCAATTCTTCCGGCGCGCTTTGCTTGTTCAGATAACCCGCGGCCCCTTGTTTTAGCGCGCGGACAGCAAACTCAGCCACCGGATACATGCTCAGGACGAGAACCGGAAGCTTGGGGCGCACGCTTAGGATTTCTGTGAGTAGATCGAGCCCGCTGCGGCCTTCCATGTTGATGTCGAGCACCACCAAATCCCACTCGTTTTGCCGGACGTGTTCCAACACTCGCGGGGCGTTATCGGCTTCACCGAATGTGATCTGACCAATCTCCTCCTCCAAGGTTTCTTTCAACCCTTTGCGAACAATCGCATGATCGTCAACCAGAAGGACACGTTTCATCAATTAGCTTGGTAATTTGGTTTCACCTAACGGCAACCGTACTGCCACAACCGTGCCGCTGCCGCCGGGCCGCTTTCTGAATTCAATCTGCCCGCCGAGTATTTCCGCACGTTCCATCATGCCGAGCAAGCCAAAGGATTTGGGATGGGTGAAATGTTTTTCTGCCAGCCCGATACCATTGTCTGCCACGACCAGCTCTAGGATGGTCGCGCTCAAGCGTAATTGGATCCGAACCTCGGTGGCGTGGGCGTGGCGCGCCACATTGGTCATGATCTCCTGAAAGATTCGGAATGCTGCAATCGCCCGGTCTTGCGGAATTGGTGGCGTCTCTTCGGGCACGGCGCAGGGACAACTGACGCCAGTGCGCGAGGCGAAGGTTTGCGCTTCCGCCTCGATTGCTGCCGCCAATCCCAGCCGGTCCAAGATTCCGGGCCGCAGTTCGGATGCGATCTTCTGCACAGAAGTGATGGTTTCATCGGCAAGTTCCTTGGCCGATTTGACCTTGCCGAGCAGTGCCGTCTGCAGTTCCGTGTCACTCAATACTGAGGCCCGCCGTTCCAAGGAACGCAGATCGAGTTTCAACGCGGTCAACAACTGACCGAGGTGATCATGGATTTCGCGCGCGATGCGAGTCCGCTCTGCTTCCTGTGAGGCGATGAGTTGCCGGGTGAATTCCGCGCGCGTTTCCTGTTCCCGCTTGGTAGCGGCCTCACGTTCGGCCTCGGCTTTGCGTTGGGCGGTGATGTCAGTAATGAAGCCTTCCAATGCGATCAAATCGCCCTCGGCGCTGAAGACGCCCTGACCACGTTCCCAGACCCATTTCTCTTCGTCGATGGCCGTGCGAATGCGGTAATTCACCTCGAACACGCCCTTGCGCTGTAACGCACTTTGCACTGTTTGCCGCACGAGTTCCAAATCGTCCGGATGAAGCAGGGCCGCAAAATTAGTCGTGCGGTTGGCCAGCAAATCCTGCGACCGATATCCCGTCAATGCATGACAACCTTCGCTTACGAATTGCATCGTCCAGCTCGCGTCGTTTTGGCAGCGATACACCATGCCCGGCAGATTGGCCATCAACGTGGTCAGCATTCGTTGGTTTTCCTGAAGCTGTTGCTCGGCTTGCTTGCGGGCGGTGATATCACGGAGCAGGTAAAGCACCGCACCGCGGCCCGAATAAACAAACGGGACCGCTTGGGACTCGATTTGAACCGGCCTGCCATCCAGCCGCAGCATGACCGTTTCAAACAACGGTGACGCCACGCCGGTGCTCAAGACTCGCTGGCGGCGGGTTTGGATAGCCGAATGCGTTGCGACAGGGGCAAAATCATAAATGGTCTTGCCCACTAGAATGGCGGGTGACTCAGCGCCGAGCATCTTGGCGCCGGCATGATTTATGTAAACGATCTGTTCCTCCACCGTGACGGCGATGCAATCCGGAGAGAACTCCACCACCGCTCGATAGCGTCCCTCGCTCTCCCGCAGCGCCGCTTCGGCGGTTTTGCGTTCGGTGATGTCAATGTTCACGCCGACCATACGAACGGCCACCCCATGGGTGTCACAGATGACGATTTCCGCCGCTTGCACATAGCGGGGTGTTCCGTCTGTGCGGTAGATCCGGAATTCGCGCTTACTCTGTCCTTTGGTGGCGATGGTTTGTTTCAGGATGGCCTCTTGCTCGGGCAGATCCTGTGGATGGACCCGGGCTGTCCACTGTTCATACGAAAACCGCCCCTCGGGATTCATGGGATATCCGTACAGTGCGAACATTCGTTCATCCACCAAGATGTCATCGGTCTGAAGATTCCATTCCCAAACAGCAGCGGCAGCGGCGGCGGCGGCTAACCGGAATCGTTGGCTCAATAGTTTCAGTGTGATCTCTGTCGCCTTCCGCGGGGAGCTGTCACGCACGATGGCCTGCACGAACAGTGCGCCGTCTAGTTCCACCCGGTTCAAACTGACTTCAGCGTCGAAACTTGTGCCATCGGGCCGCCGGTGGGTCCACTCAAAGAACTGCGGTTGCCCCGCGATCACGGCGGCAATCTTTTTATCCCCCTTCGCTACGGAGCTTTCTCCATCCGGTTGGTGTTCCGGTGAAAAATCAATCGGGGTGCGTCCGATGATCTGTTCGCGGGCATGGCCGAACAAAACTTCGGTCATCCGGTTGCAATCCAGAATCTCCAACCCTTTCATCAGGAAGATGGCATCGTTGGCGGAGTTGAACAGCGTCCGGAATTTCGTTTCGTTTTCCTGCAGTGCCCGCTGCGCCTCCTTGAGGTCGGAGATATCGTGCGTCACCGTCAACAGGCAGTCTTCGCCTTGAATTTTGAGCTGCTCCAACGAGAGTAAGGACACGAAGCGCCGGCCCGAAGGCAGCACCCCGGTTTTCTCGAAATTGCGGATAAAGCCCTCCCGCTTCAATCGCTCCATGAGCTTGTCCCGTTCCGCCGGATTGTTCCAAACGCCCAGTTCAAAAACCGTCCGCCCCCGCGCTGTACCCAGCGGCACTTCATAGCGGCGACAAAACGTATCGTTGGCTTCCACAATGCGTCCGTCTGATAGCCGCGTGATCAGGATGGAACTCGGACTCGACAAGAATGCCTTGGAAAATTTCTCTTCGGATTGGCGTAACGCATCTTCCGCCCGTTTGCTTTCAGTGATGTCAACCTCGATGCCGTCCCAGATGACCCGTCCGTCGGGTTCTCTCCGAGGCGCGGAGCATAGTCGCGCCCACCGTAAGTCTCCGTCCGCTCGCCGAAAGCGCATGATCTCATCGAGCACACCCATCGTCTGAAATGACTTTTCCTCGGCTGTAATCAACCGGGCGGCATCATCCGGCAGGATTTGCGCATACAATAATTGCGGCTCCCGCAACACGGCCTCCGCCATCAGCCCATGAGTTCGCTCCACCCCGGCGCTCACATGGAGGAATCGCATCGTTCCGTCCTTTTCGCGGACGACCTGATAAACGATGCCGTTGGGCAGATTGTCACTGACCGCACGCAAGCGGGCTTCGCTGGAGCGCAAGGCCTCTTCGGCTTTGAGCCGCTCGCTGATATCCCGCACTGCGGTCATCCGCAAAGTATGGTTGCCGACTTGAACGACTTTGGCGCGGACTTCGCAGTTCAGCATCCGCCCATCCTTTCGTACCAGCTGCACGAGATCGGGGGCTTCTTTCTCCGCTTGGATGGCTGCGGCGACCGTCTCTCGCTTTTCCGGGGCGATGAATTCGGGGATCGTTCGGCCCAAGACCTCGTGACGTTCGTAACCGATCATCGTCAGCAATTGGTTGCTCACATCAAGTAGCCGGCCATTTTCGCTGATGCATACGCCTTCGAATGCGGCTTCCGTGAGGTTGCGGTAATGAGTTTCACTTTCTCGCAATCTCCCCAACGCGGTGTCGCGTTCTGCCAACGTGATGGCTGGAATTAATCCCACCAGCGCCGAGACCACGAGAAAGGTTTGCACTGTGAAGGTCACCTCGCTGGCGGTCAGCTCTGAACTGACCGACAGGCTTTGTCCGTAACTGGTGCTGAATACACCAGCACGGCATAGAGCAGATTAGCCATCGCCGCGCCCCGCCGCCCGAACCGCAGCCCGGCCCACAACAGAAACGGCAGCGTGCGAAACTTATAAGGTGAGGTGACCCCGGGGTTTATGACAAAGAGCACCCAAGTCCCGATGATCAAGCCACCATACATCCCGATTCCTTCGATGATTCTGCGGCGGCGCTTTCGTTCCGAAATCGGCCCAGAATGATCAGGGGAATCGCACGGAGGTGATAACGACCGGACTCAACAACAACACGGCCATGGCGCAACTGCCCCACCAGATCTGTGCCGCCAGCAAAAAAGTCTTTCGCCAATCCGGCTGCCCACAACGCGCCCGCGCCGATGAGCGCTCCGAAAAAAGTGCTGCCGATACCGGCGGCTAAAATGAAACCAAAAAATTCTTTGACGGTGCGCAGCCGAGGTTGGCGCGAGACGAAGGTCTGCACGAGCCACGCCCCGAGAGCGGCCTGAACAGTGTTGCTCGCAAAGAAGGCAAGGATGAGATAAGGCGGCGTTCCCTTGGACAGGTCAAAGGCTAGGTTGGCAGGTAACGCTGCGCCGATGAACCATCCCCATTGTCGCGGAGCGTGGATTAACAGGACCGCCACGTAAAGTCCCGTTGGAAGCCAGAAGATGACATAGGTCTGCCCTGCGGCTGGCGGGCGCAAAAAGTTGCCTATTTCTGCACAAAGGAAATAGGCCACCGCAAACAACAGTGCCCGCAGCCAGAACGGAGGGGAGGTTGGCCCAAGAAGGTTCTTGAGGTCGCTTCGGAGCATGACGCCTTATACCAAGCGGATGGGTTAATTAAAACTCCAAACTCTGCGCCCCCAACCGATTACTTAAACGGAAGCCATCAGTGCCAAGCCTGCTGGCATCAGCCCTTTCGCAGTTTTCGATACTCCGTCGGCGTGCGATCGTTGACGACTCGGAAGACGCGAGAAAAATAAAGCGGATCTTCGTAGCCCAGTTGCGTGGCGACTTCCTTGACGCTGGCATCCGTGGTATCCAGCAACTGACACGCCCGATGCATTTTTAGGCGGATGAAATAGTCAATCGGCGCGTAGCCTGATTGTTGCTTAAACAGTTCCACGTAGCGCGATCGGGAAAGATTCGCAATGGCGGCCAGCGCGTCCAGTTGCAGCGGCTGATTCAAGTGCTGCTTCATGTAAGCGATGGATTGCGTGATGCGCTGCGCCGGGCCGGGTTGATGCTGGTTGGGTTGACGTTGCTCTCGGATCAGCACCGCCAGCAGATGCGCCAGAGCCTGCGCGGCACCGATGAGTTGCGGCGTGGTGTAACCATGCTCAACCGAGATCCAACATTTCCTCGAACAATCCCAAAAATTGCGGGCTCGCCCCCAAATGAAATACGGGGCCCTGCGGCGTGATTTCAAGTTCGCTACAGAAACTCGCCGAGCAATGCGCCTTGCGCGTGAAACCGAGTGGATGGTCCACGGTCGCGTGGCATCTGCGCCATAGGTGTGTGCTGTGTCCGGTGGAATCACCCAGTATCTCGCCTGCGCGAATGACGTGGCGAGTTTCTGCCAGTTCACACCAGCCTTGGCCTTTGCTGCAAAAGATGAAGACTGCCTGTTCTGCGCCATCGGTGCGTTCACGCAGATGCCCGCGGGCTTTCGGAAAATAACCCACATCGGTCGGCAGCAATCCGCGCAGGAGCGGATGTTTTTGGCCCGGGTGAGCATGGGGCGGGGCAGATCACACGATGCGTTGTCCCGGGAAGCCTTGGCCCACTTTTGACGGCGGGAGTTCGTGGTGGGCGTGGCTTTCATCGAGGCTGAGTCTGCCAGAGCGTCGGCAAATAATCCATGTCTTCCGGCTGATGCTCCATTCGGCTTTAGCCGTCGTCTGGCAATGTTTCTTCCAACACCGATTAAACCATGAGCAAGTCTGCCCCAGTCCAAGTCCGCGTCACTACCTTGACGCTGCCCACCTATCTGCCCGCCGCGCCCGACAAGAATCCGATGTTTCTGGAGAAGCGCGTCTATCAGGGCAGCAGCGGCAAGGTGTATCCGTTGCCGTTCACGGACCGCATTGCGGAAAAGCCCGTGGATCGT
>JASGKY010000026.1:0-11075 GCA_049840435.1 Verrucomicrobiota bacterium | reverse complement strand
TGTGCCTTGCGCCTTTGGTTCAGAATTACGTATTGCTAAGGTTAATAGGGAAACACGATGAATCCGAACAGCACCTGCTGCAAAAGACCTTTGCGCCGGACGAACTAAAAGAGCGCACCCGTCATCTGACGCGTGGTGAGCGCGTCAATCCGTTGGATCTCGTCGAATGGCTGGAATCACAAGGCTACGAGCCGGAAGCGCAGGTGACGCAGCGCGGTGAGATCGCCATGCGCGGCGGTATCGTGGATATCTTTCCGCCGACGAGTCCTTGGCCGGTGCGACTGGAATTTTTCGGCGATGAACTGGAGTCGTCTGCGTGAGTTCGATCCGATGACGCAGATTTCGCGCGAAGAAATCACAGAAGTGACGCTGCCGCCGGCTGGTGAATTGGGCATTCTCAAGACGCGAAGAGCCGGCGAGAAGGCCAAGCCCGGTAACACTCACGACTCTGCTCGAATATTTGCCCAAGGAAACCATTTTCCTGTTGTGTGAACCAGAGCAGCTTGAACGCTCGCGCAGATTAATATGCCGACACAAGTTCCCGCCGGAGATGCGTTCTTTATCGCATGGGCGAAGTTTGTTGCAGACAGCTCGCAATCGCGCGGGATTACCACGGTTTCATTGCGTAGAAGCAGAGGACGGAAATCCGCGATCTGAAATCTTCAATCCGAAATTCGCCAGACTCTGATGCCTTCCGTCCTTTGCCGGAGCGCGCGCCCGAGCCGCAGATTGCGGAAGTGCAACGCCGCGAATTTTTCCAACAATTACATCGCTGGTTGCGACAGGATTATCCGTCCACGTCTTTTGCAACAATGACGGCGAGCAACAGCGGTTTGCCGAGATTTGGAAGGAGCACGGGCTGGCCGAGGAAAAAAAATTACAGGTGCACATCGGCAACCTCGCGCGCGGTTTTCTCTGCGAAGAGGTGAAACTGGTCGTCGTCACGGATGCGGAAATCTTTGGCCGTTACAAAATACAACGCCCGCGCCGGTTGAAATCACCGCATGCGGCGGCCGTGCGCTCGGCGCTGGAGATCGATTTTACCGACCTGGAGGAAGGCGATCTCGTCGTACATCTGCAGCATGGCATCGGACGTTATCTTGGGTTGAAGAACATGCCGAAGTCGGTAATCGGCAACACAAACCACGAATCTGCAACGCGCGAGACGGAATGCCTCGTCATCGAATATGCGCCGTCCGACCCCGGCCAAGAACCGCGCCAAGCTTTACGTTCCCGTCACGCGAGGCGCATCTGGTCAGCAAATATGTCGGCGCCGGCAAAGTGAGTCCGCCGTTGAACACCCTCGGCGGCACACGCTGGACAAAAGCAAAGGAACACGCCGAGACGCGCCGTGCGCGATGTGGCCGCCGAACTCTTGCGATCCAGGCCGCGCGCGAATCGCAGCACGGTCACGCGTTCAGGCCGGACATTCCGTGGCAGCGCGAGTTTGAAGGCTCATTCATCTACGAAGAGACACCGGATCAATTAAGCGCATCAGGAAACCAAGGCCGACATGGAACGGCCCAAGCCGATGGACCGCCTCATCTGCGGTGACGTCGGCTTTGGCAAAACGGAAGTCGCCATCCGTGCCGCGTTCAAATCGGTGATGGACGGTAAGCAGGTGGCCATCCTCGTGCCGACGACCGTTCTCGCGCAGCAACATTTCAATAATTTCCGCGAACGCATGGCGGATTATCCGATCCGCATCGAATTGCTCTCGCGTTTTCGCACCAAGCGCGACCAGCAAAGGTAGTGGAGACCTCGCGGCGGGCGCGGTGGATATCGTCATCGGCACGCATCGGCTGGTGCAGGAGGACGTCGTGTTCAAGGATCTCGGGCTGGTGGTCATCGACGAGGAGCAGCGGTTCGGCGTGTTGCACAAGGAGAAGTTCAAACGCCTGCGCATGCTGGTGGATGTGCTGACGCTCAGCGCCACGCCGATTCCGCGCACGCTGTATCTCGCGCTGACCGGCGCGCGGGACATGAGCACCATCCAGACGCCGCCGCACGACCGGTTGCCGGTGGAGACCATCGTCACGGAATATGACGAACGCATCATCCGCGATGCCATCCAGCGCGAGATTGAATCGCGGCGGGCAGGTGTTTTTTCTGCACAATCGCGTGATGACGATCGATACGATGCGGCCGAAGATTCGGACGCTTGTGCCGAAAGCGCGGATCGTGGTCGGGCACGGCCAGATGCACGCGGACGACCTCGAGGAAGTGATGACCAAATTCATCAACGGCGAGGCGGATGTGTTGCTATCCACGACCATCATCGAGAGCGGCCTCGATATCCCGAATGCGAACACCATCATCATCGATCGCGCGGACCGCTTCGGCTTGAGCGATCTGTATCAATTGCGCGGTCGCGTGGGTCGTTACAAACATCAGGCCTACGCGTACCTGCTGCTGCCGCGCCACGCGCGGTTTGCTGACCGATGTGCGAAAGCGCATCAGCGCCATGAAGCAATACTCGACGCTCGGCAGCGGCTTCAAGATCGCCATGCGCGACCTGGAAATTCGCGGCGCGGGCAATCTGCTCGGCGCGGAACAAAGCGGACACATCACCGCCGTTGGCTTTGAACTTTACTGCCAGTTGCTCAAGCAAAGCGTCGGTTCGCTCAAAGGTGAAAAGTGAAGCCGCGCGTCGAAGTGCGCGTGGCGTTGGATTTTCTGTGGAGAGCGACGCAACCTGCCAGAGAACTACGCGCCCGAAGCGCAACATCGCATCGAGATTTACCGCAAGCTCGCGCAGGCTACGGAAAAGGCGGCGCTGGAAGCCATGCAGAAGGAAATGCGCGACCGTTTTGGCCCACTTCCGCCGTCGGTGGAACTCTTGCTGGCCGTCGCCGAACTGAAAATCCTCGCCAGCGAGCGGAGCATAGCTGTCGTGGAAGTGAAGGAAGACAAGGTGATGCTCAAGCGCAACAATGACTTCATTACGCTCGGTGGTAAATTTCCTCGGCTTACAAAAAAGGATGCCAAAGGTCGATTGAAGGAAATCAAAAAACTTCTTTTGGCTCTCTAACCAGCCACAAGGGCGTTTACCGATACGGCTGGTGCAGTTCCACCTTCTTCGCTTTGGAGCGCAGCTTCATGTTGAGGAATTCCACTGCCAGCGCGAAAGTCATCGCGAAGTAGATATAACCCTTGTTCACGTGTTGATGGAAGCCTTCCGCTACGAGCATCGTGCCGATGAGGATCAGAAAGCTCAACGCGAGCATCTTGATGGTCGGATGCCGATCTACAAAGGCGCTGATCTTGTTCACGAACACCAGCATCACGATCATCGCGAGGATGACGGCGGCGATCATAACGCCGATCTGTTTCACCATGCCGACGGCGGTGATGACTGAGTCGAGGGAGAACACGATGTCCAGCATCAGGATCTGGACGATGACGCTGCCAAACGTGACTGTCATTTTATTGGTTGCGTGACCGTCTTCGCCTTCGAGTTTCTCGTGAATTTCAAAGACGCTCTTGCCGATCAAGAACAAGCCGCCGACGAGCAGTATCAAGTCTTTGCCCGAGATGGAGATTTGCCAAGAGAGCAGGGTTGCCTCCCCAAAACGGTTTGTCGAGCTTGACGACCCAAGCCAAGCCGCACAGTAGGATGATGCGAGTGATGAGCGCCAGACCAAGACCGAGGCGCCGCGCTTTGGCTTGCTGGTCGGCGGGGAGTTTGCCGCTGAGGATGGAGATGAAAATGATGTTATCAATGCCCAGCACGATCTCCAGCAAGGTGAGCGTGGTCAGGCTGATCCAGATTTCGGGCTGTGACATCCATTCCATAATGCGCGTTATGCTTGGGAAAAGCGGGGTTAAGTCAAATCCAATGACGGGGAAATTAT
Source organism: Verrucomicrobiota bacterium (assembly GCA_049840435.1). Lineage (GTDB taxonomy): Bacteria > Verrucomicrobiota > Verrucomicrobiia > Limisphaerales > JADLHS01 > JADLHS01. Next base: position 7,221 of record JASGKY010000026.1, on the reverse strand, counting down.
AGGCAAGATTGTAGTTTCCAGCCCGGCAGCGAAGCTCGGAAAAGCAAGCCGGCCCAAGGCAAATCTTGGGCCGGCGATGAAACGGGGCTCGGATTACTTCTTGGGAGTGCACTTTTCGCACTCGGCGCAAGTCTTGCCGGCGTCGGTGCAGCATTTCATTTTGCAGGAAGCAGTTTCCTTGGTGCAGCAGCTTTTGCAGGAGGCGCAGCCTGTGAAGCTGATGGCAACAGAGGTCAGCGCGGCACAGAGAATGAGGAGTTTTGCGGTCTTCATAGTTCGTGGTTTTGAATCGCCGGCCCGCGCTTCATTGCGTAGGGCGGACGGATGGCCAAAAGGTAGTGGGGTTTTTGCAAAAGTCCACCGGGCGAAAATTCTCGCCGCGTGCCGCCGCACCTTTCATTCTTTACGGCATGCATCTGGCGCAATTGAGGCTTCGCGACTTCCGCAATTACGGGCGGTTGGACATGAACTTTGCGCCCGGCTTCCATGTGCTGCTCGGCGACAACGCGCAGGGCAAGACCAACATCCTCGAAGCGATTTATTTGATGGCGACATTGCGATCGTTTCGCGGCGTGGGTAGCGCGCAGATGATCCGGCACGGGCAGAAAGGCTATTTTGTCGGCGGCAAGGTCGTCGGTCAGGCGGAGCGGGAGATCAAAATGTTCTGGTCGAGTCGTGAGCGCAAACTGACGCTTGATGGTCAGCCGGTGAAGAAGCTCACGGATTACCTCGGCACGCTGCGAACGGTTTGTTTTTGCACGGAGGACTTGCAACTTGTCAAAGGCACAGGGCGGACGCGGCGGCGGTTTCTGGATTTGCTACTCTCGCAGACGCAGCCGGGCTACCTAGCGCTGTTGCAGCGCTATATGCAGGTCGTCCGCTCGCGCAATGCTTTGCTAAAGCAACACGCGCCCGACCTAATGTCGCTCGACAGTTATTCCGAGCAACTGGTGAAGCTGGGTAATGAAATCATCCGGCATCGCCGCGAATTGATCCCCAAACTCTCGCCGCTCGCGCGCTTGGCGTATCGCCGCATTTCCAATGACGCCGAAGACCTGCGCATCGCCTACGAGCCGAACGTGAAGAATGATTTTACCGTGGAACTCGCCCAGGTGCGCGATCGAGAACGGCGCTTCCGGGCGACGCTGCTTGGACCGCATCGCGATGATTTACAACTCCTGCTTAACGAGAAATCTGCCGCCCAGTTTGGTAGCGAAGGCCAGAAGCGCACGCTCGCCATCGCCTTGAAGATGGCGCAGGCGGAATATCTCACTGGCATTCACGGCAGCGCGCCGGTGTTGCTCATTGATGATGTCATGGGTGAACTCGATGTGAAGCGCCGTAGTGGTTTGCTGCCGTTGCTGGAGAGGGCGCGCGAAACCAGTGGCCAGGTCTTCATGACCTGCACGGAGGAAAACTGGCCTCGGGAGTTGGGCCGGGAATTGCAGCGTTGGCAGGTGGTGAGTGGAGCACTGCAGCCGATTACGAGCGCATAGTTTCCTGCTTTCCTGCGTTCCAAATTCTCCGCATCCTTTTGCCATGCGAATTTTGTCAGGTATCCAGCCGTCGGGCACACTGCATCTCGGGAATTATTTCGGAATGATGCGGCCGGCCATCGAGCTTCAGGAAAAGGGCGAAGCGTTTTATTTCATCGCGGATTATCACTCGATGACGTCGTTGTTCGACGCCAAGCAACGTCGGCAGAACACACTGGATGTAGCGCTGGACTTTCTGGCCTGTGGCCTTGATCCGCAACGTTCCGTGTTCTTTAAGCAATCTGATGTGCCCGAGGTGTGCGAGTTGTCGTGGATTCTTTCGACACTCACGCCGATGGGGTTGCTGGAGCGGGCGCATTCATTCAAAGACAAGTCGGCGAAGGGGATTCCCATCAATCACGGCCTGTTCGCGTATCCGGTGCTGATGGCGGCGGATATTTTGATTTACGATTCGAAGATCGTTCCCGTCGGTCAGGACCAGAAGCAGCACGTCGAGATGACGCGCGACATCGCCATCAAGTTTAACGAAGCCTACGGCGAGACGTTTGTGATTCCCGAGCCACAGATCAAAGGGGAAACCGCGAAAGTGCCGGGAATTGACGGCGAGAAAATGTCCAAAAGCTACGGCAATACCATCGAGATTTTCGGTGACGAAAAGGTGCTGCGCAAAAAAGTCATGGCACTCAAGATGGACAGTCGCCAGCCCGCCGAGCCGAAGCCGGATGCGGAGCAAAACCTCGCCATCCAGTTGCTCAAGGTGATTGACGCCGGTGTGGGCAAGGAGTGGGAGGAAAAACTGCGTGCGGGTGGCTTGGGCTATGGTGATTTGAAGAAGAGGTTGTTCGAGGTGTATTGGGAGCACTTTGCTGCCGCACGAACGAAGCGCGCGGAGTTGGTGGCGAATCTGGATTACGTGAACAAGGTTTTGGCTGACGGCGCAGCCAAGGCGCGAGCCAAGGCAACGGAAGTGCTCAAGCGCGCCCGAAAGGCGAGCGGGTTGGAGTAATCGGTGACTACGGATTCGCAGGTAACGGCTTCAAGCGCGTGGAAGTGAATTGATACAGCGCGGGCAGGAAGACATCCGGGCCGAAAGATTCTGCAGTTCGCATCCAGACGTAAATGGTTTTACCGCCAGCCAGGGACGAGGTCCTATGTTCTACGTAGGCTACGGCGTCACCTTGTAGCTTGCCTGTACCGTCTTTAAGCTGAATTAGAGGTGTGTACGCGTCAGTGGCCGGTACGCGCGAGCGATTCGCTGGTCGCCAGCGTAAATCGCCTGCGCTCGGAAACGGTGCGGTGGCGGACAAGCCAAACAATACGTTTGTTTTAGCGTGGAATACCAACTTTGTTCCAATGGGTGGTTGCTCAAATCCGTTGTCGATCCCCAATGCCAGAGTATCGGTGATGCCGTGCGGAACGCCTTTACGGCTGTCATCATAGAGCAGCGGCCAAGTTCCAGTCGGTAAACTTACCAGAAATCCTCCTTGGTGCAGATATCGGGCTAGCGTGCGCGTCACATCATCCACCGTTTTTACACTGCTGGTGTAGTGTTCTCCGCCGATATGGATCAGCACCGGATAATTGCTGGCGTTAAAAACTCTTGGGTCAATCAAATCACGCCAGTCCACTCTTTGGAGATTCGCGCCGCAATAGGCAGCCCAAAACTCTGCGTCTCCCACCTGATCTTGAGTTAGCATGGCGATGCGGCGGCCCGCAAAAACCGTTTTCAGTTCGTTTGTCCGCCCTGGAACTCGCGTCGCCGTTGTCGCAGGCAATCGTGCTGCTACAGGTTTCGAGGCAAGGAAAGGTTGAGCATATTCAGCGGTGAGTTGGAGATAGCGATCGCCGAGCTCTAAGCTGGGTTCGACCTCGGTACCTTCTGGCCATTCGTTCCAAGAGGTGATGAGAATCCAGTCGGGATTAGCTTTTACCGCTTCTTGCCATTGGATGAGATACGTCTGGCCGTCGAGACGGTTCATTTCCCAGTCGAATCCGTAGGCTTTGCGGGAGTCCACTCCAGGGATTACTACTAGACAACTGATGCGATTGCGCTGGCGGGCCAGTTTTACCCCGCCCGCATACCATTCCCCAAGCCAGTTTCGGAGTGAGTCGAGCTTGTCCGGTTGCAGCCGCCTTTCAATCTCTTGCGGCACACCAGTCAGGCCGTAGGAATGGATTCCATCAAACAGATAGGCCCAACCCGCTTGATAGCCGTCGGCAATCAGAACGAAATCCCCGGCGTTTTTTCGAACTCCTTCAATGATGTCAGGCCAGGATGCGGCAGGGACTTGAAACATGGTGACCCGGTTGTAAGCGAACACCACTGGTTTTCCATCAACTTTGAGAAACGCTTTGCTTTGACCATGCTGCTTTAGCACGTGTGACAGTTCATCAACTGCTCGGTTGACTTGATGTTGCCCGGTGCCGGGCGCTTGCTCCCAGTAGATTGAAACCTTGAAGTTTTTTTCCTCCGCCAGATTCATCAGCAAATCCAGCGACTCATTATGCCACGACTCCCACTCGCCTGTGCCCCACCAACTGATGATGAATCCTGTGATGCCGTGAGCCTTTGCCTGATCAATCTGCCAAGCGACGACTTCTCGATCGTGTGAGCTATAGCCCCCTTTGACTGGATAGCGTGCGGTCTTGGAGATCGTTTGTCGGCTGGTATCTACCGTGCCCCAGGAGTTCCTTTCCCCAGACGGACGATACCACCCGTAATAGAATGCCAAGACCTCACGAGGAACTTCAGAGTAACGGCGTTCACTTTGGTTCTGGACGAAATCGAAGAAGCGGTTTGTCGTTTGTGCTGACGTTGTCAAACACGAGCAGACCAATAGAGCCATTTCGATGGCGACGTGCGCATGTTGAAAAATCGCGGGTCTTGGCTTCATCGCGTCAATTCAAGGGAATGCTTTGTTGTCACTTTGAGCCTCCCGCCGAAATCCCAAGTGTTCAGCTATCGAGATTGTTTCAACAACCACTCGTAAAAATTCGGGTCGGCGTAAGCATCTTTCCACGAGTCGTGCTTGGCTTCGGGATAGACCGTGAGTTTGATGTTCTTATGGCCGATTTTCTTGAGGGAATTGATCACGCGCTCGGATTCGATCGGCGGGACAACGTCGTCTTTCGCGCCGTGAAAGGCCCAGATTGGGAGCTTCAGCATCTGCTTGCAGTGCTCTTTCTCCCACGAGCCGAGAATCACTTCGATCATGTTTGCGCCGCCGCAGATGGGCGCGAGCGCAGCAAAGCGCTCGGGATACCCCAAGCCGAGCCGCCATGAGCCGTAACCGCCCATGCTCAGGCCGGTGAGGTAAACGCGGTTGGTGTCCACGGCATAGGTGCTCTCAATGCGGTCGAGCAGCTGGAGCAGCGGTTCGTTGTCCCAGATTTCGCCTTCCGGACATTGCGGTGCGACGATGATGAACGGGAAGTTTGTGCCTTGCTTCACTAAGCTTATCGGACCGTGGATGGCGACGCGGTTGACATCGGTACCGCGTTCGCCAGCACCGTGGAGGAATAGCAACAACGGCCATTTCTTGTCGTTCGATTTGCTGTAATCGGGCGGGAGATAGAGCAAATACTTCAGTTCGCCGCCGCGCGTGCTTTTCCAATCGAAGGTGGCGGCGGTAACTGGGCTGCTGGCTTGAGCTTTTACTTTCATTACTGAGAAAACGGCGACGAAGGCAAAGAGCAGACGAAACGTTGTCTTCATAGGCTGTGCGCGGGCGCAGTTACATGATTTTGAGTTTTGGCAAATCCTGTGAATCGATCAAGCCGACGGGCTCCTTTTTCGCGTTCACAACGATGAGGTCATCAATGTTGCGTTCGTTGAAAATCTTCAGCGCTTCGACAGCGAGGGCGGTGTCGCGGATGCAAATCGGGTTTGGTGTCATCACGGATTTGAGCGTGCGCGACAGGAGTTGTTCGTCGGCCGACATCTTGCGGCGGAAATCACCGTCAGTGAACACGCCGGTGAGTTTGCCGCGGGCGTTGATGACGGCGAGGCTGCCGGATTTGGCCTTAGTCATGACGAGCAGGGCTTCCTTCACGAGCAGATTTTCCTGAGCAACGGCGTTGCGTTCGCCGGTGCGCATGATTTCACCGACGCGGAGGAGCATCGCGCGGCCGATGGCGCCACTGGGATGGTATTTCGCGAAGTCACTTTGCTTGAAGCCACGCGCTTGCATGACGGCCATCGCCAACGCATCGCCCATGACGAGCATGGCGGTGGTGCTGGAGGTCGGCGCGAGCGCAAACGGACAGGCTTCCTTCGGCACGTGGACGTTCAAGATGATGTCGCTGTGACGGGCGAGGGCGGATTTCAAGCCGCCAGTGAAGGAGATGATTTTGACCGAGAAACGCTTGATGGCGGGGAGCAGGTTGAGCAATTCATCGGATTCGCCCGAGTAGCTCAGTGCGAAGATGACGTCGCCATCGTTGATGATGCCGAGGTCGCCGTGAAGGGCGTCCACGCTGTTGAGCACGACGCTGGTGGTGCCGGTGCTGGTGAGAGTGGCGGCGATTTTCGCACCGACGTTGCCGGACTTGCCGATGCCGACGATGACAATTTTGCCACGCCGGCTGAGGGTTTCGCAGATGGTGGTGACGGCGGCATCGAATGATTGGTCGAGCTGGGCGCGCACGGCTTTGAGTGCGGCGAGTTCGATGTCGAATACTTCCCGGGCTTTGGACAGATGACTCACGGGCCGAGGATGCGAAGAGCGGGGCGGCAATTCAATGCTGAACACGGGACGGAACTTGCGTTGCTGCGAGGGTGGGGTTACAAAGCCAGCGCGCATCGTGACAACGGACACACAAATCCTCATGGCGCTCCGCGCGGCGGAGAACGGCGGCGTCTCCGGTGCGGAACTTTCCCAACGACTCGGCGTTACGCGTGCGGCCATCTGGGCGCGCATCGAGGAACTTCGCAAACTCGGCTACGAAATCGAAGCCAGCCCGGTGTTGGGCTACCGGCTCATCAGCGTTCCGGATGTGTTGCATGCGGATGATTTACTGGCGCGACTTGGCAAAACGCAGGTCGTCGGGCGGGACATCCGTGTCTTCGAACAAACCACCTCGACGAATGACGTGGTCGAAAAACTCGCGCGTGACGGCGTGAAGGAAGGTGTGGTGGTGTTTGCAGAATCGCAGACGAAAGGGCGGGGGAGATTGGGGCGAGCGTGGGTTTCACCAGCGCACAAAGGGCTTTGGTTTTCCATTTTGCTGCGACCGAGATTAAATCCACAGGAGACGACGCAACTCACTGTCGCGGCCGCCACGGCGACTTGGCGCGCAATCAATCGTGTGACGGGTTTAAGCCCGGAAATCAAATGGCCCAATGATATTTTGATCGGCGGGAAAAAGTTGGTTGGAATTCTCACTGAGCTCAGTGCGGAGGTGGATCGCGTGAAGCACATCACGCTAGGTATTGGTGTAAGCGTCAATGTGACGACGAGCGAATTCTCGCCGGAGTTGAGGAAAATCGCGACTTCGCTGCGGATTGAATTAGGAAAGCCGATAATGCGCGCCGAACTGGCGACGGCGATTTTACGCGAGTTGGATGCTGATTATGCGCGAGTGAACCAAGGCAAATTTCCAGCGCTGGCAGATGAGTGGGAGGAGCGTTGCACCACGATTGGCAAACAAGTTGTAGTGGGAATTGGGGAACGAAAACTGCGTGGCTGTGCAGAGTCGCTGGACGATGACGGGGCGCTGTTATTGC